>NZ_QOWE01000018.1 GCF_003334855.1 Larkinella punicea
TGCCCATTGGAAAACTAGGAATATTGTCTCTTCAATGTTCACTTATCCACAGGTGGCCCAGTTTACATCGGCGCGGGTGGACCAGCATTAATCGGTGTAAATGGCCCAGTTTGGAGTGGCATATTCAACAAAGGCGGCACTTTTAAATCGAAGTTCAGGGTCCGCATTTTTAGCTACTCGAATTGTGGGCTCAAGCATCAAATAAATAGATGACGATTTGCGGGTTATAGTCACATGTAACGCATCCACCCATAGCAAGTGGGTATTTGGAACATAGCCATTGGTTGTGTGCTTTACTGGTTTATTATAAGAAGTATAGGTAAGCGTATTTAGGGGTAATAATTCTGGGTGATTTAATTGTCGGGGATTTAAAACAATATAATAATCACTTCGCTTTCTCATCCAGCGCAGAGGACGCTTTCTAGTCAGTGCATTCAGAAGAGCTTCAGTGACCAGATTTTTAATAGATGAATCATCAAAAGAAAAATGTTTTTCTTCAATTGTATAGATGCTTTTGCGGTTCTTTGGGAAAACCCTATCAAACTCTCGGTCATCTCCAAACCCGACGATACCCTGCTGTTTTCGAATACATAGTAGATTAGCTTTTGCCTCTTTGACGGCTTCTAATATTTCTTTGGTATTACCACAATCGCATTCAATAAGCCGGGCGACGCTAGGATAATCTTTAATTTCAAGTGCGTTTAATCGTAGAATGGGTGTCTGTTTACCCTTATTAGCTACAGGCTGATGGACAAGTCGCCGATTGCTGGTTTCTAATAGTTTTTTAGCGTCCTCAGGCACGTTTGGCAAAAATTTGAGAATGGATGAAAAACATTCTTCAAACGATTCAATTTCGACCAGATACGCAGGTATTCCTTTTGTGGAGGCCTTTTCCAAAATCGATGCTACGTTAGCAGCTACGCTGTTTCCTCTTCTGACAAACCAGAATAAGCCAGCGGGAAAAGTCGATGTCATTTCCAAGCTTTCCTCAATAACTTTCATAATGGAATTATCCCTTCCACTATAGCCAATGAAAGCAAATCCATAATTTTCACAGGCATTCTTAAAGGCCAATCGAAGCTTTTCATCTTGCTGCCGTAGTTCTTCAACGGTATTTTTCATGAAAAGCGAATGAAAATCCCCATGCAACTTCAGTAGCGCTGGTGTTTTTTGATCCTGTATATAGTGAAGCCCTTGATAATTGTTGTCTATTGAGGCAATATGCAACTTGGCGGTACTTTCATAAACCATTGCCGCAGCATCTTCAATCAAGCGGTCAAAGTTTGTCGTCAGAACAAACCGCAACATCCCCATCTTCATGAGGACGGCCATTACTTTATAGCCGTAGGTGGGCTTTGCATTGGCTAGTTTTCGTTCTATGTACTCACTACGTAACGAAAGATCCGGATACGCCTTCTGAAAATAGTAAGAGTATAGTGTACCCCATTCTCTGTACCACTACTTAGCCAAACGAAATGGTTAGTTGACAGATTTGTGTTGTTTTTCTTTCCCTTCGATTAACACCGTTGCGGGTGTTCGGTAACCCAACGACTGATGAGGCCGTTGGTAATTGTAATACTGAAAATACTTGCTCAGGCCCGCTCGCAGCTCACTACCCGTTTGATAGTTTCGCAAATAAACATCCTCATATTTTAGCGTTCGCCAAAACCGTTCCACGAAGATATTGTCCAAAGCTCGACCTTTCCCGTCCCAACTAATTGCAATCTGGTGACCTTGTAAGACTGCTACAAAATCATCGCTGGTGAACTGACTGCCCTGATCGGTATTGAAGATTTCGGGCTTTCCCCATTGCTGTAAACTCTGTTGTAATGTAGCCACACACCAGTCCGCTTCAAGGGTGTTACTCATCTGCCACTGTAAGACGTATCGGCTATGCAAATCTAAGATGGCCATGACATAAAAAAAGCCTTTTGGCATAGGAATGTAGGTTATGTCAGTGGCCCAAACCTGATGAACACTCGTAATCACCAAGCCTCTAAGCAGATAGAAAAAACGCTGACGAGGTACACCGGGTTTGGATAGATTCGGTTTTGGGAACTGTGTTTCCAGGCCCATCAAGGCTCTTAAACGGCGAACGCGTTTGATGTTTATTTCCCACCCTTCTTGCTTTAACAGGACAACCAGTCGGCGATGACCCAAATCAGGATGTTCGACATACCATTCATCCAATCGGCGCATGATCCGCAAGGTTTGCTCATCAACTGGCACAGGTTGATAGGACAGACCAGTACGACTGACACTCAATAACCAACACTGTCGACGCAGACTCAATGCTGTATTAGAGCGCTCAATCATGTCTCGTCGCTGGCTTAAGGGTTGGTCACTAATTTTTTTTTCAGCCAGGTCAGCTCCATCTGTAACCGCCCGATCTGTTCGTAGAGCGGCCCTGTTTCATCGGCAATAGGCTTCTCGGCTCCCTTCTGTTGATCAAATAGTTGCGGAACAGCGGTCATAAATGCCTGTTTCCAAGTTTGCACCAACTGCGGATGCAGATCATGCTCACTAGCGATCTGATTGAGAGTTTTGTCTTGGCGGAGTACTTCTAAAACGACCTTCACCTTGAACTCAGAGGTGAACTGACGACGGCTTTTTGCTTTCATAGTTGACTAAGTTAGCAACCATTCCGACAAGCTTAAAGGCTGGTACAAAAAAGCGGGATCACTATAGAGTACTCTTCTAGGCTATATTCTGGAGGTGGACTGTTAGGATCATTAGTGGCCCGCTTACTGTCAAAGTAAGCTTGGATTTTACTTTTTACCCCCGGCGTTAAATTGCTAAACTGTGAAATTGGTGTGTTCTGCTCGGTGCAAAAGATACTCCGCTTAAAATCCCAAGTCATGTCATAAGCAGAGGGTAGCCCTGCCGCAACGGAAGCTCCTGCTCCAGTAAACCAAGCAATATTTTGTCCTCTTAAGCTAAAGATCCGAATGAATTCAGCAATCTGTAAAGTACTAAAGGCCATGTCAAATATGGTGAGTCAGTCTGTAAATGTCCTTATTTTTTATAAGTCTTCTCAAAAATACAACAAAGGCTTTCTTATAATATTGATCGAAACGGATTAAACAAGATTTCTACAGAAGTGGCCAAACGTGAATCAAAATCAGGAGGATAGAGGAGATTTTCACCCATTTTTCGAACATGATAAAAATTTGAAGTGTATATTAGCTAAGCTCTATATCAAAATGTTATATTTCATTTATCGACATTTATATCTTCAAATTTAATTACATGATTCTCTACTTTTGCAACCAAAAATCGAGTAATTGAGGTTTGACTATAATTTACAAAATTGCCAATTCATGGAAAGTAATAACTTCACTTTTTTTCAGCTATAGCAAAAGCAATCGAATAGCTTGCACAATGAGAAATTGATAAATGCCATGCATCAACTCCCATATTGTCTGATATTTGCTTTGCTTGTCCCATAAGTTGAACGATCGGATTGCCATCCTCTGATTTAAGAATTTGAATTTGGCGCAAAGAAATACCATCCTGCATTCCTGTACCAAGGCATTTTAATATAGCTTCTTTCGCTGCAAATCTCCCTGCAATAAAATTCAAAGTTTTATGAGAATCATATAACATCATCTCTTCATCAGATAAAATTCGATTTATAGTATGAGGTTTCGAGTCCCATTCTAAGGATTCTGATATTTTGTGATCTACAATATCGCAACCGATCCCAATAATCATTTAGCTTAAAGACTCATAGTTAATTTCCTTTTTTATAGCATTAAATTCAACCTTACCTCCATTATTGGCGATTAAAAATCGAAAAACTTCATATGCTTTCAAAATAGCGTTCTCCCACTGTTTTTTAGTTCTAACTTTGACCTCAAAGTTTTCAGTCATTTCCTTTATTATTCGAAGTGTAGTCTTTGAAACCTGTGAAACATCCTTGAAATAATTTTTTCGCTTTGCCTCATTAAAAATAATCATAGACAGAGCCTCTTCTGTAATTGCGGCTCTAGCTCCATCTTCTACTTCATCTACCAAATTATTACTTTTTCTCTTGCATTTTACTAATACCCTTGTACATGGAGACCATCCAAGTAAAGTAGCAAATGAATAGTGGAAGACATCATGATAACGATAAAAATCGTTTTTATAAGAATTGTCATTAATTACATCTCCCACTTGCTTATTATTAAGCACTACCCTTACTTCCTGTTTTTCTCCTGTTTTAATTTCTTCAAAGGATACAGTAAAATATTTTGGAATTTGCTCGGATTCTGAATACGCAGAATCAAAAAAATGTGCAGCTTTCATCGGCGGTCATTTTTTATTTGAATAACATTTCTAATCTTTTGTAAGCTATCAATCTCAATTAGTAGTTTTTTCTTTTCTACTAATTTCAAGTTAATCATGGAATCAACGATGACTTCTTTTTGTTTAATTTCGATTCCTTTGTTAAGGCCGTAATTGAAAACAACCCAATCAAAAATAAATTTCACAAAAATTATAACCATTAGACCTAATGCTGTCTTAGCAAGATAGTCTATTGCTTTTTGTTCTTTCTCAATTAACTCTATTTTGCCTTTTTGGATGTCATCAATATTATTAATTTTAGTATCAAGAATTTTATACCCGTCATCTATCTTTTTAAGCAAAAAACTAGGAGATGCCAAATCACCCTGACTCAATGCCTCCACCGGCTCTACCGGAATACTGAATTGTTTTTCATGTGTTCCGGAGTAATCTTGCTTTTCATTTAACTCTGCAAACCATATTGGAAAGCACTTTTGCCCTCTCTTCAAAACAATTGTAGAAGGACCAGCATTATAGACAGAAAATAGAAGATTTCCTTCAAAACCAGGATCAACATGAAATCCAGACACATTTACTAGGCCTTTAAACTTTATGCCTGCCTTTATTGATATAAAGGCAATTTTAGTTTCAGGGATTTTTACTTTCTCCTCCGTGAGAAGTAATGCAAACTGACCTGGTGCAATATAAATTTCTTGACCAATACTCAAAGACTTTATTGAGCGAGGTTTAGTATCTGTTTGAAACACTTGGCCGCCAAGGGATAGTTCGTAAGCCCCGTTCTTTATATTATTCTCGTCAAACGGGAATATCACATCCGATGCTTGTAAAAGTTGAAAAAGACTCTTCGTTCCTATGAATGACATACTTTTTTAATATTTACATTCAGTCATTTGCTAAGTTCCAATATCTTGTCATTGATGCCCCATTTTGGGGGAAACCAAATACTAAGTGGAACTGAGTTTATTTTGAATTTTTGTTTTATTTTTACTCTATCACTACTTCCCTTTACATTGGGATGCTTCACTCGCGCATACTTATCTACTTCACAAAAAATATTTTGACAATCGATTAGTTGTAGGCGCCGTCCCCAAAGGTTATTGAAGACTAAGCCTAAACGCTCAAATTCTTGTTCCTGCCTGTCGGTCATCAACTTTATTACCTCTGCATTATTTAGGCCAGCTGTATCTTGGAAACATTTACTTATTCCTCCAATCGCTCCAGGCCCTGGGACAACAAAATCAGATTCGGAAAAATTTAAAATAGAAGAGTAATTAATGTCTATCAATAGCTGATATGCTAAGAAGTCACCAAGACTTGGAAAACTTTTAATTATCTCAAATGCTTGCTGCATTTTATTTGTAGACATTAATTGCTCATGTGTATTAGCACTAATAATATGCTCAATTAATTTTAGATGGTTTGAATGCTTTCTTAAGTATCCAAAATAAGATTTACCTGACGGCATAATATAAGCAGCCGAGTAAATTCTTTTCCCACTATTAATAGTCTCTGATAATATATTATTGTATCGTTTAAAATCATATTCCTCATAGGTAATATTGCCGAGTGCTGAATTTAATAGCTCCCAAGTTTCAATTTTATTGAACAATTTAAATAATAATATTCGGAACAAAACCTCTTTTGGAGAATTTGGAAGGTCATCTCTATAAATAACATTTCTTATTAAATACTGGCTCACTCTGTCTGCCGCACGGTATACATTAGTGAACCGATATTGATTAATTATCATATCTGAAGACCAAGGGTATGATTCACCATTCAATCGATTAAAAAACGCCTCTTGTCTAAGAGCAGCAAATTTCCAATAACTATCATATACCTCTGTTGTTTTGGCTGGTGCAATAGAAACACAAATGGTTAATCCTGATTTCATATTAATTGAGTCTCTTCTTCCAAAGAGAATAACTTTCCTATGCTTCGGACTGTAAGTAAAAACAAAGCAACTTTATTCATATATACTCAATTGGTTAAACTCCATTCTTAATTTTTTTGCTTTTTCTTTCGATATATCTAAATGTTCTACACCGACGAAACAATTTAATCTTTCAAAATTTAAATTAAGCTCCCTTGCGACAAATTTCCCTAAATTTATTAACCCCAACCAATTGCCATATGCTCGTTCATAAAGATACTGCATTGCGTAAAAGCTATTAATAATTAGACCTCTACTAGGAGTTTCATTAAATGTTACGTGTTGTAAGCAAGGAAAACGTTGATATGGACTGTCAGAATGGTCCCTTGTTGCATCAAAAATAGAAGCTTGTAGTTTGGAACGTCTCACACTTTGCTCTTCCTGTAAAGAATTAATAATCATTTCGAGCTGGTTTATTTTACCGTTAAAAGCAATTAATCGTTCGAAGTAAGTGCCTTTAGCATTTTTTGGATCGATCTTTTTTAATCGAGGTAAAATGCTAAGATATCCTTCGTATAAAGCGTGCCTATCATATGAGTAAAGCTGATAAAGTGACTCTGGAAAAATTGTTTCTGCCACAGTATTAATTGATGATTTCTCATTGATACGGAGGCTTTGCTCAAGCATATTCCGTACTTCAATTGACTCTTCAAATTTTGTAAGAGTCACTACCAAAGGGGTAATGTCAGCGCCAGAGTTTTGGAGTATGTGATCTACAGCTCTGCACCAAACAATTGACAAATTTGTACCTTCAAGTAACAAAGGGGTCGTATACATATTTATTCGGTGTCTTCTTCTATATGTCGATATTCTGCTAGGCCAACATAGCCTAGCTTTTGTATACGGATGAAAAAACATATAGAATTATCATGAGAAAATGCACGAACGATACCAGGTTTTTCTGCTATAAAAACACTCCTAGTATTATTAGCCAGTTTAAACTCTTGCAAATGGTTCCCTTCAACTTTAAAACCAGAAGGAAGAATAATATAATTTGTAACTTCTAAATCGACGATACTTAATCCCCAATTAGTATCAATAATTTTAAAATGTGATTTTAAAATTATTCGAGTTTCTAAAAGGCTTTCTAATATTTTAGCTGGTTGGGACTTAAGCAATGATACAGACTTCTGCTCATTAATCAAGCCATGTGCTTTACAATGCACTATTAGTGTCTGGTAGCCTACTCCAAAAATCGAGGAAATTGTATAATATTCCACGGGTGAAGATTTTTGTATCGACCAATTTCTTTTTGCAAATTCAGATTGTATACCGGCTATGGGGAGTAACATTGCCCCGGCAAATAAGTCCACCAATTGTTCTTCACTATCTTTATAAGTGGAGTTAGCTTGCTGCTCCGATAACGTATCAATTTTTAAACCATGATCAAAAACGTGATGCCCAAGTTCGTGTGCGCAAGTAAAGCATCGCCTTGAGAAAGGCCGCTGATTGGACAAAATGATTGTTGGATATGCTCCATTCTTTTGTTTGACATAGAGGCCTTCCATGTTAATGTCAACAAATCTTACTGTAAGTCCCAAATTGACACACGCATCAAAAATATTAATAGGCTGAAAAATATTCAGTCCCAATCGAGTTCGTATTTCGTCAGCCTTTAAAATTGCCTTTGTATTCAAATTCATTACTTTGGAAGTATTTTAATCACTTCTAATAATTTTTGTACGTCATCTTGACTCATTTTGCTTAATTCTCTTGCTGCGAATTTAATCTGCTCACTCATATATTCATCGCTTTCTTCCTCTTTTAGCAGAAGCCAAGAGGTAGCTACTTTATATAAGTTTGCAAATTGAATTATTTCTTCGGCACTCACCTTTCGTTTACCTGCTTCTATTTCGGAAACTGCTGGACGTTGAAGACCTAGTTTATATGCTGCCTGTGCTTGTGATAGTCCTGATAATGCTCTCGCTTCTCTAAGCCGTGCAGCAATTTTTTCCCGATCGGGCAATGTGTTACTGATTTCCATCTTTCGCTTTCTCAATTAATTTTTGTGCTGCTTCTTTTATGCTTAATTGCTTGTGAGAATCTTTATCATGAAAAATATAGCAGTCATCGGGAATAGTTATTCCCAAATTATTACTTACTCTTCCCATTATAGTTATAAGTATTTGACTACTAATTCCGATATCACCAGGGCAACAACTTGTGTCTATGTCTATATCCAGTCTTGAAATATTTTTGTTGACCTCGTCAACAATCTTGACTAGTTCTAACTCGACTACGCTAGGATCAAGGCTTTTCATGGTTGTGTAAGATTTTCATACAAAATACGTAAGAAAATCTTACAGTTCCAATAGAAAAGCATTTTTCATCTATTTGCAGAAAACGTTTCTTGCACATTATCTTTCTAAAGCTACTGATAATCAAATAAATAGTATTTCATGCCGCGAAAGTTTTTTATTTTCTGATATCTCGAGCTTAGCTGTTAAGCCTGTAAAGAGCATTATGCAAATTAAGGAGAGTTGACTGTCCAGCAAAACCCGATCACCCCACTCGTCTTTTAAATATGTGTGGGTTTTAATCGCTAAAAGTTAACTTACTGCGTAATTTTGCTCCTGTCTCTAATATGATGAATAAATCATTGAACAGGATTGCATCTCTTTGCTTTAAAAATCAACAGGTATTGTATTTTTCTGATTGGCGGCTGATTGGTATTCCCATTTATTCCTTCAGCGAAGGATACTGAATGCGAGTTTACCCATTATGTGGATTTTTGTTCAATGACCTTTTCCTGGATATATCGGGAAAACCACTGAAAATCCCGCTCGATAGTCATCTTATTATTGTAGATGTCACGGAATTCCACTTTCAATGCAATGGAGCTTAACTGCTGTCTAATCTGCTGAGCCTCTTTCTCTGCGTCCTGATCTTCCACTCTAGTTTCAAATACGGTCAAATGGGAATGGGGTAAAATGACTTTTCGCACAGACTCACTAATGCCGACCTGCGTATAAGTCCGCGTACTGAGTTCCAGGCAATTTTCAATCGTCGTGTACTGGTTACCATCTTTCCGAAAAATGAGTCGATCAATAATCATCGGCCCCATGCCATTATTCGTTATGCGAATGTAAAGATGGCCTTGTCGATCTTCCAAATCGATTTGCCCCAGTGGTTGGAGTGATTTTTCGTTGTGCGTTCGTTGGAGGTATAATTGATAGAGGGTCGCAAACAAGGCGAGCCACGAAATCAGCACCGCAATATCTCCTGTCATTTCCCCTCCTCTGCGTTCAATCGACTACTAGCTGAACCAGCTAAATGAATCCGTTTTATTTCGTTTGATTTTTCCTGACCAGATCGGCGAGAAAAACCGCAAAATTAGTAATATCCTGTTCCGCACTGGCCTTTTCCAAGGCTTGCATATAGCGGCTCCGATCACTCAGGGGAATAATCGTCCAGGGATAACCACCCGAAGCCAGCATCGCATTCATCAAAAAACGACCAATCCGTCCATTTCCGTCCATGTACGGATGAATATAGACAAAGATAAAATGGCCCAGCACCACCCGGACAGCCGGTTCCGGTTCGGCTTGGAGTAATTCAAAAAACACCGGCATCGTATCCCGCACCGCATCCCGGTTTAGTGGTACGTGTTTGGAACCCCGGATATACACCTGCCCGTTGCGGTAACCCGCCAGATCGCTGGCTTTCAATAAACCAATGCTCACACTGGGAGCAAATAATTCCCGATACCAGGTGCGGTGGTCATTTTCGACCGCTTCCCCCGCGTTTTGACCTTGCAAAATGGCCTGAATCGTTTGTTTGACCGCCTGGTGCGCTTGCCAATACCCACGGGCAGCTAAGGCATTCTTTTGATCCTGATCGGATTCCACCTGATCGGGATTCCATCTCCCCTGACGAACGCGCTCGATCAAAGCTGGGGTGACCTGATAGCCTTCAATCGAAAGCGAATTATAGGCATCGGAGACAAAGGCATCATCCACCTGTTTTAGGTATGCATCCAGGTCTTGCGGTAGCCCTGGAGCCACTGGAAAATGTTCTACTATGTTTTCACGCATGCTTTGCCACATCAGCCGTATCCGGTTCACGTACGGCGAGGTTTCCCGAAACGATAAAATATGCGGCAGCTTTGCGGTAAAGGGATCTTCTTCCCGTACCTCATACCCAGCCAACCGCATCGTCTGGATCAACTCATCCGCCATGCGGTCATTACCCAGATTGCGAAAGGCTCCGGCCAGTCGTCCCGCCACCACAGTATGGCCTCCCCGCAGCAAAATTGCCAACAGATCGGACGCATCCCGCACCAGGGACAGGACATTGCGGGCATCCATCGCCGAGCGGGTAAAATAAACCGGCGAACAGAAGACCAGCGCAGCCGCCAGGGAATACATCCGTAGCCCCTCTTTGACTTCGATTTCATCATCAGCGGGCAGCGGGACCCGGATATCGAACAGGGTGGTATTAAACAGGAGTTTGGTTTCGTTGTTGTTGGCTCTGGGGGACCGGACCAACAGTTGCCCAGGCACCACCCAATTCCCACTGTGCAGAGCTAACGATTGCTCGGGAGAAAGCACCCATTGGTCCCCGAAGCGTTCCTGAAGGTAGGATGCGCAAAATTGCCAGAAGGAGGCATACCAACCCGTCGTATCGCCCGGTCGTTCATCGGGTCGGGACGCAATGTACCACCCCTTTAAAACCTCTTTCAAAAAACCATTTTTAATTAGACGTTCCCGGTGAGTTCGAGTCAAATCCGTGGATCGAATGGCAACGATCTTTTCGGTTTGTTGCAAGGTATGTAAGGCTTCAAGCGACTGAGCCAGGTTTTCCGCCGGAGTTGCCATAATGGACCATTATTCGTTTTTCATGCTGCACCAAAATTAGTTTTTTATGTTGTACCAAAATTAGTTTTTCGTGTCAAGTTCATAAATGATGCCTGCTCGAACATCAAAATGCCCCCTATCGTGCCATTGTAGCTTTGAAACGGCCTCTATTGCTGCCCCTCTTCGATTGCGTACCTTGCAAACCACTGAAAGTCGCGCTCGATAGTGGTTTTATTGTTGTAGATGTCGCGGAACACGACCTTCAAACGAATGGAACTAAGCTGCTGGCGGACCAGATGCAGGTCTTCTTCACCCTTTTCAAAACGGGTTTCAAAAATGACCAAACGGCTGTTGGGCAAAATCACTTTCCGCACAGATTCATTCACTGCGATAGCGGTATAGGATTGGCGAACCAGATTCAAACAGGCATCAATCGTCGTATACGGTTTGCCATCTTTTAAAAAAAGGAGCTGGTCTACGATCATCGGCCCCAGGCCATTATTCGTGACATGGATGTAGAGATGGCCCTGTCGATCCTCCAGATCGATTTGTCCCAGCGGTTGGAGCGATTTTTCGTTATGCGTTCGTTGGAGGTATAATTGATAAAGCGTGGCCGCTAAGGCGAGCCACGAAATCAGCACCGCAATATTCCCGATCATGGTCAGCCTTTCCTGTCTTCGTCAGAAAAGAGCATAGCGGTCAGGAGTTAACGGATTTTAAATCCCGCAGGACTTTCAACCGTTCCTGGGCTTGAAGGTCATACAGCAACGGAATAATCCGGTGATACAGGCTACATTGGGGGTCTTTCCCATTAACCCGGTAAACCGGACAGCCACTGGTACAAACAGCATTGTACCGGCAAGTTTTGCAGTCATTCGACCGGTTATCTTCTTCATGACTGCCTTGCTCGATCATCGCCACCAGGTCTAATTCAGGGTTAAAGATCGACTGGGAGGATTGACGTTCATCGCCAAAGTGGACATGACAATAATTGAAGGTTCCATCGACGTAGATGGCTCCCCCGGAAAACCCGGAGGCACAGGTCTGAAACCCTAATTCCTGGGGCTTGAGATCACAAAATTGGTGACGATGAGAGAATTGCCATCCGGCCTGAATGGCTTCCCGCATGATCGCATAGGATTCCAGGAGACTGTTTTCCAAAAGCTCTGCGTCAAGCGCTTCACCCTTCACAATCGAATAGCGAAACGGCACATCCAGCTCAATCAAATAGCGGGTTAATGCGGGCAGTCCCTTCACGTTCTGATTAGTAACGACCGTGTTGACGGTTACCGGAATTTGGTGAGTCAGTAACATTATCAAATTGCGGTCGATGCGTTGGAACGTTCCTGCTCCCTGTTTGAACGGTCTACTGGCATTCTGATAGGCCTCCAGGCCGTCGAGCGAAATGCCAAAGCCAATGGCCTGCTCCTGGCAAAAAGTGATGATTTCGTCGGTTAGAATCGTCAGATTGGTGATAAAGGACGCTTCAAAACGACAGTCTACTTCGTTTAATCGGTGCCGAATGAGGGGAATAAAGGCTTTCCAGGATTTAAACTGGGTTAAGGGTTCTCCTCCGGCCAATCGGAATTTGATCTGTTTGAGTTTTCGCTTGACCACCGTTTCTACCACCTTCTCCAGCAATTGCTGTTTGGTGGCATCCGGCATGCCTTCGGTTGTGTTCAAGGTCGAGATGTAGCAATAGCTACAGGCCAGATTACAGCGATTGGTGGTATGAATCCAGAAATTGAGCGATTGAAGGGAACTAGGCTTTTCCGGTTTTCGGAACGCGGTATCAAACCGAATGATGTCCGTTTGAGCGAGAAGTTTTAAAAATTCTTCTAAAACGGTCGGGGGAACGGCTAGTCGGTCGCTTAGCATAGATATCGTGGAATGCCCATCGATAGCTGTCAGGATATTCACTTGCGTCTGGGTCAAAAGACGAAGCGAATGCGGATACAAGCAATTAACGACGTAGGAGTATTCCGGCTCAATGGGTCGGAGCAGCAGATACGGCGATTTGATCGGAATCAACGGCGTCATCGTCTTCAGCAGAATAGTAAGAGGAACAATCGCAATTGGCGTTGATTGAGGAAACCTTCAACGCATCCTTTCCGAATGCCTGGTGAAGGAGGGCGCAATCATCGAATAGAATGTCGGGTTCATTTGCCGGGATCATAGCGGGTTGTGTTTTCATGGGTTTGATTTCTTTAAGTCGATTCAGGATGGTGTAGACGGTGCCGGGGTGCCATTGGCTATCCCCGCGAAACGTCGGAATACCTTGTTTGTTGAGTTCTTGGGCAATCGCTCTCACGGTGGTAATCCCCCGATTGTTTAGTTTCTTAAGCATGGGAGAAAGCTGGTGCGCAAACTCTTCGGCTGCTTTTTTATTTCGGGTAGCCAGCGTCTTGCCATGTTTTCCCAGGACAACCCCACGTTTTCGGGCGGCATCTAAGGCGTCTTTGGTGGTTTCGCTAATGCGCTGCCGTTGCTCTTCGGCGACAGCAGCCAAAATGTGGATCGTAAACCGATTGGCATGCGGGTTATCGGTCACCACGATTTCGACATCGGATTTCACCAGTCGGGCAATTTTTTCAACATCGCGGCCCAAACGGTCCAGTCGGGCTACCGTCAAAGTTGCTTTGTTCTGCCGGCATCGCTCCAAGGCCTCAAATAGGCCACTCTGCTGTTTCCGGGTTGATTTCACTTCTACAATCTCATCAATAAGCTCATAGCCATTAAGCTGACAATAACTTACTACCGTCAATTGCTGAGCTTCCAGCCCCAATCCACTTCGCCCTTGTCGATGAGTGGAAACGCGGTAGTAGGCAATGGCCTGTTTCATAGTGGGTTAACCATGATTTTGTTTAGGAGTAAACGATGGATTACTTTTGAACAGATTTTGCTTAAAATTCGGTTAGCCCTGCTAAAATAGCCCCTGTCATACAAGGGTTTATAGGTAAAGCGAGCTTAAAAAAGAGACTGTGGTGTATCGGGGTTAATGATCGTTTACTCCAATACAAATTTTTGGGTTAGAAATTAGCTCAAACCTCTTTATTTCAGTGTCATTCAACTATTTCTAATTCATCGTCTATGTCATATAGTGATCTCTTAGCCCAACAGGACAAAGAGCTTGAACGGCTGAATCAGGACTATTACGCAGATCAGGCAACTATCAAAAATCTGCAAAACGAGCATTACGATAAAACCCGATTTGACGGCCAGTTAGACAGGCTCAAAGATTTACACGAAAAGAAGGTCAAAGACGTTCAGACTCGCTTTGCTCAAGAACAAAGAAATTATTTAGGAGAACCAACTCCACCTGCCCCCTTACCCGATATGTCCCAGAGTCAGGATAAGGCGGCTGACATGATAAAGGCTTATCGACAGCAACAGGCAGAACCCAATAAAAGTGGTCAGCAAGATACAGGTGGCCAACAAGTTAAACCTCCACAAGTTGCAAAAGGGCAACCTGTCGATGAGGCTGAAGTCAAAAAGCTAGCGCAGCAGGCTCGCGAAAAACGTGAACAAAAGACCCAGCAACGTCGGCGTGGTTTCCGACGATAAAATGCCCCGGCTACCAACCGGGGCATTGAACTGGAGGCTATTTTACTCCGCTTTCAAGATAGCCTCCGCTAATTGCAAGGCGGCTGACTCTTCGGTGATAGCCCAGGCCATCCGTGCGGCTTGCGCATAGACACTAATTGGGTGGGTGGCCGTAAAACATCGGTCACGTTCCACCGGCAATCGCAAATAGCCACCTAAAGTGGTCAATTCGAATAGGTTGATATAACCCAATTCCGGGGCGTCCAAACCAAGATCGCATAAACCAAAAGCCGTATCGGGGGCGTATGGATCGATTTCAGTAATTAACCAAGTCGCATTGGCATCCGGTGTAAAAAGCTTGACAACCGGAAAATGATCTTTGCCACGTAGGATGGGATCGCCATTTTTCAAGAGTTGTCGGTATTGGGATTGGGTAAACAGTTTCATTTTGTTCTCCGTAAAGGTTAGGGTTACGGCGAGGACACAACCGGACGGTATCAACGAATGAACCAGCAAAAATTTTGGTTGGGCGGGGAATGCGATCAGCAGGCGAAAATTATTGTTGGTGGAACGAGTGACGTCCGGTAAATCACCGGTAAAACCCTGATCTTACCGTTGGAGAATTGATGATCTTGTTGCCAATCCCTATTGGATGGCTTTAAATCCATTGGGCCAGCATGTGTTCTTCTTAGGCGGAACGTGATTGCAGCTCAAAGCAAATAAAATTAAAAGCCTGTTTTATCGTTTCCTCTTAATCGTCTGCTTTTGCCGTTCACGGATTGCTTTCATTTCGGCAACAAGTTTTTCATGTTCATACTGATTTTTGCCTTGTGCCATAGCCCTACTGTAATCGGTCGGCACATTGCCGCTTTGGGCTTTTAAAAGCGTATCCAGCAATTCCGGCTCATGCTTTGCCAATTGGTAGCCATGATTATAACCCTTCACGAACTCTTTGGATGGTTCCTCTTCTTCGGTCATGGCTAGAAAGTGTTTTTAGAATTTCGGTTCAGATATTCGTTGATGGAATCCGTATCATACAGAATGATTTTCTTCTCGGGCTGAGAGAAACGAATGCTGCCCTCGTCACGGAGTTTTTGTAAAGTCGTTTTGCTTTGGATACGCAGCTTCTGCATAGCTTCGCTACCCGAAATCCATTTATCTTCCCTAATCGCTTGCTGTTGCTGAACCCGTTCAAGAACCTTGTCAATCAGAGCGTAAAAGGCTTCATCGTGTAGACAGATAACCTCCATTGTGCTTTTTTCGCCAAAATAAAAATCATATGGGTAAAAGCAACACGAGCCGACGGATTACTGACGTTTATTTCGATACGCTTATTGAGTAGATGAATTCAAGATCAGATTTTAGAAATAGTCCTTTCTGCATTTGGCCCATATCAACGGCTTATGCTTCCAAAATTCTTTCATTATAATTATCCAGAATATTGACCGGCAACCCTTTCAGATAAATTTCAGTGGTTTTTAAACTTGAGTGACCAAGCATCGTACTGATAGCGGTCAGCGGAATATCGTGTAGCATAGCCTGGGTTGCAAATGAATGCCTGCTCACATAACTCGTCAGGTTTGAGCCGATCCCACACAGAGACGCTAACATTTTTAACTTCTTGTTGTACCGCTTCCTGGCCCATTGAATATCCTTTTCACGAAGAGCAGGAGATTCGCGTTTCAAGATCGGGAATACAAACTTGGATTCTGGGTTTTGGTACATGTAATGCACCAATATACTTTCAAGCTGCGGTGTAATCTTTATATCGTACAGTTTTCCCGTTTTTCTCCGGCGATACCTGATGCGCCCATTCTCCACAGAGCTTTTTTCCAGGTAAGCCATATCGGCAAAGTTCATTCCGTACATCATGTAACTGGCAACAAAATAGTTACGCGTATTAAAGCACAGATGGTTGGTTGGAATGTCCAATTGAATAATCTTTTTAAGTAGCTCTCCATCCAAAGCCCGTTTTTCCGTGGGAGCCGTCTTAATTTTATAGTCGTCAAAAGGATACAGTTCTTTATCGGCTACCCCAGACTTAATGGCCTTGTTGTAGATGGCCCTGATTGTCCTCATATAGACAGCCAAGCCATTAGTACCGTTCCCTTTGCTTTTATGATTGGTCTCGAATTTGGCAAGGAAATCGTAAGTAACTTCCTTGAACAATAAATCTTTGCCCTTACGGTATTCTTTCAAGACGCTGATCAAGCCTTTATACGATCTGGCTGTACCAACTCGATGAGCTTTAATGAGTTCATCCACACATTGACTGGCAAATTGCAAAAAAGAGTCTTTTGCTTCTTTCTGCGTGATCCGGTCTTTCAAAGATATGATTGATAAGGTCTGAAGAATATCCAATTCATGGAGTTTTAGAATAATGTCCATGGCATCGGTCTTCACCTTTTCAATCTGATTATTCAGTCTGGTTACCGAGCTTACACCCGTGTATGTTTTTTTAACAACACGTTTTTTCTCATCCCAATCCTTTTCTGCGATACTTATCCCAATGGGAATAGACGTTGTTTGCGCATTATGGCCCAGTCGCATAATGACCGGATAGGTGCCGTCCTTTTTGGCACGGCGCGTATCTAAGGAAATCACCACGTTCGTATTCATGATTTAAAGATACGAAAAATTTGCACAAGATTTGCACAAGAAATCTGTATTTATACGGTTTTTCTAGAAATGCCATATGCCATAATTTACTTATAATCAGTGTATTAAAAACCATATTGAACCATATTGATACAATAATCTGCTGACTGTTAATCAGAGGGTCGCTGGTTCGAGCCCAGCTTCGGGAGCACTTACTAAAACCAAGTCAGTTAACCGCCCCATAAAAGGGCGGTTTTCTTGTTTCTAGGCTACAATTTCGCGCTTTCCCCCTTTCGTTCACCGATTTAATTTTTGGGTACAACCTCCATAATAATGGGTACAACCATGGCTTGGCCCGTTTGGCTAATCGGAGCGCTGAAGCTATGGTATGAAAAAGTGCGGCAGTGCGGTTTCAAGGCCTTTAATACCGTGGCCCGATCCATTCAAAATAACCGTACGGTAATCCATAAAGCAGTATAAAGAAAAAGGCTAATTCGTTGATTTGGAGCGGTTTTGCTCTGCAACGAATTAGCCTTTTTGTGACTTGTGAGCCTCCTACGGGACTCGAACCTGCGACCTACGCATTACGAATGCGTCGCTCTACCAACTGAGCTAAGGAGGCAAAAACGACTTTTTACCGTTTTTGTGGGTGCAAATATAGCGGGTTCTTCACAAACCATGCAAGCAAACGCGGCAAAAATGCGTAAATTTGCCGTTATGATTTCTCTTACAAACCTGTCTTATTATCTCGGAAGCCGGGCGCTCTATGAAAATGCGTCGATGCACATCAAGCCCGGTCAGAAAATTGGTCTCATTGGCCTCAACGGAACCGGAAAATCGACCCTGCTGCGGTTGATCATGGGTGAATACCAACTCGACGGCGGAAGTATCTCCAAAGCGGGCGACGTCACCATCGGTTTTTTGAACCAGGATTTGCTTTCCTACCAGACCGACGACTCGATTCTGTCGGTGGCCATGCAGGCTTTCGAACGCCAGAACCACCTGCAAAAACGGATCGACGGCTTGCTGCACGAGATGGAAGTCAACTACCGCGACGAACTGATCGACAAACTGGCGCGGGCGCAGGACGAATTTGCAGCCCTGGATGGCTACACGATCCAGTCGAAAGCCGAAGAAATTCTGGAAGGGCTGGGCTTTTCGACCGGCGATCTGGACAAACCGCTGCGGCTGTTTTCCGGGGGCTGGCGGATGCGCGTGATGCTGGCAAAACTGCTGCTGCAAAAACCGTCGCTGCTCATGCTTGATGAACCGACCAACCACTTGGACTTACCGTCTATTGTGTGGGTTGAAAAATACATTCTGAACTACGAAGGCGCGGTGATTGTGGTTTCCCACGACCGGGAATTCCTTGATAATGTGGTGGATAGCATTGTGGAAGTGTCGGGCGCGAAGCTGAATTTCTACGCGGGAAATTATTCGTTCTACATTGAAGAAAAGGCGCTGCGCAACGAAATTCAACAGGGAGCCTACGAAAACCAGCAGGCCAAAATCCGGCAAACGGAGCGGTTTATCGAGCGGTTTAAGGCGAAAGCTACCAAAGCCAAGCAGGCCCAGAGCCGGGTGAAAATGCTCGAAAAAATGGATCGGGTCGATGCGGTGATCGATGAAAATGCCCGCGTTAACTTCCGGTTTAACTTTTCGACACAACCCGGTCGGCACATTCTGCACCTCGATGAGGTAACGAAAAATTACGGCGAGAAAAAAATCCTGACCCACACCACTGCCCGACTCGAACGGGGTGATCACGTGGCGCTGATCGGCGCCAACGGTCGTGGTAAATCGACCCTGCTGCGGATTATTGCGGGAACCGAACCCACCACAAAGGGCGAACGGCGGCTGGGTCATAATGTCTCCTTCAGTTTCTACGCCCAGCACCAGTTGGAGTCGCTGAACGTGGAAGATAACATGCTGGAAGAGCTGAAATCGGCCAATCCGACCAAATCTGAATCGGAATTGCGGACGGTTTTGGGCTGTTTCCTGTTTTCGGGCGACGATGTTTTCAAGAAGATCAAGGTGCTGTCCGGGGGCGAAAAATCGCGGGTGGCGCTGGCCAAAGTGCTGCTGTCGCAGGCCAACTTCCTGCTATTGGATGAACCGACCAACCACTTGGACATGCAGTCGGTGAATATTCTGATTCAGGCCCTGGATCAGTACGAAGGTACGTTTGTGGTGGTTTCCCACGACCGGTATTTCGTTTCGCAGATTGCCAACAAAATCTGGTATATCGAAGACGAGCAGATCAAGGAATACCCCGGCACCTACGACGAATACGAATGGTGGATGGAAGAACGGAAGTCGAATCCGGTCGAGACGCCTGCCAGTTCTGCGCAACCGGCCGCGAACGCGAATGGCAAACTGGCCGAGGCTAGCAAACCGGCTGATAAAAATGGTCAAAACCGCTCCAACGGTTCTGCCAATGGCAAGAGCATCGCCAATGACGAAGAGCGCAAGGAATGGCAGCGGGCGTTGAAAAAAGCCACGCAGCAGGCCGAGGATTTTGAGCAGCAGATTGCCCGGCTGGAAAAACAGAAGAAGCAACTGGAAACCGAAATGGCCGAGCCGAAAGTGGTGGCCGACGGAAAGCTTTTTCAGTCTAAAACCGCTGACTACAAACGCGTTGGTACGCAACTCGATTCGTTTCAGGAGCAGTGGGAGAACGTGATGCTGGAAGCGGAAAAATTGGAAAAGAAGCTGGGGTAATTCCCCCGGTCATCCGCCAAATCTGACATACAGGTAGATTACACCGGCCGAAAAAACCGCCCAGGTCATCAGGCCGGCAAGGGTGATCAGAGCGGTTTTGATGATCGATTTGGGACGGCCGGGCGGTAGAAACTGGTAATACGCAAGAGTTAAATACACCAGTTGAGAAGCCAGTTGGGTGATGCTAAACCAGTTGCCTTCCGGAAATACCTGCCGGATGGGCGTAAGAACGAGTGTCGAAAACAACGAATAAAAACCGGAAAAGAACACCTGAGCAACCAGGTGTTCAGCATAGTTGATGCCCGTACGGAAAAAAAAGAGCCAGTACGCCAGGGTAATGACCGGAATGGCCAGAAATACGATCAGATTACTGCGCTTTTCGAGAAATGCCTGAACCGTCTGCTGGCGTTCGGCCAGTTTTAAGGCGAACTGCTTCTGCTGTTCGGATTTGTATGGTCTGGTAGCCGCTACCTGAACCGGATTGTTGGTTCGGGTATACGGATGAAAGATGGAGTTGGCAAACAACGTAAGCCCCAATACCAGCACCAGAAACGTGAAGGGATTGAAATATTTCTTTCGTTTCCCTTCCAGAATGTATTCACGGGCCACCATTCCGGGCCGGGTCGCCAAGCCTTTCAGCAAATGAAGCACACCCTTGTCGGCGTGCGTCAGGGCGTGGAAGATTTCGTGAAAAATATGCGGCAGGTTGAACCGGTGGATCGAGGTGGTTTGCCCACATTTCGGGCAGTAGTTGAACGAATCTTCCAGGTTCGCCGAACAGTTCGGACATTCTTTTACCGCATTCAGGCTCATTGCGTTAGGGTGGGGATGAAGCGATTTGCAAAATAGCGGTTTCTCCCCGAAGCCGCAACTCAGGAAAGGCCTGAATTGGAGGTTGTGGTGACCGATTCCGGAACCGGGATGAGTTGCCGAACCGATTGCCGGATGTTCTTGCAGATCGTTTCGGCGGGCAAATCGTTCGCGTCTGTACCGAACGGGTCTTCAATTTCTTCGGCAATGACCTCCAGACTGGCCAGAACGTAGAAGATGAACACGACAAACGGGACAACGAAGTAATGCAGGCTGAAAACGTAGCCCAGCGGGAGCGTGATGCAATAAATGAAGATGAATTTTTTTAGAAACGAGCTGTAGGAAAACGGAATCGGTGTTTTGTTGATCCGTTCGCAGGAGCCGCAGATGTCCATCAGACTTTGTAATTCGCCATTCAAAAACAGCAGATGTTCCGGTAAAAAGACGCCCTTTCGCTGAAGTTCATAGACTTTGCGGGTAAGAGCCGCCGAAATTTGGGAAGGAACGTGCTCGTGCCGGTTCAGTGCAGATAAGGGGAAAAGCGAACATTCCGTAAATTCTTTTTCGACAAAATGCGCCCTCAGGTGGTTTTTCATCGCGTAGGCAAAGTTGGGGATCATCACGCGAAAAAAGTCCCGCTCATCGGTGGCCGCCTGATCCAATAGGGGTTCCAGTTTCAGGGCCAGGTTGCGGCTGTTGTTGGTGAGCGCCCCCCACATCCGGCGCCCTTCCCACCAGCGGTCATAGGCGGTGTTGGTCCTGAAAACCAGCAACATCGAAATCACAAAGCCCAACAAGGAGTGCATGACCGAAATGTGCCTCAAATCCGAATTGTCTTTCATATTAAAGACGTAGAGGAGAATGAAGGCCACCAAAAAAGAATAGAGGGTCATCAGGCCTAAAAACGGCATCAGCTTGCGGACGGTGTCAGCTTTTGGGAAATTAATCAGAAACCGGACCCACTCTTTCGTATCGTAATTGACCATTTTTGCCTGAGTTACATCTTGCTGAGGTCAAAAATACATCCTGAAATGTTTTTTATACTGCCTTTCCCTAAAATTTCGTTCCTACATATACCGATTTATCTATTCTAAATGCCTCCATTCTTCCGACTTTTCCTGCTGCTGAGCGGCATGGTGCTGGTTCAGGCTTCCGCCCAAAAACTGCCGACGGAGGATCGGATTGCCGATCCTGCCATTAAAACCGTGTTGCTGTATCCGGTGCTCGGCAACGACCCGACCGACCCGGCGCAGACGCTCAACCCACCCATCATCGATCAGTCCGTCGAGACGCAGCTCATGCTGGAATTTGACGATCTGACGGCTACATTCCGCCCGTTTCGCGCTAAATTCGTGCATTGCAACGCCGACTGGCAACGGTCGATTCTGAATGATATTGAGTTTACGTACGAATACAACGACTATCCCATTCAGGATTATCAGATTTCGCAGAACACCAAAATACCGTATTACCACTACCGGTTTCCGGTGCCGAAGGTCAAATTGCCGGGGAATTACGTGTTGGTGGTCTATAACGAGCGGAACCCCAACCAGATTTATTTCAGCCGCCGGTTCAGTACCTATCTGAACCGCGTGGGCGTGTCGGCCACGGCGCAGTTTGCCAATGATCCGCAATTTCGTTTCACCGACCAGCAGATCAATTTCGAAATCAGTTACCGGGGCTATCCGCTCATTTCGCCCCAGGACGACCTGAAAATTGTCATCCGTCAGAATTTTCGCGACGACCGCGTGATCACGGGCCTGCGGCCCACCAACGTCCGGGCGTTTGATAACCTGCTGGAATACCGGCTTTTCGATCTAAAAAACACGTTTCCCGGCGGGAACGAATACCGGTATTTCGACACCCGGACGGTTTTGTCGCGCGGCAATTACATCGAACGGATCGAGCGCCGGGAAGACCGCAACACGGTTTTTGTGAACGCCGACGGCATTCGAAGCGTGGGCGCGTATGTGCAAACCGACGATTTTAACGGACAATACGTGATCGATCACCTCGAAACCCGCATCGGAGCCACGCAGGCCGACTACATCACGACGGTTTTTACGCTGCGCATGGATGAGGTGCCCAATGCCGAGTTGTTCGTGAACAGTGCATTTAATTTCTGGCAATTAAATGATCTCAACCGGATGAGCTACGTGCCGGATTTGCGCGCCTACCGGGCCGAAATTCAACTGAAACAGGGTATTTATAACTATAATTATTCCGTGAAGGGCATTCCCCCGCCGGTGTCGCGCTCCGGAATGAACCTCACGGGCAACGAAACCCTGATCGAGGGGAATTATTCGGATACGGAAAACGATTACGAAATTCTGGTCTACCACCGTCCCCCGGCGTCGCGGGCCGATCAGTTGGTGGGTTACCGACGGATTGGCTACAACAAGCGGAAGTAAGTTATTTCAGCAGCAGATCAAGTAATTGGTCTTTCATTTCGCCCACTTGCCGTACATACGGCCCGTCGGTCAGCGTCCCCATATTCGTCCCCATGAAGACGTACAGTTGTTTCTCCGGGAAATAATACAGGGCGCACCCGGCACCCAGACCCGCCCCACCGTGTCCGTAGGCAAGCTGCCCGGAATAATAGACATGGTATAAGCCCATGCCGTAACTCGGTTCGCCGTTTTTGTCGTTCACCCACGTCATCATCGTCATCATGCTTTTGTCTGACAACAGTTTTCCTTCCAAGAGGCCGCGCAGAAATTTGACGAAATCGAGCGGAGAAGCCACCAGTCCATCGTCGCCCATCAGGGAGTTGACGTTGACTTGCTGCATCTGCGAAACGTTTTCCAGCTTGCCGTCGCCAAACCGGTCGAAGTAACTGTTAACCAGATTGGTTTGCTGCTGAAAATTATGGTAAAAAGTCTGCTGAAGGTTTAGCGGATTCAAAACGCTGTCCTGAATCAGCCGGGCGTGGTCGCCGTGTACCTGGTTGGCAATGAGGGCCAGCAGCAGGTAATTGGTATCGGAATACTGGAAATAGCTACCGGGTTTGAAAAGCAAAGGTGCGTTTTTGATATACGACAAATACTCCGCGCCCGTGAACGACCGCAGCGGGTTTTGCAGAAAAACCGTCACGTAATCGGTGTCGAGCGAATAGTTGGGAATACCGGACGTGTGGTTGAGCAGCATCCGAACCGTAATCGTTTCGGCATCGGTAACGTTGTCGCTGAGATGGGCAGGAAGGTAGGTCGTGATGGGTTTGTCCAGCTCAATCTTACCGGCTTCAACCAGTTTTAGCATGCCAACAGCCATGTAACTTTTGGCAACACTCTGGCTGTAGTGCAAATGGCAGATTTGCATGGCGGTTTTATCTTCCAGCCGCGCATAGCCGGACGCCCCGGCCCAATAGCCTTCTTTTGGTGAATAAACCGCCACCGCAACACCCGGTAGGCCTTTCGCAGTGAAACCGTCCAGCAGCGTTTGAATTGGTTGCGCTTTGGAATAATTCGCGTTGATTGACGTGGTTTCCGTGCAGGAAACCGTAGGCGTGGCAAAATCGTTTGGCTCACAGGCCAGCAGACCGGCCAGCAGGGCGACGATAAAAAAGAATTTCATGGCGTGGTGAAGTGGGAATTAGTGGAAAAAATGAATGCGGGAGCCAATCTGAATCAACTGGTTGGGCAGCAGAGGGACGTCCGGGTTGTAGCCTTGCAGAATGAAAAACTGGTAGCTCACGAAGGGTTCCAGCAGCCGCCTGGCTTTGCTGCCCTGATAACCGATTGAAAGCCCAACCGGCACCATCAGCAAGCCTTTGCCGGATTGGCTGGCCGACTGCCATTCGCCGTTTTTAAACACGAGTGTGGTGTTCGGGTGAAAGGCGAAATGGTAGCCTAATCCGGCTTTGATTTCGGTGTAAACCGGCCCGAAATGCGGTCGATAAGCCGTCTGGGTGAAAATCGATAAGCCGTTTCCGCCGTTTTGGTTCCGGTAAAAACCAAGTTGAACTTGCTGGAGCAGATTCGCCCGGCGGTTGTAGGCGACCTCCGTACTCAGGCTGAATCCGACATTTGAAAAGGTGCTTTTCAAATCTTTGAAAGGCATCGAAATGGAATGGAATTGTAAGCTGACGATCAGTGGCCAGTCGCGCTTGACGGACTCCGGCGACGGTATTGGTTGCGCAGAAACCGGCCTCAAACCCGTCAGGGCATAGATAAGAATGTTGAATAAAAATGATTTTTTCATGGCGTGTTCGTATTTGCGTGGGCAAAGTACCGCCAGAAAAAGTGTCTGATTACGGCGTATAAGCCGGTTTTTCGGTGAAGTGTAGTAAAAAGATCCGTGAAGTGCAGTAGGATTTAGTCAGGAGAAAACCATTTTTTGAAAGCCGGCGCCTTGGTGCGGCTTACCTGAATGCTTTCCGGAAAACCGGGTGTACCTTTCAGTCGTACGTTAAGCTTGCCGTTTTCCAGTCGGTCGAAGGCGGTGAGGGTTTGGCGGTGCAGAATGTACTGGCGATTGAGTCGAAAAAACCACTCGCCCGGCAGTTCATCTTCCAGTTTGTCCAGCGACTGGTCGATCACATACCGCTTCTGTTGATCGGTTAGCAGCATCGTGTATTCGCCATCGACATAAAACCCGGTAATTTCATCGAAAGGAACGGCAATATTCTGTTTGCCCGAACGAACGATAAATCCTTCCTGACGAATGCGTAGTGCTTCATGTTTGGTGCGGTCGGCCTGTTGAAACTGCACGTAAAAATGGGCGCCGATGTAAATACCGTTGATGGCGAGAATCCAGATGAAGAAAATGAAAATGTCGTGGGTGTAGAAACGACGCGGAACCGGTTTGTCGGTCGCCAGAAAATTGATCGCTTCCGTCGAGAGGGCAATGACCAGCAGACTCACCACGGACGTAATCACGCATTGCAGGATGATTCGCCGGACGAAATTTCGTTCGTAGGGAAACCGGTGGTCCAGCCGCCGAATAATCGCCCGGAGCATCCACCAGGCCGCATACCCCTGAACCGTGTCGATCAGGAACGTAACCGGTAGCCGCCAGCCCGACGGAATGTGGGTATACGTCAGGTAATAATTGAGGACGTTGATAATCGGAATCAAAACCAGAAACAGCGGAATGTCGCGGAACTGGTGGGGTTGGGCAGGTTTGACGGAGACTTCTGCCATAGATATAGACGGGTATAAACCAAAAAATAGCGGGCCGGAAGCCCGCTATCGTCGTTCGTTAGGCACTGTGCAGAAATTCCATCACATCACCGTCGGCCACGACGTATTCTTTGCCTTCGACCGAGAGTTTACCGGCATCCCGGACGGCGGCCTGTGATTTGTACTGAACAAAATCCGGAATCTTGATGACCTGCGCGCGGATGAAGTGTTTCTCAAAATCGGAGTGAATCACACCAGCCGCCTGCGGGGCTTTCCAGCCGCGCTGAATCGTCCAGGCGCGAACTTCCTTGACACCCGCCGTAAAATACGTAATGAGATTGAGCAACCGGTACGACGCTTTGATGAGCAGGTCCAGACCGGATTCCTGCAAACCGTATTCTTCCAGAAACATCTGGCGTTCGTCTGGTTCTTCGATTTCGGCAATCTGGGCCTCGATGGCGGCACATACGATGACCACTTCTGCGCCCTCGGCTTTCGCCATTTCTTTCAGTTGATCGGAATACTGGTTGCCGCCCGGCAGCGATTTTTCGTCGACGTTTGCGACATAGATCACCGGTTTGACGGTCAGCAGTTGGAGTTCGCCCACGGCGGCAAACCGTTCTTCGGGCGTCACATCCACGGCGCGGGCGTTCTGTCCGGCTTCCAGGGCTTTTTTGTAGCGGATCAGGATTTCCAGTTCGGCTTTGGCTTTGGCGTCGCTACCGGCGCGAACGGCTTTTTCGGTGCGCTGCAGTTTCCGGTCGATCGACTCCAGATCTTTCAGTTGAAGCTCGATGTCAATGATTTCCTTATCGAAAATCGGGTTGACGCGCCCTTCGACGTGTACGATGTTATCGTCTTCGAAACACCGGATGACGTGTACGATGGCGTCGACTTCCCGGATGTTGGCCAGAAACTTATTGCCCAGCCCCTGCCCCTGGCTCGCGCCTTTGACCAGCCCGGCGATGTCGACAAATTCGATGATGGTTGGCACCACTTTCTGGGGCTTCACCAGGCTTTCCAGCGTGTCCAGCCGTTCGTCAGGCACCGTTACGACGCCGACGTTGGGATCTATGGTACAGAACGGATAATTGGCTGCTTCGGCCTTTCCGCTCGAAATGGCATTAAACAAGGTGGACTTCCCAACATTAGGCAGCCCGACAATACCGCATTGAAGACTCATGAAATTTTAATTTTGAATGATAGAATGAGTGAATGAGTGAATAAAATAGGATCGAAGATCATCCTTCTGATCGCGGTAGCTATTCACTCATTCACTCATTCACTCATTCAAAATTAACTATTCAGGGGCGAAAAACAAAAAAGCCTCCGGGGATCAGAGACTAAGTTGTGGAAGAAGAGATGAGAGGGGTTATTCCCATTTCAATTCGCTGCCGCCCACGTCTTCCAGTTCATCTTTCACAGCATACTGGGAGAAGTCGAATTCAGGCATCAAATCGGATTTAATATATTGAATGGTATCGTGTAAAGCGTCAGAGAACTTGTCGAAATCTTCTTTGTAGAGAAACATTTTGTGTTTCTCATAAATAAAACCGTCGCCCTGCGGATGCCGGCGGCTTTCGGTAATGGTCAGATAATAGTCGTTGGCGCGGGTGGATTTGACGTCAAAGAAGTAGGTACGTTTTCCAGCTCTGACGCGCTTGGAAAAGATTTTTTCTTTCTCTTTTTCTTCCACAATCTCTGGTGGTTTGAGGTGATTTAAACGCTAAAATAAGCGGATTAGTATAACTAGCAAAAATATTGCCTCAAATTAATTTTCATAGCGTACGGCCCAAACTGGACAGGTTTAAGAGAACACTAGAATAAAGAAAGAAAACAGTTTGCTTCTTAAGCAGTTGCTGTTATCTTTGTCATGAGGGAATTGTTAAATTTCTGCTAAAGGTGGGGCGCAAGTGTCTGACGCTCAGCCTTTTTTTGTTTTCCACCAAACCTCAAACTGTATGAGTATAATCGTCACGATCATGCTGCTTTTTGGCGGCATGAAATCAACGGAGGCCCAGTCGGGTCTCATACAGAAAGGAAAGGCTTCTTTCTATTCAAAACGCTTTCATGGGAAAAAAACCAGTTGCGGAGAACGTTATCAGAACGACAAACTGACGGCGGCACACATTTCTCTGCCCATGAACACCATGGTCGAAGTGACCAATTTGTCCAATAATCAATCCGTTGTCGTTCGGATTAACGACCGGGGGCCGCACGGCAAAGGCCGCATCATCGATCTGGCCTATGCAGCCGCGAAAACCCTGGGAATCGTTAAAACCGGCATCGCCAATGTGGCCATCCGGGTTGTCGGTCATAACCGGAAAATAACCGAGCCTGCCACCGCCGTGTTGTTTCCGCTTACGAACCGTTTAGAACCGTTGCTTGCCCCCATCGATACCATTTAAGCGCGGAGAACGTTTTCATATCGCGGTTGGATCACTGAATCAAAGCGTAGTTTGCGCCGGGCGCATTTCAGACACAAGGCAAATTTGATGCGCCGGATGCCTAAACTACCCTTCGAATCCCTTTGATGATCCGGCCGCGATCTGTATTTTTACGACTATGGCAACGCAAGTAGATTTACTGAAAGTCCGGGAGTACGGTAATGTGGAGTTTCTGGCCCGCCAAATGGTGGAAGGATTCATTACCGGTTTGCACAAGTCGCCCTTCCACGGTTTTTCGGTCGAGTTTGCCGAACACCGGCTCTATAATACCGGCGAAAGCACCCGCTACATCGACTGGAAAGTGTTTGCCAAATCGGAACGCCTGTTTGTCAAGCGGTTTGAAGAAGAAACCAACCTGCGCTGCCACCTGCTGCTCGACACCTCGTCGACGATGTATTACCCCGAACCGGGCTACGGGAAAATTACGTTCAGCATTCTGGCTGCTGCCTGCATTGCCTATCTGCTCCAGCGCCAGAAAGATGCCGTTAGCCTGACCACCTTTGCCGAAGGAATTGACATTCAGACGCAAACGAAATCGACGCCTTCACACGTTCACAAAATCTTTCAGCAACTCAACACGCTGCTGCAACAACCGCCCCCGCTGCGGAAAACGTCGGCGGCCGAAGTGATTCACCAACTGGCCGAAAAAATCAACAAACGATCGCTGGTGGTCATTTTCAGCGACATGTTCGAGAATGTTTCGGATGTCGACCACCTCTTTTCGGCCCTGCAACACCTCCGCCATAACCTCCACGAAGTGCTGATTTTTCACGTCATCGATAAGAAGACCGAGGAAGATTTTAGTTTTGACGAACGACCGTACGAATTTATCGACCTGGAAACCGGTGAAAAAGTGAAAGTGCAGCCCAACCAGGTGCGCGACAACTACCAGACGGCCATCAAGAATTTTTACCACGAACTCAAACTCCGCTGCGGCCAGTACCGGATCGACTTCATCGAAGCCGATATCGCCAAAGGCTTCGACCAGATTCTGACGAGCTATCTGGTGAAACGGACAAAGATGAAGTAGTTTGTTTTGACGATTGACCATTGACGATGGTCAATCGTCAAAACAAACTATTTCCCCTTCACACTCGCCTTCGCATCCTTCATCGGGGCCGGTTTTTTGGTCATTTTCTGCTGTTGGAGGAAGTTGAAGTAGCCTTCCAGATCTTCAACCGGTAATCGGCGGGCCAGGATTTTCTTGTCTTTGTCGAGCACATACACCGTCGGGGTGGAATATACGTCATATTTCGTTTTGTAATCGACGGGCGCACTCGGGCCGTAGACGTTCAACAGACTCTGCAATTTAAACTCCCGGATAAATTTCTTCCAGATCGCTTCGGTTTTGCCAATGGCTACCGCGTAAATCTGCACGCCTTTGGCTTTATTTTTATCGTAGAATTTCTTCAGCGCGGGGGCCGACTCCCGGCAGTGGCCGCATTCAGGATCGTAGAAAAACGCAATGGTATACTCCGCTTTGACGTTGTGCAACGGCTGAAATCGCCCGAGTGTATCCTTCAAACTCACGTTGGGCAGGGTTTTGCCGGCCAGTAGCGGTTTCAGAATCTTCACCCGGTCGCGCATGCTGGTAAGCGTGGAAGTATCGCTGACGGGCATTACCCCGGTCAACCAGTATTTCTCGGCCATGTGAATGAACAAACCGTCGGTGTTCAGCACCTTCTTTTGCTCTTCATACTGGTTGGTAATGTACCAGATCGTGTATTGCAGAATGTCTTTGTTGGCTTTCGCTTTATTCACCAGGTAATCTGCCGCCGGAATCAGCGAATCGACGGTTTGCACGGTCAGTTCCTTGAGGTAACGGTCGAGTTTGGTTTGAAGAAAGGGCGTCCGCATCAGCCGTTCGTCCGAAAAATCAAAACCATCGAGAAAGTGATTCCGGTAATAATTAAAAACAAAATTGGAATCCGGGCGTCCGTTCGCCAGCTTCGGCGCTTCCGGAATTTCGGGCTCTTCTGCCGCCCGGAACAGCTTAACCGTCAGCGTATTGGCATTTTTGGCCATGAAGTCTTTGCGGTAGTCTTCCACTTCTTTTTGACCGGCGGCAATCTGGCTGGCCGATCCCCCGCTTTTTTGCAAAGCACCGATTTCTCCGTACTTTTTGCTCAGGAATTTCTGGTACCCATAAAAAAGCTCATTTTCGCGGGAACCGGTCACTTTCATGGATTCAATGACGTTTACCGTATCGGCCTCAATCGAAAACCGCTGTTCGCCAATCACCAGTTGGAGAACGGGTTTGGCATCCACCACGATCATATACAACCCGCCGGGAAGATCCTTCGGCCCGTCGAACACCAGACGTCCTTCAGCGTCGGCGGTGGCGGTGTCGCGGGGCGTAAACTGCGTCTGACCGTAGAAATGGGCCAGATAGGCGGTTTTGTTGGCCAGTCCTTTGATTTTGGCCGTAACCAGGTGACCTTCGGACGATTGCGCCCGCAGAAACGGGGCAGAGAGGAGCAGCAGGAACGCCGTAAAACAGAACCGTCGATTCATGAATTGTGTGGTTGGTTGACCAGAGTTTGTCATACAAAGATACTACTTATAACGATTGGGGCGTTGGCCTTCGCATACACGATGTTCTACTTTCTTTCCAAAGTATTCTCCTTTCTGCTCATGCCCCTGGGGCTGTTGACCATCCTTTTACTGGTAGCGATCCTCACCAAAAATCATGCCCGTCGACGCAAAGCCCTGCTTGCGGCCGTCGTGCTGCTGCTGATTACCGGAAATGGGTTTATTTCCAATGAGGTTGCGCGCTGGTGGGAGATTCCGCCGGTTACGCTGCCCGCGCCGACGCGTCCCCGCATTGGGGTGGTGCTGACGGGCGGCATGGTGAAGGTCGACGGGGAGCCTCGAAACCGCATTTATCTGGGCGATCAGGCCGACCGGATGGGGCAGGCGTTGCTGTTGTATAAAGCCGGGCAGATTCAGAAAATCCTGATTAGCGGAGGCATTGGCGGTATTTTCCGGAGCGACGTTGCCAACGAAGGCCAGCTAACGCGGCAATTTCTGATGCTGGCGGGCGTTCCGGCGCAGGACGTGCTTCTTGAAAACCGGTCCCGCAACACGCATGAGAACGCACTTTTCTCAGCCCCAATACTTCAAAAACGGTTCAACGGGTATGAATACGTGCTGATCACGTCGGCCTGGCACATGCGCCGGGCGATCGGGTGTTTTGAGAAACAGCACATTACCGTAACACCTTACCCGGCAGCTTTCATCGGCGGACCACGCGAGTTTGCGCCCAACCACCTGCTGCTGCCTTCCGAAAAAGCCCTGTTTAGCTCCTACTGGCTGATCCACGAACTGGTGGGCTACACAGCATACCGGGTTGCGGGGTATATCTAAACGCTCAGAATCCGTACCATCCGCAGCAAATCCTCGTTGATCGGTTTGGGCAGTTTGATGGTGTCGATGAAGGGCGTATAGAGAAGCTGGTTGTTGACAACGCCGGCCATGACGTTCTTCTCCCCGTTTAACAAGCCTTCCAGGGCTCCCAAACCCAGGCGGCTGGCCAGAATGCGGTCGTAGGCCGTTGGAATGCCTCCGCGCTGGATATGGCCCAGGGTCGTCACGCGCATGTCGACGTCGACGCCCACCTGCGAGCGGATTTTTTCGGCTACTTCGGCGGCATTGCCTTCTTCGTCGCCTTCGGCTACAATGATAATGGAGGAGGATTTGGAACGGCTCCAGCCCTGTTTCAGCGTCTCGACTACTTCCGAAATCGGCGTCAGCACTTCCGGCACCATCACCATTTCGGCGCCCCCGGCAATGCCCGATTGAATGGCAATGTAGCCCGAGTCGCGGCCCATCACTTCGATAAAGAAAATCCGGTCGTGTGAATCGGCGGTATCGCGAATTTTGTCGATGGCTTCCAGGGCGGTATTGACGGCGGTGTCGAAACCGATGGTGTAGTCGGTACCGTACAGATCGTTGTCGATGGTGCCCGGCGCGCCAACGGTTGGAATCTGGTATTCTTCAAAAAACTTTAAGGCTCCGGTAAACGTCCCGTTTCCGCCGATGGCCACCAGGCCCTCGATACCGTGTTTAATCAGTTGATCGTGCGCTTTCTGACGGCCTTCGGGAGTCATGAACTCTTTGCTGCGGGCGGATTTGAGGATGGTTCCACCGCGTTGAACAATGTTGCTCACGGAGTGGGACGTCATGGGAAAAATATCGCCGTTGATCATTCCGTTGTACCCCCGACGGATGCCGAAAACTTCGACGCCGTGGTAAACCGCTCCCCTGACAACCGCCCGAATACAGGCATTCATGCCAGGTGCGTCACCGCCGGAAGTAAAAACAGCTAAGCGCTTCATATTAAAAGTCTATTTTAAATTTCCTATGTGCAAAAAAATATTCGTCTGCCTTTTGCTCGCGAACCGCAAATTTATTTTCATTTTTGGACAAACCGACAAATGTGTTCAACGAAAAACGAATTTAATACGGACGTAATGCTGAAAACCGGTGATTGACAGGTGGTTACTCATTTAAAATACTTAATCAATTAACTGATTGACAGGTGATTGTATTCAGCTTGCCGGTTGCTTGCGATGGTGTTGTAACTTGCGTTTAATAACGGGATAAACCGCATACGTTATCTTTACGGACGCAATACCGATGCCGGCGCCGGCCAGAACATCGGCCCAATGGTGCTTTTCGTTGGCCACCCGAAGCACCGACGTAGCACTTGCCAGGACATAACCCGCGATGCTGATCCACGGACTTTTGTGTTTATACGCCTGGTGCAGTAATTCCGCCCCCGTGAAGGCTACGGCGGCATGACCGGACGGAAACGATCGGCGGTCGGAACCGTCGGGGCGGGTGGAGTTGATCGTGCGTTTAAAGACCTCGGTGACGCCCGCCATAGCCACGTTCGACAAAACCGTCACGGCAATTTCGTCGCCCAGGTTGACCGCCGGTTTCACCCCCGCCAGTTGCAGCGCGACCCGCAGGCCATACGGCCCGAAACGCAGGTAGTCGTCCGCCGAACTGACGTGCCCCGTTGATTTAAAGGGTTCCCGGTTGGGGTGGCCAAGCAGGGCCGCTCCGCCCCCTGCCAGCGTGGCCGGCACAATAAAAGACGTTAACGGAAACCGTCGTTCGGTGGGAATGGAATCACCGGCCGTTTGGGCAAAAAGCGGAAGAGAAGCAAGCCAGAGGAATAAGGAAATCAGGGTTTTATGCGTCATTTCAATGGTAGAGGACTGTATCTGACAATTCGGTTGCACTTTCGATTTCTGCCCGTGTAGAGAGTAATTCGGCGGTTATTTAATGTAAGAAACTATTGAAGGCCCATCTAAAAGACACCGTGAATGAACTTTTAAGGGTGAAAGCGAAGATCAATCGTCACTGATGCCTACGCACAAACTTACTCGAAAAGCTGTAAAAAAGCATTCCTACGGAGTTGAATCGAAAATAATGGAACCATTTGTGTCCGTTGTGGTCACCAGGTCGTATTCCCGGTAATGTCCAAACCACTCAACCGCGGGTAGGTACAGGTCTACCAGCGGTTATAGAGCGTCACCCACGCCCGGAGCCGGTTTTCGGCTTCGTCGGTCAACTGCCCCGGCTGTAGCCGCCAGAGCCAGTTGTTGGCGGTGGCCGCCGGGGTGTTGATCCGGGCGGTTTCGTCCAGCCCCAGCACGTCCTGCACCGGCAGAATCACCGTTCTGGCCACCGAGGCATACACCAGTTGCCCCAACGCCAGATGCACGGTTTTTTCGGAAACCGGCTTCCCGATGTATTCCGCCACGGTTTTCTGTTCAGTCGGACTCAGGTTTTGCCGATACCAGCCCCGGGTTGTGTTGTTGTCGTGCGTGCCGGTGTAGGCAATGAAATTGGGCGTATACTGGTGAGGAATGTGTGGAGAGAGCGGTAACGCTTCCTGAAAAGCAAACTGAACGACCTTCATGCCCGGCAACTGAAACGCATCGCGTAGCTGATAAACCGCTTCGCTGATGTCGCCCAAATCCTCGGCCACCAGGGGTAAAGTGCCCAGTTCCTGGTGCAGAACCCGGAAAAAATCGGCTCCCGGCCCCGGTTTCCACTCACCCCGGATGGCGGTTTTCTCCCCGGCCGGAATTTCCCAATACTCCGACAGCGCGCGAAAATGGTCGATGCGCACCAGATCGAACAACTCCGTATTTTTCCGGATGCGCCGAATCCACCAGTCATAGCCACGCTCTTTGAGCCGATCCCAGCGAAAAACCGGCATGCCCCAAAGCTGACCGTCGGCGTTGAAATAATCCGGTGGCACCCCGGCGACCGTGATCAGTTTTCCGGATTCATCCAGACTGAACAGTTCCGGATGCGACCACACATCCGCCGAATCATAGCTCACGTAAAACGGCAAGTCGCCCAGCAGGTGAATGCCCCGCTGGTTACAATACGTTTTGAGGCTCTGCCACTGCCGGTCGAAACTGAACTGCAACCAGCGCACTTTTTCCAGTTCGTCCTGATGAGCCTCCCCAAACGCCTGCAACGCTTTCGGCTGGCGCAGGCGGTATTCTTCCGGCCATTCATACCAAGGTTGCCCCTGGAATTTCTGTTTCAGGCCCATGTACAGCACAAAATCGGTGAGCCAGTGGGCTTCACGCTGGCAAAACGCCCGAAACCGGCTTTGCAACGGGCTGGCTTTCAGTTGGGAGAAATTCCGGTAGGCTTTCTCCAAAAGCCCATTGCGAACCCGCTCGGCGCCGGCATAATCCACCCACCCGGTGGTCGGTAGCTGATACGCGCGCAATTCATCCCAATCCAGCAAACCGTCCTGCGCCAGGGCTTCCGGGCTTAGGATCAAGGTGTTGCCAGCCATGCTGGAATAGGTGCTGTAGGGCGAATGCCCCGCGCCCGGTTCCGTGGGATTGAGCGGCAGAATTTGCCAGTAATGTTGCCGGCTCCGGCTCAGAAAATCGGCAAAAGCCCGCGCTTCCGGCCCCAAATCACCAATGCCAAAAGCCGAGGACAGGGAGGTGACGGGCAACAGCAGGCCCGCGCTCCGGTCGGTAAAAGCCGGTTGTAGTTTCAAAACCGCCAGCGGCAGTGTTTTGAATACCTCTTTCAGTGCGATGCCGTCCGTTGTTTTGCCGCTGGTCGGAAGCAGCATGTGCTTCCATTCGTCCGGCGCATCCGGCGGCAAAACGATCCGGGTATCTTTCCAGTCCAGAGCCGGAACGCTTTTGTTTTGCTGGCGGCTCATCACGGCCAGGTGCAGCGGAATGGCGACCACCAGCCAGGTCTGCCGGTGCCGACGCGCAAACGCCAGCACATACTCCCGGTATCGCCCTTCCACCGCCAGCGGAATGTAGTCTCCTTCGGCAAAGAGTTCGGTCGACTCCTGGTTTCGGGCGGTGAGCAAGGCGTGGGTCAACCAGAGCTTGATCCGGGCGTCATACCGGTTTTCCCACAGATCGCTCAACAGCGCATCCGAGGGGGCAGAATCGGGGTTGGTCAGTTCGTCCAGCCATTGCCGGCGCTGGTTATAATCGACGGGTCGGCGGTTGTCGGGATCGACCAGACTCAGGTCCCACAACTCACAGCCCTGATACACATCGGGAACACCGGGGCATGTCATTTTGAGAACGACCTGCGCCAGGGAGTTAACAATCCCGAAATCAGCCAGTTGCCGGTGGAATTTCTGAAAGCTTTTCCAGAAAGGTCGTTTGCGGTTCAGCAACTGCACAACGAAATTCCGGGTGGCTTCCTCATACGCAGCGTCGGGCTCGTTCCAGCTCGAATGCCGTTTGGCCTCCCGCAAGGCTTTTTCCAGATAGTCCTGAAGCCGGTTTTCAAAATCGTCGTCGTCCTGGTCCGGCATAGGATACGCCCCTACCAGCGTTTGGTAAATGAAATATTCGTCGTTGGCATCCGGCGCGCCCTTCTGCTTCAAGCTGGCGTTTAGCTGCTGCCATTCCTGTACGGTTTTCAGCCATTCGTCGGGCAAATCCGTCAGCACGTTCAGCCGCGCCCGGACGTCTTCTCCGCGCTTGGTATCGTGCGTCGAGGTGGCATTGAGGGCCAGCGGCCACTGCTGCCGGCGTTCCTGCATGGCCCGGTGAAAATCGGCCGGCGACAACCCAAACGTTTCCGGCGAATCGCCCACTTCGTTGTGGGCGATCAGCCGGTTGTAGGTATACATCAGCGTATCTTCCACCCCTTTGGCCATCAGCGGGCCGGTAAACTGCATACACCGCCGGTAAAAATGAGAAACCCGCTGGTTGTAGGCATCCTCGCCATCGGCCGGTTTTTGCAACAGCGTTTTCTCCAGCAAATCAACTGCCGTGAACAATTCCGGTTTCTGGCTTTTTAGGTCGGTCAGGATCGTCTGCACGGCGGTAGCCTCACTCTCGTCCAACGGAAATGTGCTGCCGTAATACCGGTAAACCGGGCAATACACCAAAAATGCGCCGAGGGCGGCCTGCAGGCTGTCGGGCGGCAAAACAGCCATCGCATTTTCTTCCACCAGATTCAGTTCCAGGAAAAACCGGTACAGGTTGTCCAGTTCTCCCTTCATGTGCCGGGCGAGAATGAACGCCTTTTTGTTCAGAATCTGCTGGTGAATGGGTGTGGTATCGGAAACGAGCTGCTGGTAGAATTCCGTCAGAACCGGTTCGCTGGCGGATTGCGTAAACAGGTTATTGACCTGCGCCAGAAACTCATAGCCGGTGGTTCCCTGAATGGGCCAGGCGGTTTCCAGCGGTTCGCCGGGTTCCAGAATTTTTTCAACGATGAGGTACGTTTCTTCCCCCGCCAGTTCCCGCAGCCGTTCCAGATACTGGCCGGGGTCATACAAACCGTCGATGTGATCGACGCGCAACCCGGTAAATACGCCCTCGACCACCAGGTCCTTGATTCCCTGATGAACAGATGAAAACACCGCGTCATTCTGCACATTCAGGCCAATCAGGCTGCTCACCGTAAAAAACCGCCGGAAATTGATCCGCCGATCGGTTTCTTGGTGGTGGCTCAACTGATACACCTGCTCGTCTGCCAGTTGACGGATTCGCTGCGGGTCGCGGTTGAGGGCGCTCAGACACGACTTGAGGTAGGTCTTGACGACCGGATTTTTCTGTAAGGACGCAAGCTGCTGCCGGAATTCGTTCATGCCCAGTGCATAGGCTTCGGGTTCTTCCACCAGTTGAAGGGGACGGATCTGGTCGAGCAGTTGCTGAACCGATTCCAGCATCGGCTGCTCATCCAGCGCCTGCAAAACCGTTGGGTACGACCGCAGGCGCAACGGATAGGCCGTGTCGAAATACCGCAGCACCAGCCGCCCGTCCTGGTAAGCGACCTTCAGTTCCCGGTTTTTGATGACGTCGTCGAGGGGCGCGCCCAGAAACGGAACCGCCAGCCGACCGTGAAAAAGCTGGCTCGTCCAGACGGTATCGAAAAAAGGCATAAACCGCGACAACGGGCCTTTTTCCAGCACGTCCATCAGCCACGGGTTGTTGGGATGAAACGCCATGTGGTTGGGAACGATGTCCTGCAACCAGCCAATGCCCTCCTTTCGGAGTTTTTTGCTGAGCGTTTTCAGTTGCTTTTCCGTGCCGATTTCCGGGTCGATGCGGTGCGGATTGACCCCATCGTAACCGTGCTGGCTACCCGGAACGGATTCGAAAACGGGCGAGGCATAGAGCGTACCAACGCCCAGTTTCTTCAAATAAGGCCGTATTTTATCAAAATCGCTGAACGTAAATCCACTATGAAATTGGATACGATAGGTAGCAACCGGATTAGTCATGAGTATCGGGTAAAGCCTGCGGATAAAGTATGTTCCAAGAACCGTTTGTCAACCGCCGGGCTGGTCGACAAACGGACGTGCCGGGATGAGCACCTCTATAGTAAGCAATGACCGGAATAGAATGTTTAGATCTTTAAATGGGAGTTCGTAACGGCACATTGCCGTTTAAGTCTTCATACTCTTGATAAGCCATTCATCTGTGCGCCGTTTTGGAGGACTACTGGTTTTTCCAGAACAAAAAAACCGGTAGTAAGCCGGTTTATAATATCGGCTTACTACCAGTCCTGCCTGCACGTTTTCGAAAAATCAATTACTCACTTTTCGCTGACTCATTGATGGAGCCTTCGGCAATTTCCGTCAGCAGGGAATCGGTTTTCTTTTCTTCGGCCAGCGTTGCTTCCAGCAGTTGAGCCGCCTTCGGATAGCCCAGCACACCGGCGAGGGTTTTCAGCGTTCCGTAGGAAGCAATTTCGTAATGCTCCACTTTTTGTGCCGCCGAAATCAGGGCCACATCCCGGGTTAGCGTTCCCTCTTTGGTATCTTCCATCAACCCTTCCGCTTCCTCGATCAACCCCGCCATCGCATCACACTTTTTGGCCGACGCTTTTTCGCCCACCACCTCAAAGACCTGCTCCAGCCGGGCCACATGGTTTTCCGTTTCGGTCAGGTGTTTTTCGAAGGCGGTTTGCAATTCGTCCGACGTGGCTGATTTTGCCATTTTGGTCAGTGCTTTTGTCAAATGTTTTTCGGCCCAGTAGATGTCTTTCAACTCATCGACAAACAATTCCTTCAATTCGCTTTCTCCGTTTCCTTTTGCCTTTGCCATGATTTTAAACGTTGTTTTGTTAAGATTTACAAACTGTCGGTTCTGAAAGAAACCGTTTCAACAGCCCGACTAGTTGGCGTATCAACAGAAGCGGGCTGGAGTTGTTTTCAAAAAGTTAGCAACGTTTCCGCCTATCCCAAAACCCCGAATCAACCTGCACTTTTTAACCATTCTTTCCTGAACGGGTTATTCAGGCAACGGAAGTTTCACCTGACCCGCTCGTTATGAATACCCCGACTGATTCTTCGCTAGCCGCATTGGCCACCTACCTGGCCGCCCGGCGGGAGGCCATCCTGAACACCTGGCGAACAGCCTGTCAAAATGATCCGGCCTGCAACACCATCGCCAGTTTGAGCCGGGAAGAGTTCAACAACAAGGTTCCTTTTATTCTCAATGTTTTCGACCAGCGGCTGCGGCAACTCGCTCTGGACGCGGATATTAAGCTGCTGTCGGAGGAGCATGGCCTGCACCGCTGGCAAAAAGGCTACACGCTACAGGAACTGCTGAGTGAAATCCATCACCTCAATCAGGTTCTGCTGGATGAGTTTCGGCAATACTGGCAACACGATCCTACTCCGGAAATTGACCGGATTTCGCAATCCTACGAATACCTCTCCTGGTTCAAAACGCTCAGCATCAGTGGTAGTGTAGAGCAATATACAGACTTGCAGCGCCTGGACGCCAGCAACCGGGTTCGGCTGCTTCAGCAGGCGCTCGACGATCTGAATGAACTGACGCGCCAACGGGGTGATCTGCTGCGAACGGCCTCCCACGACCTGCGGGGCAGTTTTGGCATCATCGAGGGAGCCGCTTCGTACTTAAATCTGGTGGAAGCGGATGAACCGGAGCGGAAACAAATGCTCGAAATGCTGAATCGCAACCTGACGACGGTGCGGGAGATGGTCATCCAGTTGATGGATCTGGCCCGTCTGGAAGCCGGTCAGGAATCCCTCAGCATTCAGTCTTTCAACGCGGGTCAACTCCTGCATCAACTCATCGAGAGCTACCAGCCCCTGGCCGAAGAAGCGGACTTGATGCTGAAAGCCGATGGCCCCGCGGAGTTAATGGTCGAAAGTGATCCCTTCCAGTTACAGCGCATTGTACAAAATCTGGTTTTGAACGCGCTCAAACACACCCGATCCGGCTGGGTCTCGGTTTCCTGGGTTCGCGAAAGCGATTACCGCTGGCTGATCGGCATTCAGGATTCCGGGCCGGGCCTTCCCAACCAGGATGCCGGTTCCTACTCGCAGGCATTGGCTCCCATCCCCGAGTCCAGTGCCGCCTTTGGCGTGCCAATCCCGGAAGCCGACGCCCGGGCAATCGCCGTTACGCAGGCTCCCAAAGCCGCAAAAGGCGAAGGCATCGGCCTGTCGATTGTCAAACGATTGTGTGAGCTTCTGCGGGCCAGCCTGGAAATTGAGACCAAAGCGGGCGAAGGCACCCTGTTCCGCATTCGCCTGGGCCTTCACTGGAAAGCCCAGTAAAGGCCCGGGCGACGCGTATTCACTGAACGGTTTCTTTCAGCACCTGATAGCGGTTTCGTAACTCGTCTAATTTCTTGCGGAAAGCCGGGTCAGTCGCCAGATTCTTCGTTTCGTGCGGATCGGCTTTGATCGTATACAACTCCTCATACCCGTGCTCGATGAATTTCATGTACTTGAAATCCTGCGTGACCACGCCCTCCACTTTCGGCAACCGCGGACTGCCCATAAACGTGTGTTCATAAAAGAAATCGGTTCGGGCGGGCGCGTTCGACTTCATCAAGTCCGTTCCCTGCATGGTTTTCGGGACAGGAACCCCGGCGAACGACAGAATGGTGGGTGCAACGTCAATGTTGAGTGCAATCCGGGACGGTTTGGTTCCTCTCCGGTTGGCCGGTAAAGCCGGATTGTAAATGATAAGCGGCACCCGGATGGATTCTTCGTGGCCAAACCACTTGCCTTCCATGCCGTGTTCGCCCAGGTAAAAACCGTTGTCGCCCATGAAAACGATGATCGTGTTTTGATCCAGTTTCAGTTGCTTCAACTGCGCCCTCAGCTTGCCAACCACCTCATCGACGCCCGTGATCAGCCGGTAATAATCCCTGACGGTTTTCTGGTGCAGTTCGGGGGTGGAGAACAGCGGTTTCCAGCGTTCGCGGCCAATGTTTTGGTCAGTACGGAAAAAGTCGGGAAAGCTGGCCCAGTATTTTGGATCGGCGGTTTCCGGCACCGGCATTTTGACGTTTTCGTACAACGCCTTAAACCGTTCCTGCACCGGGTACGTCGGCGGGTTGCCATCCAGTTCGTGCGGGGCCTTGAAGCTCACCGACAGACAGAACGGCTCTTTTCCGGCAAAATCGTTCAGAAAGTTCTGCACGCCATGCGCCACGCTGTCAGTATGGTGAATCGTCTTCCCGCTCTGGTTGGTATATTCATACGGCGGCTGGCCTTTGCGGTTACAGGCCCAGAAATCGTACTGGCTCTCGGGCGGGTTATCGCCCACGCCATACTTGCCGACAAACCCGATTGTATACCCGGCTTTTTTGAGCAGCAGCGGATACGTATTGGCAACGGCTTCCGGCGAAAAATCCGTCACAAAATCATTGATCTTGTGACGTGATTCATACTGTCCGCTCAAAATACTGGCCCGGCTGACGCAGCAGATCGCCGTGGTGACGTAGGCGTTGGGAAACAGCACACCGCCCTTCGCCAGCGCATCCAGGTTCGGCGTCCGGATGATCGGATTGCCCATCGCCCCAAGCGCATCCCAGCGGTGGTCGTCCGTCAGCAGGAAAATGATGTTGGGTTTTTCGGGCGGACTTTCCATCTCCTTTCGGGACGGCCCAGCGATAAACGAAACACAGAGAACAGTCAGTGCTGCCATTCCAAGCATACCGACAATGATTGAAACCGTTTTATTCATCGAAATTTCAATTTAATTAGCTTTACCTGACTGGCCCCAACCCCAACGGGGTTGACTATGGATAACCCCGGATGCAATCCGGGGCCACCGGATCTGTCTGTCTGTCTCCTGATGCGGATAGTATCTTGCTCATCTGCCCCGGATTGCATCCGGGGTTATCGATTGTCAACCCCGTTGGGGTTGGAACCTGAGAAGACCAGGCAATACCCGGTTCTACTTGGGCCGAATTTCCGCATAATACGACGGCGGGCGCAAACTATCCTTATTATCATAGGTGTAGTTATACCGCTTCATATACTCGTCGGCCGGCAAAAATGTGTCGTTGGTTTCCTTCAGTTTTTGGTCCAGCACGGTGTTGAGTTGCTTTTGCAGCGCAGCGTATTCGGTTTTGTTGACCAGATTGTTTAACTGATACGGATCAGTCTGGTTGTCATACAACAGCCAGGGACCGGCCAGCCTCCGGGCGTAAGTATACCGCTCGGTACGGACGGCCCGGTATTCGCGCCCTCCGTTCTGGAAATTGTATTCGTGAAACGGAACCGGCAGCACCACCAGCGCGGCATCGACGGGGTAAACCGCCGGGTTCAGAATGCCCTTCGAAACGTCTTTTCCGTCAATGGTTGCCGGGATCTTCAACCCCGCCATACCCAGCAGCGTCGGCAAAATATCCGGCGTATTGATCGGTTTAGTAACCTCGATGCTTTTCTTCCCGAATCCATTCGGATACCGCACCAGCATCGGCACCCGGATGGATTCGTCCCAGGGGCGTTGTTTCCGCAAGACGCCCTGGGTCAGCAACATGTCGCCGTGGTCGGAGGTCCATACCAGAATCGTGTTGTCGGCAATGCCCTGCTCGTCCAGGGTTTTGAGCAGCTTGCCGAGCGCATCGTCCAGGGCGGTGCAATGGGCATAGTAGTCCGCGTAAATCCGCCGGGCGCTGTCCTGCATGGCTTTCGGCACATTGGGCCGGATTGTTAGCGTCTTCGGATCGTACATCGCCCGGTATTTTTCGGGAGCGGTGTGGTACGGATTGTGGGGCGGTCCCCAGGACAACACCAGCAGAAACGGCTTCTCTTTGGCTTGCTTGATAAACCCGATGGCACTGTCGGTCTGCGGAAACGCGTCGTAGCCCGGCCACTGGTGTTTCTGATCGTTCTCATCGAAATAAAACGAGTCGTTGTAATCGTGCGACACTTCCCGGACCTTCCAGTAATCGAAACCCTGCCGCCGGTCGCGGGTGATCGGCTTGTCGCGGGCACTATACGGGTGTTCGCCATTTTTATGTCCATTGATGTGCCATTTGCCGATGTAGCCGGTCTGGTAGCCGTTATCCTTGAAGATTTCGGCCATCGTCAGGGCTTCGTTCGGCAGCGGTTTGTCGTTGTAAAAAACGCCGTGTTTAAGCGGGTATTGTCCCGTCAGCAACGTCGCCCGGTAGGGTGTGCAGACGGGCATGGTGGCAATGGCGGTTTTGAAGTTGATGCTTTCCTTCGCCAGTTGGTCGGCGTAGGGCGTTTTCACATCCGGATTGCCCGCGTAGCCCACGGCATCGGCCCGCCACTGATCCGAAAAGATAAAAATCACATTGGGTTTTTCGGTTTTCACCGCGGTTTTTGGCCGGGTCGTGCAATAGAGCAGACTCACGCCAATCAGAAGGAAACCAAGGAGTTGCAGGGCTCTTTTCATTCTATTGTCAGGTTTTTGAAACGTTTAATACCCCGGATTCTGGTTAATTTTATTGACCAGCACCTGCTCTTCCGGAATCGGAGCGAGTAGTTTGGTGGGCGTCACTTCGTAGGCGGTATTGTAAAGAAACGATTTTTTCGCCTTCTCGCGCTGGCCGTGTGCCGTCATCACTTCCACCGCCTTGCCCGTCCGTTTCAAATCATACCAGCGCTGGTTTTCAAAACAGAACTCCACCTGGCGTTCTTTGGCAATCAGCGTTTCCAGAGCGGTTTTAGAGGAGCCCGCCAGCGACTGCGTCAACCCGGCCCGGTTGCGAACCTGCTGTACGTACGGAATCGCTTCGGCGGTGTTGCCCTGCTGATTCAACGCTTCGGCATACAGCAACAAAACATCCGAATACCGCAACACCGGCATGTTGTCGCTGCTCCGGTCGACGGGCGACGATAGCGGGGCCTTGTATTTGGCGCAATACGGAATGGGCCGCACGACGCCGTCCCAGTCCGCGCCATTCCAGAATTTGATCGACACATCCTTTCGTTTGTCCCCCGCTTCGAACGCATTGACCAGATCGTCAGTGGGTTGGTTCCAGCCTCCGCCGACCAGGCTGATGCCGGGACGCCCGGTGATGGCTCCCGCCGAGGTCCAGGGGGCAAACCAGAAGAGAAACCGGTTGGACAATGCCGCGCTGTTTTCGGAATACTGCACCGCAAAAATCGTCTCCTTGAAATCCTTGCTCGATGGATTGAAGACGTCCGCGTAATTGGGTAACAAACTGTATTTGCCCGATTCGATCACGGTTTTCAGGGCCGCTGCAGCCTCGGCATACTTGCGTTGCGTCAGGTAGACTTTTCCCAGCAACGCCAGAGCCGCCCCTTCGTTGGCGCGTCCGTTTTCCTTGACATCGGTGGCTCCGTTGAAATTCTCGACGGCGGCTTTCAGATCACTGATGATATTCTCGTACACCTGCTCTTCCGTCGACCGTTTGATGCCGACGGCTTCCCGCGATTCGATGGGTGTCAGCACCAGCGGAACGCCCCCGAATTGCCTCACCAGATTGAAATAATACAGGGCACGCAGAAACTGGGCTTCACCGGCGCAACGTTTTTTAAACGACTCTTTCGACCAGGTTACGCCCGTCCGGTCGATTTCGGCCAGCAGTTTGTTGCAACGCGTGATGCCGTTGTACGAAAAATTCCAGAAGTTGGCGTAGGCGACGTTGTTGGAGGCCAGAATGAACTGGTCGATAACGCCCTTCGACGCTTCGCCGGTCACGGTGCTATACTGAAAGCTGCCGTTGTCGGAAATGAGTTCGGCCATCACCCAGTGTTCCACTTTTTCGTACGTCTGCATCGGTACGTAACAGCCGTTGGCCAGCAGAATGTATTCGGTTTCCGATTTGTAAAAAGTCCCTTCGCTGAGGGCGGTTTCCGGATAAATCTCCAGAAAATCGTTGGAGCAGGCCGACAGAAAAAAAAGGCCCAGCACATACACTATCTTTTTCATACGATTGGTCTGGTGGTTAGAATGTCAGGTTGATGCCGATGGACGTCGTGCGGGAGAGCGGATACGACGACATGTCGAAGCCGGGTGCCAGCGTGTTGTTGACCGTCACCGACTGCCCTTCGGGATTGGCACCTTTGTATTTGGTGAACGTAGCCAGATTCTGACTGGTCAGGTAAAACCGGCAGTTGTTGACAAACCCGGTTTTCTTCATCCAGCTATCGGGCAGCGAATACCCCAGCGTCAGGTTGCCAATCCGGAGGTAGCTCGCGTCCTCGACCCACAGGCTCGAAACCCGGTGGCCCAGGCTGGGCGTCAGAATGGGAATGCCGTAGTGTTGGCCGTCGCCCGGCGTATCGGCGTTCCGCCAGCGGGCCGTCCACTCCTTGCTGACGTTGAAAAAGCCCTGGAGGTTATCGACGGTTTGCCGCAAACCGTTCATGACCTGCCCGCCATACTGCCCGCTCACGATGACGTTCAGATCGAAGCGGTTGTAGGAAAACCGGTTCGTAACGCCAAAGATGAACTTGGGGTGCGGACTCCCGATCATCGTATAATCCAGCAGGTCGGTAATCACACCATCGCCGTTCACGTCTTTGTATTTAACGTTGCCCTCATAGACCTGCGGGGTTTTGATGATCGCCGGATTGGCCACATCGGCGGCCGTATACAACCCGTCGAAAATATACCCGAAGAACTGACTGATGGGTTTGCCAACCACCGAAACGTGCGTGGGATTTCCGTCGTTGCTACCGGCCAGAATCCGGTCGCCGTTGTCGTTGAGCGAGAGCACTTTGTTGCGGTTAAAGGCCATATTCAGGTTGACATCCCAGTTGAAAGCGCCCGAAACCGGGGTGCCGCCCAGCGCAATTTCGATGCCGGTATTCCGGACATTTCCCTTGTTGACCGTCTGTGCGTTGTAGCCGGTGATGGCCGGAATCACGTCGTTGAGCAGCATGTTCGTGCTTTTCCGGTAGTAATAATCCAGCGAGAGCGACAGGCGGTTTTGCAGGAATTCAAAATCCGCGCCGACATCTACCTGATTCGAAACTTCCCAGCTCAGATAGGGATTGGATAAACCCACGCTGGAAGCCGTCACTTGCGCTGTTCCAAAGACGTAGGATTCGGCATTGATCGACGCCAGGTGGGAATAGTTACCGATGTTGTTGTTGCCGCTTCGCCCGTAGCTTGTCCGCAGTTTCAGGTCATTGATGATGCGATTGCCTTTCAGGAAATCCTCTTCCGAAACCCGCCACGCGACCGCAACCGACGGAAACAGGGCGTAGCGGTTCCGGCTCCCAAACCGCGACGAACCATCCGAGCGGAAGGTGGCCGTCAGCAAATACCGGTCTTTGAAGCCGTAGTTGATGCGGCCCAGATACGAAATCATGGCCCACTGATTGACGGTTTCGCCCCAGGCACTGATGGTCTGCGCGGCATTGATGGTCTGAATCAGATCGTTCGTATACGGATTGGCGGTGAGGTTAACGCCCGTAGACGTGCTTTTCTGGGTCGTATAGCCCAAAAGCGCATCGAAGCGGTGATTGCCAATCGTTTTATCGTACGTCAGCGTGTTCTCGATCAGCCAGTCGAACCGCTCACTGCGGCTGTTGTTCGACCGACCCGTGCCGACGATCGGGGGCGTGTTGGAAGCGCCGACCGTGGCGGGAATATACTGCTGGTATTTGGCCGTCGACCAGATGGTGTTCAGCGACGTTTTCGCCTTCAGACCCGGAATGATTTCCCACTCCACAAAAGCCGAACCGAGGTTCTGAAAATCCTTCTCGGTCTGGATGGTTTCCCGCAACGTAAACAGCGGATTGGCAAAACTCCAGGCCGAATGGTATTTGCTTTGGGGAGAAACCACATACGGAATCAGGTTGCCGTTCTGGTCATACGGCGACCGCAACGGATTGGCCCACAGACTAACGCCCAGAATGTCCTCCCGGCTGGAATTGGTGTTGGTTCGCTTCTGGGTAATAAACGTGGGCTGGAGAATCGCGCTGACCTTGACGCGTTTGCCGAGGTTGGATTCGATGCCCAGTTTGCTGCTGTACCGCTCCACGCCCGTGTGCTTCAGAACGCCGTCCTGTTTGAAATAGCCCATGCTGAAACTCAGCCGCGATTCTTTGGAGCCTTTCTGAATGCTGACGTTGTGGTCTTCGATGGCGGCTGGCCGAAGCAGCAAACCATACCAGTCGGTTCCCTTGCCGGTCAGGTTGTCGAGGTTGCGGTATTCCTGCGGATAGTCATCGATTGTTGCCGCCCGTCTTTCGCGTTGCCGAACCACAATACCGATTTTATCCCGCTGAAATTCCGCAAACTCGCGTTCGTTGAGCATTTCGGGGCGTCCTTTCTGCGGAACCTGCTGCACCCCGCGCATGGACGAAACACTGACTTCGGTCCGGTCGAATTTTCCTTTTTTGGTCGTAATTAGGATCACGCCATTGGCCCCGCGCGAACCGTAAATAGCGGTCGAAGATGCGTCTTTCAAAATACTGACGGATTCGATGTCGTTGGGGTTAATGAACAGCAACGGGTTCAATGTCTGGTTCATGCCCGCCGAATACGGCATTCCGTCCACCACATACAAAGGCTCGTTGCCCGCACCCAGCGAACCGCTGCCCCGGATTTTGATGGACGTTCCGCCCCCCGGCGCACCCGACGGCTGCTGAATCTGCACCCCGGCCACCTGCCCGATCATTTTCTGATCGATGGTCGAAACCGGCAGGCTGCGAATGGCTTTCTGATCCACCACCGCCACCGAACCCGTCAAATCCTGCGACCGTTGGGAACCATAGCCCACGACGACGACTTCCTGCAACGCCTTGGTGTCGGCTTCCAGCGTAATGGTAAAAGTCGTTTGCTGCCCCAGCGCAACTTCCTGACTCAGAAATCCGATTGACGAAACGACCAGACTCCCCCGAACTTCCGGCAGATTCAGGCTAAACTGGCCCTCGGCGTTGGTGGACGTGCCCAGGTTCGGATTTTCTTTGTAGAGTACGGTGGCCCCCGGAATGGCCTGGCCGTTCTGATCGATCACGCGACCGGTTACCGGCACCAGTGCAGCCGCTATTTTTTGACTGATCGGGGCGAAAATGCCGCTGCCACCCAGTTGTGAGGCTTCGCCGGAACGATCGTTTCCGTTGATCGGGCTGGAAGCCGGAGCCGGGTTTTGGGGTTTCTCCTTCTTCTCGGTCGACAGGGGCGCAATCAGGTAAAAACCGTCGTTCACTTTTTCGTAGCGCAGCGGTTGCCCTTCCAGTACTTTTTTCAACGCCTTTTCGGCACTCGAAAACCGGTCGGTTTTGAGTTCAACGGTGCGGTTATCCAGCAAATCCGACCGATAGGCAATGGAAATCTGAAACCGGTTTTCGATGTCTTTCAGCACCGAGGTCAGCAGACGCCGTTGTGTCTGACTGGCTGGTTTTTCCGGCAGTTGCCGGTTGGGATTCCACGCCAGCACCTGACCGCTGACCGGTTGCCGGATGAATAGCCCAATTACAACCAAACAAAATAGAGTTGTTCTATCCATAAAATAGAGTTTAGGAGTAGTGCGTCTTAGGTTCATACGATAAGGGTTAGGAATTAGAGCTTATGGAGGGTAACGGTGGTTCCGGAACGTTTGATAGTCAGCGAGAAAAGCCTTTCGATCTGGATGAGCACATCGTCGGCGTCGGTGAGCGGCATCGATCCCGACGCCCGGAGCCTTAGCAGGTCTTCCTGTTGCACCTGGACGGTCAGACCGTAATTATCCTGCAGGATTTCGATCAGATCGGCCAGGGTGGTTTGATCCAGCACCAGCCGTTTTTCTTTCCAGGCTGAATACGGTTCCGGCCGGATGGTTCGCCACTGCTGGGTGCCGTCGGCTTTTACTTCAAAAAACTGCCCTGGTTTCATCGTAATGCCCTGATCCGGAGCCTTGTCGGGCTGGCTGAGCTTCACACTCCCCGACTCCAGCACCACCTTGACGGCTTTGGGGCGGGTAAAAACGTTAAACTCCGTTCCCAGCACCTGCACATCGAGCTGGCGGGCGTGGACGACAAATTTCTGGTGGTTTTGCTGGTGGGTTACGGAGAAAAAGGCCTCTCCTTCCAGCCAGACTTCGCGCGCGGCCTCCGGTTTCCAGTTTCGGGCGAGTCGCAGGCTGGAGTTGGCGTTGAGCGTCACCCGGCTTCCGTCGGGTAACGTAAGCTGCCGGGTTTCGCCGTAGGCCGTCTGGTAGGTTTCGGGCGTGTTCTGATACAGCCACCAGGCCAGGCCAGACAGCAGGATTACAGCCACGGAAGCCGCCACCGAAAGCCACGAGCGCGACCACAGCGGGCGGACAACCGGCTCAGGCAGACGGTTTTGTAAAGACTGCCACGAGCGGTCGAGTTGTTCGGCAGGCACGGCGGGCGATTGCTGGCTATACAGAATGAGAATCCGGGCGTGGGCAATGGCTTCCCGCTGGGCCGGATTGGCAGCGATGTACTGCTGCCAGAACCGGTCTTCCGAGGGCGATGGATTCAACACCCAACGCCGGAAGGCGGTATCAAAAATCCAGTCGTCGGGAGAAAATAATTCGTATTCCGTTGCCAAAGCTTTCCTGCTTTTTTGGAATACAGTCCGGTCCGGGCAAAAAGTACCCTACCGTTTAGAAGATTTTTTGAAAAAATACGGCAAAATCGGAATCAGGCTTCCATATAAAATTTGCGTAATGCGAATGGCCGGGCCAATGCGCTGACGCAGCGCCTGCAACCCCTTCTGAATGAAGTTCTTGGCCGACTGGTGGTTTACGCCCATCACCTGCGCAATCTGCTCGAAAGACAGACCGGAATAAAATTTGAGAACGATGGCTTCGCGCTGACGTTCGGGAAGCTGCTCCAGAGCCTGATTGAGTTGCTGAATCTGCTGATCCGATAATTGCCGGATGATAAGGGCATCTTCCACCGACAGTTCGACCTGCGACCCGGCGGTTTCCGGCAAAGGGTAAGCATCCCGCAGTCGGTTCAGCAGGGTCAACTGGCGGAATAGCATGTTTCGTAATGAAGCCAGCAGATAAAAAGCGACCCCGTCGGGCATGGGTTTCAGGTTGTTGCCATACCGGTGCAGGTTCAGAAACAAATCCTGAATGCAATCCTCGACCAGTTTATCATCGTGGGTGAACGTCCGTCCATACCGAAACAAAACCGCATAGAACCGCCGGTATAACAGTTCGAAGGCTTCCGGACTGCCCGTACGAAACAATTCCCAGAGTTCAGCGTCGGTATGTTGCATCGTCAATCGATTGACCTTCTTTTAATGCAATTTGAAAGATAAATGTGAATAAAAAAAGCGGTTTGACAACTCTCCTTTCAAACTATTAATTCTATATAATAAATAGATTTATTCTGCAAAAACAGAGCCAGTGTGGTGACGCTGGCTTCTGGCTGTAAACTTGGGATAAATCGCTGAATTTGCAAATACTTCGACGAAGAGAATGGAAAAATACTGGATATGCGCACGCCATAAGCCGGATTATCCGATTCAAAAACCATTGGAGTTGCCCCCTACTTCTCTCACCTGATCCAACACGGTACCGGTTTTTTATTTCCGGTCAGTAGGAAACGGCCTTTCGGCTCTTTATGTGCTGCGGGTTCTGTACAGATTACGACGTGTTTTGTGCACAGTGCCTGAACAAACCAGTTCCATTTTACCATCTCTATTAACGACCGCCCGGACGACCCGTCCGGGCTTTTTTCGTTAGGACTTCCGCTTTTACCCCTAAATCCCCTGAAGGACGGTCGGCCGCTGCCGGACTTTTAGCATCCGGAGGGTTCGCGTCCCAGTCCCCTTCAGGGGATTTAGGGGTAAAAGCGAAAGGATAAAGAATTATCAGACATAAGTCCTGTTTATTTTAAACCGTAATTTTGGAACAGCAATTAAATCAGATAGTCGATTTCCAGGAACTCTGTAACGTTGTTCAGCCAAAACTGCTCCACAAAGTGGACGTGATCGGGGTGGTTGTTGTACGCGTCGTACTGTTCCTGGCTGGCAAATTCCATCGACAGTCCAAAGTCGTACGGATTTTTCGGGCTGATTTGTTTCAGACACTCAAACTGTTGCACGCCCGGAATCGCGACCAGTTTCCGGGCTTCGTTCAAAAAATTCTGTTCCTCCTGCGAACCAGCCGGATGTTTGAGTTTGAAGACAACGGTATGACGGATCATCGAACGGTTTTGGTTAGTATCGCTTCGCTAACGATTGGTGTTATTTTGGTCGCATAGCGACCGAATGTTTGTAGCTTAAAATGGCCTTATGATGTCCATTGGTCGCGTAGCGATCAAACAACTGCTCATGTTTTGTTCGGTCGCTACGCGACCAGCGGGCGATTTAACCCGTCGTTTTTCTACAAACATTCGGTCGCTACGCGACCAGGGACGATTTGGCCCGTCGTTTTCTACAAACATTCGGTCGCCACGCGACCAGGGACGATTTGAGCGTCGTTTTTCTCCTGAGTTTGAAGACAACAGTATGACGGATCATGCGCAATGGGGTTCATTCATGAACCGATCAAGGTTTAGAAACGGTTTGAGTATTTTTTTGGTCGCATAGCGACTGAATGTTTGTAGCTTAAAATGGCCTTATGATGTCCATTGGTCGCGTAGCGATCAAACAACTGCTCATGTTTTGTTCGGTCGCTACGCGACCAGCGCGGGATTGAACCCGTCGTTTTTCTACAAACATTCGGTCGCGACGCGACCTGGGGGCGATTTGGCCCGTCGTTTTCTACAAACATTCGGTCGCTATGCGACCAGAGTGGCAAGAAGTTGCTGTTTTCAACCCCAGCTTGCTTTCTGAATGTTGTCGATGCTGATTTTGATGCTTTCCAACGGCGGGCGTTTGCAGATGTCTTGTTCTACAAAGTAATGCTTCAAACCGGCTTCTTCGGCTTTTTCAAAAATGGCCGCAAAGTCAATGGAACCGGTGCCTACTTCCGCAAATTCCTGCTCCGGCGTTTTTGCCATGTCTTTGACGTGCCAGAGCGGAAAACGACCGGGATATTTGGCAAAATAATCAGCGGGTTTCTGACCGGTTTTCGAAATCCAGTACAAATCCATTTCCATCTGCACCGTCGTGTTTTTCAGAATCAGTTCATACGGCATCTGATCGTCCACGCGCTCCGTAAACTCAAAATCGTGGTTGTGGTAGCCCAGCGTCAGCCCGGCTTTTTTGGCCGTTTCCTGCCCTGCCGACAGCAGATCGACCAGTTGTTTGTAATCATCCGGTTTGCGCTCGTCGGGTGCCAGATACGCAATGATGATGTATTCCTGACCAACGGCTTTGGCATCGTCCACCACCTGCTGCCAGTTTTTAGTCAGGCCATCCATCGGGCCCATTTGGGTTGAACGCGCCGTCAGGGTGTGGCCACTCGGAGCCAACAATCCGTTGTCTTTCAGTATTTTAAGATACTCAGCCGGGGTTTTCCCGAAGAACTTTCCACCGCCATAGCCAAAGTTTTCCACTTCTTTATACCCCAGTTTGGCCACCTCCGCCAGTACGGTTTCGATCCCCTGTTTCTGAATGTCGTCCCGGAGCGTATACAATTGCAGGCCGACGGATTTGGTTTTTGCCGAACAGGCATTCAGACCAAGCACCGAGAGCGCACCGAGTCCTAAGGAGGTTCCAAGAAAATTTCTGCGATTCATGTTGATTCCGGTAAAATAGACGATTGAGTGAAGTAGCTAGCGTAATCTTAATGTGTATTTTCAACACAATGATACCGCGTTTTGGCTTTGTGTCTATCTCACACCCTATAAATAATTTAATTTTTTCAGTCTGGAGTCCAGATTGATAGGAACGCGGATTGAACGGATGGAACGGATTTGCACGGATAAAATCCGTTTTGATCTGTTTCATCCGTTCAATCCGCGTTCCTATACCCTTTGTGATTACGCTAAAACCGACTTGACCACCTTCCCGGCCACATCCGTCAGCCGGAAGGGACGCCCTTGAAACTGGTACGTCAGCTTGGAATGGTCGAAGCCGAGCAGGTGTAGAATCGTGGCCTGCAGGTCATGAACGTGGACTTTATCTTTTACGGCATAATAGCCAATCGGGTCGGTTTCGCCGTAGCTGAAACCGCGTTTGACCCCACCCCCTGCCATCCAGACGGTGAACGCATCGAGGTGGTGGTCGCGGCCCATGAACGGCAACGTCTGGCCGTCGCGGTTTTCCTGCATGGGTGTGCGGCCAAACTCACCGCCCCAGACCACCAGCGTTTCGTCGAGCAAACCGCGTTGTTTCAGGTCGTTCAGCAAGGCCGTCACTGCCTGATCCGAGGTCGTGCATTTGTCCCGCAAACCGGTTTCAATCGAACCGTCTTTGCTGGTTCCGTGCGTGTCCCAACCCCAGTCGAAAAGCTGGACAAACCGTACTCCGCGCTCAATTAATCGTCTTGATAACAGACAGTTCCGGGCAAACGAACCTTTGTTCGGGTCAACACCGTAGGCGTTCAGAATGTACTCGGGTTCGCTCTTGATGTCCATCGCATCCGGCACCGACATCTGCATCTTGAACGCCATTTCGTACTGCGAAATCCGGGTCAGAATTTCCGGATCTTTCACGTCGTCGTACTGCTGCTGGTTGATGTCGTTGATCGCTTCGATGGTTTGCTTCCGAATGTCGCGGTTCATGCCCTTCGGATCGGAGACGTACAAAACCGGGTCGCCGTCGGTGCGGCACTGCACGCCCTGGTACACCGTCGGCAGAAACCCGCTGCCCCAGACCGACTTGCCCGCATCCGGCTGTTTTCCGCCCGACGCCAGCACGATGAATCCCGGCAAATTATCATTCTCCGACCCCAAGCCGTAGGTCACCCACGAGCCAATGCTGGGCCGCCCCAGCCGGGCCGCACCGGTGTGCATCAGCAACTGCGCCGGGGCATGGTTGAACTGGTCGGTGTGCATGGATTTGATGAACGTGATTTCGTCGGCCACGGTTTGCAAATGCGGCAGATAATCGGAAATCCACGCGCCCGACTGCCCGTGTTGCGCAAACTTGCCCTGCGGCCCGAGCATCTTGGGAACACCCCGGATAAAGGCGAATTTCTTGCCCTCCAGCAATTCCTGCGGACAGTCTTTGCCGTGGTATTTGACCAGTTCCGGTTTGTAGTCGAATAACTCCAGTTGCGAGGGCGACCCGGCCATGTGGATGTAAATCACCCGCTTGGCTTTTGGCGAAAACTGCGACGGGCGTGGCGTCATCGGTTCAGCCGAAGCCGTTGGCGCGTTAAGTGCCGTTTTGTCTTCCTTGCCACCGAAAAAACCGCAACTGGTCAGGGTCGAACCCAGGGCCATCGCGCCCAGACCGGTGGTGCAGGTGTGCAGAAAATGCCGCCGGGTTTCGCGTTGCAAAGCCGCTTCCTGAAGTTCTTTGAGGAGTTTGTTCATCGGGTTTATTCTTTCGTAATCACTTCATCCAGGTTCAGCATCGTATTGGCCGTCACGGTCAGGGCCGCCAGTTGGGGCGTCGCATCTTCGCAGGACAAAAGTTGGTGGGCATCTTCCGGATGCTGGCGATAATAGGTTTCGGTATTGCGGTACAATTTCGTCAAAACCGCCAGTTTCTTCGGCGTCAGATCTCGCAGCATCACCAGCCGAAAACCGGCCTGAATCTGCTGTTCGGGCGTTTTTCCGCGCAAGGTCATCGTCTCGGCCAATCGCTGGGCGGCCTCCACATACACCGGGTCGTTGAGGGTTACGAGGGCCTGCAAAGGCGTGTTGGTCCGCAACCGCCGAAGCTGGCAAAATTCCCGGCTGGGACTGTCGAACGTGATCATCGACGGATACGGGGCCGTTCGTTTCCAATAGGTATAAAGTGCCCGGCGATAGCGGTCTTCGCCTTCGCTCAGCTTCCAGGATTCGCCACTGTAGGGCGATTGCCAGATGCCATCCGGCTGGGGCGGCATCACGCTGGGGCCGTATAACTTATTGCTCAACAGGCCGGTAACCGCCAGCGCCTGATCGCGAACCTGCTCGGCGGCCAGCCGGACGCGGGGACCACGTGCCAGTAATTTGTTGTAGGGATCTTTGGCCAGCAACGCGGGCGCGACTTCGGAATGTTGGCGATACGTCGCCGAAACCACGATTTTCTTCAGTAATTTCTTGACACTCCAGTCTTCGGTTTCCATGAAATCGACGGCCAGCCAATCCAGCAATTCGCGGTGTGTCGGCTGGATGCCCTGCGTTCCGACATCCTCGACGGTTTCGACAATTCCGGTTCCGAACAACTGCTCCCAAAACCGGTTGACGGCCACCCGCGCCGTCAGCGGATGTTCGCGGCTCACCATCCATTTGGCCAGACCCAGACGGTTTTTGGGCAACTCCTTCGCCATTGGCGGCAGTGATTTCGGCACGTCGGGCTTCACTTCCCTGCCTTTCACCAGCCAGTTTCCCCGCTCAAAAATGTGGGTTTTCCGGGCCAGATCACCAGTTCCGTCCTGCATGATGGGCGTCGATTCGGGCCGGGTATTCAGAATTTCCGCCAGTTTCAGATCCATTTCGCCCAGTTCGTTCGCGGGTTGATCGGGCAGCGCGGGCTGAAACGATACCCATCTGATCTGGACCCAATCTTTCGGCGTTTCCGGGCTGCTCAGCGTCAGATAAAGATCATGGCGACCCGAAACCGTCGGCAACGCAAAAATCATGGTCGTATCCCGGCCACTGGGCGTCGGAGTCGTCAGCAAAACCGGGCCGGTCGGGCTGTCCTGGTGCAGGGTCAGAACGGCGTTTTTGGCCTTTGTTCCCCATTGCATAATCAGGCGGTTTTTGCCCGTCAGGTCGATGTTTTTGATCCGCCCCGAACCGCCATCCTGCACCCCGAAAAATTTGGCATCAATCAGCGACGCATTGACGTACTGATCAAAATCGTGCGAGTTGATTTTGGGTTCGGTAATCCGGACGAATTTCATTACGTCCTGCGCCTGCCGGGGCTGCTTCACATGCCCTTTCAGCCAGCTATTCAAGGCCTGAACTTTCAGTGAATCTTCCTTTTTGTAAAACCGCAGGGTCGGCGTTTCGGTCGTCACGTCCTCGTCGCGGGCGTTGTTGAAAAACGCCAGGTACTTGTAATATTCTTCGTGGACAAATGGATCGTAGGGGTGGGTGTGGCACTGCACACAGCCGAACGTGGTTCCCTGCCAGACGTCCCAGGTCGTATTGACGCGGTCCATCACGGCGGCCACCCGGAACTCTTCATCCTGCGTTCCGCCTTCGTCGTTGGTCATCGTGTTGCGGTGAAAACCGGTCGCAACCAGTTGATCATCTGTCGGGTTTGGCAACAAATCACCGGCCAGTTGTTCGACGGTAAACTGATCGAACGGTTTGTCCTGATTGAAGGCTTTGATGAGCCAGTCGCGGTAACGCCAGATGGTCCGTCCCGGATCGCGTTCATAGCCTTTCGTATCGGCATAACGGGCCAGATCGAGCCACATGCCCGTCCAGCGTTCGCCGTAGGCCGGAGAAGCCAGCAGCCGGTCCACCACTTTTTCGTAAGCATTCGGGGAAGGATCGGCGACAAAATCAGCCACTTCTTTTTCCGTTGGCGGCAAACCGGTCAGGTCGAGCGACACCCGGCGAATCAGCGTGGCTTTGTCGGCTTCGGGCGACGGTTTTAGCCCTTCCGGTTTCAGTTTTTCCAGCACAAAATGGTCGATTTCATTTTTCGCCCAGCTAAGTTCGTCGTTTTCAACGATGCCGAGTCGTGACCAGAACGTGCCGATTTTGGGAACGTCCGGTTTTTCCACGGTTTGATACGCCCAGTGATCTCCCCACTCGGCACCCTGATCGATCCATTTCCGCAGCAGTTCGATTTCTTCCGGTTTCAGCGGGGGCGCTTCCAGCGGCATCCGTTCGTCGTGGTCGGTGAGCGTCAACCGGCGGATCAACTCGCTGGCATCGGCGTCGCCCGGCACAATGGCCAGTTTCCCGGATTTGGCCGGTGCGAGGGCTTCGTGTTTGAAGAGCAGGCTATAGTTCGACGCCTTCTTGACGCCCCCGTGGCAGGCAATGCAGTTTTTATTGAGGAGCGGTTTGATCTGGGTATTAAAATCCACCTTATCCTCGAAGATTCCGAGGAACGAAGAAAGCGTAAGCGCAACCACCACGGCCAACCCGCCAACCACCAGGAGTTGAGGTTTCATAAGTAAAGGTTCAGGTTTCTGGGTTTCGACTCCTTATAAAGAGTCGAAAAAGGTAAAGTACTGAAATCTACTACAAAAATTAGAAAATTTCCGCACTTTTCCACGATCAGTAGCCAGAACGATTACTCGCTTCGTAAACTTTCCACCGGGTTGGTCAGGGCCGCTTTCACACTTTGGAAACACACCGTCAGGAAGGCAATGGCGATGGCCAGCAATCCTGCCAGCGCAAATACCCACCACGCAGGCTCAAGCTTGTATTCAAAGCTCTGGAGCCACTGCGTCATGGCGTACCAGGCAATGGGTGAAGCAATAACGATGGCGATGAATACCAGTTTCAAAAAGTCTTTCGACAGCAAGGCAACAATACTCGCAACCGATGCGCCGAGCACTTTGCGAACGCCAATTTCTTTGGTGCGTTGCTCGGCCGCAAAGGCGGTCAGACCAAACAGCCCCAGACAGGCAATAATAACGGCCAGAATAGTGAACGTCAGCAGGATTTCCCCCTGTTTCTGTTCCGCTTTGTACTGCTGTGAAAAGTTTTCATCGAGGAAATGGAAATCGAGCGTATTGGCCGGATCGAAGGTTTGGTAGACCGACCGGATGTAGGCCAGTGCCTCTCCAACTTTCGCAGGTTGAATCCGAACATAGACATTGTCTTTCTCAAAAGGAGCGGGCATCTGCAGCACCAACGGCTCGATTTTGTGTTGCAGCGAGTACGTGTGAAAGTCCTTGACCACTCCCACGACGCGGGCTTCGGCCGTGTTCTTGTCATTGTCGATGTAGTATTTCAACCGCTTCCCGACCGGATTTTTCCAGCCGAGTTGTTTCACCAGCGTTTCATTGACCAAAACCGCACCCGTCAAATCGCTTTTGAACGATTCGGAGAAGTTGCGTCCGTTCAGTAACTTGATTTCCATCGTTTTCAGGAAATCCGAATCGACGGAAAACTTCTGAACCATTTGGGTGCTGGCCGAAAGGACCCCGTTTTGTTCAAAGAACATGCCGTTGCCGCCAATGTTGTTGTTGCCAATCGGATTGCTGGCGGCTGACGCGTTCTCGATCAACGGGTTACGCATCAGGGCTTCTTTCAGGGCTTCAATGCGCTGACGGGTTTCCTGGCTGCTGATGTGGAACGTCAATACCTGTTCTTTATTGAAACCCAAATCTTTGTGCATCACAAATCCCATCTGTCGATAGACAATCCCGGAGCAGGCAATCAGCGCAATGGTGGCCACAAACTGGAAAACCACCAGCGATTTCTTGAAAACGATGCTGCCCGCCTGGTTGCCAAGTTGACCTCGCAAAGCCGCCACCGGTCGAAAACCGGACAACATCAGCGCAGGATATAAACCGCTCAACGCGCCAATCACCAGCGACAAGGCGGCTACAATCAGGAAAGTGTTTGGTAAGCTGTCAATGACCAATGCCTTGTCGGACAGTTGGTTGAAGTAAGGGAGGGCCAGTGTGACCAGCGCCGTACTGACCAAACCCGCCATGAAAGTCATGAGCATGGACTCGGCCAGAAATTGCCCGATTAGTTGCGCCCGATGCGAGCCAATCGCTTTCCGCACGCCGACTTCGCGGGTTCGTTTCAGGGCGCGGGCCGTGTACAAATTCACGTAATTGATGCAGGCAATCAGCAGAATCAGCCCTGCCACTATCGAGAAAATGGAGACCGTGCGGGCGGTGCCGTTCGGACTGATTTCGTAGTCGAGTTGCGAGTGAAGGTGAATGGAGGTCAGGGGCTGGAATTCAATGCGGTAAGTCAGATCACCCATTTCTTTTTTCAGGTATTTCTGGAAGAAACCCGGCATTTTAGCTTCCAGCTTTTTGTAGTCGCTTCCTTCGGTCAGCAATAGATACGTATACAGTTCAAAAGCCTGCCAGCCGTTGGTATAATTGGGTGGTAATGAGCGCAAAGCTCTGAAACGCAAATGCGAATTGGCCGGAATATCGTCAATAACACCGGTAACCGTATTGGGGAAATTATTACTGAACAGAACGACTTTTCCGATCGCTTTTCGGGCGTCTCCGAACAGGTTTTCGGCCACGGTTTTCGTCAGAACGATGCTCTGCGGTTTGGTCAGTGCCGACGCCGGATCGCCGAACAGAAACGGAAAGGTAAACACCTCAAATACCGACTGATCCGTGAAAATAATGTCGCCTACGTCAATTTTTTTGTCGTTGTACGTCATCTGTCCACCGCCTTCCATACTGATCCGGACGGCATTTTCAACCTCCGGATAGTCGTTTTTCAGAGCAGGGCCAAATGGCGCGGAGGTAGGAGCGAGCTTCAGATTTCCACCCGGCCACTGGGCATAATGAACTACCCGAACAATCCGATCCGCCTTGGTATGAAACCGGTCGAAACTCAACTCATCGGCAACATAAAGTACCATGAGCCACACCGCAGCCATGCCGATTCCAAGACCGACTACGTTCAGACCGCTGAAGAGCTTGTTTTTCCAGAATGTCCGAAGCGTGATTTTTATGTAATTGTATAGCATAGCCGATGCGGTATTGACGTTTAAAAAACCGGAAACCGATCACCTGGAATGAAAACGAAGCCAGGCTGTTCAGGTCAGGCCCAAAAGCCGTACCAAAGAACTAACACCCTTGTTTCCAGCAAAATAAAGACCATTCGGTTCGTACATTGTCCGCAAATGGACGGTTGGGCTGACCGCTGGCGGACAGGCACTCAAACCATTACTTCACGGCCGGTTCCAGCAACCGGATCGTTCCGGCGTCGGCATCCATTTCGGCTTCAATGCCCAGCGGGACGGTGAATTTGTGCGTAATGTGACCGATCATCGCGCCCGAATAGGCCGGTTTTTTCAGCGGAATAATGTGATCCCGAAAAACATCTTCCAGCGTCAGGGAACCGTAGCCTTTGCCGGGCTCGCAGTCGGTGCATTTCCCGAAAACAAAACCGCTGATCTGATCCAGAACGCCTGCCAGTTTGAGTTGCGTAATCATCCGGTCCATCCGGTAGACATCTTCGCCAATATCTTCGAGAAACAGAATGCTGTCTTTCCAGTCCGGCAGGTATTTAGAGCCCATCATGTGGCTCAAAACCGTCAGGTTACCGCCCACAAGCCGACCGCGGGCTTTGCCGGGGTGCAATGTGTCAATCCGGTCTTTGACCTGCGCCAGCAAGTCGCCTTTGTCGTGCGGGTTTTCCATCAAAACCGCCTGACCATCCATCAGCGTCTGTCGGAAATAGTTCACCGTGAACGGATTGAACGTCGCCGAACCCACCGGGCCGTGCATCGTCGCCAACCCGGTTTGGGCGTAAATGCCCAGCAGCAAGGCCGTTATGTCGCTGTAACCGACCAGAATTTTCGGATTCCGCCGGATCAGATTGTAATCGAGCAATGGCAACAGCCGGGCGCATCCCCAACCGCCGTGCATGGCCATGATGGCATTTACACTGGAATTGGCAAACATCGCGTTGAGGTCAGCGGCCCGGTCGGCATCGGTCCCGGCGAGGTAGCCGTAGCGGTCGAAAACGTGTTTGGCAATGACGGTTTTGAACCCCAGTGCCTGCAACGATTCTACCGCGACCTGCACGGTTTCGTGCGTGAAAGCCGGAGCCGCCGGGCCTACCAGCGCCACCGTATCGCCCGGTTTAAGCCGCGGGGGTTTGATCACGGAAAGCGGTGGACGAAAAGCCGGGATGGCCGCAGCAGCGGTGAGCATTTGCAAAAAGTTTCGGCGGGAAAACGACATGAGACGGAAACGAGTAGTAGGAATTGCGGTAAAAAGAGTAACAAGATAAACCAGAATACGACGCGATTCCTTAATTTAGATCGCATTCGGCATTTTTAAAAAATTTTAAAATATTTTTATTGGTGTTACGAATAAGTATACCGAATTTTGCCGCACCGCACGAACCACAATCTACCATTCGTTATGATTTCTGAACCTTCCATTGTCGAAAATGCGTCGGGTCGTAAACCGGGTGAGCCGGTGCAATCGGCCATCACGTACGAAAAAATTCCGACGCACATCTACGCCGATGCGAAAGATGCGTCCCGCGCCGTCGCCCACGAAATTGCGGATCTGATCCGTGCCAAACAGCAACAGGGCAAATTGTGTGTGCTGGGTCTGGCCACCGGCTCATCGCCCAAAACGGTGTATGCCGAACTCATCCGGCAACACCGCGAAGAAGGCCTGAGTTTCCATAACGTGGTGACGTTCAACCTGGACGAATATTATCCAATGGAACCCGATTCGCTGCAAAGCTACGTGCGGTTCATGAAGGAGCAATTGTTCGACCACGTCGACATTCCGGAAGGCAATTATCATATTCCCGACGGAACCGTTCCGGTCAACAAAGTAGCTGAGTTCAGCCGGTCGTACGAAGAAAAAATGCAATCGTACGGTGGACTGGATTTTCAACTGCTTGGCATCGGGGGCAACGGTCACATCGGTTTTAACGAACCGGGTTCGCTGATCAATTCACACACCCGCCTGATGATGCTTGATCACTCGACGCGGGCGGCTGCGGCCATGGATTTTGGGAGTCTGGTAAGAACCCCGAAAAAAGCCATTACGATGGGCGTTGCCGCCATTCTAAGCGCCCGGCGGGTGGTTCTGCTGGCCTGGGGTGAACGCAAAGCGCCGGTGATCCGGGCCGCTTTGGAAGGCACCGTTACCGAATCCATTCCGGCTTCGTACCTCCAAACCCACCCCAATGCGCTGTTCGTGATCGATCAGGCGGCAGCGTCGGACCTGACCCGGATGCAAACGCCCTGGCTCGTCGATACCGTTGAGTGGGACAACAGCATGGTTAAAAAAGCCGTGACCTACCTGTCGCGCTCGCTGAAAAAACCGGTGCTGAAACTGACCAACAAAGATTACAACGACAACGGGATGAGCGACTTGCTGGCGCAAGTGGGCCAGGCATACGATCTGAACATCGACGTTTTCAATCAACTGCAACATACGATTACGGGCTGGCCGGGTGGCAAGCCCAATGCCGACGATACGAAGCGCCCCGAACGCGCCCTGCCCGCCAGCAAACGCTGCCTGATTTTCAGCCCGCACCCCGACGATGACATCATTTCGATGGGGGGAACCTTCCAGCGACTGGTCGATCAGGGCCACGAGGTTCACGTGGGTTATCAGACATCTGGAAACATTGCCGTGGCCGATGACGAAGCCCTGCGGTTTGCGGATTATGTGGTGGATTTCAACGAGAAATTCGGGATCGACAGCCCCGAAGCGACCCAGATTTTCCGCGATGCCGCCGAGTTCCTGCGCGCCAAGAAAGACAGTGAAATGGATTCGACGGAAGTCCGGTACATCAAAGGATTGATCCGGAAAGGCGAAGCCAAATCGACCTGCCGGTTTGTCGGAATTCCCGTCGAAAACGCCCACTTTCTGAACATGCCGTTCTACGAAACCGGCAAAGTGGAGAAGAGTGCGCTGAGCGAAGCCGACATTCAGGTGGTGATGGACGTCATCAAACAGATAAAACCGCACCAGATTTATGCCGCCGGTGACCTCGCCGATCCGCACGGAACGCACAAAGTTTGCCTGGACGCCATCATGGAAGCCGTTCGCCGGTTGAAAAACGAGGACTTCATGCAGGATTGCTGGGTGTGGCTCTACCGCGGTGCCTGGGCCGAGTGGGATATTCACGAAATCGAAATGGCGGTTCCGATGTCGCCCGACCAGGTGATGCGCAAACGGCTCGGTATTTTCAAACACCAGTCGCAGAAAGACGGCGTGGTCTATCAGGGTTCCGATTCGCGGGAGTTCTGGCAACGCGCCGAAGAACGCAACCGGGCGACGGCCGGCTTGTATAACCAGCTTGGTCTGGCCGAATACGAAGCGATGGAAGCGTTTGTCCGCTGGAAATTTTAACGTACCCACCAACTTCTTTTGACCAGCCCCTGCCCTTCCGGCCGGGGCTTTTTTTGTACCCTGCCGTCGGTTGAATCGTTTTAAGGCCGATATGCGCCGGGATTCGGGTGCGCGGCTTTGAATCTGTCGGACCGGTGTCTATTTTTGCCGACACGCGGGCCATAACCCGCTCAATCTTTACCAACTTGACTTTAACCGACCGCGCCTTCTGGCTCAATTACTGGGAATCAAAAGAAGGGCTCATTTTCCAGATTCCAGACAAATACCCGTTTCTGCCCCTGATCCGGCAACTGGTGGCGGCTCACCCCATCCAGTCGGTGCTGGAACTGGGCGGTTTTCCGGGTTATTATTCGGTCTGGATGAAAAAACACCTGAACACCGACGCCACGCTGCTCGACTACGTTGTTCATCCGAAAATCCTGCATGAACTGGAAAAAGCGAACGGGTTGCCGGAACATTCCGTCGGGGTGATCGAAACCGATCTGTTTCAGTATTCGCCCCAACGCGGTTTTGACATGGTGACGTCGAACGGACTCATCGAACACTTCGACAACACGGCGGTTATTCTCGAAAAACACGTCGAATCGCTGAATCCGGGCGGTTTGTTACTCGTCACCCTGCCCAACTTCCGGGGGCTGAACGGCTGGTTTCAGAAGACGTTCGATCCGGAAAACTACGCCAAACACAACATCCGGTCGATGGATCTGGAGTTGCTCCGAACCACCAGTGAACGGCTAGGTCTGAAAAATATCAAGGTCTATTACGACGGGCGGTTTATGCTCTGGCTTGAGCGTGAATCCGAAAAACCGCTGCTGGGTCGCCTGCTCCGAAAGCTCCTGTGGCTTCCGCTGAAAGTGTTTTTCAAACTGGTTCCGGTTGAAACCAAAGTGTTTTCGCCCTACATCGTTCTGACGGCTACCAAATGAAGGTTCTGCACCTGAGCACGTTTCATCAGTTTGGCGGGGCGGCCATTGCCGCTAACCGGATCAATCAGGCGCTGAATCGGGCCGGTTTTTCGTCCGATATGCTGGTGGCCAACACGCCGGTGGTCGAACCGTTTGTGACGTCGCTCGCCCAAACGCCCTGGCAAAAACGCTGGAACACCGCCCGGTTTGCGCTCGACCGCCTGACTTTTATGCCCTTCGAACGCAACCGCGACGTCCGGTTTGCCTTCTCGCCTGCGCTGATCGGCACCGACATCAGCCATCATCCACTCGTGCAACAGGCTGACATTCTGCATCTTCACTGGACTTCGTTTGGTTTCTTATCGACCCGGTCGTTAAGCAAGCTGTTTGCGTTGCAAAAACCGGTCGTCTGGACGATGCACGACATGTGGGCGTTTACGGGCGGCTGCCACCACAGCGGCACCTGCGAGGGTTACCAACACCACTGCGGCAACTGCCCGTTTCTGCGTACTGCTGCGCCCGACGACCTCTCCCACAGCGGCTGGCTCCGCAAGCAAACGGCGTATCAAAACGCCCGGCTGACGCCCGTGGGGTGCAGTCAGTGGCTGGCAAACCGGGCGCGGCAAAGCAGCTTGTTCGGTACGTTAGCCGTCCATTCGATTCCGAATCCATTGGATACCAGGGTGTTTGTTCCGATCCCGAAAGCCGTTGCCCGCTGGGAATTGAAACTGCCGGATCACAAACGGTTTATTCTTTTTGCCGCTACGAAAGTATCGGCGGTGGGCAAAGGCTTTTCGTATTTCCAGAAAGCCCTGGGGTTGTTGCGGCAGCAACTGACGCAGCCCGACGATGTGGAACTGCTGATTTTCGGAGCGGGCGACGAAAGTTTGTTGCAGGAATTACCGTTCAACTACCACTTTCTCGGTTCCCTGAAAAGTGTGCAGCAGATCGTCACGGCTTACAGTGCCGCCGATTTGTTCGTCATTCCGTCGCTGGAAGAAAACCTGCCCAACACCATCATGGAGTCGATGGCCTGCGGAACGCCGGTGGTCGGTTTTGGGGTGGGCGGCATTCCGGAAATGGTTCAGCATCAGCAGACGGGCTATCTGGTCAACTACCGCTCGGTCGAGGATCTGGCCAACGGCATTGAGTGGGTGCTGGAACAATCCGAAACCAATTTCAATCAATTGTCGGAAAATGCCCGAAACCATGTGGTGATGCACTATGACGAAACCGTGGTAGCTCAGAAGTATATTCGCCTGTACGAACAAAAAATTGCCCCTAAATCCCCTAAAGGGGACTTGGACGCATCTGATTCCGGATCTAAAAGTCCCCTTTAGGGGATTTAGGGGCAATTAAAAAATAGCCAGATCGGTTTTCTTACGACACAACACCGCAAACGCGCTCGGTTTGATTTTTCGCAGGGCCGGAACGGATTTCAGGATTTGGGTTTTCAGCCAGATCGCCCAGAAAGCCAGCGTGTTGGGAGCCGAATGGCGAATGGCGGCCGTGTCGTAGAAAACGCTGTGTTCGGCCAGAATTTCGAACCCTTCGGATTTGAGCAGAAACTTGAACAGCGAGGGCGTGAAAATATTGATGTGACCGTACGACAGGAAGTGATCGGTTTTTTTGTCGACAAAAAAGCTGAAGTCGATCGGTACTTCGAAAAACTGGTATTCCGAAACCCGGGCGATTTCACGTAGCAAAAGCCGGGGGTGTTCCACGTGTTCGATGACGTGTGAGCAGGTCGCCAGCGGGAATTCTTTCGGGCCATACGGTATTTTGTAGCCGTCGAATAGCTGCACATTCTGCAACGACGACAGGCCCCGCTCCCGGATGCGGCTGGCGCCACTTTCCGAGATTTCGAGGGAATACATGGCCGGCGAAAACCGGTTCTGGTCGAGTTGCTGCAAAACCGCCCCGTCGCCGGAACCCACATCCAGCATCTTCGGAAAGTGGTAGGATTGACACAGGCGATGAATGGTTTCGGCCTTCATCCGGGCGCCCATATTCCGCCAGGTGCGGTCAGAATCAGCGTATTGCGACCGGTATGCGTCCTGAAGTGCCGATGAGGTTGTTGAATTCGTTTCCATTCAGCCGTTGGTTAGCACGTAAAATTACCGTTTTTTTGTGAATTGCCGCGATCACTCTATGCCCTTACTTTCCATCATCACCATCACCTACAACGCCGAACGCTTTCTGGAACGCACCATTCAGAGCCTGTTGGCCAACCAACCGGGCGCCGAGGTGGAGTACCTGATCATCGATGGCAACTCCAAAGACGGAACGCTGGACATCGTGCGGCAGTACGAAAAACACATCACCCGCTGGATTTCGGAACCCGATCGCGGGTTGTACGACGCCATGAACAAAGGCCAGCAACGGGCGACGGGCGACTATGTCTGGTTTATGAATGCCGGTGATGAGCTTCACGACGAAGCGGTTTTGCCGAAGCTCCTGAACCAGATTCGGAATAATCCCGCCGACGTCTATTACAGCGATGCGCTGTTTGTGGACGACCACGGCAAGGCGCTGGGGTTACGCAGCCAAATTACGCCCCACGTCCTGCCCCGCCACCTGAACTGGCGCGACATGGCGATGGGCATGAAAGTCTGTCATCAGGCGTTTATTGCCCGCCGAACGCTGGCTCCGCCCTTTCTGGTCGACAACCTCAGCGCGGATGTCGATTGGGAAATTCGCTGTCTAAAAACCGCTCAGAAAGTAGTTTGGCTCGATTTTGTCTTGTGTAAATATCTGGTCGGCGGTTTATCGGTTCAGCGGCACCGGCAGTCGCTCCGGGATCGGTTCACTGTGCTGGCCGATCATTTCGGGGTCGCAACGGCCTTATGGAACCACGTCCGGATTGTGGCGCGGGCGGTGCGGTTTCGGTTTTTTGGCTAAAAAGGACTCGCGACTGGTTTGTGGGTGCGATACAAGGTGACACTGCAGGGCGGCAGGCTGATTGGCTGGCCCGGTTCGGCCTGAGCGGGCAACAGGGCGGTTTCTGACGCGACAGCTTCCAACCACATGGGGTCTTTCGAGTCCAGAATCTTGTCCCAGGACGATGCCCCCCCGGCGGGCAGTGCGTACGAAACAGGTTCGTCGGACAGATTGAACAGGCTGAGGATATGCGATTGGCCGTCGGCGGTTTGGCGATTCAGAACAAAACCGGATTGCCCCAAAACCGTGACGCGCAGGTCATTTTTGGCGACGTTCTGCAACACCGGCTCGGTCCGGCGCAGTTCGATCAGCGTCCGGTACCAGTCGAGCATAATCCGGTGCTTGCCTTCCGTGCGCTTTTCCCATTGCAGGATGGAGTCGGTAAAGGTTGCTTTGTCAAACGGATCCTTCGGGTCGTCGGACCAGCCAAAAGCCGCAAATTCGTTTTTACGGCCCTCCTGAACGGCTTTAATCAGCGTTTCTTCGGAGTGATCGACAAAATAATAGAACGGGGCGTCTTCGCCGTATTCTTCTCCCATAAACAGCAGCGGCACATAGGGCGACAGCAAGAGGGCTGCTGCGGCCACTTTCTGCCGCTCGAAATCGATCAAAACGGAAAGTCGCTCACCCCCGACGCGGTTGCCAATCTGGTCGTGGTTGTGATTGAAAACCACAAACTGATCGCCCGGAAAACCGGCCGACGAAGCGCCGAATTTTCGTTTCCGGAAGGGAGCATATTCTCCGCTGATCACGAAACCGTCGGTGTAGGCTTTGGCCAGTTGCTCCATCTGGCCGAAATCGCCGTACCGCTCTTTGCCTTCCTTATGGAGCAAAACGTACAGCGCGTGGTGAAAATCGTCGAGCCACTGGGCATCGAAGCCGAAACCGCCCATTTCGGGTGATTTGATGACGCGCGGGTCGTTCAGATCCGATTCGGCCACCAGGTGCAACGAACGTCCCAGGCGTTTTTCCAGTACCTTGACTTCGTGGTGAATCTGTTCCCAGATGTGGAAAGCGCCCATGTCGAACACGGCATGAATGGCATCGAAGCGAAGCCCGTCGATGTGGTAATGTTCAAACCAGTGCAGCGGATTGTTGGAAAAATAATCCCGCACCCCATCCGACCATTCATCGTCGAAATTGATGGCGTCGCCCCAGGGCGTGTGGTATTTGGCGTTGAAATAAGGCCCAAACTGGCTGAAATAATTGCCTTCGGGACCCATGTGGTTGTAGACCACGTCCAGAAAAACCGCCATACCGCGGGCGTGGCAGGCATCCACCAGTTTTTTCAGTCCGGCCGGCCCACCGTAGGAATTCTGAACCGAGTAGAGGTAAACGCCGTCGTAGCCCCAGTTGCGGGTGCCGGGAAACTGCGCGACAGGCAGGATTTCCAACGCGTTAATGCCGGTTTCCATCAACGCATCGAGCCGGGGAATGATGGCTTCGAACGTACCGACGGGTGTAAACGTGCCGACGTGCAGTTCATACAGAATCAGATCGCAGAAGGGCAGGCCCCGCCAATTCTGATCCTGCCAGGCGTGGGCAGCATGGTCGACCACCACCGAGGGGCCGTGGACGCCTTCGGGCTGGAAATGAGAGGCCGGATCGGAGTAGGCTTTCCCGCCGTCCGGTTTGAAAAAATACCGCGTACCAGGCTGAACATCCGTCACTTCCACACAAAAATAACCCCATTCCACGCGTTGCATGGGGATTTGGCGTTCGGCAGGGTCGAGAAGCAGGAGCGTCATGGATTCTTTCTCCGGCGCCCAAACCGTAAACATACAGGAACCGTTACCGGTATAGTTTGCACCAATGGTTTTCATAATCGTTTAATCAAGTCGGATAATCATTCCTTCGTCACCACCCAGCGTGATGGTTCCGCCTACGGTATTTCCTTCCCGTTCGCGGGAAGTGGCCAGCGCAATAACGCCTTTCAGCGAAGGATCTTTCGGTTTAAAATAAGTCGGTCGGTGGCTCAGGTTCAGCACCATCAAAAACCGGGGATGCCCGTTTGCCTGCCGAATGTAGGCCATCAGGCTGTTGTCGGCATACACCGGCACGTAATCGCCCATCCTAAGCGAAGGCTCCCGCTGCCGCAACGCCAGCAGTCGTTTGTGCAGCGAAAGCATCGAATCGGGGTCTTCGTTTTGCACCTGCACGTTTTCGCGGGCGTGGTTTCCGGCCAGCCGGAGCCAGGGTTTTCCGGTGGTAAAACCGGCATTAGGCTGCTGATCCCACTGCATGGGCGTTCGGGCCGGATCGCGGCTCAGGTTCTTGTCCGGCATGTTCAGCCCCTGCGGGTCCTGCACCTCTTCCAATGGAATGGGAACGTCGCGCATCCCGATTTCGTCGCCGTAGTAGACTGTCGGCGTGCCGCGCAGGGTCAGGAGCAACAGAGCCGCCACCCGCGCCTGATCGCGGCCGACCCGGCTCGTAATCCGGGGCTGGTCGTGATTGCCCAGCACCCAGTTGGGCCAGCCGCCCGCCGGTAGCAGCCCTTCGTACTGATCGATGGCCGTGGCAATCTGGCGGGCGTCCCAGGGGAGTTGCAGCAACTGAAAATTGAAGGGGAGATGCGCGCCCTTGCCGTCGATCCCATAGTATGTCATCAGTTGGTGAATCGGAAGATAAATCTCGCCGATCATCATGCGTTCGGGATACTGGTCGAGGACCTCCCGCATTTTCAAAACCAGGTCGTGTACGTCGGGCTGGTCGGTGGAGAAAACCGGTAAAAGCTGCTCATAGGTTGCCATGTGCGGCTGGTAGCCCGGATTCGGCGGGTTATCGCGGAACAGATCGTCCTTGATCATATGCCACATCACATCCACCCGAAAACCGTCGACGCCTTTTTCGAGCCAGAACCGCATGACGTCGAACATCGCCTGCTGCACCGCCGGATTCCGCCAGTTCAGATCGGGTTGTTCTTTCAGAAAAGCGTGGTAATAATACTGTTGCGTGGTTTCGTCCCATTCCCAGCCGCTCCCGCCAAACACACTGAGCCAGTTGTTGGAAACGGAACCGTCCGGGAGGGCATCCCGCCAGAGGTACCAGTCGCGCTTCGGGCTGGTGCGCGACGACCGGGATTCCAGAAACCAGGGGTGCTGGTCGGAGGTGTGGTTGGGAACCAGATCCAGAATCAATTTCAGACCCCGCTGGTGTACCTCCGTCAGCAGCGTGTCGAAGTCGGCCAGGGTGCCAAACAAGGGGTCAATATTTTGATAATCAGCAATGTCGTAGCCGAAGTCGTCCATCGGTGACGGATAAATCGGCGAAAGCCAGACGGCAGTAATGCCCAGTTCTTTCAGGTAGTCCAGGCGTTTGAGAATGCCCGGCAGGTCGCCGATGCCGTCGCCATTGCTATCCTGAAAGGAGCGGGGATAAATCTGGTAAATGACGCCTTCCTGCCACCACAGAGGTTTCGTTTGCTGTTCTTGCATAAGTGTCCGGGGTACGGGATGATTCTGCACGCCGGTCATCCCGGATGTTTCGGGAAGACCGTTTGCTACTGATTTAATAACCCCAATTACGGGTTCAGGGATGAGAAAAAAGGACGAAAAACGATTATTCGGTCCGGTTTTCGGTGTTTAAGACATTTTCTCACCAACAGAACCGCCTTTTTCGGAAAATGTTGGTCGGGTGATTCAGTTCCCCGTTTACTTTCCAACCCAAAACAGCCTCGTTTGTAGAGGTCGATACGTGCTATGCTTCGTTTGTCGTAGTCATTGAACCCAACCGTTCGTTCGAGAACGCAGGCATCTTGTGCGGGATTGTCGGTAGTGGGCATAGCAGCCAGTAAAAACAACTTTTACATCTCATTAACCTTCTTTTACAGGCCATTAACGGACGACAGGATGAAAGCCTCTAGCTTTGTTAAAATCCTTGAAAACAAAATTTGAAATGAATAAACTCGTTCACGTATATCCTTTGTTCTTGCTGTTTGTTTTTTGCACTTCCTGTGGACAAAACCAAACAAACGCACCAAAAGATAACATCAAGTCCGAAATTAAGGACATAGGGCCTAACATAATGGTTCGTCATATAAAAAAAGGCAGCAATGGCACCATTTTGATTGCAGGCCCGAACAACTCATCATTTGGGGCTGTTTTTCGATACAATGGAAAATCTTTTACTAATCTTACAAGTAAAATAGGTCAGCACAGATTCTGGGATGTTCTGGAAGATCGACGAGGAAATATTTGGTTCGCAACTACTGATTCAGGCGTTTATTATTACAACGGAAAATCCTTTCAACATTTCACTACTACGGAGGGTCTTGCCAATAACCGGGTTATGTCTGTTTATGAAGATAAAGCCGGTATTATTTGGTTCGGCACTGGAAATGGCCTGACCCGTTACGATGGAAAATCTTTTCGAAATTTTAAAAACCCGAACGCCCCGCTTTTTTTTAAAGAAGGGCATTTGAATCATGATATTACCACAATCATTGAAGATAAAACCGGGAAATTGTGGGTTGGCACAAGGGGCGACGCCTTTGTTTATGACGGAAAAACATTTACCACTTTAACCCATAAAGGCGAGCCCTTTCTTGAGGTTTGGGGTATAATGGAAGATAGAAAAGGCACTATTTGGCTCAGCGGTTTTAATGGCTTTAAAGGAGGCCGACTACCCGGTGGCCTCTATCGGTATGACGGCAGTACCTTTACGAAGGTTTCGGAAAGAGGTGCTTATGCTATCATCGAAGATAAAAAAGGAAACATCTGGACTACTGGTTCAATAAATCCTGCTAATGCGACGGTCCAGGCACTTTCCCGTTATGATGCAAAGTCCTTGTCTAGTGATAAGCCCACGGTAACCGAAATCAGGTCAGGGAATGCTTTTATGGGGCTTTTGGAAGCGAACGATGGAAGTATTTGGTTTGGAGATGCGACCGGAGCGTATCGTTATGATGGAAAGACCATCACGGACTTTTATAATAAAGAGGGTCAGAAAAAATATATCATCGATACGAAGCAAAGTGTTGTAGTCTGGAAAGGTTCTATGCTGCTTGGTGGATGGGAAGGTTCTAAGTTTTTGGGTGATGGTTCCCATACAGGGGACGTGGATCTATTAAAAGGAGCATTGTTGATCGACAACCGTCATTTGGTGGGCGGTGCAGTTGAGGTTGACATGACTACAATTGAAAATTTTGTTGATCAACGTTCACTCAATCAATTACCTGCATTTTTTGATGTCAAAAAATTCCCTGTTTCTACATTCGAAATTACGAAGGTTGAAACAGTTAATGATGGAAATATAAAAGTTCCAAATGATGGAAGTATAAGAGTTAATGATGGAAATATAAAAGTTACAGGGAACCTGACCATTGAAGGTATCACGAAGGCTGTTACATTTCCAGCGAAAATGCAATTTAAAGACGGAATGGACGGAACTGTCGAGGTGAATGGCACGCTGATCATTGATCGAACAGATTGGGGTATTGATTATGGATCAGAAAAGCTCTTTAATCAGTCCGTTGATGGAGCTATTTCGGACGACGTTAAACTCTTTATGAAAATCGTAGCAAAAAAATAACATAACTGTTTATTGGACTTGCTACATTTGACTGGAGGGATTTTTTAGGCAGATTTGGGCCAATTCTTAAATTTGACTACTATGAAAAGGCGCGTTTTTGATGAGACCTTTAAAAAGATGGCCCCGCGCCGGCGGACCGGTCGATTTATCCTACGCCAAAGGATCGGTTCGCGAAGCGGCCGAGGAGCTAGGGATTGATTCGGGCAGAATCAGTAAATGGCGACAGCGGGATAACAAACCAGCCCATTCGGGTAAATCATATTCCGATATGACGGATGAACAAAAGCAGATCCGGCAGCTTCAAAAACAACTCAAAGAAGCTCAATTAGAACGCGATATATTAAAAACCGGAGCGCCGGACCGTGGCCGTTCAGCATCTTTTCCAGGGGCGACCGCGCGGCGGACCGTGGGAGATATTCCGATTTATAGAGGAGCACGCCAACCAGTTTTCCGTTGAAAGGATGTGTAAAGTGCTAAAGGTGAGCGTAAGTGGTTACTATTATTGGCTCAAACATCCTGTTGGAGCCCGAGAACTCAAGCAACAACAGTTATTGACTCAAATCCAGCAGGTTTACGATCGCAGTCAATCCCGTTATGGTAGTCCGCGTATTACCGATGACCTTAGTGAATTAGGGGTGAAAGCATCCCGTAATCGAGTAGCTCGACTGATGCGTAAAGCGAATATAAAGAGCATCATGTATAGAAAGTATCGGGTGCAAACCACGGATTCAAAACATGATTATCCAATAGCTAATAACCTGTTAAACAGAGCCTTTTCAGCCGAAAAACCCTGTCAGAAATGGGTGTCGGACTTAACCTATATTCGAACTGACGAAGGCTGGTTATACCTGACTGCTATTTTAGATTTAGCAGATAGAAAGGTAGTCGGTTGCGGGGCCGCCCGTGCGGGCCCTAAGTGATAATTTGAAAGCAATTGATACCAGCATAGCGGCCTGGCAAATGGCCCTGAAAAATAGACCCCTGACTGGCGAATTACTTTTTCATTCTGATCGAGGTGTCCAATATGCTTGTACCGAATTTCGGGATCAATTTAAGGGCCTAAAAGTCTTACAAAGTATGAGCAGAAAGGGTAACTGCTGGGATAACGCCGTGGCTGAGAGCTTTCGCTTCGGCGATCCGATTCAAAACGCTGAAGTGTGAGATGGTTAATCACATTAATTTTGAAACACGGCACCAGGCGAGGTTGGCTATATTTGAATATATCGAGGGGTGCGGGGCGGCCCGTGCCGTACAACCGTCGGCGGAAACATTCGACACTTAATTACCAGACTCCTCTTCAAAGTGAATTTCATTTTTTTACAAACTCAATGGCTGCCTAAAAAATCCTCCAGTATACTATTGCAATTCCAGTATTGCCCGCTTGTTTCAGACAAAAATACACACGACGATGCGGCAACCATCCTCTTTTAAAAAGTTTGTTTAAATATAGAAGCCTTACAGGAGACTCACCGATAAAAAGGTCGGCCCCATTAAGAGGCTCCATACAAAAAGAGTCAATCCGTTGGAGAGCCTAAGACGCTTCCCAAAACGGATTGACTCTTTTTTAAATTTAGGGCTTACGATAAGAACGTTAGTTGAGCGCGATCAACCGACCCGTCACAGCAGGTGGCTGGGTCGTAAGCACCAGGTTGTTGACCTTGGTATCAAACCCGTCGGTAACGACCACCTGGTAGGCTCCGTCGGGTAATGCGTCAATAGCCATTTTGATCCGGGCTATTCGTTGCCGCCGTCCGACGCGCTGAACGAAAAATTCCTTTCCGGTGCTGTTGACCAGCCGGACTTCAACAATGCCGCCGACCAGTTTATCGACCGCGACGCGGATTTTACCCTCGGTATCGGTGTAGAGACTGCTTTGATACGATTGCACTTTTCCGGTGGGTTTCGGTTGGCTGGCATTAGTTACTGCGAAAGAAACCGTCAGGCTCGTGAACAGGAAAGCTATGATCAGGGATTTGGTGAGCGTTTTCATGGCGTGAGAAGTTTAGTTTGGTTGTCCGTTTTGGATAAACCAAAGGTCCGCTTCCGGGCAAAAAAAACCTGTCCCAGATGAGTCAATCCCTGCTACTTTTGGGAAATGTCCTATAAATCGGTTGATCGGCTTACTGTTCGAGCGAGTTGGCCAGATTGGCAGAAGCGTTCTGCATCCCCATGAGTGTGTCGTAAAACCAGACGGTGTAGGCTTTGACGGTGCGGAAATACAAATCGAAATTACCTTTGTTTAAGAAAAGCACAAACCGATCAAAGGGAACAGCTTCGCCCTGGTCAATGGCGTAGCGAACCACGGCTTCAACAACCGGGATGAACCGGCCCGGATCGGCGGTAGCAAACCGTTCGTTCCAGTAGATCAGGTGATTCCCCTGGATAAACCCGAAATCGGTGAAGGTTTTCAGGAATTCGTTTAACGCGTCTTCAACTGTTAACTGAATCATGATTTGGTAAAGCCGTTGTTGGTTGCTACACCCCTGAAAATTTGCAAAATGCCCGAAAAACATAGCCCGGTGAATTTGTGGATACCTTCGCCAAAGCCGGTGCTGACATTTGCCCGAGAAATTCAAATTAATACAAAAAAAGTGCCAAAATACCCGGAAACGATTTACAAGTGATCCCCGATTTCGCAGGTACGTAAAAACGCCCGATCAGAATCCGGTAAACGCATGGCATTTCTTACCTTTATTTGGAAATTGGGTATGATCCTGATTGCCTAAAACCCTTTTCGGTCTGTTTCCTGTGCGCGATTTTCACCTTAAAATAGGTTCCTCCCTTTCCCTGGCAGTCGCCATACTGGTATCTATTCCACGGTTTATTCGACTGGAAAACCATGACTTTACCCATTATGCAGCTACCATGTCCTACACGTTCGCACATGGTTTCAGTTGCTGGGTCTTTCATCAATATGTGCTCAACCAACCGCGCATCGTTTCTTTTTTTCGCCCCCGCTGGGCCGTCGGCCCGGGAAGTGTTCTCTTTACACTGGCTCTTTACTTGCCGTATGATCACCTGATGGCCTCTGTATTTAATCTCAGTGTACTCTGGAAGGAGATTCCGGCTTCCAGACGTTTGGCCTGGGTTCTGCTGCGCGGCAGTGTGCTGTCTTCCTTCATGTTTTTTGTGGCCTATTACCTGAAACAAAACCAGGAATCTCAAGCGGCTAAATTGGAAAACGAGCGTCTCAAGCAGGAAAATCTGAAAGCCCGTCTGGAGGTTTTGAAGCAACAGATCAGCCCTCATTTTCTGTTTAATTCCCTGAATACGCTAAAGAGCATCAGCCAGGAAGAACCGGTGAAGGTCTTCACGATTCAACTGGCCCAGGTCTATCGCTATTTGCTTCGTCATACGACCGCCGATGTGGTGATGGTACAGGATGAGCTGGCCTTTGCAGAAGCGTATTTGTCCATTCAGAAGGCCCGATTTGGGGATAGCATCCGGTGCGATATCGCCATTGCTCCCTCCGTGTATCCCCGGTCTGTTTTGCCCTTCGTGATCCAGCTTCTCCTCGAAAATGCGATTAAACACAATACGGCCACGTTGCATAAGCCCTTGTTCATCCGCATCTACAGTGAAAAGGATAGCCTCATCGTCAGCAACAACCGGCAGCCTAAACATACGGTGGAGCCGTCGACGGGATTGGGTTTAAAAAATATTCAGATGCGGTATGAGACGATTGCCCGGCAGAAAATCGATATTATCGCCGATGAATTCACCTGGACCGTTAAAATCCCGTTGCTGAGGGTATGAGAGTAATTGTCATTGAAGATGAGATCCCGGCCGCCCGCGAACTAACCGGTTTGCTCGCCCGCTTGCGCCCGGACTGGACAGTCGCTGCGATTCTGCAGTCCATCGATGAGGGAATCGGCTGGTTGAACGACAATCCGCAACCGGATCTGATCTTCGCCGATATTCAACTGGCCGACGGCCTTAGCTTTCAGATCTTTTCAACCGTTGCCATCACATGCCCGGTTATTTTCTGTACGGCTTTCGACCAGTATGCCATCCGGGCGTTTGAAACCAACGGCATCGATTATGTTCTGAAACCTGTTGAGCCGGAGCGACTGACGACGGCCCTGAAAAAATACGAAAATCTGACTCGGGCCGCCCCGCAGCCGCTTCCGACCCTTCCTTTTTTTAAACAGTTACTCGAGCAACTCAGGCTCCCCTCCTTTCCGACCTCGCTGCTGGTATACCACCGCGATGCGATTATTCCGCTGCCCGTGGCCGACATTTTGTTCATTCATTACGAGTCCGGGGTGGTCTTGGCAACCAGTCAATCCCAGCAACGCTTCGTCCTTACCCAAACACTGGATGAGTTGGAAGCCCTATTGTCTCCGCAACCCTTTTTCCGCGCGAATCGCCAGTATATTATTCATCGACAGAGCATCGTGAATGCGGAGCGGTATTTTGGCCGGAAACTAGTCGTCAAATTAACCGCCCCCGTACCCGAACCGGTGATCATTAGCAAAGCAAAAGCCGGAGAATTCCTGACCTGGCTCCAACAGTAACCCATCGTTCTGTCCGTTTCAGGCTGCTCTTTGTCCATTTCACGTCAAATTCCCCAACAGCCCGCATCCGGAACGGCTAGGTTTGTCCTGATTTAACACCAGACACGATGAGCCGCAGTTTCTTTCTGAAGGGCCTGATTATTCTTTGCTTCATTGGCATGGCCGATAGGGCATCAGCAGCGTTCGATCCATCAGTCCGCTTTTTGACGAACCTCTGCGCCCAGCAAAATTTCACCATCAGCGGGTCGGTTAAAGACGCCCAATCAGGTGAACTGATGATTGGTGCCACCATTCGGGTGAAAGAACGGCCCGGAACCGGAACGGTTAGCAATGAATACGGTTTTTATTCGCTTACCCTGCCACAGGGCCACTACCAGCTCCAGATATCCCTGCTGGGTTTTGCCGATGAAGTCGTGGTTGTTGAGTTGACGTCCAGCCGAAAACTGGACCTGGTCCTCACCGAATCGTCGCAAATGCTTGAGGAAGTCGTCGTTAAAACCACCACGGCCAACGAAAACATCACCAACCCGACGATGGGGATCGAACGACTGGCCGTCAGGGACATCCGAAACATTCCGGTGTTGATGGGAGAACGCGACCCGCTCAAGGTGTTGCAGTTGCTGCCCGGTATCAAATCGGCAGGCGAGGGCAACAGTGGTTTCAACGTGCGGGGGGGTAACAGCGATCAGAACCTGATTCTACTCGACGAAGCCCCGGTTTACAATGCCTCACACCTGCTGGGTTTCTTTTCCACCTTCAACGCCGATGCCATCAAAGACCTGGCCCTCTACAAAGGCGGAATGCCCGCACAATATGGCGGGCGGTTGTCATCGGTGCTGGACGTCAAGATGAACGATGGCAACAACCAGGATTTCCACGCCAGTGGCGGTATTGGCCTCATATCGAGTCGGCTGGCACTGGAAGGACCCATTCAGAAGGGGAAAAGTTCTTTTCTGCTGACGGGCCGCCGAACCTATGCCGACGCCTTTCTGAAGCTTTCCAACGATCCGGATCTGAACAAAAATACGCTCTACTTCTACGACCTCAACGCCAAACTCAACTACACGATTTCGCCCAAAGACCGCATCTACCTCTCCGGTTATTTCGGACGCGACCAGTTCGGACTGGGCGATTTATTTGCCATCAACTGGGGCAACGCAACCGGCACCCTCCGCTGGAATCACCTCTACAACGCGAAACTATTTGGCAATACCTCCCTGATTTACAGCCAGTATGATTATGAGGTAGGGGTCAACAACGGCAGCAACCAGTTCAATCTCAAGTCGTCCATTCAGGACATCAATCTCAAACAGGAATTTAGCTATTTTCCGAATCCGAAAAATTCGATGCGGTTTGGCGTCAACATCATTCACCATACCATCACCCCCCGCACCCGAACGGCTACGGGCGAAAACTCCAGCATCAACAACACCCGTGATCCTGCCCGGACGTCCTTCGAAAGTGCCCTTTTTTTTACCAATAAATGGCAACCTGCCGATCCATTTACGATTGAATATGGCCTGCGACTGACCGCTTTTTCGGTTATGGGTGGCAGCCCTTATTACACCCTGGATGCCAGCAAAACCATCGTCGACACCCTCCGGTATGGCCGTGGCGAAGTCGTGAAGCAGTATCTGAATGCCGAACCCCGCGTGTCGATGGCGTATGTGATCCGACCGGATCTGTCCGTCAAAGCGTCGTATACCCGAAACGTGCAGAACCTGCATCTGCTCTCGAACTCCAATGCGTCGACGCCCAACGACCGCTGGGTGCAGAGCAGCAACGTCATCCGCCCCGAACTCGCGGATCAGGTGGCCCTCGGCGTCGTCAGGAACCTGAACGACAATGCCTACGAATTCAGCACGGAGGTGTATTACAAAACCATGCAAAACCAGATCGATTACCGCAATGGTGCCGATTTTACGTACAGTGACAACCTGGAAACCCAGTTACTCTTCGGGAAAGGGCGGGCCTACGGAGCCGAATTTTTGTTCCGCAAAAAAACCGGGGCCCTCAGCGGCTGGATTGGCTACACCCTGTCGCGGACAGAAAAACAGATCGAAGGCATCAACAACGGTTCCTGGTATGCGGCCAAACAGGATCGCACGCATGACATTTCGATCGTTGGCATCTACAAACTATCCCCGACCTGGACCGTATCAGGAACCTGGGTCTACAACACGGGCAATGCCGTAAGTTTTCCGACGGGGAAATACCGCATCGACGGGGCCGTCTTTTTCAATTATACCGAACGGAACGGTTACCGGATGCCCGCCTACCATCGGCTGGACCTGGGAGCCACCGTGACCTTTAAGAAACGCCGACACTTCGAATCGGATCTGGCATTTGGTCTTTACAACGCCTATGGACAGGCCAATCCGTATGCGATCAATTTTGAACAAAGCCCCGACGATCCCACGATCACGCAGGTACAACGCGTAACGCTGTTCAAGTTTATGCCTTACATCACCTACAATTTCAAATTTTAATCGCCGACGATTCCCGTCTTCCTTTTCGTTTGCTCATGCGCTCCTTTTCTCTCTTTCTTTTGCTAGCCCTCGGCCTGACCGCCTGTGTCGAAACCATTCAACTGGATTTGAGGGCGGTAGACAACCAGCTTGTCATTGAAGGCAAACTGACCGACGACTCGACAGGGAACGAAATTCTGATCACGTCAGCGGTCGATTTCCAACTCAAAAATGAGTTCCCGCCCGTTACGAACGCAACCGTTTCCGTCCGCGATGCCGCCACCCAGCAGAGCGAAGTACTTACCCAATCGTCCCCCGGCGTGTATGCCATCCGGAAAATCCGTGGCATTCCGGGCCATCAGTACTTCCTGACCGTGGTGGTCGACGGCCAAACCTATACCGCCACTACCTCAATGCCCGAAAAGGTTCATTTTGATTCGTTAACGTATGAAGAGGTGACCCGCTTCGATACCGAAACGAAGATGGTAGCGGTTTATCAGGATCCCGCTGCCGTCGCTAATTACTATCGCTGGACTTTGTCCCGAAACGGGCTACCCGCCCCGGATGTTTTTGCCCGCTCGGATGTGTTCACCAATGGCAATCAGGTTCGGCAAACCATCCTGAATTCAGAAGAGATTCATCCGGGCGATACCATTACCGTCGATATGCAATGCCTGCCGAAGTCTGCTTTTGATTATTTCAACGGTTTAATGAAGCTTCAGGGCAATAACATCAACCAGGGCACATCGCCGACCAATCCCGAAACAAACCTTTCGGATGGTGCCCTGGGTCATTTCAGTGCTTACACATCGCAAAAACGGACAGTTGTCATCCGATAGGAAGCCCCGGCCCTGTTTTTTCAACGGCGGTTTTCGTTCGACTGCTCAACGAATGCTTCGGAGTGAGGAATGTCCGGAACTGATCGTTGCCACAAAATCGTCATCGTTCAGGTGCGGATAAGCCGCGTATACCCGGTCAATTTCTTCCATCTGCCCCGGCGACAGCTCCTCCGCCGGATTCAGACACCAGCGCCCTTCGAGCAGTCCCTGCCGACGCAGCACCTCGTGAATTCCGGCAATGCAGCCGTGGAAACCGTGGGCCGGATCGAAGAAAGCCGCGTTGCTGTCGGTGACTTCGACGTTGCGCGCCAGCAGTTCCGCCAGCCCGTCGTTTCCGTTGTTGAGGCAGGTTTTGATTTCGTCCAGCAGTTCGACTGCTTTTTTCGTCCATACGGCCCAATGCCCCAGCAAACCGCCCACGAACCGCTTTTCAACGGATTTACCGTCGATCGTAAACCGGTACGTCGTCAGTAAATCCGCCACAATGTTGTCGTCGTTGCCGGTATACAACGCAATCGCATCCCGGCGGCTGGAATGGCAAACCGCCCGCACCACATCCAGGGTCTGATACCGGTTGAAACTGGCGACCTTAATAGCCTGAATGTTCGGAATTTCGGCAAACTGGTGCCAGAAATCGTAGCTAAAAATGCGCCCACCGACCGATGGCTGCAAGTAAAAACCGAATACCGGAATCACTTCGGCCACCGCCCGCACCCGATCCAGAATGGCCGCTTCAGTCCAGTTTTGCAAACCGCCCATGCTCAGCAACCCCAGATCGTACCCGTATTTCAGGGCGAGTTCGGCTTCCTTCAGTGCCTGTTCGGTAGGGCCAACAATACCGGCGACTTTGATGAACGGACGATCCAGTTGCGCCTGCCCGATTTCTTCGGCGGCTACCTTTAAAACCGTTTCGTAGAGATTGATTCGGGGGTCGCGAATCTCGAACTGGGTGGTGTGAACGCCGACGGCCACCCCACCGGCTCCGCTCGCCAGATAGTAACGGGTTAAACCACGTTGCCGGTTTTCGTCAAACTGCCGGGACGCGTTCAGGGCTAAGGGGTGGGCCGGAATCACCGTACCCGCGTGCAATAACTGCTGGACATCAGAACGTAATGCCATGTTGCTGTGGGTTAAAATTTGCCATCCCGCTCCTGAAAATGAGTCGGTTTGTTCAAGGTTGTGCCGCCACCCTGCAACCACGCGACGGTCAGTTCCATCATCTGCCGCAGCGTGACGCGCGGGTAGCCGAACAGCTTATTGGCCTGCGACGAATTACTCAGCAAGGCCGTTGGCTGGGCTTCATTGACAAAAACCGGGGCCTTGCCGAGCATTCTGCCATACTCCTGCGCCAGCCACTGAATCGAGACGGTTTCGGGGCCGGTGACGTTGAGAATTTTGGCCGGCACGTCGCAATGCCGCAGCGACCGGAGGGCAATTTCGTTGGCGTCGCCCTGCCAGATGACATTGGCGTTGCCCATCGCCAGGTTGATCGGTTTTTCGGCAATGACGGATTTGGCAATTTCCAGCAACACGCCGTAGCGGAGATCAATGGCGTAATTCAGGCGGTAAATCAGCGTCGGCGTGTTGTTTTTCTCCGCGAAATACTGAAAAATCCGCTCGCGACCCAGACACGATTGTCCGTATTCGCCAACGGGTTCGGGGGCGGTTTCTTCCGTTGCGCCCCCGGACGTCACCGGCATAAACGGGTAGACATTGCCGGTGGAAAACGCCACAATCCGGGAGTTGCGGTATTTCTCCGCCACCCGACCGGGCAAATACGCATTCATCGCCCAGGTGAAGGCTTCCTTTCCGGTGGTGCCAAATTTGGTTCCGGCCAGATAGAGCACATTTTTCACGGACGGCAAAGCTGCCAGATCATTTTCGTTGAGTAAATCAGCCGAAATCGTTTCGATGCCGTCGGCTTCGAGTTCGCCCTGGAGCTGCGGGTCCGAAAACCGGGAAACACCGATGACGCGTTTCTGAATACCGGCCTGCTCGATGGCCTGTCTGGCCAGCCGCGCCAGACTCGGCCCCATTTTTCCACCAACCCCCAGAATGAGGATATCGCCATCCAGTTCGTGTAAATCGGAAACCAAAGCCGTCGAGGGCCTGATCAGTTCCTGTTCCAACGCGTGTAAATCGTTCATGTCTGTTACTTAAAAAACAATTGGTTGACATTGCTCAAGGCCAGCCCGAAAATGACCAGCAAGCCCAACGCCCCGGCTACTTTGACGGCGGTCGAATTGGCGTAGCGGCCCATGATCCGGCGGTCGTTGGCAATCGTATACATCGCCACCCCGATGAAAGGCACCACCAGGATGGTAATGCTTTGGGCAAAAATGATCAGGTCGAGCGGCAACTTTCCGAAAATCATGGCGATCGAAGCCCCAAAAACCATCACCAGCGCAATCAGGTATTTGACCCGTTTGGAACCCAACTGACTGCCGTAGCCCAGCGCATCACCGAGGAGCGTTCCGCCGACGGTGGCGTTGCCGACCAGCGACGAAAACGAAGCGCCGAACAAACCGATCAGAAACAGCACCGAGGCATATTGCCCAAAAATCGGCTCCAGCGCTTTTCCCATGTCGGAGGCACTGGTCACCTTGATGCCCTTCGGATGCAACACGGCCGCAGCACAAACCAAAACCGTCGCGCTCATCAACCCCATCAGCGTCATGCCGGTGACGGTATCCACCTTTTCATCCCGCACTTTTGGATTAACCCGCACCCGCTCCTGCACCAGATACGACTGGTAAAACGCGCCGACAATCGAAAAACAGGAGGCCGTAAATGCGATGACCAGCCCCAGCGAACCCACGGGCAGCGACGGTACGAAACCGGTCACGACCTCGCCATAATCCGGCCCCGAAAAGGTCAGCGTGGCGATGAAAGCCACCAGCATCACACCAACCAGCATGATCATGAGCTTTTCGAGCACTTTATAAAACGACTTCAAAAAAAGCAGACTAATTCCCAAAACCGTGAAAAGACCAATCCAGACGTTCACCGGGGTATGCGTGGCTTCGGCGATGGAAATCCCGACCCCGACGGAGTTGCCGGCCTGGAACGAGGTGGCTACCAGAAAGACCCCGATTCCCACCGCAACCGCCACCGGATTGCCCCACTTCTGCCGGATCGTCGCCAGCAGGGACTGGTTCGTTGCCAGACCAATCCGGGCGGACATGGCCGTGAAAATGATCATGAAAAAGATGGCCATTACAATGATCCAGAGCAGCGAATACCCGTATTCGGCCCCCATTTTCGAGGTAATCGTCATTTTGCTGGGGCCGAAAACCAGCGCGGCTGTGATGATACTGGGACCCAGCGACGACAGCCAGGCTTTTAGCGTCCGGGGCGACGTGCGGCCCGGCCCCGGTTGCGTGGGCATTTCATTCGGTGAATCAGCGGTTTTGGGGTGCATGCGTTTCAGGAAAGCAAGGTTTTTCGAAGATATACTTCCTGCGCCAATATCCTTCATCTGGCGTCAAAATACCGGGAGCCAACTTTTTGCCCGGCCGAATATCCACTACTTTTGGGAATGGATTACTTTAAAAATCTTCTTGATGTCTTAAAAATTGAACGGGAAGAAGATCGCAATCAATACCGCCGACAGACCGAAAGCACCTCCGTTGCCGAACGCCGGGCCAACGGCCTGACCTGGTATCCCATCGCCATTCGAGGTTCCGAGATGAGCCGGGGCGACTACCTGACGGTGGAAGTGGAACGCACCACGCACCTGGATGTTTCGCACCAGTTCCGGTCGGGCATGCCCGCCGTTTTCTTCAGCAACCACGATCCGAAAAACGACCGGGTCGAAGGAACGGTTTCTCACCAGAGCGGCAATCGGCTCAAAATCACCCTGCTGACCGACGAACTGCCCGACTGGTCGCGGGATGGCAAACTGGGCGTTGAACTGCTTTTCGACGACAAGAGCTACGACGAAATGCAGGACGCGCTCAAGCTCGCGAATTCGCTGAGCGAAGGGCCGCAACACCGGCTGGTGAAGATTCTGACCGGCCAGTCGTCGCCCACCTTCCAGACCGATTTACCTCCGCTGCCGATTCCGCAACTGAATGAAAGCCAGAACCGGGCGGTTGAAAAAATCCGGGCCGCCAACGAACTGGCGATTGTTCACGGCCCTCCGGGAACCGGCAAAACCACCACGCTGGTACAGGCCATCAAAGCCCTGTTGAAACAGGATAACCGGAAAATTCTGGTGGTTGCGCCCAGCAACACGGCGGTCGATCTGTTAAGTGAAAAATTGCACGAACAGGGGCTGAACGTCCTGCGGGTGGGCAATCCGGCGCGCGTTTCGGAGCGGCTGATGGCGCTCACGCTGGACCACAAAATGGCGGAACACCACCTGATGAAAGAGGCCAAAAAGCTAAAAAAGCAGGCGAATGAGTTTAAAAACATGGCTCATAAGTACAAGCGGAATTTTGGCAAAGCCGAGCGCGATCAACGGAAAGCGCTATTCGATGAGGCTCACCGGATTATGAAGGAGGTGGGAAACACGGAGCAGTACATCATCGACGATCTGGTGGCCAAAGCGCAGGTGATTACGGCCACACTCGTTGGTTCCAACCAGTACATGATCCGGAATCTGACGTTCCATACCGTGGTCATCGACGAAGCCGGGCAGGCCCTGGAACCCGCCTGCTGGATTCCGATCCTGAAAGCGCAAAAGGTGGTGCTGGCCGGTGATCACTGCCAGTTGTCGCCGACGATCAAATCGAACGAAGCCGCCCGAAAAGGCCTGAGCACGACTTTGCTCGAAAAATGCGTGGCGCTGCATCCCGAAGCGGTCAGTGTGCTGGAAGAGCAATACCGGATGCACGCGCACATCATGGGCTATTCGTCGCAGGTTTTTTATGCCAATCTCCTCAAAGCACACGCGTCGGTGGCGGCTCATTCGCTGTTTCCCGGCGACAGCGCGCTGCGGTTTATCGACACGGCGGGCTGCGGTTTTGACGAAAAACTGGAAGGTACCAGCTCCACCAACCCGGAGGAAGCCACTTTGCTGATGAAGCATTTAACGCAACTGGTGGCCGAACTGAGCCCGTTTTACAGTCCGCAGAACTTCCCGAGCATTGCGATCATCTCGCCCTACAAACAACAGCTCGCCGTTCTGAACGAGCAACTGGCACACGCCCCTGATTTACAGCCTTATCTGGCCAGAATTGCGGTCAACACCATCGATAGTTTTCAGGGGCAGGAGCGCGATATTGTCTACATTTCCATGACCCGGAGCAATGCCGACGGCGAAATCGGTTTTCTGGCCGACATTCGCCGGATGAACGTCGCCATGACGCGGGCGCGGAAGAAATTGGTCATTGTGGGCGACAGCGCCACGCTGGCGAGTCTGCCGTTTTATGCCGACTTCATTGCGTATTCCGAAAAACTCGATGCGTATCAGAGTGCGTGGGAATGGCTGTAAATCTTTCAATCTAATAACAAAAACCGCCCGAATGACGTGTCCGGGCGGTTTTTACTTGATGCTGTTTGAATTTATTGCGTCAACACTTTCAAGGTTACGGATCGGGAGCCGCTCTGAACCTGTAAAAACAGCAGGCCCGGCATCGGATGCAAAACCGGCAGGGTCAGTTGTTCCACCGCAGCCGCTTTTTCCACCTGCCGTTCATTCAGCAGTCGGCCATTGACATCCGTCAGTTGCACCCGCAACGGCTGGCCTTCGGCGCCCCGGATTTCGACACGCACCTGATCCGACACTGGATTGCCCAGCAAAACCGCCTGAAGATTGTCCCCACGTTCCGCCGACAACCGACCGCCGGAGGGCGCGCAGGTCAAGTTGATCGGTGAGCCTTTCAACACATAGGTGCTGTTCTGGACTTTGGCACTGATTTGATGGTTGACGTTGTCTTTCACCTGCGCCGGGGTTGCAAATGCATAACCGTGGGCGCCGTTGCCTTTCTGGGCATCTTTCAAATCCTGCCGGTAGTTCTTCGCTTCGATGGTACCGATTGAGATGCCGTCGGCAAAAAACTCCACCAGCATCGGCGTGTTGGGCTTGTTGCGGTCCCACACCCAGCCCCGGATTTCCTGGCAATTCACCACCGACAAATAGCCCTCGAAGTTGCCCGTCACCACCGGCGGTGGCGTCGTCGATCCCGCCACTACCGTCAGCACCACGCTGGTCGGCGTCGCATTCGTTCCGTCGCTGGCCGCATACGTCAATGTATATGTACCGGCAGCTCCCGTGGCCGCCGTGCCGCTGATCTGGCGGTTGCTGACCGTAAAACTCAGCCCGGAAGGCAAACCGCTCAGCGAATAGGTCAGCGATTGATTTTCAGGATCGGTAAAAACCGGTAGCGTGACGCTGAATGCCGTTCCAATAGTGGCGGATAAAGGTGTTGTCGTGGGCGCAACGGGTGGTAGATTGATTGGTTCCCCGCTTCCCTGACAAGTCAGTGCTTTGGGCGGATTTTTCAGCATGAAACTGCTGCCCGCTACCCGTGCCGTGAGCAGATGCGGACGACCGTCTTTCAGGCTGGCAGGAATGGCAAGACTAAAGGCATGTTTGCCGTTGCCCTTGCCCGCGTTGAGCAAATCCTGCCGAAAATCACCCGCCGGGAGTGTGGCAATGACAGTGGCTCCGTCGAGAATGTCTACTGAAATAACGGTGTTGACTTTATCGCGATTCCAGGCCCAGCCCCGGAAGGTTTCGCAGTCCACACCGTAGACAAAACCGTCGAAACTGCCGGTGGTGGTGGGCGCACTGATCACCACCGAAGCGGTTCCGGGGGGACTGACACAACTGCCAACGGTGCAGGTTGCCGAGTAAACCCATGTCCCCACGGCAGCGGTAGAAACCGGAATTGCCGCTCCCGTTCCTTTCGTATTGTTCGACCCTGCCCAATTGACGGTGCCGCCCTCACAGCCGGAGACGGTTATTGAAACCGAAGGGGTGTTTTGGAGAACCGGCTGGGAAATACCGGCTGACAGTGCCAGCGTGGGAGCTGACATGCTGTTGCTTCCCGGTTCGTTGTTGCAGAAAGCCGTAAAGTTGCCTCCTCCGGGCAGGCCGGGGTTGTTCCAGAATTGCACGCTTTTGCTACAAAGCTTTCTGAGGGCTTCCGGAAAACAACCTGTCAACTGATTGCTAGCTAAACTGAGGTCTTTCAAATTAGACAAAACTCCTAGACTATTTGGAATTGGGCCGCTTAATTTATTGTCATTTAGCCTGAGGTATTGTAACAGGGATAAATTCCCCAGACTGGCGGGAATCTCTCCACTTAACTTATTCATGAACAATTCAAGATATTCCAATTTAGTCAGATTCCCCAGACTACTAGGAATAGGCCCCGTTAACTCATTATTATACAAGAAAATCTGCCTTAGTTTTGACATATTACCGAAGCTTTCCGGGATCGATCCACTGAGCTTATTATGATCGGCATAAAACCTATCGAGATTAATCAGATTTCCCAATTCATCAGGAATTTCGCCAGTTAGCTCATTATTATATAAAGCCAAAGCTTGCAGATTGACAAGATTTCCCAAACTATTGGGGATTGGTCCACTCAGTTTGTTGTTGTACAACCCGAGACCGGTCAGTTTTGTCAGATTTCCTAAACTACTGGGAATTTCTCCACTCAACTTATTATCATTTAAGGAAAGCGAAATCAGCTTTGTAAGACTTCCCAAACTGGCAGGAATTTCCCCAGTTAATTGGTTGAAACTTAAAGCAATAGAAATTAAATTTGGCAAATTCGCCAAACTACCAGGGATTGATCCCGTCAACTGGTTGAAGAACAAGCTAAGAGACGCCAGATTAGAAAGATTCCCGAAACTACTGGGAATCTCCCCGCTCAACTGATTGGAAGTCAGGCTAAGTTGCCATAAGCTGGTCAAATTTCCTAAGCTAGCAGGAATCGTTCCTACTAGATTGTTGTTTTCCAGTTTGATTTCACCCACCCGGTTATTAATACAAGAGACGCCATACCAGCCACATGGGTTATTGTCCGTCAGCCACTTATCAGATTTTTTCCAGCCGGAGCCGTTGGTGGAATTGTAAAGATCGGCTAAGGGCGCATAATCGGGATGTGGGTCGGCACCGGATGCCAGTAAGCTGATCACGACCGAAGCCGTTCCGGGCAGGCTAACACAACTCCCCACGGTGCAGGTAGCCGAATAAACCCGCGTGCCGGTGGCTGACGTGGGTACGGTAATGGTGAATCCACTCCCGGCGGTATTGTTCGGTCCCGACCAATTGACGGTGCCGCCCTCACAGCCGGAGACGGTTATTGAAACCGAAGGGGTGTTTTGGAGAACCGGCTGGGAAATACCGGCTGACAGTGCCAGCGTGGGAGCCGACATGCTGTTGCTACCCCGTTCGTTGTTGCAGAAAGCCGTAAAGTTGCCTCTGCCGGGCAGGCCGGGGTTATTGTAGAAATTTACGGCTTTGCCACATAATACTCGCAAAGATTCCGGAAAGCAGCCACTTAGTTGATTGTTGTATAGCCAAAGGTATTCCAGTTTTGACAGATTCCCTAAATTGGCGGGAATGGGTCCGCTCAATTGGTTATTTTGTAAACGAAGGGATTGCAAATTGGTCAAGTTACCCAAACTTGATGGAATTACCCCGGTTAATTGATTGTCACTTAGAACCAGATTTTCCAGTTTATTTAAATTTCCAAGGCTAGCGGGAATAGACCCGGTTAATTGATTGACATTCAGGCCGATAAATCGCAAATTGGTTAAACTTCCCAAAAATTCCGGAATCGATCCGGTTAATTGATTTAGGGTTAGGTAAAACTGATCCAGTTTAGCCAGGTTTCTAAAATTGTCAGGAATCGAGCCGGTTAACTGATTGCGGGACAAGGAAAGGTGCTCCAGGGCTACCAGATTCCCCAGACTGCCTGGGATGGGTCCACTCAACTCGTTATAGTCCAACGTTAAATACCAAACCTTGGTTAGATTTCCCAGGCTAGCCGGTATTTCACCACTCAATTTATTGGTACTCAAACTTAAAAACCGCAGATTGACAAGGTTCCCCAAACTACCGGGGATAGCGCCTTCCAGCTTATTCTCCATCATTGAAAGGGAAGTCAGATTAATCAAGTTCCCAAAACTGTCAGGTATTGGCCCGCTCAATTGATTGAAGTTGAAGTTAATGCCCTGTAGATTGGTTAGATTTCCCAGACTAGTCGGAATTGATCCACTTAGCTGGTTGGTACCAATTGAAAGGTCTTGCAGACTGGTTAGATTCCCCAAACTGCCGGGAATGGTACCCGTCAACTTATTTGCGCCCAAAGAAAGGTATTGCAGGTTCGTTAAATTTCCTAAACTGGCCGGAATTTCACCGCTTAACTGATTTTCATACAAATAAAGACTTTGCAACTTGGTTAGATCTCCCAGGCTACCGGGGATGATGCCCGTCAACTTATTGGTGCCAAAAGAAAGATAGCTCAGTTTGGTTAAACTTTCCAGGTTACCGGGAATCTCCCCGCTTAACTCATTATTATTCAAATACATTACCTGCAAGTTGGATAAGTTCCCCAAACTGCCCGGTATCGCTCCCGTCAATTTATTGAAAGCCAAACTCAGCGTTTGCAGGCTTGTCATACCACCCAAACTGGCAGGAATAGTACCAGTCAAATTGTTTCGACTCACCATAATTGACAATAAATTGACTAGATTCCCCAGACTGGCAGGAATCTCTCCACTCAACTGATTGTAATCCAAAGTAAGGTATTTAAGATTATTTAAATTACCCAGACTAGCAGGAATCTCCCCACTCAATTGGTTGTAGTAAAGGTTTATAGACTGTAGATTGATCATATTACCCACACTACCGGGGATTTCACCACTTAACTGATTATTGCTTAAAACAAGGTTTTCTAAATTGGTAAGCTTACTCAAGTCGCCGGGGATTTCTCCAGTCAACTTATTTTCCTGTAAGGAAAGATATTTCAAATTTGATAGGTTTCCCAAACTGTTAGGAATACTTCCACTTAACTCATTTTTACGTAAAAAAAGATTTTGCAAACTGGTCAGATTTCCCAGACTTTCAGGAAGTGTACCACTTAACTTATTCTCACTCAAATAAATATCCGTCACCCGGTTATTCGTGCAGGAAACTCCATACCACCCGCACGGATTATTGTCCGTCAGCCACTTATCAGAATTCTTCCAACCCGAGCCATTGGTCGCATTATACAAATCGGCCAGCGGAGCATAATCGGGATGCGGATCGGCGCCGGAAGCCAGCGAAGAGGCCGCTAACCCGAAAACGATGAGCATTCCTAAAAACCGGGAGCATACAACCGTTCGGCTGAGCCAGTGGCGGTTTTTCCGCAAAAAGAGAGGGTTTCCGGCCATGCGTAGCCGATTCGTTCCGGTTGGGTAAAAATGATTCATAAATAAAGTAAACTATGTGGGAATTGGGGTTTATTACTCAAAAATGTCCGTTATCCATCGGCTTTTCAGGCCAATGGAGGCAACACGCAGCAGTACGATGGAGTCTATACGTCCACTAATCGACGGATACGCGTCCAGTTGCTTCTAAAAAGAAAGATGGGAGAAATTGATCGGCGAGGTGAGATCAGGAGTAGCCGATGCGTTTAAAAGGGCTGTCAAACCCCAACAGGAAACGAGAATACCGGCACTTCATGGCCAGCGAGAAAACGAGTGAAGAAAAATACATCTGGCCAGAGAAAAGGGGAAATAAATAATCGTTTTAAAACGCTATAGAAACGTATAAAGCATTACCTGTATGTTCGTTTCTACTTGTACAAATATACAAAATTGGTTTGACATACACCCGTAATCAAAGCGTTATTTTTCAACCGAAAAAGGGAAATTAAAAAATCAGTTTCGTCCGCAAACTCGAGGTTTGAAAAGGGCGTTGTGCGTTGCCCGTGCGGTTCATTACTTCATTGGTTGTGTCCTGAAAAATATCATCAAACCGCTCGCCTTTTCGCAGAAACTTCAGCAGAGCCATCGTAAAGGTTCCATTACGCCCCGTACCGTTTTGAGCCACACTACCCGGTGCTGTCGCATAACCAATAAACAAATTATCGATCCGGGCCTGAGCCAGATCGATGGTTTTAAAACCCCGGTCTACCTCGCCCCTACTCCAGCTTCGGAATGGATTTTCGCGACAGGCATCCAGCAAAACAATGCTGTTTTTGGCACCCAGTTCCCGAAACTCATCGAGTACCCGGCTGACCGGAAACGCTTCGTAACGCACATCCTCTTTTTGCTCCAGTTTGGCACCAGTCGGGATCATGTAGTTTTCGCCGGCGACCTCAATTCCGTGGCCCGCATAAAAAAACAGGGCCGCATCCGCACCTTTAGCTGTCCGGTTAAATTGCTGAAACGCCTTTTCGAAACTTTGTTTATCCGCCAGATCTTCATGGCGTGTCACCGTAAACCCCAATGACTGAAGCCGTTCGGCAATATCGCGGGCATCGTTGAGCGGACGCCCTTCCAGCCCACGACCTTCCAAATAACCGGAATTCCCGACGATAAACGCATAGCGGCTTTTTGAAACAGAAGATGTTAAAACCGGCGTGACCCGATTTTCATTCCGGATAGGTGGAGTCTCGATTTTTTTTGCATAGGATCTATTTCTGAATGCCGATTTTTTATCCAGAAAAATTGCTAGTGTTAGTGTATCTCCTTGCCTTAATCCTACGCATTTGTACGTATAATTACTGTATCCCAGCGATGTAAACATAATTTCAACGGGGTTCGAACCATATTTTGGCTGTCCATATTCATCTATAGCATCAATATGAAGACTAAATTCCCCGTCACTATTGGTCTGTGTTCCAATGGTCGTCCCCCTCCAGACTATACTAATTTTCGGAATCCGTATATTCTCTGAATAACTATAAACAGCTCCCCTGATCACAACTGGTTTCTGAGCATTGATGTGGCCACAACAAATGAATATAACCACCAAAGACAGTACAAAAGCACGTATCATTTTCTGAAAAGGAATGGTAATTGAATCTTGAGCATCGTCCGATTTTCGCAAGATACTATTTCACGAAAACCTGTGGAGGTGAATACCGCATCTTTTTGTTGTTGCCTCCATAGCGCTTTACCCACAAATCGTGCGGCAGCACGTCCAGGATCAGGTGCAGGTGCCGGGCTTCCATGTTATCGGCATCGCCATTGCCGAGCCAGAACCCAAAATCAAACGATCCCTGGTCATTGCCGGTATCGGTCGCGGTGCCCCTCAACAGCGTTCCCCGGTCATAAACGCACTGGCATCCGGAATACTTGCCGGTGCCCCGGTAGGAGTTATTGAAACCGTGGTAGACCCAGGAGTTGGGCCATTCGCGGATCCACCCATTGCCTTGCCGGTCGTGCTCACCATCGCCGGGCTCCTTCAGCGGACAGTGGTTGAACTGGTTGCGGTTGACGTGGTAATACTGCTTCAGCACAAAAATACGCACCTGATACTGTTCGCTGTTGTTGTCGACATCGTTGTCGTTGATATCCAGCATCAATTCGCCGGTCGACTTGCTCAGGAAGTAATCGCCCGCGACGTAATTGGGACCGTCCTCTTTGATCATCCGGTCTTCCGATACCATAAAAATATTTTTAACCGTTTCATCATAGCTGCGGAACATCTTCCGGCAACTCCCGCTTTCCGGCCCAATTTGCCACATCAGCGCCCCGTGCAATACAGACCGACGCTTATTGAAAAAGTTATCGAAACTCTTGGGAAGACCAACCGGATAGGCCGACCCATAAAACAGGCCCACCCGGATTTTCCCCAGGGCTTCGATATAAACATAATCATCAAATCCAACCTGAATACCGGTTCTCAAAGGCTGTTTCAGATTACCCGGAACCGATACGGTTTTAGCCACAAAATAGCTGTCCGGTGATTGGGCTGCGACGTTTTCCGTACCCGTCAGCACCAGGACGAGCAGGAGAAAACCGATTGTTTTGTACATATACAGTGGCGTTTCCATCAATTCCCTTTGCTCAATTCATCAGCCGCCACGTTGATCAGCGTGCCAATCATCAACCCCTGCAAATCGTGGCCCAGCGCACAGTCGTTCACGCGTTCCATTCTAAACTGGGGCTGGGTGCCATCGTCGTTGACGTAGAGATAACCCCGGGCTTCCACCTGGCACTCATCGCAAATCCAGCACCCTCGCCCCACCCAGGTCGAGGTCATGTCGATGGTGTATCGACGGGTATCCGGGTCGTAATTCCACTGGTTGGTGATGCCCTGGTAATCGCGGCCCGTGTTCGGGTAATACTGGTTCATGAGCAGACCGGCATACTGGCCGACGAACGCATTGGCTTCCTGATAACTGCCCTGGTAAACCGGTTCTCTCGTCGTGTTGCAGGAGAACAATGTAAGCAGACCAACGACACAGGCGACCGTAATTCCGGTCCGATTGCGAAAGGCGACAAGTGATTTCATAACAGAAAAATAGTTTATGGTTTTCCGCCCCGTCCGAAGCGTTTGACCATCTATTCTGTCTACGGTTTCAAGGTTATCGGCTTCTTTAATTTTTTTTCAACTACGGGAAAAGCTTCCTTTCAAAAAATACCCACTTTCTGCTATTTGTACTCAAGCCTGCCATGATTTTACACCATTTAGTTGGAGTGAATGGGTAATTCTGCGTAAACTTCTGGCATTCAAAGACGTAGAATCCTCTTTTCAGCCTGATCGTATGCCTTTCCGGTTCTTCCTGCTCCTCCTGTTCCTCGGCATCCGTGCGGCAGACGTCTACGCCAGCCTTCCGGTTCTGCTCTCGGCATCGCAACCGAAATACAGCCTGGGAAGGCGGGTGGATTTTCTGGCCGACACGCTGGATCATCTGACAATCAACGATGTACGCAAACCAGCACTGGCCCGCCTTTTTCAACCCAGTTTGCAGGAAACCCCCAACCTGGTTTTTGCCAACAGCAGCTACTGGTTCCGCTTTCAACTTTTGAATCAGGACGTTCGGCCGGAAAGCCGCTACCTGTTCGAAGTCGGCTTTGGTAACATCAGGGAAATCGATCTCTACCTAATCGACCGCAACGGCAAAATAACCCGCTTCCGGGCGGGCGATGCCCTGGGGCGCAACAGCCGGCCAATTTCGTCAAACACCTACGTCTTTCCCCTGCCACTCCGACCCGGAGAACCCTATACCGTTTATGTCCACATCGATAACCGCCAGCTTCACAGCTACTTCCCGCTCATCATCTGGGAAGAAAAGGGGTTTCAGGCCCATGCCCAGGTGGCCACCCTGCTGTGGGGCTTTTACTGGGGAACGCTGTGTCTGATGCTGCTGTACCACCTCGTCATCTGGCTCTTTACCCGGATTGTGAGCTATCTCTACCTGGCGTTTTACCTGCTTTCCTACCTCTTTTACGAAGCCTGCCGGGGGAGTAACATCGGCATCCGCTACCTCTGGCCCAGCTCGACCTGGCTGGCCGAACACGGGCTGGGGCTGTTTTCGCTGGGTGTGTTCTTTACGTTCATCATTTTTTATTCCCGGGCGCTGAACCTGCGGCAAACGATTCCCCGCCTGTATTATACCCTCTGGATTCTGTGCGGCCTGAGCGTGATCCTGGTCGGGATCAATCTGCTCGAATTGCTGCCGTTGTCACTCCAGTTTGTGGCCCTGATGAGTTCCTGTCCGCTGGTCATCGGCATGTTTGTGGCGGGGGTGCTGACGTGGCGGCAAGGGCAGACATCCTCGAAATTTTATGTCATTGCTTCCATGTGTTACTCCCTCGGTTTTGCGCTCTTTGTGCTCAACCGGGTCGGCATCATTCCCGGAACCGGTCTTCTGATTCACTATTCCCAGAACATTGGTTCGCTGCTGGAATTTACGTTCATGTCGGTGGGGCTGGCCGACTACATCCGGAATGAACGACGGTCGGTCCGGCAGATGAAACGCCAACGCGAAATCGCCGAACTGGCCGCTTACGAACAGGAGATTCGCAAAAAAATAGAAATGGAAGAAGCCCTCATTGCCGGACAGATTCAGGAACGGCGCCGGGTGGCCGACGAATTACACGACCAGTTGGGCAGCGTCCTGTTTAGCATCCGCACCCGCCTGAGCGAACTCAATAACCCTGATAAACAGCCGATTATCGACCGTTCGGCCCTACATTCGCTGTTGCAATCCGTACAGGACGCCTACGACGGCATCCGGCTGATCGCTCATAATTTCTGGCCCGACGAACTCGACGAACGCGGGCTGGGCAGCAGCCTCCAACAACTGACCAACAGCCTGAACCGGGCCGGCAAAACCAGCTTTGTCCTCCAGTTGAGTGGTATGGAAGAGCAACTGAACCGGATTGCCAAGTTTCATCTCTACTGCGTTTGCCTCGAACTGGTCACCAACATTCTGAAACACGCCCAGGCCAGTGAAGCCACCATCCGGTTTATGGTCGACGAAAACCGGAAGTTCCTGAAACTGAGCGTCCGCGACGACGGTTTGGGCTTCGATCCTGACCAGTTTCCGCAGGGAAAAGGACTGCGAAGCATCAACGAACGGGCGGGATTGATGAGCGGCACCATCAACGTCTCGAACCTGCCGGACGGCGGAGGCACCTGGGTTCAGATTCGGATCCCACTGATCGAGATCAATCTACCAAAACCGCCCATCCATCAACAACTCAACGAGCCGTTGGTAAGTCCGGCTCGTTGAGTCGCCCTGATTTTCTACTTTTTACCCAAAAATCAATGAGGCCGTTTTGGTGATCACCTTTCCATCGGGAAGTGTCACGGTCAACTTGATTTCGTCCTGGATCCCGGACGTCTTGGCACCCGGTATGGTCAGACTGAAATTGAAAGCCCCGTTGGCATCCAGCGAATAAACCACCGTTGATACTTCATCCGTATACGAATCGGTTCCTACCACACGGAGCGACACCCGGGAATTGACCGGAACGCAATGGATGGACGCACGCGCCACATACGACTGTTGGGCCACGGGCCGGTCGGGTGAGAGTACCAGTGGCTGCACCTTCAGTTCGGCGCCCAGTTCGACGGACAAATCCGGGTACGATGCTTTTCCATCGATTGGATCGGTGAGTCTGGAATACCTGGGTTCACCCCCGGAAGTCGGTACGGCTTTGGCAATAAAGAGCACATTACCGGTCCAGTAGTTCTTCTTTTCATCTTCAAAATTGGCTTTGCAGAGTTCGCCCTCCGGCGTAGTGATCCCACACAGTTTCCCCAATCCTTTATCCAGTATAAAACCGCCAATCAGCGTCCAGGGCGTAGCCTTCGGTGCTTTCGAGCCCACTTTCCGCAGCACTTTGGTCACTTTATTGCACAAAATCTTGTCGATAACCTTGCCGACACCTTTGCAAATATCCTGATTCGACAGATTCACCTCGGCGCTCACGTCCGTCGGCAGAATCACGCTATACATCCCTTTGGTTACCCGATGGGCTTTAAATTCGCCAACCCGATTGCTTTTACTGGCCGGGCTTTTATACATGATGACCGATACATATTCAGCATCGGACGGTAAGCCTCCGCAATTGGTCAGGTTGATGGTAACTTCCTGCTGTCCGGCGGCTTTTCGCGCACCCGACGGAATAGAAACGGCGTCGTTGGCAAACTCCTGACTGAGTCGCAGCGGCTGGTTGTTGCGAACCGAAGTACCGCTGCCTGCCGGAAAAACCGGATTGGTCGCCGGAGCCGCCAGCCGCCCTCCGGTGATTTCCTCATCCAGATCGATTTCGGTATTCACCTGATTCTCCCCATCGGCCGAAATGTAGGTTACCGTCGCCCGGCTTTCCGTCTGCCATTTCAGGGCGATTTTAGAGCCATCCTGACCCAGAATGGTTTTCAGCCTCGATTGCTCATCGAGCAGCAAATACGTCGCATCCTTCGAACTGGGGTCCATCTGGTGAACCAGCATGGTGAGTTGCTGGGTTACCCCGGCGGCATTTTTCGTGCCGTACAGTTCCAGAATCCCGTCGGCTTTGTTGTCGATGCGGGCCACGAGCGGGTTACTCGGGGAAGTGAACAGCGTGATGGGCGAATTGGAAACCGGAGCCGGGTCCGTTTCTTTTTTACAGGCACCGGTCATCAGAACCAGAAAACCGGCCAGGGTCAGCGGGCCGAACACGAATCGGCGGACGGCAACCGGAAAGCGAAAAAATGTACCAGAGAAGTCCATAGAGCTGGAGATGTTGGGTTGGAACGCCCGGTTTGGTCCGGGAACACCCATCTATGACCCGCTCAGGGGGGAGGTTATCAGGCGAAAAAAAAGATTTTCGGTAACCCGGTTTTACACCAGTCCGTTCCGAATGGCAAAGTTGGCCAGTCCGACAATGCTCTTTGCTTTCAGTTTCTGGATCATATTCCGGCGGTGCGTATCCACAGTCGCTTCGCTGATGTTTAGCTTGTCGGCAATTTCGGCGGTGGTAAACTCCTGGGCGATCAGCCGCAGCACTTCAATTTCCCGGGCCGTGAGCTGGCGGATTTGCTCGGGTTGTTTTTCTTCCTGCGAATCGACAAACGTTCGCAATACTTCCTGGCTCATGTAAGGGCGGTCGTCGCGAATCACCTCATAAATGGCTTTCCGAACCAGATCGACGTCCTGGCTTTTGAAAAGATACCCGGATACGCCCAGCCGAACGGCGGCATGAATATCTTTGGGGTCTTCGGACATGCTCAGAATAATAACCCGGGTTCGGGGCGACACGGAGCGTAGCTGCACCACAAATTCCAGCCCGCTGATTCCCCGGCGCATGCGCAAATCGGCCACGACCACATCGACCAGCGGTTCTTTGCCCGTTCCATTTTTAAAAAACTGCAGGGCCTCCTCGCCATTGGTAAACACCTCTTCGATCTCAATTTGCGGGTCGTCACGGAGTAAACTCAGCAGACCGTCGATCACCACTTTATGGTCGTCGAGGAGCAACACTTTGATTTTGCCTTTCACGATAGGGAGGAATAGTAGACCGTCAAAATTAGTCAAACGAGATGATAACTTCTTGTCATAACCGCAATAGATGGATGAAAAATCAAACCATCTGCGATCATGTTACAGACATTTTTGCTTCAAAGCACAACGGATCTTTACCGGTTTATCGAAACGTATCGTCAACGCAGTCAGGGCATTAGCGTCGACCCGGATTTCCTGAAACACACCACCGTGCGGATCTTTCAGGATAGCGATCAACCCGGCGAATGGACGGCCGGCTATTTTGTCAACGCCCGCCCACCGCATCGGTATTTTGATGTGCTGCCGGCCGCAATCAAAGCCCAGATACTGGAAGACAGCCCAATTCGGGAGGAAGACGTGGCCGAAATTGGTGCCATCTGGATGGACGTCAAAGCCCTCGGGCGACTCGGACGCTGGCAGGTGTATCTGTTCATGCTGGCCGATGCCTACGCCACCAATCAGCCCTTCATCGTCGGCGGAACCGTTCACGCCCAGATCCGGGACTTTCAGATGCAGGTGGTCAAACACCCGCTGTTTGAGGGGGATGTGGAACTGGCGGGTCAGGTGCAGCGGATTTGGGAATACTACGCCAACCGCGAAGAAATGTGGTTCGACTTCCTCAATTTCACCGTGCCGGAAATGCGCCGTCATGTCTCGCGCGACACCATAAACCTTCGTCCGGCACCTTACCGACAAAGTGCCTGATCCGAAAATTTAGTTAACTACAAATGGTCAGATGGAGAGATTTTAGTAGTTTTAACTGCTACTTGGATTCCATCTGACCCGTTTGTATGTATGTTTAAATTTCTACAGAAATCTTCCTCCTCTGCTCCTACTGACCCCTGCCTTCACCTTGAGAATAATCCCGATCTGTTTTGCCAAACACTGGTTCGCGAAGACCCGCGCGACGAAATGGCCTGGATGTGCCTGACGAAGCGTTTGTATAAATTTTTCTTTAACTATGCCCAGAAATTCGGCACCAGTGAAGAAGATATCCAGGATTTGATTCAGGATACGCTGGTCCAGTTTATGGACGATATTTATTCCGGAAAATTTGTTTGTCGGGGCTATAAACCCATTAGTTATGTCGGTCGGATCTGTATTAATAAATGGCGGGGCTGGTGGAAAAAATACAAAAAAGAAATGGCCCTCAAAGTCGATTGGGATTCGCTCTTCCGGGAATTTGACGACCGGCCCCTGGGTCCCGAACCCGCCACGGATGAGGCTGCCGAAGAAGACGATTGCATGCGGATTGCCGCCCGTAAAGCCTATGAAAAACTAACGCCCGTTCAGCAAAAACTGATGTGGGAGCATTACGTAAACGGAATGAAATTGAAAGATTTTGAACTAATGGAAGAAAAAGCAGATGGGCACGGAAAATTACTCCATCACCGCGCCAAAAAAAAATTCGTCGGACTGTTCAAACAATACCTTTCCGATTGTCAATCATGGAAGAACTGACGGATCAACAGCACGACGATCTTGCGGCTTATCTGTCCGACCAGATGACGCCCGGCGAAAAAACCGCCTTTGAAGAACAACTCCGCCAGAACGAAGCCCTGCAACAGGAACTGCAAGTCCAGCAGCGGGTCCGGCGGGGCATGAGGCTCCTGTCTTTCGAGCAGGAAGCTGCGGCCTTCTACGCCAAAGCAAAGGAGGAACTGGCCACGGAAAAAACCGCCCAACCCGCCGAAGCGACCGTCCGCCCGCTCTGGCAACGCCCCGCCGTCTGGCTGGCCGCAGCCACGGTGCTGCTGACCCTCGGGCTGTTCTGGCGATTCTACAAAACCGGCGGTTTGGACGGCCCGGAAACGCCGGTTGCCCAAAAAGACACCACCGCTACGCAACCCCGCCCCGCCGACACCCTCCGGTCATCGCCCCCAACGCCAACGCCCGCCCCCCCCGCCGATCCGGGTCTGCTGCTGGCCGACGCGCTTTTCAAACCCACACCCAAAGCCGCCCCGCTGCCCATCGAGCCGCCCGATGAAACCGATGCCGCCGGTACGACCGACTCTGCCGCCGTGGCACAGGACTCGCTGGCCGTTTGGCAGGGTGCCCGGCTGCTGCAGCAACGGCAACTCCGCGAGGCCATCCCGGTTTTGCAGAAAACCGTACTGGAAGGCTATCCCGGCCACTGGCGAGCCTGTGCCGAATGGTATCTCAGTCTGGCGTATTTACGAAACCGGCAGCGCCGGGAAGCCCGGTCGATCCTGACGCGCATTGCCCGAACGGATGGACACCCGTATCAGGAAGAAGCCCGAAAACTACGCAGTCGTTTAAACGAATAACCCGTTCCCTACCATGAAAAGGTTCCTTTGGCTGATCAGCCTGCTGGCGCTGCCCGGTTTGGCTCAGGTCACGGATTTGTCCAAATCTCCGCTGGCGGGGCATGTAGGCCAAATTCGAACCATCACCTACCATCCAAATGGTGAATGGCTTGCTTCGGGAGGCTACGATAATACCGTTAAACTATGGGATGTTAAAACCGGCAGGGTACTGAACACATTCACGGGACATGCCGGAACCGTATTCGCCAGTAAATTTAGTGCCAGCGGAAAATTACTGGTGTCAAGCGCGCATGATCACACCGTAAAAATCTGGGATGTACAAACCGGTAAGTTGATTCGAACCATCACAACCACTGGTTTTGAAGAAGAATTTTTTGAAATTGTTAACGACGATCGGTTGATAGCCATCAATCTGCCCAATACAGGTCGCGTAAAACTGGTTGAACTCCTGACGGGCCGTGTATGGCATACCTTTGATCCCATGCCGGTTTCAGGGTTTTCCAGCACGTGTAGTTCCCTGGATTACGATTCAAAAACGAACCGTTTGGCGGTTGGCTATCAAAACAATACCGTTGGCATTTGGGATACTAAAAACCGAAAGTTCCTGCGTCTTCTGAATAAAAAAGCCTCTGGGTATTGGCCTGTTCCGGCCCTCTCGTTCAGTGAAGACGGAAAAAAACTTGCCGCCAGTCACTTGAATGGTATTATGATATGGGATGTTGTGACCGGCAATAAACTAACCACGCTTCCGCACACCGATGACAATCAAACCAACACGCTTCACTTCGAAAAAAACGACCAATTCCTGATCTGCGAAGGTGCCAAAAGAACTCTAAAGACGTGGAACCTCAGCACGAATAAAGTCCAAAGTGAACTGGTCGATAACATGCCCCATGGTTGGTTCAGTGTATGTCCAAACCAGAATCAGGCGGCAGCTTATACCGGTCCGTATAATACTGAAATTACGGTATGGAATACAACATCAGGCAAGGTCCTGCAACGATTACGCGGCCTTGATGAAGACATTTCCAAAACTTTTTCAGGAGACATTGATCCGACGGGAAACCGAATGGCGTTGGGAATTTCAGCCGGTAAGATTGGAATTTGGAACTCCCTAACCGGAGACCTTTCTCAACTGTTGGAAGACAAAGCCGATGATCAATTTGAAACCCGTTCGACCCATTTCAGCCCCGACGGAACGCTCCTGGCAACAGCAGCACTGGGTACCATTCGCATCTGGAACCTTCAAACTGGTAAGGCAACCCCCCTGCCGACCGGAGTCGGCATTATCAATGCCGTCCGTTTTTCAAAAGATGGATTACACCTCATTTCTGAACTTGATAACCGCCGGTTTCAAATTCTAACGCTTCGTTCCCGCAGCAAATTCGCCCCCCTCTTTACCACCACGTATCAATCTCCTGATCTTGCTGAAATCAGAGCCATCGGTGTGGGAAACAACCCTGGCGAACTTGTGCTGGCAACGGGCGACAATACCCTCCGTTTATGGCATACGGCCGAAAACAAAGCCACGGCAACGGTTCCCGTCAACCGGTTTATTTCAAACATCACCTACACCCCCAACGACCGCTACGTGCTGATTCAAGGTTTCGACAACTTGATCGAAATTCGCGATGCCAAAACCCTGAAGCTGATTCAAACGCTCAATCAGGTCGGTTTTTTCACGGATGCAAACTTCAAAGCGCCCAAAACACCCGACGGTCTTTACGAGATTTATCCTTATTTCCGGTCGGTTTTCCTGAAAAAAGTAGCCGGGCAACCCGTGGTGGCCGCACCGCCCAAAACCGCCCAGCCCCCGACGATTACCTGGGAACTGCCGACCCGGTCGGACGAAACCGTTGCCAGCAATGCCTATGGGGTGAAGGCCTGTATCTCGGGCGACGGCATAACCGGCCACCAGCTTTACCTCAATGGCGAACCGGTCAGCCTCCGGGGTTTCAAACGGCTCGGCTGCCCCCTGGGCATCGACCAGGTGGTTACGCTCCGCATCGGGCCGAACGAGTTGTACCTCACCGCCACCACGGCGGCCGGCACCGTTTCGTCCGAACGCCGGTATATTACCTACCAGCCGCCTGAGCCATCGCCCCTGACGGTACAAACCGCTCCGCAACAAAAGCGGCTGGCGCTGGTGATCGGAAATGCCCGGTACCAACACGCCTGGTCGCTCGCCAATCCGGTCAACGACGCGCTGGCCCTGAAAGCGGTTCTGGAAGAATGCGGTTTCACGGTGCTTTATTACGCTGATCTCGACAAAAAAGGCATGATTACCGCCTTTCAGGAATTTGGCCTAAAGCTCAAGGCGTACAATGTTGGGCTGGTATTTTACGCCGGTCACGGCCTGAGCATTCGGGGCATGAATTACTTTCTGCCCACCGACGCCAATCCGCAAAGCGAGGATGAGGTGGAGTTTGAGGGCATTCCAACCACCCGGCTCATCCGCAAGATGGAAGAAGCCAACCGCCTGACCAACATCATCCTGTTCGATGCCTGCCGCGACAATCCGTTTGCCCGCACCTGGGGCCGGGCCCTCGGTGAATCGGGCGGTTTTGCCCTGCTGCCTCCGCCCAAGGGCACGCTGATTGCCTACGCGGCCTCGGATGGCGAAGCCGCCCACGACCGGGCCAAAACCGGCACCAACAGCCCGTTTACCAAAGCCCTCGTCAAATATATTCGCCAGGGCGGGCTGTCGCTGTCCCAGATTTTGCAACGGGTCCGAACCGATGTCGAGAATGAAACGGCCGAACGCCAGACGACGCAGGATGTGAACATGATGCGCGATGATTTTTATTTCCGATAACCCCTTCTGTCCATGAAACGGCTCACTTTTCTGTTCTGCCTGCTGCTAACACGGTCCCTCTTTGCTCAGGATGCGTTTAATTACGGACTCATCATGGACGATGACAGCTACCTCCGGATTCCGGCCAAACCGCCGGTTATTCGGAAGTTCGGGTTGCAGCAACTCCCGGCGCGGGTATCCTACGAGGCTTATTGCCCCCAACCCCTCGACCAGGGAAAACACGGTACCTGTCTGGCCTTTGCTTTGGGCTATTACCTCCGCACCATCATGGAAGCCCGGCGGCTCAATACCACCAATCGGGTGGAAATCAACAAGCTGGCCTTTTCGCCGACCTATCTCTACGAAGAAGCCAAGCTCAGGAACGACCCGTATTGTCAGAATGGATTGCGGATCGATTCTGCGACGAACGTCATTCAGCACAAGGGCATCATTCCGTTCAGCTACCTGGGTTATCCCGCTTGCAGTCAGGCCGATACACGAAAATTCAGAACAATGGCGATGCGCTACCGCGTGGCCGAATCGCAGCGGTTTCTGCGCCTGGACGATCCCGTCAGTGAAAAAGTGTCCAAGCTGAAAAATGTGCTGGCGGAGGGACTGCCGGTGGTGGTCAGCATTCTGATGACACCCTCTTTCGACCAGTTGAATCAGGAGGTCTGGCAACCCGGTCAGGAGGATCTTACGCTGCTGGCGACTAAACAGAAGCAGTTGCAAACCAAAGGCCAGTCGGGCATGGGACACGCGCTGTGCATTCTGGGCTACGACGACGAGCAGTTTGGCGGAGCGTTCCGGATCGTCAACAGCCGGGGGCCGGGCTGGGGCAAACAGGGATTCTGCTGGATTCGGTACGCCGATCTGGCGACGTTCACCCGCTACGGTGTGCAACTCTACCCGCCGATGCAGCAACTGGCGACCTACCAGATTGGCGGCTTCAAGGCGGCTGTGCAGTTTGAGCAGAAGGGAATGGGCGAAATGGGGCTTCACATTGACGAAGCCGTTTCGAAAACCGCCGGGATGCTGGTCTACCGCATGAACAAACCCAATGTGTCGGGCGACGAATTCAAGTTTCTGATCAACAACGACCGGCAGGCCTACCTGTTTGCCTTCGGTACCGACGAACGACCCAACTCCGATTTGACCCGGCTTTTTCCGTACAGCGAAAAACGGCCGGACGGGAAGCTGGTGGATTACAGCCCGTTGCTCGGCGCCAACACCACCGTGGCTTACCCGCCCACCAACACCATCGAGTTGGATAAGAACACCGGGACGGATTATTTTTTGTTGCTGTTCGCCAACCGGCCCGTCGACAGCGGCCGCATGAACCGAACGCTGCGGAGTGCGCAGGGGGGGCGGTTGCTCGACCGGCTTCAGAAAACCCTGAGCACGGAGAGCCTGATCGATTTCACCAAAATCCGGTATGAGCCGAACCGGATCGCGTTCCAGGTGGAGAGCCAGGCCACCGGGAGCGTCGTGCCGGTGCTGGTGCTCATCGACCACCGTTGAGTCGGCTCCCCATGAATGGCCCATTCCACGGAAACGTTTTCAGGCACGGCACGACCTAAAATCAATTGAGCTTTTTAGCGGGTGGTGCATTGTCACAACGAGGGTCACCCGCAGGCAATGACACCTGACTTTGAAGCCCTCCACTTGCATTGTAAGTTTCAATCACACACCTTCCCGCCCGTTTTACCACATACGGTATTCCCGGTTTGAAAACAGGTGATGGGGGCGATGGCTTCCAGCCACAATCCACACTATTTACTTTATTGACCTTCTCCGTATAGCCGCCTTTTCCATCACATAGTTTTACATACTGGGTCGTTCCTCTACAGAACGTATTAACCACCGTTCCGGCGGCACAAGGGGGAGGAGGAGGAGCACAGGTTCCGATTTTCTTTCCTTTGTCAAAACCGCCTTTTCCATCGCAGACAACCTGGTATTTGACATCATTTATACACGTATCTCTTCCCGCAATAACTTCACCCTGTTGACAAACCGCAGGAGAAACTGGCCAAAACCAATACACAAGCCCCGCAATCAGGAGCAGCAGGGCTGCCAGAATAGCCCACCAGTATTTGCGGTACCAAGGTCGCAAATCCGAATCTTTTTTAGTGGTTTCTTCAACGGGCGGTCTTGGCGGAGTAGGTGGTGGTGGCACCAGCTTCAACTGGCTTTTGCAAAGCGAACAGTAGTGATCGTCAAAGCTGCTCAGAATTTCATTTTTGAAATCCGAAGGCTGCAAATATTCCGGCATCGACTTATACGGGCAATCTGTTCGTTTTCCACAGCCTTCCGGTACGGGCAAATAATAGGGGTTATATTTTTGAGGTGGGGTAGACGGTGGCTGCATAGAAATATTTTCGGAATAAGATGATAACCTTCGTGGATAAGCGGCATAAATTAGCAAATCCCAGGAGCCGACGCGTCAATATTACACAATATGTCTAAAAGGTTGATGATCCATTTGTAAAATCATGAATCCCCTTAGAAAGAATCATGGAATATGGTATTGCGAATGAAGATGTAACCACCCAATTTTAGCAGTTTTAAAAATTGATTTACCCCGGCTGATTATCCCTGATAAATTCCATCCTTTTCCAAGAACGTTGACTTAAAACGGAATCCATTTATGCCACAAGTTATCTGGGAGCAACCAACCCAAAACCCAAAAAAAGTAACCCTAACCTTTCCGCCCGTAAACCAGCAATTTGATTTGGTTCAGGAAGAAATCATCAACCAGTTGGCCGGCAGTGCCAGCAAATCCGTCCGAATCCACCTGGACGGTTCTCCGTACGAGGCCGATTTCACCAACCTGCAGTCTGTTCCGCAAAAAGTGGGCATTCCGTTGAAAAAACCGGGGGGCGCGGCTCCGCTCATCAGTGGTGATGTCTGCACCATCGAACAGAACGGCCAGTGGCTCAGCCTAGACGGCTGGCAACCCAATCAGCAATACATCCGGCTGAAACGCCTGAACGGAACGCCCCCTCCCCCCCCACCCGACTACAAAAAGTGCCAAAACTGCCATACCCCCAACCGGCTGGATGCGGTCGTCTGCCGCCAGTGTGCCGGTACTGTTTTCGAGATCATTTACAAAACCGTTTAACCGGTCCTTTTCCTACCACTCATGAACATGGTTTCCCTGATCGCCAACTCCGGCATCCAGTTTATAGATATTCCCCTCAACCTCGGCGATACGAGCGCAGCCCCCAAACTGCGGTTTGAGTATGCCGAACAGGAAGACCCCGACAACGACCGGGTGTATCTCATCATCCCGTACATGCTCGAAAACGGGAAGTACATCAGCCGTCTGGACATTAACGCCGAAGCCTTCCGCCCCGACCGCTCCATCGACGAAAGTAAAATCAAGCCCGAAAACCTGAACTACATCCGGGAAGATCACCTGATCAATCTCCAGGGTCGCTATGCGCTCGACGTTCTGGAGGGCGTCTGGCTCCCCCTGCCCTATTTCCGCACCGATCACTACGACGCCGGCAAACTGATGCCCGGCCCACAGTCCTGGGCGCGCATGTACCTCGGCCGGATCAGCTCACAGGAAAAAGCCGAGGGTAGCCCGTATACCCACAAACTGGTGCTGGCGTTCGATACGCACTGCGACGACAAGTATGACCCGCGGCTCAACCACACGTATTATGTCGTGCCGGATTCCAGCGACCCGGAAGGCGGCAATACCCGCTTCAAGTGTGCTACCCACGAAGATACCAACGGTTTTTTTCTGTCTCAGAAACGCGTCAACGACTGGCTGGAAGAAGTGATCACGAAACGCAAAAGCCGGATTCCGCGCCAGCTTACCAGCGAACCCCACCACCTGCTGCACCTGGGGCTGTATATGACGCTCCTGAAGATGATCGAGCAGACCAATAGCTGGCCCGTCGTAACGCTACAACAGGACGCCCTGGGCCGGAGCATCGACGTCAACCTGGTGCTTGATGTCGGCAATTCGCGCACCTGCGGACTGGTGCTGGAGAGCAGTGCCCGCGAGCGCGATGCAGAACTCGCCCTGACGGACGCCAAACGCCTGAAAATCCGGGAACTCCGCAATCCGACTCACACCAGCAACAAACCGTTCGAGATGAAGCTGGCGTTTATGGAAGCGTCTTTTGGCAAAAAGGAAGGGCTGACCGACGACTTCCTGTTCCGCTGGCCCAGCATGGTTCGGGTAGGAACGGAAGCCACGCGATATGGGGTCATTTTTGGCGACAATCAGGCCGTCAACGACCAGTATGAAATGACCTTTTCCAGCCCCAAACGGTATTTGTGGGACGCCAAAAAGCGCGAGAAACCCTGGGGTTATTTTTCCGAGCATACCGAACTGATGCAGAATTCGGCATCGAGTCTTCCCCTCGCCAACCTCTTTACGAGCGACGGTATGCTGGTCGATAAAGCCAACAAACTGGCCAGCGCAAACGGTCCGGGACTGATCTACCGAAGCGGCCAGAATCCGCTCTACGCCCGCAGCGCACTGATGACCTTTGCGCTGACCGAAATTCTGCTCCAGACGCTGAGTTACATCAACAGCTACGAGTTCCGGCACGAACGGGGCGAAGCGGGTGTGCCCCGGCGGTTGCGCCGGATCGTGCTGACCTGCCCGACAGCCATGCCAAAAACCGAACGGGTCAAGCTGCGAGAGTGTGCCGCCGACGCCCTTCAAGCCCTTCGTGAATACTACGGCGATAAGTACAAACTGATTTCACCCGACCTCGAAATCATTCCCGACTACAGCAAACTGGCTGAAAACGACCCGGTTGAAAGCCGCATTCCGAAAAACCTGAAAGACCTGCGGGAAAACCACGATCCCGTTCGGCTGCGCACCTCCTGGGGCTACGATGAAGCCACCTGCAGCCAGTTAGTCTTTATGTACAACGAGATCGTTCACCGGTTTGGGCCGGAAAATGCCCCCCGTTTTTTTGAGACCATGGGCCGTCGGCGCACCGACGACCTCGACCCATCCCGCAAATCGCTGATGATCGCCAGCGTCGACATTGGCGGGGGAACGACCGACCTGATGATTGGCCACTATGAATATGAACCGGGCGCGGTCACCAGCCTCTACCAGAACCCGGTTTTCTGGGAAGGATTCAACCTGGCCGGCGACCACATCATCAAGAAACTCATTGAAGAGTGTGTGTTGCCGCAAATTGCCCGCGAAGCCCGCCGACTGGGTTGTGGCCGCGCGGGGCAGGTTCTGTATTCGCTCTTCGGCCCATTCCAAAGCACCGATACCGACCACAAACGCACGCTCAAGAAGCATTTTGCCAATCAGGTGGCCACGGTTATTGCGCAGGGCATGTTGGGACAGATTACCGCCCATCCTGATCAAACCCGTCAGGTGGCTTTCGACGAGTTTTTTCAGGAACACGAAGCGCCGATTCCAAGCGTGTTGCAGTATGTGAACGAGGGATTCCGGCGCGAAGGAGCCACCGGTTTCGACATCCGGCTGATGAGCTGGGAAGTGTCGCCGGAGGAAATCAACCAGAAAGCCATTCGCAACGTCATCGGAACCATGCTCCGCGATTTGTGCGGCATCATTTCCCAGTACCAATGCGATTACGTCCTGCTGTCGGGCCGCCCCTCGACGCTGCCGGTGGTGCTGGATCTCTTTCTGGAAAACATGCCGGTTTCGCCCGACCGGATTGTGCCGATGAACCGCATCCGGGTAGCCACGAGCGAAAAATTCTGGTATCCCTTCAGCGATCCGCACGAATACACCATCAAGGATCCCAAAACCTGCGTTTCGGTCGGAGCCGCCATCGCCCTGCTGTCGGAACTGGGGCATCTGAACGGTTTCCGGCTCGACACGCGCCTGCTGGCAGCCCGCATGACTTCCACCGCCGACTACATTGGGTTGCTGACGGACGGCCAGCCGCCCCGCATCAAAAACGAGCATGTGCTGGCCGTTCCCGACGATTCATCCATCGAGCCCATCGACGAAATCGAGCTAACCGGTGCCAAAGATACATTCCTGGGAATGCGCCAAATGGCGAGTGATCAGTGGATTGCCACGCCTTTGTACAAAATCGAGTTCGACAGCGAACGGGCCAGAACGCTGCTCATGCCCAAACTCCCGCTCAAAGTCCGGATTGGTCGTCCGAACCTGCGCGACAAAGAAGGGTTGATCCTGCGCAATAACCTGACGGTGATGGACCCGCAAACGGGCCGCGACATTCCGGCGCTGAAGCTGACGGTTTGCACGCTGACCGATCCGCACGGCTACTGGCTCGACACCGGAAATTTCTATCTGGACCCTTATCTGAACTGACAATCAGGCTGTTTTTCCATGATTTGATTGGCTATTTCAACCCGTATGAACGCTCAATCCGACTTTACGCCACCCGATCCATTGCCCACTCCGCTTGATTCGTTCGTCAATCACCTCCGCGACCTGCTGGGTCCGGAGGTGATTGCGCGTCTGCGGCAAAACCCCAATCTGGCCCTGCCCTACGCCGACGAAGACAGCACTGACGGTGACTGGCTTCGCCGGGGGTTACAAACCATTCTGTCGTCCGACGATCTCGAAACCGTGGGAAGCCGGGCCAGGGACCTGCCGCTCACGATCAGCCGACCGTTGCAGCAGCAGATCGAGAATTTGCGCTGGGAGCAACTGGAACAGCAGCAGGCACTGACGCTGGCCCTGGAGCAGAAGCAAACCGCCGAAACCGGTCGCGAGCAGGCCGAAATCGAGGTGTTTCGACTCCGGAAAGAGCGGGCGGCCATGCTGCCAGCGGCTGAGTTTGTGCGGTTATTTTTCAGTACTGCCGCCGAAACCGGCATCCGTAACCTCCTCATCGAAGCTACCGAGTCGCCCACGCCCGACCTCAACGGTTTTCTGGCGGCTTTTGTGGGCGGATGGACGGCCTTGCGGGCGTTGGAAACGACCCTGAACGAGTCGCCACAGGATGCGGTTCGGCAATACCACCAGGCGCTGACCGATTTGCTGAGTGCCTTAACGGGCCTGTATATTCCCCAGCGTCGCGCCCTGCTGGACAAGGTGGCCCAATGGGCGTCGAACCACTTTGAGGATTTTGTCTTTGTGTCGCCCGAAGAAACCCGGCAAGTGGACCCGGCCCTTCACAACGTGCAGGGTCTGGGAGGAAATACCGTCCGCGAAGGCCGGTCGTTTGCCGTCATTCGGCGGCAATCACGAACCGTGGTGATTTACGCAGACATCGTTACCGAATAAAGATTTTTGATAACCTGAACGGGTGTTCAGGCATAAATACTCGAAAACATCCCGAAACCCATTCACTATGTTTCCTACTCTATCTCAGGAAAGTCTGCAATTACAGGAGAGCATTCGGCGCGGCACCGAATGGTTGAGTCTATACGAGGAACCCGAAAAACGGCTGAGTACGCTCGATGAACTGGGCAAGCTGCGCCGACGCGCCAAACGGCTCGAACAGGCCGCCAAAATGCGTCCGGCACTCGCCCTGTTTGGCATCAGTCAGGTTGGAAAATCGTACCTGGTTTCCAATCTGGCCCGCATTCCCGGCCACAATCTGTTGCAGATCGAATCGGCGGGAATACCGGCCGAAACCGTCCGGCAAATCACGGGACACGATGGCCCGATCAGCTTCATCGACGACATCAACCCCGTGGGGGGCGGAACCGAGGCCACCGGCGTGGTGACGCGCTTTACGACCTACCACCAGAACAACGAGGGCGGTTATTTGCTGCGGCTGCTGAACCAGTCGGACATCGTGAAAACCATGGCCATCGGGTATCAATACAACATTATCAATTCGAAATACCCCGAAAAGCTCACGTTCGAGCAACTGGATCAACTGCAAAACCGCCTGGAACGGCAACGGCAGGCCACGATTCAGCCGGGAATGACCGAAGACGACATCCTGGATTTGCGGGATTATCTATCGAAATATTTTCAGGGAATGGACCTCATCGGCACCTTGCGCCGATACAATTACTGGGAGAAAGTGGCCGCTATTGCGCCCTATGTACGGCCCGGCGACCGCTGGGCCATTTTCGCCCCGCTCTGGCACGAAGACGTGTTCATGACCAACTTGTTCAACAAACTGAGTCAGGGGCTGATCGAACTGGGATTTGAGTCGGAAGTATGGGTTGGTCTGGAAGCCGTTGCGCCCCAGAAGCAAACGATTGTCGACGTCATGCGGCTGTATGAAATGGACCAGACCGACAGTCAGCTCAACACTGTAACGGTGGTCACCCGCGACAAAAAGCGGATTCCGCTGACCCGGAGCATTCTGACCGGGCTGACTTCCGAGCTGGTGTTGCCCCTGCCCAAAGCCCTCGAAAACCACCCCAGCCGCCGGTTTCTGCAACACGCCGACATCCTCGATTTTCCGGGTGCGCGGAGCATGGAAGGCTCACCGGAAAACGTTTTTCAGCAGGAAACCGACGTTTCCAAGAAAATGGACCCGTTTCTGCGCGGAAAAGTTTTTTACCTCTTCAATGCCTACAACGATTCGTTCGGCATCAGCAGCTTGCTTTTCTGCATGCACAACATGCAGTCGGAGGTGAAAGGCACGCTCAACATCAACAGCATGATCAGCCAGTGGATCGGCATGAACGTGGGCCGCTCGGCGGAGGAGCGCGAAAAACGCGAACGCGTGCTGAACAACCTGGTACCGCTGGATGCCCGCGCTGGCGTCGACCGGATCAATCCGTTCTTTCTGGTGCTGACCAAGATCAACGTCGAGATCGACGAATGCGACCCCACCCGGGTGGGCCGCACGGACCTCTACGACCACATCTGGGAAAAACGGCTGGAGCGGTTTTTCGACAAGGAATTCGACAAGGTTTCGACCGACAAATGGACGCGAAGCTGGAACGGCCCGAGCGACAGTTTCAAAAACACGTTCATGATTCGCGACCCCCGGTATTGCAAAGTCTCCTACCAGATCACGGACGGCGTCGAAACCTACAACGAACGCTACACCCCGGCCTTTGCCGACATGGAACGCTCGTTTGTAAACAATGAACACACCAACCGGCACTTTCACGATCCGATGACAGCCTGGTATGAAGCCACGCAGCCGGGCCGGAACGGGATCGATTACCTGCTGAAATACCTGTTACCGGCCTGTCATCCGGCCATCAAACAGGAACAAGTCCGGGAAGCCCTGAATCGGGTGCGGCAGGAAGTGGGGGAAGCTTTGTGCCACCATTACGAGGGCGGATCGGTGGAAGAAAAACTCATCCGCGCCCGCGAACGCCGGGATCAGCTTCGCAAACCGGTCGGACGGTTGATCAAAGAGAAAAAGTTTGGCCGCTTCCTGGCTTCCTTCACCGTCGCCGAGCAATTTGTGAACGGCAAAGAAAACAGCCTGTGGGACCGCGAGCTGGTTCGCCAGGTGATGAGCCAGCCCGATCTGTTTCTGAAACAGGCCGAATCGACCAGCGCGGTTACCAATGCTTCGGCAGACTCCGTCGACCTTGGTATTTTTGTGGATGGTATCCTGAATGTAGGATCCGTTAGTGAGGAACCCGCTCCCAAACCAGCACCGGGCTCGGTTTTGGCCACCCGCTATGCCGAAAGTCTACTGGGGCAATGGGTGACGCAGCTCAAGCAACTGCGCAGCGACCGGCAGTTTCAGGGGCAGTTTGGTCTGGCCGAAAACGAGGTAACGATTCTGGTCGATGAAATGGAGCGGAGCATGGAACGCGACAGCCTGAAAGTCCGGGTTGCCGAAGACGTTAGCCCCTACATTCACCAATCCGATAACCTGGAAGTAGTTCTGACGCTGGGCCGGGCCGCCATCAACGACTTCGTCAATACGCTGGGCTGGTCGCGGGTGAGTGCCGACGACAAACTCAGAAACAAGGCCGTCTACCAGTCGGCGCCCAACGTGGTGGCTCCCATTTACGGCAATCCGTTGGCCGACGTGCCGGCGAAAAACCAGTTGACCACCACGGTGGACGATCCGTCGCGGGTTTTCTACAGCCAGTGGTTCAACGGTTTCGACAAGTCGTTTGAATACAACGTTTTGCGCGAAGCCAACCTGACCGACCCCGAAAAAGCCCGGGTGAATGGCCTGCTCGACACCATCATTAAAGACCTTGGTTACCAGTGCCAGTAATCGGTTAGCCCGTTATTCTCATGCCCGCCCACTACCCCATCTTCAGTACGTCGCTCTCCGCTTACCGGCCGGTTATCTGGTTAGCGCAACCGGTTTACACGCGCTACAACCAGCTTCGGGATTTGCTCCGCAGCCGCCTGGGCGAAAGCTACGCGCAGCTTCTGGCCGAGCCGCTCATTCCACCGCCCTACGAACAGACGCGCACCGAAGCCCGCTGGTTTTCCGATAGTTTTCGGCAGGGAACGCCCTTACCCAACCTCATTCCCCCGGATCGCGCCCGTGTCAGCCAGTTGCTGGATGCACAGCTCTCCGCCATCCGCCAACTGGCGGATGAACTCGAACGGACTTCGCAGACGGAAAACCAGCAACTGGGCACCCTGTTGCGGCTCGCCGTCGAAATACCGGGGCCGGAATGTGTGCTGACCAACGGCGATCAGGCGGTTTTGGTGCTCTGGGGGTTTGAATCCGATCGCAGCCGCCAGGAACGGTTTCGGGTCAATCAGTACCTCAAACACCAGATTCCCGAACCGCCAGCCGTGCCCCCGGTGGTGCCGCTGGCAACGCCCACGAATCCGGCGCTGACCTCCAATCCGACCCCGCCCCCGGTTCCGGTTCAACCGGTAGCGGACACCGTGAAAACCCGGCGGTGGTGGTGGGACTGGCGGTGGCCGCGCTGGTTCTGGTGGCGACGGCAAACCGACGGCCCGGTGGGTTGTGGGTGCATCGGCTGGCTGCTGGGTTTGCTGCTGTTGTTGCTCCTGCTGGGATTGTTATACTGGTTCTGGCCCGCGCAGTGGGGTCGGCCCGTTGGGGTGGGCGTACCGGGCGTCGAAACCGGGGCGGGCGAGATGCCCGAGTCGGGACGAACCCTCAGCCCTCACTTGCCGGATCGGCCGCAGGGAATTGTGGCTCCCGTCGACTCAGCCCAGATTATTACCAACCCGCAGGACTCCCTGCAACGCCCGATTATTGGCAACCGGCTGAACGTCTTTTTGAAAAAGGAGGTCAATCTGGTCGCGTTTGTCAACAAAGTGAAAGCCAGTTATACCGACAACGAATTGCAGATCGTGGCCTTCGATACCACCCTGAACGCCCTGCAAGTCCAGATTCCGACCGATCAGCGGGATGTCTGGCGCGACCGGCTTCAGAAAATGCCGGAAGTGTACCTGGTTTTCGACGAAAGCCTGTTCCAGTCGAGCGGGCTGCCCAACGACCCGGATCTGGCAAACCGGACCAAGAACTGGTATTTCGAGGCCATTGGTGCTTTTGAAGCCTGGAATATTACCCGTGGCTCCGATCAGGTGACGGTGGCCGTGCTGGATGGCGGTTTTGATACGGGCCACCCCGAACTCCAGAACCAGATTGTGCAAGCCCGCAACATGACCGCCGAATCAGGAAAGATCAACACCGACAGCCCCATGGGTGGCCGACACGGAACGCACGTCGCAGCCACCATAGCCGGGCGGGCGGGCAATGCCGCAGGCACTTCCGGGATTGCGCCCAACTGCCGGGTCATGGCTGTTCAGGTAGGCACCGACAAACCGAGTACGCTAGCGATCGTTTTTGGCCTTCAATATGCCATTAAAAATGGTGCCCGCGTCATCAGTTTATCGCTGGGCCGCAGTATTCCGGCTGCCGCAGCGGCCAAACTGGCGGCTATGCCAGAAGCCCGGCAGAATGCCCTGCTGGCGAGTTACCAGCAAAGCCCGGCCTACCAAACCGAACGTCAGTTGTTCGAAACCCTTTTCGGCGAGGCTTCGCGCAATGGCGTCGTCATCGTGAAAGCAACCGGCAACGAAAATATTCCGGCCGGTTTTGATCCGATGAACGATACGCCGTATACCATCAATGTGTCGGCGGATGGCCCACCCAACCAGGCAGGCGAGGTCGAACGCGCATCGTTCAGCAATTACGGCCCGCTGTCGACCGTGTCGGCGCCCGGTGTGCAGATTTACAACGCGGTGCCGGGTGGAGGCTACGACTACATGAGCGGCACGAGCATGGCCACGCCGATTGTGGCCGGTGGTGTGGCACTGATGTGTTCCCTGCGTCCGGACCTGAGCCCCGATCGAATCCGGGCTATTCTGGTAAAAACCGGCAATTCGCACCTGGGCGGGAGCGGCAAACACATCGGACCGCTCATTCAGTTACACAAAGCCCTGGAAGCCTGTCGGCTGGAGCCGAAGGATGCCTGTGCCGCGACGCTCGACAGTCTGAAACGGGAAATTGCCAAACTCAAACGCCAGCCCTAACGCCTATGCCCCGGCAACTGATTGCGATTACCCCCACCGCCGGCCTGCGCCCCGTTTTCGGTTCGAACGTTGGCGAAGGCGTCAAACGGTATCAGACCCTCCGGGAATTGCTGACGGTGGGCAGCAGCCATGCGGTTTTTGCCGAACCCGTTATCGAACTCGGTCAGATTCGCTGGTTTAGCGATCTGCCCGGTGCCATTCAGCCGTATCAGGAACTGTCACCCGAATGGCAGGCCAAATCCCGGGCGGTTTTGCGGTATTACACCGATCTGGCGTATGACCAGATTCAGCGCTACCACGACGCGGACGACCTGCACCGGATGCTGGCCGACTGCCTTGAAATTCCGCAGGTTAAAAACCTGTATCTGATTGGCAAACGCCCGGTTTTAATCCTGTGGGGTTTTCTGAGCAGTGATTTCAACCCCGCCCGCGGCCTGGTTCGCAAGCTGACGCAGCAGGCCGTTTCGCCCCGGATGATGCTCAACGCCAAAGTGGTGCAAGCCGCTGACCAGAAGCCGGTTGCCAACGCGACGGTCTCCCTGCACCACGGCGGGCAGACGTATAAACTGACGACCAGCACCGACGGTAACGTCAGTTTCCAGCAGATCATCCCCATCGATCCGCTGGTGTTTCAGGTGGAGGCCGCAGCCGATTCGTATGCCGTGGCAACCACCACGCTGACCAGCGAAAAAACCGTTGCTGACCTCATTTTTGACGGTTTCTATCCCCTCATCACCACCTTGACGTTGCACCCGCGGCTTGAAGAACACGCCATCCCGCTCCAGCTTATCGATCTTGTTACGAAAGAACCGGTCAACGGTGCCACCGTGCGGCTAACGACCGCCAATTCCGACCTTACCCAGACCAGTTCGGAAACCGGCCTGGTTTCCTTTGACCCGGTTTTGCTGTTGGCCGGGGAAAAAGCATTGGTTTATGTGACGCATCCGGATTTTGCCGACGAGCGCCTGGAACTGGCGGCCGGGGACCCAACCCACGTTGTGGAACTGAATCCATCCGGGCTTCGGGGTCGTCGCGGGGCATTCAGCGTCAATCTCCGCTGGTTTTCGACCGACGACCTGGATCTGTTCGTTTCTGACCCCGGCGGCAACCTGCTCAATTACCAGCAACGGGAAGTGAATTTCAAAGACCACCTCGGAATTCTGGATCTGGACGCCAACGCCGATGACGATTCGGCCACGACCGAACCGCAGGAAAACGCCTATTGGGAGAAAGCACACGCCGGGTATTACACCATCGAGGTTTCGTTCTATAAACGCCGTTCGCCGAAAGGGCAGGCCGTTCCGTTCGAGATCACGGTTCAGCACGGCAACCAGCAGTACATCCTGCAACGGGAGACATCCAAAGAGGGCGAACGTGTTTTTGTGGACCGGTTTCACCTCTGACCGCTCAAAAAAACGGCCGACCGTGATAACCTTTTTTACGGACTGGCATCAATAGACATCCGGGCGCTCCCGGCGCTTTACCAAACCATCAGAAAGCCTTTTCCGCATGAAACGCGAACTCCTTACGACCCCCCTGAAACGCATTCGGCCGGTATTTTTTAATGTGGGTGAAAACGTCAAACGGTATGAACAGGTACGCGGCCTGTTTGTCGGCGGCCACGACCGGTTGTTTGCCGAACCCCTCGTAACGGGGGCTGGCCGCGACGAAATTACCTGGTACGGGGAGTATCCCGGCGATTTTCGGACGCTGGCGTCGTATTCGCCCGAGGAACAACAACAGCTTCTGCCGATCCTGAACGAGCAGGTCAACTACCTGTTTCGCGACATCATCCGGTATATCAAAAAAGGGCCGGGGCAATATGACCGGGCCAGCTACCGGAATCTGCGCCAAAGTGTCGAGAGCTTTCTGGAAGTGCCTTCGACGGAACACATTCTGGTGTTCAACACGCCCGACGGCCCCCGGTTTACGCTGACCAATTGGGGGTTTATGTTCGAAACGGAAAAACCCGAGCGCAACATCATCCGAAAACTGGTGCCGTTTGGCGTCACGCCCGTGGTGGTCAGGGCCATGTATCGACCGACGAACCTGCCCGCAGCCAACGAACCGCTGGCGGTTGAGTTTGAAACCCATAAACGGACACTTACGACCGACGAACAGGGCCTGTTAACGATTGCGGAGGTTCCGTATCTGAGCGAAATAACGGTGTATCAGCAGGACGCGGGTGGGCAGCCGGTGAACAGGCAAACCGTCTTCGTGGATGAGCGAAATCCGGCGGAACCGTATCCGGTTTTGCTCGAACGGCTGCCGTTTTCCATGTTTTTCCGGGTGGTAGACCAGCACGGGCGGGCGGTTCCCAAACACCACATCCGGCTCGATTATCAGGGAATGCAACTGCCCGCACAAGCTGACGAACAGGGACGGTTGCTGCTGAACAATACCTATTATGGCGAAAGTGTGCAGTGTTACGACCTCGTCGATAAGAAAGAGCCGCTGGTCAAGACCTACGTCCACGAACGCGGCCAGACCGACTATGTAATTCCGGTTTTTATTCCCGACCCGCTCAAACCGGTGAAGCGCGGCCTGGGTTGTCTGGGATTGCTGCTGGGACTGCTGGTGCTGCTGGTGGCCGGGCTAATTGCCTACTACTATTTTGCGTATGACGAAAAACCGCTCTCCCAGAATCAGTTGAACGCATCGGTACGGGGGCATAAAAACCGCCTTTCAGCCCCGGACAGCCTGAACGCCGTCGCCCCTGATTCGACCGCCGTGTCCCCGGATACCCGGAACGAAGCCGGCCCGGAAATTCACGATGACATTGCGCTATCTCAATGCAATGGCGGGCAGGACGGGCAGGATTATCAAAGCCCTGACATCAAGGTGGTGATTGCCGAATACGATCTGGGCAAGGAAGATGCCACGTTCGCGCTGGACTACTACACCGATGCCGTCCCGGATCAAATCGAGGTATTTGAAGGCCGCAAAGATGATATCGATGAGGATTCAAAACCGCTGTTCATTTACTACGGCAGCACGATCTACGACAGTTGGTCGCGGGCATCGATGCAGCAACTCATCAAAACCAAAAGCCAGTATGTAACGGTTCGGGTAACGGGGCAAACCATCTGGAATTACCGGGTCAATTGCCCACTGAACCATCAGTAGTAATGCGACGAATACAAACCGTGCATAAACAAAATAGCCTGCCAAAGTTTATTTGGCAGGCTATTTTGAATGGAATAAAATTCTAAACAGGTTCCATTCAAAACTTTGCTTTTAAGCAAATATCCCCGTTGTTACTAATTCCCAACTTTATGCTATTTAGTTGAGAAATCGCCTTATTTCTGGAATTATATAGATTGACCGATGCCGCCGTTAGTTCGTTTGAAACTTCGATCAGACACAACCCACCAACAAAAAGCCCTAACCCGCCCAACACTTTGGGCAGACTCCGTTTTGTATACGCCACCTGAACGTCGGCAACATTTGGATTGGTTGGTGTGCGTATGCCCCGGACAATTGAAGTGGCTGGATTCCCTTTGATACCAATGTAACCGATAACCAGACCCGAAACCGCCACAACCGGACCAATTGGTTTTAGCACATTTCCAAACTGGAACCTTTTTCTGGCTTTGGGGACAGATTCCAATAGCTGGCTTATGGCAGAGTTCGACAATTTGGCCCCATTTTGGTAGACGGTGGTGGCAAACAAGTGTCGTTTAGCGCGTAATGTATCATCCAGTTCAGGGGCCGTAAAGTTCTTTAGGGCTTCTGATACACCTCTTTCCTGGAACCGTTTAACATACCTGAGAGCTGAGTTATTCCCATTCCAACTAGCCTGGCCCGGCGCAGTGGTTTGAGCCAGGGTGGGCAGAGCCATCAAAATTATAAAGAAGGATACAAGTTGTTTCATAAATTATCTAGTTAGAAGTAGCGTTTAACCAGCAGACCCAACCCCAGATTTTGTTCCAGCACGCCGGCATTGTCGTAAGCAACAATGGCATTTAAAGTGTATTTCTGTACGGGAAAAGCGATGTGTTGCTGAACGGAGGTTTGCGTAAAACTCAGCGGGACATCATAATTCCCTAAATTTTTACTCATCGAAATCCGGGTTACCAAATCAAATTTCTTTACCCGACTCTGCACACCGATGGTAACGGCATTTACCCGGTTATTGACGATGAGGTTGCGGTTTGCGGCCAGATTTTGTGGCAGACCTGTGGTGTAACGCAACGGCATGATAAAAGGCGTACCAATTGTCTGCCCGTTATAAGTCCAGCCGTCGATGTATCTCCCGTTATTAAAATAATCATCATTACCCCGCAGTTCGTCAGCGGTAGCTCTTCCGGAGCTGACACTCCCTCCCTGACTGGAGGTGTGTAAGTATTCGACGACCACCCGAAGGATTCCGCTCGTGGCTTGTTTTCGTTTAAAAGACAGACCCAGCAATCCATCGGAGATGTTATTTAAATAAAACAAAGAGCCATCTTCATAAATAGATTGTCGATACATAAACCACTTGGTACGGGCATCTTCATACTCCAATCCAATATCAAAAGTACCTAAATGATTTCCGACCCGGTTTCCACCTTCGGCTGAGGCTTTGCCATTTTCCACCTTAAAATCATCTGAATACAACGTTTTAGAAGTGATCACATAGAGATACGATTCCAGATCGCTGCCATACCGGGTTATTTTAACGCCCCGATCAACACGATCATACAAAAGCGTGCCGCCCCATTGTACCTGATGATTGAAGCCGCCATGAAATTTAAAGCGCCAATCCGGCTTTCCTAACCGGATGTACAAGCTTTTTTGATGCAGGTAATAATTCTGAATCCAGTCACCTTTGCCAAACCAGCCATGAGCGAAATTACCTTTCACGGCAATCAATCCATTTTTTAGAATTGGCGTATAATTAGGCAGTGAAACTTGCACCTTAGGTATTGGAAGGGCATTTCCTGACCAGATGTACGAGCCTATGCTCAAGACCGAGTCGGCTAATCCAACGAGTTCCCGCCGTCGGCCGGCATACAACTCAAATGCCCCATAGCGCACTTTGCCGTACAATTCCGTCAGTAAAACCTGATTGGTTGAGCCCACATTCAGGACCGCCCGTGCTCCATAACCGTACGAGAATTTTTTGCCAGCCAGACTATCGTATTCTTTTCTAACCTGCGCCCGGAGTGTAAAGCCCCGGGATTTCAGCGGGACCTCGCCGTACTGATTCGATCGAATCCAGAATGGATTGCTGGCCGCAGTTGATAAATAGGTGCCGGCTTCTACCCCATACTGTGGTTTACGGGAAATGCTCTGTGCATCGGATAGATGACAAAGCAAAAAACTCACCAGCCCATACAAGGTTAGTTCTAGTTGTTTAGGCATACGTCAGAAGAGAAGGGGGTGAAATAGTCAGTGGAAGTGACTATATTTTGAAGACAATCAGTTCATTGCAATTAATTTCTCCACTTTATTTTTACTAAGATCTACGGATATGCAAATATTCAGCGATTCAATTTTTAGCACGATCGTTTTTCCCTGTGTCGATATGACTTGCCCTTCCTGATCTATGAATGCTCCGGAAGCAATTCTGAGTCGTTCAGCAGTCTTGAAATCAACAATTTCAATCGAATCGTGATCAAAATCATTCAGCATATCCTTAATCAAATCAATCTCTTTTTGCTTCACAATAGCTGGCTTTTTTAGCCAGTTAAGATAGCCAACGACCCCCGGTACGCCATAAACAACCTGGCGTTCATTTTCTTCAACATTCACAAAGCAATACGATCGGAACAAAGGTTCTTCAACGATCTTGAAGCGATCGGACCATTTTCGCTTGATTTTCCGAAGTGGACAATAGACTTCGACACCTCTTTTCTGAAGCTCCTTGGCAGCAAGCTTTTCAGAACGGGATTTCGTGTAGATAACAAACCAGGGCATAATTCTTTGATTTAGGAAAGTAAGACAGAGAGAGTATGCGAAACGACCTGATAGGTAAATTGTATAAACAATCCCCTAACTAAGATTAATTTTCAAAGACTAGCTAATACTATTTTTAGAATTCGCTCGGCTGCGTTCCCATCGCCATAAATGGGCGTAACCGACCGAATGGGGAAATGCTCAAAGTGGGCGTAGGCTTCCATAATTCGGTTATAAGTAGCATCGCAGAGTACAGCCGCCCCGCTTTCGATAATCTCGACCCACTCGGTTTCCGGACGCAGAATGATACACGGTTTTTCAAAGAAGAAGGCTTCTTTCTGAACGCCCCCGGAATCAGTCATGATCAGTTTAGCCTGTTGCTCTAACAGCGTCATTTCCAGGAAAGAAACCGGTGGCACGAGTAGTATATTGGGATTGTTTTGAACGGTCTGAAATAAACGCGCATCCAGCAAGGCATTCATCTGCTTGACCGTACGGGGGTGTACAGGCATAACCAGCTTGATGCCGTAGCTGGTAGTTATCGCTTGAAATGCCTCGAAAATGGTAGTAAGTCGGTCAACTTCATCCGTGTTGGTATCTCGGTGGAGGGTTGCCAGCAAAAACTGTCCCGGTTTCAACTCCAGTCTTTCCAACAGATCCGTTCGACCGGCGGCTAATTCCGAAAAGTACAGGCTATTGTCATACATAACATCCCCGACATTGAACACCCCCGGGTTGTCTACGGTATACGGGGGCGCGTTGTCGGCCCGAAATCCTTCCCTGAGGAGGTTGTCAAAACCGGTTTGCGTCGGCGGAAATAGATACGTGGAAACGTGGTCACTCAAAATCCGGTTGATCTCTTCCGGCATTCGCTTATTAAAAGAACGTAAACCGGCTTCGATATGAACAATCGGAGTATGCACTTTTGCGGCCGCGATGGCTCCGGCCAGGGTTGAGTTCGTGTCTCCGTAGATGATCAGGCAATCGGGTTTTTCAGTCTCAATAACCGCTTCAATGCCCGTAATCATTTTGGCGGTCTGCTCGCCATGTTTCCCGGAGCCTACGTGTAGGTTGTAGTTAGGCCGGGGAATTTGCAGTTCCTCAAAAAAGACATCCGACATCTCCCGGTCGTAATGCTGACCGGTATGAACAATCACTTCCTGAACAAGCGTTGGGTATTTCGTTTTTATGGCGCGACTGATGGCGGCCGATTTAATAATCTGCGGCCGCGCACCGATAATCGTCAGGAGTTTGAGCATAAATGGAACTGCGTCATCTTTTATGGTTTATTTCCCTGATCGGAACCAAGCCCACAGCAGCAGAAAACCCAGCGTCACGCCCAGCGCATTGGAAACCAGGTCATTGATATTGAAGGTGCGATAGGGTAACAGCAACTGCAGGTATTCGCAAAAGGCGGCAAAAGTCAGTGCCAGCAGATACGACAGCCCAATCCGGATGCGGTTCCTGTGATGGAGTTCCCAGCCATAACCGCCCACCAGTACCCAGGGGATAAACAGCAGGGCGTGCGACAGGTAGTCCAACCGGATTTCCATCACATAATTATCGTTAAGATTCCCCAACAGTTGACCCTCTCCATTCAGGGGTAAGGCTACCAACAGAAGGATGCATACAGTATAAACCCAGGCTATGGTTCTGGCGGTATTGGGACGAAGAAGGGTAGTTAGTTGTGACATACTTGGAGCTTGATCGCCATGATCGGACTTCGTCGATTAATCTCTCACGAAGAAATAGCGCTTGATGATATTCTTAACATTCTGAGTCACCAGTTCCTGCGTCCAAAAATAAGGGTTATCATTCCACCGCTGCGGATGAAAAGTAAACATAATCTGATTAGGAAATCCAGGTTGCTTTGCCGCAGTGATAATGTCGTCCGTAGTCTTAAAGGAATGCGTAAAAGTGGTTGACACTTTATCGCGGACACTCACTTTCTCTCCATCCCATCGCCGACCAGTATCCGTCAAATAGGCCACTTTGTTAAAATCGATATCAAAATAGGGTTCGCCAATAATTCCAAAATCCCGGTAGGAATGCGTTTTCCAGAGGTCTTTTGAATCGTATTTCGAAAGTGGACTCCCGTGCATACAAATGGTGGCAACCGGTGCCAGACGGCGGAGTTCAGTTAGATTTTTCTCAAAATCCTGAATGGCCATTGCCAAATTACCTTTGCAGGTTGTCAGGCATTCGTAATGATAACCGATTTCGTGGCCGAGTTCGGCAATCTGCCGGATAATTTGTTCATCCCAGCTTTCAGGTACAGCCCTGAAATAGTAGACGCCTTTGACCCCCAACTCGTTTTGTAGCTTCGCAAAAGTGAGTGAGTTTTCTGGGCGCAGATCAACGTCATGCCGCAGGATAATACTTTTTTTATTCGGTATTCTTAAAAATTCATCGAAGGTTTGGAAATTATATTTTTTTGAAAGTAATAGCTTTAAAAGTTGTCTATACTTATGTTCCGTAAAATCCATCAGCGGAAATTGTATTGATAATCAGGATTTTCCTTCATAATTGAAGCACTTTTTGGGTAGTTTTCAATAAACCATACAAAAAATTTCAAAACATTGATTTTTTCCCCGAGCATTCTGGTTTGCTTGCTTTTATATTCTGCATTAAGCGCTTTATTCATCAGCATTTCATTGACCTTTTCAAAAAAACGATCCACCTCATTCGTCTTAAAACTACTGGTAAGTTTATAATTATACTCGAGTTCGTTCAGAACACCGATTTCTCCGGCAAAATCATTGAAACGAATGCCTGGTGTTCCCAGCAAAGCGGCTTCTACTGCCATTGATTGACTATCACCAATATACATTTTAGCGTAGGCCAGTATGTGGTGAATTTTCGAAGGGTTAGCCGTCAGCTTATATTTTTCGAATTCAGGAGCCAGGGGCCTTTCCGAAGTTATGAATACATTTCCGTAAGGTTCTAAAATAGCAATCAATCTCCGGGCAATTTCATTGGTAATTCCACTTTTATTGGTATCGTGATAAGCCACCAATTCGGCAAACCGCAGTATAAAGTAATCACGATTAGCTAGCTCACCTATTTCTTCGACTTGAGCTTTAAACGCAAGTGGATGTAAATAAGCTAGTTTATGAAAACCGTTATAACCAACTTTCTTAAATTCCCATTTTCCCGCGTTACAAGACTGCGGTGACAGGATTACGCTAACAAACGGATAGGCAATTTTCGCAAACTGAGGAATTATAGAAACATCGTCTTCACTAAAAACGAAAGAAGGAATTCTGTAAAATTTCCCCAAATGAGTTAAAGAAGGCTCTGATCCCAATAATAAATCAGGCTTGAAGTCCTTAATAATTCTGGATATCCTTTTATACTTCCTTAAATAGCTTATAACAATAGAAGTAACACTTTTTTTTCTTACCTCAGGTAATACATTTAAAAACTCAATATTATCTTTTAAACACAACTCCTCAAGAATATCTTTGGTTCGACTCAAAACCTTAACAGTATTTCCATTTTTTTTTAGCTCAATAATTATATTTTTAAATAAATGGTAATGCGCCGGGTGGCCTAAGAAAATCAGGCAATTCATTTTATTTCTCAAGTTGCTGAATGGGCGTAATGGTTTTCAACACTACTGCGGGGGTTCCGCCAACAATAGTATAAGGCGGAACATTCTTTCGAACGACAGATCCAGCTGAGACAATAGAATTTTCGCCAATAGTTACCCCTGGTAAAATAACTACATTGATAGCAATCCAGGCCCCTTTTTTAATGTGTACAGGTTTTACAACATGAGACGACTCACCCAGGATCGCCCTTAATGGGGCTGTAGGATTTGAATGTGTTAAAATATATACACCACCGGCTAAAGATACATCATCTTCGATCGTGATTAAGTCTGGTCTTACCCGATCTAGTATATTTCCACCTCCTAAAAAAACGTGTTTTCCAATTTTAACACCTCTGAGACGTTCAAGTCGACAACGGTTTTTCGCTCCAATTGGAAACCGGGTCATCGCCATCCATTGTAAAACTTTACCAAAAAAGGACTTAAATAAACCACCTACAGTTTTAGCTTCTAAATTGGCGCTTCCCAATTGGTCTTGGGCAAAAGCCATTATTTTTTTCTCCATACTTTTAAATGTATCTAAGGACAGTAATGAAACTATTCAGTTATTAGCTATATAAATGAATAAGAATAGACTTTATCGATTTATTGAATATCAATTATCTCTTTGGCCGATACCGACATGGGTGTAAATCCGTAGAGTCGCTTAAGCAGGGGGCGAAATTTGTTCGCCAGCCAAAAGATTAGTTTATAATTTGACGGATAATCAAATGTATTCTTATTGGGAGAATTCCAGATGGTTTTAAACTCTTCTTTTGTCAATTCCAGTTTTTTAATAATATATTCACGCGATCGATCCAGTTCAAGCTGCGAATCAAAAGGTGCATTGATTTGCTCTAATGCTTCTTCCCGCGTAATGGCTTGGCTGATTACCTGCGCCGACAGGTTTATTTTTCGTTTGTCAATCGCAAATTTTTTGGGTAACCAATACGCCATAGAAAATTTAGTAAATAAATTCTCATGATGGTGTCCACCGTAATCTTGCCAATCGTAAGTTTCTATCAACTTTTTTTTGGCCTCTTGTTTGTTATAGGCTAAAAAGTAATAAGGACGAATATCTCTTACGCCTTTTATCAGGCCCGTGTAAATCATTTTCGGCAGTGTCAACAATGGATACGTTTTGAGCTTAATTCCCGATCCGTATTTATCGTGAATGTACAATAGTTGCCGGGCATCGGCATACGTCCATTCTTTGGGCTGCTTTCCTTCTGACCTGAAATCGTTACCCCGCAATATGAATTGAATGCCTTCTTTTCCGGCTATTTTATACATTGTTGCCTTGATTGCCAAATCAGTAGGTGTATCGATCCACGGCATCGATGCCTTCATATACGATTTTAGTAAATCTTTTATTTCTTCATAATCGATGACATACGTTTCTAAATCGATCTTTAATTGAGTGGTGATTTTATATATATTCTGAACTGCAATTTCACTATTAAACCCATTGTCCAGATTGACTGCCAAAGGCCGCAAGCCATATTCCTGGGTCAAATGCAATAAATAGGAACTGTCTACTCCCCCACTTACACCAACCAGACAATCATATCGTTTATTGACACCAGAAGCTTTTATTTCTGCAACCAACTTATTCCAATCTTGCGCTCCTTTCTCTCCGCGCGGGTAATCGGCCATCATTTTTTCCTGCAGTCGGCAAAAATTCGAAACGCCATTCTCATCGAACTGAATTCCCGGAATGGTTTCATCCCACACACCTTTACTGCAAACTTTCATACGTTAAGCAAATAGATTGACTAGTTCCGCTTGTTTGGGGTAATTTACCAAAACCGCTTTTCGGGGACCGTGGAAAACAAATAACGAACCTGCACTGACCGCCGAAGCGTAAGATTCCCGAACCGCCCGTTTAAAATCGAATAGACTTCCCGCACCACCAGCCGCAACCACCGGGATTTGAACAGCTTCGGCCACCTCTTTAATGAGCTTGAGATCATATCCCTTCATCATCCCATCTTGTTCGATTGAATTGATAATGATCTCACCCGCCCCTTTTTCTTCCACAAGTTTTGCCCATTCAGTGGGGTTGAGACGCGTCGCTTTACTACCATTACGTATATACACCTGCGTCTGACCCCAAAATTTCTTCTTCACATCGATGGACACCACGATGGTAGAACTCCCAAATTCATCCGCTGCCTGTTGAATAAACTGAGGATTTTCTACGGCGATGGAATTAAGAATAACCTTTTCCGCTCCGGCATTGATAATGGCTTTGATGTCTTTAATTGAACGGATTCCGCCCCCAACCGAGAAAGGCATGTTAGCTTCATCTCCCACCTGACGGACAAAATCCAGCGAGATCGTCCGCTTCTCTTTCGTAGCCAGAATATCTAAAAAAACCAACTCATCGGCTTTCAGGTCATTGAATATTTTTACGGCGTTGATTGGATCACCGACATACCGATAATCTTTAAACTGTACGGATTTAACCAATCCTTTATGTTTTAGAAGAAGAATAGGTATTACCCGCGGTCGGAACATTTAGCCTGTAACAAATTTGATTTGTTTCTAAATTCCTATGAAATTTTCTATTAGCACCGCTCCCCAATCATGGCTTTTTTCAGGATGAAACTGCGTTCCGTAGATATTGTCTTTTACTATTGCAGAAGCAAATGAGCATTCATACCTGGTCATGGCCAGGACATCCCGCTTCTCTTTACAGGCTACATAGTACGAATGAACAAAGTAGAATAAAGTATCTTCCGGAATGTCGTTAAAAATGGGTGATTCTTTTGTAACCCGAGCGGTATTCCAACCCATATGCGGGACTTTGTACCTCCGTTCATTCTCTATTCTAAACCGAACCACCTCAGCATCAAACCATCCCAGCCCCTCGACATCGCCTTCTTCACTATGGCGTGCCATTAACTGCATACCGAGACAAATACCGAGGATGGGCGTCTTTTCTACCAGAACTTTGTGGTTCATCACGTCCCAAATACCGGACTCTTTCAGTTTTCTGACGCCGTTGGCGAAATGACCCACGCCAGGTAAAACCAGTTTATCCGCCTTGGCAATCACCCGAATGTCCGACGAGATACAAACCTGGCGGTGAAGACGTTCAAACTTCTTTTGTACGGAACGCAGGTTGCCCATGCCGTAATCGATGATGACAATGCCCGTTTGCAAGTTCATTGGATTTGGCAATAGACCTCCCGAATCTGTTGGGCGATCAATCGGTTATCAAACTGACGAATGGACTCTCTCGACAAAACCGGCTCCGTATTGGCCAGTGCTTTGCGAATTTTGTCGGCTACATCGGTCGCGTCGTACGAGGTGATATAACAGCCTGCAATGTTGCCCATGACCACCTGAACATCCCCAACGTTGGTCGACACGACCGGGCAGTTACAGGCGAGGGCTTCTTTGACAAACTGCGGTGAGCCTTCGGAATGTGAAGTCATCAGGGCCACATCGACTGCGGTGAATAGCAAGGCAACTTCTTCGCGTGTGTAATTTTTCAATTCGATCAATTCGACGGTTTTATCCTGAAGCAGAGCAACGGCAGCCCTGGCCAGTGGATAATTCTTAACGGCAATACCGGATCTGGAAGAAAACAGAATGTATTTTTTATATGCCGAAAGGCCCAACTGCCGACGACTCTGCTCTTTGCTACGGGGTATGAACACATCAAAGTCAACGCCACAGGGAATAACCGCCCGTTTCGATTTATTAGCGTAAATCGCCTTGCTGATCAGTTGAGCACTGATGTAAATCGTTTTGCGGCTCAGTAATTCAACGATTAGTGAGACCATTCGCAGCGAAGGAAAATTAATATCTGATCCGTGAAACGTAGCGACTACGGGTACCTGTCGTTGCAGATTAGACAGCAGTGCCGACAAGGCCACATGGGCATGAATGCAATGATACCGGTTTCCGCGAAGTTGATTAATCAAATCGCTCAGGCACGATAAATAACCGTAGATTCCTTTTTTTGTAACAAAGAAATAATCGAACGCAATGGCCGGATCGATTTGTCTAACCGCTTCTACCTGATCGTAGATAAAGGCCTGATGCTTTTTGAAATCAAAGTTTTCAGCATTGCCACTGCAAACGATCAATATCCGCATTGTACTTTACGATCGCCCTGCCAGCTTAAACCAGTTCCAACCAATGACTATAACGCAAATCAACACCAGGTAAGGCACATAGTATTTCTTGTTTTTTGCATTCATCTGTGAAATACCGTAAGCCGCCAGAATCAACAGGAACGGAACGAGGGGGAGATGGAATCGCTCGGATAGAGCAAAACCGCTGGATGCCAGCACAAAAATGTAGGAGAAAATAACCGACAATAAGAGAATATGTTCCCGTACCTGTTTGCGCTTGTAAAGTGCAAACAGGCCAATAAACACAAAGAAAGCGTACACATTGCGCGTAAAATAGGCCCCGCCCAACATCATAGCATTAGGCTGATCTGGGATGTTAACGAGCGTTGGAAAGGGGGCCATTAGCATAAAAGGGAGAAAAATACCACGTGAACCATAACGTGCCAGTTTATTTGCCCCCTCCCGTGTGGCAAAATTATCCATTTGTGAGGTAAGGTTCTGGTCACTTGCTTCTATATACTGATTGATATTATCACCAAAGGGAGTTGTGGCAATAAAAAACGCCCCCACTGTCAATAAAACAATAAGTCCAAGCCTTTTTCCCAAGCCAGTAATCCGCTGATTAGTAAGAAAAGTAGCGATTGCTAAAGAACAAAAAAGGCATCCTGCCAAAACAGTTCGAAAAAAGAATAAAGAGACTCCTAGCCCTCCTATCAATATGAGGTATGTTAGTTTTATTTCTCTCGACCTTATTTGAAGATCTACTTGATAGACAAACAAAACCACAAGAAATACCATCTCTATTTCTTTAAGGTTGAGACCACAATAATAGATTAAATTCGGTACTAGCATAGACATAATACCGGCAATACGACCAGTATTTTCACCAAAATTATTCCGAGCGATTTTATAAACAAGAATGCAAGTAAGGCTACCCAATAAAGCCTTAATCAATCGAGGAATCAATAAATAATTACCAAATGTATAGTAAATAAGTCCCAAATAAAGTGGGTACCCCATATCGGAATAGTTTTTCCCTATGTGATCCGAATATACTGACCATTGGTTATTTTTAAGCAGAGTAACGAGCCAGGTAGCTTCGTAGTGATAGGTCAAAGAATCAGCAGCCGAAAATTCAAAGGGTTGTCCAGTCATCCAGTTATAAAAAAAATAACTAAATAATACCCATATAACACGGACAAAAAACGCCGTCTTATAAAGTCTACTAATAAAAGCTGGCGTTGATAACTTGGACCACCGAAGCGAAAGTGTTGATGAAAAAGAGAAGAATAGCAATACTTCAACAAAATCAAAAGTCAGCCAATGTAGCGGAATGGCTCTATGTAAAAACAATAGAAAGATAAGTATTGTAAGCAATACAAAGGCTAGTATACTTTTGCGAGTAAAATACTTGGGAAAATAAGCAACAGATTTATCAGTCATTAGTGCTTATTATAGACTGATAGTGACCCTTCAAAGTATATATATGCTTTTGAATAGAATAAATTTGTCGAACTCTAGCCGCATTGCCAGATGCTTGTTGTTGAAAAAATGATTGTCTCTGCAAAAAGTGACAAAATTTAGTAATCAGATCATCAATATCTCGGGTTCTGTAAATCATCGCAAGTTTTCCATTTTGTGTAATTTCTTTCATAACTTCCCAATCATTGACAAAAACAGGAATTCCTGCGGCTATAGCTTCGACTACTGCAATACCAAAGGTATCATGATCACTTGAGTAGACAAAAGCATCTAAATTATGCAAAATGGCTGGTACGTCATTCCTTGATCCAAGAAAGGACACCTGTTTCAGAATCTTATGTTCAGCGCAAAAAGAAATGCAGTTATTGTATAAATCCGGTGTAGATTCACTAATAGCACCGACAAAAACAAAATAATAATCAATTTTTAAGCGAGTAAGTTCGGATAGAAATCGACAGATTGTCAATTGGTCTCTTCCGGGAACAAAATTTCCAACACTACCAAACAAAAGTGTTTTCTGGTTTAAGCCCAATTCCAAACGAATATTTTTATTATTATTTACTCCGAACTTATTAAAATCTACGCCATTATAGACTGTTTTCTGCTTATGCAAAAGGATTCCTAACGAATAGGATGAAATATAATGCCCCAAAAGATGCTGGCTAACATACAAGTTTAAATCAGTACGTCTAATAATAAATCGAACAATTTGGCTTGCAAACTTATTATAGCCAAAATTATAGCCATGAAAAGTTAGCACTAAGCGAACCCCAGTTCCTATACAAGAAAAATACGCAAGAAACGCATCAAATGGCAATTGCGCGTGTACGATTTGTACCTTTTCTTTCTTAAGTATCATCCTAAGTTTAAAAAAATAGCAACAAAAGAATGGAAATCTTATAGGTAAATAATGAATTGGAATATCAGTTTGATGAAATTCATGCAAAAGTGAACCTGATTTACGATGAATCATAAGGCAATCTAACTTCTCTTGGCTTGCATGTTTTAACGTATCTAGTAACAAATTTTCCGTTCCACCTCTATCAAGAGACCCCATTAAATAAGCAACTTTCATCTTCTCAGAAGTTGACAAATGGCTTGTTTCAGAGAAGAAGCTACTTTCTTTATTTTAAAGTATAATTTAACAAAAAAAAGTGGTGAGCGATAAATAAAATGATAAAAAAAAGGTTGCTGCTTAAATTCGACTTTATCCAATATAGATTTGACCTCATACGCGTACTGACCTGATATATAATAAGGTAATAATGAGCGAACTCGTAATCCATCCAAAAGCCGTTTCAAAGAAGCAGACTTATGCTCCATTGCATTAAGATAGGGAATATTAAAAATAAAATGAGATTCAGGTGGTTGAAGAAAATAATTCCCGATAGCTCTGTTAGGTAACTCAACATCTTGATTGTAGAAAGCAAGAGGTTCATTAAGATAAGCTATTTTATATTGAATTGCGTAGCGGATCCATAAATCAAAATCTTCACCAAACTTTAGATTAGTATTAAACCCACCTAGTTGATGAAAGGTTCTTTTCAACAATACAACTGAAATGCAAGAAAGTGGCATCCACCAAGCATATGTATAAGCAGAAAAATAATCAATATAACCTCTAAATCCTTTTCTTTCGTGATTAAGTGAAATTGTAAAATGATTATTCTTAACCCAAAAGTATTGTGTACCAAAAATAGAAGCCTCCGGAAAATCTTGAATTAAAAAGAAAATATGCTCTAAAAAGTGTATACTCCACCAATCGTCCGCATCAAGAAAAGCAATGTAGTCAAATTTTGCTGCCATTACACCATTATTTCTAGCTACAGAAACGCCTTTATTACTCTGATTAATAATAAAAATTCTAGGATCATTAAATTGCATTGCAACCGAAAGACTATTATCTGTTGATCCATCATTAACAATAATTAATTCAAACTCTGTGAAGGTTTGTTGAAGAATAGAAGAAATACATTGAGAAATATACTCCTCTTTATTATAGAGCGGGATAACAATAGAATACATGTACTTATACTAATTCATGTTTGAGATAGCGCATTTTTCAGGTATGGAAAACAAGTTAGTGAAACGACCTTTCCTTCTTGTTCGAAAAGCTGTTCGACAATCGTTTGAATACGATCCTGAGCTTGCTGTAAGGAATCAAAAACCCGGTGTTTTAGCTGTTTTCGTACCTCTTTGAAAAAGCGTTCGACAGGGTTTAATTCTGGACAGGCTGCGGGTAGCCGCTCAAATACCAACTTCTGATTGTCAAACAGTTGAGGCTTATGAGCAGTAGCCCCATCAGCAATAAAGAGTGATTTTTGCCCAATACATTCTCGTACCTTACCAATGAACCAAGAAAACGATTCACTATTCAATTGAAGCAAAAAAGCCGCAAAACCTTCCCCATTATAGAGTAGAGCATTAGTCTGTCATAAACGCTACCTCCTTCTTTCGGAAGAAGCTACAAACTAAATCAGAGCCTTTTTCCAATAGCTTGACTTGTTGCCTGATGGCCTCCCTTAGGGCGGTTAAGCTGGTGAATACTTGGTTTTTCAGGCTGCGTTTCAAATGACTCCAAACCAACTCTACTGGATTTAACTCCGGGCTGTAAGCGGGCAAACGCTCTAAATGCACTCGACCCGGCCTGGCTGCTAAGAAAGCCTTGATCGCTTCACTACTATGAGCCTTGAGCCCATCCCAGATCACCAATAGGTCCCGCTTTCGGTAGCGGTTACAGCGTTTTTCCAGAAACCACACCAGATCTTCACCCGTGTAGGCCTGATTCTGATAGCCCACATAAATACGGCCGTTGGGGGCAATGGCGGCTATCAAATTCCAGTGTTCACGACCTGCCTGCTCCTTGACCACCGGCGTGTGTCCCCGTGGGGCCCAGGTATGGGCCAGCAGGGGCAGCAGGTAACAGGCAGCCTCATCGATATAAAGGATCACTCGGTGCTCCTGCCGGGCTTTTTTTTAGCGCAGGCAGGCGCTCGTCTCGCCAGTCTTGAACAGCTTGAGGATTTTGCTGGCGAGCCTTCTTTTGAGGTTTTTGCCAACTCCAGCCCACTTTCTTCAAGATGCGGCCTACCTGAGACACATTATAACTCACGCCAAAGTGCTGCTCAATGACCGCATTGATCCGTTTACGAGTCCAGACCTCCCCGGCAAAACCGTGGTGGAGAGTCCCTTTTTCCAACTCCTCTACCAGATGCGTTAATTGTTCCTTGGTCAAGCGAGTGGGAGCGCCTGTTGGTTTACGGTATAGCAGGGCTGATTCACCCTGCTGCTTAAACTTGGTCAGCGTCCGGCTCACTCCGCCTTGCGTTAATCCTAAGGCCGCAGCGATAGCCTTTTGTTTCCAACCTTCCTGCCAGAGTGCTACACAGCGACGGCGTAGGACTTCATAGTCTTTTGGTTTGTACTTTGCCTCCATCAAAACAAGATACGAATATTACAGAATTATGCCTTCCTCAATAATGCGAATAAATATGTTTAAAATAAGCATCCATTTGCCAATATACTAGCAAGTACAATTACCTGTTGGCTTTTAAAATTCCATGTCTAAAATAAGGTGGAGAAAGATTTTTATGAATAAATAACATATATCCATTAGTAAAAGATATATTAAATCCTAAACAACTTAGAAAATAAGAAATTTGATGAGCATCGCTATTATTGTGATAAGTACAAACCAATAATTTAGGAAATTTACTAAACTTCAATAAATTATTTGCTTTTTTTAAAATTTTAAACTCATACCCTTCTGCATCAATTTTAATAAAATTGACAGAAACATCCTTAAAATAAGCATCAAGAGTTATAGTATCTATATTATCTATATCTGATACATATTTAGTAATAATTGAAACTTTATGTGCCCATGGCTCAAATGTAGACTCTAGTGCCTCTTTCCATTTAGGATCAGGTTCAAATATATAAACTTTTGACGCCTTCTCAACAACATCCAATGCAAAGTTACCTTCTGCAGCACCAATATCTAAAACAACATCACCATTATTTACATCAAAATCTTGTGATAAATACCGATGTGGAGACGCTTTATTTTGCTCAATTAGTGTACAGAGATAATTAACACTAACTTGTTTTTTTGACAAATAAGATTTAGGGTAAAATAGTTTTTTTTTATTATGATAAACATAGAACATCTGCTTATCAGAATCCAGATAAACAGAAATACTAGATGGATCAAAATTTAAAGAAAATTCATAAGGAAATACGTATGAAAGTGAATTATTTTGATGAATAATATTGTTTAAAAAATCAATTTCTTTAATATATTTTAACTTTTCTTTTTTGTAAAAAAAGAAGTAAATATTAATTTTCAATATCAAACTGTTCAATCCTTCGTTTGGAGAGAAAAAAAAAGTAGGATTAATTATTCTAAAAAACAATCGCTTAAATGTGGATTTTATTTTCATAAAAATATTATTAACATAATATTAAAGCATGCTTAATCTAGAGTAAATCTTCTTAATTAGATAAAAAATATAAAAAGAAAGTGGAAATCTAGCGAGGGTAGTCTTTAATGAATAATAGTCTAGTTGACTTAGTTTTATACTGTAATATTTAGCTTTTTCGAAATTGCACACGTGCCAAGAAGTTGAAAGCAAAGCCTTATATTTATAGATTTTCTGTTCTTTAAAACCAGGAAATCTAAAGATTAAAGGGAAATTGTCAAGAAAATATTTATACATTTTTTCGTGTTTTTCCATATAATCTTCAGTTTTAGCTATATCTTGGGAATTACTTTCGGAAATGTGCCCAACTCGGAAAGTAGCTGTAGAGATAGCAAGGTACATAATCTTTGAATATATTGATATAACTAAATAAGTACACCAGTCTTCAACGGGAAAATCATTTTCAACAAAATTATTTATTGGAACGAATTTATCAAAAACATCTTTCCTAAAACAAGGTGTGCAGGAACAAATATTATAATTATTAATTAATTCTTGAGTAGAGATATTCCGAGAAATATCATTATTTAAATATGTATTATAGTTTTTAATAATTTTATTTGTTTTTGAATTTAATATATCAAAATCAGTATACACCAAGCCATAATCTTTGTTTGACATTAAAAAGTCAACTTGAATCTGCATTTTTTTCTTATTATGCCAATAGTCATCGTGACCACAATAACAAATATAGGATCCAGTGCAATTATTAATGGCATTTTTAAAATTCGAAATAATTCCACGGCGATCATTATTTTTATAAATAAAAATATTTGAGTATTTACCTATGAAAGAAGACAAAATTTCAAGGGTATAATCGGTGGAATTATCATCAGATATAACAACTTCGAAAGGATATGATGATTGTTGATTTAATATACTATAAATGGTATCATGAATGTATAATTCACTTTGATAAGTAAGAACAATAACAGAAACAACATAATTACAACGTTTCATTTGTAGATGAGAAAATTAATCGGTCAAAAAAGCACTTCTATTTTTCAAAATATCAAAGAAAATGTTTGGGAATATTATTTGGTCATTTTGCCAATCGGTTTAGCATCAATGCACAGTTAACCTACAGAAGCTAGGATTCTGAACTGCTGGTGGTCTGCTCATAATCTTTAGCAACCCGTCGAAAGTGGTTTAACTAGGCAAAAGTTCGTTCGACTACCCACCGTTTTCTAATTTGTAGCTTTTGGTTCCACGATAATAGCCCTTTCAATATGTAGACACCCGCCTGCTACCTGCTTGATTAGCGGAATGAACGTACACACTCCAAAGCCTGCCTCTTGTGTCAACGATGATCTGCCGTTTGCGTCCGTTTACCTTTTTAGCCGCATCTAGTCCTCGTTGCAAAGAGGGTAAAGGAGATAGCTTAACGCTCTGGCTATCAACACAGACTAAACAGGGTGTCGATTCTCTTCCCTGAGTAATTCGATCCCTCTGATTTAATGCTTCGCTTAGCCGATTCAGACAGCCTTCCTACTTCCATTTTATTAAGTAGTAGTAAACGGCCTGTCTGTGGGGATAGTAGGACGGTAAATACGCCACTGACAACCCGTGCGCAGGATATAAAGAAAAATGTTTGTCACCGCTCGGGCGGCCAGGTTGCCGCAGGCAAAACCGACGTTTCCGATTAGCAAATAGGTTTCAGTAACTTACCAGTGGGTGTCTGTAAGCTCATTAGATTGAGTAATCATCCTTCATAGTGTTGCAACATAAAGGTAAGCAGGCACCCGCTTTTTTCATCAAGTTATAAAATTCCCAACAACTTCTAAAGGCCAATTTGGAGGCTTTCTCCAAGAGTTTGTTTTGAAGCTGAAGGGCTACCCGGGGTTGGGTTTAAAAAACCTCCGGATACCCCGCTGGTTTTTCAGGCTTCGCATAAAATAGTTCTAACCTAATTCAACTGGACAGTTGGCAGTTGCATTCAACTCCGGGATATAGGTTAGTATGCGGCCCAAGAAATACTACCCGAGCTGGCTATTAATACTAATTCATGTTTGAGATAGCGAATTTTTCAGGTATGGAAAACAAGTTAGTGAAACGACCTTTCCTTCTTGTTCGAAAAGCTGTTCGACAATCGTTTGAATACGATCCTGAGCTTGCTGTAAGGAATCAAAAACCCGGTGTTTTAGCTGTTTTCGTACCTCTTTGAAAAAGCGTTCGACAGGGTTTAATTCTGGACAGGCTGCGGGTAGCCGCTCAAATACCAACTTCTGATTGTCAAACAGTTGAGGCTTATGAGCAGTAGCCCCATCAGCAATAAAGAGTGATTTTTGCCCAATACATTCTCGTACCTTACCAATGAACCAAGAAAACGATTCACTATTGAGGCAAAAAAGCCGCAAAACCTTCCCCATTAAATGGACAAAGAGTTAGATAGAGATACGTGTTTTCGTATCCAATACGTACAGGAGCCGTCGGGCGATGGCCTTTAGGAGTCCATTTGTGACCCAGTTCGGTTCGCGTTCCAGCCCGTAGTTCGTCATGAAACAAAATGGCTTCGTCTGCATAATCGGCCCGCAATTGGCTAAACTTTTTTAAAAACTTCAATGGCTCCAGGCTGCTGACGGATATTGACCGGGCGCCCAGTTTTACGCTTGATTTTAAGCCGTTTACATAAATCACTCACTCCGCCAATGGTATAAATGACCCCTAAACTACCCGCTAAATAGGCTTGAATATGGGCCAGTGTTTGGGCTTGATTATCCAATAAAAATTGGCGCAATCGAGTAATTTGCACACTACTGAGCTTGCCCCAGCCTCGGCGGGAAGGCCCACTCATCAACGCGTCAAAACCGCCCTGCTGGTAGGTATGCCAAAGTCGTTGAGCATGACGTTGGCACAGGCCAATGGTGGCTCCGGCAGCTGCTTGAGAATGGCACTCGCCTGATTTTAGTAAGCGTAAAAATCGGGCTCGATCCCGATTCAAAGCAGGACCCCGCCGTTTTTCGGCTTCGAGCAGAAAATCAACCTCTTCTTTTATTTTGTCAGCATATTTCATCGTCCAAATATACGCTATGTCAATCTTGAATTAGTATAAGGTGTAAATAAAGTTTTTTAGAAAACTCCCCAGAACCGTATAAGCCTGACTATGATAGTCCCAGAAACGGCCAATGGGTGCATAGCAGTAATCAAATTCCAGTGTTCATGGCTTGCTTTCTCCTTTACTACTGGTATTTTTCATAGGTATGGGTGCAAAAACCGCAGCAAGCAACAGACAGTGACTTAAATATAAAAGAATCACTAGCTATGTCCGACTTTGTACACCTTGAGTTAAGACTAGGGTAGGAGTAATAGCTTTTTGGTTCCAAACTCTTACCAGTGCTTTACGCTGTGACAGCACAATGTTCTGTATTCTTTTGATTTGGAGATTGTCTTGATAAAAACAAAATACCAATATTACAGAGTTATACTTATCAGTATAATAAGTTTAATAAAATAAGCAATAAATTTATCCATCAATTGATGAGTATAATACAATATGGATAATCTTTTTTTTAAAAATCTATTATAAAGCAATAAACTTATTTCAGCATATTCACGGTACAATAGTTGATTTTCTGTAGAAGAAATCCCTCCATCGGAAAAAATAGAAATTGGAAATCCAAGATTATAAAACTTGCCATTATCCAAATAAATTCTACTGTAAAGATCGTAATCAGATGCAATTCTATATGCAGTGTTAAAAGAATATTTTTTTAATACCGTAGTTTTAATAAGTGAGGATTGATGGCAAAATGGCAATTTATAATAAAATGCTGATAGAGAAGTCGGTTTATTGATTTTAAAGAAACCGTCTGTATTAAATACAACAGAGCCATATAGCACATCTTTGTTATAGATAGACCTATTTTGTAATACTTTGTATAATACATCAGCATTATAAAACAAATCTCCAGAATTTAAAAAGATAGTCCAAATCCCATTTGCCTTTGATAATCCTTTATTCATTGCGTCATAAATACCTTGATCTTTTTCACAAAACAAGAATGAAATTCTGTCCTTATACTTCTCAATAATATCATAGCTTCCATCGGTAGAATCCCCATCAACCAGAATGTATTCAATTTTAATATATTCTTGAGATAATACACTTAAAATAGTTTTCTCTAGTCCATATCTATTGTTTTTATTGATAGTAATTACAGTAAAATCATACATCGTATTTTCTAATAAAGTCTTCAACGTTCCAGAAATATTTTTCTACATCTTTTAACGAATCTTCATGAAATTCCCACCAACGAATTTTTATCAAGGAGTTAATTACTGCAGGAGAAAATCTATTCTTAATAATTTTAGCAGGCACTCCTCCTGCAATAACGAATGAGGGCAAGTCTTCGGTTACGACTGAGCCAGCCGCAATTATAACGCCATCACCTATATTAATGCCATCAAGTATTGTTACATTAGCACCAATAAATACATCATTACCTATCACAATATTTTCACGTTCTGTTATTTTATCAGACAATGAAAAAGTTGTCCCATTCTGTTTTTTAGTTGAATAAAACATTGGAGATGTGCTAATACCATTTACGGGATGTATCCCCCATCCGCATAGAAAATTTGGTCCAATTGAACAAAATTTTCCAATAATAGCATTAGAAATGCATGAATTTTGAGAAATATAAGTATAATCACCTATTTTAACATTTGAAATTGAATATGGAAAATATTTTTTCACAAACTTACCTTCAATACAATCTGACAGATATGAATGGCTGAGATAGTAAATGTTAGATTTACCTAATCTAGTAGTTGGTTTAGAAAGAATTAAGACAAGAATAGGCTGAAATAAAAATCTCAATAAATTAATAAATCTATTCTTCAACATTGATTAATTTTTATAAAATAGATATTTTTTTAAAGATTTTTTTCAATTTGGTATAAAAATAACTATATCCATATTTGTTTGGTTGAAGGCAAGTTTTATGATAATATAAATCGGCAATTCTATCGTGTATCATCAAAGCAGGGTGCTTAATGGGTAAAATTGATCTTGTTGGAATATTTGCACACGGATTTTGAGAATCAAATGTATGAGTTGCATCTTGATCAAATCCAATATTTGTAACCAAGTTTACATTAGGAAGGATTGCTAATCCATTGTTCATCCAGATCATAAACATAAATTGATAATCCCAACAAGAATCATTCATTCTATTCTTTTTTACTATATCAAAAATTCCCATCCAATAATTCTCTTCACTTTTAGTTAAAAATTTTTTTTGTAATATTTTTCGCATTTGCTCTTTCTCTATATATGAAATAGTATAATCATAATTATTCCAAACACGTTTCCAAGTAGCCCAACCCCAAATCGCGTTATGTAATGAATAATAATAAGATCCTTTACCTCTGACTTTTCCGTTTTGAAAATTAACTCCTCCAACAGACATAATTTTTATATCATTTCTATAATATTGCAATAACTCTTGACAATACCAAAAAAAATCTTTATGTGGAAGACAATCATCTTCTAAAATAATTCCTTCTTCAACTTGACTGAAAAACCAAGTTATAGCATTTGATGGACCCAAACCACATCCTAAATTTTCCTTTCTAAAATTTAATTTTAATTCACATTCCCAGTCTACCTGATGTACAATTGCTCTAGTTCTGTCAACTAGATTGACATGATTAATTTCAAAATTTTTATAACCATCTGCGGCAACAAACAACTTTTTCGGTTTGATCAATTTTATTTGATCAAATACTATTTGTGTCTTAACAGGTTTGTTAAATATAATCAATAAAATTGGCGTATCCAGCCTGGCTGATTGCATATCTTAAATAGTATAGTTTATTTATGAATTCTTTTTAAATTATTCAAAGTTTTTTTTATATTCATATATTTTCTATACACTCCCCATTCATTTTCAACCATGTCATTCTGAATTTGTTCATTAAAAAAAATAACACTCTTTAAAGGGTATTTCTTTGTAGTAAAACATATTTTATTATTAAATGGCAAGTTATCAAATCTTTCAATAAGTTCTTTGGTGCAAAGGTCTCTATCAGAAAATTTTACTAACATATTTGTTTTGTTAATTCTTGAGCTTCTTTTCTTCCAATTTTTTTTTGCCATTATTTCTGAAGTGTAATGTAAAAAATGAATTTCGACTTCGTTATCAAGCAAAGCAATTGGGTATTCCTGAGTTTCTATATTATTTTTGTATTTAGATTCATTTGCTTTAATAAATACTAAGTCAGAGTTAATGTACGAATCGAAATTTTCTAAAAATTTGATATAACATGGTGCAAATAAAAACAATCCAACAAATGGAGTTTGATATTTTAATTTAAAGTAATTGTAAACAAATCCTCCCCAGCAATTATTTGATATAATTGTAAAGTTGTAATTCCATAGCCCAATTTTTCTCATAAGAAAAATTACATTCACCTTTTGCTTATAAAAAACCTTATTAAGGTTAATTGCAGTTAACTTTAATAAGGTATCGAAAATTAAATTATTTTTCATTATAATTATTAGGTGTAGTGTTAAATAATTTAAACCTTAGTAAGTAAATAAGTTTAAAAACTAGTGTAACTAATTTCGATAATATATAGGGACGCTTTTTTATAACAATAATATTAAAAAATTTAATATTGTATGTAAATAATGTTGAGTAAAAAAAACTTGTAAAATTATAAGTACATAACTTTACAATTCTTAAATCTTCCTTTGTAAATATTTTGAATTTTGGATCAAAATATTTACCTTCTATTGCGTACATTACTGATGCGAAATACAATTGAGATATTTTACGATATAATAATGCTTCTTTGCAATTATTGTATCGCAGATAATGATATAGTTCTCTAGAAATATAATTTAAATCAATAGAGTTTTTTAAGCTTATATTGTTTGTAATAGAGTTTAAATTTGATCTCCGATAATAATATAAAGTTTTATTCAATAATGACATTTTATCAGTGTGAAGGATTAATCTAATGAAAAAGTGCTCATCTTCATGTAATAAATTTGGTTTGAATTCTAACTTATTGATTTTAAGAAAATGCCTATTGTACAGATACATTGGTGAGGCCGAAAGTGGGAAATCTTTATTATGAATATAATACTGTGTAAAATAAAAAATTCCATTCACAACTTGATTTTCATAAGGAAATACCTTAGGCAAGCCAATTTCGTCAGTTGATTCTGTGAAATTAAAAGCTAATACATCTAGTTCTAATTTTTCAGCATGACAATAAGTTTCTTTGAGCATACCAGGAAGTAGAAGGTCATCACTATCTAAAAACACTATATATTTTCCTTTTGCATTGATAAGCCCCTCGTTTCTAGCCTTTCCTAAGCCTTGATTGTCCTGATTTATAATGATAAGATTACGAAATTTTTCTGCATATTTTTCCAATAATTCTCTTGAGTTATCTGTAGATCCATCATTAATACAAATTATTTCATAATCTGAAAATTCCTGATTTATTACAGAATCTAAACAGGGCTCAATGTAGTTACCAGTATTGTAAACCGGTATTATTATGGATATTTTTATATTTACTTCTATCGTATAATATAATCTACTAATACTCTTTAAATTAAATATTTTATTGAAAAATTTGATGATATTATCTTCTTTAACATACTTGTTTAGTTCATTATTTTTAAAAAATGGTTGTACTAGATATTTGGCGTATAATTCTTCATCTTTATCAATTTTAATAATTTTACTTATTGCGTCTTCAATACAATCAAAATCGTGAATATTAACAAAACTTTTCACATTAAAATCTGTATAAATCTTAGGATTTCCCCAATATATTGGCAAACTATTAACTATCATTGGGTCAATTATTTTTTCAGTTGTGTAACCTAAAAATGACGAATTCTCAAAAGATATAGTAAATTTATATTTCTTTATAAACTCTCTTTTATTATCAACCTTAAATCCTATATTATTTAACACCTTTCCTCCAGAATCAATTTTTTTATATTTTGAAAGTAATTGAAAGAAAAACTTTCGTTCTTTTGCGTTATTATTGCTATAAATAAAGTTGCAAAATTTTGTTTTTTCTTTTAAAATTGTATTAACATTTTTTTCTAACAGTAATTCATTCATATCACCATACATAACGTATAATGGCAATCTTAGATTACGACCATTATAAGAATCATAATCAAAACTAATACTATAGTCGCATATAGTGAAATCAGGTCTTAAATTCTCTCCTGTATAAAATATACGAATACAATTCTTATAGTTGTAAAAATCTTTCCCTCTCCAAGAAAATATCAAATAATCTGGCTGTTTTTTAGTTAAAACTACTCTATAATATTTAGCCAATAAATTTATAAAATAATTATCTTCGATGTTAAATCCATCCCAAAAATCTGTAAACCATAGCCTTATTTCCGTCATTATTATTTCAATTTGTTTTTAAAATGCGCAGTATTTTTTTTACATTTTTTTTCAAAAAACTTATTAAATTATTTCCATGCAATGGAACATCCATTATTTCTAATAATGTATCGTACGGTGAATTTTTTTTTATAAGATTTTGATTTTCATATCTATTACTGATCAAGAATTCTCCCTCTACCCTATATTCTAATAATTTATATTGGTTACCATATTGAGTTGGATCTCTAAACAAAGGCAAATTGTACTTCTTATACAAGATGCTTAATATTGATTGATCGTGGCGGTGCTCAATAAAATCTAAAAGATTTGGATACCCTAACTCGTTTTCACTATCTGTTGAATTTCTATAGTCCCTGGCGTACTCTAACCATTCTGTCATTAAATGTATAACCCAATCTCTTTTTTGCAAAACAATGAACCCACTCATGCATTGATAATTGTCATAATATTCTTCCTTATCAGCATCCATTAATATAAAGCAGTCTCGCTTTGTCCAAGTACTATTCTTATGTGTAGAATTATCAAATATCATTAATCCATTGTTGTCCGAACAGATTTTAAAAAGAGGTTCGATTGATTTCATAAAAACCATATCAGAATCAGCATATATTATATAATCTAGGGGAGATACTTTATTAAGTGTTTCTAAAATAATAAATGGTTTCCATATCATATATCCCGCTCCTCTGGACTGTGATAATATAAAAGTATTTTCATTATAAAATTTTTTCTTTTTTAACCATTTTTCATTATATTTAATATGATTTGTTATACCGTATTTTCTTTTTGCTGATTTTAAAAGTCTTTTTTGACTAATTGAATACTTTTTATTTGAATACGATATCAATATTTTTTTAATCATAATTAATTTCTATAAAATATATTTTATTATAAGAAAAGAAACCCAGCACCTTTTTCATATTCAAATACCATCCCTGTCTCTGTGCTTTTACCATCCGCTTCTATATATATAGCTCTTGGTATGGTTAGCCAGGTAGCTTGTCCTGGATATGTTAGATACATATCACATATATACGACCCTTTGTTCATATTATTAGGCAATTCCATTTCATATAATAACGAAAAGCTTCCTTGTTGTATGACTGGAATTTTTCCTACTTTATGCCCTGGAGAAAAAAAGGCAAGGGGAATTTCATTATTATCATATATTCTTAACTCTAATGAGATGGCCTTTTCTTCTTTTAAAAATCCATTTATAACAATTTTAACTTTGTTGATATTTATTCCCATACGTATTGAATTTGATTCTTGTTCATTTATTAAAATTGAGTCTATCTTAATCTTTGGGTGACAATATGATATTGAATCTATTACCCTAGACGTTGTTTTTATATTATGGCCTAAGTAGCTATTTATACATTTACTTATTTCATCTTGATTTACGATCCTTCCGTTCTCTAAAACGATTCCCGTTTTACATAAATGTTGAATGGATGCCATGTTATGACTTACAAACAAAATGGTTCTACCTTTATTATGACTAACATCTTGCATTTTCCCTATAGCTTTTTTCTGAAACTCAGCATCTCCTACTGCTAATACTTCATCGACAACTAAAATTTCTGGATCAAGATGTGCAGCTACAGCAAATCCCAGCCGGACAGCCATTCCACTTGAGTAGCGCTTAACGGGTGTATCTATATACTTTTCGCATCCTGAAAAATCAATTATTTCGTCAAGGTTCGAACGAATTTCGTAATTAGTCATTCCTAAAATTGCACCATTTAAAAATATGTTTTCACGTCCTGTTAATTCAGGATGAAAGCCAGTGCCTACTTCTAATAAGCTCCCGATTCTACCATTATAGGAAATACTACCTATGGTAGGTCCAGTTACTTTTGAAAGTATTTTTAGTAATGTAGACTTTCCTGCACCATTTTTGCCAATAATTCCTAGTATATCTCCAGGCATTACTTCGAAATTGATTTCCTTAATTGCCCATACATAATCCGTATTGCCATTGGTTCTATGATCACTGGATTCACCAATTTTTTGATATGGATCTTCTTTACCACGGATACGATACCACCAGCGTTGGGCATCTTCCTTCATTGTTCCGGTACCTATTGCTCCCAGGCGATATTGTTTAGATAGATTTTTGACTTTTATGATTGGTTTCATTATACAATTAAGCTTCTTTATCTTACTTTATTTTTTTCAATAAAATCTTTTATTCTGTCATTGCATAAATCTTTCATTTGGATATTGATGTTTTCCTTGGTCCAGTTCCACCATTCTATTTTTAATAGCGATATAATATCATCTTCATCAAAACGTTTACGTATTAATTTTGCGGGATTACCTGCATGAATTTCATATGGGTTTATGTTTTTTGTAACTACCGAATAAGCACCAATTACAGCGCCATGACCAATAGTCACACCCGACAGTATGGATGCTCCTTTTCCTATCCATACGTCATTCCCAATTATTACATCCCCTTTTGTTGATGAATAATTAGATATATTTTTAGCGTTATGAAAAACTGCTGGCAGCGTAGGAAATGGATATGTTGATATCCATTCCGTTCGATGATTACCCCCCAAGAATATCTTAACTTCGTCTGCAATTGAACAAAACTTGCCGATTTCTAACCGTGATCCTTCACTCCAATCAAGAATTATTGGCTTTCCATACGTATACTCACCTATAATATAATTTTTATTTTCGAAAATATCCTTCGTAAAGAATGGCTTTTCTGACAAATCGAATGGCGCTAATTTTCTGGATATATAATTTTTAAACCTTCTTTTTACTGAACTTATGTTAATCATAAATTAAAAGACTATCTATTTATATTCTTTTATTAAACTGTTTTACATTGTTTGGCTACCAATCGCCATCAATTTAGGCAACTGTATCTATACCGTATCCATAAAGTTTTTCTCCGTTCTGTTGAAGATCATCAATCCAACCAAAAACACGATAATTGTAAATCCGGCTGAATAGCCAAGCAATCCCCAAGAAAACGTACCAATGCCTAAAAACCCATATTTAAAAGTCTCAATGACGCCCGTCATGGGATTAATCAACATGATGAACTTGTATTTCTCCGGAACCGCCGACAATGGGAGAATAACCGGTGTCGCATACATTAACAGTTGTACCCCAAACTCGACTAAATATTGCAGATCGCGGTAACGGGTGGTCATGGCAGAAACGAGCATCCCAAGCCCTAGCCCCATAAAGCCCATGATGACGATCAGCAGCGGCAATAAGAGTAGTGTGCTGTTTGGGTGCAATTCATAACCTCTAAAGGCAAAAATAATAAACATTACCAGGAATAAGAGAATCCCGATTCCGAACTGAATCAGATTACTGATCACAACCGATAAGGGCGTAACCGCTCGCGGAAAATAGACTTTTCCGAACAAGCCGGCATTCGCTGTAAAGGTGTTTGAAGTGGCTCGCAGGCAGTTGGCAAAGTAGTTCCAGGCCGTAACGCCCGCCAGATAAAACAAAATGGGTGGTGCCCCATCGGTCGATAATCCGGCCATTCCGCCAAAGACGATAGCCATAACCACCGTCTGGAAAATCGGTTGAATAAAAAACCAGATTGGCCCCAGAATCGTTTGTTTGTATTTGGCCACAAAATCACGGCGGACAAACAGCATCAGCAGGTCGCGATACCGCCAGATTTCGGCTAACCGCAAGTCGAACAGGCTGTTCTGCGGAGTAATCGAGTGGGCGTACGTCTCTTTTTCCTGATCGACGATCGCTTCGTCTTCTACTTCAATCATTGCAATGCCTGCTGCTGTCTGTATACATTGGCTATTCGGTAACTATACCGCAATCTTATTCCGTCGGTTATTTGCCAACGGATGATAATCCCCGCTAAGTGTAGTAAGGCTGGCATTTCGAATGTGATGAACAATCTCTATGGATGGCGAAGCCTCGCTGAGCGTAAATCCGTTTCCCGCCAGAATTTGTTCGTAGCTCTTCGTGTGCAAATCCGTAAAACCGTCGCTAAATTCAATTTCTTCCCCTTCGATTTGCAGCGAGCGGTAGGTTCGTTTGGACGTAAGTCTGATCGCTTCGGGAAGAGAGGTTTCATCTGTACTCAAGAACCACCGCACGCGAGCGCGTTCCAGTTCCAGGTAACCGGCGGCTTTGTTATCCTCGTGGACGTGTACGGTATTTTGGTTTACTTTCCCGAAGATCCAGGTAAGCATATCAAAAAAATGAACGCCAATATTGGTGGCGATCCCCCCGGATTTACTCTTATCCCCTTTCCAACTGGTGTTGTACCATTTCCCCCGGCAGGTAATATACGCTAAATCAAGATCGTAGATTTTACCCGATGTGTCCTTATCCATCCGGTTTTTTAAGGCAATAATGGTGGGATGTAATCGGAGTTGGAGAATATTATATACTTTCTTGCCGGTTTCTTTTTCCATTTCAGCGATGGCGCCGATGTTCCATGGATTCAACACGAGCGGTTTTTCGCAAATGACATCGGCACCGCTTCGTAGCCCAAACCGAATGTGGGCGTCATGGAGGTAATTGGGGCTGCAAATACTCACGTAGTCGATGGGTGTCTTGCCTCCACGCCGTAATTTGTCGATGTGTCGATCGAAGCGCTCGAATTCCGTGAAGAAATCAGCCTGGGGAAAGAAACTGTCGATGATGCCTACGGAATCGAATTTATCGAAAGCGGTGACGACGGCATGACCGGTTTCTTTGATGGCTTTGAAGTGGCGTGGTGCGATAAATCCGGCAGCACCAATCAGGGCAAATCGTTTCATGGGAGACAGAAATACACGTTTTTCACTCGGTTATCGACAGGGCACCATTTTTCAGTTGATAAAACACCCCACTTTCCGGACAGGTTGCGATCCCATCTGCATCGAAAACCAGTCGATGCCCGTATTCACTGATCCAGCCCAACTGTTTTGCCGGGTTACCAATGACCAGGGCGTAAGGCGGTACGTGTTTGGTGACCACGGCACCGGCGCCAATAAAGGCATATTCACCAATGTCATTTCCGCACACAATCGTCGCGTTGGCCCCGATACTGGCTCCTTTGCCAACGTGCGTCTTTTCGTACTGTGCACGTCGGTTAATGGCACTCCGCGGGTTAGAGACATTCGTAAACACCATGGAAGGACCCAGAAACACATCGTCGGCGCAGGTAACGCCCGTATAAATCGACACGTTGTTTTGTACTTTTACGTTATTGCCCAATACCACCTTCGGTGAAATCACCACGTTTTGGCCGATATTACAGCTTTTGCCGATGATGCAGCCGGGCATGATATGAGAGAAATGCCAGATGGTAGTCCCCTCACCAATTTCACAACCTTCATCGACAACGGCGGTCGGATGGATAAAAACGGATTCCACGGTTTAAGCGAAATAATCGATCACCGATTCGGCAATGTAAGCCACCTGGGCATCCGACAACTCCGTATGCATCGGCAACGAAATAACCCGCTGACACAGATCCTGCGTCACTTTCAAATTACCGACTACCCTTCCGATTCCCTGATAAGCCTTCTGGTTGTTCAGTGGCATCGGATAATAGATCATACTGGGTATTTTTTTCTGACTCAGGTAGGCTTTCAAATCGTCCCGGCGGTCGGCCGGGACTTTCAACGTATACTGGTGAAAAACATGCGTCGAATGGCTGGCCCGGTACGGAATTTCAATAGCATCGCAATTTTTCAATGCTTCGTCATATAAGTCTGCCACGCGCTGACGGTTGTATGTATACGTCGTCAACTGTTTTAGTTTCTCGATTAAAATGGCTGCCTGAATAGAATCTAATCTGGAATTCACCCCAATCGTGTCATGAGAATACTTCCGCGATTGACCATGGTTGGCAATCATTTTTACTTTCTCAGCTAATTGCTCGGAATTAGTGAAAACCGCCCCGCCGTCACCAAAGCAACCCAGATTCTTGGAAGGGAAGAACGAGGTTGTCCCCAAATCGCCCAGCGCACCGGCGGTTTTTACGCGTCCATCCCGAAAAGTGTAGGTCGCTCCAATGGCCTGGGCGGCATCTTCGATAACGGCAATATCCTGATCGTTGCACAATTGCAGAATCCCCTCCATATCAGCGCACTGGCCAAATAAATGTACCGGAACCACCAGTCTGGTTTTGGGGGTAATTGCTTCAGCCACCAGGTGCTGATCGATGGTAAACGTCCGCGGGTCGACATCAATGATGACCGGTTTTAGACCGAGCAAGGCAACTACTTCGGCAGTGGCCACGTAGGTAAACGCCGGCACGATCACTTCATCGTTTGGTTTTAAGTCCAGCGCCATCATGGCCAGTTGCAGTGCATCGGTTCCGTTCGCGCAGGAAACCACATACGGGATGTTCAGATTCGTGGCCAGTTGTTTTTCAAACGATGCTACCTGGGGTCCTTTGATGAAAGCCGTTGAATCGATACAATCCTGAATTGCAGTATCGATCGCAGCTTTACTTTTCAGGTATTGATTTCGTAAATCAACCATTTGGATAGTCCCCAGATCGTCGGTTTTCATGGCGAAGGCGTCAGGTCTTCCGGTTAAAAAAGCTATTTGCTACGTACTTTTTTAACAATAATGTTGGTCAGTATCCGCCTGAGATATAGCAGATCCGTCTGAAATGGGGCTTTTGCATACGCCTGCAAATAAGTTACTTCCGACTGAACGATCTCCGTGAAAGTAACCGGCATATCGGCGTAAAAAGGCGGTAATAAACCGGGTTTATATTTTTTCCTGATGACTTGGGCGTGTTCGGGATACAAGCTAAAATAATGCTCACTAATGGGGCGGACACCAATTAATTTAATGTCGCCTTTTAACAGATTATATAGCATTGGCAATTCGTCGATCCAGTATTTGCGGAGTACCCGCCCGCCCGTACTGACCCTGAAATCATTTTTGAATTTCCCCCCCGCTTCCAGCCCATTTTTTCGGTGTAAATAGTCCTGTACGTATTCAGCGTAGGGATGCATTGAACGAAATTTATAAACGGTGATTCCTTTCCCATTTTCACCCAGACGTTTCATCTTAAAAAGAAACCCTTCATTGGGTTCAGGATTTGAAATACTGGGATTAGAAACGCTACTAGGCTGCGTAATAATGACCGTTTCGTAATCGGTCTCTACCAAATCGATGATATTGAAACCTTTATAAATAAGCCGACCCATTATCTCGGCTTTAGAAACGTCGATGGGTATTGTCAGTAACCGGCAAATTTTTCGACATCCTTTGAGCTTAGGCAGAACCCTTCTGGATAAAAAGTGAAATGGGTAATAAATATTGAATATGCTGGAAGAAAACCGCTCCTGAATTTTGAATTTTATATTTTCCGCCGTGACTATTCTAAAAGCAAAATAACCATCGGGCGATAAGTATTGGCGAACTCTTTCGAAAATCAGATTAGGATTATCCGATTTTAAGAGGATCTCATCAAGGTACAAATTATCAACTTTCCGATGAAATGTGTTTTGTATGATCTCTTCTAGTTGTACACAGGTCCAGTTAGGCTTATTGGCAAAATTCAATAAATAATCAGGTATTTTCTTTTGTAAAAATCCGTTACCGGATGAGATCGAATTTATTGGATCGAATTTCTCTTTCGGAAAATCCGACTCTAGTGAGCGCTCACCCTTTAAGGTAAACAGACTGTAAAACATTTTATAGGTAGGACAGGGAAACTATAGGTAAACAGAAATACGCTTGTAATATTAAAACTTTGACTTGTCACTCTCAATTTTTATTAAGGGTGGACAACTAGTGTCAATAGTTGAGGATCACATTAATCCTTCGTTATAAATCGATTGAACCAGCTTTTCTGGGTTGTTTTTTCAGCATAATATCCCCCGTTTCCATAGCCATACCCGTATCCATAACCATAGCCATAATCAGAGGAGTTTTTGTAATTGACTGCATTAAAAATCACATTGAGGGATTTAAATACTTTCTTCTTATTCAGGTCATTTATCGTGTTCAGATAGAGCTTGGGTGTTTTCTCATGACGTACTAAATAAAAACAAACGTCCGTGTAAGCTGACAGAAGCGTAGCATCAGTTACTAGACCAACTGGGGGAGTATCGATTAAAATATAGTCAAAAGATTGTCTCAGAATTTCGATCAGTTTTATAATCCGGCCATTGGCTATCAACTCGGAGGGATTAGGAGGTATGGGGCCACTGGGGATCAAATAAACGTTTTCAATTAAGGTACTTTGAATTACCTCTTCAATCTCGGCTTTCCCGATCAGGTAATTCGACATACCCACCTTATTACTAATGTGTAGATATTCTTGTATTTTGGGTTTCCGCAAATCCAGGCCAATAATAACTACTTTTTTGTCCAGAAAAGCCAAAGAAGCTGCGAAATTAAGTGCGATGAAACTCTTCCCTTCTCCGCTTGTAGATGATGTTATCATAATCGTATTTCCGACGCCCTCCTTGGTATCTAAAAATAGATATTGCATGTTAGAACGAAGCATCCGAATCTGTTCACTAACAAAACTACGGCTTTTTATATCAATGATTTCTCCTTTTTCTTCTTTTGGTTTAATGCCTACTTCGCCAAAAACTACCAAGCCGGTTCTCTTTTCAATTTCTTTTTTGGACTGAACCGTATTGGTTAGCATCTCTTTGATGGCAATAAGCCCGATCGGTATTGAAAGGCCTAATAAAAGAGCAATTAAGTAGATATTATTTTTATCAGGTCGGATGGCTCCGCCGGTCGTGAAGGGAACATCGACCAGTCGGCTGTCAGTAACCGTGGACGCATATGATAAAGCCGTTTCTTCGCGCGTTCTTAACAACAATAAGTACAAATCTTCTTTAATATTTGCCTGTCTTTTAATACCTACAAATTCTCGTTCTTTCCGTGGAATGGTTGAAATTGCACCTTCAAACCGGTTATTTAATTCAATTAAACTGCGTTTCGTCACATTTAAACTAGCCCGTTGGTTATTTAGATTTTCACGAATCGCTTGTTTCACATTCCGCATTTGGCTGTTGATGGTTTCCAGATAGGGGTTGCCCGGCTGAACGGTTTGGGCCAGTTTACTCCGATCTATTTCCAATTGCGATAATTGCGCAATATAAGAAGTCAGGACTGGATCACTAACCCCCATCATCGTAGCCGGTGCCACAATACCTACCTGGGAACTATTCAAATACTCGTCGATCCCATCCAGAACTTTTAACTGAATATCGAGTTCATTCAGTTTTGAATCATTTTCTTCGACTTTTCCCAAGAATAAATTTGCTTCCGAGCTTAAATCGCCGACACCCTTCGTTTTTCTAAATTGTTCCACATTTTGTTCAACCCCACCCAATTCTGCCGTAACCAGTTTCAATCTTTCTTCAATAAAACGAAGCGTATTGGTAGCTTCCCGGTTTTTATCTTCTAATGACGTAAAGGCATATTCATCCAATAACTTCATCAGGATATCTTTGCCTTTTGCCGGCACCGCAGTTTCGAGCCCCAGAGAAATGAGTGTGCTCTTGGGGTTGAGAAGTGCGATCTGCAATCCACTGATTAAACCGTTTACCAAACCGTCGCGATCCTGAAAAACAACCTTTATCGGTGTAGTATATACGGTGTTGAGACTGTCCCGATCAGATACCCGGAATTTACCGTATTTGGATTTTACCAACTGGTTATATTCAAACGTTCCTATCGTATTCTGCTCGTTGTCCAACAGTTGATATTTATTGCCGGACTCTACTTTAATGTATAGAGGATTGCCGTATGCAAAAGCCGTTAATTCTGTCGTATTCAATACAATCGGGCTATCTGTATACAATTCATTATCCCGTGCTTTTGCTTCTTTCCAGTAGGTTACAATCAAATTCAGGTCATCTACGACTCGTCTAATCAATGCCCTTGATTTCAACACTTCGATTTCATTCTCTACGAGTTTACTCCGACCGCCCATGTCCAGTTTTTCGAGCACTTCGGCGTTCATTTTTTTCTCATCCTTGATCAAAAGTGTGGCATTTACCTGATAAATCGGCGTGTATTGTTTCAGGTATACATAAGCAAAGGTAAAACTTAAGCCCAGAGCCAAAACAATCCAATACCAGTAACGCAGATATTTAAAGACGTAACCAAGAATATCAGTATCATCATCTTCTTCAAAAATCTGTTCAGTGTTGCTCATAGTCAAATTTTCAATAACCGAACGCAGGTAGACAATGTAACCGTTCCTGAAAGATTACCTTGTGCGATGGTCTCAAAATCGCGATATCAAATAAAATACCGATAGAAATGTCGTAAATAAACTCAAATAAATGGGTGCTCGCTGAACAAATAAACTGGTTGGTTGCGGTTGGGGCGGAAGCGTCTTATCCTTCGTAGGCTCCACATAGATAATGTCATCATGCTTGACGTAGAAATACGGAGATGTAAAAACTTCGCGGTTGCGCAGGCTTACTTTCCCGATTTCCCGTTTCCCTTTCACCGACCGGATAACGGTAATGCTATCTCTTTTTCCATATACCGTCAAATCCCCGGCTGCTGTTATGGCTTCAATCAGGGTGGTCTGATCATTCAGTAAATTAAATGTACCAACGTTCCCCACTTCACCCAGAACCGTAAATTTGTGATTCATAAACCGAATGTTGACCGCCGGATCCTTGAGCGTTTTTTCAACTTCAAGCCTAATTCTTTCCTCAGCCTGTTGCAAGGTCAACCCTTCCAGCTTTTGCTTGCCAATGAGCGGCATGGACACATTTCCCAACGAATCTACGGGATACCCCAGCGGCTGATTGCCGGCGCCGGCAGCGCCCGGCGAAAAGGTGGCAAGTGGCAATGAGCTTACATTGTAAAAATTGAGTATCTCATTGGATTCCTTATTTAAGCTACTCACGATAATGCCGAGAATATCCCCTTTCTGGATTTTAGATATCTGGGGAACAGCGGTTTCGATAGAAGCCGGGAAGGTTAAATCTTTACTCTGAAAATACTCGAATTGGGGCGGGGGTGGTTTAACACTTTTGCAGGATGATAATTGAAAGACAAGGAAACATCCAATGAAAATGACTTTTTCTATTTCTTTAATTGTGTTTATAATACCTATACCCATTTAGTGTTAGTTTTCAGAAAGTTACATTGTAAGATGGAATGTAGCAGATAAAATTCATTAATTTCCAAGGCTTCGCCCGTTCAGTCCCATTATTATAATGGAACGTAGAAAAAATGAAATACGACTAATATAAATCCTTTTAAACTCTTATTAATATGCGTTACAAACTCAACATTTTAATTCTTTTGAATTTACAATGTTGAATTTTAGAAACTGGCACTCCGAGGGCCATACTTAAGTAGTTTTAACTATTAAGTCTCAAAGAATTTTACCAATTTAATGTATCCCTTACGCCAACAAATCACTTGTATACTAACAATAAAAGTGAAATTGCTTTACAGAACCGGGAACATAATTGTGCTTTACTTTTAAAAAGTAAAATTCATGTACTTTTTAATTCTACCGGGTTATTCCACAAACGAATTTAGTGATAAAATTGAATTATTTGCAATAAATATCCAATTTTTTTTAAAAAAAACCTAATTATGGATATTATCAATCTTAATGAACCAGTTTAGTTCCAAGTATTGTATTGAAAAATATTTTATCTACTTTCTAGTTAAAAAGTAGATAAAAATGAATATCTTTCATGACATTTTTTATGTTTTAATACACACAAGAACTTGTGGTAAATAACTATTCGCCAGTTGAAATACTTTTTTTTGAAAATCTACTCATTTTTTTTAAAGTGAAATGCTGTTATTAGACCATAATTTTTGACTCTAAGGACTGATTCACCATCAAAATTCAGTTTTCAGCCCCTTCCATAATCCAATGTACAACCAACAGTAGTTGGCAAAGACAAACCTGACCGCTCAAACCAATCGACTACTGGCCCGTACGGCCCATCCTGATTCGCTTTCAGGCTAATGATATAATCGGCCTATTTATCAATGACCAAATTGGCAATGGCATCAATCGTTACGAAATCTGCTGACCCCAGTTAGTCAACAAATTTTCTAATTGACACAGATTAAGGAATCGAAACACCCGGCTTAATGTATCGGAGAGGGAATGCCAAACGGTAATTCTAAAAACTCCCGTATCATTTCTTCTTCATCGCAGAAGGCGCTTAAAATCCTTTTGATTTTTGCTTTTTTTGATTTAAGGAACTCCCAATATTACAAACATATTTTTTTATTTCTAAAAAAATATGTTTCATTTAAGTATTTTTTCTAAGTATATTAATTTCTTTTCTAAGTACCCCAGATTATTATTATACTTACACACAATCATTTGCGTTACATAAAAATAAGTGCTGCCGTTTAATAAATTTTGGTTTTCATAAGTAGTGATAGAAATCTATAAGTTACTGATTTTTAGCTTTCATGAAACTATTTGTTATACTATTTCGAATTTCGGTTATTGAGTTTGGTAGCCAATTCAGCAAACTGTAAACTACGCGTTTTTATCAAACTGAAAATGAGCGCAAAGAGCATTTTCAGGCGGGCTAAGTACCATAATCCTCCTGCTTGTTGAGTGGCGGATTGGCAGATTTTTCCTACTTTTGGTGAGTAATATTCAATCATTACGGGGCTGTTTTTTTGTTGCTTGGCCGCTACAAATTTCCAGCTTTTTTCTTGATTTTAAGTTTCATCATGCAGCGTAAACGAGCACAATCCCTGTAAAAGATTTCCCTGAGGAGGTCAGTACGTAGACGGCCAACTCGTTAATTTTCAACGCCGGAAATAAAACTCGTCGCCCGTCAGCGAAGTCGACTCCCACGGAATCTGTTCGTTGTTCGTTTTCTGCATCACATCCGTGCGCACCAGCCGGAATACGGACTCAATCGAGACGTTGGGCTTCTGAATGTGTTGCAGCAAACTTTCGGTGTAGGTGCCGTTTTTACCGGTTCCGTCGGCGGCCGTACTGCCGGGCGCGGTGGCAAAGGCAATGAGCGTGCCGGTTGGGGCTTTAATCGACGCCGGCCCGCCCGAATTGCCGGCATCCCGTTGCTGGACCGGTTTGACGAACGGATCGTTTCGGCAGGCATCCATCACCAGAATGTTGACGCGGGTGTTGGCGGCTTCCATTTTATTCAGAATATGCTGCAAGCCAACACATTCCGATTCAACATCACTCTGTTTCGTCACTTCCACCGGCACCAGGTAATTCAACCCGTTGCGCTGAACGCCATGACCGGCGTAATAGACCATCCCGACCGTATACTTCTCCTTGCTCAGCACCTCTCCAAATGTATTGATGGCACTGATGAGAGCAATCCGGTCGACATTCGTGCATTTGATCACCCTGAATCCCAGGCTGGTCAGCGAGCTGGCCATCGCGTCGGCATCGTTGACCGGATTGCCCAGCGCTGGTACGCCCGTGTACCCACCGTTTCCGATCACCAACGCCAGCCGTTTATCGACCGCCGACTTCGCAGCCGCAATCCGCTGGGCCATCTGGGGCGTCAGCGTAAATTCCAGCCGACTGACGTTGCCCACCGCATCATACGCTTCCATCAGAATGGGGTAGTCGCCCCGGTCGGTCAGTTGCACCACCGGCTGAAACGTCCCTTTCTCGTCGAGCGCAACCGACTGGCCGTTGAGCGTGAGCCGATCGACCTTCGAGGGATCGGTGACCCGCCCGATGATGGTGACCTCACCCGTTTTAGCCTTTGCCAACCGGGCCATGCCCCGGGCCGCTTCCGGCAGCGAAGGGCTGATCACATCAATTTGCGGGCCAACGGTATCCCGCACGGCCAACACCGGTTTTGCCGCCTGTTTTCCGGAAAAATGAAAGCCTATCTGCCGAAAAAACGCTTCCCGGTCGCGTTCATACGCCCCCCGGCCTTTGAAAAGAATCGTAACCGCCTGGGAAGCCGCCTGATCAATCGATTGAACACTACAATGGGGAGCCCTGACAATGGCGACCGGCTCCGGCAGTTCGGGGTCGAAGGCTTCCAGTTTGATGATCACCCGCGGCACCGACGCATCCAGCGGGCATTTATCCGTCAAACAACTGACTTCGATCCGCCACCCGGCCTCGCCGGCCTGCGAACCCGATACGACCGAAAATTTCCGCTCGCGAAGCAATCCCTGCAAAACCGGAATGACAGACGTCAGGTCCTGGGCACTCCCCGTCTTCACAACGACCGCTACCGGCGGTTCGGCCACAGCCCCGAAAACCGTGGCACACACCAGCCAACTCCCCATCAAAACCGACAGCACACTCAATCGGAATCTCATCATCGTCTCTTCTTTAATTGGTGGTTTTAAGCATCAGCCGGGCCTGTTTATCCCACAATTCCTGCAGCTTCTTTCCGCCTTCGGTCACCGTACACAAAGCCGTACCACCATCTTCGACCTTTTTAATTTTTGCAAAAGCAACTTCCTCATTCACAATCCGTTTGGTTCCATCCGGGCGAACTACTTCGCGCTGGTTGGTGATGATGATGCGCGTGCGCATACCCGGCAGCGGAAAAGGAAACGGAAGCTCGTCTCCGTCCGATGCCGATGCTTTCGAGGTCAGCCCCTCGCCTTCGACCCGGAAGCTGATGATACCTTTTTTCTCGCTTTTTTCGAGTACTTCCAGAATTTGCATACTGGCCGGAAATTTTCGACGGGCAAAACTTTCCGCCTTGGACATCAGGGAACTCATGGCAATATTGACCAGATAATCTTGATCCGAATTGCTGCTGGAACTGGACGAACTCTGAAGCGTTTCAAACTCACTGACGCCGGTTTCGAGGTCGGTCACCTGCACCTTGGCTTCCACATTGCAATTATAATAGGTCACATTCCCGATCCGCTGGTTACTGAAATTCACCGCCGTTACCTCGCCGTTGATCATGAACTGAGCCCCGGCCAACTGCCCGGCCTGAATGGCGTTGGTCTGATCGTATTTGTCGTCCAGCGACTTTTTCTGCTGCTGAACAATCTCATCCAGGGTGGACGAATCGACGGTTTTAACCCGTCTTGAACTCGTGAGACCCGAAAAAACGGCCGAGGTGACCCGGTCGCTGTAGTTTCCTTTGAACGGAAACACGCTCACAACCGGCTGCGACGAAACCTGAGCCATCGTCAGGGGAACCACAAAAAGCCATGCAGCTAACGTAAAGAGAACTTTCATAGTAAACGTGATTTGTTTTTAACGAGAGAAAATTGGTGTTGAGTGCGCGATTATTTATCCAGTTTTTCGAGAATTTCCTCCAGCCGACGGATGAGCGAGGGCAATTCGCTCCGGGCCTGGGCCACAAGTTGCTGGGGTTCTTTACTCATTTTGACCACGATCTGATACCGCCGGATAATTTCCGTCGTTTTGGGCTTTACCCAGCGTGTATCCTGTTGAAAACCAGCCCGGCAACGTTCCGGCATATCGGCCTGCTCGTAGAAAAGCATCTGGTTCAGGGAATCATAGAAATTCTTCTGGTTGCGGTAAAAGGTGTCGAATTTTTCGGCAAACTGCTCGGCATTGTCCGTGCTGATTTCCTCGTCCATCCGCTTCAACAGCGGCAAATCTTCCCGAATACCGGCCAGGGCCGTCTCGTTTACGTAGCTGTCCAAAGGCGGGCAGGGCGCTTGATCTGTTAGTATGGGCGAAACCGGCGGTTTTGGCGGAACACCGCCCCCTCCTCCCTGGACGGGGCGAATAGCCATCTGTAGCTGCGGATTCTGGTTCTGGTTGTTCTTCGCAGCCGCACTTTCGGTCAGTTTGACAACGGTTTTTACAAACTGGTCCCAGGTCGGTTTTTCCTTTGTTTTCGACGACAGCAGCCGGTTGGTCGCCACCTGCCAGGAAACCCCCAGCCAGCCGCCTTTCGGATCGCTGAAGGAATACTGGTTGCGTTTGCAACTGCTCAGAATCAAACTCCCGGCATAATTCCGAAACAATGCGTTGTATTTGGCGGCATCGGCACTTTCCGGCGCATCCATCGGAATGGCCTCACGTTTGCTGGTGACGGGCGGCTCATCGCTCCTTTCTTTGTTGCAGGCTTCGCCAATCACCAGCGCCAGACGCGGTTTTTTGGCCAGAATCCGTTCGTAAATCGTTTGCAGATTTCGGGAACTGGTTTCCAGCGTGGCCCGGTCGGCGTTGGCTTTTCCAAAAATCAGGGAGGGATACTCGTTCTGGCGGTTGTTCCAGCCGTGTCCGATAAAGTAAAACAGCACCACATCGTCGGAGTCCACTTTCAGCGCGTCCAGCTTCTGGTCCAGTTCGGTGGCCAGGCATTTGGCCCCGCTATAGGCCGCCATTTCGAGTGATAAACCGGCGTATCGGGCAACGTTGGGTCCGTAATTGCCGGTCAGGTAATTGTACGTTTTGCGATTGGCGTCGCCGAGGGTCGGATCATCCGTGTCGGCAAAAACGATGAAATGCAGTTTCGCCTGCCCCAGAGACGGTGACGTCAACGGGCCGGCGAAACAGAGTAGACAGAGAAGGGCTACGATGCGCATAGGGCTACTGCGGTTTTACGAATGTTTTCCCCCGGTTGTTCGCGGGTTTCTTCCCCGGTGTTTTAGAGTTCTTCTTTTTGTCACCGGGCTTGTCCGGTGTTTTCACCCCCGCTGCGGGCTGAACGACGATTTTCTTAAGCTGAGTCTGCACCTTTTTGAAGTCAGGCTCGTTGGTTTCCAGCGTATTAAAATCCGTGTAGGCAAAGGCCGTCGAAAGCAGGAAGTTCACGTGGTTGAACCGGTCGAGGGAGCGCGGGTGTGACGAATATACCGACTCGCCTTTTTTGGCCGCCACATTCCGGAACGCGAGCATGGCGTAGTTCTGGCTTCTCAACGCATAGCCCGTAGCTGCCAGGTCGGAGGCCCGCTGGCTGTTGTCGTGCCGTTGTTCGCCGGTCTCCGAAGCGTTCATGACGTATTGCAGGGCCGCGGCTTCCTCCGGCGATTCACCGGCTTCCTTTTCATCCCGTGCCAGTTTACTCCAGACTTTGGCCGCCTGGCGGGGGTCATAGCCGGCCATGAACATGTATTGCAGCCCGATGCGGTCGGCCTGGGTTTCCTGTTCGCGGTTATAACTGCTGTGGTACATGTCTTTGGCCGCCTGAATCAACTTGGCCGGCACATCGCTGCCGGTTTGGTAGCCGGTCACGGTACTGCCGAAATCCGCCAGTGCCTGCCAGTCTTTGCCTGTGCGGTAGCTTTTGGTGTGGTGGCGCTGGGTAACGTGGGCAATTTCGTGTCCGAGAATGGCCGCCAACTGGGCCTCGTTTTCCAGTTGTTTGATCAGTCCGGTATGCACAATGACCGTTCCGTTGGGATAGGCCGACGCGTTGAATGAATCGTCGTGAACCAGATAAAACTTGAAGTTGATAAAATCAGGGTGGTTGGGGTCCAGTGATTTCAGGTATTCCGGAATCAGCTTCTGCCCCACATCATTAACATACGCAAACAGGTTTCGCTCGGTCACGAAGCGATACGACATGTCTTTTCCAATCTGTAAAACATCTTTGTTCATGAACAAAGCCTTGTTGATGGCCCGGCGCATCAACAAATCGTCCTTACTGATTTCAACCGGGCGCATGGTGCCGGATTTGACAAAAATAACCCCACTCGTATCGCGCCGACCCGTTACGGTCAGTTCGGCTCCCAACTGCATCTGGTTAAACGAGTTGAAAGTTTTGTTTTTCCATTCGTCCTGGCCCTTCACCTCGGCTTTGGGATCCATCCGCACTTCCTGTCCGTCGATAATGGCCCGGTTTCCATCCCGAAATTCGAGAATACCGCTGACTTTGGCCTTCCCGAAATAATCATCATCCAGATAAAATTCTTTGGCGATGTTCCGCAACGTCCGCTGGTAATGGTCGAAATGGAAGCTAATCTCCATACCGGCCCGGAACGAAGACGGCGTCAGTAAATCCTGGGGTTTCACTTTTCGCCGGATTCCTTTCGAGTAGCTCACCCTGCGTTTCGGAAACAGGGTTGAATCGGTCATGAACACGTGGCTATATCGCCCCTCTTCATCGTTTTCGGCCAGCACCAGCATGTATTTATAAGGCGGTTTAAACTCGATGATAATCCCTTTTCCGGTTTTATCAAGGGGCACTTCATCCACCGGCGTATCCGGCACCACCGGGGCTACGGGCTTTGGAGCCGTTGTTTCCCGCTTCGATTCCTCCTTTTTTTTCTTGCCCTTCTGGGCCACCAGGGTCAGCGGCAGAAAGAGCAGTATCCCCATCAACAGATTAATACGCATGGTTTTCATAAGACCAGGGTTAGATAAAAGGTATGGCCGGGTCAACGGCGAATTCAAAACGTCATTTCGTGCGTTGGGCCACCGCGCTGCGGGTCGTCAGAACCAGCCGTGTCTCGGCCAGTTGGGGCAACCGGGCCATGCCCCGATCCACACACCGGGCGTTTTTCAGCGCATCTTTCAACGTTCCCACGATGATGTCTGCGCCGTGTTCGTTCGGTTTGGTTTCGACCGTACAAAACCGGGTGGTCGATGCCGCAGCAATCAGGGTTTCCTGACCAAAAGGCGGAATACACTCAAACTGATCCGGAAACACAATGTCCTTGTTTTCCTGACCCGGTTTAATCTCGAAGTCGTTCCAGAGCAGGGCGACCTCGCCATTGGTCTGCACGTAGAGCAGCCGGACATGGCCGGGCTTATTGACCCGGATTTGCACCGTCATGGTGTCTTTTTCCCAGAATTCCAGGTTTTTCCGGGCCGTCCCTGAAGCCTTCATCGTAATCTGAAAGGGTTCGGTTTTGGCCTCCACGGGCGGAGCCGACGCCGGTGGCGCTCCGCCCGTAATGGTCTGCTGGGTGGCAATCACCTCATCGTTCTGTTCCGGTTTCAGTTGAAGACCCTTCTCCTGCACCCAGGTGACGGGCAGATCCAGATTCGGTGTGAGTTTGGCAAAGCTATTGTCCGTAGCCGGATCAAACAGCTCGGTCATGATTTCAACCTGACCGCCCCGTTGCCGGTAGCTTCCCCGAATCCCCAGCCCCTGGGCCGGGTCGTCGGCCACCACACTCAGGCCTTCATCGGTTTTTAGCCGTTGACGAAGTTCGTTCACCAACTGGTCGGAAAACGCATTCGTGAGCTGGCTGTTGTCATACGAAAACTTCCTTACCACCACCGGTTTGCTCTTGTCCGGCAGTTTTTCCGTGATGCTTTTGGCCAACCGATAAACCGCCCAGCTCAGGCTGCGTTCACGCTGGCGAAGTTCGAACAGGTTCACATCCACCGGAAAAGAAACGGCCTGGGGCGGAATGACGGCGGCTTTTTCGATCTTGACAATCCGGTAGTTCTGCGGCTCAAAACCGCTCGATCCGGTGAGGATATCAAAGGAAAAATGGATCGCCAGCGGGGTCGTCCGTTTGGTCCGGGCCGTTCCCGGTTTGTTAAACTCCGTCGTTTGGGTTACATAGGTAACCATCACCAGTTTCCCTTCCTTATTGCGGCTGAGCAGGTATTTCTCCCGGTCGAGATTGGTTTCCGCATTGCCCTTGAACAGGCGAAACTGCTGCGAATACTGCTCAACGGGATACGACTCGCCCATCAGATCGCTGAACACAAACGTCTCTTTACCGGCAAACGACTGGGCAATCAGAATCTGTTGTTTGCTGTTGAATTCACCCTGCGACTGGCAGTAAAAACCGGCTGCGTTCAGGGCGCTGGTATAGTCCTCCAGGGCCGTATGGCAATTGACAATAAACGCGGTACTGTCTCCCCTGGTAAAGCGTTGCTGAGCCCAAACCGCCGGTGAACCACCCCATAGCGACAGGAAAAACAAAAAAGCAGTAGCCGTATTTTTTTTCATAGATCTCATCAGCGTTAGGGTTACAGAACAAGGGGCTCGACGGTTCGGTCGATGTATTCCGGTTGTTGGGAAAATCCATTTTTCTGGGTTTGAGCAATCACTTCACTGCGTACGTCCTGAAAAACATCCCCGATCCGTCGTCCCCGCCGAAGGTGCGCGAGCAGGGCCGCCGTATAGTATCCATTCTCCTTCGGGCCATTCCGGGCGGTGGAGCCGGGTGCGGTGGCCAGAGCCACGTAGCAGTTATTGATGCTGTTTTCGACATGAATCCGCTTGAATCCGCGGCTCAGTCCGCCCTGGGACACGGGGCGGGGCTGCTCGCCCGCAACTCCCGAAAGCCGCACCGACCGGGTGCTGTCTTTGCGGGCCGGAGCGGTAGTTCCGGGGGGTTTGCTGAACGGGTCGTCGCGGCAGGCATCGATGATAATGATGCAATACCGGGGCTCCTGTTTTTGAATCGCGTCGATCAGATTCGTCACCGAAATGGCCTGCAAATCCATGTCTTCCGGGTTTTTAAGCTGCGCATCGACGGGCAGAAGGTAATTTTCGCCCCGGTGCTGCACGCCGTGTCCGGCATAAAATACCAGCGCCACGTCGGCTTTACTGGCTTTTTTGTAAAATTCCAGCAGCGTTTTATCGATGCCTTCCCGCGTCACATCGGTGACGAGCATGGTTTCGAAGCCCAGGTCGGTCAGCCGTTTTTGCATGGCTTTGGCGTCGTTTCGGGGTTGCCCCTCCAGACTGTTCACGTTCTTGTAGTCGGAGTTGCCAACCACCAGCGCCATCCGGCGACCGTTGAAATTGGAAGCCGGCAGCGCACCGGTTTTTCCGCCAATTTTCAATTTCTGCTCCAGTTGTGCCTTGCCCACCAGCGCATCCGGAAAATCAGGATCGATGTCCAGCGACTGCTGGTAGTATTTCAGTGCCTGCTGCGATTCGCCTTTTTGTTCATAGGCTTCACCCAGATCGCAATACACCCGAAAAAGCTGGCCGTGTTTCAATTTCAGGCTCGTCTGAAAGTCGGCAATGGCCACGTCGACCTGGCCTTTCCGCAACCGCGCCCGGCCCCGGTTTCGATACGCATAGGGCGAATTGGCGTTGAGATCGATGCCTTTCTGGGCCGTGGTTTCGGCTTCGTCGAACCGGCCGTGTTTGGTTTGGCAGTAGCTCAACCCGCTGTAATAATCCGCTTTGGATGGCGCGCGGTTGATGGCCTGCTGGTAATCGCGGGCGGCCCGTTCATACTCGCTCAACTGAATGTAGATATACGCACGCTGAGCGTAATATTTGGCCGGCCCCTCGTCCCGGCGAATGGCCTGATTGACGTCTTCCAGGGCTTCCCGATATGCTTTCACGGCGGGCAACGAGCGAACCACTGAGCTTCCGTGGTAGGCTTCGGCGGCCGTCAGGCCATCGGGCTGGATTTTCAGCACCTCCCGGTAGTAGCCAATGGCCTTCTGCGGATCGGTTTCCCGGTCGGCCAGTTCCATCCATTGCAGCGCCGTCCGGACCGACTGGGCCTGAATCGAGGGGCCAAAAAAAACGGCCAGACTCAGTAGCAGCACGAAAATTGACAGGTGTTTCATCGCAGTTGATCCGGTTGATTCCAGTGAACGATCAGGTTGAATGCCTGAACCCAGGGCTCCCGGCGACCGGCCGGAAACGGCACGGCATCCGTTCGTTTGCGCCGGTAAATCTGCGGGCTTTCGACCGAAACCGTGACGCCTTCCAGCACAATGAGCTGTCCGACCACGACCTTATCGGGGTTCTCGATAAAGTCATCACAATATTCCAGGTCGAACGATTGAATCTGGAACCGGGCGATGGCTTCGGGCCTCAGCCGCAAAGCCAGAAGCTGGGCCAGCGTCAGCGTATCGGCTTTTTCACCGGTCATGACCACCACCGTATCCGAGCGCATCAGTTGTTTCAGTTTACCAAGTGCCTGGGTTTGCCGGGTAGAGTCGGCCAGAAACCGCACAAACCAATGCTGCATCTGCTCGTGGTAGCCGGCCACTTTGGCAATGGTCAAACCCGGTAGCTCGACCGAGTCGGCTTTCCGCCGGATGCTGTGAATGACCAAATCCTGGTAGGTTCCCTTCCGCTCCGTCGCATCCAGTTCAAGCACCCACTCGTCGCGTTGCCGCAGCGGCTGCCGGCCTTCGCTCAGGATGCCCGTCAACGCTACCGACGCGGTCACTTCAAGGCGGGTGCGGTTCTTCTTTTTGGCCATTTGCCGCATCCGGGTCGGCTCAAGCTGGAAATGAAAGACATCTTCCCAGAACAGTTGAGCAAATCCGTTGACCCAGTTCCGGGCGGAGGTTTGGGGCGAAACGTGCTGGTAAATGACCGCTGGCTGGCGCAAATCCGGAATCTTCACCGTGTCGGCCACAAAAAAGTCTTGCAAAGAAGCCAGTTTCCGGGTGTCCGTCTCCGCCGAATCGACCCGGCTACTGAGTCGATTGACCCGGTTTTCCCACTTCGCCAGCCAGTTTGCCACGGCCGGATTCACCAGATTGAATCCGGCGGGTTTTACGGGGGCAGCCCAACCGGTCGTACCGGACATCCAGCCACCGATCAGAATCCCTACCAGTATGTTTTTCATGCTATTCATGTCAGTCAGACTTTTTAGACGATGCAGACCATTTCATGTACCGGCTCAGGGCGGCAGGCAGTGGTGTTCGGTACTCGACGCTGTAGAGGTCGGTAATGAGCCAGCCCGCATTCTCTTTTTCCCGGTGAAAATCTTCCAGTTTGAGCAGCCAGCCCCGGCGAATATCCAGATACAGATGCACTTTCTGGGTTTGTTGTAAGGTAAGGCTGCCCTCCTGAACAGCCTTCGACAGTCGGATCAGCGTTTTACTAACCGGATAGGCTGAAAGCGTAAAAGCCAGCAGGTTTTCGCGGTTGCGCAAAAATTTGTACAGGTTCAAAAACCGGGTTTCGTGCGTTTCAGAACTGATAAACAGCGAACGATCGTTGCGTCGGGACGTATCCAGCCGCATGGTATCCGTCCGCGAAGCCTTCAGAAACGGAGCCTCCGCATCGATAATTTTCCAGTCCGAATAGGAATCCGTCCGGTTTCTTTTCAGAAAAAGGGTAACCTTCTGGGGTGTATTTTTATACAAAACCGCGTATTCTACTTCGCCAAATAACTCCTCTGTGTCCTTCGGCAGCAAAACGGCGGCCGTGTCGGTTGCGATCGTTGACACAAACTCATCCACCAGGGTTTGATAGGCCGGGCTGTGTCGGCCCGAGCGCACATTCAGCCGCGGGTCGTCTTCGTTGAAAAGCATCCGAAGGTAGCGTTCCCGCGGGTAGGTCAGCCGACTCAGGGAATCGAAAGCCTGCTGCGTCGGCGTTTGCTGGTAATTGAGCCGGTGCAGAAAATCATTCACAAAAGCCACGCGCTGAATCATGAAGGGTTCGGCGGGCCGGCTCACCACGGACAGATAGGCCGGCCGGACCACCGAATCCGCAGCGAGCCTGGTCAGCGAATCTGTCGCCGGTTTTTTGAGCGTATCCGTCACCCCGGCTTGCCGGAGCGTATCGGCCGATTCCATCGTTCGTGGCCCTTCGATAACCGCCGACGTCTGACTCAAAACCGCCAGCAGCGGAACAACTCCCATTAGTATTTGCCAAATTGTCATTCGCGTTGTGTGCAATTAGTTATCGTCCCGAACGGTGGCATCCACCGTGATATTTCCCAACAAAACCATCCAGTTTTTCTCCTTGTAGAAGGGGTCTTCCCGCACCCGCAGGTCCGCTTCTATCTTCTTGGTGGTTTTATCCTGATAAACCGGGACGCCATTTCGCCAGGCTTTGAAGGCCTGAAAAAACAGCCCGGTTGCCTGGTAAGATCCATCAGGCTGTTTTTTCCAATCATCCAATCGGACCGATTCGAAGTTGGTAATCTGCACTTTATCGTATTTGAGTGCCTTGATCTTTTCCAGATATTGCCGCAATGGCAAAATGGTGCGCCCCCCCGTATTGATATTGGAAACCTCAACGCTGACATCTTTTTTGAACATCAGCAGGGCCTGCCGGATGGCTCCATTGCGCTCATCGAAGGGACGGTCTTTGTCCGCGATGATTCCCAGGTAGTCTACGAAGGCCTTGATCCGGATTTTAGCTTCTTCGCCAAAGTCCTGAAGTTGCTGCCGGGTCAGCGTATCCGGATTAATTGCAGTGGTGGCGTTGGCCCCCGATACCGATTGGACTCCGGTCAGCATCAGACTCAGCAAGACGGGCAGAAAAAAGAATTTCATAGGGATGGGGTTATTCTGTAAAGTTTTATCAATCAGCACTGTATCACTTACTGATTCCAGATTTCCTGCACGGCAACTTCGGTGTAAAAGCGGCCCGATGGATCCAGTTTTGAAAGCCGCTCCACGATGTTGACCTGCCGGATGCTTTTTGCCAGCGTCGAATAGCGGCTCATCAACTGATCCAGCGGTATCAGCGCCACCTGGGTCGCGTTGACGTATACTTTTACCCGGGCGTTGTGAACAAAATACTGCCCGGCCTGCGTCTGCTTCGAGGTGCGGACGGCATAGGTGAGCGACTCATCCGCCAGCGTGTTCAGAAAACCGTTTACGTCGCTAAAATCCGGTCGTTGAGCCGATGCCGGAGCCGCGGGCTGCGGGGCCACGGCGACCACCGGTGTCTGGGCGGGAGCAACCGCGTTGGAATCGACCGAAGCTGACGATGGTGCGGCTGTCGGATTGGCCGGAACCACTGCCACCTGGCTGTCCGGCGCCGTCGCGGTGGAGTCACTGGCCAATCCAACCGTGAAGATCGACTCCTGTTTGGCCTGGCGGGCTGCCTGAATGCTCCACATCCGGGTTTGGGTATCGTCGAGCAATTGCTCCCAGGTCACCCGTTCGTTGTAATGGCAGGCATAATCGATCGATTGCAGGAGCGACCAGGTATAAAAACTGCCCCCCGGAGCGGCCCCCGAAACCTGCCCCCGTTTGCTGCTGGCGGCAATGACGCCCCCCCGCTGCTGCAGGAATAACTGGCGAAAAATAGCCGGATTACACGCCGTACCTTTCACCATTGACCGGTCCTGGGGGACGTTCTCATCGATCACTTTGTTGCAGCAATCGCCAATGGTGAGGCAAAACCGGGCCTTCTTTTTCATCAATTCCTCATGAATGAGCATGAGTGGAAAGTTTCCGTCGCCAGTCGTATCGATTGCCATAATCGGGAAGTTTCCGGCATATTTGCTCAGGTTGAAACCGTGCCCGGTGTAGTAAAAAACGACAATATCCTCCGCACCACAGGTCAATCCCTGGATCGATTTCCGGATCGCATCGTTGCTGAAATTTTCTTTCACCAACACGCCCGGCTTATAGACATAGCCAATGCTTTCGGCAATTTTACTGAACTGCTCGTGGAAGCGAAGAATATCCAGTTGACAGGCCCGGGCCAGGGTTTTATCTTCGGTAGCCCCGATCATGATGACATGGAAAGTGGGTTGAGTTTGAGCCTGAAGCGTAGTCAGGCTGACAAGACAAAGGCAAAACAAGACGATCGATCGCATATAGAAAATGATTTTGTACCCATCCATGTCCGTAACCGGACTCAGGTTATCACCTTTTTTGAAAAAATGTGAAAATAAAAAACGCCCGCGGCCGAGGGCCGCTTCTGGCCAGGCCATACTTCTATATTACCTAATTCGCATTTTGGTAAACAAGGTAAAATTAGCCATACCACACAGGCTAACAATACCTACTTTCGGGTATTTCTACTAAGGGAAACAGGGCATAATCGCTGTTGTCGGCAGGATGTAGATGGACACGCAGATTTGATGGGTGCCTGCTCTCTCCGGCTCACTTCTCCCGTTCTGATTCTGAGGGTTATATCTCGTTTAGATGACTAAAAACTACACCATGTATCACTACAGGAAGGCCATCAGCTTTCGCCTGAACCAACCTGCGCGCTTCTTTCATTGTCTGTTAGAGATGGAAGTGTTACGGGAATTTTGACTGGAAGTGTGTGGAATGAAACTACGAGTGAAGAGCAAAAATACGCGGTATTCTCACAAATAAATACGGTTTTTGATTAAAATTAATCAGGAATTTTTATTCCCTTTCCGGTTTTGTTATAATGTCCGGATTGTCAGAATCACTGTGGAATTAGCGAAACAATACACGCTGATAATCAAACCTTTCTGGCATAATTTCATAAAATTACCTGACCGATCGCGGCCAAACTATAAAGCAGGAGCGTATGGTTTTTACTTCTCCACCAGCGATAGAATAAAAAACACCAGCCCGCCAATGAAGAGAATGGCCGAAAATAAAACCGCAAAAATCATCAGAAACCCCCGACTACCGGTTTTGGGCATCACCATCAGGGAATCTCTCTCTTTAAACCGACCAGTTTGCGGATTCGTCAGCTTAAAACGACCTTCCTGTTCAATTTTAAATTCAGCAATGGGAACAATCCGGCTGCCCGACCCATCTTTCCGCTGCCCGAGCAGGTTGACAAACGAATGCACGGCCACGGTTTTTCCCGTCATTAAATCGGACACTTCAAACGGAATATCCGTCGGAATAATACCGGTTAACGAAGGGCGTTTGACCGCGATTTCGTACGCGCCGGGCTCTTTTAACGGAAATTCAAAATCCGGCACCAGCGCCGAGTCTTCAATTTTTGTTCCGGCTGTATAAACCCGGATCAATCTGCCAATGCTTTTGAAGAGCAGCAGGAAACCGGTTACCATCAGCAAGGCGAATAAAACCGTTGACCAAAATGGAAACATGGGATAAGAAAAATGTTAAAATTCCAGAAGCGTTCCCTGTTCGGGAAAGATCAGCTTTAGTTTCAGCGTGTTGCTTTCCCGAAGCTGCTTTTTAATCACGGCCTCGTTGGTTCCGGCCGGTTTGATGTGGGTAATCACAACCGGCAATCCGTCCAGGGCTGTTGCACCGGTCAATTTGCTCAACGCCGTCAGTTCGTGCATCAGCCAGTTGGGGGTTAAATGCCCATACAACTGGTTATCCGGTTGCTCGTTCGGATAAGAAACTTCGATCAATAATCCCTTTAGCTTTTTCGATTGAACCAGCGGAGAAACCGCCTGCCAGAGTTGGGACAAATACGTCGATTTCTCAATTAAATCCGGGCCGGTATCACCCAGATACAGCAGGTAATGCGCGCCGTTTCGGATCAGAAAAGCCGCGCTCTGGTACGAGTTTCCGTGGCTCAACGGAAAGGTTCGCACGCTCAGACCCGTCGCTTCGATGGAAATTTCGTTCGCCGGCGAAAGAACCGTGTAGCGGTATTTGCTCAACGCCGGCTGATCCCCTTCGTTGGCCAGATTGGGCCAGCTTTTCCAGTTGAAATAATTCTTTTTAAGGACGTCAAGGCAAGCCGCCATCGCATAAATCGGCTTCCGGGCGTCTTCCGTCGAGTTGATGATCAGGCCCGACAAATGATCCAGATGGGCGTGGCTGATCAGGTAGGCTTTGATATATTCTTTCAGAACGGATTCTGAACTCACTTTAAATACCTGATTCTGAACCGCTTTCTCAATCCCGGCATGAAGCGTTCCGGCATCCAGGCAGATGTACGCATCCGTTCCCTGCGGTGCCAGCAGATAAGCCGAAAGATTACTTTCGTCGATACCGCCTTTCACCCCCAACGGAACCACCTTGAAGGTTGGCCCGGACGGTTTTTGCGCGAAGGCTCCGGAGAATACGAATAAGAAAAAGAAGACGGATAGAAATCGGACAGCCATGGAGCAAACGGGTTAGCCGTTTAAAACTACACGATTTCTGCCACCAATTCAAGGCTTCACCCGATCCCACCACTTCCGAACGGGGCCCATCCAGTCGGGAGCGTTCAGCAAAGCCGGGTGATGCAGGGCCTCCAGCACCTGCCGGGCGGTCATCCGGCGGTCGGGCGACACCGTCAACAGCCGGTCGATGAGCCGCTCACTGGCCTTCGACAGCCTGGGATTCAGCTTATGGGGAGCGAGGTAATCGCCTTTCTGAATCCGGCGGCCGGTTTCGCTTTGCGTGTTTCCGCCAAACGGGGGCTGCCCCGTCAGCATTTCATACAGCAAAACCCCCAGCGCCCAGCAGTCGGACGCGGAACTGCTCCGGCCCGAAAACTGCTCGGGGGCCATCGAAGAGGCCGTACCGATCAGGTGACCCTCGTGCGTCAATTTCGGTGAAGTAGCCGCCCGCGCCAGTCCAAAATCCAGCAATTTGGCTTTTCCGGGTCGGGCAATTTTGATATTTCCCGCTTTCAAATCCCGGTGAACGATGTCGCGGCTGTGCAGATACTCCAGCGCCGAGGCAATCTGGGCCAGCAATTTCCAGGCGGTTTCTTCGGGAAAAGGCCCATTTTTTCGGATGTACTGCTCGATGGTTGGCCCTTCGATGTATTCCAGCACCAGGCAGGAAAGGCCGTTTTCCACAAAAAATTCGTACACCAGCGCAATGTGCGGATGCCGCAGGGAAGCTTGAACGGCGGCTTCGTTCCTAAACCGTTCGGCCTGCTCCATGCGGCTCAACAGCTTGATGGCCACCGTTCGTTGCGTCGCGGTGTGGTAGGCCTGGTATACCTCGCCCATCCCGCCCGACCCCACCCACTGGGTCAGCGTGTATCCTCGTATCGGTTGGTTCATGACTCAAATGCGGTTTTTCTTACCCCAGAACCGTGGCCGCCAAACGGGTCAGGTTCATCGATCGAGCGTTGGAATCAATGATGTCGCGGTACAAACCGCCTTCGCGGTAGAGCGATTCGTGGGTTCCCTGACCCACGATTTCCCCTTCCTGCATCACATAAATCTGGTCGGCGTCCATGATCTGGCTGATGTTGTGCGAAATGATCAAAACCGTCCGGTTTTGCTTGATCGCATCGAGACTATCTTTGATCTGTTCGGTCGTAATGGCATCGAGGCTGGCGGTAGGTTCGTCGAGCAGCAGCACCGGCGGGTTTTTCAGGAAAAGCCGGGCAATCGCAATCCGCTGCTGCTGACCACCCGACAACGCGCGGGCTTCGGTCTGGTAGCCCTGCGGCAATTGCAACACCTGATCGTGCAGACTGGCCTGGCGGGCGGCTTCGACCACAGCCTCAAACGGGGTGTCGAGCTTGCCGTAGCGGATGTTTTCTTCGACGGTGCCGGCAAAAATGTGGTTTTTCTGCAACACCAGTCCGACATTTTCCCGAACAAACTCGCTGTCGTAGTCCGATAACGGCTGGCCATCGAGCAGCACGCGGCCCCGCGTCGGGTCATAAAAACCGGCCAGCAGATTCAGCGCCGAGCTTTTCCCGGCCCCCGACAAACCCACCAGGGCCGTCACCTTGCCGGGTTGCAGTTCGAGCGTGATGTTCCGCAAAGCCTGTTTGCCGTTGGGATAGACAAAATCCACGTTTTGAAGGGCAAAATGGCCCTTCCAGGTGGTCGATTTCAGCGAACCGCGCTGGAGCACGTAGGTGTTATTCTCGATCATATCGAAAAATCCTTCGGCATACACCAGGGCCTCGGTATACTCGTCGTAGATGCGGTGCAGGTGCCGAACCGGCGCCGACACGTTGTTGAACAGCATGATGTGCAGCAAAATGGCACCAACCGACATCTGGCGATTCAGGACAAAATAGATCGTTACGACAAAAACCAGCACGATTCCCACTTGCTCGGCAACGCTTTTCAGACCGTCAAACAGGTAATTGGTGCGGTGGTGGCGGATTTCGTTCTCGGCCAGCCGGTGGTTCAGGTCGTGCTGGCGGCCCTGTTCGTAGCCTTCCCGTACGAAGGATTTGACCACGAAAATGGATTCGAGCAGCCCAAACAACGCATTGGCCTTGTTTTCCCGGATTTCCTGAATATTTCGGCGAATCTGCTTCTGGCGGTTGGTCTGTTCCCGGCTGATGTAGGCATAAACCGGCAGCACGAGGGTGGCAACAACGCCCACCCCGACGTTCTTGTTGTAAATCAGAATCAGCGCAAAAGCGGCATTGGCCAGCATCGGCACAATATCCACAAACAGGTTTTTGACAGTTTTCGTCAGGCTCTCGATGCCCTTGTCGATGCGTTTTTCGAGCTTCCCGGTCTGGTTTTGGCCCAACGCAAAAAAGGACAGGTGGTAAGAAACAATCCGCTGAATGGTGTAATCGTAGAGGTCGGCGGCCATCCGAAACCGGATGCGGTCGCTCAGGAATTTCTGCCCCAGTTGCACCAGCAAACTCAGCACTTCCTTGGCCAGCAGAATCACCACCAGCGTCCCAACCACCCAGCTTACCTCCTGTTTGTCAATGGGTTGTTTCAATAACTTCTGAACGGTATTAACGGTGTGTTCCATCACCAGGGGCGTCACCTGGGCGAGCAAGGCACCGATGGTCGTCAGCAGGAGCGCCAGGGCCAGACTTCCCCGGTAGCTCCGGACGAAGGGCCACAATTTTCGGATCAACAGGAACGTATTCATCAGATCATCTGGCGGATAAATTCCTGGGTGTTCAGTTTGCCGTCGGTCTGGTAATCGTAGAAAAGCTCGGTCATCGAGGCCACGATGTGCGGGTCTTCGGTCAAAAAAGCCGTCAGCTTGGTGGCCCGGCCGCTCGTGCTGGAACCGCTGCCGAGAATACAGACGCACAGACCCCGGTAAATTCCCGGTTTGTTTTCGCGGGGCGCGCTGATGAACAACTGAACGGGCAGTGTCTTGTTGGCTTTCGTAATCCGGATCCCCAGTTCCTGCATTTCCCGAATGGCCTGGGTATGTTCGGTATACAATTGGTTCACCAGCAGGGCTTTGGGATCCGTTGGTTCGGTTGCCGACGACGGAATCAAAAACCGGTTGTGATGCGGAACGCTGTCGGTTTGGCTCAACAGGGCATTGCTGCCGGGCCGGTAGGTTTCGACTAAAACGTGTTCGTTGATAACTTTGCCGAGGTATTTCAGAAATGCGTGGCTGGCTCCTTCGTTCTGGTCGTTGAGGGTCACAAACTCGACGTGGGCGTCGCTGCCCATATTCTGGAGGTAGATGGCGGCTCCTTTCAGCTTGTTTTCCACGTCCGTGCAGTCGCGTTGCAGCCCTTCGGCTTTGCGGGCATAGTCGAACTGGGTTGCATTCCGGAGTTCGTGCGGTTTCAGGTCGGCGTGTTTGGCGACGTAATCCATGCGAAACGGCGCAATGCCTTCCACCCGGGCGGTATTGGACAGAACGAGCAGGTCATTGCCCTGCGACTGTGCCGATTCGACCACCCGGCCAATGCCTTTCAGCACCTCGTCGGAGCCTTCCATCAACAACACCTTTTCGTTGACTTTCCCGCTCACGTCGATCATCAGCGTGTTGAGCGACTGCGTAGCCTGCACCAGCAGATTGGTCTGGGTTTTGATGTGCTCCATTTCCTGCTGATTCAACCGTTCCTTCAGGCGGTTGGCTTTCTCCGTCGTAACGGTGACGTACAAACCGATGAAAATCCCGACAATCCCGCCGAGCAAACCGGCAATGTCGAGTTCACGAATGTATTTGTCGAGACCCGGATTGAAATACGCCCGGGCGTCCGTCCACTTTCCGGTTACGGGATCTACCTGAAAATCAGACAAATAATGCATTGTATCGTGAAAGACATAATACCATTTCAACCCCAGCGAAATCAGCAATGCCAGAAAAGGAATCATGAAAAACGCCGTGAAGAGCAGCGGGTGATTCCGGATGATGTCGTAGAGTACCGCAAAAAAACCGTCATTTTTGGGATCGGATTCGGCGGTACGAACCGGTTGAGGAGCGGGGGTAGAAACAGCGTGCATGAGAGCCTTTGTTAGATGGATTAACCATTACAAAGGTCTCGTTCGGGGCTCCCCCATTCAATCCGCAAAGACCTACATTTTGAGTACAGGAAAACCTATAGTTTCGGTGTACCGACCGGAAGCATAAAGTTGTGGAGATAGCCTACCGCCCCCCGGAAGCAACGCCTAAATTGGCTAATTTTTTATACAGCTTTGTAAGTAATTCCTGGGTTGGCCCCAGCCAGAATTCGCTCCAGCTTACGGAGGTCTGCGCCTTTTTTCCCAGAACGGTTTTGAGTGTATTATTCCGACGTTTGAAATAGACCAGATAGTCGTCACAGACCCGAACGATGGACAAAGTATCATCTTTACGTACCTGATTAGTAGTAATCAACGCAGCGAGATAAGCGCGGGCGTCTTCTTCTGTATCAGTATAGGTAAGATTCGTGCTGTTGCCGTCGTAATGGACAACGATATAGTCTTTCATGGTTGATTGGGGCATCTTTCAAAGAAGTATACAATAATAACTAAAATTGAGTATTTGTACGGGATAAAATTTGACAAAAATTAATATCCCTGGAAAAATTGTTATTTAAAGGTTGCCGTTACCGTCGATTGGTTATAACCGGCGAAGCAACCCAGGCCACCCGTGATCGTATTGGGCAATAAAACCGGCTCTGCAAACGGGTTGCCATCCGATTTTTTTTGCAGTTCCAGGGCCTGGTGATACTTGTAATAGGCCTCATCCACATGGAGTAAGCTCGCTTTCACAGTGGCTTTGTCATACAGGTTAACAAACGTCATTTTATCAGACAGAGTCTGGGTTGTCGTGGTACTCTGGTTCAGAAGCCCCCGGTACGATTCCAGCATTTTGCCGTCTCTGGTACCATCCGACAACAGCGTGTTGACGGTTCCCAGCGATTCAAAAAGAACCGGCGTGGCTTCAGCCTTGGGCTTCGTGCCCGCTTCTGCTTTGCAGGTGGGGCACGACTTCGCATATGCAAAGACCCCAATAGTCTGGTAATAGTTGGTTACGGACGGCGCATCCTGCCAATAATACCGGACAAAATATTCTTTCTGGCGGCTGGCGTCCTCCGACGAATCGAGCCGGACCTGTTGCAGGCGCAGGGCCTGCGGAACCGTACAGACACCGGATGCACTCAACCCGTCGGGCGTTTGCGCCTTGAGCTGGTACGTCTCGCCCGCCCGAATCGGAAATTTCTTCGGATCAGCCTGGTAATAATCGTTCTTGCCGTTATACGTGAGTTGAATCGACCGGCCACCAGCAGTAAGCGTTACTTTGGCATCCCGAACCACGCCGTAATTGGTCGTATAATTGGGGTCGGCAACGGGGCGGGTGATGTTCACTTTGATGGCCAGAATGGTGTCCTGCGGAGAAATGAATCCAATCAGAACCAGCTTTTTAGCGACTTGCGTTAACCCTTCGGGCTCAATTTCCTGACGCATATTCTGGCAACCGGTGGCCAATAGCATAACAAGCAGAGATACGACGTATATCCGTTTCATGGTAATAAGTGGGTAAGACAGAGAGTTATTCACTAAAACCGCACAAGGAGTACTCCATTGCACTCCTTGTACTTCAGAACCCGCACAACGGTGCTCCATTGCACCGGTTGTACTTTAAAAACCGCACAGGAGTGCTCCATTACACCCACTGTACTTTAATGATCGTACAGGAGTGCGCCATTGCACCCACTGCACTTTAATGATCGTACAGAAATGCGCCATTGCATTCGCTGTACGGGATTGTATTCAATACTCGGTTTAAAACTTGAACGTGTAACTGACCGTAGGAACGACCGGAAAAAGCGAATACCGATACAGCACCGACTTCGACGGTTTATTGTCGATTTCCACTTTCCCTTCCAGCGAATAATAAAAGGGATTCCGCCGGTTGTAGGCATTGTAAACACTTAGTTCCCAAATACTTTCGCGCGATTTTTTTCTGGTATGGTATTGCAGGCTGAGATCCATCCGGTGGAAGGCTTCGGCCCGGAAACTGTTCTTTTCGCCGTAATCTTTCACGTTTCGGGTGTCGATGAACGGGCTGGCAGAGGGGTTGGAATGATCCGGATTGTTGGCACTCACGGCATACCGCGACAGCGGAACCGTCAGCGCCTGGCCGGTTCCGTACACCCACGTTCCCGATAACGTCCACCGCTGACGGAGCTCATATACGCCAACCACCGAGAAGTCGTGCCGACGGTCGTAGCGCGGAAAGAATTTCCGGCCGCCGTTCAGGTTCGCAAACTGCCACTGGGTCCACGACAGCGTGTAGCCCACCCACCCGGATAAACGACCGGTTTTTTTCTGGAGCATCACCTCGCCCCCGTACGACCAGCCTTTGCCCGCCGTTACGTTATCCTCCCAGCGGGCGGGTGCGCCCGTGGCCGTGGTGTTGGTCAGCAGAAAACTGGCGCCCTCCTTGTAGCTGATGTTGTTGGTCATCGTTTTGTGATAGCCCTCGACGGTGAGCGCGATATCGGCGTTAAAGTCTTTTACAACCCCAATGGCCAGTTGCTCAGACTGTTGCGGCTTCACGCGGTCGGTGGTGGGCACCCACAGGTCGGTGGGCAGACCCGCACCCGAACTCGACAGCATGTGAACGTACTGGTTCATCATCGCATAGGCTCCTTTTACCGTCCAGTCGGCCGGCAGTTTGTAGGCCACCGACAGGCGGGGTTCCGGCCGGACATACTGCGCGTCTTTGTGCCAGAAATAACTCAGCCGCAGCCCGGCGTTGATGCGCCAGCGGTCGGTCGGCTGCCAGAAATCTTCGGCGTAAGCCCCGGATTCAATCACCTCGATGGCCTGATCGGCCCGCATCGACGGTGTGCCGGTTTCCAGTTTGGCCGAAACCACCGCGCTGGGCGTAAACCGGTGAGACGTTGCCTGAAAACCAAACCGCAGTTGATGCGTCGCCCCGGCATAGACATCGAGGTCGTGTTTCAGCGTAAAATCCCGGATGCCCGACAGATACTCCAGCCGGAAAACCGCCCCGGCCTGGTTGGCAATCGTGGCCGTTTCTTCATTGGAAACCCGCATTTTGTATTGACTGAAAACCAGCGCCGTATGACCCGACACGCGATTGGAAAACCGGTGGCTCCAGCGCAGGGTACCCGTTGAGTTGCCCCAGCCAAGCCCCGATTCCAGGGTGCGGTCGTTGTAAACCCGCTGGCTGGTGAACTGGTCGGCTCCCGTGTAACCACTCAGATAAACGCGGTCGCGCGGGCCCATATCGAACGAAATTTTGGCGTTGTAATCGTAGAAACCGGAGCGGGTCGGAAGGCCGGATTCCGGCCCCGGCGAGAGTGCCTGCGTCAGCAAGCCTAAATAACACTGCCGCGCCGACACCAGAAACGACGCTTTGCCTTTCTGCAACGGGCCTTCGAGCGTTAAGCGGGAGGCAATCAGACCGACGCTACCCGTACCGTGCAGGCTGTTCTTATCGCCTTCTTTCATGCCCATTTCGATGACCGACGACAGCCGACCGCCGTACCGCGCCGGAAAACCGCCTTTCGTCAGTTCGACCCCCTTCAGGGCGTCGCCGTTGAACACCGAGAAAAAGCCGAGCAAATGACTGGGATTGTAGACCACGGCTTCGTCGACCATAATCAGGTTCTGATCCGGCCCACCGCCCCGGACATAGACGCCGGCATTTCCTTCCGATCCTTTCTGAACACCCGGCAGAAGCTGGATTACTTTCAATACGTCTTTTTCGCCCAGCAAAGCCGGTATTTTATGGAGTTGGGCAATCGGAACTTCAATGCGGCTGAGTTGGGCGTTGTCGCTGTCTTTTGGCCGGGCCAACTGGCTTTTAACCGACACTTCGGTCAGGGTTTGCCCGGGTGTCAGGTATATATTCAATGTCTGCTTAGGTGTCGTTGGGAGGAGGGTGCGGGTAATCGTTTCGTAGCCTACAAATGAAAAAATTACCGTTAGACTGTCTTTGGTCGGCACGGATAAGGTATAGAAACCGGCAGCATCGGTAACAGTCCCCGTTTGATGACCGGCCCAATAAACGTGAACGCCGGAAAGAGGCTTGCGATTGCCCATTTCCCAGACAAACCCCGACATGGTTGCCGGGGTTTGCGCTGCCGCCGAAATGGTCGCTAATGCAAAAAAGAGCTTTGCAAGAGTAGAGGATGCTTTCACAATATCAGACAGAGAATAATACTAAGTACTTTTACTTAATGCAAAGTAAATACATTATCAGACATATTGAGTAACCATTCAGCAAAAAAAAGTAACTAAAATAATTTTTCTAACTTATTGCAAGCGTAAATATACATATCTAACAAATTGATTTACAATAAATTAATACACAGTTAAAGAACAGTAAAAATTTTATCAGACGCTAATTTTAATCAAATTTTAATGTTTCAAACAATACTTAAAGCAGAAATAAATTCCTTTTTTCACAATTCACGAACACCAATAACCGCATAAATAATTACTAAGTATTAGCTAAGTAACCACCGGTAGACATACCGTCTGGTCCTTCGAACGCGTCCTCCCAGCGTCTTTTCCGGGAGATAAGCAAGCTGGCTACAATTCGATTAGAAAATCCGAAAAAATAATAAAACGAAGAAAGACCACTCAATCACTTTTCAAAGTGATTAGTTGTCCGGGGAATTTTTGAGGGCTATTATTGTCTGATAAATATTTATATCAAAGTCGGCAGTAAGAAGTTTTCATCCCGATATTTCTTTAAAAGAAAACATTACAAGCCTATTTAGTCTCCGTTTTGTCCTATCTCTGATCTTAGAGGCACTGTAGCCACCTGAAAAATCTTAAATAATTAACTATTTATGTTGTTTAAATACAACTATATAGCACTCATTACCGGAAGATAACCGGTGATTTTAGTCAAACGTATAAACTGTACTTATTTAATATTGATTCTTTTTACTCTCAACGTGTATGATTAGTCTTGTATCCAGGGTTTATTCCCTTCCTTCCCGTGCTGCCGGTAGGCGAAAGGGCACCCCCAGGGTTTATGCGCGGTTTGGAAAACGTTTATTTGACCTTTTCTTTGCCGGTCTGCTTACGGCTCTCGTGCTCATCTGGCTTGTTCCCCTGATTGCGCTGGCCATCAGCCTGACCTCGCCGGGGCCGGTCATTTTTGCCCAACTCCGTACCGGCCGGAACGGACGCCCGTTTCGGTGTCTTAAATTTCGGACAACGGTTTACCATCCCCGAAAAAAATACCACGCTACCCACCAGCAGCAAGCCGACGTTACGCCCGTGGGCCGGTTTCTGCGGGGCAGCCGCCTGGAAGAAGTACCGATCTTTTTCAATGTGCTGCTCGGCGACATGAGCTTGGTTGGTCCCCGCCCCCACACGCTTCAATACGATGCGCAATACTGGACGGTACCCGGTTATCGCGAACGCCAGACGATGCGTCCGGGCCTGACCGGCCTGGTTCAAACCCGCCTGGATACCGCTGCGACGCCGGGACTGATTCAACTGCCGTATGCTTTTCGCTACGACCGCTGGTATGCTCGTCAACACTCGCTTTGGCTGGATTTTAAAATCTGCTGGTGGGCTATTGCGGGCCGTGCGAAAGCCCTAAGTTGAATCAAACGACCACAGCACGCGCCAATTAACAGACAACAATTGTGACCAAAAAGGGAGAATAGTAACATACTGGCATAGTGTTTGCTAACGTTTAAGAAAGCTATGTACTCATCGTTACTTTTCCATGAATACCGCACGTACCAGTATCAAAGTTAGAGACCGCAGAGGGAGAGCTGTCACGATCTCTGCCAAACAAATCCTCTTTTTTGAAGGCTGGAGCAACTATAGCCGTATTTTCCTTAACAAACAGAACGGTTTTGTTTCTAGTTATACATTGAAGGAACAACAGGAATATCATCCTTCCTTCTGGCGTATTTCGCGGTCGCATCTGGTCAATCCGGAGCATATTATTCAGATGGATTTGCACGATATGCACAATAGCTGGGTTGAATTATCAGACGAAACCCGCCTTTCGGTTAGCCGTCGGAGAGTCAAATCCATTGTTACACTGGCAAAATTCTTCAACCTGCTGGTTTCCTGAAAACAGGCTGATGCTGCCTGCCGGGAAACGAATGAGAATGCCCGGTAAGCGGTCGTCGACACCCATACTGCCATTTACTCAACGCTAAACATGAAAGACAGGCAAAGCCTGGTGTGTTGCGGTCTAACAGCCCGGGAGGGCATTTAGACCGCAACACCGGGCCAGTCGCCGATGGCTTTCAGGCCCCTGCATCGCTTCGGCACGCCCAGCTCCTCCACACTTGCGCAGAGTTGGTTTGCAAGGGGCATATTCTGATTCGTACTCAACGTGTAACGTAAAAATGCTGAATCGGTATCACTGGTTTTATTACCGGCTGCGATCTTTATCGACCGCAGAAGTGGGCTTCCGGCTGCGACAGTATTTCCAGAAACAAGCTGATAAACAACAGGTTGGATGGAAAGCAAGCGTTTTACCGGCAACCTGGCCGGAGCGTATATTCGCCATTTCCTCCGACAATGTTCCGGCGTTTCCCTTTTTACACGAACAGAAGATTTTTGAACAGACGCTCGATTATCGATACCCGATCGACTGGCACCTCGACCTGAGTACCAACAAACGGTTTCCGCTCACTTACGCGAAAGAAATCAACATTCAAAACGCGGCTTTTGGGAATGTCGAATACGTCTGGGAGGTCAATCGGTTCCTTTTTCTGCCGGCGCTGGCGCTGCGTTACCAGCTCACGGCCGACCCGCGGGAATTAAGCCGACTCACCACCCTCATTTCGTCGTGGGTCAAGGCAAACCCCTACCTGCTCGGCGTCAACTGGTACAGCAATCAGGAAGTGAACATCCGGCTGATCAACTGGTTTATCTGCTGGAATATTCTGGATGCGTCCATTCTGGCAAAAACCGACCCGGTTTTTCAGCGTTTTGTCGAATCGGTCTGGCTCCCGATCATTTACCAGCACTGCCTTTATAGCCGCAACAATCTTCCGTTTCCTTCGACTGCCGGCCACCAGCTCATTGCCGGCTATGCGGGTTTGTTTGTCGCCAGTTCGCTGTGGAAGTTTCCGGAATCGCCCGCCTGGCATTCGTTTGCCCAGGGTGGTCTGGAGCGGGAGATGCAGCGCCAGCAGGGAGCCAACGGGATCAACCGGGAAGGAACCGCCGGTTCTATTTCCTTCATTGCGGATTTGTTTCTCCTCCCCTACCTGACGGGTTTACGCACCGGGAATCCGTTTTCCGCACGCTATACCCATCAACTGGAGAACATGTTTTCGTATATGGCCCAGTTGCTCGACGAACAGGGCCATGTTCCTGCCTACGGCGATGAGGGCAGCGGGTATGTGTGGTATCTGGATAACCCGACGCCGGCCGACAATTTCCGGTCGCTGCTCTCGGCCTCGGCAATTCTGTTTGGCGATCCACTTTCGAAAGAACGATCACAGGGTTTCGATCTAAAAAACCGCCTGCTTTTTGGCGACGAGGGCCTTTCGAAATTCGAGGCTGTTCCGGCCCGGGAAACGACCCTTGGGAGCCAGTTTTATCCGGCAGAAGGGCATTATATCCTCCGCAAACAGGAGGCCGGCACCGGTGAAATTTACGTCCATTTCAACGCAGCCACGCTGGGTTCTTCGGCCTCGGCACCCCACGGTCACGCGGATGCGCTGTCGTTTGTCATGCACGTCGATGGACAGCCTTTTTTCGTCGATTCCGGCACGTATGTGCAGCATTCAAATTCGGATTGGCGCCGGTATTTTGTCAGTACCCGCGCCCACAACACGGTTTGTATCGACTCCGAAAATCAGGCGTTTCAGGACGATGCTCTGCGGTGGCTGAATCCGTACGTCATCACGACTCACAAGGCCGAAATCCGGGACTATTCGGACGAAGTCATTGCCTCCCACAACGGGTATGACCGGATCGGTTGTTCACACCAGCGCCGGATGGCGTTCGATAAACGAAACAACCGCCTGCTGATCGACGATCAGGTCGAAAGCCGGCGAACCGGGAATCATACGGTTGAGGTTCTTTTCCACGTTCATCCGGCCATCCGGTTCCGGGCCAAAGGCCGCAATCATTTTATCCTTTCGCACCCCCAAACGAAGCGGCTGGTGGTTCTGCAAATCGATCCGGTTTTGCAGGTCGAGGTCGTCAATGGCCAGCAGCAGCCGGACTTGCTGGGGTGGTATTCGGCGGGCTTGTATCAGAAACAGGCTACCTGCGTTTTCAGGGCCTATCTAACCCTGGGGGCCGAACGGCGCGTTGAACTACAGCATCAAATCACCGTGCAATCCTGAGCGAAATCCGGGCCGGTAAAGCGCAAAAGATAGTAACATGGATAGAGTAGTCAAGAAAAAAACCAGTCAATTGACTGGTTTTTTCTTTCAAATAACCTGATATTCTCACTAGTAAAAATCTATTCGCAAGGTATTAGTTTCCATACAGCAAACGAAACCCTTTTGTAAACATTTGGCGGGCAATTTCGGGCGAAACCACTAGAAATGACGTATTGTCGCGGGCAACAATCTGGGCGTTCAGGCCTTCCATAAAAAACTGGTTGGCACACCCGATGGCTTGCGGCAGGTTTGTAAAACTACAGGACTGCAATTGATTACGTGACCGGTTTGATGTCGTCAGGTAGGATGCGTTCTTGAGCGTGTTCATTAAAAGTACAGTTACGGTAAGACAGTTCAAAGGTAATAATCCACCGATAAATTAAGTAATAATACTTATTAAATTTATTATTCGGTAGTATACTTAAAGGCTAAAAAACGCCAAAAACAGTTACAAACCAAGCAACTACAGAAATACGTAAATATATTTTCCTATTTTACCGTACCGGTCTACTTCGAAAGTAGAAAATCATTTTGAAGCGGCCGGGAGGGCATGATACCATGCGCAACCGGGTCCTTTTCATATAGAAAGCCTGCCTCCAGGGGAAGCAGGCTTTTCTGTTAGTCCAGGTTATTAAATTGATCGTTTCAGGAGAATTACTCCTTGAGTACTTTCAGCGTGCGGAGCAATCCTTCTCCCCGCTGAATCTGGAGCAGATACATTCCGCCCGGCAAGCCGTTCGATTGCACGTTGAGGGTGGCTTTGCCCGGTTCAATCCGCGTGTCCTGGTCCGAAACCGGCAGTTGCTGTCCCGTCGGCGAAACGATTGAAAAACGATAGGGTGCCAGCGGTACGATCTGTTCCTGGGATTCCAGCGGCAGGTTTACCGTGATCTGATCGCGGAACGGATTGGGATAAACGCCCCAGACTGCTTCGGCGTTGGGCATGGGGTTCGCCACCGAAATTTCGGCGTTTTCGCGCTTACCGGAAGCATTCCTCACATAGAATGTAATCAGCCGCGTGACGAGCTGGTTGCCCTGAACATTGGGGTTTTTGTAACCCGTCACTTTCAGCATGTAAATACCAACCAGGGGCGGAATTCCTCCGTTATCGCCCACCATGGCCCAGGGTGCGAAATTTTCATAAAAATTGACGTTTTTAGGGCCGCTCAATTCAAATTTCACACTCAATACCTTCGTCTCGATTTCGAAAAAGATATTGATCATCGCCGGCAGCGTATTCGCCATCAGAACCGTTTCGTGGTTCAATTCCTGAATGAAGTTCTGCGGCTCGGGTCCCTTGCCAGCCTTATAGAGTTTCATGACGATGTTCTCTTTTACCGTCATGCTGTAGGTGACGATCGCAGAAGCGGCCTTGTTGTCGATGGCCTTTACGGTCACCGTAACAGTTTGAGCCGTTGTGGGAACACCACTGATGACACCGGTGGTAGCGTTATACGAAAGCCCTTTCGGCAAATTGGTCACCTCAACCGACGTGATGCTGCCATCCGGATCCGAAAAATGCGACTTGCCAAGCGTATAAGAATAAGCAATGCTGATCGTTGCCGTTTGGTTGGGAAGTTCGCGCACCAGAACGGGCAATTGATTGGCCGGAGCCTCGTTCACCGTCAGCCGGAAAGTCGTCGTCACAGTGCCTTCACGGTTATCCGTCGCCATTACCGTCACCGTCGTGGTGGAGGGTGCCGTGGGGGTTCCGCTGATCACCCGCGTAGCGGGCGTATACGTCAGTCCGTTGGGCAAACCGCTCACAATTTCCACTTTCGAGATGCTGCCATCAGAATCGGTAAAGACGCCGGCTCCGATGGTATAGCTAAACGCCTGACCGGCCGTTCCGGTCTGATCCGGAATGGACTGTGCCACCACGGGCGGAATATTTTCCGGAACCGGAGCGGGATCCACCGTTAGCTGGAAGGTGGTCGTTACAAAGCCTTCCTGGTTGTCGATGGCCTTCACTGTCACCGTAGTTGTTGCGGGAGCCGTAGGCGTTCCGCTGATCTCCCGCGTAGCGGGCGTATACGTCAGCCCATTGGGCAAGCCATTCACAATTTCCACTTTCGAAATGCTGCCGTCCGGATCGGTAAAGACCCCTTCTCCGATGGTATAGCTGAAAAGCTGCCCGACAGTAGCGGTCTGATTCGGAATCAGGCTGCTAACCTGCGGTGCCTGATTTTCCGGCGGTGAGGGCGACGCCACAACCACCAATTTGAATGCAACCGTTGCGGTTTCGCCATCATCGTCGGTGGCCGTCACACTAATCGTTGCGGTTTCGGGCTCCGTCAGGGTCCCGCTGATGGTTCGGTTACTCTGGTTGTAACTCAGGCTGGCAGGCAAGCCGCTGACGGCCAGGCTGGCGATGGTTCCGTCGGAATCGGCAAACGTTTCAAGCGGAATCTGAAAAATGAACGATTGTCCAACGGTAACCGTCTGATCTACAGGGGCCTGAACAATGGCCGGTGGCAGATTGGGGATAGGCTCCGGTTTGGGGGCGGCATTGACCGTAATCCTGAAGGATGTAGTGGCCGTTGCACTCAATGCATCCGTCGCCTTCACCGTCACCGTTGCCACTCCCTCGGCGGTTGGCGTCCCGCTGATTAGGCGGCTTCCTGCATTGTAGGTCAGTCCATCGGGTAAGCCACTCACCTGAATAGTACTCAGGTTGTTATCGGGATCGGTGAAAATACCGGTAGCCAGGGTATAGGCAAAAGACTCTCCCACACGAGCCGTTTGATCCGGAATGGTTTGGCTCACCACCGGCGGGCGGTTTTGGGGAGCCGTTGTAACCACCACCGTGACCAGCGAAGGCGTATACCCGCCCTGACCATCCGATACAATCAAACTGGCCGTAAACGTACCGACCTGGGTAGGTGTGCCACTCAATGTACGGTTTGCCTGGTTGTAGGTCAATCCAACTACGCCCCCGGACATGGCATAAACAAGCGTCTGATTCTCATCGTCCGTAAATTCCGGAATCGTATACGAAAAAGGAACATTGACCGACGCATAGAGGATGGGAATCGGAACGGCCGTGGGTGGCGTATTGCCCGGTTCCGCTACCTGGGCCGTACTGGACGGACAGTTCAGCGTGATCGGCGAGCCCTTCAGATAATAATCCGAATTCTCGATCCTCATGCTGATGACGTGCGGTTTGTCGTCCTTGATGCTGGCCGGGATCAGGAACTGGTAGCCATGCAGACCGTTTCCTTTTTTGGCCGCCACCAGGTCCGGGCGGTTGACATTGGCGGTAAAGGTGCCGATCACATTCAGACCGTCGAGAACTTCCACCGGCATGGGCGTATTGGGCAGGTTACGATCCCAGACCCAGCCCCAGATGTCGCCCTCGCAGTTGTATTTGTCGAGATACCCTTCAAAATTCCCGGTCCGTTTCACCACCGGCGCGGCTTCCCGGATGGTAACCTGCAACAGAACCGAAGAGACCACTTCGGAGGGATCGGCAGCCGTATAGGTCAGCGAAAACACGCCCACCGTGGTTGGTGTACCACTCAGTGTGTTCGTTTCTGCGGAGTAGGTCAAGCCCGGCACCGTACCCGCAAGGCGGTGAATCAGGGGTTGCGATTCGGGATCGATAAATGGTGGCAGCCCGTACGAAAAGGCTTTCCCGACTTCGCCCAGGGGGGGCGCAACAATCGGAGCAACCGGAGCCTGGTTGGTTCCGCCGGGATCGGTCACCGTCATCCGGAAACTGCCGCTTACCAGGGCTCCCAGATTGTCACGGGCCGTTAGCGTCACCATGGCCGATTCAACCCGCGTGGGTGTACCGGTAAATTCACCCGTTGCACTTACCCACTGGATGCCTTCCGGCAACCCGCTCGCTTCGACACTCACAATCGAACCATCCGAATCGGTAAAAGCCTGACCAATCGAATAACTGAAGGGTTGACCCACGGTAGCCGACTGGTCGGTCAGGGGTTGACTCAAAACGGGCAGGTTATTGATAACCGGGGCTTCATTCCGAAGTAAATCTTCATCCAGTTCAATTCGTACCGGTTTGTTTCCGTTTTGTGCATACCGCTGCCCCCAGCGCTCCTGTGCAATCGAGTAGTTTTTTAAAATATCCGACAGTTTATAGCCAATGGCTGCCCCGACGGTTTGAACCTGGGTGACTGGCTGGTCCAGCAAGCCGTTGTTGACAACCATTTTAATCAGATCCGTCAGTTTCTGCCGGGCATTCGTGCCGCCAAAGTTGGCCAGTGTCAGCATTTTGGCGCCGTGTTCGAAACACTGGGAAATTTGCTCGTAATATTTCTCGGTCGATACCGACGTGTGGAACATCCCGTCCACGGCGTTAATCATAAACGCACCCGGCCGGAGATTCGTCCGAACCACATCCATCGAAAACCGGTGGTTATAATCCGGCCCGTCGTTGAACTTCAGACCATCGACCGACTGGCCCAGGTTTTTGAAGGCAAACGACGCCCGCAAGCCCGAAAGCCGGTCCCAGACGCAGCCGTGCTGATTGACAACGACGATGCCCGGATCGACCCCTTTGACAGTGCTGTTGATCTTGTCGATAAATCCTTTTAACTGGCGATGCCGGAAAACATACCAGTCTTCGCCCCGAACACCGGTGTGAGATGCATACGGATTCGAAGAAACGTGAGGCACCGGTCGCACACGACTCCACTCACTGAAGTCGGTTCCCCAGCGTTGGTTGAGTTGGGCTAAACTGAACCGAGCCTGCAAATACTGGCGAAACGCTTCCAGTTCCGACACACTGTAATCGTAGGGAACCACGTATTTGTTGCCCGACGGGGGATCGTAAACGGGCGAATATTCGGCCTCCAGCGCGGGCGAAGACACCACCGAGAAAAACAGAAGCTGGCCCTGCTCCTGGAGATAATGGTAGCGGTTGGCCGCTTCCAGCACAAACGCATTGGCCCGGTCGACGGTTTGCTTGTGGGAAAATGAAAACTGGATGATTCCCTTGGTCAGGTTCCGGGAACTATCGGCGGCCTGCATGGTTTCATGAAGCCCCCAGAACCCCCCAAGCCGTACGGCATCACGACCGACATGAACCCGCAGCGCAATCTTCAGACCCAACCGCTGGGCCGTCTGGATGTGAGAATCAATCACATCCCAACTCGCGCTGCTTTCGACCGTAGGATAAACCCGGTCCCAGTTGATGGTGATTTCTACGGCATTGCAGCCCGTAGCGGCCGAGTGTTCGATGCGTTCATCGTCGATGCGGGCATCCGTCTCAAAATTGAAAATCGTCAGACCGATGTAGCGCTGGCTATCGATCACAGGCGGAGCAAACCGGGCATTTTTCGCGGCATGAGGGGGCGGAGTGTCCGCCGGGCGAGCCATTGCAAACTGAAAAGATGCAACAAGAAGCACTACTATTTTAAAAACATGCTTCGGAAATGGGACAGGGAAACGAGAACGCCGAATGCGTACAGGTAGATTTGAAATCATAAGTACCGTTGAGCAATTTTTAAGGTGATCCAACAATAGGGCATTTGCCTAAATACCCCGTTTTCTTCTCTTACACTTCACACCCACCAAACATAGCCATCAAACTATGGACATAGGTAGCCATTAAAAACATTTTTTTGTCTGATAAATACAATTCAACTTGCTAGCGAAATGGATAATGCAAAAGAGATGCCAATGGAATTTTTTGTTATTCTTTGGTACAAATACTTGAAATTCAATATTTTACAGCAGTCGAATTTTATTTACAAAAACCTAGAAAACGGTTTTCTGTCTGTTTATTACCTTTAAAAACTAAAGATCATGACTGACAATACCATCCTTGCCGACGAATGGCTTCGTCGGCAAGGATGGTATTGTCAGTAGGAGCTTGAATTATTCCTGCCAATGTCGCATAGCGGTTTTCGGCAGGGTATCAGAAGAAGAGCCGCATTCCGACGGGCCGTGACTCCGTGTTACCAGTCGTACTGAACCAGCAACAACCCGATCGTAATCAAGGCTGGCAGAGCTTGGGTAAAGAAGATTTTTTTATCCGCCGTCAGGGTTCCGTAGAGCCCGGCGACGGCAACGCAGGACAGAAAAAAGAGCGCCACGTTGGCGTGCCAGACCGGGTCGCCGATCAGCAGTGACCAAATCAAACCCGCAGCCAGAAAACCGTTGTACAACCCCTGGTTGGCCGCCAGGGCTTTGGTTGCGGGAAACAGATGAGCCGGGAAATTCTTGAATACTTTCGGTCCCCGGGTGGTCCAGGCAAACATTTCAAGCCAGAGAATGTAGAGATGGAGCACCGCCACCAGCCCAATCAGGATTTTAACCAGCATGATTATCGCGTTTAAAGTCTCTAAGCTCAGCTTAAACTGAAGTAGCCCAGTTTACTCCATCAGCCAGATCCGGTCGGTTTCCGCGCCCTGCTCCGTCCATTCCACCAGCACCCGCTGCGACTCCAGCGTGTTGACGCGCTTGCCGATGTAGTCGGGTTTAATGGGCAAATCGCGGTTGTACCGCCGATCGACCAACACCAGCAGTTCAATCGTGCGGGGCCGCCCGAAAGCCGTCATCGCGTCGAGCGCGGCCCGCACCATCCGCCCCGTCGAAATCACATCATCGACCAGAATGACCTTCTTATTTTCAATCAGAAACGGCACATGCGTTGTATTGGGACGCAAGGGCGACTCGCGCCGGCGAAAATCGTCACGGTAAAAAGTGGCGTCCAGATAGCCCAGTGGTATTTCTTTCTCTAACGTCCGGCTCAATTCACGCGCAATCCGTTCGGCAAAATAAATGCCGCGCGGCTGCATGCCCAGCACCACCGTTTCGGCAAAATCCTGGTGGTTTTCAATCAGTTCCTGACACAACCGGCTGATAACAATCTCCAGCAACGGACTGGCGAGGATAAGGCGTTTTTGGTTCATGAACGAAAGATAGTAGTCGGTTTTCAGTTTTCGGTTTTTCCGCAGGTGTTTTTTGTTGAAAGGTTTCTGCGAACTTTGCAACCGGATTCAATTGATGAACCCCTTAAAAACGGTTTTCTATGAAATTTCTCATCGCCGGGCTGGGCAACATCGGCCCGGAATATATGCTGACCCGTCACAATGCCGGTTTCATGGTGGTGGATCGGCTGGCGGCTCAACACGGTTTTAGTTTTTCCACCAACCGCCTGGCCTACACCGCCGAATGGCGTCATAAAGGAAAAATCATTCACCTCATCAAACCCACGACCTATATGAACTTAAGTGGTCGGGCGGTTAGTTCATACCTGAAACAATTCAGTATACCCACTGAAAATCTGCTGGTTATCACCGATGACAAAGATTTGCCGTTCGGAAAATTGCGACTAAAGCCGAAAGGTTCGGCGGGTGGTCATAACGGACTGCGCAGCATCGATGAAGTGCTGGGAACACAGGAATACGCCCGGCTTCGGTTTGGCATTGGCAACGATTTCTCAAAAGGACGTCAGGTAGACTTTGTTTTGGGAACGTTTCCACCGGAAGAACTGGCGGAATTGCCAGACCACCTTGACCGGGCTGGTGAAGCTGTCCTTAGTTTTTGTACTTCCGGACTACAACATACGATGAATTTTTTCAACCAAAAATAGAATTATTTAAAGATTTTTACAATTTCTAAAATAAAAATTTCCTTTGGCTAAATTGTGCAATTTGTAGTATATTGTTTCAATTTAGCGGTTAAAGAGCATAGAAATGGGCTTATAACGCATTACAAATCAATACCATACCATCCATACTGACCTATATTATTAAAAAATAAAATTTGTACTCTTAAAATTTATTGCGATATTTGCATTGTTCTTCAACGGGAGAACAATTGAACAAAATCAGGAATTTCTAAGTTAATTTGAAATAAAAAGATTTTGTTGCGTTACTTCTGAATTATTGTTACGTCTTAAGTGTAGTTAGTTTAGAAAGCTGCCAGACAGTACGGTTTGAAAGACAAGAAGAAGTAGCTAAGTTATTCAAGAAGAAAAGGTTAAGGGTTTAGGAATAGTCAGTATAAAGCCTCTCGCAATGATCGGGAGGCTTTATCTTTTTATAAAGGAGGAGAGGAGGAAGGAAGGAGGATCAAGAGCAAAAGTTGTGGAGGGCGTAGGATTTTTTTAGGTTTGTGTTTTTGATCAAACCTGTATTGTTTTGGAGAGTTTCTTGCCCCTGATTCAGTTCCTGTTACCCGAGTTCATCCTGGAAA
>NZ_QOWE01000019.1 GCF_003334855.1 Larkinella punicea
CTTTTTTTGTTGGCATGTCTTCGACATAAAAAGACCTCCTTTCTGGTTTTGGCGTTGTGGTGATGCTCAAAACTAAGAAAGGAGGCTCTTTTTTGCACATCCCCTAAAATTCGGGATGACTCATGTTCATTTTACTACCGGACGGTATCCACTTTCATCGCTCCACCCCGCCGAAGCGAATCGGTGCGGGGTTGCTTCGGATTCGGGTCGCCCGTTGGTCGTCGGTCCTCAATCTGACCCCGGCGCATCCGGTCGCCCTGCCGAAGCCGGTTTGTGTCTTTTTTAATTGTATCCTGCGTGACGGTTTGCCCGGCAACAGGATTCCAGAGACGGACCATCCCCGTCGATTGGGCGGAGATTCCAAAAAAGGAAACCCCGATCAGGCTGGCAATCAGTAGCTTTTTCATGGTTGTAAGAAAAAAAGCAGACACCGAGCGATGACTGCTTTTCTTGGATTACCTAACTGAATCTTAATTAATTATTTTTCAGCGTATCACGCTTCATCGTCGAATCATTCCGGTTTCTATTTCTCCGGTTTTTGCGGTCGTTCGAATTGTTGGTCGTTCCCTTCGTATTCATTTCTGAGTTCGTCGGGCTGGTCGTAGTCGAAGGATTGGTCGTCGTTGAACCCTGAACCGAATCGGTCTGATTGGACGTGGGGTCGGTAGTCCGGCGCTCACGATTCATCTGACCCTGCTGGTTCATTTGTCCCTGCTGGCCTTGCTGCGTTTGCGGGAACGTAGTGGTTCCGGTCGTCGGAGGCTGCGTTTGCATTTGCGGATTGGCCGTCGAACCGGTAGGCGATTGCGACCCTAAAGTCGTCTGGCCCTGCGGATACGTCGTCGTGTTTGTGTTTCCAGTCGTACCCGTCGACTGGCTATTCATCCCCTGGGTTTGCGGATTGGTCGTCTGCGTTTGCGGGTTTACGGTCGTGCCCGTTGTCGTGCCTGTCGACCCGGTCGTGTTCTGTGCTTTGGCGTTGAGGGCAACCGCCACGAACATAGCCCCCATCATCACTAGCTTTTTCATCGTTGAGTTTTGTTTTATGATGGTTGTTTGAACCAAATCAATTATAAAACAAACTCTGATCATACTAAAGTTGTTCGGAAAAATTTCAATTTCCTGAGCCAACGGGACGACCGTCTGTTCATATTTAAGGCTGCCAGTGTAGTCCGATCACCAGACCGTAGCTGTAGGGTCGAACGCTGAAACTGCGGGAATTATCGCTGATGGCGTTGAGATTATAGACGATTCCGGGCTCAACCTGCAACCGCAGTTTCTCCGTCAATTGGCGCTCAACTCCGTAGGAAGCCTGAAGGAAAGGCTGCCAGCGTTGGCCGGAACGGCCACTGGCCAGATAACCCAGGCTTCCTCCAATCGCCATCAAATGCCGCAGCCCCGTCATCCGACCCGGATTCAACTGCCACCGGCCTTCTGCACTCAGGGCGACATACTGCCAGGTGGTTTTCACCCGGTGTTCCACCGATTTATACAAAGGCGTTAATTTAATGGTTTGCTGATCGACCCACTCCACTTTAGTCGAATCTGAGCGAAGGGCTCGGGCGGAGTAGGTCATTTCCTGCTGCAATTTCTGATAAACCGCCCCAACCCGTAGACTGAGCCTGCGGTTCAGCGGCCATTCGGCCCCGGCCTGCACCCGCAAACCCGTCCGGGCAGACAAAGACGTGGACGGGCGAATTTTTTCCATCACAACCTCATCCTGCCGCACCGGCGTCACTTCCCGGAACGTGTACAGCGGCATTACACTGGCAAAAATGGAAGGGCGCGCGGCCAGACGCTCCGGTTCGACGCCGGGCGCCTGCTGCCCGGCCGGTGCATGAACAGCGGGTAAGGTGGCAACGGGAAACACAAGCCGGGTCGCTTTTCCGGCCACAAACGCGTAGCGCAGAGCCGTTTCCGTCTCCATATTCGTTTGTGGATAGGATGATTGGATTGTAGAGTTTACATCATAGGCTTTGTTTGGTAGTTCTTTCGGTATACTGCTCAGTTGATTTACTAACTTTTCGCTCGTGTTTTGATCATTCCTCCGCAACGGGTCAGAACCTGAGCCAACCGGTTTTCGCCGGAGTTTTTCGGTCGCCCGGGCAAGAACCGATGATTCACCAATCCGGATTCTGGCAAGGCCGGGAAGGGTCGCTGCCGGTTGGTCAATCACGTGGGCCGACCTTTCGTTTTGGGGTATACGACGCCCGGCCCTTGGGATATTCCCGGCCGTCGGACGGCTTTCAGCAACCATCCCGGTCTGCTCTGTTTCCGGTTTCGGATCCGCCTTCACCGTCGCCGGTAATTGAGCAACGGTGCGTGTCGACGAGGCTGTATACTCCCGGACTCCAACAGTTAGCAGGACCAGAATACCCAGAAACGCCACACTCATGCCGATTCGTCGGCCCATATGACGCCCCGGTTTTTCGACCGATGGCGGTTTTGATCCCCTTAAAATACGTTCCAGAGCGTCTTCCGCCGGTTCAGACGCGTAGTTTTCGAGTCGCTGCCGGAAAATCCGTTCCCACTCCTCTTCAGTAGCTGCCATAGCTGACAATCCCTATTTTCTTCAATTTTTGTTTTAAAACGTCTTTGGCCCGCGCCAGTTGCGACTTCGAGGTTCCTTCCGAAATTCCCAGCATCCGGGCAATTTCCTGGTGGCTGTAGCCATCGACAACGTACAGGTTGAACACCATGCGGTAGCCATCGGCCAGGTCCTGCACCAGCGTGAGCAGTTCCTCCGTTGAGATGCGGGCCAGGATGTCGTTGTGTTCGGTATTGCTGGTTTCCCAGGCTTCTTCGTAATCGGTTTCGGATTGTTCGTGGTGGTGCTTGTGATACCAGTTAATGGCCGTGTTGACCATCACCCGTTTCATCCAGTTCAGCAACCGCTCGGGTTGTTCGATGGTATGAATTTGCTGGAAGATGCGGATAAACCCTTCCTGAAACATGTCTTCCGCTTCCGGACGCGAATGGGCATAGCGACGGCAAAGGCCCATCATCCGGCTTTTGTGACGTTCGTACAAAGCCGTTTGAGCCCGCGCATCGTGACGCTGGCATGCCCGCAACAATTCTATTTCAGACAAAGAGTTTCTTCAGGACGACGGTGTACGTACGAATTACAACTTTTCCTTAAACCGACCCAATTTACCATTCCTAATTTATTGAATGGCAAGATTCACCGTCGCCGACGACTTGTTATTTTTCACGTCTGTTAATTCATAGGTAAACTGAAAACTTCCTCTAAAATCCAGGGATGGCCGGTACACAATAACCCCGTTTGGCAGGACTTCCAGAGCGGCACCCGATGGATTATCCGTAATGGTCATACTTCGCAAGGGTGTACAAACGCGGTCATTTCCCAGTGCATAAATGTAAACAAGCCGCTTTTTGGGGTCAGCAGGCAAAATAGCCGCCGAAATCTGCCCGTTGTCGTTGCGGGCATTCAATGTGCAACCGGCATCCGGGCTGGTAACCGAAATACGGGCCGTGGCTTCCTGACAATCCCCGGCATCGCAACGCCGGTACGTCAATTCGTCCTCTCCCGTATAGCCATTTGTCGGAAAATACAATATCGTATTGTTCTTCAACACCCGCGCCGTACCCTTGCCGGGTGCTTTGACGATTGTAACCGGCAAATCGTACCGGGATTTACAGAGCTGGTCGTTGGACAAAACCGGAATGCGTAATGAATCGGTAATGAACCATTGCTTCCAGTAGACCTGCTCGTCTTTCAACAGAATTTTACAGTCTTTATACGGATCGCCGACGCTAATCCGAACCGGACATAGAAACGTGCGGCTTTTCTGCGGAAAAACCGCCTTCACTTTGTAAAAGAAAAAATCAAAACCGTTGAAACCGGCCGTAGGCGTATAACTTATTTCCCCGTTTTCGACGGTTACTTTGCCATGTTCCGGTTGCTGCTGCACGGCCAGACTGGCCAGATCGACCGTGGCATCACAAAACCGGTCATTTTTCAAAACATCTACCGTAATGGGCTGGCTTTCGGCCGTCCGGTACCAATCCGGAATCGGGCCGGCATTACACGGAATCCGGCTGCTGTCGGCCGCCATGCTGATCCGGAACGACCGGGCAAGCCGGGTTTCTTTGCCCGTGCTGACCGCAAACTGGTCTTCACCCACCACAAAAGTGGAATAAGGCGTATAAACCAGCAAACCGCTGCCGCTGAATCGGGCATTACCAAGTCGCGGAGTTTGGGTAATGTACAGCGTCGTAACCGAATTGAGGCCGGAAATGGACGTGAGATCAATCGCCACCTGCTGGTCGGGCAGGGTATAATACTCTATTTCTTCCGTATCCACGCCATCGGGGCCGGGTGCAGCATCCTGCGCGATTCGATCGCAAGCCACTGTGCCCAGCAATAACACCGTCAATACCGTACTATAAAATCTGGATGTAAACATATCACCGTCGAGACAACGCTCTGAACGATATGACAAGGCTGATACCGAAAGGGTTGCAAAAAAAGTGAAGAGTGAAGAGTTAAAAATTAAGAGTTAAAAGTGACTCCGTCGGCCAAACAGGCCGTGGCGTATTTCTACTCTTAATTTTTAACTCTTCACTCTTCACTCCCTAAAGGTTTTGCCGCTTCAGTTCCTGCACGGCGTAGTTGGCCGCACGGGCGGTCATGGCCATGTAGGTGAGCGATGGATTGACACACGAAGCCGAAACCATGAATGCGCCATCCGTACAGAAGACGTTTTTCACCGAATGCACCTGGTTGAATTTGTTCAGCACCGACTGCTTCGGATCATTCCCCATCCGGGCGGTTCCCATTTCGTGAATGCCCAGACCCGGCCACGAACCGTTGTCGTTGATGGTCACGTTTTTCAAACCCGCCGTTTCGAGCATTTCGGCGGCATCGTTGCCCATGTCCTTGCGCATCTTCATTTCGTTTTCCTTGAATTCGGCATCGAAGCGCAGCACCGGCAGGCCATACTTATCGGTTTTCGACTTGTCGATCACGACTTTGTTTTCGAAATACGGCAGACATTCGCCAAAACCGCCGAGGTTCATCGCCCACGGTCCCGGTTTGGTCATTTCGTCTTTGAAAGCCGCTCCGAAGCCCTCCGAAGCCGTACCACGCCCCCAGTTCATGCGGGAAGCACCGCCTTGGTAGCCAAAACCACGCAGGTAATCGCGTTTTGCCTGGCCGGGCAGGTTGCGGAAACGTGGCACGTAAATGCCGTTCGCCCGACGACCGTAGTAGTATTTATCGCCAAACCCTTCGTAGACGCCACTGGCACCCACCCGGAAATGGTGGTCCATCACGTAGTGACCCAGCACCCCGCTTTCGTTGCCCAAACCGTTCGGAAAACGGTTGGAAACCGAAGCCATCAGGATTTGCGTCGACGCCATCGAAGAGGCACACAGGAAAATAATTTTGGCGTTGAACGTCAGTTCTTCTTTCGTCAACTGATCGACCACCCGAACGCCCGTTGCTTTTTTCTTCGCTTCGTCATAAATCACCGACGTTACGATGGAATGCGGCCGGAGCGTCAGATTCTTGGTTTTCATAGCCGCTGGCAACGTGGCCGACTGCGTGCTGAAATACGCGCCGAACGGACACCCCCGGCTACACAGGTTCCGGTATTGGCACTGCGCCCGGCCCAGTGCGCTTTGTTGTGCCGTAGGCTTGGTGATGTGTGCCACGCGGCCGATGGTGATCGTCCGCTCCTTGAATTTCTTCTCTACCTCGCCTTTGACGTGTTTTTCGAGGCAATACATGTCCATCGGCGGCTGAAACTGCCCGTCGGGCAACTGCGGCAAACCATCGCGTGAACCGCTGACGCCGATGAATTTCTCGACGTAATCGTACCAGGGCGAAATGTCTTTGTAGCGGATCGGCCAGTCGGCACCAACGCCTTCCTTAATGTTGGCTTCAAAATCGAGATCACCCAGGCGGTAGCTCTGACGGCCCCACATCAGCGAACGCCCGCCCGTATGGTAGCCGCGCATCCAGTCGAACCGCTTGTCTTCCAAATACGGATTTTCTTTATCGTTAACAAACAGGTAAGCGGTTCCTTCCGAAACCGTATAGCCCGTCCGGGCCTGAACGGCCTGTTCCTCGGCAATCTCCGACGTCACCCGCCCCCGGTGCGGAAACTGCCAGGGGTCGGTCATGGCGGTTTTATACCCTTCGATGTGTTTGATATCTTCGCCCCGTTCGAGCATCAGCACTTTCAAACCCTTCTCCGTCAGCTCTTTCGCTGCCCATCCCCCGCTGATCCCCGATCCGACCACAATGGCGTCGTAGGTAGTGGCTTTGATACTATCTATGTTAAGGTTCATGTTTTTAATGACGAATAAAATGGATAATGAACAATTTCCGGGACTGCTCAGGCAGTTCCAAATGACGAATGAACCGGATACCCATCCACTCGTCCTTGTTCATCGACACTAGGTAGCCCAGGCTTTCTGGCCGGGTTTCAGATCAACACACCCCTGGAACCGGCCCGGAACGGCAATGTAGGCCAGGGCCTGAGTGGCACCGATTTCCGACGTAAAATACCCGTTCAGCGTCAAGGATTTCAGGGTGTTGAAGAAGGGCGTATACCGTTTTTCAGCGGGCATCGAGGCCATGGCCTTGCGCTGTTCGGCGGCTTCGGCCTGCAGTTTCGTCATGATCTCCGTTCGTTGCGTGGCATCGAGCGCCACGAAATTCTTGCTGTAGGCAGCCTGACTCAGCTCATTGGTATGGGCCAGTCCGTCTAAAAACTGCTTCTGGTCTTTTTGCGGATAACAGTCTTTCAGGATAATGTCAATGATCTCATTGACTTTGGCGGCTTTCGCACCGGGGGTGCTGGTCGTGGGGATAATGACTTCGGTCATTTCAGCGACCATCGTATCCTGGTCAGCCGTAAACAACAGAGGCTTTCCGCTCAGGGCCCGTCTGGTGGCCGACGCTTCGAGCGTATCCGCGAGTGCAGGCAGCGTCAGGGTGGTTCCCATCAAAGCCGCAACCCGCATCAAGGCATCTCTTCTGTTCATACTGTATTGAGTAAAAGATTAGTGAGATTCAAAAAACTAACGGAATAATCCATGACAAATATAGGCAATCGATCGGCTATTTGTATGGCGTTCGGCAGGTTTCATCCGAAAAAGGAAGGCCAACAGAGCGTATATTCTTACCGGTGATGCCCCGATACGTCATCCGGAATTCGGGCTATGAATCTGCCAAAAAACCGGTAGAAATGAAATGGATGGGGCATTTTTCTTTTTTTCGTCCGCGATAAAAGCGCTGAAACAGGAGACGAAAGACCCAAAAAATAGCCCGTTCAGTCTCTCATCTCCTGTCTAACTTCTTTACTCCCAAGCCCTAAACGACCTTTCATCGGGTCGATTGCGCCACTTATCCATTTTTAAGGACTTCAGGCACTGGTGATACAATATCCGCTGTTTTCATCCGACTTCCCTGGTGTATGAGAAACGTTGCGCTGTCAGTCCCCATCAACCCGAAAGGATCGGATCATTCCGGTTCCGACTCCCGGCCACCCGACGGGGCGGCCCGGACGGTTCAGCGCGAACGACCCCGCCTGCTGGATTTTATCCGTCGACGGCTCCCGACGCGCGAGGATGCCGAAGATCTGTTGCAGGATGTATTGATGGACTGGGCCGAAATCGACCGGCGAACGCAACTGCCGTCGCCCACGGACCCACTGACGCAGCCCATTGAGCATCTGGCCGGGTGGTTGTTTGCGGTGGCCCGGCGGAAAATCATCGACTGGTACCGGAAAAAGCGGACGGTTTCGCTGGAAGATCAATCCAGGGGCTACGCCGACGACGATGGAGAACCGCTGCTGATGGCCAGTTTGCTGCCCGCCAACGACTTGACCGCCGACGAGATGCTGATGCGCGAAGCGATGATGGAAGCCGTCATGGAAGCGGTTTCGGAACTCCCCGCCGAACAACGTGAGGTGTTTGTCCGGCACGAGATCGACGGACAGAGTTTTCGGGACATGGCCGACGAAACCGGTATTCCGATCAACACGCTGCTGTCGCGCAAACACTACGCGATTCTGTATCTGCGGGAACGCCTGCGGGGCTTATACGAAGAATGGATTATAAACTAAACACAACGACAATGGAACCTCTGTTAATTTTAAAAGGAATCGGCTTTTTAGCCCTCGGAATTGCCCTCTTCATGCTGGTCACGCTGGTCGTCATGCGGCTGTGGAACTGGCTGGTGCCCTCGGTTTTTAACGGGCCGAAAATCCGTTTCGTCCAGGCGCTGGGCCTGCTGTTTCTAACGAGACTGCTGGTGGGTGATTTTGGCTTCGGCGGTGGGCACGGCGGACACTGGCGCGGGCAACACGGTTTTAATCACCACCATGCCGCCGTTTGCCAGCCGCATGAGCATCCCTCAAAAACCGAGAAATCGCTCCAACAATAATGCGGTTGAAACAACCCTTCAACCATCAAACCATTACAACCATTTATTACCATGAAACTATTTTGGATTAAACGCGTAGTCGGCGGCCTGTTACTCGCTGTCATTTTTGTAACGGCGGCCGGTTGGGCCGTATCAGGTCTCTGGAACTGGCTGGTGCCGGTGCTGTTTGCCGGCCCGACGATCACCTTCGTTCAGGCGTTGGGCCTGCTCCTGCTGAGCCGGATTCTGGTCGGTTTTCGCGGGGGCTGGGGTGGCCGACGGTGGGGCGGTGGCGGCTGGGGCGGAGGTCCCTACGGCCACCCGAGACACGCTTACTGGCGCGAGAAAATGTCGAACCGCTGGCAGAACATGACGCCCGAAGAACGTCAGCAGTTCAAGCAGCAAATGAAGGAACAATGGAAAGGCGGCTGTGGCCCGCGCGGATTCGGCCGCGGACGACAGCACTGGGGGCCGGAACCGCAGGAAACGGAACCCGGCCATCCGGCGGAGCCTACGGCGACGAAGAGTTGATTATTAGTGATACAGGGGAAATGAAGAACTCGTTCAGGATTTCATTTCTCTTCCAGGAATACAGAAGGATGAATATCAAATCAGTCCTGTACGAAGGATGCATTTCCCCCCAACCTCTTTGGCTACTGGCGCAGAACGATCTTTAGAATGGCTTTTTATGATGCTGTGGCGCGAATGATGAGGGGCCGCGTAGCGGACGGATGTTTGTAGCCACAGTGTGTCATCGAGACAGCCCGCGTGCCTTTGGGTACGCAACAGGAAGGGGCAGGCAATTGCGTACCCAAAGGCACGCGGCAGGAACCGGGTAGTCTTTTCGCTACAAACATTCGTCCGCTACGCGGCCCCCTCATTGGCGTTAGCATCGACAAGGGTTTGCAAAAATCGTAACCAAAAAAAGAAGAAAAAGCGGTCTGCCAATCGTTTTAAATCCTTCGTACAGGACTGGTATCAAATGAAAAATGATAAATGTTAAATGTAAAAGTACTGGATTGGAAGCCACTTTTACATTTAACATTTATCATTTGATATTCGTTTTATGCAATCCTAAAGAGTTCGAAATCGTTTCTATACCGAATCCTCCTTCTCTTTTAATTTTTGCTTCACATAATCAGCCGGATATTGCAAGGCGATTTCGCGAATTTTGTAACTGAATTCCGTAAACGTTTCCTCCCAAAGCCGGGCTTCTTCCGGCGTATAGTCATAAAAACCGTGTGCATTGGCAACGCCCCGCCCCCCGCTTTTTACGATGTCGTCGATCAGCTTAGGCACTTCCGTACTGTTGTTGAGGGTGGGCAACAGGTCTTTCATGACGGTATGGTAGGCCGGAACACCGGTCAAATCCATCCAGCGGAAAACCCCCACCAGCGTCATGAAATAGCCTGCATTGTTGCGGCAGGAACGGTCCACATCCTCCACCGTCGCGTAACCGTTTTCAACCAGGCTGATGGCTTCCCGGTACATGGCATACATCAGGCGATTGGTGATAAAACCGGCAATATCCTTTCGGACCAGGATCGGTTCCTTGCCCCAAAAGTGGGCCAGTTCATAGAGGTATTCGCCCTGGGAAACTGCACTGTCGTCACCGCAAATGATTTCCAGAAACCGGGTCGTGTGCGCCGGTTCGGCCCAATGCAATCCAAAAAACCGCTCCGGGTGCTGGGTTAGTTTCTGAAGCACACTGATTGGAATGGCCGAGGTGTTGCTGGCCAGCAGCGCATCGGCATCAATGACTCCTTCCACTTTCTGGTACACCGATTCCTTAATCCCCCGGTCTTCGATGGTGCATTCAATGACCAGCCGGGCGGGCCGGAGTTCTTCGTAATCCTCCGTCAGGATCAGGTTTTCCAGATACGATTCCGGTTGATTCGTAATCAGTCCCTTTTGATACGACCGTTCGAGGTGCTCTTTGATCCGGGGCAGGGCGGTGACCATGTCAACGGGAATCGGCGCAACTGCAACGACGGGATGACCCGCAATCAGTAAACAGGTGGTAATGCTGCATCCCATCAGCCCAAGGCCAACGATGCCGACCGGGATTTCTTGCGGAATTGGGGTCATTAGCTAAAATCTAGTGGTTCAACCGGATGCCGGAACGCAAAAGCGCGGCACAAACGGCCTAAAGGTATTCCGGTTTCGGTCAACTGACTACTTTTTTCCTTCTTAATTCTGGTACGAAATTTCAACCACCTCAACAGGAAACCGGGCTTTTACAAAATAACAACCTGGCCGGTTCGCACGGATTCATCGCAGGCAAAGGCAATGCGAAGGCTGTTGACGGCATCCTGCATGTGATCGGTCAGGTCGATATCTTCCCGGATGGTTTTCAGAAAATACCGCTGCTCCCGGTTACAAAGCTCCTGATGATCAGGTTCGTCCTCCAGATTAATCCACTCATCCGGTTTCGCAAACCGCTCACTGGCGTCCAAGTCTGCATGGTGAAACCGGATGGATTCAGTTTTGGTATGGGCTTCGATGGACGACGATTTACCTGCGCCCCCGGCTTCTTTGGCCACGATGGAAACACTGCCCTTCGGCCCGAAAACATCTTTGACGAAAAACGCCGTTTCGCTGATCATGGGTCCCCACCCGGCTTCGTACCAGCCCACCGACCCGTCTGCAAACCGGATCTGGAGTTGGCCGTAATTGTAATTATCCGCCGGTATTTCGTCCGTCAGCCGGGCACCGATGGCGTAGACCTGAACGGGTTTGGAACGCGTCATCTGGCACATCACATCGATGTAATGCACCCCGCAGTCCACAATCGGGCTCAGGCTTTTCATCAGGTTGCGGTGCAGGGTCCACATGCTGGTTTCGCTTTGCTGGTTCAGGTTCATCCGCATCACCAGCGGTTTTCCCAGTTCATGCGACAGGGCGACGAATTTCTCCCACGACGGATGATGGCGTAAAATGTAGCCGACCACCAGTTTCTTGCCCGCTTTCACGGCAGCTTCCACCACCCGCTCGGCCCCGGCCACCGAGTCGGCCACCGGTTTTTCGATAAAAACGTGGCACCCGGCCTCAAACGACTTGACGGCAAATGCCTCGTGCGTGTCCGGGTAGGTCGAGATACACACCGCATCCGGTTTGGTCTGCTCCAAGCCTTCTTCAAAATCACTGAAAAGGGCAAAACCGCCCCCCAGTTTTTCATTCAGGATTTCCTTGCTTTTTCCGGTGGAGACAATGCCACAGATTTCGAAGCCCTCCAGCAGGTGATAGGCTTGGGCGTGGGATGACCCCATGTTACCGCATCCCACCACAAGGACACGCAAAGGGGTTGACTGATCAGACATGACGGTTTCGGTTAATCGGTTTTCGGTGTTATTTCCTTCGTAAAGGAGCAAGTTCTACTTTTCTAACGAATAGCTCGGCACCCTCGGATTGAATCTGGATGCGACCTTTCGCGGGTTTCACCTGGGTAGCCTGGTTGACCAGCGTCCCATTCAGGTAAATGGAAACCGTGTCGCCCTCGGCCACGCAAACCATCGTATTCCACGCGCCCAGCGGTTTTTCAATATCTTTGGCACCCCGAAACCCCTTGACATCCTTCCAGGCCGGGTCCCGGTCGAACCAGTCGATCCGGCCGCTGTGGATGGTCAGGGGCGTACCCGATGGGGAATACACATTTCCCCGGCCTTCCTGTTTGGGCGCTACGGTGGCCGTCAAGGCGTAGTTCTCACTGCCATCGCCCACCACCAGAAAATCACCCGACCCGCCCTCGATGAGCTGGCATTCGATGGAACGCATCCAGATACCGCGATACCCACCATCCGGCCCGGTGGAATGCAACAGGATGCCATTATCCCGCGCGCGGTCTTCCCGGGGTGCATAGGTTCTGTCTCCCCATTTGAATTCCACCGTCAGCGTATAATTCTCGTACTCTTCGTTGGTAATGATGCTGCCATATTCTTCGCCCGAGACGTGAATCAGCCCGTCGTGTACCGTAAAGACCTTTTTAACATCATTCTCCCGTCCCCGTTTTTCAATAAAGACGTACCACCCCTTCAGGTTTTTTCCGTTGAATAGTTTGACGGTTTTCGACCGCGCCGATTGAGCCGCTGCGTCGCCCGTGGCAACCAACAGGGCGATGATCACCACCAGAACGGAAAAATTCAAGCCCCTCATTTTCAAGGTGTTTTTTGTTTTAGAATATATACTTTTTGCCCCTCTTCCCTGATTGATTAAAATTTAACGCGAACTATGATATGTATTGATTATGAGCTAATTAAGTGCCATAGGCACGACATGTTTGTAGCCAATCGGGTACCCGGTTCCTCCGGCGTGCCCTTGGGTACGCAATCTGCTGCACTTGTTGCGTACCCAAGGGCACGCCGGAGGAACCGGGTGATCCGATTGGCTACAAACATCAGTCCGCTACGCGGCCAATAATCTCATAGTTCGCATTAAATTTTAATCAACCAGGGGAACGGGGCAAAAAGCATCATTCTCACTTTTATCAGGAATAGATTCCGGTTTTATTTTTTCTGACTGGCCTGAATCATCCGGTCCAGTCGGTAGGGCAGCGCGTTGAGAAAAGCGATCAGATGGGCCATCTCGGTCGGATTCAGTTGCTGGTCCAGGCCCGGCGGCATCATCGACAACGTCTGCGGTTCAATAGCGGTGATTTCCGAACGGGCAATTCGTAAACCGGGGGCAGGCCCCAGTTCAATCACGACCGACTCCGGAAGCTGTTCCTTGAGAATGCCTGTATACGACGTATTTTTCGTGACCACCCGGAACGTTTCATACTCGCGGGCAAAACTGGCGCTCGGGTACACGATGGCTTCCAGAATGTCGTGCTGGGAACGGATCTCGCCGATGTTGGTCAGGTCGGGGCCAAAACGCCCGCCTTCGGCTCCCACGGCATGGCAGGTAGAACACGATGCCTTGCCGTAAAACAGTTTCCGGCCTTCGCCCACATCGCCCCCTTGCAACCGGGCTTCCAGGTTTTGCAGGTGAGCCAACCGCTCCGCATGTAAGGACTTTAGCTTGACCAGCAGCGGGGCGGCCTGGGTTTGCACCGAAGCAGGAAACGGCTTCAACAGGTTTTGAAAATCCTGCTCCGGCACATTGTCCAGCCGCCCCGAAACCGCTTGCAGGGCGGTGATCAGTTCCTGGCCGACCCGCTCATCCCGGTTTCCTTCAAAGGCACTCAACAGGGGCGGCAGCAGGAAGGCGTCCGTCTTCCCGATTTGGGTGCGGGCGATCACCAGAAGCTGGTCATTGGTCAGTTCGGCGTGGTTCAGGAGCCGAACCGCCTGCTGGCGCACCGGCGAATCGAACGATGGGCCGAGGTAGGTCAGCAAGCGCTGAAACTCAGTATCCGACAGCGCGGGCGACGACATGATCCGCGCGCTCAGGGCTTTCAGCCGGAAACCAACGGGCGTCTTTTCGGCCTGAACGATCCGGTCCAGGTGCGGATTCAGCACCTTGATCCGCCGGGATTCTATCAATCCCAACACCTGGGAAAGCACCTGCTCATCATTGCTCCGGAGTTGATTTCCCAACTCTTCCACCCACGCGTCCGGCAGCTTCTTCAACGTACATTTCGCCATGACATCCAGCAGCAACCCTTTACGGGCGGAGGTCGTGGCCGCACTTGCCAGTTGCGCGGCTAGAAAGTTCTGCAAAGCGGGTTCCTTGCTAAAGGTCAGCATCAGCTCCCGCACCGAACCGGCGTCGGCATCCGAAAGCGTCCCGTCCTTCATTTTTTTTTCCAGAAAACCGATGACGATGTCCGACCATTCCGGGTGATGAGACGCCACCCAGATACCGGTTTTCTGGAAATCCGTCTCCCGGGCGGCCAGGGCTGCGGCCAGATGCGTTTTTTGAAGCGGGGCACCATCCATCTGATCCAAGGCAATCAGGGCAGCAATGCGGATTTTCGAAGACGGATTTTCCAGCGCCCTGACGAGAAGTTCCGTATTCCTGAGCGTAATGAGCGAATGGACGATGGCATGTCCGACAAACCGGTCGGTGTTGCTCGCGGCTGCGTTCAGCAAGGCCGGGACGGCTTTCTGATCGCCAATCTGACCCAATGCCGTGGCCGCCTGGCGACGAACCGGCAGCGCATCCTTCTGCATCAAGGCGATGAGCTTGTCCACAGCCATCCTGTCTTTGTGCAATCCCAACGCCCGAACGGCTGCCGTACGAACGACACTACTCCGATCCGTCAGTGCTTTATGAACGCCATTCCAGGCCGCAGGCGTATTGATCCGGGACAAGGCAAAAACCGCCGATGCCCGCAACTCCTTGTCTTTTAAGGCAGGCAAAACCGTGAGAAGTGGGTTGACGGCTGCATTTCCGCGTTGGATCAGTTGCTCCATCGCGTTGTCGCGGACGGCGGGTCGGGCGTCGGCAAGGTATTTCAGTAGGGTTTGGGGCGTCTGTTTGGCCAGTGCGAGTTTTTTGCCCCACGCATCGCCCGGCTTGGGCGCACCGGTTTTGCGGATGCGGTAAATACCGCCCTGAACATCCGGTTTAGCAACGCGCGACAGCGGACACCCTTCGATGAACCAGCCGCCCGTAACCACCATCAGCATACTGCCGTCGGCATCCTGAAGCACATCTGTCGGGTGCGAATCCGCGCTGAACGACTTCAAAAAGACTTCATCCACCGTTTTGAACGTGGCACCGTCGGGCGAAAGAATATGCCGCATAATTCGTCCGGTATTGAATTCGGCATTGAACAAGTTGTTCTGATAAGCCGCCCCAAAGCCGACACCCCGGTAGCGCATGATGCCGGAGGGGGCCACGCGGGGCATTTTGGTCATCGTCGGCATCAGGTCGCCGGTCAGTTTCAGGCCATCTTGGGCAATAACGGGGTTCGGCTTGGGGTACGTGCCGCCTTCTACCCAGTGCATGAGGGCGTCGCGCTGCCCATCCTGCGGATCGACAAAATAGGTCATGGTGCCGATGGTTTCGCCCGACGGCATAAAGGCAATTTCAATCGAATTATCAAAACCGCCCCCCGCCATCGACTCCAGGCCGGTTCCGTCGGGGCGGCAGCGCCAGATTCGGGCACTTTTTCCTTTCAGGAGCTTGCCCTCTTTGGTGGTAATTGAAAATCCCCGGCGGGCGTCGGTCAGGTAGAGCCAGCCATCCGGGCCGAAAAAAGGGCCACCCAGGGTGGCTCCGTTGGCGTGCAGCGTCCAGCCCGTCAGGATCACGTCTTTTTTGTCCGAAACGCCATCGTCGTTCGTATCCGTGTACTTCACCAGATTGGGCGATTCGGCCACATACAGGCTACCCTCATAAAATACCCCGCCTTTGGGAAATGGAATGTTTTTGGCAAAAATCCGGCTTTTTTCAAACTGGCCGTCCGCATCGGCATCTTCCAGTAAACGAATGTGATACGACGGTTCGGCCAGCATTTTTTCGGTCCCCATGGTATTGGGGCCGGTTGACTCAAAGACAAAAAGACGGCCGGCGCCATCGAAGCTGGCGAACATGGGGTAGGAAAGTAAATCCGGCGCCACAGCCCGTTCGATGGTAAAACCGTCCGGCACCTGAAAGGCCGGCGTTTCGTTGGGTTTTTGACCCGTTGATCCAATCAGGAACAGGCCCGCCAGAAAAAAGCCCCCGGTCTGGCTCACTCGACGGCCCCACCGGTATGTGCTGGTACGAAGAGACATAGGTATAGCAAAGAAGACTTTTACACACAACAATCTTATTGCATTTCCTGCGTAGACGCAAGCGAGGCCACCCAATCCCGAAATAAAGTATTATTAATCAGCAAAAATGTAGAATCGGCTCCTCCCGGCGGCAGGTTACCCATTCGGATAGAGCGTTGGGGAGAGATTCGGTAGGGATGAAGAGGGGCGTTTTTTTCGCAGAATGTAAACGAAAAAAAAGAGAAAAAAACCGTTTCGCGCTGTCAGCAGCAAAACGCCAAAAACCGTTGGATCAACCAGTTGTCCGTAAAAAACCGGGTAGACCAGCGTGGTCAGTAAGAAAATGAAGCCCATCCATGCGATCTGTTTAACGGGTAGAAAGAGCACAAACGGAAGTAACCAGATCAGGTATTGGGGCGAAAACACCTTGTTGGTACTGATAAAAACCAGCAATGCACCCAGCAAAAACCGAAGCAGACTGTCCGCCGAAACCGTTCCGGTCTGCCCGTATTCGCGCCGGAATCGGAACCAGCCAAGCGCCAGAAGCCCGCTAAAAGCCGCCAGAAAGACTACCGGTAAGGCTTTCAGAACCGGCCCGACCCCACTGGCTTCCAGGTGAAAGGCCCCGTAGTTAAATTCGGTGCTGACCCGCGTTAAATCCGTTAAATGTCCCAGCAAGACCAAGCCTGCGGCCACACTTTCGATTTGCAGTCCCCGCAACTGGTGATACGTTAGAAAGGAAAACACCTGATTACCAGACAGAAGCACAACCGGCAGCAGCACCAGCGCAACCGCAAGACCCGTTCCGGCCACCAGCCGCACCGACGCCCGGTATTGCTGCCCGGCCAGGTAATATACCAGCATAACCGGAACCAGAATAACCGGATATAATTTGGCCATGATGGCCAGACCAATCCACATCCCGGCCAGCAGGGGTTGCTTCTTTAGAACCGCCAGGAGGGCCAGTAAGGTCAGCCAGGCAGGAAAGAGATCATACCGCCAGAATACAAAATCTTTGCTCAGGATGACCAGCAGCAAATAAACCGCCAGGAGTCGCCAGGGGGATAACGATTCGGGCCAAAGCCGGGCCACTTGTTGTAAAGTGAAAGCAATCAGCAGCAGCAATAAAAAGGTTTCCAGCAAATACAGCAGGGAATACGCCCGGTAATCGAGCGTCAGGCCAGCCGTAAGCAGGTGCGGAATTGCCAGCGGCAACAGGGCCAATGGCGGGTATTCGACAGTAAAATCGCGGTACGGTATTTTTCCTTCGGACAGTTGTGTAGAAACCGAAAAATACAATTTCATATCGGCTGGTGGAGCCGTTGCTTTTCGCTGCCACAGTAAAAAACCGTAGCTGAGCAGCAGAATCCCCATCGCCCCGGCGACCCACTTGAAAACCGTTTCCTTAACCTTCACACTGACCATTCGTTAGCACCTGGGCGCAATATACCGGATAACCATTGTTCAACCAATCTCGGACGGTTTTTCGCGGTGCAAAGATTCGGCTCAAATTTGCTTTTTGGTGACGAGCTTGCTGATCGCGGTGCCGTTGATTGAAATGACTTCTTTAGCCTCCATCGCTGGCTCAATGTCGATGGCTCTGAAGTTGACGCTAATCCCTCCTTTCGGCCGAACCAGCACTACCAACCGTTTTTCAGCCCCCGTACCAACTTCCCGAAACTCTTTGATGGTCGCGTATTTGTAGGCATAGCCCTCTTCCAGCGCTGCCGCTTTTTGTCCAAATTTGTCGAACGAAAGATAGGCATGTTGATAAGCCCCCGAAGGCCACCCACCCTTCCCAAATCGAACCGAATCCCCCGCTTTCAGGACAATGCCGCGCTTCGTGGTAACGGGGCCGTCGATGCGTTTGCCCGCAGCCGGTAACTGCGCCAGACTGTTCAGGGAAACGACCGCAAGAACAAAAAACAGGATCCATTTCATACGATTCAGGAAGGGGTTTAGGGTTTACCAACCGATTTTAAATCTGCGCGGCCAGAACCGCAATGCCTTCTTCAAAACTTTTGGGTTCGTAGCCCAATACCCGACGCGGTTTGTCCAGTACAAAACCGGTGCGCGGGGGGCGTTTGGCCGGTTGCGAAAACGTCGACGAATCAGCCTGGGTGATGAGCGACTTATCGAGGTTGAAATAATCGGCGGTTTTGATGGCCATTTCGTAGGGATTCAAAAAGTCCTTCCCGGAAATATTATAAATACCCTCCGCTTTCTGATCGGCAATGAGCCAGCAGCCGAGGGCCAGATCTTCGGCCAGCGTTGGCGTGCGCCACTGATCGGTCACCACTTTAATCGTCTTGCCATCTTCCAGCGATTTCTTCACCCACAGAATAATGTTACTCCGGCTCATGTCGTGGGCAATGCCGTAGACCAGAACCGTCCGGGCAATGGCCCAGCGAATGCCTGAATGAATAACGGCTTTTTCGGCGGCATATTTGCTCCAGCCGTAGAAACTGATCGGGTTGGCTTCGGCTTCTTCGGTATAAGGCCCGGCGGCACCGTCGAAGATAAAATCCGTCGAAACGTGCAACAGGAAGCTGTCGTTGATGCGGCAGGCTTCCACCAGATACTCGACGGCTTTCACGTTCTGCGCCCAGCAGGCGTCTTTCTCCGATTCACACTGATCCACGTTGGTCATGGCCGCCGTATGGATCACCACATCGGGTTTGGTTTCGCCAATTACGTCAAGCACCTGCTGGCGGTCGGTGATGTCCATGGGTTGGTAGGAATACCGGTCCGACTGCGGCAGCCGGTTGGCCCCACGCGCCGTGGCAATGAGTTCCACCTCTGGTTGCTGGGTCAATAAATCGACTAACTTCTGTCCGAGAAGGCCGTTGGAACCGGTAATAAGAATTCGTTTTTTCATAACATTCAATCACTTCCGATAGGTATACCCAAACTGTTTCGTAATTTTTTTCTTCTTCATCCACTCGCCCGAAACCGTCATGCGCAGGTCTTTCAGGGGGCGATTGAGTGGATTGGCGGGTTGTTTGGCCACGCTGTCTACCACGGCTAATCCGTCAATAACCTCGCCAAAAACCGTGTAATTCCCGTCCAGATGCGGGGTTCCGCCCAACGACTGGTAGACCTGTTTCTGCGCGTCGGTTGGCTGTCGTCCTTTCAGTTGGGTGATGCGCTCGGTCTGTTTCTGAAAATTCTCATCGTCCCAAACCCGGCCCTGCACCACGTAAAACTGGCATCCGCTCGATGCTTTTTCGGGATTGTTGTCGCGGGCTGCCGCCAATGCTCCTTTTTTGTGAAACAATTCCGGGACAAATTCGGCCGGGATGGTGTAGCCCACGTCGCCACTGCCCAGCATCTGTTCGGCCTGGGCCGTGCGGGAGTTCGGGTCGCCCCCCTGAATCATAAAATTCTGGATGATTCGGTGAAACAGCAACCCGTTGTAGAACTTTTCCTGGGTCAGCTTGATAAAATTCGCCTTGTGTTTCGGCGTCTGATCGTAGAGAATCAACCGCATAACGCCAAAATCCGTCTGGATCGTCACCAGATAATCCTTGCGTTTGGAAGGCTTCTTCCCCAGAACCGGCTCGGTTAACAGAAAGCAAATAAGGATAACAAATAGTCGCATACGTGGTGTGTTGGTTTGCTCGCCCCCAACCCCCTAAAGGGGGCTTTATAAATTCGGATGCTGAAGCCCCCTTTAGGGGGTTGGGGGCAATTTTATTACAATTTCAACGCAAAGTGGTGACTGACAATATTAAACCGCTTGTTCAGATACAGCCGGTGGGCATCGTAGCGCTGCGGATTGTGGCCCGAATCGAGCGTAACGGCCACACAACCGGCCTTCCGGGCCTCCTCAATCACGAAGTCGAGCAACTGGCTGGCGTAGCCTTTCCCGCGTTGGTCGGGCAGGGTCGACAAATCATCGATGTACAGGGTTTTTCCGCTGAAAAGCAGATTCATGTAGCGGTAACCAATGGCCGCCGGGGCTACGGTTTCGGCCGGATTCTCATCTGACTGATCGACAAAAGCGACCACGTAGCGGTCCTCTTCCTGCAACAAAAAAATCTGTCGGAGCGCCTGTTCTTCGGTCAAATGCGGGCGCAGGGTTACCAGAGCGGGCAGACAACGGCGAAGATCGGCTTCGGTTTGGGCAATTTTAATCATGGGAAACGGTGGCAGATGGCTTGAGCCGACAAGTTACAAGTTTTGGCGAACTGCCCGCAAAATTTCGTCCCCGCCTTTGGCTAATAAACTTTCCGCCAGATCATGCCCAATCTGTTCGGCCTCCGCCAGCGTCCCGCTGAATTGTTCCCGCAACAGCTCCTGGCCGTCCAGACTCACGACGCCACCGGTCAGCGTCAGTTCCTCACCCTGCAAGGTGGCCAGCCCAAAAACCGGGATGCTGCAACCACCTTCCAGCCTCCGCAAAAAGGCCCGTTCGGCTTTCAGACAGGCTTCGGTGGGCGCGTGGTTGGTGAGTTGACGAACCGTGTTGAGTTTATCGATGGGTAAGCTGGTAGCCGCTTCGATGGCCACGCTACCCTGCCCCACGGCGGGCGTAAAATCCTGCGTTGGCAAATATTCAGCAATCAAATCGTCGTATTGCATCCGGTGAACCCCCGCGTAGGCCAGCAGCAACGCATCGCATTGCCCCTCTTCCAGTTTACGCAGACGGGTTTGCAGGTTGCCGCGCATGTCGACGGTGGTGATGTGGGGGCAAAAATGCTTCAGCATGGCCACCCGGCGCGTCGAGGAGGTGCCGACAACAAACGCCCGGCCACCGGTCAGCGACAGGCTTTTGTCGTGGCTCACCAGCACGTCGTTGACCCGTTCGCGCTCCGTGAAGGCGATGATCGCCAAGTCGTTTGGCAGGGACGATTGCAGGTCTTTGGCACTGTGAACGGCGATGTCGATGGTACCGGCGCGAAGCTGGTCTTCCAGTTCCTGCGTAAAAACGCCCTTGCTGCCGATTTTCGACAGTGACCGATCCAGAATCTGGTCGCCTTTGGTTTCGATCAGCACCAGCTCCGACTCCACCTCAGCCGCTTTCAGCAGATCCTGAATGTAATAGGCCTGCCAAAGTGCCAGCCGACTGCTGCGCGTTCCAATTTTTATTTTCATGGGTAAAAACCGTATCTGAAATGAAGTCGGCAAGTTATTCAAGAATTGCTTGCCGACCAACGAAAACGCCGGGCGGGTCTGCAAGCGGTGCGTTCATACTTCACCATTCCTTAATAATTACGGCATCTGCCGGTAACACCCCCCTTATACATTTGCCCCGTCTTTCAATCAACTCACCACACCAGGTTGATTACCAGCCATCTCTTCCTCTACATTCCGTTTAACCAAATTCTCTGATCGACTACCTGATGTATGCTCATCAAGGCGGTTCTGCATTGCATTTACTACCCTAATCATAAACCTAATTTCCGTATGCAATCTACTGTATCACCTATCCATCCGGGCGAACGAAAACCGTTTTGCCGATCCATTCTTTTACTTTTTCTCCTGTTTCACCTCCACATGAGCCTGTTGCCAGCTCAGGCTCTGGCGTTCCAGTCGGAGACCGCCGTGCGCGGAAAAGTTGTCAATGAACAGGGCGAAGCCATGCCCGGCGTCAGTATTCTCGCCAAAGGCACCACCACCGGTACGCTTTCCAACGAAAAAGGCGAATTCAATCTGACGGTTCCGGCGGGTGTTCGAACCCTGATTTTTTCCTTTATCGGGTATCTTTCCCAGGAAGTTCCGGTCACGGGATCCACCGTTCTCACCATTCGGATGAACGCCGTGGCCGGACAACTCAATGAAGTGGTGGTCACGGCATTGGGCGTCACCCGCGAAAAGCGGGCGTTAGGCTACGCCGTGCAGGAAGTGAAGGGCGACAACCTGACCCAGGCCCGGGAAACCAACCTTGTCAATGCGCTCGCCGGGAAAGTCGCCGGGGTCAACGTCACGGCGGGCTCCAATTCCATCGGCGGCTCATCCCGCATTGTGATCCGGGGCGAAACCTCCCTGGCGGGCGACAACCAGCCGCTTTTCGTCGTCGACGGTATGCCGATCAACAACGCCGTCAGTGCATCCGATCAACGGCAAAACATCGATTACGGCAACGGAGCGGCTGAGATCAACCCGGACGACATCGAAACCATCTCCGTGCTCAAGGGGCCGAACGCAGCCGCACTCTATGGTTCGCGGGCGGCCAACGGGGTTATTCTGATCACGACCAAATCCGGCAAAGGAAAAAAAGGGCTGGGCATTTCGGTCAATTCCACCACCTCCTTCGAATCGGCCCTGCGGTTACCCGACTACCAGAATGAATATGGCCAGGGTCGTGGAGGACAGTATAACATCGGCGACGGGGGCCGTAGCTGGGGACCTGCGCTCGACGGCCGGATGGTGGCGGTTCCGGTCAACACCGAGTGGCCTCCCAAAGTGGGCGAAACCGTCCCCTGGGTGCCGTATCCCGACAACGTCAAGGAGTTTTATGAAGTCGGCCGGACCTTGTCCAATAACATTTCGCTTTCCAGCAGCAACGACAACGGCAACTTCCGGGTGTCCTACACCAACCTGGACCAAACCGGCCTTGTGCCCAACACCGCCCAACGCCGACACACGTTTGCCATCAACGGAGCGTATTCGCTGACCGACAAGCTGAAGGTCAATACGTCCGTCAATTACATCTACACGAACAGCAAAAACCGCCCCGTCGTCAGTTATGGAAACGAATCGGTGGTGTATACCTGGATCTGGGAAGGGCGGCAGGTGCGTACCGATAAAATGCGCGACTACTGGGTGAAGGGCCTCGAAGGCATCCAGCCGTTTACCTACAACTACCAGTTCAACGACAATCCGTATTATACGGTATACGAAAACCTGAACGGGCTGATGAAAAACCGGACCACGGGTCAGGTGAACCTCACCTACCAATTTACGCCCGCGCTGAGCCTGCTCGTTCGGACGGGGATGGACATCAGCAACGAGCGCGCCGACCGTCGCCGAACGCCGGGCAGCACGGCTTTTCCGCTGGGGATGTACAGCCAGGACAAAGACTATTTTGAAGAGCGTAACTCGGATTTTTTGCTGGCCTACGACAAAGCAGTCGGGAAAGATTTGCAGGTCAAATTATCCCTGGGCGGGAATCAGATGCGCCAGCGACGGGACGAACTGAGCAGCCGGGCCAATGCGCTGAGTGTTCCGGGCATCTACAATCTGGGGAATTCACAGGTGCCGCTCGTGATCATTCAACGCGATTTTAATTACCGGATCAACAGCCTTTATGCGTTCGGCCAGTTTGCGTATCGCAACGCTTTATTCCTCGACGTAAGTGCCCGCAACGACTGGTCGAGTACGCTCCCCGCCAGCAACAACAGTTATTTCTATCCTTCCGTATCGGCCAGTGCGGTTCTGTCGGATCTTTTCGACCAGGTAAACTGGGGCATTCTGAGCTTTGCCAAGGTGCGGGCGGGTTGGGCGCGGGTCGGCAATGACACCGATCCCTACCGACTGCGGAATGTCTACAACTACGGTTCGCCCTGGCAAAGCAGCCAGGCGGTTTCCGAATCGGCGACGATCAACAACGCCAACCTCAAACCGGAAACCCTCGACACCTACGAACTGGGGGCCGATGTACGGCTGTTTGGCGGACGGCTTGGCCTGGACCTCACCTACTACAACACTGTCAGCCGAAACCAGATCCTGAACATTCCCATCGACCTGACCAGCGGCTACACGTCTCGGTTTTTCAACGCGGGGGTGATCCGCAGCCGGGGTGTTGAAGCCGTGCTCACCACGACGCCCATCAAAACGAGCAGCGGTTTCAAGTGGGATCTCAGCCTGAACTGGTCGACCAACCGGGCGAAGGTGGAAGAACTGGGCGATGGGCTGACCACTTACGAATTGGCGAGTCGCTACGTATCGGTTCAGGCCCGCGTGGGCGAGCGCATGGGCGACATGTATGGCCGGGGTTTTCAACGCGATCCGCAGGGCAATATCATCCACAGCCAGGGCCTTCCGCTTTTTACCAACGAACTGATCAAGGTGGGCAATTACAATCCCGACTGGATGGCCGGTCTTTATAACACATTCAGCTTCAAAGGCTTTACGCTGGGCGGACTGCTGGATTACCGCAAGGGCGGCAGTATTTACTCGTACATGTACGTTCGCGGCAACGAAGCCGGTCAACTGGTCGAATCGCTGCCGGGCCGGAAAGACGGCTACGTCGGTCCCGGTGTGATCAAAAACCCGGATGGCACGTTCCGCCCCAACGACGTGAATGTAACGGCCGAGCGCTACTGGGGTTCCGGGTATTTCAACCCCGAACAATCCACTTTCGACGCCACGTACCTCAAACTCCGGGAGTTGAAGTTTGGGTATGCGCTACCCAACCAACTGGTGCGCAACACGCCTTTCCGCGACATCACGGTGTCGGTGGTGGGCCGCAACCTGGCCCTCTGGACCAAAGTACCGCACATCGATCCGGATGCCACCGGCATCAGTGGCGGCACCATTCTGCCCGGCATCGAGGACATGTCGCTGCCCGCGTCCCGCAGCATTGGTTTCAACGTAAACTTCCGGCTCTAATCTTCAGAAATCATGTTTTCGATTCAAAAAACAACCCTCGTTTCGCTCATTGCCTTCCTGATCGTTTTGCTGACGGGCTGCGAAAAGGACTTTGAACAGGTCAATTCCAACCCCAATAACCCGGAAACCGTCAACCCCGAACTGCTGATGGTCACCATCATTCGGGGTACGGTCAATCAAATGGTCAACGAAGCGTTTTCTACGGGGAATATGGTGGCCCAGTATGCCGCCGAGATTCGTGAACCCAATACCGATCGTTACATCTGGGGCTCATTTGACACCTGGAACAATGGCTACACGATCCTGCGGGACGTCAATAACCTGAAGAAAATTGCGGAAGAACGCAACCTGCCCAATTACAAGGGTATCGCACTGGTTATGAAGTCGCTGATCTACGCCCGGATGACGGATGCCTACGGCGATTTGCCCTATACGGAGGCCCAGAAAGGCAAGGAAACGCAGGCGGTTTATTCTCCCGCGTACGATTCGCAGGAAGTCGTTTATCAGGGTATGCTGAAAGATCTCGCCGAGGCCAATACCCTGCTGACGGCTACCGGTGTGGCCATTCGGAACGACATTCTGTTCAACGGTGACATTGCCAAATGGAAAAAACTGGCCAATTCGCTGCGGATTCGGTTGCTGGTTCGTCAGTCAAAGCGCGTCGATCCTTCGACGGCCCTCCGCGAAATGCTGGCCAGCCCCGCCAATTTCCCCATCATGCAGACCAATGCCGACAATGCTGCGCTGAAATACGTGGAGGCTCCGAATCTGTTTCCCATCACGGGCCAGCGTTCCGGTTTTTTCTTCGACCGCCGGATGAGCAAAACGTTCATCGACCAACTGAACACCATCAGAGACCCGCGCCTGCCGGTTTTTGCGGCTCCCACCACCGAATCGCAGGAAGCGCTGGCGGCTGGCAAAGGGCCATTGCAATGGGTTGGGGTACGCAACGGAGAAACCGACCAGAATCTGGGTAGTAACCTGGACAAAAAAGTGTCGGCACTCAGTGACCAGTATTACCGCGGTCTCCAGACGCCCGTGCCGGCTCAGGGCCTGATCATGACGGTCGCCGAGGTAAAATTCCTGTTGGCCGAAGCCGCCCAGCGGGGCTGGATTACCGGTTCAGCCGAGAGCTATTATTACGACGGCATCAAGGCATCGGTCGAGCAATACCAACTGATTTCCGGCACGAATTTGACGGCGTCGGCGGAGTTCCTGGCCCGACCCGGTGTTGCGTTTAACCCTGCAAATGCCCTGGCACTGATCGGCACACAGAAATGGATCGCGCTCTATTTTACGGACTTACAGGGCTGGCACGAGTGGAAACGAACCGGCTTCCCGGATCTGAAACCGGCTTTTGTCAATAACAACAACGACAAAATCCCGGTCCGCTTCCGCTACCCGACCGCCCAGCAGGTGACCAATCGGGACAGCTATACCGAAGCCGTCCAGCGGCAAGGTCCCGACGACATCAACACCCGCTCCTGGTGGGCGAAATAAAATACCGGGTTGAATGCCCGCTCCGATCGTTAGCCGGAGCGGGTCGTTTTATTTTCCACGACTGAAACCGTATCCCATGAAATCAACCGTTCTAGTTGTTACCCTTCTATTAATTACGACCTGTGTTCAGGCCCAATTCAGGTATTCCGGGCGTAGTTTTGCCAGCCGTTCGGAGGTGATTGCCCGGCACGGCATGGCCGCAACCAGCCAGCCTTTGGCCACGCAGGTGGCCCTCGATGTGCTTAAAAAAGGCGGCAGTGCCGTCGATGCCGCCATTGCCGCCAATGCCCTTTTGGGGCTGGTCGAACCCACCGGAAACGGGATCGGTGGTGATCTTTTTGCCATTGTCTGGGATGCCAAAACCAAAAAACTGTATGGTTTTAACGGCAGCGGCCGTTCGCCAAAATCCCTCTCGCTGGCCTATTTTGAGCAACAGCAGATGAAACAGATCCCCGGCTCCGGTGCGCTTTCGGTGTCTGTGCCGGGTTGTGTCGATGGCTGGTATACGCTGCACGAGCGGTTCGGGAAACTGCCCATGAAAGACCTGCTGCAACCGACGGTCAACTACGCCCGGGAAGGTTATCCAGTTACGGAAGTCATCGCGTTTTTATGGCAGGGGTACGCCCGCTCGCTGCAAAGATTCCCCAATTACCGCCAGCTTTACATGCCCGGTGGACAGGCTCCCCAAAAAGGCGATATTTTCAAAAATGAAGACCTGGCTGCTACGCTGGAAAAGATCATCAAAGGCGGGCGGGATGCTTTTTACAAGGGCGACATCGCCCGGACCATCGCAGCTACTGTGAAACGCGACGGTGGTTTTCTGAGTTACGAAGACCTGGCCACGCACCGCTCCAATTGGGTTGACCCGGTTTCGACCAATTACCGGGGCTACGATGTCTGGGAACTGCCGCCGAATGGTCAGGGTGTCGCGGTGCTTCAGATGTTGAATATTCTGGAAGGTTACGACCTTAAAAAGATGGGTTTTGGCAGCCCGGCTCACCTGCACGCGATGATCGAAGCCAAGAAACTCGTTTTTGAAGACCGCGCCGTCTATTACGCCGATCCGGATTTTTACAAAGCACCTACAGCCCAGTTAATCTCAAAACCGTACGCGGCCGAACGCCGGAAACTCATCGACTCCCTGCGTGCCGGGCGGAACTACAAAGCGGGTTTGCTGGAAGGCGCCAGCAACACCATTTACCTGACCACGGCTGACCAGGACGGCAACATGGTCTCGCTGATCCAGAGCAATTATGCCGGTATGGGATCTGGCATTGTCCCCGACGGTCTGGGTTTCAGCCTGCAAAATCGCGGAACGTCGTTTACGCTGGAAAAAGGCAAGCCCAACACGTTCGAACCCGGAAAACGACCTTTTCACACGCTCATTCCGGCTTTTATTACCAAAGACGGTCAGCCCTACGTGAGTTTCGGCGTAATGGGTGCCGATTTTCAGGCGCAGGGTCATATTCAGATCATCACCAACCTCATTGATTTCGGGATGAATTTGCAGGAAGCCGGTGATGCGCCCCGTTTCAGTCATTCCGGCTCGTCCGGTCCCACGGGTTCCAAATCGCAGGGCGGTGGTCAGGTGAGTCTGGAAAACGGTTTTCCCGCCGAAACCGTGCTCCAGTTGATGCGCATGGGCCACGAAGTTGGCTACGACCTGCGCGGCTACGGCGGTTATCAGGGGATTCTCTACGACCCGAAAAACAAGGTGTATTATGGAGCCTCCGAATCCCGCAAAGACGGTCATGCCGCCGGTTATTGATGTAGTTGGCGAGCGTTCCAGTAGTCACTTGAATTCAGGGATACCCTGATGGCGGTCTTCGAAATGTTCACAAGTGATAGTAGTACAAAGAATGCTAAATGGAGAAGTTGAAGCCAGCGGGCGAAGCACTTTTCCATTTAGCATTCGACATTTAGCATTTATCATTCATCTTCTTCACACCCCCACCGTATCGTTTTCATCCGTCGGAATTTTCTCCTCGATGAAGTCCACAATCTGACCGGCAATGTCGATCCCGGTTGTTTTTTCGATGCCCTCCAGCCCCGGCGACGAGTTGACTTCCAGCACCAGCGGCCCCCGCTGCGATTGCAGCATATCGACCCCGGCGACCCGCAAGCCCAGGGCTTTGGCGGCATTGACCGCCGTCCATTCCTCGTCGGGCGTCAGCAAAACCGCTTGACCGGAACCGCCCCGGTGCAGGTTGGACCGAAATTCGCCTTCCTTGCCCTGACGTTTCATGGCCCCCACCACGCGCCCGCCCACGACAAACGCCCGGATGTCGGCCCCTCTGGCTTCGGCGATGTATTCCTGAATCAACACATTCGCTTTCAGACCGTAAAACGCTTCGATCGTTGACTTGGCATTTTTGGCGGTTTCGGCCAGTACCACGCCCATGCCCTGCGTGCCTTCAAGCAGTTTGATCACCACCGGTGGACCACCCACCAGCGCAATCAGTTGATCGACGTCTTTGGGGTGTTTGGCAAACACGGTTTTGGGCAGCCCCACCCCCGCTTTCGACAACACCTGCAAGCTCCGCAGCTTGTTTCGGGAACGCGTAATGGCCTGCGAACGGGCCGTTGTGAACACTTTCATCATCTCAAACTGGCGAACCACCGCGCAGCCGTAATCGGTAACGGAAGCCCCGATCCGCGGCACAATGGCGTCAATTTGCTCCAGCGGCTGGCCTTTGTAGAGAACTTCAGGTTTTCCGCCTTCGATCATCACCTGGCACCGCAGGTGGTCGATCACAACGGGTTCGTGTCCGTGCTGCTCGGCAGCTTTGACCAATCGCCGGGTGGAATACAGGTCGGGATTGGTAGACAGGATGGCAATACGCATATCCGTAAATAAGGAAAGTCGGTTGGTGTAGATTCAGGGAAGAACAGACCCGGTTTTCGCGACAGAAATCAGGATTTCGGCGTCTGTTGTTTGAGTTGATACGAAACGTTTTGCAGTGATACGTCAACAACAAATTTGTTACGCAATAGTTTGCGGCCCAGCAAAACCGGGAAGCGCATCGTGCCGCGGTTGGCCAGCGAAAATTCGGCCCGGATGAGCCGCCCCATCACCAGAACGCGGGTTTGGATGACGAACCGCTTTTCGGATTGTCCGAATGAGTTTTTAACGGTTTTGTATTGAAAAAAGTCGGTTACAAACTGCTTTTTTTTCCGGCCCCGTGCGCCCGCCAGCGTGAAATGCAACCGGGACTGGTCGCCGTTGGACACCAGTTTCACATCGGTACAATGCAGGGCGGAGGTATAGGCTCCGGTGTCGATTTTGGCTTCGATGTCGGTCCAGTCCAGATCCGGAAAATCCACCCGGTCGGCAAAACCGATAACCTGTTTGGGGTGCTCAGCCAAAGCCTTGTGCGTCGGTTTTTTCATTTTCCGTTGCGAATCAGGCTGCTGAACGTGAGCGACAAATCCATCATGACCATCTTGGCGCGGACGTTTCGTTCGATGTGAAATACCGCTTCGTTCAGGTTTCCGACCATGTGTTCCAGGTGTTCCGGTTCGAGTACTTTGCCAAAGTTCTCCACAAACGTACGTTCTTCGGCGGGGAGTCGCAACAGTTCGTTGACGCCGTGTTTCCACAAAAACAGGTCGCGGCAGAGGTTCAGGCTGTAGTCGAGCAAACCGCGCTGCTTTTCTTTCCCGAGCGCATCGAATCCATCCGCCTGTTTGACCAGCGCGATCAGATCCTGGCGGTAGCAAAACCGCATCCACTCGGCAAACCACGCGTGCCGGTCCGACCCCGGTTCGCCGTCTTTCTGCTCCGGTTCTTCTTCCGACAACCGAATGGCTTCCGACAGATTTCCGTCGGCCAGATAGGCCATTTCCCGGGCGCGTTTTTCGGGCAGATTCAGGTGCTGGCGCAGGTGCATGGCCACTTCGTCGTCTGAAAACGCCTGCACGGCCACGCGTTGTGTTCGCGACAGAATCGTAATCAGCAGTTTGTCGGACTGGTTGGTGACCAGCAGAAAAAGCGTCCGGGCGGGCGGTTCTTCCAGCAATTTCAGCAGGGCGTTGGCCGTTGCGGTATGCAGATTTTCGGCACACCAGATCAGCACGATTTTATACTCGCCTTCGTACGCTTTCAGCGACAGTTTACCCATCAGCTCTCGCGCTTCCTCAACCGGAATGTTGCCCTGTTTGATGCTGATCGCAGCCAGCCACTCATCCAGCACGCGGTAGGGATGTTTGGCAACAAACTTGCGCCAGTCGGCCATGAACGTTTCACTCGTGACCTTGCTGCCCGCTACCGGAAAAATGATGGAAAGGTCCGGATGAACGAGTTTATTCATTTTCGTACAGGACGGACACCGCCCGCAGGAGTCGGCCAGGCCGTCCGGAAGTGCCTGCCGGTTTTCGCAGTTGATGAACGTCGCAAAAGCCAACGCCAGCGCGAGGTTCGCACTGCCCGGCGGCCCGTCGAAAAGCTGGGCGTGGGCCAGGTGGTTGGTCTGAACCGCCCGCGTCAACGCCCGCTTCGTGTCGTCATGTCCGATGATTTCGTTGAATTGCATAATCTGGGAAGGAAAGGAAGAAGGGAGAATGCCCTTCCACACTTTTCTGCTTTCATCCTGTTTAAATTCCTGTCTACTATTTCCTTTACTCCCCTATTCCTTTCTCTCCTTCTCAATCCGATGCACTTCCCGCAAAATAGTTTCTTCAACCTCGTCAAAGTCCAGCCCCCGGCGTCCGATGGTTTCGCGGGCTACCTGCAAGGCTTTGTCGAGCCGGTATTCCGTAAACCCTTCGGCCCCACCGCCCCACGAAAACGAGGGAATGTGTTTGGGCTGAAAACCGGCCCCGAACACGTTGGCATTCACGCCCACGACGGTGCCGGTATTGAACATCGTGCTGATGCCCACCTTCGTATAATCGCCCATCATCAACCCGCAGAACAGCCGACCGGTGTTTTCGAGCCGGTTGGTCGCGTAGCTGTACAGGTTCACGTTGGTATAATCGTTTTTCAGATTGGAATTGTTGGTATTGGCGCCCAGATTACACCACTCGCCAATGACCGAATTGCCCAGAAAACCGTCGTGGCCCTTGTTGCTGTAGCCCAGAAAAACCGAGTTTCCGACTTCTCCGCCCACTTTGCTATACGGCCCAATGGTAGTATTGCTGCGCATTTTGCCACCCCAGTTCACCGTGGCGTTATCGCAGAGTGCAAACGGACCCAGCATCACTGTACCCTCCTGAATCAGTGCGTTTTTGCCGATGTAAATCGGCCCGTTTTCGGCATTCAGAATAGCCGCCCGAATCACCGCGCCCTCTTCCACAAAAATGTTTTCGGGGGCGTAACAACGGGTGTGCGGGTCGGTTATCGGCTGCGAAGTCCGGCCCGCCGTCAGCAGTTCAAAGTCGGTTCGGATCTGCTCGCCGTTGTGAACAAAGATCGACGGCAGGTCTTTCAGAATCGTCAGCGGCTCTCCGAATACGTCCCAGGTACCGGCATCGTCGGCCGAGGGAGCGGTTTCCAGCGGTTTTTCGGTGCGAAGTGCCAGCAGCAACCCCTCTGCCGTTACCAGTCCCGACTCCGGTTTTAACCCGTTCAACGCATTAATCAGGGCGTTGGTAGGGCAAACAGCGCCGTTTACGAAAAAATTATCGTGAATTGTGCGACAGGGATACTTTATTTGCAGATACAAATCCGTCAAAAATGAAGGCGTTGTCTGGAGCCGGATGGCCCATTTTTCAGTGATGGTGCAGATGCCGATCCGGATTTCGCTCACGGGCCGGGTAAAGGTCAAGGGCAGAAGAGCCGTGCGAATCGGTGGATCGTCAAAGAGAATCAGGTTGTGCATACACTACTCGACAGTCAGGTTGCAAATATCCGAGTTTAATCGGGAAAGTGACTGCCTGAATTTTATCAAATAAATTAATTTTTTTGATGTGCCTTTTAAACCATTACCCCGTCTAAATGGTCACTGTACATAGTATTGCCTTTTCCCGCCTATATCCACATGAAGAATATCCTTTTACTGGCTTTGATTGGTTCCATGCTGAATTGCGACAACAAAAAAATAGGGGTTCCTCAGATCCCGAATTGTGGCAATTTCATGGCATTGAAGAATTCGCAGGAATGGTCGGCCGCTTCAACGGCGACCTTTGCGAACCGCGACAGCATTAATGTCATGGTGGAAGAATGCGGCACGTTCCGCACCGCTGGCGAAGTCGACTGGCTCAGTATTAATCAGTTACCCACAAAGCCCGGCACCTATCGGCTGCGGCCCATCCGCTGGGATGATCTCAACGGCACCCCGCTTTCGGCCTGGGTATACACCCGCATTGGCGACAACACGACCGGCGACCGCTACAACCTGTACGCATCGAATACTGAGACCAATGAGGTCATCATCGACGCCTACAACCCCACCAGCCGCCAGCTCGAAGGCCATCTGAACGCAACCTTTGTGATCGACCCCGACAGTGATTCGCCCGGCCGGTCGCGGCCCGACACCATCCGGATTCGGGATGCCATTTTTTCGGTGGTGGTCAACGGGGCAATTTAGCCGTTTTTTTGTCGGGTTTACCGGTTTTGGTCGTAGCTTTGGGCAACCGATTTATCTTTTGCTATGCGCCGTTACGGACTGATTGGGTATCCGCTGACCCACTCGTTTTCCCAGAAATATTTTACTGAAAAGTTTGAAAAAGAAGGCATTCCGGACAGTCGCTACGACCTGTTCGAGTTGCCCGACCCGACGACTTTTCCAAACCTGATCGCTTCAATTCCCGATCTGGTTGGCCTGAACGTTACTATTCCGCACAAACAGGCCATTCTGCCGTTTCTGGATGAACTCGATCCGGCTTCAGCCGGGCGGATTGGCGCGGTCAATACCATCCGGATTTTGCCCGACGGTCGAAAAATCGGCTACAACACGGATTACTACGGGTTTCGGTCGTCGCTGGAAGTCTGGCTGAAGTCGCTCGACCTAGCGCCGGAAACACTCCAGGCGATGGTGTTGGGCAATGGCGGAGCGGCCAAAGCGGTCACCACCGCCCTGACTGATTTGCAGATCCGATACCGGCTGGTTTCCCGCCAGCAAACCGCCGAAGCCCTGGCCTACGAAAATATCAGCCCGACGATTCTGGACGAATACCGCCTTATTATCAATACCTCACCCGTCGGTACGTACCCCAACGTCGAAGCCAGTCCGGCCATTCCTTACGGTCTGCTGACGAGTCGGCATTTGCTGTATGATCTGGTCTATAATCCGGCGGAAACCCGGTTTTTACAGCAAGGACGCGAACAGGGAGCCGCGACGTATAACGGACTGCCGATGCTCCACCTGCAGGCAGAAAAAGCCTGGGAAATCTGGAATATATAGCCAATCTCGAAAGGCCGCTGACAGGGTCTTCGGGCGCTGTCAGGGCCTCGCAACCATGCACGAACTAACACTGACCAACGCGACGGTTTTTACCGGAACGACCCTTTTGCCGAATGCCTCGGTGCGGATTTCGAACGGATTGATCCAGGAGGTCTTCGCCGGAACAGCGGACGACCCGGACGCCATCGACCTTCAGGGACAATGGCTGGTTCCCGGTTTTGTCGATCTGCAACTGTACGGTGGTTCCGACTTTTTCCTGAACGCATCGCCCACCGCCGAAACCGTCGTGCACATTTACGAAACACACCTAAAAACGGGGACCACCTCCGTGGTGCCGACCTTGTATTCAACCTCGCTGGAAACCATTTTGAAGGCCGTTGAAGCCGTGCGGCAGGTGCGGCAAACGAATCCGAATGGCGTGTTGGGGCTGCACGTAGAAGGGCCGTATATCAACGCCGTGAAGCGGGGGGCGCACAGTGCGAATTACGTTCGCCAGCCTACTGATGCCGAGTTGGTCGAGTTGTTTGAGAAGGGCCGTGATGTCATCCGGTTGCTGACCATTGCCCCCGAAATTTTCAGTCCGGAGCAGCTTTCCAGGCTGATTGAACAAGCCAGTCAGGCTTCTACCCTGCTGTCGCTGGGTCATAGCAACGCCACCTACACGGAAGCTACCGGGGCATTCAACCACGGAATCACCCTTTCGACGCACCTGTACAACGCCATGCGCCCGTTTGAAAGCCGCGAACCGGGCGTTGTCGGGGCGGTTTTCGACCATCCGGGCGTTCGGGCCAGCATCATTGCCGACGGTTTTCACTGCGACTGGGCCACGATCCGGATTGCGAAACGGCTGCTCGGCGAGCGTCTCTTTCTGATTTCGGATGCAACCTTTGCCAACCCGACCCAGCCCACCTACGCCTTCGAAGATTTTATCCTTCACTACGAAAACGGACGCTATACCAATCCGGAAGGCAAACTGGCCGGTTCGTCGATTACCCTGCTCAAAGCCGTCCAGAATTGCATTCAGCACGTGGGTCTGGAACCCGCCGAGGTGTTCCGGATGGCGGCCACCGTTCCGGCAGAAATCATTGGATTGGGGGATTCACTGGGCAAGATTCAGGCCGGTTTTGTTGCCAATCTGGCGGTTTTGACGGAAGACTTTCGGTTTGCTGACGTGCTAGTGGATGGGCGGTTTCAGAACCGCTAACGCATTCAGACCTTGCCGGGTGGCTGCAAAACAATAAAGGGTACGAACTTAGACGGTTCATTAGGTCTCAGATTGATGAAATCGTAGCGTTTTCTTCTTCGCAATCACCCGGATCGTTGCGATCAGGGCGACCAGCACCAGCGCCAGAATCAGCAGATACAGATAGCCCCGCGATGCGTCCGGACTCACGACGGTTTTCTGGTTGCTGAGCATTTCATACGTCGGAATGACCCATTGGAAGACGTAGGCCTGCGCCAGCGTGATGAAACAGATGACCGTCAGCATGATAAAACTGTGCTTGACCGTAAAGCGAAACAACTCCGATTCTTTGCCGACCAGATCGCCAGCCGCAGCCGCCACCGCAATGGACTGCGGAGAAATCATTTTCCCCACCACGCCCCCCGACACGTTGGCGGCCACCGTTACCACCGGATCGACGCCAATCGACTGAGCCGTTGCGTATTGGAGTTTACTAAACAACGCATTCGCCGACGTATCGGACCCGGTAATGAACACCCCCAGCCAGCCCAAGATCGGCGCGAAAAAGGGGAATAAAAAACCGGTATTGGCCAGCACAGCGGCCAGGGTGAGCGTGATGCCCGAGTCGTTGACGATGTAGGCAAAACCCAAAACCGCAGCAATGGTCAGCACGGGAAATTTTAACTGGTTGAGTGTGCTGATGAAAATGCGGGCAGCCTCCCGGTAGGTTAATCCAATCAAGGGAATCACCACCAGATTAGCGATGAGAATGGCGGTTCCGGCCGCCGATAAGTAATTGAATTTGAATATTTTTGGCAAAACCGCTCCATTTTCACCCACAATGGCGTTGTGCAGTCCGGGCACTTCAAACTGGATCATGCCCACGGCGTTGAGTACGTCCTTGATCGGTTGCACACCCCAGGCAATTACCATGATGGTCAGCACCAGAAACGGCGACCAAGCCCGCAGCATTTGCCCGCTGCTATACGAAACGTCAGTGTTGAACGTGGGAGCCGGTTCGTTGGCAAACCGCCAGACGGTTTCGGGTTTCCAGAACCGCAGGAAAACCATGAGGCAGATAATGGAGCCCAGTCCCGCGATCACGTCGGGCAGCGACGGCCCCAGGTAATTGGACGAAAACCATTGCAGGAACGCAAACGAGATCCCGGAGACCATGACCGCTGGCAGCACCTCCTTCGCTTTTTTGAAACCGGCGATGATCGTTACGAGGTAAAAAGGCAAAATAATCGACAAAATCGGCAGCGTGCGGCCCACCATTTGAGAAATCGGCAACTCCGGAATCCCGGAAACCTGCGAGGCTACGGTGATGGGAATCCCGATGGAGCCAAACGCCACCGGGGCGGTATTGGCAATCAGGCAAATCCCCGACGCATACAGCGGATTGAACCCCAACCCCACCAGCATGGCCGCCGTGATGGCCACCGGCGCTCCGAAACCCGCCGTCCCTTCCAGAAAAGAGCCGAACGAGAACGCAATGAGCAGCGCCTGCAACCGCCGGTCGGACGTGATGGAAGCCATGAAGTGTTTGATGATTTCGAACTGCCCGCTTTTGACCGTCAGATTGAACAGAAAAACCGCCATGATCACCAGCCAGCAGATGGGAAACAACCCGTATAACGCGCCGTGGGCGAAGGACAAAACCGCCAGTTTAACCGGCATTCCGTACACCAGAATGGCCAGCAGGGCGGCAATGACCGTGGCGAGTAAACTGGCCTGATAGCCTTTCATTTTTCGGATGATCAACGCCCAGAAAATGAAGAGAATGGGGAGGGCCGCGACGAGGACGGACAACGTGAGGTTCTGCAGGGGATCAATAACCTGGGTCCATTTCATAAACTATCCGGGCGTTAAGGGTTCAGGGTAAAGGTAGATCAATCAGATAAAGCAAATTTTACCACTTTTTACTATACGATTTCGCCCGTTCGGGATCTGCGTCTCTTTTCTGATTCGTTTTTACCGTCTTGTCAATCCGCCAACCGTTATCTTTGTGGCTTGTATTGATGTTACTTTCTGGTTTATAGAATGTTAAAAATTGCCGTCATCAGCGATATTCACGCCAATTTGCCCGCTCTGGAAGCGGTTTTACAGGATATTGAAAACCGTCGGGTCGATCAGCTTTTCTGCCTCGGTGATCTGGTCGATTTTGCACCTTGGCCCAACGAAGTCATCGACCTGATCCGGCGAAACCGCATCCCGACGATCATGGGCAACCACGACGAACGCATTGCCTTCGACCAACCGGTTATTCCGTTGGCGAAACACGGCGATTCCGAAACGCAGGCCCGCATAGCCGCCATAGCCTACACCCGCCAGCACATTACGCCGGAAAACAAGTCATTCCTGGCCAGCCTGCCGCGCCAGCTCCGGGTAGAATTTACATTTGCGGATGCGTCGCTTTCCGTCCTCCTGACCCATGCCAGCACCCGGTCGATCGACGAGTACATTTACGAAGACCACGATTCCGATGAGCTGGCGACGATGATGGACGAACAAAACGCCGACGTATTGATCATGGGTCACACGCACCAGTCGTACATCCGAACGATTCAAAACCGCCCCGGTTTTCCGGCCAAAACCGCCATCAATTGTGGCTCCGTCGGGCGATCCAAAGAAACGCTTCCGCTGGCTACGTACCTGCTCATCACCACATCCGGCGTTCAGAAGCGGTTTGATGCCGACTCGATTGCGTATGAGTTGATTCAGGTGGACTACCCTATTGGGCAGACCGCCGACGGCATCCGGCGCAGTGCAATCCCGGATTTTTACGCCAACTTTTTGGAGCGAGCCTTGCCGGTCGACTGATCCATGATCCGTCACTAGAAAGGGTAAAGGGAGCTGATTCGCAGTTGCTTAGTAAATTGATTCGCTTCACTGCTTTAGGGAGAAAAGAGTCTAAGCAACCCGATCCTAAACCTTACCCCATGACTGTCGGACTATTTATTCCCTGCTACGTCAACCAGTTTTACCCCCAGGCCGCCATTGCGACCCTGCAACTGCTGCAAAAACTGGGGGTCGAAGTGGTGTATCCGCCCCGGCAAACCTGTTGCGGACAACCGATGGCCAATTCCGGCTTCGAACACCTCACGCAGGATTGTAACCGCCTTTTTCTGGAAAACTTTTCCGACTTCGATTACATCGTGGCGCCCTCGGCCAGTTGCGTGTTACACGTCAAGCAACACCTCCATGCGCCGACGAATCCTGCTCTGGCGGAACGTACCCGATCAAGAGTCTATGAACTGGTGGAGTTTCTGACCGATGTGCTGAAAGTGGACAATCTGACGGCCCGGTTTCCCCACAGAGTCGGCATTCACCAGAGCTGCCACGGGTTGCGGGGGCTTTACCTGGCCCAGATGAGCGAACTCAATGCGTCGCCCTTTTCCAAACCGGTGCAGTTGCTGAACATGGTGGACGGCCTGGAACTGGTTGATCTGGATCGCCCGGACGAATGCTGCGGTTTTGGCGGGACCTTCTGCGTGGCCGAAGAGGCCGTTTCCGTCAAAATGGGCAAAGACCGCGTGACCGATCACGTGAAAAATGGTGCCGAATACATTACCTCCGTGGACCTTTCCTGCCTGATGCACCTGGAAGGCATCCTGCACCGGAATAAAAGCGCCGTCAAAGCCGTACACATTGCCGAAATTCTAAACGCTACCGTGTGATGGAAAAATCAACGAAAGATCATGCCGCCCTGGCCGAAGCCTTTAACCAGGACGAAGAACACGTGAACTGGCACGACGGTGCGCTCTGGTGGATTCGGCAAAAACGGGACATAGCCGCCAAAAACATACCCGAATGGGAGCAATTGCGCGAAACCGCTTCGCGCATCAAAAGCAACGTGCTGTCCAATCTGCACGATTATCTGCTGGAGTTTGAAGCCAACCTCACCAAAAACGGCGTAACCGTCCACTGGGCGGCTGATGCGGAAGAACACAACCGGATTGTGTATTCCATCCTGAAAGCGAAGGAAATCACGCAGATGATCAAGAGCAAATCCATGCTCACGGAAGAATGCCACCTGAACGAATACCTGATCGAACGCGGCATCGACGTCATCAACTCGGATCTGGGCGAGTACATTCAGCAACTGGACAACGAACCGCCGAGCCACATTGTGCTGCCCTGTATTCACAAACGAAAAGAGGAAATCGGCGAAATTTTTCACGAACACCTGGGCACTGAAAAAGGCGTTTCGGACCCGACCACCTTAACCCGGTTTGCCCGCTGGCACCTGCGCGATGCTTTCATCAGCCGCCGGGCCGCCCTGACCGGCGTTAATTTCGCCGTAGCCGAAACCGGGGAATACGTCGTCTGTACGAACGAGGGGAATGCTGACATGGGTGCTCATTTGTCAGACATCCAGATTGCGTCAATGGGCATCGAAAAGATCATTCCCAAAAAAGAACACCTCGGCGTTTTTTTACGGCTCCTGGCCCGGAGTGCCACCGGCCAGCCCATCACGATTTATTCCAGCCATTTTAAAAAACCGCGTCCGGGTCAGGAGATGCATCTGGTTCTGGTCGATCTCGGCCGAAGCCGTCAGTTGGGTCGACCGGATTTCCGGGATTCGCTGAAATGCATCAAATGTGGCGCTTGCATGAACACCTGTCCGGTGTATCGAAAAAGTGGCGGCTTGAGCTACCACAACACCATTTCCGGCCCGATTGGCGCGATTCTGGCCCCGAATCTGGACATGAAAAGGCACGCGGATCTGCCTTTTGCCTCGACGCTCTGCGGTTCATGTTCCAACGTCTGCCCGGTAAAAATCAATATTCACGATCAGTTGTACCAGTGGCGGCAGGTGATTGTTCAGGAGGGATACGCGGCCAATACCAAGGTTTTGGGAATGAAAGCGATGGCCTGGACGTTATCCTCACCCGGTTCGTATTCAACCATCGGAAGGGCTGGTCGGTGGGTGTTGAACAACATCCCGTTTGCCGTGAACAACAAGTTCAATCCGTGGTACAAACAGCGGGAAATGCCGGACGGTCCAAAGGAGTCGTTCGGGGAATGGTACGCCAAAAACCAGGGCGACAACGGTTCCGAAAAAGTTTAAACTCCCCTTTCCATCCTGAACCTGAAAACCGGCATGAGCACCCGAGAAAGTATATTGGCTGCGGTTTTGAAAAACCAGCCTCCCGCCAGTCCGTTGCCCGACCTGTCGTTTTTAAAAGGCAACCGACCGGACGTCGTTGCAACCTATCAGGCGGTTTTTACCAGCATCGGTGGCAGCGTCTTTGTCGTTGACGATCTGGCCGCCGTGAACGCCCGGCTTCGGGAGAACTTCGACCCCACGAAGCGACTGGTTACCACACTGCCGGATCTGGGCGAACCGTTTGAAGTTCTCTCCAAAACCGCCGATCCGCGCACCTTCAACGATGTCGAACTGGCCGTGATCGAAGCCCAACTCGCCGTTGCCGAAAACGGGGCGGTTTGGTTACCGGAACAACGGATGGGGCAACGCATCATTCCGTATATCTGCCAACATCTGGCGGTGGTGGTCCTGTCTGAAACCATCGTTCCGACCCTGCACGAAGCCTATGCGCAAATCGGGGTGGGCGATTACGGTTTTGGTGCGTTCATCGGCGGTCCCTCCAAAACGGCAGACATCGAGCAGGCGCTGGTGATGGGCGCGCACGGACCGATTACGATGAGCGTGTTTATTTTAACTACTAATTAGGAGATTTTATAATTTATAGTCCTTTCGCTTTTTGCCCCTAAATCCCCTAAAGGGGACTTGGACGCGGAATCATCCGGATGCTAATAGTCCCCTTTAGGGGATTTAGGGGCAAAAAGCGAAAGGACTATTCGCATCATTTGCTTTAAATGATCAGTAACTCAACCCCGAACATGACCCTTATCATCCGCGACAACCTACAGGAAACCTATAAAGACGTCTACACCGACGAAGCCCTCGCGGCCCTTTCGGCACTGGTTCCCTTCAACCAACGCATCAAAACCGCCATGGCCGACCGACTGAAACGGCGGGCTGATCGGCAAAAGACTAAAACCCGCATCACCTTCCTCGAACCGGAAAGTTTGATTCCCGGTACGGCGATTGCCGTGCAGGACGCCCGTGACGGCCAATTCGAAGGTTCGGTTATTCCGGCCGATCTGCAACGCCAGTGGATTCAGGGAACCGGACCAGCCGCCAAACCCAACGCCCCCGTCGAGAACAGCATCCGAAATGTGGCCTACGCGTTGCTTTCCGGTGCCGACGGCTGGATGTTCGACGGCGAAGATGCGCTGGGACAAATTACCACCATGTCGCTCGACAACCAGCGCAACCTCAAACTCGCCATTCACAAAGACCCGGTTTTCCTGAAAGTCGCCGAACAGGTCGCCCAGGAAATGAACCGCTGGTCGAACTCATTTCTGGGCCGCGAAATGATCACCGATTGGGAAACCCAACTGAATTTTACTACCAAAATCTTCCGGGCGCGGGGTCTTCACCTCGACGACCGGCACATCCGCGACGCCGACGGAACAGCTCTGGCCGCTTCGATTGTCGATGCCACGCTGTACGTCGTCAACAATCATCAGGCACTGCAAAAAGCCGGGTCGTCCATCGTGCTGTATCTGCCCAAAATCCAGACTGCCGGGGAAGCCGCCGTCTGGAACGACCTGCTCGACGCACTGGAAAGCCAGATTGGACTCCCCGCTGGAACGATTAAAGTGTATGTGCTGGTCGAACAACTCGAAGCGACGCACCAGTTGATGGAAATCCGGGCGGCTTTGGGGAAACATTTCGTAGGCTACAATACCGGGCGCTGGGATTACATCAACAGCGTTTCGGATGCCATGGCGTGGGACAAAACGTTCATCAATCCGAACATTGAAGCCATTACGATGACCTACGGGTACATGCGCAATTACGAAGACCGGGTTCGCCGGGCCGTCAACACACCGGACTTGCACGGCAATTTTGCCTTGTGGCAGGGCGGTATGGAACCCAACATTCCGGTGGGTTCCGAAGCCGGAGTCGCAGCCAGCATGGAAAAAGCCGTGGCGGGTGCCGGTCGCGAACAGCGCGAGGGAGCCAGCGGCAAGTGGGTGGCGCACTGGAAAATGGTACACATCGTCCGACCGGTTTGGGAGAAAGTGGGGGAAGCCAATCAGTTGGGGCGCGAATTTCCCCGGCTGACCTACACGCAAGCTGACGCCGACGGATTGATTCTGATCGAACCGGCACCGACCGACATTCGGGGTGCGCGGAATCTGGTGAGTGTGGCGTTGCAATACGGCAATGCGTTCGGGCAGGGGATGCAGGCAGCAGCCCTGAAACCGGCGGATTTTTTCGGCAACGACGATATTTTGTACCTGATGGAAGACATGGCAACGGGCGAAATCCGGCTGAGTATTTTGTGGGAATGGGTTCACAAAGGGGCGGTTTTGACGGACGATGATCCCGAAACCGGTACCAAAGCGGGGACGGTTTTTTCGGAGGAACTGTACCAAAAACTGGTGGCCGAAGAATACGAAAAGCTGTTGAAAGCCGCCAGTAAGGATGTGTACGAATCCTCGAAAACGACGACCTTGCCCATTGCGCTGGCGATTGCGAACGTCTACACGCTGAGCGCAGTAAAACCGCCCTGGTTCATCGACCTGCTGAACATCAACCTCAACAATCTGGATCTGGACGTGGCGAAAAAACGGATTCAACTGTATATGAACACGCTGGTAGAGGACGGGAAACGAATCACCGAAAATTTAGACTTTGTAGCAACGAGTCCGTATGTTTAGGGGCGGTTTTTGGCAGCATTGGGCTGTCGCAACAATCGCCATCAGCAAACTACGATTCCATGAGTTCGCAAAAATTACGGGAAGATGCGTTGCATTATCACGCCAAAGGACGTCCGGGAAAAATTGAGGTTGTTCCGACCAAAGAAACGCTAAATCAACGGGACCTGTCGCTGGCCTATTCCCCCGGCGTGGCGGAACCGTGTCTGGAAATTGCCAGTTTCCCCGAGAAAATTTACGATTACACGACCAAAGGGAATCTAGTTGCGGTGATTACCAACGGCACGGCGGTGTTGGGTCTGGGCGATATTGGCCCCGGCGCGTCCAAACCGGTGATGGAAGGCAAATGCCTCCTGTTTAAAATCTATGCCGACATCGACGCCTTCGATATTGAACTGAATACCACCAATATCGATGAGTTTGTGCGGACCGTCAAGATTCTGGAGCCTACGTTTGGTGGGGTCAATCTGGAAGATATTGCGGCTCCGGCCTGCTTCGAAATTGAAGAGCGGCTCCGGAAAGAACTGACGATTCCGGTCATGCACGACGACCAGCACGGAACCGCCATCACCAGCGCAGCGGCTTTGCTGAATGCCCTGACTATTTCTGGTAAAGAAATCAGTGACATTAAGCTGGCCGTCAACGGTGCGGGTGCAGCAGCCATTGCCTGTCTGGATTTATACGTCGCGCTGGGAGTCAAAAAAGAGCATATTACGGTTTTTGATAAAGACGGACTGTTGCACCCCGCCCGGACCAATCTGGTTCCGAATCAATATAAGTACGTCCGGGATCAGCTCCCGGACGGCTGGTCGCTGGCCGATGCCATGCAGGGCGCGGATGTTTTTCTGGGGTTATCGATCGGGAAGGTGGTTAGTCAGGATATGGTTAAATCGATGGCGAAGGATTGCATCGTGTTTGCGATGGCGAATCCCACGCCCGAGATTTCCTACGAAGAAGCGGTTGCTGTCCGGCCCGACATCATCATGGCCACGGGCCGGTCCGACTATCCCAATCAGGTAAACAATGTGCTGGGCTTCCCCTATATTTTTCGGGGTGCGCTGGATGTTCGGGCCACGGCGATTAACGAAGCGATGAAACTGGCGGCCGTTCGGGCGCTGGCCGATCTGGCGAAAAAGACGGTTCCTGAAATTGTCAACATGACCTACGGCCAACAGAATCTGTCGTTCGGAAGGCAATATATTTTGCCCAAACCGACGGACCCCCGACTTCTGACCACCGTTGCGCCCGCCGTGGCCAAAGCCGCGATGGAATCGGGCGTTGCCGGCAAGTTGATTACCGATTGGGAAGAATACAATTCGCAGTTATCGCACCGCATCGGATTGGACAATTCGCTGATTCGGGGCATTATCAACCAGGCGAAACGGTCGCCGAAACGGGTGGTTTTCACCGACGGCGAAAATCTAACGGTGCTACGGGCGGTTCAGGAAGTGCTTGAACAGAAGATCGCGGTGCCGATTTTGCTGGGGAACGCGACGAAGATCAACCGGATCATTCGGGAAAATAAACTAGCCATCGAGCGGGTTACCATCATCGATCCGCGTTCCCGGAAACAGGAAAAAACCGTACTGGATTACGCCGAAGTGCTGTATGAAAAACGGAAACGGAAAGGACTGACCTTTGTCGATGCGAAGGGATTGATGCTGCACCGCAATTATTACGGCGCGGTGATGGTGGAAGTCGGGGCCGCCGATGTGTTGATTTCGGGTTTAACGCGCAATTATCCGCAAACGCTGCGACCGGCCTTGCAGGTCATTGGACCACAGGACGGCATCAACAAGATTCTGGGGATGTATATCTTGATGAGTCGCTTCGGCCCGATTTTCCTGGCCGACACCACCGTCAACATCAGCCCGACCGCCGAAGAGCTGGTGGAAATTGCCGAAATTACGGCCAATGAAGTAAAACGGTTGAATGTGGAACCCCGGATCGCGTTTCTGTCCTATTCGACGTTTGGCAGTGCCGGTGGCGAAGACGCTCTGAAAATGCAGAAAGCCGTCAAAATTCTTCACGCCAAACGCCCGGATTTGATTGTCGACGGTGAAATGCAGGCTCACTTGCCTTTTAATCTGAACTTGTTGAAGGAAACGTATCCATTTTCTCCACTGGCAAAATCGGGCGCCAACACGCTGATTTTCCCCAATCTGTCATCGTCCAACATTGCGTATAATCTTTTGAAAGAAATTGCGCAGATTGAAAAAATCGGCCCGGTGCTGATGGGGCTGAAAAAACCGATCCACGTTTTGCAACTCGGCAGTACGGTGCGGGAAATTTTCAACATGGTTGCGGTCGCGGTTGTCGATCGGTAATTCGGTTCAGGAAGGTTGGTACGTCATCAGCGAATCATCGCCGATCCGCTCGGTAGCGACCAGCCTTCCCCGAACCACGGGAACCGCCAGCCCTTCGCCCATCACTTTCAGACTTTTAAAAACCCGCACCTCATCCCAAAGCCCCATCTTCAGAAAGCTTTCCAGCAAAGCCGCCCCCCCTTCCACAATTACCGACTGAATTTTTTGCCGGTATAAATCGGTGATGAGTTGGGGTAGAAAGGGGTCTTCGGGGTCTAGATGGATGTATTTTGTTAAAGCCCCTAAAGTCGGTGCTTTTACCCCTAAATCCCCTAAAGGGGACTTGGACGCACCTGCATCCGGATGCTTAAAGTCCTCTTCAGGGCCGGGGTCGCGCTCGACTTTAGGGGCATCCGCCGGAAACTCAGAAGCATTTTTTTTCACAACGATCGTATACACCAGCGTCGGCTGCAAACCGTCGAAAAGGTGCAGGGAAGTGGGTAATTGCAAGTGTTTATCGATCACAATGCGAACGGGATTTCGGCCGGTCCAGAGCCGGGCATTCAACTGCGGATTGTCGTGCCGGGCGGTGTTGGTGCCCACCATAATTGCATCTTCTTCCGTCCGCCATTTGTGAACCAACTGCCGCGACAGCGGGCTGCTGATCGGAATGGGGCGAAAATCGGCGGGAGCCATAAAACCGTCGGCGGTTTCGGCCCATTTCAGAATTAGATACGGTCGTTGTTGTTCGATAAAGGTAAAAAACCGCCGGTTCAATTCACGGCCCCGCTCAGCCAGCAAGCCGGTTTCTACTTCAATACCGGCTGCCCGTAGTTTGGCTAACCCTTTGCCGGCCACCAGTGGATTCGGGTCGTCGTTGCAAACGATCACCTTTTTTACACCCTTAGCAATTAGTAAATCGGCGCAGGGTGGCGTTTTTCCAAAATGCGAACAGGGTTCCAGCGTAACGTATACCGTCGATTCGGGCAGCAGTGATTCATCAGTCACCGAGCGAACGGCGTTCACTTCGGCGTGTGGGCCGCCGTATTGCCGGTGCCAGCCTTCGCCAATGATGCGCTGATTGTGGACAATCACGCAGCCCACCATCGGATTCGGGCTGACGTGCCCCCGGCCCAGTTTAGCCAATTCGAGGGCGCGTGACATAAATAGTAAGTCGTCGATCAACGGTTTTCAGGATCAGTTGTAAACTCTAACGTAAAGAAATCAGTAAAATCCGTGAAATCTGTTTCGCGAAGGTTTAGATTTACGCAAATTTTACGTCCGCATGATTACAGCCAAGTCGTTATTTGATTCGCTGGTGGGGCAACTGGTCGGTTACCGCCCGGAAGAAGCCCGCGCCATCGTGTTTTTGTTGCTGGAACATTACCTGTTGCTTCGCCGAACCGACGTGGTGGCCGGTAAGCCCATTCCCACTAATCCTCCCCAACCCGACTGGGCCGAACTCATCCGGCGGCTCAACAGCCACGAACCCGTTCAGCACCTCATTGGCACAACGGAGTTTTGCGGTCTGGAGTTTCAGGTGTCGCCGGCGGTGCTGATTCCCCGCCCCGAAACCGAAGAATTGATCCGGCTCATCGTCCGGGATTATGCCGAAACCACCGGGCAACTGAACCTGATCGACATCGGAACCGGTAGTGGCTGCATCGCTGTCACCCTGGCCCGGTTTCTGCCGCAGGCTACGGTTGTGGCCTGGGATTTGTCGCCGGAAGCCCTGGAAGTGGCGCAGTTAAACGCCCGAACACTCCTGGCGGACGTGGAATTTGAACAACGCGATATTCTCAATGTTGGCGAAGAAAACCGCCGTTTCGAGTGCGTGGTCAGCAATCCGCCATACGTAACGTTGTCGGAAGCGGAACACATGGAAACAAATGTTTTACGATATGAACCCCATTTGGCGTTATTTGTAGAAGACCAGGATCCGCTGCTGTTTTACAAAGCCGTCGCCGATTTCGGGCAACAACACCTGAATACGGAGGGCGCCTGTTACGTAGAAATCAACGAGCGGTTTGGACCACAAACCCAGCAGGTGTTCGAAGAACGCGGCTATCGGAATGTGCAGATTTTCAAGGATATTCATGGCAAAGAGCGATTTGTTAAGGCGGTTAAATGAATGATTTCAAATGATAAATGTAAAATGACGAACGCTAAATGTAAAAGTGTTTCAAGAGCGCGGCCCCAACTTTTACATTCGATATTTATCATTTTACATTTATCATTTCTTCTTAAAAAATGACTTCAGCAGACATCACCTATCATACCAAAATCCGTCAGGTATTCGACGAAATGAGCAAGGTCGTTGTGGGACAACAGGCCCTGCTCAACCGGCTGCTGATCGGCCTGTTTACGGGCGGCCATATTTTACTGGAAGGCGTTCCCGGTTTGGCCAAAACGCTGACGATCAACACGCTGGCCAAGGCTTTGCAGCTCGATTTCCAACGGATTCAGTTTACACCCGATCTGCTCCCGGCCGATTTGGTCGGTACGATGATTTTTAATCAGAAATCCGGCGAGTTTGAAGTGAAGCAGGGACCGGTTTTTGCGAACCTGATTCTGGCCGATGAAGTCAACCGCTCTCCCGCCAAAGTGCAATCGGCGTTGCTCGAAGCCATGCAGGAAAAGCAGGTGACGATTGGCGAAGAAACGTTTATTCTCGATAAGCCTTTTCTGGTGCTGGCCACGCAAAACCCGGTCGAGCAGGAAGGAACCTATCCCCTGCCGGAAGCCCAGATCGACCGGTTTATGATGAAGGTTTTTGTGGGCTATCTCTCGAAAGACGAAGAATTGGAGGTGATGCGCCGGATGTCGAACCTGAATTTCGACTACGAAGTGCAACCGGTTCTGGACAAGGAAGACATTTTCGCGATCAAGAACGAAATCAACAAAATTACCATCTCAGAAACCCTCGAACGCTACATCATCGAGCTGGTTTTTGCCACCCGCCGACCCCTCGACTACAACCTGCGCGACGAAGCCCGGTATATTCAGTACGGCGTGTCGCCCCGCGCCAGCATCAACCTCAACCGGGCCGCCAAAGCCCTCGCCTACTTCGACCAGCGCGATTATGTGTTGCCCGAAGACATCAAGGAAGTCGCGCCCGACGTGTTCAACCACCGGATTCTGCTCAATTACGAAGCCGAAGCAGATGGCGTGACGACACTTCAGATTATCGATTCGATCCTTCGGAAAGTGGCGATTGGGCGGTAAAATAATCCGGTTTTAAACCTCAGCCAGTTGTTTTTTTGCGGTCACAGTACTGAGTAGCCCGGTTTTGAATGAATTATAAATAGAGATGGTAGTGACGGGGTTGAGTTGAGCGAAACTCTGCCTTTCCCTAGAGCTTCCCGACGGATCGCCAGAGGGCCAGTTCTTCGCTAAACCGGTTGTTGATGACCTCGCATTGGGCATCGATCCGCATGGTTGGGCGGGTTTTCAGGTTATAGGCTGGCCACGTCGGTACCTCTTTTGCCGCTGGTTTGCCGGTTCGGGCAAAGGTCGTCCACAATTCGGCGAAGTGTCGGGAAGCCGTAAACCGTTCGGGCCGGTTGCCACCAAAGAAGCTTTCCTTCGGCTCGGAACCGTCGCGGGGCGGTATTTCATTGTTGAATTTGAACGAAATATCCATCGCGTGGGGTGTTCCCATCGCGTAGTCCGTGCCCGGAATTTTCTTTTCGGACTTGTAGCCAAAGTTATAGAGATACACCGGTGCCCCGCCCTGCTTCACTTTTTTCTCGGCAATATCGACCGACCCCAGGCCCATCATGGTAATGGACGAGACCGCGACGTAAATAGCCGGAGCCGAAGCATTGGGATTGGCTTTGCGGTAGGTATCGACGATTTTTCCGGCATCGGCTCCGTACTGCGGTTCCAGTTTTTTCGGCAGGCTGTCGAAATCCAGTTTGGCAAACTCGGTGTCTTTGCGCTCCCAGGCAAAGAAAGTGTATTCATCCTCGTTCCAGCCCACCAGCAGCGGTTTATTGCGCGAAATGGCCGGAGCAGTCGGATCGAAGGGATGATGGGGCAACACGACGCCGTCGACCACCGGACCGAAGCCCCCGTAATTGCGACGCATCAGGCCCTGCTTTTGGTTTTTTTCCTGAAAAGGCGGCACAAACGGCAGTTTTCCCTGAATGGTCAGCAAATCGGCGGCTGGAACATCCAGGAGTTTCCGCCAGTCTTTGGGCGCAATGTTCAGCTCTTTGAGCAGCATGGCGGTGGTTTCGGCCGCAACGTCTTTGGGCGTCATCCGCACCCCCGGACCGCTTTCGATCGAGGCTTTGTTGAAATACGGAGCCGCTTCGGGCATGGCATACAGACAGGAGGTTTTGGCTCCCCCACCCGATTCACCCCAGATCATCACATTGTTGGGATCGCCCCCGAACTGGCCAATGTTGTCATGCACCCATTTCAGGCCCGCCGTGATGTCGAGCATGCCCATGTTGCCCGACCCGGCATAGTCCGACCCGCCCAGTTCGTCCAGGTACAGAAAGCCCAGCAGCCCCAGCCGGTGGTTGGTTTCGACGACGACTACATCAAAATTCCGGGCCAGATTGGAGCCATCCTGACTGGCCGACGCTCCTGAACCAATCACAAAACCGCCCCCGTGGCTGTAGAACATGACCGGACGTTTTCGATTATCATTGGCCGGGGTCCAGACGTTCAGAAAAAGACAGTCTTCCGACGGAGCCGGCTCGTTGCGACGGGGCGACTGAATGGCCGGTGGGCCCACTTGCAACGAATCCCGAACTCCGGTCCAGGGATCGAGTGGAGCAGCCCGGCGAAACCGGCGATCACCGGAAGTACGTCCGGCGTAAGGAATGCCTTTAAACAAATTCACACCATCTTTCCGAATCCCACGGACGCGGCCATAGGCGGTTTCCGTTTCAATGAATTCATCCGATTGGTTGACTGACGAAAAAGCAGCGTGAGAAACAGAAACCGCTGCGGTGGCCAGCGATAGTTGAGCTAAAAAATCCCGTCTGCCGATTGGGTTCATTTTTCTGTAAGAATGGTCTTCTTTAAAGCCTGCGCTTAACTTTCATACAAAAAGACAGAAAAATCGCCGAAATGTCTAATCATACTTTCTTACCTTGTGATAAGTTTTTCTTATCACAACTGATTACTAATCCAGGGTCGATTCGCATACGATATGGAATTACGCCAGTTAAAATATTTTGTGGGAGTGGCGGATGCGTTGCATTTTGGCCGGGCGGCTAAAACCCTTTTTGTGTCGCAACCAGCCCTGAGCCAGCAGATTAAGTTATTGGAAGGCGAGTTGGGAGTCGAGTTGTTTGTGACCAGCCAGCGAAACCGCCACCATAAAGTGGCGTTGACCGAAGCCGGAAGTTACTTCCTGGCCGAAGCCAAACGAATTTTGCAACTGAGTGAAAACGCCGTCCGAAATGTGCGACAGGCCGGCGCCAACCAACTGATCGTTACCCTGGGCGTCTTCAAGTTGATCCTTCCGGAGCGGATCATGGGGATGCTCGAGCTTTTTACGACCCATTTTCCCACCCTCGATATCCGGCTGGTGGAGCAACCCAACCCGGTTCTGGTGCAGGATTCGGTGGCGAACGACCAGGTTGATCTGGGCATGACGGTGCTTCCCCTGGAGCGGAAAGGCTTGGTTGCCACGCCCTATGCAGAAGCCGATTACGCGGTTCTGCTGGATAAAAACCATTCACTGGCGACCCAAACGGCCGTCAGACTTTCGCAGTTGCAAACCGAACGGTGGATCGACCACGGCCCGGATGCCGGACTCTATTTTGGCCAGCTTGAGGAGGCCTGTCGGCAAGCGGGCTTTGTCCGACAAAACAACATCGTGCAATACGTTCCCTCGTTCGATCTCCTGAAAAGTATGGTTCGGCTGGGAAGGGGGATTGCCTTTATTCCGGTTTCGCTGGATTTACGCCAGGAGCCTGATTTGCTGGCGATGCCCATCATCAATGCCGACGGCAGCGCGTTCAAACAAGTCGTCATTCAGCATGTGCTCATTCACAAAGCGGAACACGCCAAACCGCTGGTTCAGGCGCTGAGCGGTTTAGTGAACCGGCGGTGAAATCCGTGTACGATTCGACCAATTTCCACCGTGGGCTACGTGAACCTTGCCTCAGCAGATTGAATTACTCCGAAAAAGTTGGTGAGTTGCAACGCCTATCCAACCAAAAGTTAATTTGAATTTATTAACTTTGACTATGTCAAATCAACGGACACATTCGGTTTCGGAGTTCAATACGGACCTTAAGCTAAAAGGCTTCAATGTCTTCCCAATTGAAAGTGACGGCAACGCCACCCGCATTTACAGCCGGAAAGATTTCTACAAAATTTGCCTGACCACCGGCAAAAGCATCATTCATTATGCGGACCGGAGCTATGAAGCAAACGATACGGTTTTGTTTTTTGGCAACCCCCACATTCCATATTCCTGGGAAACGATTTCGACCACGTATGTGGGGTATACCTGCCTTTTTTCGGAGGATTTTCTGAAGTTGTCGGACCGGTCGGAGAGCCTGCAAAACTCTCCCTTTTTCAAGCTCAGCGGCACGCCCATCTTAACGATCAGCCCATCGCAACGAGAATTCCTGAACACCATCTTCCAGAAAATGATCGAGGAGCAACAGACGACGTATTCCTACAAGGACGATCTGATCCGCAACTACATCCACCTGATCATTCATGAAGCCCTGAAACTGGAACCCTCCCAAAACTTTGACCACCATACCACTGCGACTTCCCGTATTACCTCCGTTTTTCTCGAACTGCTGGAGCGTCAATTTCCGATTGAGACCATCGACCGCCCGTTGCAACTGACCACCGCGCAGGACTACGCCCGGAGTCTCAATGTCCATGTCAATTACCTAAACCGGGCCGTCAACGAGGTAACCGGTAAATCGACGACGGCCCACATTGCGGAACGAGTCATCAGCGAAGCCAGGGCTCTACTACTGCATACGGATTGGAACATTTCGGATGTTGCGTATGCCCTGGGCTTTGCGTATCCTTCCTATTTCAACAACTTCTTCAAAAAGTTCACCGGCACCAACCCCCGCAACTTTCGTAAGGTAGAGGTTTGAAATGTATAAGTATCGGTTTGAATACTTTTACCTTGCTACCCTTTCATACCCGTAACTTTGCTTCTACATGTCGTCAGAAGCGAAATGAGGACATCAAAGACCTTCATTCCGCCTGCGAGCAAAGGCTCAACCAGGACGTGCGCTACCGGTTTGTCATCGGCATGGCGACGCTGGAGCCACTTATCTTATCCGCAACCTAAGCACAATAGCATGAAAACAAATCACTCAAAATTAGGACTCCTAACCGCCAGCGTATTTGCGATCCTGTTCCTGATGGGTTGTCAGGATCAGGATTCAGAAAAAGGCGATGAGCAGCAAGCTATTTTTCCCAAAGGCGAATTAGGCCCCGCGCAAAACTTCACCGGCAAGGCCTGGGCTTTGGGTCTGGTCGAAAATGACTCCACGTATCAAACCGTTGTGGGCAATGTTTATTTCGAACCGGGAGCCCGAAGTAACTGGCACATCCATCCGGCCGGTCAAATCCTGATTATAACGGCCGGGGTGGGTTACCATCAGCTCAAAGGTCAACCCCGTCAAACGATCAGAAAGGGAGATGTCGTCCAATGCCCGCCCAATGTAATGCATTGGCATGGAGCCACGCCCGACAGTGGTTTACACCAAATGTACATACTACCCAACACGGAGAAAGGCATCGTGAAGTGGCTGCATCCGGTGTCAGACGAAGAATATAATGCCCCCAATCCGGGTGAATAAAATGAAAAGATCACCGATCAGCTTATTTCCACTCCTTGTACTTTTAATCGGTAGCATGGCTTGCCATACGGATGGCGAAATCATTTCCCCTGCTACCGGTGTCGAAAACAATGGCAACAGCAGCCCTGATACGACCGGCAACCGGCTGAGGATCAGGATTGGGGCCACTACATTCCAGGCAACCCTGCTCAATAATCCAACCGTAACGGCTTTTAAAGCCCGGTTACCCCTGACCATTACGATGAGCGAGCTGAACGGGAATGAGAAACTGTACAATTTCCCGCAAAACCTGCCGACGAATTCCGCCAATCCCGGAACGATCCATACCGGCGATTTGATGCTGTACGGTTCCACTACGCTGGTGCTGTTTTATAAATCGTTTTCGACGATCTACAGCTATACGAAGCTGGGGCAAATCGATAATCCGTCGGGCCTGGCTGCGGCCGTTGGTTCCGGAAACATAACCGTTACGTACGAGTTAGAGTAGAACCGTTAACGATGCCAGCCGGGTTCGGAAATCCCGTTCCGGTTGCCGTAATGATCCTTCAACAACCTCACTAAACCTTGCTGTATGGCCCAGAACGAACACCCCGGTGATGAGTTGGAAATGCCTGACGCATCCCGCCGGCATTTTTTAAAGCAATCCTCGGCACTGGCTGCGCTGGCACTGGCTCCAACCGCTGCCGTGAAAGCCGTCGATACCGGATGGGATCAAAAAATTGCCGCTGCCTTCGAACAGTTGCCGCTCCAGGTTACAATCAACGGAACGGTGCAAAACGTGTCGATCGAACCCCGCGTTACGCTGCTTGATCTGCTGCGCGAACAACTCCACCTGACCGGTACCAAGAAGGGCTGCGACCACGGCCAGTGCGGAGCCTGTACGGTCCACGTAGACGGACAGCGGGTCAATGCCTGCCTGACGCTGGCCATGACGACCGAAGGCAGCAACGTAACAACCATCGAGGGACTGGCAACGAATGATCACGGTGCGACCGCCCGGCTCCATCCGATGCAGGAAGCGTTCATCAAGCACGACGGTTTTCAGTGCGGTTATTGCACGCCCGGCCAGATCATGTCGGCGGTGGCCTGCATTCGGGAAGGCCACGCTGATTCGCCGGAGGAGGTTCGCGAATACATGAGCGGCAACATCTGCCGCTGCGGAGCCTACGCCAACATTGTGGAGGCAATCATGGAAGTTAAACAGGGAGGAAAAAAGGTATGAATCCGTTTCAGTTTACGCGGGCAACAACCCCCAAAGCCGCCATTTCGGCGATTACGAAAGAGAGCGGCACGTACTTTCTGGCCGGTGGCACCAACCTCATCGACCTAATGAAGCGGGAGGTGATCATTCCCGAACGGCTGGTCGACATCAACAAACTGCCGCTGGCAACGATTGAAAAAACCGCATCGGGTTTACGGATCGGTGCCATGGCGAAGAACTCTGCCGTGGCCGATCATGAGCTGGTCAAAAAGCACTTCCCGCTGTTGTCGATGGCGCTCAACGCGGGTGCTTCGGCGCAGCTTCGGAACATGGCAACGGTCGGCGGCAACCTGATGCAGCGGACGCGTTGCTCGTATTTCTACGATACGTCCATGCCCTGCAACAAGCGCGGCCCGGTGCAGGCCGGTCCTGACAAGGGAAAGCCCAACGGCCCGTCCGGTTGCGGAGCCATCGGCGGCTTTAACCGGATGCACGCCATCTTTGGCAGTTCCAGCAAGTGTATTGCCGTCCATCCCAGCGATATGTGCATTGCACTGGCGGCCCTGGATGCCACCGTGAACGTGTCCGGCCCGAAAGGCGACCGCCGGATTCCGTTCAGCGAGTTCCACCGCCTGCCCGGCGAACTGCCGCAGAAAGACAATACGTTGCTGCCCGGCGAATTGATTCTTTCGGTCGATCTGCCGACCAACCGTTTTGCCGATCATTCCCATTATCTGAAAATCCGCGACCGGGCCTCCTATGCTTTCGCGCTGGTGTCTGTAGGCGTTGGTCTGGATATGAAAGGAGGTATGATTCAGGACGTCCGGCTGGCGATGGGTGGCGTGGCCCACAAACCGTGGCGACTCTTCGAAGCCGAACAGTTTTTGAAAGGCAAAGAAGCCACCGAAGTCAACTTTAAACAGGCGGCTGCGCTGGCCATGAAAGACGCCAAAGGCTACGGCGAGAACGATTTCAAGCTCACGCTGGCTCCCAACTCGATTATCGACGCCCTGAAAACCGCCACAAAAACCGCCTGATCATGACGAAAGAAACGAAAAATCCTTCCATCGACCGGGTCGATGGACGGATGAAGGTGACCGGCGGGGCCAACTACTTCGCTGATTTTGAATTGCCGAGCATGGCCTACTGCGTTCTCGTCGGCAGCGAAATCGCCCGGGGCACCATCAGCAGCCTGGATACGAAAAAAGCGCAGGGCGCACCCGGTGTACTGGGCGTGTTTACCCACCAGAATATGCCGCCCATTCCGGGCTGGGACGCCCCCATTGGTGGACAGGCGGATGGGCCACCTCCCAAACCCAAAACGGAAGAAACCTACCGCATCCTGAGCAGCCCGAAAATTCTCTTCGACGGACAACCCATCGCGATCGTGGTGGCGGATACCTACGAACGGGCGACCTATGCGGCTTCGCTGGTCAAAGCGACCTATGCCAAACAGGCGTCTCGAACCGATCTGTCGAAACACGTCGCCGAGGGCATTGCGCCCGGCGGCTCAGGCGATTATTCACGCGGAAAAGCCGACGCCCATCAGACGGCCCCGATTACGCTGGAGGCCAACTATACCATTCCCATCGAGGTACACAATCCGATGGAACTGCACGGTATTCTGGCCCACTGGACGGGGCCGGACAAGTTGATGATTTACGCCAAAACGCAGGGCGTAAACGCTACGCAAAATGCCATGGCGCAGGCGTTTAAACTGGACCCGAAGAACATCCACGTCCATACCGAATTCATGGGGGGCGGTTTCGGTATGGGCCTTCGGACCTGGCCGCAGGAAACGGCCGTTGTCGCCATTGCCCGCAAAATCGGTCGTCCGCTGAAGCTCGTGATGAACCGCAGCCAGATGTTTACGCTGGTGGGTCACCGGCCCTACACCGTGCAGACGATCCGGATGGGAGCCGACCAAACCGGTAAGCTGGTGAGCATCAATCACGCGGCAACGGCAGAAACCGCCCGTTACGAGGACTTTACGGAAGCAACGGTCAACATGACCAAATTCATGTACGCTTGCCCCAACGTCAGCACCCGCTACCGGATTGTGCGGCTCGACCGAAGCGTACCGATCTGGATGCGGGGGCCGGGCGAAGCCACGGGTGCTTTTGCGCTCGAATCGGCGATGGACGAAATGGCCCATAAACTGAACCTCGATCCCATCGAATTTCGCCTGCGCAACTACACCGAAACCGACCCTGAACACAACCGGCCTTATTCGAGCAAAAACCTGCGGGAGGCTTACGAGAAAGGCGCAGATGCCATCGGCTGGAATAACCGCAAACCGCAGCCGGGTAGTTTGCGCGAGGGCAACTGGCTCATCGGCTACGGCATGAGCACGGGCGTGTTCAACGCCTTCCGGTGGGAGGCTTCGGCGCGCGCTTTGCTGAAAGCCGACGGCTCGCTGACGGTGCAGAGTGCGGTGACCGACATCGGGCCGGGAACAGGAACCGCCCTGACGATGATTGCCCACAACGTGCTGGGCGTGCCGGTTGAAAAGATCAAGGTTGAATACGGCGATACCTCTCTGCCGAAAGCACCCAGCCAGGGCGGTTCGGCCATTGTTTCGGCGGTGGGATCGGCGGTTTTCGATGCCTGCACCGCCATCAAACAGGCACTGATCGAACTGGCCGTGAAAGATGGAAGTTCCCTCGCCGGGCGGCAGGCAGATGAACTCACGCTGGCCAATGGCATTCTATCGGTCGAAAAAGAACCGGGTAAGAAATTGACCGTGAGTGAGTTGATGCAGGTCAATAAACTGACGGTGATCGACAGAACGAAGGAATCGAAAGCGGGGCCGGACCACCAGAAGTATTCGATGTATTCGTTTTCGGTGCATTTTGTGCAGGTGCGGGTCAATCCGCTGACTGGGGTGGTGCGGGTCGCCAAAGCCGTCAGTGTGGCAGATTCGGGCCGCATCATCAGTCCCAAAACCGCGGCCAGCCAAATGATTGGTGGGGTAGCGGGCGGTATTGGCATGGCCCTGACCGAAGAAGCCGTCATTGACCACCGGTTTGGCCGGTTTGTCAACAACAACTTTGCTGACTATCACGTCGCGGTTCACGCCGATGTTCCGGCCATTGAAACGATCATGATCGACAAGCCCGACCCGATCATCAACCCGATGGGGGCCAAAGGCATGGGCGAAATTGCCCTGATCGGTTTTGCCGGGGCCGTTGCCAATGCGGTTTTCAACGCCACCGGTCAGCGGGTTCGTGACCTACCGATTACGCCCGATAAAGTGATGCAAAAGTTGGTTTAAGATTGACGCATAGGACTTTCGCTTTTGCCCCTACATCCCCTAAAGGGGACTTGGACGCAGCTTAACTCGGATGCTATAAGTCCCCTTTAGGGGATATAGGGGCAAAAGCGAAAGTATAAAGAATTATCAGACATAAGTCCTAACGTAGTGACAAGCTAAAAAGAATGTATGGAAATTAGTAGAAACGGAACCCAGCCATCAATGGTTGGTCCAGAGGACTGGTTTACAGGTGCTGTGCGAATAGACCCCTTATTCGCAAAAAAAGAAGCCACGAAAGGGGCTGCCGCGCTGGTCACCTTCGAGCCCGGTGCCCGAACCGCCTGGCATACCCATCCTGCGGGTCAAACGCTCATCGTCATCTCCGGTATGGGTTGGGTGCAGCGGGAAGGAGATCCCATTGAAGAGATTCATCCCGGCGATGTCATTTGGATTGCCCCAAATGAAAAGCACTGGCATGGCGCTTCGCCTACAAAAGCGATGAGCCACATAGCCATTCATGAAGAGCTAAACGGTGAAGTGGTAAACTGGCTGGAAAAGGTAAGTGACCGGGATTATTCAAAATAAAAACAACGGGTTTAAAATAGTACCAGGAAAAGTTCGAGTAACGATGAGTGAAACGGAAAACAAACCAACGGTCGACCCTTCAGCTATTTTTGAGCGGCTACAAGCGGGGGCGCTTTTACGAAAGGATGATCCGGAATATGGCAAATTTGCCGAAGTGGTTTCTCGCACGATCCGGTTATGCGTCGAAATGAATGCCACGGCAACCAACGTCGACGAGGTGCGCAAACGCTTGAGTGCAATCATTGGTAGCGAGGTCGATGCGTCGACAACGGTTTTCCCACCGTTTTATACCAACTTCGGCCGGTTTATTACCCTAGGGAAAAACGTGTTTATCAACCACGCCTGTTCTTTTCTGGATATTGGCGGTATCACGATTGAAGATGAGGTGCAGATTGGCCCCCGGGTCAATCTGACTTCGGAGAACCACCCGATCGACCCTGCTGATCGTCAAACGCTGATTCCCAAACCGGTGGTAATTAAACGCAACGCCTGGATTGGTGCCGGGGCCACCATCTTACCCGGTGTTACGGTCGGCGAAAACGCGGTGGTGGCGGCTGGTGCGGTTGTCAGCCGGGATGTTCCGCCCAATGCGGTCGTTGCCGGTGTTCCCGCGAAGGTGGTGAAGACTATTTCAACGGTTTTTTGAGGAAATTCATCGGTCAGAAGAAGGGGGGCTTTCCAAATCAGGCATTACCACAACCAAATCAATCTCCGCCAAAATTTGAGCGAGCTTCCGAAGCCCCCATTCCTCACTCCGTCGATGGCCGATGGCAATGACGCCCATGCCCGTTTCTTCGACGGCTTGTTGGGCGGATTTCCGGTACTGCCCCGTCAGGTACAAACCCACTCCCCGCTCCGAAGCTTCCCGGATCAAGGCCGGATTCATGGCCCCAACGACCGCAATCTGGCCCGGCACGGTTTGCCGTCCCGGAATGGCATCTTCGTATCCTCCAAACTCGTGGGCAATCCGCTGGCACCAGCCCCGGAAGTCCAGTTGCGGTTCTGAGCCCACCATCCCAATCGGCCGCTCCGGGTAGCCCGGCATCGCTTTGTAGCCGATCACCTCCAGGAGCGGTTTCGGCGTTCCGGAAAACCCCAGGGCTTCCGCCAACCAACCGTTATATCCAATCGTAAGGTGTTCATCGAACGGGAGATGGTGATACAAAACCGCCACGTTCGCGGGCAGGGAAGCCCGGTCGAGCTTCCAGGGGCGGTGCAGCCAGAGCGTATCGATGCGGTGGGTAACCAGCCATTCCGGAAGTGCCGGCCAGGGTTCAAGGGCCAGCCCCACCCGTTGAACCGGGTGGCCTGACGGATCGAAACCGGAACCGTAGAATAGACCGCCTTGCTCCCCGGGTGGATACAGGGACGAATTGAAAATTTCCGCCAGAAGCGGTAAGAATTGCGTTAAAATCACCGTCCTCAAAGCTAAGTTTTCATGGTGCCAGAAGCCAGGCATTCGATAGCCGCTAAAACCGGTCGTATTGGGAATCTCTGCTGGTTACTTCCTACCATTGTTGAATAACTATACCGAGTTGCGTATCGGTTAAAGCGAATTCTCTTGCTCCCCAGGGTCGAAGGGTGATTTTATTGAGATTGGGATGCAGGAACTCCGGATGGGAAGATGCAATCTGCTGATAAACCGCTTCGATATCATCGGTTACCAGTCTGAATTCAGGGTTGTGTTCCTGGGCCAGCTCCGCATTTTCAAAAAGATTAATCCGCAAACCGTCTTTTTCAATGACGCAAAAGGGTTGCTTAGCGCCCAGTTCATTGTGCTCAATTGTGAATTCAAGACAATTGACAAAAAAAATTAAGGCATCGTTGATGTCGGTGTAAAAAACATTCGGCACGAGTCTGGTAAATTTCATAACCGCAGTTTCAGGTTTAGTTTTTTCCCTTATTCCACAACTCCCTATTGAACGATGGCGGGTGTGGCCGGATCGGCGGGCCGGGTCCGGATCAGCAGCACCCCAACCCCCACCAACCAGCCCGCAAGCGCGAACACGAACAGGCGAAAACCGCCTACCCCGTGAAAATCGTAGCCAATCACGGTCCCCAGCAGGCCCAATCCAACCAATCCGACCCCTCCGTAGCCCAACCACCTCGACAGGTCGTTTCGACGCAGCATCAGAGCCGACCAAATCCCAACGGACACCGTCAGGCAGGCCATCAGGATGTAGCTCATGGGCTTATTGATCAGAAAGCCATAGCGTATGATCAGCTTTAATTGCTCTGCCGAAGCATCAGGCTGGTTAGCCACGAACAGGGGCAGCGTAAGGCCATTGATGGTGGCAGCGATCAGACCGGCCAACAGCCCAAAAAAGAGCGTGATCAGGGCCAGTGTGGCTAACCGGCTAGGGCTTGCCAGACGAATAGCCAGTCCGTAACAGCCGAAACCCAGCAAGGGCAGACTGCCGATCGCCAGCGCGTGTGACCCCATCAGCAGAGGGGTAATGCGTCGGATGTGATCCATTGAGCCGCCCGCCGGGTGCAGCACCATCGTACCCACCAACAGCAGCGTGCCGATCAGCAGGCAATAACCCGATACGACAAAGAAACGATGATTTATCATGATAAGTCAACGGTGTTGGGTGGAGCATCAGACCCGTTGCCCGAACGTAAGGAGGTTATTATCAGGATCTAAAACCGAAAACTCCTTTTGTCCCCAGGGTTTTACCTGTAAAGGCCCTGCCGGATGGATGCTCACGTTATGATCCAGAAAAGACTGGTATAATTGATCAATGGCATCCGTTCGGATGTAAACCTGTCCGTAGTTTTCGGCAGGATCGAGGTCGCTGAACGCAAAAAAATGAATCTCGATCGCGTCTTTCTGCACCATCAAATAGTCCGCAAAACCGGTCTGCCCGACCTCCTGAAAGCCCAGTTGGTTCAGGTAAAAGTCTTTGGTGACGCGCTTGTTTCGCATCGGTAATTTGGGATGAATGGCCGTCAGCATAAGGTTGGGATGGTATCGATGAGGCAAACATAGGAAACCGGGTTTGATTTGGCACTTGATTCAAATCAAGAAATGCCCCGCGCCAGACGCTCTCTGACCCGACTCAGCGTTTCGGGCGTCATTTTCAAATAAGCCGCAATCATTTTTAGGGGAAACAGGTGCAACAGTTGGGGCTGAAAATCAAGCACGTATTGGTATTTCTGGGCAGGTGTTAGATTTTGGTCGAAGAAGCGAATCCGGTCCGTGGCCTGATTGAGCAGGCTGCCCAGTTGCAGGAATACGGGGGACATCGCAATCAGTTCGTGAATCACCTGAATCGTCAATTCGAGCACGATGCCGTCTGAATACGCCTGAATGGTGTAGGCCGAGGGCGTCTGGGTGACAAAACTCTGGTGATTGAAAAACCACTGCCCAGGGAGGTGTAAATCAATGATGACCGGCTCCTGCTCGTCGTTGTAACTGACCTGGTAGAAAGCACCTCCGAGGCTGCAATAAACCGTCTGGCAAACGGCTCCTGCAGCCAGCAGAACGGCATCCTTTTCGACGGACCGGCGACGCACGCGATGGGCAAACAACCGAACCTGCTCCTCACTGAACGTGCCGATTGGGGTAAGCATTTGTGCGACGGTGGCGATCCATGCCTCAGTCATTGGCTTATTTTATGAAGACGAAGTAACTATAGTTGCTGCTGAGGTGTAGAACCGTCCGGTTTTACACCTCAGCCAGTTGTTTCTTGACGGATGCCAGACCGATCGCGACCTCCTTGTCAAAATCGGTCCAGTTGCATTCCAGCGACAGCCCACTTTCGTATTTGATTTGTTTCAAGGCCCGAAAATACGGCTTGAAATCATCGCCCATTACACCGGGTGCGGTTCGCTTCTGTTTTTCCGCAATGTGACAATGCGTGATGTATTGGCGGTATTTGATGATTTCCTCCGGTTTTTCGTCTTCTTTCAGCATGTGGTAAATGTCACACTGCAACTTAAACCACGGATTGTTGACGGCCTGAATGATTTCCACGCCTTCGGCGAGGCTGTTGATAAAATTGGTCTCACCCCGGTTGAGCGGTTCGACCGCCAGCGTAACGCCGTGTTTTTCGGCCAGGGGAGCCATTTTCTTGCACAGTTCGATGTGCTGCGCTTTCGCGGTTGCCCGGTCAAATCCGTCGGGAATCGCCCGCGAACCGCCACTGCCAAACACAATATTCTTTGAGCCGCATTCCTTCGCCCGCTTCAGTGCCAGATCGGCCCGCTGCAAAATGGCTTCGTGGTGGAGGGTTGGCCCCACTGACTTCAGGCTGCCCGGAAAAAAATAAATATACGATCGAACAGGCAAACCTTCCGTCTTCAGTGCCACCCGGTTTTTTTCGTATTGCGAATCCCCCGCATCGGGAATCAAAAACCGGCCAACACTTTCCTCGATGAACGAAAAGCCCAGGCTTTTCAATAGCCCGACCTTCTCATACCCGGCACAAACGCCCAAAGGCAGAGATAATCCGGCACTGGTTGCTTCCCCCATCCCGGCTTTAGCCAATGTATTCGCTGCGGTTATTCCGGCCAGAATTCCGGTAGCACCCTTTAAAAAGGCTCTTCGTGACGGTTGGTTTTCGGTTGGATTCATGGAAAAAAGGATCGTTTGTCAAAAGTGATTGGCGTCTACTTACACACCAGGTTGAACTCCTGAGTGGAAAGAGAACACCAAAAGGAATGCTAAATGTAAAAGTATTTCCCAATCCAGCACTTTTACATTTAGCATTCATCATTTTACATTAATACTGTACGAAGGATTGATTTTGCCGAATAGTCTTTGGGGTTTAAGCAAAGCATGCTTTTAAAATCGCCTTTTTATCTATTAACTACGGTTTTTGACACCCATTTCGCCACCATAAAGCAACCCCGAGCAGACTGGGCCGCGTAGCGGACGAATATTTGTAGCAAGACGCAGGTATGCTCGCAGTCCAGCGTGCTGTCAGGCACGCAACAGGCGCACAGGTTGCGTGCCTGACAGCACGCTAGCGCTCTGAAAGACACACGCCTTGCTACAAACATCTGTCCGCTACGCGGCCCAGTCTCTTACCGTTCGCTTCAATGCATACGATACAGAAAATTTTACGCCAACATCCCAAACTTGAAGCACGGAGAAAAATCCTTCGTACAGTACTGATTTTACATTTAGCATTCCTTCTAAAAAAGCCTTAATCAGTTATTTCAACACAGCTTTTCGAATGGCTTCTCCCCAGAAAAGGCCCAGCGTAGCGGCTCCCTTCTCGTTCGGGTGCAGAAAAAACGTCCCCTGCTGGCCATTTTCGTGTTGGAAATCGGTCAGGTAATGGGTTTTGAAGTAATTGAAGCCCTGCGTATCGCCGAGTTTTACCTGCCCCGGATGCGTCGCGCCATACGATGCGATCAAAGCGTCGATTTCCGGAAAATACGTCTGCAACCGATCCAGGCCTTCCTGTAAATATTTCGAACGGTTGTAGGTCGTGGGACTGTACCAGATCGGGCGGTGAATCACCAGCTTGCAACCCGGATTGGCTTTCAGTAAAGTGTCGGCGATGGTTTTCAGATTGGCACGGTAGGATTCCGGCGAAACCGGGGCGCCGTTGGGTCCCTGCATGGCGCTGTCGTTCGTGCCGAGGATGATGGAAAAAACGAGTTGACCGGTTTCTTTCCGGAAAGTTTCCGCAGCCTGAGCCACTTTCCCGAAGGCTTTGTTGGTTGCGGGCAGAAAATCGACGGTCGTAAAACCGCCCACACCCTGATTGGAAAACACAACTTCATTGATGCCAGCCTGCTGTTTCAAATACGCCGTTGCTAAAACCGGCGGTGCTTCCGTCTGACGATCTTTCAGTCCGGCTCCGGCCGTGATGCTATTGCCAATAAAAACAATATTCAGTTTCTGTTGTGGGTATTTGACAGTATCTGACTTCGGAAAAATTCCCGCAGACACCCGTTTTCGGTACAAATCCGCGACAGTTTGCTTCATTTGCGACCGATCCCGTTCCTCCAGCGCGGCAGAAATAACCGGTATCCAAAGCTGCTGACCTTCCCGGTTTAGGTGCAGACCGTCGGCCAGAAACAACTCACTGCGGCCTTTTCCGTCCTGGTCATCCGTCAGCGGAACGACATCGATGTAGTACAAACCGTCCAGCTTGCCCGCCAGCTTTTTGATTTCCTGGTTAAACCGGTCACCCTGCTTTCTGAATTTTTGCCGGGCCGGGGAATGCCGGTTCGACACGAAATACACTTCCGCCAGGGGGTTTGCCTGCCAGAGTCGGGCCAGGAACGTTTTGAAGTTTTTGACCACGGTTTCAGGCTCATCGCCATTTGCCAAATCATTTCCTCCGCAGGAAAAAACAACGCGGGCGGGGCGGTATGGCAGAATAATCCGGTCCATGACACGCACCACATCGGGAATGGTGGCTCCGCCGAAACCCCGGTTGACGGGACTAAACTGGTTAAAATCTTCTTCCAGCGTTGGTCTCCAAAGCCGCCAGGTCGAACTACCGACGAAAAATGTCGAGCCGGGAACGGGCGGATCATCAACCGCCTTCGCTTCGTAGGCTTTGATTTCGGACTCGAAACGGGGTTCCTGAGCCAGTAACCGGGTTTCGGCCGCAATCCAAATCAGAAGAATTGGTAAAATAAACCGGATTGTGACTTCTACAGAAGCTCTTTTCTTCATTTTAAAAAACGAGATCACACGCGTGGTTTTCGATCGAATTCGCGCTGCGTATAGAAGCTAAAAATGAAGTATTTTTACTTTGTAAGGCGTAAATTAAGAAGTCTCCATTCCCAAATAGATTCTCTCGACCAGCCAATCCATCTCTCCATCCCGTAGGGATTCAACAGCGTAGCGTCGGTAGAAAAGGATACTCCGTTCTTCCCGCGTGCCGTGAGGTACGCGACCGTCGGATTCCTATGAATGGTCGCGTACCTCACGGCACGCGTGGAAAACCGTTCCTGTTTTGGCTACCGACGCTACGCTGTAAAGCCCCTAACGGGGCAAAATACGGTTCGACCAATCTGATCTTTGAAAAAATACGGGTTTACAACCCTGTTTTCTAATCGAATTACCGGGCCTAAACCATTGAACGATTTAAAACTGAAAATAGATAAACTGATTCGAGGTGAAAACACCGAAGAGGTACGACAGAAAACAGATCAGCGGAAACAGCACGAAAAACAGGGCGGTGTTGCGTGTCGGAATCGTCAGGTACAACTTCTCTTTCACGAATAAAATCGCCACCAGCAACACACAAAACCACAATTCGGTCGAGTTGAAAGGCGTGTGGAGCGGCCCGTCGAAGGGAGAAAATATAATTTTACCGAGAATGTGAAAGGCGTTGCCGACCGGCGCTTTGTGGTTCCGGAAAAACACCCACGTCAGCATCACCAGCACAAACGTTAGCACAGTTTGCAGGAGTTGGTAGGCCTTGTTCTCTTCCGGCAGTTTGATGCCGAACTGACTAAATGCCTTGTCGCGCCAGCCCGCCATGAGTTGGTAGGCGCCGTGCAAACCGCCCCAGATGACGTAATTCCAGCTCGCGCCATGCCATAATCCACTGACTAAGAACACAATAAAAACGTTCAAATACCGCCGTGACGGACTGACCCGGTTTCCGCCCAGCGGAATATAGAGGTAATCGCGGAACCAGGTGGAAAGCGAAATGTGCCAGCGTCGCCAGAATTCGGTGATGGAACGCGAGAAATACGGCGCCCTGAAGTTGTCCATCAGTGTGAACCCCATTGTCCGGGCCGCCCCGATGGCAATGTCGGAATAGCCCGAAAAATCGCAGTAAATCTGGATCGTAAAAGCCAGTGTTCCCACCAGCAACGTCAGGCCGTTTTGCTGCGTGGGGTTGTTGTAGGCATGGCTAACGATCTCCGCCATGCGGTCGGCAATGACCACTTTCTTGAAAAAACCGAAGGCCATTTGCATCAACCCGGCTTTCAGATTCTCGAAACTGAAATGAAAATGGGTATGAAACTGGTGCAAAACGTTCTGTGGTCGCTCGATGGGACCCGCTACCAGTTGCGGATAAAACATCACATACAGCGCGTAAATCCCGAAATGATGCTCGGCTTTCTGATTGCCCCGATACACCTCGATCGTGTAGCTCATCGCCTGAAAGGTGTGAAACGACAGACCAATGGGCAGTATCGAATCGACGATGCTGAACGAGGTGGTGTTGGGCTGGCCAAACAGCGTCAGCACTTTATTGAGCAGACCGATGGCTTTCTGGTTGACAAGCTGGGCCGGGCCGTCGAACTTCGCCTGGTCGAGGAGCCAGACAAGGCTATCGGTGAAAAATCCAAAATACTTGAAGAACGCCAGAATGCCGATATTCGAAATCAGGCTGACGATCAGCAGCCATTTTCGGCCCGAACCGGGTTTGGTGCGCTCCAGCCAGATCCCGGCGTAGTAGTCGATGACAATGGTCAGAAACAGGATCAGGATGTAAGCCGGCTTGAAGACCATGTAGAAGTAACAACTGGCCAACAACAGCAACACCCACCGCCCGCGCCACGGCAGACTGTAATACGCCAGGGTTACGACGATAAAAAACAATAAAAACTGGAGCGAATTAAATAGCATTCTCTTGAGACGTGAGATCAGAGACAAGAGACAAGAGATCAACGGGTGGTATTCTCTTGTCTTTCATCTCACTTCTTGTATCTGTATTTATTACTGGCGTTCTTTTTTTCGGATGGTTTCCCGGACGATGTAGAGCGGGCGGCCTTTGCTTTGGAAGAAAATCCGCAGCACGTATTCGCCGATGAGCCCCATCCCGATGAGTTGAATTCCCCCAAAGAGGATGATGGTAAACAGCAGCGCCGTAAACCCTTCCGGCACCCCCCCGAAGAAGTATTTCTTGATGAGGGTCTGAATAAAATACAAAAAAGCAATCCCGATGGAGAACATGCCCAGATTGGTCAGGAACTTGATCGGGAACTCACTGAAGTTAAAAATACCGTTGTAAGCCAGTTTACGGAGCATTTTGAACGTGTATTTCGCATCACCGGCCACCCGGGCGTCGCGCTCGTATTCGACGCCAATTTGTTTGAAGCCAATCCAACTGCGCATCCCGCGGATGAAGCGGCTTTCTTCGGGCATCTGGTTCAGGACGTTGGCAACCCGGCGGCTGATGAGTGAGAAGTCGCCACTATCGAGCGGAATGTCGACGTAGGAAATGGATTTCATGAACCGGTAAAATAGAAAATAGGCGGTTTTCTTGAAAGCGCCCTCTTTCCGTTTCTTTCGAACGGCATAAACAACATCGTACCCTTCCTGAAATTTGGCGTAGAATTCGCCGAGCAATTCGGGGGGATCCTGAAGGTCGCCGTCGATGATGAACAGGGCTTCGGAGCCTTTCGCGGCTGCCATGCCGGCGGTCAGTGCAATCTGGTGGCCGTAGTTCCGGGCCAGAAAAACGCAATGATACCGGCCGTCGGTCAGGGCCAGTTGCTGCATTAACACGGCCGTATTGTCGCGGCTGCCGTCGTCGATCAGGACGACTTCGATGGCCAGTGGTGAACGATCCATCAAGGCATTTAGCCGGGTAACGAGGTGTGGAAACGATTCCCGTTCGTTGTATAGTGGAGCGACTATGGAAATCTGTGGATCAGACAAAGTGTATAGCAGTTAATTGGAACGCACAAAATTACATTATTGTCAGTACTTACCGAACGTTTATGAATTGATTCGAAAAACGGATGTCGGCACCAGCACCCGAAACAATCAGGATGCCAAGCTGATAGGAACCCGGATGCAGGAACGATTTAAACACCTGTGCACTGACATTGGGCATTCGGCGTCTCAGGTAATATTGCAGGGGAAAAAACAGGTTTTCGGCCGGAAAAAGATAGGTATGACGATCCGACTTGACCACGATACAGGCCTCCGTGATTCCCGCTGGCAACGGCCAGTTCTGGGTCACCACCCGAATCTCACCCGCCGATTCCTCCACCAGCAGGTGCAGGGCAGAGTCGGCGGGCGGTGCCGGTTTCAGCAGCGTCGATTCATATGGCGCGTAGAACGTGTTTTTGGGATAGGTGTAAAATCCTTTTTCAACGGCGGTGTGCATCCATTTCTCGCTGGCAGCCGCATAGGGCGAACCAATCATGGCCCCAAAACCGAGATCGTTGTGTTTCTGGTTGAAAGCCGACGTCTTCCTCATGAGCGTCTGGGCACCCAGAAACGGCAGGTGGTTGAAGTACATCACGCCCCAGACGACCCACCCCAGAACCAGACCACCCACCATCCATCGTTTCCGGTGCTCCGGGCTCCGAAGTTCACTCAATCGGTTCAGATAGAGCACACTTACGAAGAGCGCCGGATACAGCATATAATTGCTCACGAGCATGACACTGTAGCCAAACCGGGGTCTCAGAATCGCGACCACCACCGCATTAACCAGCAAAAAACCGTATACGCCCACAAAAAAATACCGCCGGTGACGGTGTTCGGCCTCGGCCGGTTTTTGGTCGGGTTGCCAGAGGCTGGGAAGAAGCGTCGTTTTGAACAACCGGAAAAGGAGGCCAATGAGCAGCATACCGCCCAGCGTGGGCAACAGGCTGCGGATCAAAATATCGGTTCGCGGGAAAAAGTCGAACAAACCGCCCAGGAACGTAAAAAAACCGAAAAAGACGAGATGGGGATGCTGCAGGAAAAACGACAGACTGCTTTCGTTGCCCTGCAAACTGGTAAAATCGTGAAAATACAGGATGATGACTACCACCGCGATCGTGATCCAAACCGCCAGCCGCACCAGGTAGTGACGCCCTTCCAGACGCCATTGCACCAGCAAAACACCCGCTCCGGCCACCCAGCCAAACAGGCCGGTGCTCATGGAAAACGAAGCCAGAATCTGAAAAAAAAGAGCGCCGATAAAACGGATCGAAAACGGGTTGGATCGTTCGGGGAAAGCGAGCCAGTATAAGGCCCAGAGAATCATCATGCCCACGGCCAGGTGCTGCAAAGCCGTGATGGCCCAGAAACTGGTCAGGCGGTGCTGGGGTTGCAACAGAATCAGTGCTATGGGCAGAAAGGCCAGCAGAGGCAACCGCAGGGTCCGAAAAACCCGGTAAAAAACCAGCAGAATACCCAGCAAACAGCAGAACGCCAGCAGAATCAGCCACCGGAAGTTGAGCATGCCGGTCAGGTTGTAGAAGACCAGCGTGGTTAGTTTGGCAAACAGGATGCGGTGTTCGTTGTTCGGAGCCAGCAACCAGTGGAATTTTTCGGAGAAAGTATCGGCTTCGGTATAATTGACCAGAAACCCCACGAACGATTCGAGATCGTCCATCCACGGAACATTGTCGGTAAAGAGGAGCACCAACGCGAGAAAACTGGCAATCGGGAAAGCGACCAGGAACGGAGAAATTTTCCGAAGCGGTTCTGAAATCTGAATCATAGCGAGTGGTCGGCCTGATACGGTAACGGTTGGCATTCAACGTTTATACTTCCCCGGAATAGCATCAGGCCTGTAAAGTGCGGTTTTTCAGGTCAATAGACCTTTTCTATCTGCTCTACAAAATCCCCGTATTGTTTGGCCGGAATGAAGTGTGACTGTGTTCGGTAGGTCAGCACGATAAACACCAGCAACAGCGAGATCAGGAAAGCCTGTAGAATAACAATGAACAATGAAAAAACAATGTAAATAGCTCCCTGCGAGATGATCAACTGGTCGGTCACCCGCAACAGGATAACCACCGTGATGACCACCGTCGAAACTGCCGCCGTGATGACACAGAAGAGCAGAATTCGCACGGCAGTGGCTTCCATCAGCACCGAAATGGCACTCAAACCGTGCAAAATCAGCGACACAAAATTCATTTTCGACGTGCCAGCCAGTCGCGCGCCCCGTTCGGCCGGAACCGACTGGTAGGGCAATCGCGAGCGAATCACACCACCGGGGTAGTTGTTCCAGATGTCGGAAACGTGCGCCAGTTTTCGCAGCAGGTTGGGCGGAATCACACTGAAATTACCAAAGGTAATGGCTTTCCCCGTCAGCAGCTTGAATACGGATTTATAAATTAAATAAAAGGTTCGGAACAGGCGGCTTTCCCGGCGTTTGGTGCGGTGGGCGAAAATGATCTGTCCGGGCTTTTGGGCTGAAGCCTCCAGCAGCCGGGCGATGTCTTCGGGTTGATCCTCCCCGTCCGAATCCATCACGATGGTGGTATGGGTTTCCGGCTGATCGGCCAGGTACGAAAGACCGAGCGCAATCGCTTTCTGGTGACCCACATTCCGCCAGAGCCGCATGATCGACAGGCTGTAGCCCGTATCGGTCGGCAACGATGCGTAGTTGGTAACGGAACAATCGTCCACAATCAGGAAATGAAACCGTTTCCGGAGAGCGGGAGCGACGGTTTTCGTCATTTTCTCCAGGAGCAGGCTTAAAGCTTCCCAGTCATTAAACAAGGGAATAACAATGTATACTCTGTCGGTGGGTGCAGTGGGTATGTCGGTCAACGTACGGTCGATTTATATAAAGAACGGTGCCACAAAAATAGAACATATCCCAGACTTGTGACAGCCCGGGCTTTACACTCTTATTCAATGGTTGCTGGCCCCAGCTTCACCCCTTTTTTGTGGTAATATCCCGCCCAGCATCGGTTCCACAGATGGTAGGGGTCGGAACTGAAATCGCCCAGCACCAGCGAAACCGGGCTAACCGGCAACGGACTCAACTGAACGGTATCGCTCTTGCTGCGCGCCATCAGCGCATACCGCTGCTCCACAGCCTCGTGGTACTGTTTGGCCCGGCCGGAACGCAAATCACTGACGGTCAGTCGAAAGTTCACATTATGGTACGTTAAAAAAAGCAGCGAAATGGCCACCACCACCACCACCGTCCAGCGGTAACTGGTCAGAAACGACAGCACACCGACATTCTGCCGGAAAACCCGCACCCAAATCGTCAGGTTATAAAACCACCCCAGCGTCAGAATCAGGTTCACGGCGTTGAGCAAACGGGGCACCGGCTGGACACCGACCGCCCAGAAATGCAACAACGTCAGGATAAACAACAGCCCGACATACGGGAGGATGGCCAGGCCCGCATGCACCTCAAAGTAACGACGGGTGGGGTTCCGGGTGTCGGTCAACTGGTAGGCAACGGGCAGAAAAAGCAATGACAGGGGCAGCAATGGCGTTTTTGTAAACTGTTTCGGAAAATACTGTACGCAGTATTTCAACGTCTCGGTAACGGAAAACAGCACATCCTGGCTGCGCTCATTGCCGCCCATCCGTACGGCATTGCCGGGTGCCTGAATCAGGAAATAACAGCAAATGGCGGCAATGCCAAACAAAATGAGTTGGGAAACCGGGAGTTTTTTTCGATAAATCAGCAGGCCCATCAGAACGGTTCCCAGCAACGCCATGGCCATAATCATGCTGGTTTCGCTGGATCCGATGATTACCGCGACCAGCAACGCTTCCAGGAACAGAAAGCGGCCGTTCATTCGGAATTGAATCCGGTCGTGGGCAATCAGAACCGCTATCAAAAACAGGAAACCGACACAGGCGACGGAATAACAGGCCAGACCGGGATACCAGTAAAAAAATTCCGGGATCGACACGAGCTGGGAAATGAACAGAAAACAGCCCGCCGAGGCTGCGACGATCTGCTCCGTCAATGTCAGCAACGGCCGGGCCAGTTCATGAATAACCGCATAAAAACCCAGCCACAGCAAGATCAGGAGCAGAATCGGAAACACGGCGTAGGCCCCATACCACTCCCAAACCAGCGGCCCGGTGTGGACCATCAGGTTGTGAAAATACCGCCCCGTCCAGCCATCGTAGTAAAACTTCTGCGCCTGCCAGACCCCGAATTGCCGGGCCGTATCGGCAAAACAGTAGTCGTCCACCAGCGAGGGTTGGTTATAAAAAGACAGGGCGATGAGTGGAATGGCAACCAGGGACAGGCAGCCAAGAATCAGAAAAAAAACGAACTTGTTGGGTGTAATGAATGGATTCATTAGTGACAGGTTAATCACACGAAACACGTGTAATAGCTCGCAACGTTTTGTTAGTGAATAGATTACCGTTCTCTTTACCCCTTCTCAGCACCATTGCCGAACAATCCGCTATAGGCACAACGAATAGCCCGCGCACCAGCATCAGCCGGGCACAGCAAACGTACTAAAAAGGGCATATTCCTTTTTAATACGCTGAAATTGACAAAAGTAAAGAAAGTAAAGATAAGGAACGCACCCCATCCTACCCAATCTTTCCACCGGGCTGCTGAAACGATTCAGGAAGAGGTCTTACGGTTTGCGGGCAATCTGGGGAAATACGGTTTTTGGAGTGTCTGCCAAAACCGGCAGTTTGTGGAGCTTCGCCCCTTTGCGGTAAAAATAGCCGGCCCAGCAATCGTTAAACATATGGGCAGATCGGTAGCTCAGGTCATCCAGAGCCAACGAAACCGGCAGGACGGGTAAAGGCGGCAATGCAACCGTATCTCCTTTGGTGGCGCCCATCAACTGATAGCGGGCCATCATCGCCCGATGGTATTTCTGAGCCCGTCCATAGCGGAGGTCTTCGTACGTAAGCCGAACATTGGCATTCCGGTACCCCTGCCATCCAAGCACCACCGTCACAACCAGTACCACCGGCCACCGATAGCGCAACAGCAATGACCATGGGCCGATGGTTCCGCGGAAAATCCGGACGAAAACCGTCAGCGTATAGAACCATCCCACGACCCACACGAAATTGACGACATTCAGCAGACGAGCCACCGGCGGAACACCCACGGCCCAGAAATGCAGGAAGGTCAGAATAAACAGCAGACCCAGGTAGAAACCCAGCGTCAGCCACCCATTAATGGCAAAATAAACCCGCGCCGGATTCCGGCTGTCGGTCAGCCGGTAGGCGATGGGTAGAAAAAGCAGCGACAACGGCAAAATGGCCGACTGGAAAACCAGGTCCCGGAAATAGATCAGTCCGAATTTTGCGGCTTCCAGCGCCGAAAAAATCACATCCTGGCTCAAGCTATTGCCTGCCATCCGGATGGCATTGCCCGGTGCCTGCACCACCGCGTAACTACAGAGACCAGCCCAAACGATCAGGATTAGCAGGGAAACCGGAAGGGTTCGCTGGTCGATCAGGCTGAGCAAAGCCAGGAAGCCCAGGCACGACAGCATCACCACCATCCAGGTCTCGCTGGAGCCGATAATCACCAGAATGAAAAGGGCTTCCAGCCACAGGAGCGGACTTTTCCAGCCGGTTTGCTGCCGGTGATGGGCGATGAAAATACCGATCAGAAACAGCAGAAACACACAGGCGAGGGAATAGCCCGCCAAACCCGTATACCAGTAGAAAAATTCGGCGATGGAGCGCAGTTGCGTAATGTATAAAAAACAGACGCCCGACGCGATCGCAATTTGCTCGGAAGTGGTCAGAACGGCCCGGCCCAGTTGGCGGATCAGTGTGAAAAAACCGGTCCAGAGTGCCAGCAGCAACAGGATGGGAAAAACCGTGTAGGCACCAAACCACCGCCAGATCAAGGGGCTCGTGTGGACGATAAAGTTGTGAAAATAGCGGCCTGTCCAGCCATCGTAATACATCATCTGGGATTTCCATACGCCAAATCGCATCACGGTATACGCAAAACAATAATCATCGACGATCGACGGATGGTTGTAAAAAGCCAGCCAGATCAACGGAATGGAGATCAGTAGCAGACATCCTGTCAAAAGAAAAAAAATGTATTTGTTTGGCGAAATAAATTTATCCATCAGTTTCAGCGTTAGTTACATAGACCGAAGCCGGCGTTTGTAAACTTTTGTTATTGAATAGAATAGTTTTTGTTTTTACCCATTCTCCGGTTTAAAGCCGGATACACCAGCACGGCCAGCAGAATAATCAGCGTACCGGCGTAAAAACCCGTCGTCATCCGCTCCCGGTCACCAAAAAACAACCAGGCCAGCATGATTCCGTAGACGGGTTCCAGATTAACGGTCAGATTCACCGCAAAGGCCGAAAATTTCCGCATGAGCCACACGGAAGCCGAATAGGCATAGACGGTGCAGACAAACGCGAGGATTGAAATCCAGAGCCAATCGGTAGGCTGCGGCCACAAGGCCGTCGGTTTTTCCGAACCCGATGCCAAATATAGCCCCAGAAACAGCAAGGAACTACCAAACGCACCCGACATTTCATAAAAGGTGATAACCATCGGTGGATACCGCCGGGTAAACTGGCTGTTGATGATGGTGAAAATGGACGCCAGCATGGCCGAAAAAACCGCCATGACCAGTCCGGCAGCCCGGTCAATTTCAAAGCGAAAGATCAGATACAACCCCGTCATCACGACCACGCCGAGGATCACTTCAACGGCCCGCAGGCGTCGGCGGAAAAAAAGCGGTTCCAGCAAACTCGTCCACAAGGAACCGGTGGCCATGCCGGCCAGACAAACCGAAACGTTGGCCGTTCGGGCGGCTTCGAAAAACAGCGCCCAGTGCAGCGCAATCACCAGCCCCGTAGCCAGCAGTTTCAGGCGGTCGGGCCCGGAAACCGGCACCATTTTTTTCTGCACAAAGAGCAAAATCCCCAGTCCGATGGCCGCCAGCAAAGTGCGATACACCACGAGGGTCAAGGCCGACACCGAGATCAGGACACCCAGAATGGCCGTAAAACCCCAGATCAAAACTAGAAAATGCAGGTGCAGGTAATCGGTGGTCGTGGGGCGATTCATACGTTATCGCGGAATCGTGTGGTATAAAATCACCCCAATCGCCGTAAAAATGATGTTCGGCAACCAAACCGCCACGATTGGATTGAGGTTGCCCGACTCGGCGATGCCTTTGGCCAGCATAAAAAACAGCAGGTAAACAAACGCCAGCACAAACCCCAGCGCCACCTGCCAGCCCACTCCCCGGCGACTTTTTCGGGCCGACATAATCACGCCAATGGCCGCCAGAATGATGATAGCAAAGGGGCGCGTCTGCCGGGAATATTTCTCCAGCAAATAGGTTTCAACCCCGTCGGCCCCCCGGCTGCTGAGCAGGCTGATGTAATTGTCGAGTTCAGGAAAGGTAAAGGTTTCGTAGAGACTGAAATCACTGTCAAAATCCGACGGATACAGATTCAGCAGCGTGTCGACTTTGGTGCCGTGGGTGAGCGTTTCCTGTAGGCCGTCAATTTTCCGGATGCTGTAATCATATACTGTCCACTTCTTTTTTTCGGGGCTCCATTCGATGCGGTCGCCCGCCATTTTTTGCAGAAGTTTGTTGCCCTGAACCTGTTCCAGCGTGAATTTATAGCCCGTATTGCTCTGGTTATTATAGCTTTCCAGGTAGGCATACACATTGGGAGCCACCTTGATGTGGATGTTCCGGCCCGAATAGGTGTACGGATCTTTGGTGTATTTTAGCTCGAAAGCGATCCGGGTCTGGTTGGCTTTCGGAACCACCCAGCCCACCAGAAAATAGGTCGCCACGCTCAGGATCAGGGCACCGATCCCGTAGGGAACCAACAGCCGGACAAAGCTCATGCCGCTGCTCAGCATGGCGATGATCTCCGATTTGGCCGCCAGCCGGGAGGTCATAAAAACCGTGGCAATGAAAACCATCAGCGGACTGATGTAGTTGGCCCAATACGGAATGAAGTTGAGGTAGTAGTCGAAGAGAATTTTGTCGCCGGGAGCCTTGTGTTTGTAAAAATCGTCCACTTTTTCGGTGTAATCGACCACGCAGACCACCAGCACGATGACCATTACGACAAAGAAGTACGTCAGCAAAAACCGTTTTAAAATATACCAGTCGAGGAGTTTCATGAAAGTGGGTTAAAGTCAGCCAGACAGTCGTCTAATTGACTAATAGATTCCGGGCTACTTCATTACTGACAAACAACGTTTTTTCGTGGTTAATCTGTACAGAAACGGATTTATCAAACGCGTTGACATCCTGCACCAGCACCCGGCAGCCCAGATTCAACCCGGTTTTATCGAGGTGTTGCAGAAATTCCGGCGAATGTTCGAGCACACCCATGACCTGAACTTCTTCGCCAATGGTCACTTCCGACAATTTGGTGTATTCCACGGTCGGCATCTGCCCCGCCGGGCTGGGAATCGGGTCGCCGTGGGGGTCAAATTGCGGATAGCCCAGAAAGGCATCCAGTTTCTGCACCAGGTCTTCCGAGCGGATGTGTTCCAATTCTTCGGCCATTTCGTGTACTTCGTCCCAGCCAAAACCCAGTTTTTCGGCCAGAAACACTTCCCAGATCCGGTGCCGCCGGATCACTTTCAACGCCAGCCGTTCACCTTCTTCGGTGAGCCGCACACCCTGGTATTTTTTGTAATGGATGAGTTGCTTCTCCGCCAGTTTCCGCAGCATATCCGATACCGAAGCCGCCTTCGTCGCCGTCATTTCGGCCAGCGAATTGGTCGTAACCTCCCCTTCCTGCCGGGCAGCCAGGTAATAAATGGTCTTTAGATAATTTTCTTCCGTGAATGAATGCATAGGCGCAGGACGGATTTGCCATCCACCCAATCTCTCCAGAATCGACTAAAACCAGAAAACGACCGATGGGATCACCAACTGATATTTTCCGGCTACAAATTTAGATTTTTATTACCGTTCAAAAAATTTTTAGACTCGTCTAAATTTTTATTTAGAAACATTTGATATATTTGTTGCGTTAAATAAAAGAATATGTATATAGCAGTCTAACGCTATGGTAACCAACGAATCTACCTCAAAGATGGCCCAGGGATGGAAGTCCGAAAATAGATCGAAATCACTGCCTGAAGTTCACGCCAGCATACCGGTTTCGGAAACGGGTTCTTTTTATAAACGATTACTGGCCTTTTCGGGGCCGGGTTTGATGGTGGCCGTCGGCTACATGGACCCCGGTAACTGGGCCACCGACATCGCCGGGGGGTCTCGTTTCGGCTACACCCTGCTGTCTGTCATCCTGATTTCCAACCTCTTTGCCATGCTGCTGCAACACCTGTCGCTGAAGCTGGGCATTGCAACGGGCCGCGATCTGGCCCAGGCCTGCCGCGATCACTACAGCCGCCCGGTGTCGGCGGTTCTGTGGTTTCTGTGCGAAATTGCCATTGCCGCCTGCGATCTGGCGGAAGTAATCGGATCGGCCATTGCCCTGAATCTGCTGTTCGGAATTCCGCTATCGGTGGGCGTTTGCATCACAGCGCTGGATGTTTTACTGCTGCTCTATCTACAGCACAAAGGGTTCCGCTGGCTCGAAAGCATTGTGGGTGCCCTGATTTTTGTCATTCTGCTGTGTTTTGCCTACGAAATTTTGCTGGCCCGGCCCGAAATAGCCGCCGTGTTGGGAGGACTGATTCCGCAGAAAGAAGTCATCACCAATCCGGACATGCTGTACATTGCCATCGGGATTCTGGGGGCCACCGTGATGCCCCACAATTTGTACCTGCATTCGAGCATCGTTCAAACCCGCGATTTTGCCCAAACCGACAGCGGTCGCCGGAATGCCATCAAGTTTGCCACCATCGACTCCACGCTATCGCTCTTCCTGGCTTTTTTCATCAACGCGGCCATTCTGATTCTGTCGGCAGCGGCTTTTCACACTTCCGGAAACCACCAGGTCGCCGATATTACCGACGCCCACCGCCTGCTCGATCCGCTCTTAGGGGCCACGTTGGCGAGCGTTGTCTTCGCCGTTGCACTGCTGGCATCGGGGCAAAACTCGACGCTCACCGGCACGCTGGCGGGTCAGATTGTGATGGAAGGTTTTCTGAACATCCGGCTGAAACCGTGGCTACGCCGGCTCATCACCCGCCTGATTGCCATTGTGCCGGCCCTGATCGTCACCATCCTGTACGGCGAACGCGGCACCTCGGAGTTGCTGGTTTTCAGCCAGGTAGTGCTGTCGGTTCAACTCAGTTTCGCCGTCGTACCGCTGGTTCTGTTCACCAGTGACAAACTGAAAATGGGGGCTTTTGTCAATCCCCGCTGGCTGACGATTCTGAGCTGGGCGGTTGCCGGTCTGATTATTGTTTTGAATGTCGTCTTGCTTGTTGGCACTCTTTAATGGAGAAAACCGGGATTTAGCGTTATCTTTACCCGGATTTCACCAGCCGGACTCGTTTAGCACGGCGTTTATTCTCTATGGACGATAAAAGGCACCTGGATAAGGTATCGGCAGCGGGTCTGCTGGTTGCACTGGGTATCATCTACGGCGATATTGGCACCTCGCCCCTCTACGTGCTCCGTGCTGTTGTTGGCACCGATCAACCCATTCAGGAAGACATTGTCAGGGGAGCCCTTTCCTGCATTTTCTGGACCATTACCTTACAGACTACCATCAAGTACGTTATTTTGGTGCTGCGGGCCGATAACCGGGGTGAAGGGGGAACGTTTGCGCTCTATGCGCTCGTCCGCCGACATGCCCGCTGGCTGACCATCCCGGCCATTATCGGTGGCAGTGCCTTATTAGCCGACAGCATCATTACCCCTCCCATCTCCGTATCTTCCGCCATCGAGGGACTTCGCATTCTTTACCCCGACATCCCGACCGTACCGATCGTGCTCGGAATTCTGGCGTTTCTGTTTCTGATTCAGACCTTTGGCACCAGCGTTGTCGGCACGGCTTTCGGTCCGATCATGTTGCTGTGGTTTACGATGCTCGGCACCCTGGGGGTGCTGGCCATCGCCGACGATTTATCCATTCTCCAGTCGGTCAATCCGTATTACGTTTATCACTTTTTGACTGATTATCCCGGTGCTTTCTGGCTTCTGGGTGCGGTTTTTCTGTCGACAACCGGGGCTGAAGCCCTCTATGCCGATATGGGCCACACGGGTCGGGGAAACATTCGGATCAGTTGGGTTTTTGTGAAGGCCTGTCTCCTGCTCAACTATTTTGGACAAGGTGCCTTCGTGGAAAGTCTGGCCGGTCAGCCCCTCGGTGAACGCAATCCGTTTTACGGTTTGATGCCCGAATGGTTCCTTTTTGCCGGTATTGTCATTGCCACCATGGCCACCGTCATTGCGAGCCAGGCCATGATTACCGGCGCGTTTACCCTCATCAGTGAAGCCATCCGGCTGAATTTCTGGCCGAAGGTCCGGCTCCGCTACCCGACCAATAAAAAAGGGCAATTGTACGTTCCGAGCATCAACTGGCTGCTTTTTGCGGGTTGTGTGGGCGTTGTTCTCTACTTCCAGGAATCGTCCCGCATGGAAGCGGCCTATGGGCTGGCCATCACGCTCACCATGCTGATGACGACCATTCTGTTCAGCTATTACATGTACTCCCACAAATACAACGCGTGGTTCGTCATGCTCTTCCTGGTTTTTTACCTGCTCGTGGAAACCAGTTTCCTGATCGCCAACCTGGCCAAATTTACCCACGGCGGGTGGGTGTCGGTGTTGATTGCGGGCATCATGGCCGGTATCATGATCATCTGGCTGAACGCGAACAAGATCAAACTGCGCTTGACGGAATACGTTAAAATCGACCAGTATATTCAACCGTTCAAGGAACTCAGCCGGGATATCAGCATCCCGAAATATGCGACGCACCTGGTTTTTATGAGCAACGCGGCCCGGGCCGCCGAAATCGAGTCCAAGGTCATTTACTCCATTTTTCAGAAACGCCCCAAACGCGCGGATATTTACTGGTTTATTCACGTCGACACCACCGATGATCCGTATACGATGGAATACAAGGTGAACACCATCGCCCCCGATGACGTCTATAAAGTTACTTTCCGGCTGGGTTTCCGGATCGAACAGCGGATCAACCTCTTTTTCCGGCGGGTGATCGAAGACATGGTGAAAAACAAGGAAGTGGACATCACCAGCCGCTACGAATCCCTCAGCCGCCAGAACGTGATCGGTGATTTCCGGTTTGTGGTGCTGGAAAAATTTCTTTCCTTTGAAAACGACCTGCCGCTGCGCGAACGGATTGTGATGGATGTTTATTTCTTTGTTAAAAACTTCACCACCCCCGAAGACCGCTGGTTCGGACTCGACAGCAGTGCCGTGAAAATCGAAAAAGTGCCGCTGGTAATCCGTCCGGTCGAGAATGTCAAATTGAAACGAATCGATACCTAATTTCTCCCATAAATGAAAATACTGATCACCGGCGGAGCCGGTTTTGTTGGCTCTTCACTGGCTTTGTCTCTCAAAACCGACTACCCACAGTACGAAATTTTTGTTCTTGACAACCTCAAACGAAAAGGCTCCGAACTGAACGTGGCCCGGTTGACCAAAGCCGGTATTCAATTTGTTCACGGCGACATCCGGAACAAGGAAGATTTCGATCCCATTCCGCCCGTCGATACGCTGATTGAGGCATCCGCCGAACCGTCGGTGCTGGCCGGTCTGACCGGAACGCCCGATTATCTCATCAATACCAACTTGTTTGGTACGGTGAACTGCCTCAACTTTGCGTTGAAATCCAAAGCCAACGTCATTTTTCTTTCCACCAGCCGGGTTTATCCTATCAAAACCATCGAAACCCTGAATTTCGATGAACACGACACCCGGTTTGTGCTGTCCGACGAACAACCGGTGCCGGGCGTTTCGTCCAAAGGCATTGCCGAAAACTTTCCGCTCGACGGCGCCCGCTCGCTCTACGGCACCACGAAACTGGCTTCGGAGTTGATTATTCAGGAGTATCAGGAGTTTTTCGGCCTGAAAACCGTCATCAACCGCTGCGGGGTCATCACCGGTCCGTGGCAGATGGGCAAGGTCGACCAGGGCGTGATGGTTCTCTGGATTGCCAAACACTACTTTGAGCAGAAACTGGCGTATATTGGTTACGGCGGCACCGGCAAACAAACCCGCGACATGCTCCACATCGCCGATCTGTACCGACTGATCGACTGGGAGTTACACAACATTGATCTGGTCAACGGCGAAATCCTGAATGCGGGAGGGGGCAACGAAAGCAGTGCGTCCTTGCAGGAACTGACCAAAATCTGTCAGGAAGTCACCGGCAAAACCATTCCCATCAGCAGCGTGGCCGAAAACCGGGCCGCCGACATCCGGTTGTACATCACCGACAATACAAAAGTAACGAAACTGACCGGCTGGAAACCCGAGTTGGGCATCAAAGAAATTGTCACCGACATCACGAAGTGGCTCGACGAAAACCGGGAGGCCCTCGAACCGATATTGAAATAAACCGAAAGAGGGTTGATCAAGGATCAGCCCTCTTTTTTCTTCCGATAAAGGTAATACCCTGCAAACAACAGCAGACTTACGGCGGTCATCCAGCCAAATCCCACTTTCAATCGCTGCGTATTTTCGCCAAAATACCCAATGGCAACCACCAGCGGAGTGGCCCCTAAAACCGTTGCACTGATAAACTTCGGAAAGCCGATGCGTGAAATTCCGCCGATGAGGCTAATGGCATCGCCCGAAATGAATGGGGAAGCCCGCGCAAAAACGACCGCCCAGAATCCATATTGCTGCACCCAGTCTGTTACTTTCTTTTCGGTTTTGCCACCCACCAGTTTCCGTACGGTCGCATCGCCCACGGACTTACCGACTCCATAACCAATCGAAGCTGCAATCGCCGTTGCAACCAGCGACAAAACCGTTCCCCAAACCGGGCCATAGGCCAATACCGACACAATCATCAATCCCCAGGAAGGGATGATCACAAGAAAAATCTGGGCAATCATGGCTACGATCAACAGGAACGGGCCACGCCAGCCAAATTGGGCAACCCACCGGGTAATTCGCTTCTCATCATCACCCGATAAGACGTCGACTGCTTCCCGCAAAAATGCCCGAAACTCCGGCACTAAACCATACGCCAAACCGAATGACAAAATCAGCAAACCGGTAACGACCAGAGGCAGGTGCTGCAACCAGGACGACCGGAGAGCGGGGGGCTTGGATGTAGACATTTGAATCACTTTTTCCTGTTTCAATCTAACCAAAACAGGCCGGGGTTGGTTTGAATCGTATAGCCTGTTAAACCAAAAAAGCCGCTTTTCGGGCGGCTTTTTTGGAGAAGATGGTACGAAAATCAGGCGGCTGTCACCTCAATTTCTTCGCCCTGTTTGTTATAGAACTTGAATTCGTTGATCCCAAACGAACTGTCCTTGATCAACTTAACCCACGTTTTGTGTTTCATGAACCATTGCATCTGCTTGGAATACCAGCCTGCGGTATAATAGGCGTAGAGGTAAGGATGCATCATGATCTGGACACCACGCTCGTTCTGGCGGGTCAGAATGTATTCCAGGTTCTGTTCGATGGCGTCCGTAATCAGGATACTGGCCTGAATTGTACCGGTGCCACCACAGGTCGGGCAAACTTCTTTGGTAACGATGTTGATTTCCGGACGAACACGCTGCCGCGTAATTTGCATCAAGCCGAACTTCGTCAGCGGCAGAATCGTGAATTTGGAGCGGTCGGTTTTCATTTCCTCCCGCATCACGTCGAAAATCATTTTTTTGTTGTCGGGCTTCTTCATATCGATAAAATCGATGACGATGATTCCACCCATGTCGCGCAGCCGGAGCTGGCGGGCAATTTCTTTTGCGGCTTCTTTATTGACACTGACTGCCGTAGCCTCCTGATCCTCCTCGGAATTCGATTTGTTCCCGCTGTTCACGTCGATCACGTGCAGCGCTTCCGTGTGCTCAATGATCAGATAACCGCCCGCAGGCAGACTAACCGATCGCCCGAACAGTGACTTGATCTGTTTTTCAAGCCCGAACTGTTCGAAAACCTTCATCTTGTTGTTCGTATAGAACTTGACGATTTTCTCTTTTTCGGGGGCAATGGTGTGTATGTACGTTTTAATTTCATCGTACATCTCCTTGGTGTCGACGGTAATGCTGTCGAACGATTCGTTCAGCATGTCGCGGAGGATGGACGAAGCCCGGTTCATCTCGCCAATAATCCGGTCGCGGGGTTTGGCGTCGCGCAGGAGAGCAATCCCTTTTTCCCACTTTTCGAGGGAATTGGTCAGATCGCGATCCAGTTCTTCAACGTCTTTGCCCTGTGCTACTGTCCGGACGATTACCCCAAAATTTTGCGGTTTTATCGACGACATCAGGCGCATCAGGCGCGTGCGTTCGGCTTTATCCGTAATTTTTTTGGACATATTGACCGTACTGGCAAAGGGCACCAATACCAGATACCGCCCTGCAATGGAGATATCGCAGGATAAACGCGGCCCTTTGGTCGAGATGGGTTCTTTGACAACCTGCACCAGAATGGGTGCGTTCTTACTCAATACCTTATCAATTTTCCCGAGCTTGTCGATCTCGGGTTCCAGCTTGAAATTGTTCAGCCGGCCGGTATTGGCCCGTTTGGCGATAACGTCTTTCGTGAATTTGTTAAGCGAGTTAATGTTGGAGCCTAAGTCCAAATAATGCAGGAATGCATCTTTTTCATAGCCAATGTCGACAAATGCCGCATTGAGGCCCGTCACTAATTTTTTAACTGTTCCTAAGTAAATATCGCCGACGGTAAAGCTGCTGTCCGACTCTTCAACGTGATATTCCAGCAGTCTTTTGTCTTGCAAAAGTGCTATCCGATCACCTTTCTGAGTCGAACTAATGACTAATTCGTTACTCACAAGATGAATATGCGGTTAAGAGGCCCGAAAATATATAAAAAGGCCGGGCAATCGGTTCGTTGGCATCCAGGTTAAAGTCCTGTTGCACAAGCGAATAAGTCCTCCGATTGGCCGGCCCGTATGGTAAGATCGCCCGAAAGCGATCTACCTATTTTTTCTTATGGCGATTCTTTCTCAGGCGCTTCTTCCGCTTGTGGGTAGCAATCTTGTGACGTTTTCTCTTCTTTCCGCAAGGCATAATGGTAATTATTTTTTTATGGTTAAAAATTCTTTTCCAGCTCTTTCACGGCGGCCTGAATCGTCGGGTCTTTCTCCCGCTCTTTCACTTTAGCCAGCAATTTTCGAGCCTCTTCTTTGCGGCCCATTTCACCGAGGCTGATGGCCAGGTAAAACTGCGCCTTGGTATTGTCGGGATGACTGACCAAAATGGCCTGGAACCGCTCTACTGCCCGGTTATACTGACCGGAGCGCATCGACAACAGACCCATGTTAAACAGCGCCAGTTCATTCGTCGGATCTTCCTTCAGCACATCCCGCAACAGCATAATCCCCTGCATCGGCGTTTCGGTCGTGACATACGTCATCGCCATATTTGCCTTGGCAGCCAGCAGATTAGGGTTACTGTCGAGTGCTTTCTGATAAAACTCCCGGGTCTTTTTCCCCAGGTTTGCCAGTTTCTGATTGTCGACGGCAAACCCATAGGCTTCATAATACAAATCGCCGGTCCGGAGGATGTTCGCTTCGGTTGGAGCCAGCGTCACCAGTTGTTCGGCAATCCGGGCCGCACTGTCATACCGACTCACCTTCCGGTAGGCCTGAATCAATTCGTTCCCAATAACCGGTTTTTGCTTCTCCTCTGCCGATTCGAAACGGCGGCTCAACCGGTTCAGTTCCTTTTGCTGTTCGGGCGCCAGACTGGCCGTGTGCAGGTCTGAACGATCCGTACGCAGCACCGCCGTATCCCGCACGGCCGTTTCCGGATCCGTCGTCTTTTCGTTGGTCAATTTCCGGTCTTCGTTACGAACCACTACATTGGGCAGGCTGTATAAGCCCGCCGTCAATAGGATACCAACACCGATGACTAGAAAAATAGATTTGTTCATGGTAATAGAGATGAGATGGTAGACCAGAGAAACGAGATAATTCTCCGTTCTAACATCTCACCTCTTTTGTCATACAATGATTAAACTGAAACGTTTTCGTTCCGTTTAACCTGGGTTTTAACTTGCTCAACAAACACTTTGGCCGGTTTGAAGCTCGGGATAAAATGCTCATCAATGACCATCGCCGTGTTTTTGGAGATGTTCCGGGCCACTTTACGGGCTCTCTTTTTGTTGATAAAACTACCGAACCCTCTCACGTAGATGTTCTCATTCTTCGCCAGATTATTCTTGATCACGGTAAAGAATGTTTCAATGGTGTGTTGAACATCTGCCTTGTCGATTCCTGTCTTCTCGGCAATTTCTGCGATTACGTCTGCTTTCGTCACGTTCGTACTAAACTTTAAGGTTCAATCAGTTGTTGAAAAAAAAGCCTCTCCAAATTGGGAGCACAAAGGTAGATTTTTCCTGTTAGAGAAAAAACACTCTACCTTGTTTTTTCTTCTCAACAACACCAAGTTACGAATTGTTTTGGATTGGTTTTCAGACTCCGACGACACAAGAATCGATTTTGCCGCTACCCTGACGGGGTGGTATGCGCATCACAAACGGGATTTGCCGTGGCGTCACACCCGCAACCCCTATTTCATCTGGTTATCAGAGGTTATTCTGCAACAAACGCGCGTAATTCAGGGCCGACCCTACTACGAACGCTTCGTGGCGGCTTACCCCACGGTTCAGTCGCTGGCCGACGCCGACGAGCGTGAGTTGCTGCGGCTCTGGCAGGGGCTGGGTTATTATTCACGGGCCCGAAATATGCACAAAACCGCGAAGTACATCGCCGGAGAATTCGCCGGCCGGTTTCCGGAATCGTATGCCGAACTGCTGAAACTGCCCGGTGTCGGCACCTACACGGCGGCCGCCATTGCCTCGTTTGCGTTCGATGAAAAAGTGGCCGTGGTCGACGGCAACGTATACCGGGTGCTGGCCCGGGTGTTCGGTATCGAAGAAGACATTACGACGACGACCGCAAAAAAAACCTTCTCAGCCCTGGCGAACCGGCTGATTCAGCAGTCTGACAATCCGGCGACCTACAACCAGGCGATTATGGAATTCGGCGCGATTCAGTGTACGCCGGTTTCGCCGGACTGCCTTTTGTGCCCCTTGCAGCAGCAATGTCACGCCTATCTGACGGGCCGGCAACGAATGTTACCGGTCAAAAGTAAGAAAACCGCCGTCCGCGAACGGTTTTTTAACTACATTGTGATCCGTCAGGGCGACCGCATTGCGTTGAAAGAGCGGACTCAGAAAGACATCTGGCAGCATCTGTACGATTTTTGCCTGATTGAAACCGAAGAGCCGATGGAAGCGTTTCGGGAATTACCGGAGGGACGTGTGCTGAACTGGGTGTTGCAGGAAGGCATTCTGAAGGGATTATCCGACGAACGAACGCACGTTTTAACCCACCAAAAGATCCGCGCACGGTTCTGGCTGGTGGAGGTGCCGGAGGGTCGAAAAGTGGAGCTCCCGGACGGGTTAACTTTTTGTAAACCGTCTGAAACAGAACGGTTACCAAAGCCAATTTTAGTCGTGGATTATTTGAAAAGTCTTCGTTTTTAGCTACTTTTACTTAGTAAATTAGCATCCATTCACCATTTTATTTACCGTTTTATGGCAAGCATGAACAAAGTGATTCTGATTGGCAATGTTGGTAACGATCCTGAAGTCCGCTACCTGGATGGAGGGTCAGTGGTTGCCAAATTTAGCGTTGCCACAAACGAACGCTACACCACCCGCACCGGAGAGCAAGTCGACCAAACTGAATGGTTTCGGGTCGAAGTTTGGAATGACCAGGCTAAAACCGTTGAAAAATACGTCCGCAAAGGCAATCAGATTTATGTGGAAGGCCGGCTGAAAACCGAAACCTATACCGACCGCGAAGGCAAGGAACGTTTCTCGCTAACCGTTCGGGCCACGACGTTTCAATTTCTCGGCGGTGCCCGTCAGGATGGCGCTGAAGGCGGTGGCGAGTCCTACGCCGAATCGACACCCGCACCCCGGCAACAGGCAGCTCCCCAACCAGCGCCCGCCCGGCAGCCGGCCCCCCAGCCCCAGGCGGCTGCGCAACCGGCGCCAAGGCCCGCTCCGGCAGCCCGAAAACCGGAGCCTGTTCCCGATGATATGAATAACGCAGGCGACGACGATTTACCGTTCTAAGGCGGTGTTTTTGTTCACCTATACGCAATTTCATGGATAGCGATCCCCTCTCGAGTAAGGTGCTCCCGGCTGATGCCTGGGGCACCTATCTTAGTTTTTATGGCCCTTATGCCGCCATTCTGATTGTCTTACTGGCCCTGGCGGCCATTGTCTCCGCTTCCGAAGCTGCCTTTTTTTCCCTTTCGTCCGACGACCGCGCCATTTGCCGCAGCAGCGATGAGGTTGCCGAACGCCGGATCATGAATCTGCTCGACCGACCCCGGCGGCTTCTGGCTTCTCTCCTCATTTTCAACAACTTACTAAACCTGGCGATTGTCGTGATCGTCACCTACCTCGTCTGGAAACTCAGCCAGCTCGACCCGACCTCCGGCTGGGTACTGACCAGTTTAACGGCGGTGTTGACCCTGACGATTGTGTTGTTCGGCGAGATCATTCCGAAAGTGTACGCCAGCCAGAACAGTCTGTCGGTGGCCCGCCGGACGGCTCCGCTGGTGGCCCTGGCTTCCACCCTCTTCCGGCCTTTGTCGGTCCTGCTGGTCAGTTTGACCAGTGTGATCGATCAGCGAATCCAGCGACGGGGCTACAAGGTTTCGATGGTGGAACTCAACCAGGCCGTTGAGTTAACCAGCCGCGAATCAACCCACGAGGAGCGCGAACTGATCAAAGGCATTGTCAATTTCAGTAACCTGACGGCCCGGCAGGCCATGCGGGCCCGGGTCGATATTACGGCTTTCAGCGAAGAACTGACCTTTACGGAATTGCTGGCCCAGATCAACCAGTCGGGCTATTCGCGGGTGCCGGTCTACAAAGAATCGCTGGACGAAATCGAAGGCATTCTCTACCTCAAGGATTTGTTACCGCACCTGGACAGCGACGATTCGTTCCGCTGGCAGACGCTGATCCGCCCGGTTTTCTTTATTCCGGAAACCAAAAAAATCGACGACCTGCTCCAGGACTTTCAGAAACGCCGGGTACACATGGCCATTGTGGTGGACGAGTACGGCGGCACCCGCGGCCTCATTACGCTGGAAGACATCATCGAAGAGATTTTTGGCGATATCAACGACGAGTTTGATGAAGAAGAGCCCATTCCGTTTCAGCGCGTCGATGACCGGACGATTCGGGTGGAAGGCAAAATCCTGCTGACAGACATTTGCCGGGTTCTACAGGTTGATATTACCTACTTTGACGAAGTCAAGGGCGAAAGTGAGTCGCTGGGCGGTTTGCTGCTCGAATTGTTCACCCGGGTTCCCCAAACGGGACAGGAGGTTAGCTACGGCGAATTTACGTTTAAAGTCCTTTCGGCCGATGATAAGCGAATCCAACACGTTGAAATTGTCAGACAGGAAACACCCAGTTAATCAGCAAGGTAATCGCTCATTCTGGCTATGAACCACCCCCCTTTACCACCCAATCTGTTCATTTTTCAGTGTTTCGCCGGCCCCGATGCCGGCAAAACCATCGTCCTGACGCCCCACGTCCGGTTGCTGCTGGGCACCGGCATCCAAAGCAGCTACCGGCTGAACGATCCGTATGTCGCCGAACAACACCTGAGCCTTTTCTTCGACGGAACCCGAATCCAATTCCATACCGTAGATAACCAGTACATTCGACTCAATGGCGTACCGGCCATGGCGGGGGAATTGGCGTTGGGAATCGATACCCTGCAACTGGGAACGTCGCTCTGGCGGTTGTCGAAGCCAACATCCGAGCACCAGTTTGCCGAACCTTTCCAGCGGTTTTCCAATTTCGCCGGGATCGACCAGCTCGACAAGGATTTCAGCCTGAAGGCCATCTTCTCCAGAATCGGCGAAAAACGGACGGACGACGACATCGAGAATGCCTTCACCGTAGGTACGCGGGAAACCACCCCTCCCCTTTCGAAAATCGCGGCAAACTGGCCACAGCCCTGGCTTTTTGCCCGAATGGCCAGTGCTTCTCTCCTCATTTTCTGGGGATTGTACATCGGTGCCGCGCAGTTCAGCAACATCATTGTCATTCCCGGCTTGCTCTTCATCGGTGCTTTTGCCGTTCCATTTGCGTGCCTGATTTTCTTCTGGGAAATGAACGCTCCCCAGAACGTTTCGCTCTACCAGACGGTGAAGCTGCTGTTTATGGGCGGTATCCTGTCCATCCTGATTTCCCTGCTGTTTTTCAGCAATGTCAGCTTTTTGTCCAGTTGGCTGGGCGCATCGAGTGCCGGGATTGTGGAGGAAACCGGGAAGTTGCTGACGGTTCTGGCCCTGATGCGGAATAAACGGAAATACCCCTGGATTTTGAACGGCCTATTGTTTGGCGCAGCCGTTGGAACCGGTTTTGCCGCCTTTGAATCAGCGGGTTATGCCTTTGTGGCGTTGCTGGAATACGGTTCGGTCGATGTTGCACTCGGGAACATCGTGGTGCGGGGCATTCTGGCCCCGTTCGGCCACATCATCTGGACGGCCATTACGGCGGCTGCTATCTGGCGGCTCAAACGTTTTGATAAATTCCGGTGGGAGTTGTTGCAGGAAAAATCGTTCATCCGCTTATTTCTCCTCGTGGTCGTCATGCACATGCTCTGGAACGCCGGGTTCGATCTGCCGTTGCTGCCGTCCATTTTTGGCATCCAGTTTAAGCACATCCTGCTGGGATTGCTGGGTTGGGTCATCGTTTTGAGTCTGATTCAGGAAGGGTTGAAGCAGATCAAAAAAGCGCAGAAAGAAGGCAACAGCGGATTAATCACGTATTGACATCTCTACGGAATACGGTTTTTATTAAGCCCACCGCAAATTTGATTTCAGGAACCAGGTCTTAAATTGGTCATCCCTACGGGATTTTAAATCTTTTTATTTCATCCTTCCCCCGGTTTCAACCGGGGGCTACAAAATGATTCATCCGATGCGGTTGTCTTCCACTTTCACAAACCTATACTATTCACAGATTCGATTGTAATTAACAAACAACCAGCGGGTTGAAGTAGATATTCGTTTTCCAAATTTGTACTTTGGTAACACAACCTAAACGTTTTTACACATGAAAAGGCGACTGTTACTGCTTAGCTTCCTGACCAGTTTTTCTCTCGCATCCGTTGCCCAGCAGGATGACAAACCGGATTTAGCGGTGGTAAAAAAAATTCGGGAAGAGGGGTTGACGCGTTCCAAAGTCATGGAAACCGCCTTTTACCTGACGGATGTCAACGGCCCACGCTTGCAGGGACCCGGTTTTATGAAAGCGGCCAACTGGTCGAAAAACAAACTGGCGGAATGGGGGCTGCAAAACGCCAAACTCGAATCCTGGGGCGAGTGGGGCAAAGGCTGGGAGATCGAGCGCAGTTACATCGCCATGACGGCCCCCTACTACAAAACCATCATCGCCGTGCCGAGAGCCTGGAGCGGAGGGACGGAAAAAATGCAGCAGGCCGAAGTGCTATACATCGACGAGTCGGACACAACGGCGCTGGAAGGCTACCGCAACAAGCTCAAAAATAAAGTCATTCTGCTCCACCAGCCGTTCGCCATCAGTCCTTCCTTCAACGCCGATGCCAGACGGTTTACCGAAAGTGATCTGGAAAAAATGGCAAAAGACGAATCAGCCGCCCGCGACTCGTCGTACCGCAGCCTGATTGCGGCCATGCGAACCCGCAACGCGTTCAACCAGAAAATGCGCAAACTCGCCAAACAGGGCGGTGCGCTGGCCATTCTGAACACCAGCCAACTCAGCAAAGACGGGACGCTGTTTGTCAGTGGCGATTTTGCCAATGCCGCCACCGGCATTGCCCACGACGACCTGGCCGACCTCACCATTTCGGTGGAAGATTATCTGTCGCTGAGCCGCATGGCAAAAGCGGGCGTGCCGATCAAACTCGAACTGGATGTCAAAACCAAATTCTATACGACCGACACCAAGGGCTACAACGTGATTGCCGAAATACCGGGATCAGATCCCAAGCTGAAAGACGAAGTGGTGATGCTCGGCGCCCACCTCGATTCGTGGCACGCTGCCACGGGCGCGACCGACAATGCCGCCGGTTGTTCGGTGATGATGGAAGCCGTCCGGATTCTGAAAACGCTGGGCCTGAAACCGCGTCGCACCATCCGGATTGCGTTGTGGAGCGGAGAAGAACAGGGCTTACACGGTTCCAAGAATTACGTCACGAAACACTTTGTCGATCCGGCTACGAACAAACTCACGAAGGAAGGTGAGCAACTGGCCGCTTATTTCAACGTCGACAACGGAACCGGTAAAATCCGGGGAATTTACCTGCAAAATAATACCGCTGCGGGTCCAATTTTCGCCAAATGGCTGGAGCCTTTCCACGATTTGGGAGCCGCGACCATTGCCCCCAAAAGCAGCGGAGGAACCGACCACGTGTCGTTCGACCGGGCAGGACTGGCCGGTTTTGGCTTCATTCAGGATGGCATCGAATACAGCACCCGCACGCACCACACGAACATGGATACCTACGACCACCTGATTGCTGATGACCTGAAACAGGCCTCTACGATTGTCGCGTCGTTCGTCTACCATGCGGCCATGCGCGACCAGAAAATACCGTTGAAGAAAACCACGATGGCCGACGCTGGCCGGTAATTTTTATAATCGTTTACCCCCAACCCCTAAAGGGGCTTTCAACAAGTCTACAAAAGTCCCTTTAGGAGTTGGGGTAAAATTACAACCCGATTACAACGCTTTCTACCAACAGAATCAGGAAGGCTGCGGCCGAAATGATCAACCCCCACTCTTTGATACGGGTCAGCAATTGCTGGCTTTCCACCTGACCTTGAAAGATCCCAATGAGGTGTTCGGCGATGTCGGCCGTGGCAAATAAACTGGCGATCTGGAGCAAATGCCAGGCATAGTCAAAACCGTCGATGCATTGTTGCCAAATGAGGGGTTGAACAAAGAAATAGATCAGTAAAATCCATTCTTTGATTCCAAACCGGGTTATTTGAAGCTGAACCCGGCCAGCAAGGTGGGTAAAAAGTTGTCTGAACATGTCTGGTCATACGGTTGGGCATATCAAATGTAGCAAACATCATGCTATTTTTCCAGACCTGAATCACAAAAAAGTCCAACTCGCTGCCATCCCTTTTCTCTCTTGTCTATTTTCTCTTGTCTCTTGTCTCTTGTCTCTTGTCTCTTGTCTATTGTCTATTGAATCACTTCTTCCCCGGCTGGTGCATCATCAGCGTTTCGATTTCTTCGGTTACCTGCGGCACAGGCATTTTTTCGGTTAGATAGTAATGCGGCCCATTCGGGTCATCCTGCCAGGAATTGGTGCCGCCACGGATCAAAAACCGCCCGCGTTTCAGTCCATAATACGGTTCGACACCCCGAACGGCCACCAAAACCGCCGTCTGATCCCAGCTCATGCGCCCGTCGTGGTCCTGCTTCGCTTTCGGCATACAGAGTGCAAAAACATCCTTCACCGGGCTTTTCAGGGACGGGTTGGCTACCAGACGCGGACCGGTTTTGATCTCTTTTCCGATCTCGAATCCGCTGAAAATGACCGGCGTGGGCCAGTTGGCAAAGGCTTTTTCAGAAGCTACCGAATCTTTATACACGTTGAATTCCCGGCCTGTCGGAAACGATCCGGCCATCGAAACCAGTTCCTTTACTTTCTGTTTCACCAGTTCTTTTCCACCCAGTTTCGAAAACCGATCCGGTTTGGAGTCCAGCAAATTGGCCATGTTGGTCAGAAAACCGACGGTCACGATGGTCACGCTACCGTTGGGTTGTTTGGCAAGAAGTTGTCGATACGTCGCCACGGCATCGGGTGCGTCGTCACTTGAACGGATTTTGTGCGGATAGGTTGCCACCAGCATTTCGGGCCATTTCTGCCAGGCGCCATCCACCACGCCCGGCCCTTCGGTAACGCCGGTCGGCAGGTTGGGGCGGCCGAAGTAGGTGTTCAAAACGTCGATGACTGGCACCACCAGGTCATGTTTGTTGGACGCAATAACCGCCAATGGGCGGGCTTCGCCCCGATCGGCCAGAGCGTGTAAAACCGCCATCGCACCCACGTCATCGTAGTCGGGGCCAATGTCGGTATCCAGAATAATGGAAACGGGTGGTTTGGGGCGGTTTTGTGCGGAAGAAAGGACGGCAAAAGCCAGAAAGCAAAGGGTTAGGAAGGGTGTCATGGAAACAGGGTTTACGGGCCAATTTCCGAAATTACACCCACAACCCCTCTCCGCGCACGAAGTTTTTGCGAAGGGACTCCACTTCGGCTTCGGAAGTCGTCAGAATGCCCGCTTTCTGCAACTGCCGGAGCCGGTTTCGCTCCAGCGACGACAGATGACCGTCGATGAGAATGGTGAAAACAAAAAGCCGTTCCAACCCGTGCCGGACCGCATCGGGACAAGTCGCCAGTTGTTCGGGGAACTCTTCGATTTTAGCCACCTTTTCCAGATCGGCATCGATGGAAAACCGGGACATAACGGCTTCCCGGAGCAACAGATGGGCGTAATTTTCGGGGCGGACAGAAACCGCTGCGAACTGCAAAACGCTGGGGAGCAGTTGCCTAAAAGCCGGTTCGCGGCCAAACTCCTCGACGAGTTCGTTGGTAAACTGCCGGATGGTCAACGGGGCCATCACCCGGAGTTGAGCCTGTTGCAGAATGCGGTAGGTGGCCCAGCTAATCCAGATGGCAGCGACCAGGGTGCTGGTTGAAATGGTCACGATGGGCGCAACGGCCCGTTCACTGCCCAGCCGGAGAATCCATTGAACCAGACCGTTGCAGGCAAAAGCCAGTAACAAAACCGTTATCAAATACCCGGACAACGTCCACGGCAGCAGGGGCCGCGGACTCATCCGGAGCCGGAACAGGCCCCGTGGAGGGCTGTTCTCGGCCAGTTGATTAATGTGACGGGTAAATGCTATATCATGAAACCTCGGGAACTGACACGTCATTTCAATCAGACGAACCGCCCCGGTATAGACCAGCAGCAACGCATGCAGAACCAGGTAAAGTACCAAAACCGCAAACAGAACACTGATCAGAGGCCAGTCGCCCAGGGCGGTATGGGTTTTTGCAAACCAACTCGCCCAGAGCGTATGGGGCAGGTAAACGACCCAGATACCGAACACCACCAGAGCCGATGACACCAGCATCGTGGCGCCTTTGATCCGGTAGAGGGCGTGGCGCTCCGCGTTGTTCAGCACAAAAGGCTCATCGGAGGGATGTTCGGTATGCATGGCACGGGCCAGATAACGAAGTGTTGTCCGGCCAGCGGTGGCCTGGTCGAAATCGCCAGAGGAATCGGTTGAGTCGGACATGAATAGTAACAGCTTACTTCTACTATAACCGGATTAGGGGGTAAGCTGTTTGCATACCCACGGACTTACACCGGATATTTCCACTCACCCCGGTATTCGCGGCTCAGCAGTTTATTGGCTTCGGCATCGCCCTTGATCACTTCTTTTTCCCCATCCCATTCCACACTACGGCCCAGTTTATACGACAGCATCCCCAGCAGGGCCATATTGGTAGACCGGTGGCCGATTTCGATGTCGCAGGTCGGCAGGCTTTTCGTCTTGATGGCTTTCAGAAAATCGTCCCAAAGCTGGGCAATGTTCTGGTCGTCCGGTTTGTTCAGTTGCGCATCCTGATGAATCACTGGCTTTTTCGAATCCGCCGGGTAGAACGTCCAGCCGTCCATCCAACCCATGTGAAAGGTGCCTTCTGTACCGTAAAAATAGACGCCCACGGCCTGCTGCGGGTGCGTTTTTTCGGCATTGTTCCCGGCAAAGGTCCGGTGTTCCCAAACCGCCGTGAAGTCTTCGAACTCAAAACTGGTCACCTGGTGGTCGGGGGCATCGGTATTGTCCTGTTTAATAGCCCGTCCGCCGGTCGAAAAGACCTTTTTCGGGTATTTCTCTTCCGTCCACCACAAAATCTGGTCCATCCAGTGAATGCCCCAATCGCCCAGCGTGCCGTTGGCGTAATCCAGGTAATTCCGGAAACCGCGTGGGTGCATCGTGCGGTTGTAGGCCCGCAGCGGAGCCGGGCCACACCAGAAATTCCAGTCCAGTTCTTTGGGCGCTTCCTCGTCGGCAACTTTCTGCCCCGCTCCACCGGCATAATGCACGAACGCACGGGCCATGCCAATTTTACCGGCTTTCCCCGATTTCAGGAATTCCATCCCGGAAACATTGTGCGGAGAAACCCGCCGGTGCGTTCCCACCTGGCAGACCTTGCCGGTTTGCCGGGCGGTTCTCACCATGGCCCGGCCTTCGTTGATCGTGTGGCCAATCGGTTTCTCCACATACACGTGAGCGCCCTGTTTCATGGCTTCGATGGCAATGAGCGGGTGCCAGTGGTCGGGCGTGGCCACAATCACGATCTCGGGTTTTTCGCGGGACAGCATTTCCCGAAAATCCCGGTAGATTTTGGGTTTGTCGCTGGTCAGTTTGGAAAATTCTTCGGCGGTTTTTGTCAATTGCCGCTGGTCCACATCACACAGCGCCACGAGTTTCGACTGCCCGGACTGCATGGCGCAACGCAGGATGTTGTTGCCCCACCAGCCGGCGCCAACCAGGGCCGTGCGGTAGGTCGATTGTTGCGCCAGCGTGATCAACGGACGAGTGACCACCGCAGCACCGGCGAGGGCCGATGTTTTCAAAAATTCAGAACGATTCATAACAATGCAGGGAAGAAATAGTCCTCGAAAACTACGCAATCTGTGAGGTAATCACAAACTTTCTAACCAAGGGCACGTACCTTTGTGAAATTTGGTTTTGATGGTTAGGGGGTTGAATGGTTGTAAATGGCTGAATGGTTAAAAATGGTTGAATGGCTCAGAATGACATTTTCGACTGCATGGCTAAAGTCACCCAACCCTATTTAACCATAAAAACCATCCTGAGCCATTCAACCATTTATAACCATTCAACCATAAAAACCATCCTGAGCCATTCAACCCTATTGAACCATCTTAACCATCCAGCTTATCCAGTTTATGGCCGTCGTTCCGTATAAAGACAAAAATACCAGCAAGCGCGAGCAGGTCGAGGAGATGTTCGACTCGATTTCGCCGAAATACGACTTGCTCAATCACCTCCTCAGTGCCGGTATCGACATTGTGTGGCGCAAGAAGGCAATCCGGCTCCTGCAACCCGAGAAACCCAAAATGCTTCTCGACATTGCCACCGGCACGGGTGATTTTGCTATAGAAGCCCTGAAACTCAACCCCGACAAGATCATCGGGGTCGATATTTCGGAAGGCATGCTGTCGTTTGGGCGGGAGAAAATCCGCAAACTCGGGCACGAGGATAAGATCGAACTCCGCTCCGGCGATTCGGAAAGATTACCGTTTGCAGACAATGTTTTCGACGCCGTCATCGTTTCGTTTGGTGTACGCAATTTTGAAAATCTACTCAAAGGACTGACCGACATGCACCGCGTTACGCGGTCGGGCGGCACCTGCCTGGTACTGGAGTTTTCGAAGCCGCGCAAATTTCCGTTCAAGCAATTTTTTAGTTTTTACACGAATCGTTTCCTGCCGTTGATTGGCCGGCTGGTGTCGAAAGACGCTTCGGCTTATACGTACCTGCCCGAGTCGATGCAGGCGTTTCCGGACGGCCCCGATTTTATCCGGGTTCTTGAACAGGCAGGCTTTACGCAAACACGATGGATACCTCTTACATTTGGCATTTGTTCTATTTACACCGGAAAAAAAGTATAGCCCTCGGTTTGCTGCTGGCGATGCTGAGTCCGAATCTTCAGGCCCAGTCATCAATGAGATACCGTCGGATTCATTTGGAAGGGTACGACGACAAGACCATCCGCTACGGTTTTCTGTTTGCGGCTCCCGTCACCCGTTTCAACATCAAATACAGCGACGCTTACGTCAGTTCTGATTCGGCCCACCAACTTTATTCGCCCAGCAAAGTCGGTTTTCGGGTCGGTTTTGTCATGAATACCATCCTGAGCGAACATTTCGATGTACGGATTACGCCCGCAGTGTCGCTCTATTCCCGCTCGGTCGAATACAAGTATCCGGGTGGAACCGGCAAAAAAGAAGTGCGCGAATCGACCTGGCTGGAGTTTCCGGTTTTGCTGAAGTACAAGTCCAAACGGCGGATGAACTCGCGGATGTACGTCGTGGGCGGGGGTTCGCTCGGGATCGAAACCAACGTGCGTCGGCGCGAGGTGGCCGGTTCGAGCCGGTTGCTGACCAAAAACCGGGATCTGACGGTTGAATACGGGGTTGGATTCGAGCAGTTTTTCGAATTCTTCAAGTTTGCCCCCGAAATCCGGTTTTCACACGGGTTGGTCAACCTCTTCGAACCGGTGCAGGGCAATGCCGCCAACATCGGCATTCAGAAACTGCGCACCCACACGATAACGCTGTATCTGACCTTCGAATAAACCGGAGGCTGAGCGTGGGCACCAACGTCCCGAATGTCGATTCAAAAGCCCTGACGATGAATTGGTTGTAAAATAACTTGATTTTTTTTAGTGGAATGCTTGCAGAATGCCGCCGGAAGCCACTATATTTGCACTCCCAAACGACGCGAATGAGTCGCCGGGAAACACAGAAAAGGGAGTTTAGCTCAGCTGGTTCAGAGCATCTGCCTTACAAGCAGAGGGTCGGCGGTTCGAACCCGTCAACTCCCACAAAAATCGCAAAAACCCCTCAGAAATCATTTCTGAGGGGTTTTTCTTTTTCTTATTGGCTACCTAGTGTAAGTCATTCCACATAAATAGCGCATAATTTGCTTCATTTATTCTAGTCCCAAGATGTTAAGTCAAAGCTAGTTGATGGAATATTTTGACTTCTAAACCTACGTAAAGCGGCTTCGTATTGAACTATCACGATTACAGTATCACTATAAGAAGGTAGCGAATCTTTATCTAGAATTTCTAAAAAATCATTAACGGGTTGATCTTTGAAAAGTTCTTTAGCTGGAATCAAAATCTTATTGATCATATTTACTTTAGCTAAGCTTAAAATTCCGTCTTGCTTTTTATTCGCAAAGGATTTTATTTCTATTAAAACAGAGCTTAATAAAGGTTCAACCATATAGAATATATCCAATTCCTTTTTTGAAATTGTGTTTTCTTGCTTTTCCATAAACTAATAGCGATTGATAGAACCGTCCCTTTTAAAATTACGTTTAGATTCATGATCACTAATCTCATCATCAATAATCCAATAAAGTTTGCTATTCCGGTAAGCCGTGAACATATCGTAGAAACTTGCAGTACTTTTAAGATATTGAGCAAGTATTAAAACTACGTCGCTATTTGTAGGAACATCTTCTACATTGAAAATAGTAAAATCAGGAAATGGCATAAAATCTTGGCTAAGAATATCATTTAACATCCCTAACGTTTGATTTATAAACTTTAGCTTAAAAGTGTTTATAGCACCATCTGGTGATTTTTTAGCTAATATGCTGACTTCATCATAGAAAGCCCTTAACTGTGTGTATGCCTTTTCTAATGGCTCAATATTATTTTCTTTCATGATTTTATGATGGACAACTTCTTGTAAATTCTACATATTTTTTTTTAATTACTTCAATTGGCAACCTTTGTTTACTTTCGTAAACTTCACACATTAGTTTTAAATCTTCATCATCTAAAATCAAAATACTCCGTCTTTGTCCCGCCCAAAGGTCAATAGTATTTTGATAAATCTTTTTAGGAGGTCTCTTTCGAGTAAATATTACACCAAATCGTCCAAATTGATTTGTAAGATAACGATTCACTTGATTTATATGCTCTCTCTCAACTTCAGCAACATTTTTTAGTTCCACCACTAGCTGCCTACATTCATAATCATCATAAATATCTTTTAAAAAATCAAATGAACGATTATTATAGAAAATTAGGTCTCGTATCTGGCTACCAGATTCAATCCGGCTTTGCTCTTTAGCAAAATCAAGATGTGGATATAACATTGATGCAAGTAATTGAACCATGTTATCTTCATAACTTTTATCAGCATTATCAACCTTTCCAGTTGGTAAGCCAAGTATAGTTTTTAGTTTGCGCTTAGCAGAAGTTATTGGAATCTGGTTAAATAATGGGTCGCTCTTACAATTTCTAATTTCCAGTTCTTTAGACCTAACAAATGCTTCAATTAGGCCGTAATTATGTCTATTATACTCCAATATATCAACACGATCTAGTGTTCTATCTGAATTTTCTTGATAGATAGCTGAATTAAAATATTCATCAAAGTTAATGAATGGAACAAATCTTAGCCATCTCTTTGGGACTAATATTATTGGCAATTCAGATTCAGGGTTGTAAGGTAATGGTACTACTTCATTCCTAAAACTCAAAGTCCTTACATCAAAAATAGAAATTTGAAATTCTTCGGTTGGAATTTTATATTTCCTACATTCTTGAATCGTTGAATCAATTAAAAATGACTTGATAAATGAACATGTAATATCACTTATCCTATCTTTAGAAACATTTTCTACTAATAATTGAATCTCTTCTAAATGTGTTAATCCATTCGCGCCGATCTGAGGCACGTTTTTATATAAATCTAGAATGGCAATTGCAGTTTTTTCTCCAATTCGCCTTCCCACTTTAGTCTTTGAATTACCTAAACCAACTTCATCACATTCGCTAGCATTGATAATAATACTTATAGATCTGTCATCTCCTTTTTGATACAGCCTTCCAAGTCTATTCATTACAGAAATCAAGTTCAAATGTAAAGAATGATCTTGCTGAGATGGGCTAGCATAAAGTAAGAAAGGGTCAACATATAAAGGTATATCTTCATCTAGAAAAGGTATAGCAAAACTTACTTCATCTTGAGTAAAAGGTATGTCAAAATAATCATTTAGTCGTGGACGGACTATAGCCATACTATTTGTTTCTTATAGTAAATTTCCGTAAATTAAACAGTAAATTCTTAACAAACAAATAGTAAAAAAAACGGTAAATTTTATGGTATTAGAAGCTATTTCTCAATGTACGGTATGCGGTAAAGGATTCCCTTACCGTAAAAGCAAACTGTTTTGTTCCAATGCTTGTAAACAGCAAGCTTATCTAAGTAGTAAAACGGGCATCCCATTACCAAATATCAAAGAAACTTCTGTTTATGACTTTTCAATGGTCGAATTTGGGGAATATTTGAAATTGGCAAATAATGGAATGGATTTGCTTTTTTACTGCTTCTTGCGACGAAACCTGAAAGGCAAGCCCGATTTAATTCAAATTGTTTCTTATTTTGAAGCGATCTGTCGTGCTAGCGGTTCTTGGTGGGATTACTTTGAGAGTATTGAAAATACTAAAGCTTTCCAGAATTTCAGGGAAGATTTTTTAGGTTGCAAGTATTCTATTGGAACTTAAATTACTGACTAATAGCTCATTGAAATCTTTAAAGCCATAATAGACTTTCGAAAAGTCAGTAGCAATGGGTGAGGCTGACTTGATTTTACTAAATGCTTTTCGGCCTGCTTCATCTGTATCAAGAAATGAGCTTACTTTCTCATACTGTTTCAAGTCGGGCAAGATCTTAGTTAAGTTCGTTAATGAGTTGAGAATTACTACAGAAGCAGGTAAAGTAGGTTTCTTGTAGTATTCTAAAGCAGAAAGGAAATCAAAAAAGCCTTCGAAAAGTAAAACTGTTTTTGAGTCATTGACTTTGAACGTTGTAATAGCTTTGGGAGAAAATGAGCCTTTAAAATATTGATTCCGTACTTCATACCCGCCTAAATCATTCGGAAATCCTACAGCAAAATACTGCTTACCTTTTATTTTATAATTTACTTCTCTTAGGTAACGGGAGGCAATCTTGAATGAAATGCCCCTTCTTTCAACATACTGAGTTAACGCAAGGTGCTGTAGGGGTCTAACATTTATAATGCTAACACCAGTATTTTCGTAAGCAGAAGTGTGGCCGCTAAAAGAAAAAGATGTTACAGGCGGATTGAGCAAATAATTTTCGAGTAGCTGTAAGGCATCCAAAAACGTGCATTTACTGACATATTGAACTAGTGAAATAATGTCTCCCCTCCCTTCACCACTCCAATCAAAAAAAACGTTCTTTTTCGGATCAACAGCAAAAGACGGCGTCTTCTCGTTCGTGATTGGCGAACAATAAAAAAACTGTTGACCAGCTCTTTGAACAGGTCTAATGTTAATACTAACTAAATATTCGGTAATCGGAATTTGGCGAATCTGTTGGATAATTTCAGGGCTTTTCATTTACTTTTTCTTTAGCGGCAAATCTTTTCAATAAATCGCTTACTACGCTACTACAGTGGAGCTATCCAGCTGTTAATCAGAGCTTTTGTTGTAGTAGACTAGAAAAGATGTAGTAAGAGAGAATATGAATTAGTAGTAAGGAGCCTTATTTGTAGAAGCTTAAAAATTATTAACCCTACTACATGATAAATCACTATATACCAATACTTTACGTTAGTAATTAATGATTTGTAGTAATGTAGTAGGGGAATTAGAGAAAGCTATTCAAATTTGGCTTCTCCTACTTGCTGAGTTAACCAGTAGCCTTTAACTGGAAATGCAAAGTTTTCACGTCTAGCAGATATTTGCTGAAACCTTAATAAGGTTAGGGCTTTGCCAACATTATTTTCATGTATTTTCACTTTGCCATCCGTTAAAATGGTTAACCGTCGGGTTATCTCCGTTGCAGTCAGAAAGCTTGCTTTGGAAGCCTTCTTTTCAGCAGGTTTGAAATAGAAGTTTATTAGATCAATTTCCGCTGTAGTACGTTGATGCATGCGATTGTTACTTTCAGAGCATTCAAGTTCTGCACGCGTTAATTGATACTGAAACCCACTTTTTAGCAAAGCATAGGCTTGCGCCCAAAGGCCATTAATATCCACATTGGCTGAATAACCGTTTGGCCCGCCTGAATCGTGATTTATACCAGCTGTCTCAAATACTAGCCACCGAACGTTTCCGGTTTCGTCGGTTAAAAACTCGCGTTGATTTGTACTTCCAAGGAAACTTGCCCGCCGTCGAATTGTGGTTTCCCGTTCGGCATAGGGTCGCCGGATTTTTACTAACTCTTCTGTCAGATAGGCTTTGAATTTGTTGGTATCCGATTTAGACAGAGACGAAAGCTCGTCAAGGTTGATTAGGAAATTTTCCCCTAAAGCGATACGCCCGTCCTTATTCTCAAAGTCTATATTCTCTTTATAGTACTTCTGTAAAGAGGGCGGGCATAGGAAACGTAAAAAAGACGTTTTACCATCATTTTGTTTCCCATAAAGCACGAAACACTGTTTATTAAATTTTGCTTCTCCTATTGAACAAGCCACTGAACGAACCAACATTTTACGAAACATAGTCAAAAACCACTCAGGGTCGTTAACCGTCACATAGGATGCTAATTGGCCTATGTAATCGGGTTGGGTATCATCCCAGGGAGGAAGGCTTTCAAAGTAGGTCTTAAAAGGATCAAACTCAGGAATGTAGCTTGAGCGTAGAAGGGCTTTTAATTGGTCTTTGAACCGGCTAAAGCCTATTTCATAAAGTTCACGAAGAATGTTATTTTCATTCATTTCTTGAAAACTAGCTATTCCATTGCGCTGGTATTCAAGAATGTTTGCTACCACATCAAGCCGGAATTTGTACCGCTCGGAAAGGTAGGTTCGGATTTGGGTAATAATAGGTTGCCGACTATTTGAAACAGTCGAATCTTGGCTTATATTTGCCATAAGAAAATTGTAAAATGGTTAGAAATGAAGGTCTTACCGTGACTACGATTTAAGCCCGCTCACTATTACCGTAGTGAGCGGGCTTTATTTTGATGTTATGTTGTTATGGCTGGAAACTTACGTTTAGCCAAATCATTCATCTCTCGAACTATCGTTTGTTCCATCGTCACGGCGTAATGGTTAGCGGTAGTGGAAAATGAGGAATGACCTAAAATGGATTGAATCACTACGGGTGAAATACCGTTATTTACCATAAACGTAGCCGCCGATTTACGGCCTACATGAGTGGTCAAATGCTTACTAATTCCACACATACCACCAATTTCTTTTAAATAGCTGTTCATTCGCTGGTTTGTTATTGTGGGCATTAGCTTACCAAAATATTTGCAATAAGGCCAATCCTTATACTTTTCAATCAATACCAGGGCTGGTGGTAGAAGTGGAATTAAACAAGGGGTTTTGGTCTTTTCCCGCTTAACTCGCAAACAGCACATGCCATCTATAGTAGTCAGATTCTCTATGAGCGCATTTTTCATGTCCATATAAGCAAGTCCCGTATATACTTGAAAAAGAAATCCATCACGGACTAGATCAAAAGTGTCATTGAACAAATGGTGCGTTTTAAGCCGCTCAATTTCTTGTTCATCCAAATAGACAATGTTTACCCGCTCATGCTTCAGGCGGACATTTCGGAGGGGATTACGGGGTATCCATTCAGAATCTTCGGCATGGTTCAAAACCTGCATTGCCACCCGTATAACTTTATTGGCATAGTTCTTTGAATAACCTTTCTTGCCTTGCATATAGGTTATAACATCACTGACAAATACAGGCTTAATTTCAGCTAATCGAACGTTCCACTTCCCTGAATCCTTTAAGTAGTCATGCAAACGGTACTGAGCCGTTACAATTGCTTTGAGCGTACCTTTTGTTGTGACTTTTCCCGTTTGCTCCCGATAACGGATAACAACCTGCTCTAAAGCTTCTCGAAATAGTGGTGTTTTATCAGTATATCCCGCTTGCTTCATAACCATATCTGCAATGCGGCTTAAGTCAATATCTTCTCCTGATAAACTGACTTTCGAGAAAGCTTTTTCAAAATCAGATTTTCTACTTTGAAGTAATTGAGTAGCAGGACTATTATCCAGTACATAAAACGCCTTTGTATTTAGCGAGTTTGCTTTGCAGTAGATACCGGAATGAATTGTTTTCGTCTGTCCGTTGAACTTGATTTCAAACATGACTGGTGCAAGCCCTTGAGAGTTCTCAGCTTGTTTGCGTCTCCAACATATGACGCGAAAGGGTTTAATTCTTTTCTGCTTGGTATTTGTTTGAATTTCCATCGAAATGTATTTAAAGTGTAAAATCGGGTCTTTTTTGATCAGAGCTAGATATTAGATTAACTCAGTAATAGGTACTTGAAATACTTCTGACAAGCTTTTCAATTCGTCTGAGATTGGCTTTAGTTTACCGGCCATAAGCATACCCCATCGTTTCTGATTGATCCCTGTTCGTTGGTAAAAGCGTTCATTAAACTTGATTGAAAGTCCAATTCGACTTTCAAAGCTTTCAACTGCGCGGCTAATTGGAGTAGGTGATTGCATGTATTTTATTATTAAAGTGAATAATTAATCTCACAAAGATGCATATTATTCACTTAATGTGCAATATTTGATACATAAAGGATCAAATATTTTGTTTTGATTCTCATAATCAGTGCTTTCCTTTACAAAAAGAAAGCAAAGCACTATGGATGTTACGAAGAATATTAAAGCAATGAGGGAGAAGAAAGGCTTAAGGCAGGCAGATTTAGCTGAAAAGCTTGGTATGGAAAGAAGTAATTATAGCCGTTTGGAGAAAAGAGGAAACGACTTATCGATTAGGCAAATTGAAGAAATTGCAAATGCAATGGGAGTTTCGTTTTTTGAGCTTTTACTTCCTTTAGAGCACAAAGCCTTTAGCAAGGGTGCCTTAGTTATCAATGAACTCCAGAATAGAAATATATACCTTATGACTAATCAAAGAAAGTTGGAGGCTTTTATGACCCTTTTCATGGAAATGGGAGAAGGTTTGATTAGTCAATTTGGACTTACAAAAGAAGTCTTTAAAAAGCAGCTTGATCCAGAGGGGAAATTAGAAGAATGGGCTAAGGAAAAAGTGGAGAGCTTCAAAGAGCAACTCTAAAATTTTATTTCTAACATTTTATAAATATAGTTTCATAATTATTATCAAAATATGATTGATATACTTTTAATTTTTTAACAAAATAGACTTTTCAGAAAAAAACTTATTAATAAAATCCTTAAGTAAATTTTTCTTACTCTCAGAATATTTACATTCATTTAATACCCCAAGATAAATAGATTTCTCTAATGCATAATTAAATAAAAGTAATATTTCGTTATCTAAATCATTACGAGAAACATTTGCATAAACTTTCTTATTTAATATATTAATCTTAAAATCGTGAATTACAAATAAATTGGTTAGGTAAGTACTAAAAAATGAATACCTCGATACCCATACATTTCGTAAATATGTCTTATATTTAAATGACGGATAGTAAATACCATCTTTTTTTTCAAATTTCTTATACTCTAATATCTCTGAATTATCCGACGAATGATGAGCTAATATTTTATGTTTATCAATTTTAATTTCACAATAAATATCATGACCTAATTCACCAAGTCTATCAAAGGTTAAATCATTAAAAATATAATCATTGCTAGCGTAAAGTCCACTATAAGGCTCTTTATATTGATTTTCATTTAATAATATGTATACAATTTCAATAGATTTCCGCATCATTTCCATAGCTTTTTCATGATCGTCACTGTAATAGTAAAGAGCTCTCTCATAATCTTTAGTTGTATCGTCATCTATTATAGGTAGACTCAAGTAATGTATACATCCATCAATAATATATGGCTTCAAATCTAAATCATTATCTATTTGAATAAACTCCTCTATAATATCATCATAAATGTACGAATCCCCCTCAAATATACTTTGATAATTAACAATAAATTCATCCTTAATTTCTATTGTAACAAACCCTTCAACACCTTCCATATATTTAGAAATATCAATTTTAGTATACTCTTTAGCATTACTCTGATTCATAGCTATCATATTAATGACATTGTCTTTAGTCGAATTATCAAAGTTTATTAATTCAAATTCTATATTATCCGTAATAAAAAATTCCTCAATAAAAGATTTTACATTTTTTATATCATTATTAAAAACTGCCATAAATGAAGAAAAATTTAATTCTATCTCAGTACCGCTAAATGATAAATCAACATTTTCAGAAATTGAGGTGTATTCACTGTCTTTTTCTAAATCAATAATATATTTTTCAGTTGACAAATAATGTCTTGTACCAACTTTCACAGTTGAAGAAAGCATAAAACAAGATAAAAATCCAATGCCATATGCTCCAATTGGTTGATATGAAAAATCTTTCAATTTAAAATCTTTTGAAGTATAATAAGATGACCCAATACTTAAAAAATGATTTTTAATAGTATTAATAGTCATACCTATCCCATTATCTTTAATAGAAACAATATTATCTTTTTTATTAAAGATAATTTTTATTTTAGGGATATACGCATCATCTTGGAAGGAAGCTTTTTTTTGTTCTTCTTCAAATCTTATTTTACAGGCATCAATAGAATTTTGAACAAGTTCTCTTAAACCAAGAGTTGCAGACCCGTAAATATGTTCTCCCATTAATAATTTACTAATTGCTTTAAAGTCTAAAATCATCTTATGATTTGAAAAAATATAACCTTTAGGTTCAATTTTATTTTCTATTTGATAGTCAAATAGAAAATAGTATTTCATATCCATTTTGCTAGTTAATAAAATACAATCGTAAAGCTCTTGCTGTACCCAATCTAAATAAGTAAGTACTTTTCTGTGTATACTAGGATTATCGCAACTTCCATAAAACACTATTTTATTTAATTTTGTACGTTGGTCTTTTTCTATTTTTTTATTATTACTAATAACAAAATGCTGTAGCCATTCTTTATCACTTATTAGTTTTGGTTTAATAAGCTTATATAGTTTATATGGGGTTCTTTGAGTATCAATATCTAAAATATCAGATATTCTAAGCAAGCATGCACAATATTGGGGGTTAAAAGTATAATCACCTTTTACTACATGGTTATTTAAATTTTTCAATATCCAATCTGTATTTTCAGTATGACTTTGACATATTAATGCAATTTCATGCGCAAAATTATTTGTGGCTTGATTAGGCAAATGTAGTTTATCAATTAAATTATTTTTTATATAGTTTGCCGATCTTTCGGCATGCATATCTCTAATAAATTCTTGAATTGCTATTGTTTCGTTCGAATAATATTTACTATAAGCAGAATAGTTACCTTTACTAGATACGTAATTATCATTTTTAATTTGAAGTATTTCATCATCCCAGACAGCCATTCCAATATCGTGAAGCAATGCAGAATAGCAAAGAACACAAATCTCTAGATCGCTCAGCTGACTAATATCGTTAATAAAATTATACATATATTCCATTATTCTGTTCGAATGGCCTGTATTATGCAGAGTATATGTACTAAAAACCACTTGTATTCTATTATTTAATATTATACTTGATTCTTCGTATATTTCAAATAACATTTTCAATAATGGACTTTTTCTTTTATTAAGTTCCATAATAAATCCTAAATCTTCAAAACTTATTTCCATAATTTAGATTAAATTTAGTCGAAATCAATTTTGCCAAATTCCAATTCCAATGTTTATTCTAATACTAAAATTACAATTCAACTTACATTTAACCTCGGACTTACATACTGATAGTCAATTAATTAATGAAAATCCAAGGCAAATTCAATACGTACAAATAATATAATAGTATTCTAATTAACAATTGAAAATAAATAAAAAATGTAACTAGCTGTATATCAATAAATTACTATCAATATTCGAATACGTCAACTCCCACCCTGAAAATCAAGTACGTAGCCACTTCGAAAACGAGGTGGCTTTTTTGTTTGATACACAATTTGCTACACAATTTCCATACTACTAGTTCAATTAGACAGTTTTCGTAGCTAAGAAAAGAGTTTTTTCAGAAGGGTGGTGAGAGGTGTTTTTTATCGCAAGACCATTTTTGAAATGCCCTAAAACGGCATATACCCAGAAAGCTAATCTGCTGGGCCTATTCTCTGCGCCGATATAGACGTCAGATGTTGTTCAAAAAGGATGGTTCTCCTACTGTAGTAAATCTCATGCCCCCTTTTTTGCCGAAAGGAATTTCGTATAGTTGAATCGTTCTATAAACACCTCAAGATAATCTTATTATCAAAAAGTGTATCGGACGATCGTATCAACCATGTGTTGCCCGATCACTAGTATTCAGAATCAATCAGAAGGGTATATGGAAATGTCCAGAGCATGATGATCTGATCAGTGACGAAACCAAATTTATCTAGTGCTCCTGTTGATTTTCAAATGGGGGTAATTCAAAATCAACCAATTCCTTCAAATCCACCTTCAGTGTACGAGCAAGTACTGCTATCATACTGAGCGTTACATTTACTTCACCACGCTCAATACGTCCGACCTGACTCAGCCAAAGTTCCGATTCATCAGCAAGAGCCTGCTGGGTCATTCCACGCTGCGTGCGGACCTTACGAAGCTGATGCCCAAATAACCGAAGTAACTCTTTGTCCCGAATTTTTACCACGGGACAAATAATTAACTTGATTCTTTCAATAAATAACACTTTTAAGTGCTATTTTGAAAAATTAGGTATCTTTGCTGCTGAATTTTCAATCAAAGACCCATTAAAAATGGAAAGTAATTCAACCATTTTAGTGCCAGCTAATAGCATATACCCCGATGGTGGTCTCTACCTCCGCTTTTTCCAAAAAGAGCTGTTCCTTCCCCTTGACGAACTGGGTTCCACCCAGTTCGTTGAAGAACGCGCCACGGATTTTTTGATGGACACGATTAGGGATGATTGGGGATTCACCTCTTCGTATGATTCGGCCATCAAGGAAGACTCTGAAAATCCGAAAGAAGCCAGCAAAACCGTTCGCATTCAGATTCCTTTGCCCAGCGGGAAAATCACCGAGGATATGGCCAAGCTTGAAACCCTGATCGGCTATACCCACGATGAAATCATCGGCATGAAGAGCCGATCAGATGACTATTCAACTACTCCGTTTGATCCCAACGCCATCCGAATCGCGTATTTCGGGCCGGGGATGAGCGAGCCACTCACCAACTTTGGCTTCGAGCATGATTACTCGGGTCAAAGCCTGTTTGGGGAGGGGCGGAGTACCTATTCCATCCGTTTACAGTTCCCAAATGGCTATTTTGATCCACAGGAGAATAAAGGAGGGGACGAACCAGTAAAAACAGGCGACTGGCATTTGAAAAGCCTTGGGCAGAAAATCCATCATCTAAGGACACAGGAGAAGGCCCCTCTGGTGTCTTTCCCAAAAAGTACGATTCCCACGATTTATGCCATCGGAACCTACCGCGAACAACCGTTAGGAAAAAAACAAACTGGGCGCTTGCCAGTGGTGGGGGGCGAATTTCCCCACGTATTTGTTGAACTCCCGAGCGGTAAGCAGTACCCGCTGAAGCATGAGGATGTCGTCCGCTACGAGACACCGAATGGAGAAGAAATCGACGTACTCTGGGCGGAAATCCACCTGAACGATGAAGTTATCACCCCGCGCTTTTTGCACCTTTCCTATGAAATTATTGATTACCTCATCAAATATGCTCCGGCAGCAAAAGGGAACCCGGGTTCGTTGAAAGCGGTGATTTTTGAAAGCGATAGCCGGACCATCCGTTGTTTTATGAGTTTGAACCTGTGGACCCCCTAACGGGTAAATTCCAAAACCTCCACCGGGTTGATTACTCTTGACCCATGTGAACTACGCTTACCCAGCATGCATCACCCAACGTATTACCTTGTCGAAAACGATCAGAGGCAAGGACCCTTTACCCGGGAGCAACTCGCCGGGCTTTCCCTAACGCCCAATACGCTGGTCTGGTATCCGGGATCGAAGCAATGGCAGCGGGCTTACCACGTCGAGGAAATCCGGAGGCTATTTCCAGCGTGGGAATCGGGGGAGACCATCGACCCCGAAGAAACAGCTAGCGAGAAGGCATCGACGGGTATGTATGTAGGGCTTATAATCGGCACCCTTGCTTTAGTGGTACTGGTCTATCTTTTTAGTCGTTCCGACTGGTCCACAATGAACCAAGCGGCAACGAAACCCGCCACTAAACACCGGTTGCCGCCAACAGCCAATGAGATTTCCGAAGCCCGACAGAAGCCACCAATCACCCCGGTAGAAGCAGATTCCATCATGGTCTTCGTGGATGAGCCTGCCAACGAGGAGCCCGAACAGGTACCCGGATTCGCCACCCAACCACCCATCGAGAACGGGTTGGAAAGCAGCGAGCAGCCCTCCTTCGCTATTTCGAACCTGATCGCCGACCCCGAAAACTACGCTCGCTGGAAAGGCCATTGGAGTCCAGTTAACGGAGATGTTTTTTCGGGCGATATGGCCCTCAAAAAGGATGGTTTGATCTTCTGGATAGCAGCACAACTTATACTCAACTGTACCGGGCGCTTCGAAGGCAATAAACTCATCCTGAGCTTTCAGGAAGAGGATGGCATTTCCAGCCTCACGTACCCTCGCAGTGGAAGTGATATTCTCGAAATGCAGCGTTTACCCAACGAACAATGCCAAATCCGATGGCTTAACGAAGAATTACGTCGCCAAGTCATCGCTATAGACCCGAACATTGAATCGGGATCGATCCTACGCAGAATACAAACTACTGATTAGCATTTGCCGTGTATGAACTATTATTTACTCCTGAATCGGGATCAACAGCTAGGACCTTTGGCCAAAGAGCAATTACTGGAAGCTGGGATGGTGCCGACATCACTGGTGTGGCACTCTGGCTTACCAGACTGGAAGCAAGCCGAAGAACTCCCGGAATTAGATGATCTTTTTCCAAAGCAAGAAACCCCGCCAATCCTGCTGGTCAACGAAGAAGTTCCTCCACCGATCCCCGATGATCTCCCGCCAGCCGTCCCGGATCTCGATACGATCCCACTCATCGAAGAGGAAAATCCGGAGTTTTCGCATGTGTCCGCACCTGCTCCGGTAGCCCTTGCCCTCAAGATCGTAGGGGTCATGGTGTTCGTTTTCGGGGGCTTTCTATTAATCTGGGATCGTATGCAGGAACGAGCCGCTAAAATTCCCCTAACCCAAATCGAAAAGCACCTTAATTATCAGGATTTCAACCCTCGGAAAAAAGAAACGATCCGAATAGAATACCGGGACCTGCTGCAAGCACATCCCGATAGCCCCGAGGCCAACTATTTACGGGGACGACTGGAAAACAAAGACAGCGCGACTACCGTCGAATACTTCCAAAAAGCCTTGGAACTAAAGCCAGATTTCTACTGGGGCCAGTTGGGAATGGGCGAATACTACACAAAACAGGAACAGTATCGCAAAGCCGAGGCCGCTCTACAGAAAGCCATTGCCCTCGAGGATCAGTTACCCTACGCCTATCTGGCTTTAGGTCAACTCTATGAACATCAAGGCCTTTACCGGCCTGACCTGAATTATACTGTTAAAATGGCCATGTTTCAGAAAGCAGAAAAACACTATCAACAAGCTAAGCGGCACTGCCAACCTGAAGCTCCACTTTTAAACCAAATTGTGGCGGCTCGCACTGATCTGGTCGAGCGGCAAAAACGGATCGAGGATTTTTCGCCATGTCATTCTTTTGCAGGTTTCTACCAAGGGAGTGCTTACATGGGAGCTATTACCGGTGGTCGTGCTTCGCTGGATCTAACCGAAGCATGTAATTGTATTCTATCCTATGATTTTGGCTATTATGGACAAGAAAATGAATCTGGAACGATCGTAAAAGAAAACGGGCGGTATATTTTTAGGGGCAGTGAAAAGATCGGCAAATACGAACAGCATCAAAAGTACAACATGGAGGTGTCGGCTAAACGAATCAAAATTTACGGTGACACATGGGGTGCTACCTTCCTGCGCTGACCGGCTGACACATAGATGGTTGAGGTACCTACACCGGATTGTCACAAACTCGGAGCCGGTTACCAATTGAGTAATCATACAAATCGGGATTTTCCGCAATCGTTGAATTTGAATAGTTACCCGTAAACCCCATTCAACCCAACTCATGACTTCCATCGAAATCAAAACCTACGAGGCTCTGAAAGAGAAACTGGGTCAGCAAGCGGCCCAGCAGTTGATGCAAACTATTTTTACCCTCCAGCAAGCCGGTGCAAAACCGGGACCCGAATCCGTTCCCACAACCCCCCAAGTTGAGCTTATGCTGGCCCGAATGAAAAGGCATTTGGTTCTGTGGCTGGCGGGTCTGTGGCTGATCCAGATGATCACCCTCGTTTCCCTGTTTCTTCACCTGTAATCCTCCTTCCGGGACCCTGCCAAAACCCCGGGACCTAAAAAAAGCCGAAGGTTTTAGACCCTCGGCTCGCCAGTGGATGGTGGATGATGATCATCGCTGGTTCCGTTACAGCCTCCCATTCCCCATCCGCAGGGATTCATTTACCTTCCCTCCGTTTAACCGCACCTGAAGCCCCGTTTCCAACGCCGACAGGACCTGTCGGTCGCCCGAGCGAATGACTTCGATCAACTGGCGCAACAGACTCCCCTGCTGATCGCTGGCTCCCGCCCCCAGCCATTCGGCCGGATGGGGCGTCGCCACCAGATAATCCCGGGGGTCGGGGCGGATCGCCCCCAGTGGTCCGGAAATCATCACTTCGCCTGCGGGGGAAATAACTGCATCCCGCACCGACCGGATTCCCCGCTGGCGATCATATTCAAACATCGCATTGCCGTGCAGGAGCTTTTCATCGAAGAAAACACTCTCCTTGTTCTCGAAATACCGCTGCACCGCGTTGCGAACCGGGCCCGTCAAATCAGTCCGGTTGCGCAACTCCGCCATTTCCTGCTGGCGGGTGATGATCCCCGCCTGTTTGGCCTGCTCGGCACTGGTCAACAAACCACTGTCGCCCGGCAGCCACTGAATCACCCGGATCAGGGAATCCGCCAGTTGATCGACGACTTTACCGTCCCCGAAGAGCTGGGCAATTTTCTCCTTGATGCGACTCATCGACTCCTCAAATTTCTGCTGGGCCGACAGGGTCCTAAGGTTGGTGGAGACCAGCTCACCCATGTCTTTGATGCGCTTTTCTTCGCTGATGCCCACGCGTTTGAGAATCTGTTCGTAGTCCTGCCGAAATTTAGCGTTGGTCACCAGCGCGTCGCCGTAGGTAGCCATCCGCTGCCGATCCAATTGCGAGAGATTCCCCGTCAGTTGGTCGTTGATGTCGGCAATGGCTTTCTTTTGAAACAACACGTCCGCGAGATCGGCCCGGGTCATGCCGATGGCTTCCGCCAAGGCTTTCTGGCCCATGACGTTCTGGCGTAAAAAGCCGTCGAGGCCACCGACCTGCTGGTCGATCTCCGACGTGAGGCCCTTCATGTCGCCCTGCAGGGCGAAGGCCCGGGCGCGTTCCAGATTCAGGTTCTTCCGGGTCAGCAGCTCGGCGTGGAGTTCCTTCTCGATCGAGGTCTGCCAGTCCAGCAACGACTCACCCATTTTATCAACCTGCTCCAGATTCATCCCCAACATTTTGGCCTGCGTGACGGCTTTGGCCAGTTCACCCGCCTGCCCTTTGAAATTGGCGCGGATTGTGCCGGTGGTTTTCAACGTGGCTTCCAGAATCGACTGGTCGTTCAACAAGATGCCGTGCCGGAGTTGTTCGATTTTGGAAATCCCCAAAATCTCATCGCGCACGTTGCGATTCAAATCCCCCGACAGAATCGTGTTCACGGCCAACCCCTGAACGGCTTCTTGGGAGAGAGCCATCAGTTTGCCCGATTCCGCCAGCGTCTGGTTGAGCTGGGCATTCAAAACGACGGATGTCCCCAGTGAGTCATTGAAACGCAGTTGCGAGCCCACCAGATCATCGAGGTTCACGCCTACCCCCGCCAAGGCGGTATGCTGCCCTTGCAGGGCATCGTACAACAGCCGTGCCTGCTGTTTGGAAACGGCAAACGAGCGGGCCAATTGCGTTACCCGCTCATCCGCTTTAGTCACGGAGTCCACTATCCATCCCCCGATCTCGAAGACGGCTTTCCAGCGGAGGAGCTTCCCCGCCAGCCCCTGTACCACGCCCGATAGGCCCGCTGAGGCCGCATTCATCGAAGGGCCGAACGAATTGCCCAACCCCGAAAACCGGCCCGGCAAACGGCTGGCATCGGCCATCCGGGCGGCTAGCTGGTGAGCGTCGAAGAAGCCCCCCAGCCGGGTCCCGCCAACGCCTTCCATCAGGTGGACCATGGAGGCCACCCCGGCTTTCAGATCCCCGATCTGCCGGGCTTTCTGACCCCAGATCGTTTCGGTTTCGCGTAGTAGTTTCTGTTCCTGTTTCAGGGCGGCCTGACTGGCCATGGCTCCGTCCCGCTGGGCTTTCAGACTACTAGCAATGCCCTTGGCGTAGCGGGAACGGTCGTGGGTCAGCTTCTCCATCAGGGCGCAGTGCTGCTCTTCTTCGGCCTTGAGCTGGGCGGTCAGGGCCTGTTTCTGCTGGCGGTTGGTGGTGGCTCGCTGCTCGGCCCTGAGCTTTTCCCGACGGACCTCGTAGTCATCCAGCAACGCCATTTCAGCCCCGGTCAGGGCCACCCGACTTTTCCAGTGTTTGGGGTCCACCAGTTTGTCCTGATACGCCTTGGATTTGGCCTGCACCGATTCGATGACGTCCACCAGAGCCCCTTCCGCCCGGATGCGCTGCCCACGCAGCTCCCCGAGCATTTTCTCGATGTCCCGGCGTTTGATGTCATTTCGCAGAAGCCCCTCGTCGAGCCGCTTTATTTTCTCGACCAACCCCAGATTATAGCGGTTGAGATCGTTCAGGGTGGTTTGTGTATTCTTTTCGGCTTTCAGGAATTGGGCCGCACGGGCGAGGTGTTGGGTGTACTGCTGGGCCCCTTGGGATAAATTGTGTTGTTCCTGCCGGGCTTCCACCAGACCCTTCAGCAGTTCGTCGTAATAGTCCCGGACTTCCGTCCGGTTCAGGAATTGACCAAACTGGGAATCGTCAATTTTCCGCCCCGTGGCGGACTCCTTGTTTTCGCGGAGGTAGTATTGAGCCGCCTGACGGATCAGGGTTTTCTGGTGGGCGGAGAGGTTGGCAAACTGGGGAGCGTCGAGGTAGTCTGGCATGCTTTGAGTCCTTTCGTATACATACAGTTGCGCCCGAAGCTAATTCCGTAAAGCTTGTCGAATCCAGTTAGTGTTTAATAGGAAGCTGGCGGTTCACCCTGATCGTTTCCCAAATTCACCCCATTAATTATCTAACTCATTATCAGACTCGTACATATAAGAAAATTGTCTATACTCGTACATAGGGAGAGAGGGGGCCTTTACCTTATGGGTTAGTCTGTGGGTGTATAGTGGAAAATAAAGGCTGGTCTGTTCGATTCATGTCTATAACGTTGCGTCCAGCCAGAGGCTGGACGACTGCCGGGAGTGCTCGCCGAACTGTGTCAGCGGGATTTAATCGAATCGGTGCGGTTTAATTCGTTCCTCAAATATGATACTGATTTGGCCCAGCACCTCCTTCTAGTTGTAAGTTGTTGTTTCCCACTTGATTTGTAGATTCTAAATCGTCAGATAGACTAATTTTTGAAGGGCAATTTCTGAAGAGAAAGCGCCTTTCGTCTTGGTCACCTTTCTGAGCTGGCGGTGATAGCCTTCTACCGTATTAGTCGTGTACATTACCTTGCGAATAGGGGCTTGGTAATCGAAAAACGGTGGTAATAATTCCCATTTATTAAGCCAACACTGAATCGCCTGCGGATAACGGCTATCCCAGGGCAAACGCATCTAATTTTTAAGGATTTTGAGCAAATACTCATTGTCCCATCCGGCCTCCAGTCGTTTGCCTTTGATACTTCGCTTCCGGCTGGTTTCATTTTTAATTAAATTTAGGGCAATTCGACACAGAATCGAGAAGTTCTCGGCCGCATTTCCTTCTGGTTTTCGACTACGGTCTTCGCCGAAAGAGACATCAAGGACCCAATGCAATTCATTCTCGATGCCCCAATGGGAACGCACCGCCTGGCCTATTTTTTGGGCATCGGCTCCCAAACTGGTAATAAAATACCGTTTTTCGGTGTGTTCCGTTTGCGTAACTTTGAGATACCGCACGGCTTCGACGCAAACGACAGCTTGTAAGCCAACCCATCGTTGCGGATGCTGAAGGTGGGCCAAATCGGTGTACACCGAGCACGTCCGGGTTTCAACCCGACCGTGTCCGCTGTCTACCTCTTTCCAAATCGATACGGGTGGGCAAAAGCGCAACGTGTCGGCCAAGCCCTCTTGCAACTGTCCCTGATTGCCTTTGACAGCAATCACATAATCAGCGCCACCCGCCACAATTTGTTGAACAATAGCGGTTTGACAGCCGATGGCATCAATGGTAACAAGGCAGTCCGTGAGCTCTAATACACCCAGTAATTTAGGGATAGCTGTAATTTCATTCGATTTTTCAGCCGTTTTGACCTGTCCCAAGACGACCTTGTTGGCAGTGGCCCAGGCACTGACCAGATGAATGGCGGATTTAGGGACTCTGACAGGTAGCCCACCCTGTTCACTTGTTGGCAAGCTACCCAATCTTGGTTTCTTACCAACCCTCAAACCTAAAGGGCGGCCCCGCTTATCAGTGATAGCGGTCAACTCGCTGTCCGATAAGCTATAACCGTACATTTCGGATAGGTGGTGGCTGATGTCAGCGTAGGCAATAGCTACGCTGTAGAGAGACAGTACTTTTTGCTCCAGTTGGGCTGTGAGTACGACTTGCCGCTTAGGTACAATCTGAGGCTGATAGCTGCCTATGCGGTCTCGGGGTGTTTGTAAATCGATCAGTCCTGCACTACTTTTAACCTGCTTAGTGGTCTTTCCATTTCGGCGGTTTTGTTCCGTTGCCGAGTTTCCAACAAGTGATTAGTCATTTCACCTTCTAGGGCCGATTTCAGGAAGTGATTAAGCAAAGGAGCGAAAAGGCCGTCTTCCCCAGTCAGGGGTTTTCCTTCATAAAGGCCTTTAATAGCGGCCTGTTTGAAAGACTCAAAATCGAAGTCGTTGTTGGAGTTGGTCATGATAGTGAAAATAAGGTTTTTTTCTTTCTATTCACCCTTGACACAGTTTAGCGAGCAGTCTCAATTCGAATGAATCTTCTTCTTCCTCTTCGGGAAAAGCGTTGTCGACATTCAGGCATTTTTCCAGTACCAATTCGAGAATACTTTCCATCTCATTGATGGATAGATCTTCTTCCAAAGTAAAAGGATTGCTATCGCGGTTTTCTAAAACATCAGGAGCATTGATACTTTGGTTAATGACGACGAGCAGCATCAGCCAAAGCAATGTTTTTTGCAACCAATATGTCCGAAAGATTTTCATTGTTCTATAACAAAGATACGCAAAAAACGGACCATAGCGCTGTGAATGATGAAAACCAATATTTAAAAATAGGGGTTTTCAAGAATTAACATGCTCACAATTAAATAATTAGACAATTACGGGGAATTATTGTACATACAGCGATTCTATAGTGGTTCGCTTGATGGAAATATCCTTTTTAATGAAATAATGCTGAAAAGTTCAGGCTTCGGTTTAAGAACTGACCTAAACAGATCGATTGAAACAAATCCCGCTTGCCCCCAAACCATTCTTTCCATACCTTTACCCGTGAATGATCTGGCGGACCTGCATAACGTCTTTAATGCTACTGACTTACACCCTGGTGTTGGTTCACGACTGGTTGCCGCATCATCACACCCATGAGCATGATCATGAGGGAATAGGCCACCACCATCACGAAGATCAGGCCACTAAGTCCGATGACTTGGACTGGACCTCGCACACGCATGGAGCTGTTCAAACCGGGTTCGTATATGTAGCTGCTGCAAAGGCCGATCACGTTCAGGTAACGACTTCGGAAATTAGTGAGAATTGCCTCTTTACTTTTCATGCTTTATCCATTCACTGGGTAACCCATACCGCCTGGCTCACTTATGCCTGTGCCAAGGCACCACCACCGGCCTTTAGTTCGCTGCTGCTTCGTGCTCCCCCTTTTGCATTTTCTCCTTCCTGCTGACCTTTTGCCTGGAGTCAGTTTCCTTTTGGCTATCTGCTAGCCCGCTTTCTATTCTCTCTTTTTCACATTACTGAATCCTTTCGTACAGGATAACCCGGATTGTCCATGCTGGTCATATAGACCACGAGGCTAATGCTGCGTTTTCCAGTCCTATCTATGTCGCCTGACAGACTATTCTGCCAGTTGTCGGATGTATTCAGTCTCTACAACTCCAATTTATCACCCATGAAAAACATACTTTTTGCTTTGGCCGTCGTTTCCATTCTCTTCACCGGATGCTCAGGCAATAATTCAGAAGAACACACCCATGATGGGAAGGCTCACGATCATGAGGCCGGTACGCACAAACACGAAGATGGAACCGAACATGCCGATCATGCGAAATCGGACAGCACGCAGCACCAGGAAGAATTTACCGTAGGCAGCGATAGCACTTCGAAAGCCGAAAAGCCGCATGCCCATCCCCACAAGCACTGATCCATTTCTGATGACGTCTAAAATTATTTTTTCCATCACATTAGCCGTGCTTTTTCTCTCGGGCTGTAACCGTCAATCGGACAGCCATGAACATGGAGCCGAAGAACATGGTCATTCGCATGATGAATCGGGATTGCAGCCACTGGCCTATACCCTCTACAGCGATCATTTCGAACTCTTTGTCGAGTTCAAACCGCTGATTGTGGGACAGCAGTCAAAGTTTGCGGCTCACTTCACGGTTCTGGGTGAAAAATTCACGGCACTTGCCGCAGGAACAGTGACGGTGAGTTTACTGGTGGAAGAAAAAGGCATCCGCCAACAGGCGGATGCCCCTACGGTTCCGGGCATTTACCGGTTAGCGCTCACTCCCGGAATGGCTGGGATTGGCAAACTGGTTTTCGATATCAAAACAAAGAATGCGACCGATCAACTCATCATCGATAGCGTCCGGGTTTTTGCCGATGAACAAACCGCTCTGGCCCAGCAACCGAAGGAAGCCTCTGCCGGTATTGATATCACCTATTTGAAAGAACAAGCCTGGAAAGTGGAGTTTGCCACGGAGCCTCTTCAGCCCAGGCCCTTTGGCGAAATCATCCAAACCACGGGAAAAATTCAGCCCGCACCCGGTGATGAAGTGGTCGTAGCAGCCACGCTCGATGGAATTGTTCAGCTTAAAAATAGACCGTTACTGGTTGGAGGGGCCATCCGGTCCGGGGAACCACTCGTGACCCTCACCAGCGGTTCGCTGGCCGAAGGCAACCTAGATGCCCGATTGGTTCAGGCCCGCACCAACTTTGAACGCGCCCGGACCGACTTTGAACGGGCGCAACAGTTGATCACGAACCAGTTAATCACCAGCCGCGATTTTGAAGTCCGCAAGGCCGAACTCGAAAATGCGCGAACAGCCCTGGAGGCCCTGTCAGCCAATTACCGGGCGGGTGGAAAAAGCCTGACGGCTCCCATCAGTGGCTATATCAAAAATGTGCTGGTGGAACCGGGGCAATACGTCTCCGTCGGCCAACCGCTTTTGACCCTGACGCGCAACCGGCGATTGGTGATCCGGGCGGATGTCTCGCAGCAGGATGTGCGCTTGCTGAGCCAAATTCAATCGGCTTCCATCCGCACCCCATCCGATAACCAACGCTATTCGCTGGAGCAGTTACAGGGCCGGATACTTTCCTATGGTCGAAGCGCGGAGGGCCAATCGGGCTTTGTGCCATTGCTGATGGAAGTGACCAATGTCGGCGGACTGGTGCCCGGCACCTTTGTCGATGTCTGGCTGAAAACCCGCCCACAACAGTCGGTCCTGGCCGTTCCGGAATCGGCACTGATCGAAGAGCAGGGCATTTATTACGTCTACGTCCAAACCGGCGGAGAGTCCTTCCAAAAACGGGAAGTCCGGCTCGGAGTTCGTGATGGATTGTTGGTGCAACTCCTGTCGGGCGTCCAGCCCGGCGAACGGGTGGTGACCAAAGGCGGCTACCAGATTCGGTTATCATCCCTATCGGGCACCTTGCCCGCGCACGGCCACGAACATTAATTCCCCTTCACATGCTGAACCGAATTATTTATACCGCTTTACACAATCGTTTCGGGGTAGTGGTCGCTGCGTTGCTGCTCCTGGTGGGTGGGTGGTACACGGCTAAGACCACCGACATCGATGTGTTTCCGGATCTGACGGCACCGACCGTCGCGGTGCTGACCGAAGCCCACGGCATGGCCCCCGAAGAAGTTGAACGGCTGGTCACGTTTCCACTGGAAACCGCCGTGAATGGAGCGACCAGCGTTCGGCGGGTCCGGTCTTCATCTTCCGCCGGTATTTCCATCGTCTGGGTGGAGTTTGAATGGGGCACGGATATTTTTCAGGCCCGGCAGATTGTCAACGAGAAAGTCCAAACCGTTGCGACCCAGTTGCCGCAAGGGGTCGGCGCACCGACCCTGGCTCCGCAATCCTCCATCATGGGCGAAATTATGCTCATTGGCCTGACAGCAAAACAAACCACCCCGATGGAACTGCGCTCCCTGGCGGACTGGACCATCCGCCCCCGACTCCTGGCCACCGGGGGCGTCTCGCAGGTCATCGTCATTGGCGGTGATTACAAACAGTATCAACTGTTGCTTGATCCCCTGAAAATGAAAAACTACGGGGTGACGTTGCCGGAGGTGATGGCGGCTGCGCAAAATTCGAACCGCAACGCTGCGGGCGGTTTTTTGTACCAGTACAACAATGAGTACCTGGTCCGGGGCATGGGACGCACCAGCAATCCCGCTGAGATGAGCAGCGGTGTGGTCAAACTGGTGGGAGCTAATCCGTTGCGTTTATCCGATGTGGGCAATTTGCAAATTGGTGCCGCCCCCAAAATTGGGTCCGGGTCGCTCAAGGGGCAACTGGCGGTCATCCTAACCGTGATGAAACAGCCTCACACCAACACCCTGGAACTGACGGAGCGGTTGGATGTCGCCCTGTTGGAGTTAAAGAAAAACCTCCCGCCCGATGTAGCCGTCAACACCCGCATCTTTCGCCAGTCAGATTTTATTTCCGCATCCGTCAGCAACATTCAGCGGACCTTGCTGGAAGGAGCCGTTTTCGTGGTGGTGATTTTAGTCTTGTTTTTGATGAACATCAGGACCACGGTGGTGTCGCTCGTCGCGTTACCGCTCTCCCTGTTGGCTTCCATCATCACCTTGCGGTGGCTGGGGTTTTCCATCAACACCATGACGCTGGGTGGCATGGCCATTGCGGTCGGTGATTTGGTGGACGATGCCATCATCGACGTCGAGAATGTGTACCGTCGGCTCCGGGAAAATGCACGGCTTCCGGTCGCCGAACGACGGCCCGTCATCGATGTGATCTACCACGCTTCGGTCGAAATCCGGGCGTCGATCATTTCCGCTACGTTTATCATCATTGCCGCTTTTTTACCCCTGTTTTTTCTGAGTGGGATGGAAGGGCGGCTCCTGCAACCCCTCGGAATTGCGTTCGTGGTTTCGCTGCTGGCATCGCTGCTCGTGGCATTAACCGTTACGCCGGTGCTGTGCAGTTATTTATTGACCTCGGAGCGGATGTTGCACCGGAAATCGCACGATTCCTGGTTGGTCCAACACCTCAACCGGGCCTACCGACACACGCTGGAGCGCGTATTGCCTTATGGCAATTGGTTACTGGGCATCAGTATAATCATGTTAATCGCGGCATTGTGGCTATTGAGTACCATGGGCCGCAGCTTTTTGCCGGAATTTAATGAAGGCTCTTTGGTGGTCAGTGCGGTGAGTTTACCCGGCATATCCCTGGAAGAGTCCAACAAAATTGGCACGCTGGTGGAACAAACGTTGCTGACGGTGCCGGAAATCCGGGTCACCACGCGCCGGACGGGTCGGGCGGAATTGGATGAACACGCGCAGGGCGTCAATGCCGCCGAAATCGATGCGCCGTTTGTGCTGGAAACACGAAGCCGGGACGAATTCATGGAAGAGGTACGGGCGAAACTGGCCACCTTATCGGGCGTGAACATCACCATTGGGCAACCCCTCGGTCACCGCATCGATCACATGCTGTCGGGAACCCGGGCGAATCTGGCCATCAAGGTCTTTGGAACGGATTTGCCGCGACTATTTGCGTTATCGAACACCATCAAAACGGCAATTGCCGCGACACCGGGATTGGTTGATTTAACCGTCGAGCCGCAAATCGATATTCCCCAGGTGCAGATTCAACCCAACCGGGAAATGCTGGCCCGCTATGGCATTACGATGGGGGCGTTTACCGAATTTGTCGATGTTGCCTTTGCGGGCGAAAAAGTGGCCGATGTGTTTGAAGGCAACCGGAAATACGATTTGGTGGTGCGCTATAACGATGCCAACCGGGGCCGTATGGAAGCCCTAAAAAACACGCTCATCGATACGCCGGGTAGCGAAAAAATTCCGCTGGGGCTGGTGGCGAATGTGGTTTCTACCAGCGGTCCCAACACGATTAACCGCGAGAATGTCCAACGACGGGTGGTGGTATCGGCAAACGTGGCCGGACGGGATTTGCGCAGCGTTGTGGAAGACGTGCAAGCGGCCATTAACCAGCAAATCAAACTCCCCGAAGGCTACCGGATCGAGTACGGTGGGCAGTTCGAAAGCGAGGCCAGTGCATCCCGTATTCTGGGCGTGACGTCGCTGGTTTCATTGCTGCTGATTTTTATGCTGCTGTTGGGTGAATTTCGACAAGCATCCCTGGCCGGAATTATTCTGTTGAACTTGCCATTGGCGTTGATCGGTGGAGTCGTGAGTCTGGCTTTGACGGGGCAGGTCATCAGCATTCCGGCCCTGATCGGGTTTATCACCCTTTTTGGTATTGCCACCCGCAATGGCATTTTGTTGGTGTCCCATTACCGAACCGTCGAGTTGGAGGAGGGACAAACTCTGACCGAGTCCGTGATCCACGGGTCGGTGGATCGTTTGAGTCCCATTCTCATGACGGCCCTGACAGCGGGACTGGCGCTGATTCCGCTGGCGCTGGCGGGCAGCGAACCGGGCAACGAAATCCAAAGTCCGATGGCCAAAGTGATCCTGGGCGGTTTGCTCAGTTCCACCCTGTTGAACCTGTTTATCATCCCAGTGGTCTATTTGCGGGTTCGCACTCGGCAACAGCGCACGTCGTCTACCTCATCCTGATACACGCTATGCAACGCTTTCGCACCTGTTTTCTATTCAAGCTGCTCATGGGCCTTACCGTCAACGCCTGGGCTCAATCTGTGCCACCCGGCACGACACTGGCTCAGGTCTTGCAATCGGTTGAACAAACGAACAAAACGCTGCTGGCCGAACGGCAATACGGTGCTGCGCGAAAGGTGGAATACCGGACGGGCCTCAATCCCGATAATCCGTTTGTGGAATATGACCGCTTGCCGGGTCGACCCGAAACGGCCGGTATTCAGCAGGAGATCAGCCTGACCCAGGCGCTGGATTTTCCCACCGTCTACGCCCGGCGTCGGGCCGTTGCCCGGCAATTGACCGGGCAAACCGACACCCGGTTTCGCGTTATTCGTCAGAGCATTCTGCTGGAAGCCAAGCAAACGAGCCTGGAAATCATTTATTACAACCGGCGGCAATTGGAATTACAACGGCGGCTGGGCCGGGCCGAGCAGTTGGTCCGCGACTGGAGCAAAAAGCTACAACAGGGCGAGGCCACGGCCCTGGATCTCAACAAAGTCCGGTTGCAGCGCCTGGGTGCCGAACACGAATTGCGCCTGAATCAAAGCGAGCAGCGCCAACGGCTGCAGCGGCTGGCGGAACTCAATGGCGGTACTGTCATCGCTTTGCGGGATACCCTTTATCCGGCGTTACCTCCTCTGGCGAATTTTCCTACGCTCGATAGCCTGATCGAAGCGGGTGATCCGACCCTTTCGGTTTTGCAACAACAAATTGGGATCGGGCAGGCCCAGGTTGCGCTCAGCCGGTCTTTGACGCTGCCCAAACTGGAAGTGGGGTATCATTACCAGGCCATTCTCGGACAGCGTTATCAGGGCGTGCATCTGGGATTGACGCTGCCGCTGTGGCAACAGGCCCAGACGGTCAATCTGGGAAAGGCCAACGTGCTCGAAAGCCAGGCCCGGTTAACTCAGCACCGAACCGAGCATTACGCCCAAAATCAGCGGCTTTACGAACAATACCAGACGCAGCAAGCCAGCCTGAATCAATACCGGGAGCTCTTCAGTCAGCTCAGTACACTGACCCTGCTGGATACGTCCCTGCGATTGGGCCAGATCACGACGGTCGAATACCTCCTGGAAACCACCTACCTGTATGCTGCGCAGGATACTTACCAGCAATTGGAGCGGGACGTCCAGTTAGCGGCAGCGGAATTGTTGCGCTATCAATTGTAAAATGCGTAAGACAGACTCAACCATTCAGCCAATAAAACAGATCCCGTATGGAATCTAAAATCAATCGTGAAGAACTAGAGGCCATTGAACACTTTATGGCGCGGGCCAGCCAGGGAAAACTACATCAACAACTACAAACCGGCGATTATGCGCAAGACGATATCGACCGGGTCTTTCCCGCCATTCGAAAACTGCTGGAATTTGGCGCGAAACACGTCAATAATGCGCCACACGATTACAAACTCTATTACACCAACAGTCAGGGGAGCCCCATGCTTCTCTTTGGTCTGACCGTCAATAACCCCGAAATGATTCAAAATTTACTAACCCACTATAGGGCCATCGAACAGATGGCCCTGAAAGAGAAATTATTTGCCATGAAAATTTCGGACATGACCGGTGCTGAGTTTGCGCAGTATCTGACTCTTTTGGAGCCTAAAAAATCCATTCCATAATCGCCAACGAACAATGGAGAAGGGGCTTAATCGTGGTGATGCTGACGATTGGTGATAAAGTCATAATCGGTCAACGTGTTCAGAAACATAACAATATCCTGCTGCTCCTGCCGGTTCAAGGGAATGCCGGGGGTACCGTTTTTCTTGAGAAGCGGGTCGAGTTGGGGGTTGTCCTGAATACCCGTGGTGTAGTGATTGAGCACCTGATCCAGCGTTTTAAAACGACCGTCATGCATGTAGTACGTGGTCATGGCGATGTTGCGCAGGCTCGGCACCCGGAATTTGTTTTTATCCTCCGGCTTTTGGCTGATGCCATAGCGTCCCAGATCGGGTATGGGCACATACGGGTTGGGTAACAAACCGTTGTTGCGGAAACTCTCATCGGTAAAGAGTTCACCACTATGACAGCCTGAACAATGGGTCTTGAAGAGTTGCAATCCGCGAAGTTCCTGTTCAGTGAATTGAACGCCTTCATTCCGAATGAATTGATCGTATTTGGAGGTCGCCGAAACCAGCGTTAACAAATACTGGGACAGTGCTTTTAAAAACCGTTCAGCGGTAACGTTTTCCGAACCATAAGCGGCTTTAAAAAGACTGCGGTAGTGTCCATTACTTTGCACTTTTTGCAAAACGTTGGCTAGGGAATCACCCATTTCGATAGGGTTTTGGATGGGGTCGATTGCCAGTTGATCCAAATCAAGAATTTTACCATCCCAGAAAAAGACCCGGCTCCAGGCCACATTTTGAATGCCGGGGGTGTTGCGTGGCCCGATTTTATCGTGAATACCGTGACTCAAAATATGATCGGTGTGCGCAAAAGCCACTTCCTGTTGATGACAAAAGGCACAACTAATCGTACCGTTTTTCGATAGGCTGGCATCGAAAAACAGGCTTTTGCCCAATAAAACGCCTTCGTGGGTCAGTGGGTTTTGGGCAAAGTTATAAGCCGGATCAGGAAAATTGGCCGGTTTTTTCCAGGGGTAGGGGGTTGTTTTGTAGACGACGGAATCGGTCGGATTGGGATCGACTGGAATGACATCCGGGGAACCACCCTTCTGACAGGCGATGAGGCTATAATATAACCCCGCTACGATCCATAAAGCCAGCAGTGTTGGTCGGTTTATCACGTTACAGAGTGTGGCTAATTCATTTGAAACCGTTGAAGGGGATTTCGTTGTAGTCTGATTGATACAAATGACGTCAAACGATTAATTACAAGTTATAACGAACCTGTCGGAATTTTCTTTTAGGTATACCAGAGCAACTACGATTCATCAAAATTAAATGGACTGTGGCATGAATAAAAATTTTACTCTATAAAGTGGGTTAAACAGGAACTACTAAAACGAAATGCTCTTCCTGTGAAACCAAAAATGATTGTTAATCCATAAAACACTATTCAACAGACTTCAGTCTTTCTTCACAATTCGCTTCTTACCTTCGTTGGCCATGAAACTGCTGATTGTTGAAGACGAAGAACCGCTGTTGAATAACATGCTAGGCTACCTGACGGGTGAACAATTCATCAGTGAAGGCGTCACGACCTATGTGGCGGCTCTGGAGCGTATTCACCTCTACGAGTACGATTGCTTATTATTGGATATTACCTTACCCGATGGAAACGGCCTGCGACTGCTGGAAGCGTATAAACAACTCCGAAAAAAAGCGGGCATCATTATAATTTCCGCCAAAAACTCACTGGACGATCGAATCGCCGGACTGGATTTAGGGGCCGATGATTACCTGACCAAACCTTTCCACCTTTCGGAATTAAACGCCCGAATTAAAGCCGTCATTCGCCGGAAAGCATTTAATACACATGATTTTATCGATGCCGGGAATGTGCGGGTCGATATGACCCAGCGTCGGGTATGGGTCGATCAACAGGCCATCACCCTGACCCGTAAGGAACTGGATATTCTGTTGCATCTGCTGGCCAACCAGGAACGGGTAGTAACCAAAACATCCTTAGCCGAGCACCTCTGGGGTGACCACATCGACCAGGCCGATTCATTTAACTTTTTGTTTGCGCACATCAAGAATTTAAAGAAGAAGCTGCTGGAAGCCGGGGCCACACCCGAAATTAGGAATATCTACGGGGTCGGTTATCAACTCCTGGTAAACGCATGAGATTACTGACACTGACTACTCGTTATTATTTGGTCCTGTTTCTGCTGATTCTGGCAGTCTGGTCACTGGTATTGTATGCGGTACTCCGCCAGCAAGTCTACCAGAACATCGATGAGATTCTGTTCAATCGCAAACAGCAAATCTCTGTCCTACTTAATCAACCCCAGCGCAGCCTGCCAACGGGTGATCCCTATACTGATTTCAAGCTTCGCCCACTTCCTCCTGGCCATGTGTTTCAACCCGATCAATACGCTGATACGCTGGTTTTTGAACCGGTCGATCAGGAATATGACGAATACCGCCAACTTCGAACGCAGGTACGGGTGAGTGGAAACCCTTACGAGCTGACTATTGTCAAGCCCCGACTGGAAAGCACCGAGATGATTAATACGGTTTCCATTACGCTTCCCACACTTTTTTTGGTACTGGGTGTGGGGTTGGCCTTGACGGCCCGGCGATTAAACCGGATTCTGTGGCAACCGTTCTACCGCATGCTCCACCAACTGGGTAAGTTCCGGGTTGATCAAACCACTTCATTTCAAACCGAACCGACCTCCATTGATGAATTTAGTCAATTGCAGCAGGGGCTGACCGACTTAACGGAACGGAACCGGAAACTGTTCATGCAACAGAAACAGTTTATCGAGAATGCATCTCATGAAATGCAGACGCCCCTGGCCGTGATTCAATCGCACATCGAAGTCCTTTTGCAACAGGCCGAATTAGATTACCGGCAGGCCGAACCCTTAGAGTCCATTCTGACGCAAACCGAGCGATTAGGACGACTAAATCAGGCGCTGCTGCTTTTATCCAAAATTGAAAATAACCAGTTCCGCGAGCGTACCCCAGTTCCCCTGAAACCGTTGGTAGAGGGTATGCTTCCCTATTTTGAAGAACAGATCGAACAGCAGGCATTGCGGGTGGAGTTGACGATTCCTGCCGATACCACGCTCCATACGCACCCGGTTTTAGCGGAAATTTTGCTAACCAATCTGCTTAAAAATGCCTTTGTGCATAATCTCTCCAATGGCTTTGTCCGGGTTGATGTCAAGGGGCAGACGCTGACGGTAGAAAACACCGGTGATGCCCCCGATGTGCCGACCGATCAGCTTTTCGAGCGTTTTCGCAAGGCCTCGCGGCAAAAACAGACGTTGGGATTAGGCCTGGCCATTGTCAAGACGATTGCCGACGTCAATGGATGGGCCGTGACGTATCAATTTGCGAATGGCATTCACCGACTGACAGTAACCTACGCGTAAATTCAGCATTAATTCACAATCGGATAATAGGTTTGTCTCTCAGGTTGATCCTAACCCGTTTTTCGATGAAAATTCGCTGTTTACTCGTTTGCATCCTCAGTTATTGGATTGGGCCTACACGTGTCCTTCAGGCCCAATCGCTTCCGCTCGTTCAACTGCTCCAACAGGCGGAACAAACGTACCCCGCACTCCGGGCCAGCCGACTTCGGATCGACGCCCAACAAAAAAACATTGACCTCATTCAGAACGCAGCGCTGCCAACGCTCGAGGGATCCTATCAGGCTAATCTGGCTACCTACAACAACATAACCGGATTGTTTCATCCCCAGGGTCTTCTACCCATCAGCGGGCCACCTTCGATCGGCAACCGCTACCAACCCGTTAGTGGCAGTGCGGCCAGCCTCTTGTTGAATTGGCAACCCATCACCTTTGGGTTACGGGAAGCGCAACGAACGGTGGCCAAAGCCGAAATCAGCCTCGGCGAAAATCAGCTCGAGGCTACCCTTTTTAATCACAAAGTACGGGTCATTGATGCCTATTTGGATGGGCTGCTGCTGGCCGAACTCGTCGGTGTTTATCAACAGAACGTGACCCGCGCCCAGTCTAACCTAACCCAAAGTCGGGTTCTGGTCGGTACGGGGTTGCGGTCGGGCGCGGACACGGCCTTGTTTGCCGGTGAATTGTCCCGCGCCAATGTGGAGTTACTACAAGCCCGGCAGGCGTGGCAGGAAGGTCAAATCCAGTTGGCTCAGTTGGTGGGTAGTGATCGTCCCATCGCCGTCCGGGACTCTTTGGTTTTTATTCGGCTCCCCACCGCCACTAATCAAGTGGACTCTGTGAACCATCATCCCCTGTTTCGGGTGGCCCAGCAACAGGTCCGGCAGGGCCAGGATCGGGAAGCGTTGATCCGCAAAGCTCGCTTGCCACGCCTGGGCTTTTGGGCCATTGCCTACGGACGCGGTTCTGGCGTATCGGCTTCCGGCGAGGTTAACCCCGCCGAAGGCTTGCTATTCAGCCGCTTTAACTACGGAGCCGGGCTGTTGTTTTCCGTGCCCTTGCTGAACGGGCCGGAAGTTCGGTTACGGAGTCAGCAGCAGCAACTGATCAACCAGGCGTATCAGGAGGACATTCGGCAAACAGAGCTTCAACTGACCGGTGAGCGACTACGCACCGAAACGGCTCTGCAAAGTGCCCGACTGATTGCGAGCGAACTACCCGCCCAAAAGCAGGCGGCCCAATCTGCTTTCACCGTCCTGCGAACCCGTTACAACGAAGGTCTAACGACCTTTGCCGATTTTGCCCAAGCCCAATATGGGCTGGTTCGAGCGGAAGTTGATTATAAAAAGTCCTACTGGAGCGTGTGGAAAGCCTGGCTTGGACAAGCTGCGGCCAACGGCGATTTGTCTCCATTTCTTAACCAGTTACCCTGAATGATTTATTTACTCAAAGCGGCTCTGCGCCAGCCCATCACCGTGCTGGCGGCCCTGTTTGCGACGATCCTTTTTTCGATCCTGGCGATCCGAAAAATGCCCATCGATATTTTTCCGACCTTAGGGACGCCGACTATTTACGTGGCCCAGACATTTGGCGGACTATCGCCCCAGCAGGTTGAGGGTTTTATTGCCTCCTACTACGAATACCACTTCTTGTACATTACGGGCATTAAGTACGTTGACAGCAAGTCGATCCAGGGCTTATCCCTCCTAAAATGCCAGTTCCATGAAGGCACCGACATGGCGCAGGCGATGGCAGAGGTCGTTTCGTATGTCAATCGGGCGCGGGCTTTTATGCCGCCCAACCTGCAACCTCCTTTCATCATGCGCTACGACGCCGGATCGGTACCCGTCGGACAACTGACCTTCAGTAGTGAAGGCCGGTCGCTCAACGAAATTCAGGATTTGGCCTTATTTAAGGTTCGTCCGATGTTTGCTTCGTTGGCGGGCGTATCGGCACCCCCACCGTTTGGAGGTAACCAGCGGACGGTCGTTGTACGGGCCGATCCCGAACGGATGCGCAGTTACGGACTAACCCCCGACGAGTTAGTGACGGCCATTGCGAAAGGCAACACCCTGACACCCGCCGGTAATTTACGGGTGGGAGATCAGATGCTCATTACGCCCCAGAACACCGTCGTTGACCAGATAAAAGAACTGGAAAACATTCCCATCAAGCCCGGTAACGGCCCGGCCATGTATGTGCGCGATGTTGCCAGTGTGGATAATGGTGCCGACATTACGACAGGTTATGCCCTCATCAACGGGAAGCGCTCCGTGTATATTCCGGTCACCAAACGGGCCGATGCCTCAACTTGGGACGTGGTGCAACGCATTCGGAAAGCACTGCCCGACATGCAGGCCGCCATTCCCGACGATATCCACGTTTCTTACGAATTTGACCAGTCTACGTATGTGGCTAATTCGCTGCGGAACCTGCTGATTGAGGGTGGGTTGGGAGCCGTGCTGACCGGACTGATGGTCTTGCTGTTCCTGCGTGACCGACGCAGCGCGCTCATCGTAGTGCTTACCATACCGGTCGCTTTAGTATCGGCGGTCGTCGGTTTACAATTGACCGGTCAAAGTCTCAATGTCATGACCCTGGGCGGGCTGGCGCTAGCCGTGGGGATTCTGGTGGACGAAGCGACGGTAACCATCGAAAATATCCACCGGCACTTGGAAGCGGGCCAGCCCAAAGCGCGGGCGATTGCGGACGCCTGCCGGGAAATCGCCCGGCCTAAGCTACTGATTCTGCTCTGTGTTCTGGCGGTATTCGTGCCCGCGCTGTTCATGACGGGGGTGCCGGGTGCCATGTTCTTTCCGTTGTCGCTGTCGGTTGGTTTCGCCATGATTGCGTCGTTTGTCTGGTCACAAACGCTGGTGCCGGTCGCGGCCAATTATTTTCTAAAATCGGGAAATCACCCAACTCGAAGTACCCGGTTCGAACGTTTTGAGAACCAATACCAGCACTTTACGGCTCGTTTTCAGCCGCGCAGCCGACTCATTATTGGGTTATATTTAGTACTGGCCACTGCGCTGGCCTTATCGGTTTACCGTCTGATCGGTACCGAAATTTTCCCGAGAGTCGATACCGGCCAGTTTCAGGTACGACTCCGATTACCGGCAGGTACCCGGGTCGAGCGCACGGAAGACGCCACGAAGAAAGTTCTTTCCATTGTTCACCAGTTAGCCGGAGACAAAAACGTCGCCATCAGTTCGGCGTTTGTTGGCCTACAACCTCAGACCTATGCCATTAGCCCCATCTTTTTGTGGACGAGTGGTCCCCACGAAGCGGTACTAAAAGTGAACCTAAGCCCGGATGCTGATCTGCCGCTGGATACTTTCAAAGAGCAATTGCGGGCTGAAGTGAGTCGGCAGATTCCCGGTATGCAGCTCTCGTTTGAGCCAGCCGATCTGGTTGATCAGGTGATGAGCCTGGGTGCCAACACCCCGGTGGAGGTGAGCGTACAGGCCAAAAACCTGGCACAGGGGCGTGAATTAGCCGAACGGCTCCGACATCGGATGGCGGGATTATCCTATCTGCGGGATCTACAGTACGGTTTACCGCTCGACTACCCGACGTTGCAAATTACCTATGATCGCGTTCGGGCCGGGCAGTTGGGCCTGACGGTAGACGAAGTCAGTCGGTCGGTGGTGGCCGGAACGTCGTCGAGCCGCCTGACGCAGCCTTTGTATTGGCTCGATAAAGCATCGGGCAATTCGTATCAGGTACAGGTCGAGTATCCGCAGTTTCGCATGAACAGCCCCGATCAATTGGAACAACTTCCGGTTGCCTCCAATACGGATCGCCGGATTTACCTGCGTGACGTGGCTGACTGGAAAAAACTAAACACGGTGGGCGAATACGACCGGTTGAATCAACAGCGGTACGTGACCCTGACTGCAAATCTGCAAGGGAAAGATATTGGTGGAGCCGTCCGCGACCTGAACCAAGTCATCCACAACCTCGGAGAGTTGCCGCAGGGTGTAAAAATTACCCTGCGGGGTCAGGCCGAACTGTTGGCCCAAACGCTAAGCGAACTGTCGCTGGGGTTAGCCCTGGCCGTCGTGGCGATTTTCCTGTTGCTGGCGGCCGCTTTTCAATCGTTCGGATTATCGCTGGTGGTCTTGTCTATGCTACCGGCGGTATTGGCGGGGGCTTTATCCCTGCTGTTTCTAACGGGGAATACACTCAATATTCAGTCGTTCATGGGCTGCATCATGGCCATCGGCGTAGCGGTGGCCAATGCAATTCTGTTAGTAACGAATGCAGAAACGCTTCGGCAACACTCCCAACCGCCGAAGAACCTTGGTTTTGCGGCCGCCCGGAGCCGCCTGCGACCTATCCTGATGACCAGTCTGGCCATGATCGTCGGCATGATTCCAATGGCCATCGGGCTGGGGGAAGGCGGTCAGCAAACGGCTCCGCTGGGTATTGCCGTCATCGGCGGCCTGATCGCTTCGACCGTAGCGACGCTGCTGGTATTGCCGCTCTTGTACCAGTCTACCGTCGGTCGCCAGAAATACGCCAGTCATTCGCTTGACCCGGACGATCCGACCAGCCCTCAATATACCTTACCACCAACCGCCACGGCCTGACATCATGATAAAACATTCTTATTTTTTTCTGGCCTTGTTGAGTGGTTTGACCGCTTGTAATGAAGCCCCGCAGCAAAAAAAAGACACCCCGGCTACCGTCGATTCAAAACCGGACACCGTTCATACGCTTGTGTTAAAAACTTCTACGATCGCTAAACAGGTTACGCTGCCGGGTGAATTGTTTCCGGATCAGCGGGTGCAGATCTACGCGAAACTGCCCGGTTTCGTGCGCCGAGTGGCGGTGGACATTGGCTCGGTCGTTCGGCAGGGCCAGGTACTGGCCATTCTCGATGCCCCCGAACAGCAGGCGCGATTGACCGAAGCCCGGAGCCGCTGGGAAGCGGCCAAATCAAAACTCGGCACCAGCCGGGACGCTTACGAACGGTTGCGGAGAGCCGCCAACACCCCCGGTGTGGTGTCGGCCAGTGAACTGGAACGAGGGCGTAATCAAATGCGTGCCGATAGCGCTGATGTTCAGGTCGCTCACTATTCCGTTCAGGCGCTGCAAGACATGGCGGATTATTTAGTGCTTCGGGCTCCGTTCGGAGGTGTCGTGACCCGGTGCAACGTAGATCCCGGTGCCTACGTGGGAAACCCGACGGATAAGCCCGTGCTGGAAATGGAGAATAACCGCACACTCCGTCTGCGGGTGGCCGTTCCCGAAGCACTCACGGGGAGTCACCTCACGGGCAATAAAGTCCGTTTCTCGACCCGCGCGGTACCCAATCAACAGTACGATGCTGTTCTGGTACGGAAAACGGATCGAATCGATGTCGATACGCGCTCTGAAATCTGGGAGTTTTCTGTCGATAATGGCGATCATCAGTTGAAGTCAGGGATGTATACCGATGTCGTCCTGGACCTAGGTCGGACGAAACCTTCGTTTGCCGTGCCATTCTCGGCGGTCGTTACCACCTTGGAGCGAAAATTCGTCATTCGGATTAAGGGAGGACAAACGCAGTGGGTGGATGTGCGGCCCGGACTGACGTTGCCGGATAAGGTAGAAATTTTTGGTGCATTGAACGAGAGCGATACGCTGGTGTTAAAGGGGAATGAAGAACTCAAACCGGATAGTAAGGTCGTGGCCCGTGTTGATAAGCCGTAATCATAAGAAGCCGTTGATGGGCAACCTTCCGTACTTCAGTTTTTATTCACAATTGGCGCTTAGCTTTGAACTCAACAAGACCCTATTTTTGTATGCAACGCAGAAACTTTCTTCGCTCAGCCGTTCTTGTTACCGGCACCATTCCACTCTGTACGTCAACTGGCGAGATCGTCCCAATGGAGAGGCTAACCCTGGGTAAAACTCCAGCGTTGTCGGCAGAAGAACAGGATGCTATTGCCACCGTCCTGGGCAAAAAAGGCACTTACAACGAAGTGCAGGCAACCTATTCCGTGCCACTACCACGCAATGATTTGAAAGTCACCGTCAAAGGGGAAGCCGTACCCATCCCCTTCGGATTTGGTGGTTGGGTGTCGTTTAAGAAAACCGTGGATGGCCAGCAGACGGTCATGATGAGCGATACGGTTCTGCTGGAAACCGAAGTCAATCCCCTCATCGATGCCACGCACGCGGCCGGATTGGAAATCTCGGCCATTCACAATCATTTTTTCTACGAACAACCGCGCATCTTCTATATGCACCTGCATGGGGTCGGAACGGTGGCGGATTTAGCCAAAAAATACGCTCAGGCGATTGGCAACACCAAATTGTTTCCGGTAAATCAACCCACGCCCGTAGCGCAAAGTGGCACGACGCCATCAACCGGAAAAGACCTTTTCGATCTGCCCGCACTGGATGCCATCGTCAAATACACCGGGGCGGTCAATGGTCCCACCTACAAATACACCGTGGGTCGTGATGACGTAAAAATTATCGCGATGGGTGCAGAAATGACGGCGGCTATCGGCCTGAACTCCTGGGCTTCTTTTGCCGGAAAGCAAGCTGATGCGCATATTGCCGGTGACATTGCCATGTTGGAAGGTGAGGTCAATGCAGTCGTTCGAACGCTGCGGCAACATAAACTGGAAGTAGTTGCTTTGCATCACCACATGCTGGGGGAACAACCCCGAACCATTTTCCTGCATTATTACGGGCGCGGTCCGGCCCCGGAATTGGCGAAAGGGTTTCGGGCGGCCCTGGAACAACTGGGTCGCGGGGGAAAGAAAACGGGCAGCGATGGGATGAAACACTAATTTGACAAACTTACAGGATATGCCTTTTTTACAACATTGCTCTGTCAAACCTGTCTTTTTAACCTGCCTGATTGTCTGGGCGTGTTTCTCCACCGCCACGGCCCGGCCCGATTCAGTATCGGTAGCCTTCGCTGACTGGGTTGCACCTGAATTAATCACGCTTGCTCCTCAACATCCTAAGAAACCCCTGTTCTGGGTCGTCAACTTTGGTACAGCCCGGACGTTGTCTCCCAAAAAAATCGGCTTTGCCGCCGGTATGGGTGGGCAGGTGGTTGTCCTCGGCGACCCCCGGAAAACCAGTGCGTTTTTCACCATTCCACACGCAGGCTTTCGGCTGGCACCTATTCCGCTACCTTTCGCGTCGGTTGGGCCAGGTTTTGGTATCAACTTAGACGCGAAATACTACTTACCCCCACCACCACCACCAAGGTTGATTGGGGGATCGTGCTGGGCTTAGGCGGAGCGCACGTCCTGATCGAAGATCGGAACCGGCTGGCTTACAGCCCAAACGTAGCCTTGCTGAACTCCTACCATCTGGGTGGTACCACCGTACTGACCATCATGGGAACGTTCACCTCGGAATCCCGACAGCCACTGAGGGCGCAAAGGCTAATTTTTTCAACCTCACGAGCGTGTCGTTGGGGTTGAAAAAAGATATCCGGCCCAACATGGCCCTGCTCACCGAAGTGGGTGCGTATTGGTATGACGGGAAAATTCTGGGCGTAGCAAAACGCGGTCCGGGTTTTCAGTACGGGCTGATGCTGGCTACGAGCTTTTGATAGTATCGCCGAAGCGGCCCTGATGTTTGTAAAAGAGACTAGAAACGCCTGCCGAACGAACTTGAAAAACGTTTTCCTATTTCTTTTCCTGCTGCTGAGCCGTTGCCTGGTTGCCCAGCCTCTTAGTGTGAACGAAACCGACTACGCCCTGACTATTCGTCGGGCAACGGAGCCGGTTAAGCTGGATGGACAACTCGATGAAGCCGACTGGCAACTGGCTGATTCAGTGGGCAACTTCCGACAGTTTTTCCCCTATGACACAGCCAACGCTGAATCCAGGACCGTCGTGCGGGTGTTGTTCGATGGAAATTTTCTATATGTGGGTGCTGTTTGTTACCAACCGCGTCGTTACGTCGTTACGTCCCTCAAACGCGACTTTCTACGTGGGCAGTCGGACCTATTTGAGGTTAACCTCGACCCATTCCGCGACAAACTGAACGGGGTCAATTTTGCCGTGTCGCCCTACGGTGTGCAGCGCGAAGGACTGATTACCAACGGGCAGGAATTCACGACCGATTGGGATAATAAATGGTACGTGCGCGTAACAAACGACGACGACCGCTACACCGTTGAGATGGCAATTCCGTTCAAAACGCTGCGGTATAAGCTACAGGACGGGCAAAACGTGTGGTTGATCAATTTTATCCGTAGCGATATAACGCGCAACGAAATATCGGCCTGGGCACCCATCCCGCGCAACTTCAACGGGCAGGCACTGGCCTTTTCAGGACGGCTCGTCTGGGCAGAGCCACCACCCCGCCCCGGTTCAAATGTTTCGTTGATTCCCTACACCCTGGTGGAAACCGGACACGATTTTCAGTCCGATATACCCACCCGACAAGGGGTGAATGTCGGCTTCGATGCGAAAGTTGCCGTTACACCCTCGCTAAACCTCGACCTGACTGTAAACCCTGATTTTGCCCAGGTTGAGGTTGACCAGCAAGTGACTAACCTGAGTCGGTTTGAGTTGTTCTTTCCAGAACGGCGGCAGTTTTTCCTGGAAAATAGCGATCTCTTCGGCTCGTTCGGTACTAGCGTCACCAACCCGTTTTTCTCCCGGCGCATCGGCCTGGCCCGAAACCCCCGCACGGGGTTCAACGAGCAGGTTCCCATTCTGGCTGGGGTACGACTTAGTGGCCGGTTAGACCGAAACTGGCGCATTGGCGTACTGAACACGCAGACGGGTCGACGGTCGCTGTCCGATACGCTTACGCTTCTACCCGTTAACTACGGAATGCTAGCCGTGCAGCGCCGAATCTCGACCCGTTCGTTTGTGAGTGCCATGCTGGTTAATAAAGACCCCGTCGGGACGGTACCCGCTGGTGCCGACCAATCGTATAACCGGGTTGCCGGTCTGGAATATTCGCTGGCTTCGGCCAATAATCAGTGGCGGGGTAAAGCATTTTACCACCGTTCGTTCAGCCCGGATCGACTGGCGCAGCCTTACGCGATGGGCGCGTTACTATTCGTGGATAAACCGGCGGTCAATGGGCGGATCGGCGTTTACGACATTGGCGATAACTTTCGGGCCGACGTGGGGTACGCACCCCGCACGAGCCTGATGAAATTTCATGGCGAGACCTTTCGGGTCATTTTCCCGAAAGGTCGGTTGAGTCGGCATATCAACCGGTTTTACCTGGGTCCAAACTGGGATTTTATTTATGGGAAACGGCAAAACCGCCTGATCGACTGGGACGCGGGCCTGTTTGGGGGCATCACGCTGCAAAACCAGTCGCAGCTTACGTTCGCGTTTCTGCGTTGGGATTATACCTACCTTTTCTCTCCCTTCGACCCAAGCAACACGGGCGGGGCTACCCTTCCTGCCAACACATCATACCTGTATTTCAGCCATCGCCTGAGCTTCGTGTCCAATGTCCGAAAGCCTTTTTTCTTTAGTTTCAACGGTCGATATGGGCAGTACTTCAACGGTCGGATTACGCAGTTGCACACCATTCTGAGTTACCGACAGCAGCCTTACGGCATTTTCTCGCTTGATTTCACTTACAACGGTATTCGCTTACCCGCTCCCTACAGCCAATCCGACCTGTTACTGATTGGGCCTAAGGTCGATCTGTCGTTTACGCGGTCGGTGTTTCTAACGGCCTACGCACAGTACAATAATCAGATCAACAACGTCAACACGAACATCCGGTTTCAGTGGCGGTACAAGCCCGTCTCGGATCTGTTTGTGGTCTATACGGATAACTATTTCGCCTACGAAGCGCTCGACAGCAAAAATCGATTGATGCAAGCCTGGCAACCGAAAAACCGGGCATTGGTCGTCAAGCTAACGTACTGGCTGAACCTCTGATACTCTATTGGTTACATTTATGAACTCTGAACTTCTCACACCCCCGTATTCTCTCCGGCAACTCACGAGTTACTTTCTGCGCCTGGGAACCTTTGGCTTTGGCGGTCCTCCTGCATTAGTCAGCGCCATGCACCGGGATCTGGTGCTGAACCGGCAATGGATCACCGAAGAAGATTACCGGGAAGGCATGGCACTCGCTCAGTTGGCTCCGGGGCCACTGGCGGCTCAATTAGCGATTTACCTGGGGTATGTTCATTACGGCATTTGTGGTGCCACCCTGGTGGGCTTCACGTTTGTGCTGCCATCCTTCCTGATGGTTTTAGGGCTGGGCTGGGCTTACGTGCAGTTTGACGGATTGCCGTGGATGCAGGCTATTTTCTACGGCATTGGAGCCGCAGTCATTGGCATCATTACGATGGGTACCTATAAACTAACCACCAAAACGATTGGGAAAGACTGGCTGGGCTGGCTGCTTTTCTCTATTTCGGCCATAGCCACCATCCTGACAGAATCCGAATTACTGTGGCTGGTCATCGGGTCGGGGGGGATTTATTGGCTAATCAAAGCGCCACCGCTTCGGTTGGATTCAAAAGTGAGCCAGGCTAGCTGGCCGTTTCTCACGCAGGTGTTAGCGGCGGTACCGACCGATTCCGTTCTGTGGAAGCTGGCCCTGTTTTTTGCCAAGGCCGGTAGCTTCGTGTTTGGTAGTGGTCTGGCCATCGTGCCCTTTCTATATGGTGGTGTTGTCAAAGAATACGGCTGGCTGACGGAACAGCAATTTTTGGATGCTGTGGCTGTGGCTATGATTACGCCCGGACCGGTGGTAATTACGGTCGCTTTTATCGGCTATCTGGTGGCCGGGTTGCCCGGTGCGTGCGTAGCCGCAGCCGCCACGTTTTTACCCTGTTACCTGCTCACCATCCTGCCAGCCCCTTACTTCAAAAAGTACGGCAAACACCCCGGTTTGAAGGCTTTCGTCGATGGGATCACCATCGCGGCTGTTGGCGCTATCGCTGGTGCAGTCGTCGTTCTGGCCCGGCGTCAACTGGTGGATCTGCCAGCGATCATCATTGCATTAACCGCCACCATTTTATTATATCGCTTTAAAAAATTATCGGAATTAGGTTTGATTGGAGCCGCAGCCATCCTGGGCTTGTTGCTTCGATCTGGTATTTTCTCTGCACTTTTATAATTCGTACCATTGCTCTCCTGCTTTTAGTTTCCATCGGATTCAGTCACGATCTGACGGCGCAATCCGTACCCACCAAACAAGTTCGGACTCAGCAGCAAGCCTGGCTGGGTTACTTTAACCAAACCCGTTTGAGCAATCGCTGGGGAATCGGGCTGGATCTCCATGCCGCCGTACCGATGATTTTCTGGACCGCTGGAGTACCCTGATCGTGCGTCCCGGCCTTACCTATTACGTGTCCGATCAGGTCCGGTTCACCGCAGGGTATGCTTATGCCCGTCTCTACCCGGCACTTCCGCCGACGCCTGGTGCCGATCCATTGGTTAGACCGGAACACCGTTTCTGGCAACAAATTAATTGGCAAGGTCATTTCAAACGCCTGCACCTCAATCAATGGATCAGAGCCGAAGAACGAAACGTTCGCAAAACGCTGGGCAACGAGTTGGCCGATGGGTACTCATTCAATTACCGGTTTCGGTACATGATTACGGTGCAGGTGCCGCTGAAAGGTGATACCCCAAACCCGGTGTTCCCAACTTCGTGGTTCAGGATGAAATTCACATCAATGCCGGCAAGCACATTACCTATAATTATTTTGACCAAAACCGCTTTTTTGTGGGACTGGCCTACCCCTTCAGCAAAAGTTTACGGCGCAGTTGGGCTATATGAACTTGTTTCAACAGCAGACTAGCAGCACTAATTTTGTCAACAATCACACGATCCGGCTATTTCTGTTTCACAATCTCAATTTTACTAAACCGGAATAATTTTATGGGCTTAACCAGGATTAATTGGTTCCATTATCGGCCAATCAGTTTTCAGGACAAATCATTTCCCACAAAAAAAGTAACAATCATTAAAACGGTCAATGGAATTTTATACGGGATTTTTGTGGGAGATCACCTGTGAATTCAACGATTGGCTCACCCAGGCATACTACCTTCCAGCCCAGTTATTCGGACGGACTAATGAGTACCAATAATGTTAAGGGGCTTGTGACTGAATCGGACTGCCAAAGCAGCTCTGACAAGATAGGAAAATGCCACAAGCCGTCCATTTCAAATTGTCCTTGGTATTCAATGGTCCGTGCACAATCGTGTGATTTTAGGAAGAGACATAGCGGATGTAGGGAGTGACACTGGGTTGTAAAGCCAGTAAGGTATGAAACGTTGCGGTCATGGCTATCCTTCGCTGGCCCGAACCAGTTCAATGGTTCGTAGATCCATCAAGCCGTCGAAGTACTTGTCCAAAACCGCCTGAAAGACGGGGTTGGTATTTTTCGGCAAACTGAACAAGGTCATACTGGACCGAAGTTTTAAATCATCCGGACTGCCCAAAATCTGGTTAGCGGTTTTTCCGACTACCCCCAGCAGGGCATTGGAAATCTCCAGTAACCGATCACCCAGAACGGGATGTTCCAGATACGCCCGGGCTTCTTCCAGGTTGTGAATCGCGTAAAACCGGGCCATTTCACTAAAGCCCAAGCCCGCAAGTTGGGGAAAAATGAACCACATCCAGTGGCTTTGCTTCCGGCCATTTTTGATTTCGCTCAGGGCTTGGAAATAAACCGGTTGTTGAGCGTCCAGAAACCGTTTTAAATTGTCATCAGCTTTCATCGGAATAAGTATTCTGGCCGACACATCGGCCCAGGAGTGGAAATGGAAAGACCTCAATGACCGTATAAACGACTTTTTTCTTTATCTGTTAAATCATTCATAGACACCGGGCAACTTCTTTCTCAAACTTTTCAATCTGGGTTTGCTCCCTATTATCTTCCCTACTCAAAACCACGCTGGCACTATCCCAACCGTGGACTACTGATCAAGTGACTTTTCAACCGTTGAACACAAACCAACAAAGGTAATTTTGTACCCGTTGATCATCCAGAACCAGGTCGCGAATAGCATCCTCCAGTTGATCGCGCTGCCATTGACATTCACTTCGCCCCATTTGCTCCTTCTCGTTTTCTGCAACTGTCTCCCTGACCGCTCTGATGGCATAGGCAGCCGCACCCAGTTGATGGGCCGCAACATGTGCTACAGCCACGGCTTGTCCGGCGGCCAGGGCGGCAAATCTGGCCGCATCAGGCATTCCTTTTGCCGCAGCATTGGCCGCAAATGCCGCCTGGTGTGCCTGTTTCATGGAGATCTCTCCTTTTACCCAGGCTCGGGTCAATTCGATCGCTTTCCGGGGTCGTTCATCCTCTGAATCGGCTTGCTCAAACAGCGGCAATACATGTTCCGCACAAGTAGCAGCCCATAAAGCCAGTTGATGATGCATAGAGTCTGTTAAGGTTCCACCCCGCCGTAATGTTATGAATCTGGGGTCTCTTTCTTTTGGTAGTATCATAGTCTAACCAGTAAAAATTTAGCGATGACCGGCCTTGCTTTGGGATGATTATCCAGCGGTAGGCCGTTTCTATTCGTTCGTTAATTGTCTGGACATCTTCATCTGGTGATTCAGAAATGGTTCCCTCCTACCCTTTCCCAAAAGTAACAGGTATCGACTCATTTGTGACAGTCTTTTCAGACGATGATCCCGACCTTTGACTCATTCAAACGGACACAAAAATCAAACGTCATACGCCATGAAAACGCTCATCAAATCCCTGCTCGTTGCCTTTACCTTAACTGCTGTTACCTTCTCTGCTTCGATAGCTGAAAGCCATAAACCCATTGGAAAACCTAAGAATGCAGCCGCCTTCAAAAGCAGCATGTACACCAATAATGAAGGCAAGGTTCAGATTGCCATCAAGAAACAAACCGGTGGTACGGTTGAAGTTCGATTGACCAATGCGCGGGGCAGGCGTTCTTTGTGCAGCAAGTTGGCAAACGCCAGGAAGCCGCCCGGCTGAGCCTGGATGTCAGTGCCCTTCCCGACGGGGTGTACCAGGTTGAAATCAGCAATGGCGTAGAAACCACCACGCAGGAATTGATGCTGGCCACACAGCAGCTTGCTACGGTTTCCCGCTTTGTCACGGTTAAGAAGCTAGACGGTCAACTCAACTACTTTTGAAAAGCTATCCCATATTAAATCGGCTTTTTACTGGCATTCTTATGAAGAGTTTATTTCTATTTTTGTAACCAGATTAAGCAAGTGATTACTGAATTACAAAGAAATCAATAGCGTTTTCCAACACCTCTTCTTGCCAGTACTCCCGTTTGAGAAAAGGGCGAATACCGATGGCTTTTTCGAGTTCCTAACGCATGATCATTTTCACATATGTCTCATTACCCACTGTGGTGACGATCGAATCGTGAATGGTGAAAATAGGCAGATCGGGCCGTTCCCGGGCAATACGACGGGCAATGCGATTGAGGAAGATTTCAGATTCGATGTTCTGGAGCAACAACGCCAGCGTTCGGTGCTGCTGCGACTTGATGAGTTCAAACAGCCGCATCACATTGGGAAACAAGTCCCGAAAGATTTCCTTTCGTTTTTGCATCAAGCGGCTGGTGGTCTCATTCTCTGAAAAGAAAACGGTAAATACCGTTTTTTTCATCAGCTCCCGGGTTAGCTTTGTTTTGCCAGTCGCCTTGACGGCTTCCTGGAGCAAATACTCGTAGAAGGTCCCCTGTTTTACCTTCTCCATCAACCGTTGCCAATCACTATAATCTCTGCCACCATCCACTAGTTTAACTTCCTCGTTACCAGACTCGTACATATAAGAAAAAGAGCAATTCTCGTACATAGGGAGAGAACCTGCGGCCTGTGTGAGTTAATATGCCTGTCGGTGTGTTGAGGAAATAAAGGCTGGTTTGTTAGATACATGACAACAACTTTGTGTCCAGCCTACGGCTGGACGACTGCCCTAGTTTAAAAAAGCTGTGTCAAAAAGATGTCGCCTAAACGATGAGCTTAGGTCGTAAGTATAATTCGAATCGTTTTGATACGACTGGTAATTTAGGCTAGCCCCAATTTGCACCCGTCTGTTGGGAATGTTTTTTTGCCCTAGTGCCTTAAAATCGTTACTCACCTACTCTACCGACCACTTTACCTCCGACCAGTTTACATCCTGCGGCAATAGATTCTTTTTGGCTGCAAGTGCGGCTACCCGACCGGCGGCCTGGCCCATGTAGGCGGCATTACCCGTAACCCGGTAGCTCGAATGGGCCACAAAATCGCCACTGATGCAACGACCCGCCATCATCAGCCCCTGCACATCTTTGGCGATCAACGACCGCACCGGAATGTCGTACGGTTTGCTGGCAGTACCCCGGTTGTAGGCCGTCGTGGATTCATCCTCCTTTTTAACCGAATGCACATCCACCCCAAACGTAACCCGGCAAACGGCATCTTCAAACCGCGATCCTTTGATCAAATCCAGACGGGAAACCGTATACAGGCCATGAATCCGACGGCTTTCCCGCACGCCAATCTGCTCACCGGTAGCCATTAGCCGCAGATTCTCCCACGGCCCGCCCAATGATTGCAGACTCTGGATGATCTGGTGCACTTCGGCTCGCCCTTTCAGTGTCGCTTCGGTCACCTGGCGAGCGTCATTCCCATTGTAGCCGTATTCGTGATTGGCCATCAGCATGTGCAAATCGTCGTAAATCGGGTGCAGGCTGGGCCGGGCGTAGGAGGGCTTGTGACCGCCTTTGATAATGGCTTCTTCCAGCCGCTTTTTGGAGGGGGAGCCAATTTTGCTATCGGCTTCGTCACGGATAAACTCCTTAATTTCGTTATACCGAACGCCCGAAATCAGGCAAAGCATGCTCATGGGTTGTCCTTGCTTGGCGCTGTCGCCATAATCGAACTGGCAACCCGCACGAGCGGCCAGATCACCGTCACCCGTACAATCGATAAAGACTTTGCCACCCCAGGCTTCCCGTCCAGACTTCGACTCGGTAATAATGTGGGTTAGCCGGCCATTCTGGGTGGATGCTGACACCAGCCGGGTAAAAAGCCGGACGGTTACATTGGCTTTCAGGCATAGTTCTTCCAACAGAATTTTCATCTGTTCGACATCGAATGAGAACGTATTACCCGTCGGTACGGTCGCGGCTCCTTTCTTCAGCCGAAGCCCGTCCTTGATTTCGTCCACCAGTCCTTTCTTGTTCTTGTTGTCAATAATCCACGTCAGACAGCCCGACGTCCAGACGCCACCCAGACAACCGTGTACCTCCAGCAGCAGGGTTTTCGCTCCGGTACGTCCGGCTTCAATGGCGGCCGCTACCCCAGCGGGTCCGGCACCGCAAACAATGACGTCAAACGTATCGACCACCGGAATCTCACGGGCGGGTTCGCTGAGCATATTCGCTGACGGAGCATTGACGGTCTGCGACAAACCGGAAAGTGGTAACGAGGCCGAAGCAGCAGCCAGGGTTGTTGATAAGAAGTCTCTGCGTTGCATATCGAAAAAAGTTAGTGCTCTATACGTAAATTGGTTAACTCAGTCTTGTTTCCTTTGCCACTCCGGTCGATCGCGACGTTTCGCATGGTAATCAGTCCAATCGGTTTCGACGGGACGCCCACCAGCCACCAGCCGTAATCGCGGGCCGAGCGAACGTGAATATTTTCAAGCGAGATGCGGTCAAAATCAGGCGGAAAATTGCCTCCCCTATAGCTGTGGTAATCCATCTGCATTCGGATAGCCGCCTGCCGACAGCTATCGATCGTTACGTTACGCACCCACACGTTGCGCACGAAACCACCCCGATCGAGGTTGGCTTTCAGCGTGATCCCCAGCGTTACGTTCGGCATGGTGCAGTCATCGACCCAGATGTTTTCGACGCCCCCCGACATTTCGGAACCGACGCAAAAACCGTTGGCGATCCGCGACTGGAGCGTACATTTCCGAACGACGACGTTGCGGGTTCCCCGGCGTTTCCAGGCATCCTGATCACGCCCGGCCTTGATGGAGATGGGGTCATCATCCGTACTGATCCGGCAGTTTTCAATCAAGACGTCTTCGCACGAATCCGGGTCGATGCCATCGTCATTGGTGGTTCCGTGCCCGATTTTGAGGTTCCGAATCGTAATGTTTTTCGAGAAGACGGGGTGAATTGTCCAGAAGGGGCTTCGCCGGGCCGTAAACCCATCAAGCAGAATTCCTTCGCAGTCATACAATTCCAGCAGAGTAGGCCGTAGTTTATAGCCTGCTCCAAACACGCGTTCGGATTCGGGAACGCCGGTTTCGCCCATTTTCCGCAGGATCGTCTTGGCTTTTTCCTGATCGTCGCCGTTGGGTAGTTTTTTCCAGGCAAACCAGAATTTATCAGCCTGACCATCCAACGTTCCGTTTCCGGTAATGGCTAGATTTTTCTGTCCGTGGGCATAAATCAGGGGCGAATAATTGGTGCAAACCGTTCCCTCCCACCGCACCTTCACAACAGGTAAATAATCCGCCGGATTCGTCCCAAACCGAATGAGCGTGCCTTCGGAAAGGTGCAGATTGACGTTCGACAGCATCCGAATCGGACCGTTGCAGACGTATTCGCCTTTGGGAATAACGACGCGTCCCCCACCCGCTTTATGACAAGCCACAATCGTCTGATTGACAGCGTTCTGAAAATTATCTGCATGCTCAATCTGAAAATCCTTTTTGGGAAAGGTTGGGGTTTTTATCCGGGACAGAACAGCCGCCACCTGCCGGTCAAAGGTATTGCTGGGAGGTGGGTTTTGCGCCGGACTCATCGCAAACAGGACGAGTAGAAACCCGATGGTTAGCAATTGCTTTTTCAAAATGAAATACGTAAACGTTGAAAAGTTTTATTCATGCACCCATTTCCCCGACCAGGGATCACCCGTTTTTCGCTGCGATTCTTTCAGGGTGGTGAGCAGTTTGTCGAAAACGGGCTTGTGTTTCGGGTCATTGGCCAGATTGACCAACTCCTGCGGGTCCTGGGTCAGGTCGTAGAGTTCAAACGCCGGACGGTGCTTGTAATCCTTGACCTCGCGCACACCGAATGTCGTTTGCCCTGACTTCAGAAACGCCTGCCACGTGGCCGAATCCCACAAATCCGACGCATACGGAAATTCCAGCGGATGGGCAATGTTCCAGATGAGTTTATAGTGCCGGGTCACGATGGTTCTCATCGGGTAATACTGCGTCAGGCCGTGAAACGAATGCGACAGGAACAGCGTGTCGGAGCGAAACGAACCGGGATGATCGAAAACCGCTTTCCAGGATTTTCCGTGGAGATAGGCTGTTGGCCCTGGCGCTTCGTTCGCGTTACGCAACGACGTACCACGGCCCGGTTGAGATGGAGTTGGTACACCGGCAAAATCCACGATCGTAGGTGCCATGTCGACCCACGAAACCAGTTCGTCACAGGTCTTGTTTTTCTGGTTCGAAAACGGATTGCGAACGATGAGCGGCAACCGGACGCCGGGTTCGTAATGGGTTGTTTTGGCTCCCGGCACGGGCATTCCGTTGTCGGATACGTAAATCACGATGGTTTTCTCCCACAACCCTTTCTGTTTCAGTTGCGCCATGAGTTTTCCCACACCCTGATCGAGCCGGGAAACCGACTGATAATACTGTGCCAGCTCGGCCCGGCTTTCGGGCGTATTGGGCAGAAAGTAGGGCACCCGCAGCGAATCGGCTCCGTACAGCGTTTCTATAACTCCTTCCTGTCCATTAGTTCGGTTACCGTGGGCGTTGGGCTGGAGCGGCAAGTCCCGGCGGAATCCCGTCCGGTGCGGATCTGTAGGGCAGAAATACAAAAAGAAGGGCTGATTTTTAGTACTTTCCAAAAAATCAGCGCATTTCTCCGCCATCCTGACAGGGTTATTTCCGTTATCATCAATCCGTACGTCAAATGGATACGTGCTGGTGGGTTCGAGGTGGAACTTGCCGGCGCGGGCCGTGCGGTATCCGCCCCCACTTAAAAAATGTGTCAGGGTTTTCATACCCTCGAATGAATGAAAATGATGCGTGGCCTGCTGAAGACCGTATTGACCGTTGTTGTGGTTGTGCCGTCCCGACAGCAATACCGACCGACTGGGGCTACAACTGGACGTTGTGGCATAAGCACGGGTAAACCGTACACCCTCAGCCGCCAGCGCATCCAGATTCGGCGTTTTGATCTGCGGGTTTCCATAACAGCCTGCCGCCGTGCGGTCATGGTCGTCGCCAACAATAAGGACAATATTGGGCTTACCGAGTGATTGCGCCCAAGTGAAAACGGGTAGCAAAAACCCAACAATGACCATTAAAAGAAACTTTTGAATTGTATCCATAAGTTGTTTTTTAAACAATCACGGTTTATGACAAGCCTACTTTTCCGTCTTCAACCACGCCAGCAACGCAGTATGTTCAGCCGTTGACGACAGTCTTAGGTGTTTTCCTTCCGTCGGATATAATCTCTCCAATTCCGATGGAGAAACCGGCTGCCCGGCTCCGTTCACAACACCGGCCAGCCAGACGGGCCGGGGCACCAGGGCCGCTACCAGATCGGGGAGATCATACGTGTTGATGGCTCCGGCTACAACCGACGGTACGTACCGGGGCAGATACTGCTCCTGCTCGATCAGGGAACGATACGCACCCAGCCCGTTGAGCAGCGCCAGCCGACCGATGGCCGGTGTCAGCAAGGTAGCGTGCAGGACATCAGGCACAAACGTGCCGACACCCACCGCCGAAATCGTCGAAGTACCGGTTTTCCTTTTAATAAATTCGGTCAGTAACTGAATCTCTTCCATCCGAACGGCCACCAGACTTTTCCGGGTCAGGATGCCCGCAAACCACAGGTTCAGCGATGTGCTGTCAAGCTGCGAATCACCACCGGGCAAATCTGTCTGGGCCAGTTCACCCGCTCCGCTCAGGTCAGGCAACACCACGTTGTAACCGGCCTGTACCAGTTGATCGGCGACACCCCCTTTTTGTGCGGCTCCGGCTTTGCCTTTTGAGTCGATGTAAAGCACGGTTTTACCAGTATCTTTTTCCGGTTTGAACCACAGAACAGGCAGGTAATACGCTCCAGGCCCTTTCACTAAATACCGCTCCAGATCGTACCCCTCACGCGGAAACTTACCGGAAAAAATTACTTCGCCCAGCGTTGGCGGTGTGTATCCAGTCAACGCAATTACCTGTTTGGTAAGGCTTTGCAATGAGTTACCAGCCGTAATTTGGGGTGCAACCGCCAACGCCCGCTTTTGGGTTAGCGAAAACAGGGTTTCGCCTTTCAGCGCGGTAAATACGTTGCCGGTCGGCGTCACGTTGAGTTCTTCAGCCCGAAATGCCGGAATTTTTTCATCGGCACTGGAGCCGGGGTTGTTGAGGTGTTTCTGAAAAAAAGCGTACGTCGCTTCCCGGTTTTTTTGCGTGGAAGCATGGGGAGCATCGTCTTCGACCAGCCCCAGATTCGACTCCGCACCGAGGGCTTTATACGCCTTTTTGGCTTCGTCGAACAGTTCGCGGGCACCGTCCATGCTAAACATATCGCGGGTGGTCGTCACCATCAGCGTCGGACGCGGAGCGCGCACTTCGACCAGATCGCCCAAATCCAGCCCTTTCGCCAGCATCCCGGTCAGGATTTGTTCGGCGTCCTGCGGCCCGTTGGAACGCAACAGTTTATCGTAGGTCGTCAGATAACATTCCGGCGCAGCCGCCCGAATCCGGGGGTCCATCGCGGCCAGATACGCACTTTGCGTGCCGCCCCCCGACCGGCCCGTTACGCCAATCCGGGCAGCATCAATTTCGGGTCGGGTCAGCAGATAGTCCACGGCCCGGATGCCATCCCAAACGAAATACAGGGCCGGTGTAACACCGGCCACAAAGGCTTGCGCGCCGGGATACGAGTGTTCCAGCGTGGGTTTTAGTCCGGCAAATCGCTTTCCCTCCGACTCTCCGTATTGAATTCGTTCGCCCTGCCCGATCGGGTCGAAAGCCAGAACCGCAAAGCCCTTTTTGACGTAATTGAGAATCATCTGCTGATAGACCCCGCTCCGAAAGGCCGGAACACCGTGCCCACTGCAGAATACGATGGCCGGCAGGTTTTCGCGTTTCCCCGCAGGCATGAACAAAGCCGCCGTTACGTAATACTTCGGCAGGGACTCGAAGTAGAGTTTCTCAACCGTGATGCCATCCCGTTCGAGTTTGCCGGTGACGACCGGATTCAGGGGTGTTTTTTCGGGAAAGACCCCAAAAGCTTCCTGCAATTTTTGCCGGACCACGGTTTGCCGTTTCTGCCAGTCCTGTTGCGTTCTCAACGCCTGAACTGCCTTTTTGCGCTGTTCCAATTGTCCGAAGGCCTGTTCGCACAGATGCCGGTAGAGAGCGCCCGGCTGACCATTGTAGTATTTCCAGTACGGCAATACGGCCAGGTCGTCCTGCGCCTGTACGAACGTGGTCAGACCAAGGCTTAGGCACAATAGAATCGTGATCGTCGATGGTTTCATGGATTGCATTTATTTCGCCTTGTTTTCTTTATTTAGCGGCCAACTATCGGTTCGGAACGGCAACAGCGGCAGACCTTCCCGATTGTGAATGGTACCGGGAACCCATCCGCCAAAGCAATACCGCACCGCCCGAATCGCAGCCACCTTGTCGCTCTGAACGGTTATTCTGTTTTTTCGAACCAATGCCCTTGCGGGATGAAAAACCTGATCGTCACCCGCCACTTCAAAGCCGGTCGGGTTCTGGTTGGCGATCAGTCCGCCGGGGGCATTGGCGACCCGAACCACGACTTTAGCGCCCTTCGACTTCATCGATTCAAAGCGGGCATTTTCGTAAAAAACACCGGTCAACCCGTAGGTTCGCGACAGGGCCGCGTTTGCCAATCGGCGGCTGACGGTTTGTTTATCAGCCGGATGAATCGTTTTCTCCGAACCAATATCCACTGTACCGACCATGTATGCATCGGGAATCAGTTTCATGGCTTTTTCCTGAGCCTCGCGCAGGTAAGCCGAAGCGTTTGAACTTCTCCCGTAATTGAATGGCGCAATCTGGACGTAGTAGAACGGCAATTTATCCTGCTGCCAGGCCTTTTTCCAGCCATCCACCATAGCCGCCATCAGGGTATCATAAACCGCATGCTGGGCCAGATTCGATTCACCCTGATACCAGATGACGCCTTTGATGGCATAGCCCAACAGTGGGCCGATCATGCCATTAAACAGCGCCGAACCCGTGGTGCGGGTTACCTTCGCCGTATCGGATTTAGGCTTAGGATAGTCAAAAGCCGCCAGACTTTCGGGACTCATCCAGGGTTCGATGCGGGTGCCGCTCCAGGCCGAATGAATCATACCCACCGGCACATTGAATTTCTGCTGGAGCAGTTGGGCAAACTGATAGCCCACCGCACTAAACCGGTTGACCGTTGCCGTATCCGAATGTTGCCAGCGGGCCGGTGTATCGCTTTCCAGCTTCCCGGATGCGGTATGCGGAATTTTAATCAGTCTGATTTGGGGCTGATTGGCCGACGCCAGAATTTCCCGTTTGTTCGACACCTGATCTTTGGCCGACAGCCCGCGCACCGGCATATCCATGTTCGACTGTCCCGAACAAACCCAGACTTCACCAATCAGGATGTCGTTGAGAATCCGTCGTTCTCCGTCGTCAAATGTAAGCTTGTACGGCCCACCCGCTGCCGGGGTTTTCAAGGCCGTTGTCCAGCTTCCGTCTGGGTTGACAGCGACGGAAACCGGTTTCTCATTCCACGATGGTGTAATCGTTACGACCGTTTTGTCGGAACGGCCCCAAACCGCTACGTTGGTTTCCCGCTGCAAAACCATGTGATCCGCAAACAGGGGCGGCAATGTAACATTGGCAAAAACCGCTGTTGCAACACCACTCAACCAAAACCCGATCAATAAACTCCTTATTTTCAAGCAACTCATATCGTTGTATCAGCCAGACGCAGCTGGGGCTTTTTTTTCATGACACGATTGCGTTCCTGGTTATTGAACCTCCCCAATCTATTGCTTTATTTCTACGATTTCCAACGCGTTTTTCCCCGCCAAAGCCGTTGATTTTAGTTCCAGCACGATGCGGTACACGACATTACCCAGCGACCGGTTTAATTTCGGATCGTCGATCTCCTTTTTTTCGACCGTGGCCGACAGGGTTTTCGGGTCGTAGCGAATGAGCAATTTAAACCCGTTGCCCTTCAGCACCAGTTCGCCGGTTTTGGGTTGCTCGCTGGGCAAAGTGGTCAGAAAATGCAGCCGGGTTTCGCCCGTTCGGGCCGATAGCTGGTAGGCATCGCTGACGACAAACTTTTTGCCGCGTTCCAGTTGATAGGCCCGTTCCCAGCTTTTTACCCCGGCCTCTTTCGGATAAGCTCCGCTGATGTCGGTTGAAAAGCGAACACCGGTTTTTGTGGGGGTGAAAATCGAGTGCCGGGCGGTAAAGTTTCGCCCTTCGTGCTGGGCAAAACCGTTGATGTGCGGGACGTTGTGGTAGTCGGACTGCATCGTCCAGATTTTATAGCGGTCTTTGCTGAACGTCTCGCGGGTGTATGTCCCCACGCCCGCATCGATCAAAACCGGGTTGCCGTTATAAAACAGGATAAACGAACCCACATCGTTGTGGTTGTGCTGCTCGCCGTTATGACCGCCTTTGGCCGCAAAATAAAATCCCTGCTCCGAGCCTTCTTTGTCGCGGGCAATGGCTACATCCAGATTCGGGAAATAAAATTCCTTTACTAACGGTTCGGTCGGAGGAACCGTGCGCCAGTCGGCGGGGCTGAACAGATTCACGAGATTGCTTCCCAGCCGTCCGCCGGTCATCGCTTCGGTCCGGTTGTTTCTGGTCAGTAAATAGGTCCCAAAACCCTGCATGACCGGGTCCTGAATGTCTTTGCCAATCCGGTAGATTCGTCCGCCATCGTGACGAAGTTTTGCCTGTGCATCGGCAAAATTGACGTAGTATTCGCCCTGGCCGACGTAGACCCGATAGATGTACCGCCCCATATTCCGGACGAGTTCATCACTGTAAATGTCAATTTTGCCCCGGCTGGCTTTTTGCAACAGCGACAGGTAATCGAACATGCGCCCCCCGGCCGCTCCCCAGTAGCCCGGACCTTCGCTACACCCGCCGTCTTCGGGGTACGAATTGATGAAAAGATCGACGGCCTGCATGGTTTTGTAGATACCGTCTTCGCGTTTCTGCGGATCGGTTTCCAGCAGCAACACGCAGGTCAGAACGTTGTAGCTGCACCAGGGCGTCCAGTTATTGACCCGGCCTTCGCCCCAGCCCGTAATCCACCAGTAATCGTTGCGCTGGTAAAACGGTTCCAGCACTTTGGCGCGTAATTCCTGTTCAAGTCGTTGCGCAATGATGGGGCTAACCTTATCGAACGCATCGTGAAAATAGTACCAGATCCAGGCCAGATCAGCGGCCGTATCGCCCGTTACCAGGTCAATGATCGGGTTGTTTTTATCGGGCAACAGCGTGGTGATGTTGGCAATCTGGCCTTCGTACCCGTACATATAAAAATGGGCGGGCGAACTCCAGACGGTTTGTTCGCAGTAGGCAAATACGCCGTTGATCAGATCGTCCAGAAAGCGGCCTTTGCCTTCGACCAGTTCGGCCAACGCCAGCGACCGCAACGCATCAAGTTTAGCCCGGTTCACCGTATCGGCGGCCTCGCGGTTGCCGGTTCGGCTGTAGGTCAGGTAGAGCGATGCCTTCGTGAGGGGCCAGCCATAGCCAAGGTATTTTTCACCTTCCCGGATGGCCTGGGTTTTCACCGCGTCGGGGAGACTGGCCCAGCCCTGCCGGTCACCGTAGGCCGGAAAGTCTACCCATCCCCTCCCCTTCATGACCGATGTACTGACCTGTTTGCGCGAAAAGCTCCCGGTAAGCAGATTTCGCTTTGCCTGACAAAACCCGGTTTCCCAGGCGAATACCAACAAAAAGAGTAGCGTATACCTCATCATTTTTTATTAATTCTTCAACGCGTGCGTAAACCGGACGTAGCACCAACCTCAGGTCAATGCTACGTCCGGTTACTATACGGGTTACTGTTTCAGGAGTTTCAGATGCCGAACGTGCTGGTCCTGCACCACCCGTAACAGATAAGTACCCGGCGGCAGGTGTTCTACCCGCATCGGTTTCCTGAAACGCGTCCGGTTCTGTTGCAATGCCTGACCAGTCAGCCCCAGAATCGTTACATCGATGGCTTTTTCTGGATCGCCACCGCCCAGAACAACCTGATCTTTAGCGGGATTGGGGTAGACAAACCAGTTTTTCGTCCCATCTTCTGCATCGACAGCCGCCCGTCTTGCCCCGCCCGGCTGGGGTTCTGTTCCGGCTAGCAACTGGCCTTTGTAATAGACCGTAATCTTGCTGTTGGCACCGAGCGGCCCCGCAGCTTTGTAGGAATGATCGTCGGACTCATTGAAAGCCGACCAGTCATGTTTAGCGATCCGGTATTGAATGTTACCCGTCGAACTCGACGGTTCCAGATTTCCCAGACTCTCCGCAAAACTAAACTCCAGATACGTGTCGGCACCCGCCAACGCCGGGCTTGGCTTCACAAACTGACCCGTGATGGTGTTGCTGCCCAGCACCGCGTAATCGATCCAGTAGTTCAGCGGCTGACTGCCTTCCGCCGTAAACCAGTAACGAACCTTCAGATCTTTGTAAGCCAGGGCCACGTTACCCGTGTTCTGAAGCCGCAGATACGTACTGATGGTGTTGGAATTGGTCGCCTGGTTTTTATTTTCCGACTCGGCCACCACCTGCGTCAAGGAATTCGCAGCCGCCGGTTCGACACCCCAAATCAGCACCCCATTCTGGTACAACGTCACCTTGCTGGTGGTCGCATAATCGGTATTGCCAGCATACGAATGGTCGTCGGCTTCGTTGAAAACCGTCCAGTTCTGCTTGGCGATTCTCGACTGAATCGGTCCCGATTGGCCACCAGCGGTCAGTTGACCGGCCCCGGATTCGAAGCGATACTCGACGTAGCCATCGGCTCCCTGCCGCGGTTCGCTCAGCCGCACATACTGCGATTTAACCTGTGAGGTACCGAGTTGCGCCCAGTCGATAAAGGTATTGATGGACGCGTGATTCTCGCTGGTGAACCAGTAGCGAACGGTCAGTTCCTGGTAGGAAACCGCGCTGGAACCGAGGTTCTTGATTTGCAGCTCCGGTTTTAGCTGGTTGTTGGTCAGTTGCCCGTTATCACCGTCTTTGTGCAGCACCTGCAACGTGGGTGTCGTCAGTTCAATGGTGTTGGAATAAGCTGATTTGCCCCGCTCATTCGAGGCATAGACGCGATACGTATAAGTTATACCGGGTTGGGCAGTCAGATCGGTAAACGTAGTGACGTTGGCCGCAACGGTTGCCAGATCGGTGAAGCTGGCCCCGGCCGCTTTGCGCTGAACCGTAAAACCGGTTTCGTTGTCGGCGTTGTCTTTCCAGGTCAGCACCGGTTGCCCATTGCCCGACAGCGTGAGGTTGGTGGGAGCCGTCAGGTGGTCCATGTAAATGGTCAGCAGCGGTCGCTGACTGGAAGCCGTCGCTTCCTTGCTGGACAATGTTGCCAATGGAGCCTCCAATGTGCTGATCTTCAAGGTCAGCAGTCCTCCTGCCTGATCCCGCAACAATTCGGTTTCCAAATCAACCGTATTACTACCCGAAACCGGGTCCCAGCGATGCAGTTCACCCAGCGAGGTAAAGGAACGGCTATTGGTCCAGTTGATAGTCGTCTCCTCCCAATCGTCCTGCTGCATCGCATCCAGACGGAGTGTCAGCGGATTAAGGGTATTGGCCTCTACCGAAATGGCATTAACTCGTAGCTTGGCCCGCTGAATGCGCCGGGTGACGCTACTCAGGTCGAATCGCGTAAAGGCCTCCCGGGTCGTGCTGTTATTAGGGCCGGCGTACTTCACGTTCATGAAGTTCCGTGCTCCGTAGTTGGTACCGGCCAGGGTACCTGCATTGACATACGCATCGGCCACCGGATTAAGACTCACCGAGTCCTGCGCCACTAACGGCAGAGTTTCGGCAGTCGTAAGAATCGCCGGTGAGGGACCTGCCTGGTTAATGGCCGTCAAGCGGTATTCATACACGGTTTCTGCACTCACCGTCCGATCCGTATACCGGGCGGTATTAACAGGCAGGTTGCTTTGAACATCCTGAAACGAGCCAGCTGGCATTTCCCGACGCTCCAGCCGAAAACCGGTTTCGGTCGTTGCGCTGTCGGTCCAGGTTAGCGTAAGCTCCTGCATCTGAATGTTGGACACGGCCAGATTGACGGGTGCTGCGGGCGTTGTAACCTGTTCCAGTTCCACATCATCAACGATGAGCTCTACAGAGCCCGAATTGCTTATGACCAGTTGATCTCCAATGGCTGTCGTCTGCCCCGCCACGGTAACGACTTCGGTCTCATCGCTGCCAAAGCTGGTGTAGGTACGCAGCACCTGGTCGTTTAGTCGCACCGTCACGGAGGCCGTTCCCGTTCCTGACAGGTTACGGATTTTAAATCGTACGATTGTAATCGGCTTGGTTAACGTTGAACGGAGTGTGCCGGTACTGTTGGCCGCCAGGGCAATAACCCTGGTATCGTTGGGTTTGACGCCGGAGGTACCCTCCTGACGAGCCTGGGTATACTGCCATACCAATCCCTGAACCCCGGTAAATTGCCCATCCGAAAAATTGCTACCGAGCGTTACGTCTGAAAATGACTCAGTTAGGGTAGGTGCCATCAGCTCGAATACTGTCATATCTTTCCGATCCCATAGATAATTGAGCCAAATATCCTTTAGAAACACATACCCATATTCAGTTCCCGCAAATTCGGTCTGGTTGAAGAATTCGCCATTGGAGCGCCCCCGATACCCTGCCTTGTATTTATACAGCAAATCGATGGACCCTACACGCATTCGCCGGTCAATTTCCTGATGAACCGGCGTATTACCCCACAACCCCAACGCCCGTAAAGTACTGTATGTCAACATACTATTAGACCATCCGTCATAGGTATAACGCACCGAACTGCGTTCACCACTGGCATCGATAAACTGCAACTCGGCACACATGCCATCCAGTCCCGTCATGGGCGAGACCCGGTTGTTGAGCACGTACGCATCTCCACTGTTCGACCGATTGTGGGTAATATGCTGAAACATCCGCTCAGTCAGTGCTTCGTAGATTGTCAGGGGTGTATAAGCGATTTCTGCGACCGGCGAGCTATAATAGTCAGCAAACGTAAATGGACGACGAACACCCATCGAATTAATGGTGCCACCCCCTTTGTCAGTGCCACCGTTTTCCATCAGGTTCTTCATCTGGGCGCGCCCTTCGGGCGTGTTGCCATAGGCATACGTCCAGCCATAGACAATGTTGGTAAATCCGAGGCTTTCGAAGGTAGCCAGATAGGTGTCGTAGTTAAACTCAGACAGCATCTGATTGACAGCCGCTGTTCCCCCAAAATAAGGGAGCGCTGTAATCATAATACCGACGTAGCCTTCCTGAATGTTGGGAGCGTTTCGTTTGCCTCCATACAGCCATTCACCCAAAATACACCGTATGGGTGTATTGTAGTAATTCTGGTTGTAGTTACCCGCCACAGTCAGGGCGCGCATCAGCCAGTCGCATTTATTGATTTCGGCAGGGGTAAGTTGATTCCAGACGGCGGGCGTGTACTTGGCCAGCGTCAAACTCTGAGCCAGCGAATTATCGGCCCAGCCCGAAATCGACCCCCGACAGGTCGGCTCGTTGCCGCCCGCGATGGCACTCCGAATCTGCTGCAGTAGCCGATTGACCACCGTCGTGTTCGTTGGATTATGATACGCTGCTAAAGCCAGATAATTCATGGCTTTCCCCGTAACCAGCACATTATAGTCAATATACTCGGTACCAGGAGCCGGATCGGCTTTCCAGCGTACCAGGTTGGCATTGAGGGCCTGCGTCAGCACGGCGGGTGTAGGCGTAAAAGTTTGTGCTCTGGACGTTAATTGGCCCCAAAGAATAAGAATAATGAGCCAAAGCCATCGAAGTTGAACTTTCTTCATGAATCGTAAACGTTTTGAAATTGATGATGGAAGGGTTTATTGTTTGAGAAGTTTAATATGCTTCACCGTATTATGTTGCTGTACCTCCAGCAGATAAATCCCGGTAGCAAGTTTGTCCACCCGGACGGGCCTCTGGAAATACGATCGTGACTGCACCAGAACCTGGCCATTTACACCCCGAATTGTTACCTTGATGGGCTGGTCAGGATCACCCCCACCCAGCATCAGCTCTTCACCAACTGGATTGGGATACGCAAACCAGTTTTTCGTAACTTCTTCCGAATTTGCAACAGCCACGCGTGCGCTTGCTACTGCGGGCTCTCTGCCCCAAATGAGTTCTCCGTTGCGATAGACCGTTACCTTCTTCGTTTGCTCGAAGTTTGTATTGCTTGTGAAGGAGTAATCATCAGCCTCGTTAAAGTTGCTTTGATTGACTTTACGAAACCGGGTATTGATCCCGGAAGAATTGCCCGATGCGGACAGGTTGCCAGCCGCCGACGTAAAGCTATACTCCATATAGCGAGTAGCTCCCTGACGGGCAGGTGACAATGCATAGTCCTGCATACCTACATTGTTAACTCCCATGCTGGCAAAATCCACAAAGGTTTCGAGTGTATTGTGGTTTTCGCTGGTGTACCAATACCGTACCGTTAGCTCCTGATACGGAATGGCCGACGACGACAGGTTATTTAACTGAAAGCGGGGCTTAATCTGAGTTGTTGTCGTGGAACCCGTATTGCCGTTTTTTAACAGGACGTAGACACTGGCATCTTCCAGTTCAACGTCGTCGATCAGCAATTCGACCGTTCCCGTATTTTCAATCGTCAGTTCCTGTCCGGCCAGGGCAAAGACATTCGGCACATGAACTACCTCGACCTCCGTCGACGCAAAGTTGCTGTAGGTATACACGATTGTGCCGCTGACCCGAACAATTACCAGTGGTGTACCTGACGAACTCCGGGGACGTACCTTAAATCGAACGCCTTTCAGCGGTTTGGTTAGTGTCGTGCGCAGGTCGCCAAGCCAATTGGCTGCCAAGGCAATAATTTCGTTGTCGCCCGGCTTTACCTGATCACTACTCGGACGACGGGCTTGGGAAAAATTCCAGAGCAATCCACCACTGCCTGTAAACTGATTGTTGGAAAAACTACTGGTTAACGTACTTGCCGCATTAAAAGACTCTCTAACGGTAGGTGCCATCATTTCCAGCAGGTTCATATCCTTCCGATCCCACAAATAGTTGATCCAGATATCCTTCAGGAAAACATACCCGAACTCGGTTCCCGTGTATTCGGTATGGTTATAAAAATTACCATTGGATCGACTACGATAACCAGCCTTGTATTTATACAGCAGATCAATAGAGCCTACGCGCATCCTCCGGTCAATGTCCTGATGAACTGATGTGTTACCCCACAGACCTAAGGATCGTAACGTTGCATAAGTCAGGATACTATTGCACCAGCCATCGTAGGCATACCGTACCGAACTACGTTCACCACTGGCATCGATAAACTGCAACTCAGCACACATGCCATTTAACCCCGTCATAGGCGAAATCCGGTTGTTCATCACATAGGCGTCACCACTCGTTGAGACATTGTGCGTAGTATGCTGGAACATCCGCTCGGCCAGTGCTTCGTAGATTGTCAGGGGTGTATAGGCGATTTCTGCGGCTGGAGAACTGTAGTAGTCGGCAAAAGTGAATGGACGCCGAACGCCCTGAGTCGCAATGGTACCTCCCCCGGCATCCGTTCCTCCATTTTCCATGCGGCTTTCCATCTGCGCCCGGCCAGTCGATGTGTCCCCGAAGGCATATGTCCATCCGTAAATGATGTTGGTAAACCCCCGGCTGGCGAATGCTGCCAAATAATCATCATAGTCGAAAGCCGCTAGTATCTGGTTGACGGCCGCTGTCCCCCCAAAATACTTGTGGGCAGCGATCATGATACCCACATAGCCTTCCTGAATATTGGGGGCGTTGCGTTTACCGCCATACAGCCAGGTTCCCAATATGCATCGTGCTGGATTATTATGAAAGTTCTGATTATAGTTCCCAGCCACGGTTAGAGCACGCATCAGCCAATTACATTTATCAATTTCAGCGGAGGTAAGTTGGCTCCAGACTGCCGTAGTATTCTTGGCAAGTGTTAGTGTCTGAGCCAGCGAATTATCGGCCCAGCCCGAAATCGACCCCCGACAGGTCGGCTCATGCCCACCGGCAATAACGTAACGAATATGGGCAAGTACCTTATTGACGGCAGTGGTATTGGAAGGATTATGATACGCAACTAAAGCCAGGTAATTCATCGCCCGGCCCGTAACCAGCACATTATAGTCCGTATACTCTGTGCCGGGCGCAGGATCCGCAGACCAACGAACCAGGGTGGAACTGAGCGCCTGGGTCAGCACGGCAGGAGTAGGTGTAAAGGATTGTGCATAGGTCAAAATATTGAAAGACAGGAGTACACAAAAAAGTGAAATGGATGTAAGTTTCAAGGCTTTCATAACATGATAAAGGAGGGTTGAGGAATTTCAAAAGGGTAGCAGAAGCCAGTCCAACCTGTTTTCAGGATGGCTGCTCACGGTCAATCTGCTTTTTTCTCGCAGATTCGTAACGGACGTGCGATTGACTACAGTAAAGTGTTGTCAGACGGGTTGTTTCATTTCATCCAATCAGCAAAAAAGTCGTTGAGTATTTCGTTGTTCGCGTCGCCGGTCGTCAAATGAAAGGCCCGGGGAAACCCGGCGTGTTGGTAGGTCGATGTCACAAACGACAGCTCGTTCTGAAGCACGTCCTGAGTTTGCTCACTGCCTTTCCCATCGGTTACATTGGTCATCAATAGTTTGCGGGGAGCCAGGCTGGCCGCCAGATCGGCCAGGTCGTAGGCCGTGAGAGCCGCCGAAACAGTCCCTTCAATGAAATCGAGGTTATAAAATTGATGAGCGGTTATTGAATGGTACGATACGTACGGATTAAGCAAGGCAACACGACTAATGGCCGGCTCAAACGCTGCCGCATGGAGAAGCACCGGCGAAAGTTCCCGAACCGCAATGCCTCCCACATCAGTAGCTCCCTTTCTTTTCAGCAACTTCACCAGTTTGACCACATCGCCTGCTCTTAATCCCACTAAACTACGGCCAATCAGCACCGAGCCGTACCAGAGATCATACCCCAGACCATCCATCTTCACATGTTGAAAATAGTTGCTGCCCGCCCATTGACCCGGCCCGGTTTCACCCGTCCCAATTAGGTCGGGAAGCAGGACGTGGCATCCGCCGTTGACCAGGGTCAGTACTTCCTCATTACTGGTTAGGCTAGCTTTGCCTTTGGGCGAGACGTAAATAACCGCCTTTCCGTTGGGCTTCGATGGAACATAGAGCAGGTATGGAATGACATAATCTCCTTCGCCTTTGATAAACTGTTTCTCAATCTGAAACCCTTTTTTCGGAAGCACACCCACAAAAACGGGTTTATCGTCCGGATTGGGTGCTAGATAGCCCGACAGCTTTTGGGCCTCACGAACCACGTTGGGCAGATGCACACCCGGATTTTTCCGGGCCTTTTGCAAATCAGCCAATAGCTTATCCGCCTGACGCGCATTCAGGCTAAAGATAGTTTCGGTTTTCTGCGAGGTCGATACCTGGCCGGTGGGTGTTACCTGAATTTCTTCCGTCGTCAGGTACTCGACCGAATCTTCCTGCGCGTTGCCGGGGTTACGGAGTGTTTTCTGAAAAAACGCGTACATCGCTTCGCGGTTCTTCCGGGTCGATGCGTGGGCCGCAATGTCTTCGACCATGCCGAAGTTTTCCGGTTTTCCATAGGCCTGATAGATGCGCGACACTTCGGCATGGGTATCGCGCGAGCCCTGATGGTTGAAATAGTCGTTCAGCGTCGTGATCATCAGCGTCGGTTTGGGCGCGCGAGCCAGCAGAAAGTCGGGTTCGTCAAACGCCCGGCCAATAATATTCGGCAGGTTCTGTTCGGCGTCGGGTGGGCCGAGGGCCTGCAACAAACGCGTAAAATTGGTGATGTAACATTCGGGGGCCGTTGCCAGAATCCGGTCGTCGAGGGCACCGATAAAGGCGGTTTGCGTACCTCCGCCCGAACGACCCGTCATGCCGATCCGTGCCGGGTCGACCTCGGGGCGAGTCAGCAAATAATCGAGTGCCCGAATGCCATCCCATAGCATGTAACGCGCCTGGCAACTCCCCGAAATGAACGTCTGCACACCTGGCATATCGTGTTCACGGGTTGGACTCCCAACGAACGATTTACCCGTTTTTTCATCACCATATTCCAATCGCTCCCCCTGCCCAACGGCTTCGAACGCCAGCACCACAAAGCCTTTCTGCACCAGATTCAGCAACACCTGCTGGTAGGGATGCGCCTTATAGCCCGTGGGCGAGTGACCGCTGCAATACACGATGCCCGGTGCTTTTCCGGTCAACGGTTCCGGCACAAACAAGGTAGCAGGCACATAGAAACCCGGCTGCGATTCATAGATCAGGTGTTCGACCCGGTACCCTTTTTTATGCAGCACCCGTACGGTTTTGGCATTGAGCGGAGTCCGTTCGGGAAATGGGCCGATGGCATCCCGTAACGTTTGCCGGGCCCATTGCTGGCGCTTTTTCCAGTCGTTCAGGGTATTGATGCGAGCAACGGTTGCGGTCCGTTTTTCGAGGTGATTCGTGGATTGCCGGAGCAGATGCCGAAACAACGCGTTGTCGTCGGAACGGAGCAGAAACCAGTTTTGCAAGACATTGTATTCTTTCTGCGCCACGATTCGGCCCGGCAACAGCAGACATAGGCTGCAAAGTACCAGGAGTTGCTTCCAGGTCGTTCCAGATCGAACGGATCGAAGTTGTCGATAAGCCATACATAGTCTATTCATTTTTCCACTTCGAGAACAGGAAACGCTTTTTATCTAATTCCTTTCCCAGAAAGGCACAACATAGCTGTCAGGTCAATACGCCTTCTCTACAAAACGCGCTAACAAACGTTCACCTATAAACGTCGACTCAATACCGGGAGAAAGCCAGCGAGCAGTGCTATGCTGGCTTTCTTATTTACCAACCTATGATGAATAGTTTCAATCTTACCAGCCAGGGTTCTGGGTCAGCGCTGCGTTCATTTCTATTTCGGTGCGGGGAATCGGCCACAGGTAATCGCGATCGGTGAATTTGCGAACGAAATGCGGTTCGCCAAACAGGTTTCGAATAACCGTACCATCGAGTTGTGCCTTCGCAATTCCCCACCGCCGAACATCGCTGAACTGATGGCCTTCGCCCGCCAGTTCGACTTTTCGTTCGTGGGCAATCCGGTCGAACAGCTGGGCTTTGGTGGTAACCGCCAACACGGCAGGTCCACTATTCAGACCCGGCATTCCGACGCGGGTCCGGACTTTGTTGAGTTCAATAATGGCTTTCGCCAGTTGCCCGTCTTCGTTGTAGGCTTCCGACAACATCAGCAGGACGTCGGCATACCGGATAATGGGGAAGTTGAAAGGCGTGTGTTCGCGGACGCTCATGGCTCCATTTTCGTTCCCTTCCGGTGTAAACTTGCGCCACAGGTAGGTAAACCAGCCCGAATTATTACGGCATTGCCCGAAGTTTTCGCTCACTCCAGCCGCTACCACAAACTGCAACATCCGGACCTGATTGGCCACAAAACCAAGGTGATAGGAATACGGCACAATCAGAGCAGCGTTCATACGCGGATCACGACCCCGGTATATTTTGCCCAGCAAAGCCGTATCGGGTATGGACGTTAGCTTGCCGTTGGTATGCGTAGCCCAAAAAGTTTTCCGCTTAACCGCATTGTCTTCATTGAATTTGGGAATAACGTCATTCCAGTTAAACCGGGAACCGTCTTTGTTTTCGTAACTATCGGCCAGTTCTGTGGTGGGCATGCCAAAGTTTCCCCCTCCAAACGAACCTCTGAAACCGGTGTTGTAGGCATACGGGATGCCATACTCCAGCCCTACCCCACCGAGCGTCTGGACGGCAAAAATCATCTCGCTGCTTTTATGACCCGCCAGCTTAAAGAGGTCGGCATAGCTGGGGTAAAGCGCATAGCCGTAATTGTTCGACTTGTTAGAAACGATTTCCTCAAAATCGGCAATGGCGTTTTTCCAGTCTTTGGCATATAAATACACTTTGCCCCGTAATGCATAAGCAGCGCCTTTGGTCGCCCGTCCGTATTCGGCCTGCGGCCAGGCAACCGGCAAGTCCACAATGGCGTCGGTCAGGTCTTTCACAATAAAAGCACGAACCTCTTCAACCGAACTACGTGGGTTTTTCAGATTGTTGAAATCCGCGTTCAAATCAACCGACTCGTCGTAGACCGGTACCCCACCAAAATAGCTGAGGAGTTCGGCATAGTGGAGCGCCCGCAGAAATTTCGCTTCGGCCACAACCGGCTTTTTAACCGCATCATCGACAGGCATGTCCGGAACCCGGCGAATTACCTGATTCGACCGTTGAATTTCATCGTACTGATGCCGCCAGAAATTGCCGATATACGTCGTTTGTTCGGTAGCCGTACCCAGCATGAAGCTCAGGTAACCATTTTCCTGCCATCCGAAGGCCAGGCCACCCATGTTATCGTGCATGTACTTTTTGCCGTACAAATCATCACGACGAAGGCCCCCATACACCCCCATGATGGCTTGTTTGGCGTGTTCGGGCGTTTGCCAGAATGTTTCGGAACTGATCCGGTCGTACGGTACGGTATCCAACTGAACACAACCGATCAGCAGAGCCAGTGGCACGATTAAAAGGAATTTTGTATAGCGTTTCATAGTTGGTTCTGGTTTAAAAATCAATGCTTAAGCCTACAGTAGACTGTTTCATGGTCGGGTAGTTAAAGCTATCAATGCCCGAATTGCCCCCCCGGGTCTCCGGGTCAAAACCTTTGTAGTTGGTAAACGTCAGGAAGTTTTCCAGGCTGCAATAGACCCGAAGCCCTTCAAGGGTCATTTTTTGCGTAATCGACTTCGGCAGGCGATAGCCAAGCTGGAGGTTTTTCACCCGCAGGTACGATTTATCGACGATCCAGAAGTCACTGATGGCCCGGTTAATCATAGACGTCGACAACAATAACCGTGGATAGCTGGCATCGGTACGTCCCGGTGTCCACCGACCGTCGGCCACGTCTTTATTGATTAAATACAGATTAGCCGGGGTAGGCGTCCGCCAGTCGTCGAGCCAGTAATCTTTAAAGCCACCGATGCCTTGTAGCAGGCAGGAGAAATCGAAACCTTTCCACTGAAGCCCGAAGTTCATCCCGTACGTAAACCGGGGGGATGTGCCATGCCCCACCACGTATTTGTCGTCGTTATTAATGATGCCATCGCCATTCAGGTCTTTGTAGAGCAAATCGCCCAGTTGTGGGGTACCAAAAGCAGCAAACGGGTTCACTCTCTGACCTGAAGCATTGACGGGTGCATTATCGATCATCTGCTTTACCAGGGCCATATCCGACTCCGTTTGCAGAATCCGATCCGTTGCCAGCACGAACAGGGCGTTAGCCGGTAGTCCCTCCTGCAATAGATTTTCGTTCGAAATGGTGCGTTCATCGCCCTTAAACTTCGTTACTTCGTTGTTGATAAAGGCCATGTTCCCGCCAATCTGGTACCTGACCTCTCCGATCCGGTCATTCCAGTTGAGGGCAAGCTCGACGCCACGGTTCCGCACGCGGGCCGCATTCTGCTGCGGCAGCGAGGCTGTACCACGCACATTAGGGGCTGGTAGGTTGATCAGAATATTGCGGGTGTCCTTGTCGAAAAGTTCCAGCGAGCCTGACAGCCGGTTTCGGAAGAAACCAAAGTCGAAACCGAGGTTGGTCACGTAGGTACTCTCCCAGGTGATGATGGAATTGGCAATGGCCGTTTGGGCAAATCCCGTTTGCAACGTACCGTTTAGAACGTAGTTCGACGAAGCATACAGGGCCTGGTAATCGTAGTTTCCGATGCTGTTATTGCCCAAGGCTCCGTAGGATGCCCGAAACTTGAGGTTATCCAGCCAATTGATGCCTTTCATGAAAGGTTCTTCCGAAATCCGCCAACCGGCCGAAATCGAAGGGAACATCCCCCAGCGGGTATCCCCGGCTTTAAAGCGGGATGAACCATCGTAACGGATGTTTGCTTCGAGCAAATACTTCTCTTTCCAACCCAGATTCAGCCGGCCGAAATAGGAGTTCATTCCCCAGTCACTGGCCGTACCCGATGCATCGGCATCAACCGTAGCGGCATTCAATACGGTCAGTGACGGATCGGTCAGGTCAAATTTTTGGGCCTCAAACCACGACGATTTATAATACTCCTGGCTTGCGCCGGCCATGGCATGGATATTTAGCCTATTGGCAATCGTGGTCTGGTAACGGATGATCCCATCCATGTACTTACGAGCCGTCTGTTCGCTGCGGTTCAGTGCATACGTACGACCCGTTCCGGCCACCACAATAGAGTTGGTGCGGAAGCTCCAGCGATCTAGAAATACCGGTTGTTGTTCTTTCAGGTAGCCGGTTTTCTCGTAGTTAAAAGAGCCTTCCAGCGTAAGTCCTTTTACAGGATTGAAAACACCGAAAAAGCGGGTCGCCAACCGGTTCTGGTTAATGTCGCCTTTCCGGGAGTTGACCGTTGCCAGCGCGTTGTTTGTGACTCCACTGCCATCGGGGCTGTTGGAAGCCCCGTAGCGTCCGTCGGGAGAGCGATAGACCATCGCCGGCGACGTGGATGCACTCCAGCGGAAGGCACTGTTGTTGTCGAGCGCATCCGTTCCAATATCCGTGCTGGAGTTGGTGCCGCTGGCCAGCAAACCGAGCGTTAGGTACGGTTTTACTTTGGCTTCCAAATTTACCCGGCCCGAATACCGCCGAAAGCCCGTATTTTCGATGATACCGGGATTGTTCAGATACCCGAACGAACTGAAAAACTTAATCTTTTCGGTGCCCCCGTTGATCGATACATTGTGGTTCTGTGATATTACATTTTGACCAAACAGGTCACGCCAGTCGGTATTGGGATACATCAACGGATTTTTTCCGGCATCGTTTTTCCACAGATCGATCGACGACTGCGGGAAAATGGGGCTAACACCGGGCGTCGTGTTCTGCTGAGACTCGTTGTAAAGTTCCATATGCCGGGCATAATCGCTGACCGTTTCAACCAGACGCGTGGCTTTTTGAGCCGCTACATAACCATTGTAGTTGATCTTCATCGTTCCTTCCTTCCCCTTCTTGGTCGTAATTAGAATCACGCCATTGGCCGCCCGCGACCCGTAGATAGCCGCCGATGCCGCGTCTTTCAGAATGGAAACCGTTTCAATATCCTGCGGGTTGAGGTTATTCATGTTCGACTCGACCCCATCGACAATCACCAGGGGGCTGGCATTGTTCAGCGTACCCGAACCCCGAATCAGTAGCGAAGCACCATCGCCACCCGGCCGGCCATTGCCCTGATTGACCGACAAGCCGGGAGCCAGACCATACAGACTGGACGAAACGGAGGTAATCGGCCGGCTTTCAGCCACTTTAGCCATATCGATCGTTGAAACGGCTCCGGTCATATTCACTTTCTTCTGGGTGCCATAGCCCACCACCACCACCTCTTCCAACGCTTTGGTATCGGTTTGCAGCGAAACATTGATCTGGGTTTGATTCCCTACGGTTACTTCTTTGGATACGTACCCGACGAACGAAAACACGAGTGTAGCCTGCGCATTAGGCACGCTGAGGCTGTATTTTCCGTTCACATCAGTCGTCGCTCCGCGTTGGGTTCCCTTCACGACGACACTAACTCCTGGTAAACCTTCGCCTTTTTCATCCGTAACGTTGCCCGAAATCGGTACGTCTTTCGGTGCGGTTTCCGAAATCAGCGGTCGGTGAATCGCTGGGTGGTTATCGCTGGCAGGTACGGAAAGCATTTCCAGCCGACCAGCCTCCGGTATTTCGGGTAGCAGCTTCAGAGCGGGAGCGGTTTTGGCTTCTTTCGGCAGGGCAAAAATGACGTAAGATCCGCTTCCCTGTTTGGAGAATGCCAGGTTGTGCGGCTGTAGGAGTTTCGTCAGATTTTGTTCCAGACTCAGGCTCCAGTTAACGGTTGACGATAGCACCTGAATGTGCCGTACCACCCGGTCGGCGTAGAGCACATCGACACTGTAGTGGCTCTTTATATTCCGAAGCAACTGACTGAGTTTTACCGTAGCCACTGTCTGTTCATGAGCACGTTTCTGAATACGGGAAGTGGCTAATGTCTGGGCCGGGCAAACTGAAAAGGACAGGTTTGTCAATACCAGTAGCGATTTAAGGTATATCAATGTTCTCATTGAAAAAAGGTATTAGGATGTTAAAGGAGGCAGATTTAATCGTTGGCCCGGGCCGAGAAGATCACTTTTTTACCCCGACGAACAGCCTGAATGTCCAACGCTTTCGATATGGAAATCAACAGTTCATCCGCGTTGGTGGCTTTGAACGAACCCGAAACCGTTTCGTGCGCCAGCGCCGGATCAGGAATGGAAACGTGCAGACCATAATTGTCGCGCAGGAGTTGGGCAACCTGGCTCAGTGGCATTGAGTCAAATACAAACAGCTCATCTTTCCAGGCCGAAAACCGCTCCGGGTCGGCTACGTGTTTTCGCTGGATTTTTTCATCGACCAGGGTCACAACGTCACCGGGCGTCAAAACGATGGGAGCCATCGTCTGGTTGGTCTCCCGTTGCAGCACCACTTTGCCCTGATTCAAAACCACCTGCATCCGATTCTGCCGACTCGACACGGTAAACTCTGTGCCCAACACCACCACATCCAGTCCGTTGGGCGTTTTTACAATGAAGCGTCGGTTATCCTGCGTATGCGTTACCGAAAACTGCGCTTCGCCGGTCAGGAAAACTTCTCGGTTTTTCTGGCCCGGAAGGACCCATTTCAACCCAAACCGGGGGACTTTCAGCACGGAGTTGGCATTGAGCGTTACCCGGCTCCCGTCGTCTAGCACCCAGCTCCGGATCTGACCCGGTTCGGTGGCATAGGTTTGATTAACCAGTTCGGACCGGAACCACCAGCCCATGAGCAGTAAAATCGAAACGGAAGCGGCTATATACCAGCCCGAAAACCGGACTGGAAAGGGAGTTGGCTCAGTAGGCATCGCTACCACGGGTTGCTCGCCCTCTTTCTGGGCCAGGTAGTCGTGATACCGCGCAATGGCTGACGAAACATCCACCATGTACTGAGGATGCGTAAGCTCCCATTCAGCCAGCGTTTTGTAAAAAAACTCTTCGTTTTCCGGTTGCTTCGCCCATTCATCAATGGTCTGTTTTTGAAGTGCCGACGCATTCCCGTTAAAGTAATCGAACAGGAGCGTTTTCGTAATGGGGATATTCATGATAGGTCATATTTCTAAGTTAACCGAAACGATACGCAGCCCCACCGTTAGACCGGCCAAAACAAAGCGATGAGCGCTATCGATAACCACTTGTCTTTCAGGAGTTTTCGAATAGCCTGGCTGGCGCGATACACCTGAACTTCTACCGTTCGTACCGAAATTTGCAGGTCATCTGCAATCTCACGCAACTTCCGGCCCTCAAACTGATAAAGCAGGTAGATTTTTCGACGTTCCAGCGGCAAGGTGTTGATGGCTTTTTCGACATCCTGACACAATTCCTCATATTGGGTAATGGCGTCAGGCTGCCGAAATTCCTGGATGGGTAAGGGCGTTGCTTCCTCCAGCGGTGATTTGCGGCTCAGTTCCCAGCGCAGGTAGTTATAAGCCCGGTTTCGGGCGGTTCTAAACAGATAAGCCCGGTACGATGTCGTGATTTGATCGAATACGCCCTCTGAATAAAACTGATAGAAAATTTCGGAAACCAGGTCTTCTGCTACCTGACGCGACCCCACAAATCGTACGGTATGGGTGCAAAGCGGCTGGTAATATCGCTTGTATAAAAGTTCTACGCCCAATTGAGGGTTCTCCAGCAACGTCTTTCGAATAAACAACTCGTCATCATTGGACGGCGAACGCGGGGAATGGGAATCCTGATCCACGTTGGGTTCGATTCGATTGGGTTCGTCGGGCTGTTGAAAAGCAGAAGTGGTTTGCACCATAACTAAAAAATGTAAAAGTGCTTCCGGGAAAAATACTTTCCCGTTTCACATGCAAGACAAGTTAGACCCAACCGACTACTTACAGGCTATTGAAAAATTTTATTATTTTTTAGTACGAAATGGTTTTTTGTCTCTTCCGACACCTTTTAACATCGGGCCATAGTCAGTCACTTTAGGTAATATTGTACAGCTTGTCAGCCTTCAGAAGTCGTATTGATACCCGGCTTGCTTACTGTTATCTTACCCGTTAATTCTTTTCGGATTTAGCCTGCCCATACGCAGGATTGGGTAAGGGCATCTGGGCCTTTATTTGGTTACGCCAATCGGCCAGCAATTGGTGCATCTGCCGGGTTCGTTCGGGCATCAGGTCCGATAGGTCCCTGGCTTCGGCTATATCTTCTTTCAGGTTGTAGAGTTCCAGTTTGTGGGTCTCATACAGTTCGACCAGTTTGTAATCGCCAACCCTCACGGCTCCTGCCGGACGGCCCATCTGGTTGGAGAAGTGTGGATAATGCCAGAACAACGGCCGTTGCGAAATCCTGGCTTTTTCCGGTTCTTTAAACAACGCCCACTGGCTTTTGCCATCCACCTTAGCCGGAAGGGACGTAATTCCCGTCAGCTCGCACAACGTTGGCAGATAATCGATGCTGCTGTAATAGGTGTCCGAAACGACGCCTTTGGGGATTTTCCCCTCCCAGCTTACGATGGCCGGGACGCGCGTTCCCCCTTCATACACATGCCCTTTCCATTTTCGTAACGGCTCATTGCTGGTTGGTGTCGGTCCCTGTTCGGGCATACCCAGTCCGCCATTGTCAGAGGTAAAAATAACGATTGTATTCGCCAGAAGGCCCTGCTCTTTGAGCGTCTGCATAATTCGCCCCACGCCATCATCCAGACTTTCCAGCATGGCTCCGTAGTTAGGGTTATACTTACCGCCAAATTTATCATACTTCTGCATGTACTTGCCCAGTTTGTCGGCGCGGGGAATCATCAAAATATGCGGGGCCGAGTAGGCCAGGTAGAGAAAGAACGGCTGTTGAGCATTCTGCCGAATAAATTCTACACCATAATCCGTCAGCTTATCAGTCAGGTACGTAGTCCCGTTGTCTTCGTAATCCGTCTGTTGGGGTGAATCTTTCAGGATAGAATAGTTGTAATAATCCAGCCCATTTTTGCCAATCATGCGGCTATAGTCGAAACCCTGACTCCAAGGACCTTGTGTCTGAAGTTTTCCTGCTTCTTTCGAATGCAGGTGCCATTTCCCCACCATGCCGGTAGCGTAGCCTTTGCTTTTAAGCAACTCCGCCAGCGTTGTCTCTCCGGCCTCCAGTTGCGCTTCCCATTTCGGCGGAATGACGGGCGATGCTTTATCGACCCGACTGCCGGCAATGTAATTGGTCAGTCGCAAACGGGCCGGATATTTCCCCGTCATGATCGAAGCCCGGGTGGGTGAACAAACCGGACAGGCGGCATAGGCCTGGGTAAACCGCACGCCATTTTGAGCCAGTTTATCCAGATAGGGCGTTTCATGGAACGAATTTCCGTAACAACTCAAATCCTTCCAACCCAGATCATCGGCCAGAATAAAAACGATATTAGGTTGAACGCTTCGCTGACCGAAGCCAACCATCGACAACCCCAGAAAAAATAAAATCAGAACAGGTATTTGCATGGCTGTAACCGATTGATAATTTGACTATTTAAGGATTAGTCATTGCAATATATCGTTAAGGCAGGGCGAATGCCACAACCTGATTCCCTTTTTTCGTCCCTAATTTTGTACCCCCACACGCAATCACGACGTATTGCTTTCCGCCGAGCTGAAACGTACTGGGTGTAGCGAAACCAGCCGCCGGAAGTTTGTATTCCCAAAGTAACTTGCCGTTCCGTTTGTTGTAAGCTCGAAACATGCCATCCCGTGTAGCCGCAATGAACAACAACCCACCTGCCGTAACCACCGGACCACCGTAGTTTTCGCTGCCTGTGGGCGGAGTCCCGGCTGCTTTCAGTTCAGGATATTCGCCCAGTACATTCTGCCACACCCGCTTACCCGTATTCAGGTCAATGGCCGTCAGCGTACCCCAAGGGGGCGAAATAGCCGGATAGCCTTTGCTATCCAGGAATTTGGTATATCCCGTGATTTTATACGGCAATGGCGGTTTTGTTGCCGAACCGGTTTTCGCTACCCCCATCACTTCCTGTTTTTCGTCACCGAATAGAAAAGCAATGAGCGCCTGTTTTTCAGCCGGTTTTAGCGCCGTAAAACCGGGCATCATTCCTTTGCCGTTGTTCACAATCTGCCGAACGTAATCGCGGTCGCGTCGTTGCCCGATTTCCACCAGCGACGGATAGCCGCTTTGGGCATTGCCCTGGCGATCGCGCCCGTGACAACCCGAACAGTTGAGCGTATACACCTGCTCGCCCGCACTCAGGTGAGCCAGTTCGCTCTGTTTGGGTGCGTCGATCATGGTCAATATCCAGGCCATTTCGTTGGCATTGACGTAGAGAATACCACTCGGATCGACGGCCGAGCCACCCCACTCGGCTCCTCCGTCAATACCTGGAAACACGAGCGTGCCCCGTTTATCGGGTGGAGCGTAATACCCCTTTTTGATCCGCCGAAATAAGGCCGTGAGCGAATCCCGATCGGTGCTGTAAGGGTTCATATCCGATTCAGTCAGTGATTGACGCGAAAATGGTGAGGGTCCAAGCGGTTTGGGCTGCGTAGGCCAGGTAGCTTCACCGGGGAGTGTGCTTTGTTCGACGGCTACTTCTTTGATCGGAAACAACGATTTACCCGTCACCCGGTCAAAGACCAGCACATGCCCCGATTTGGTCGTCAATGCCACCGCATCGATCCGTCGGGGCTTACCATCTGCCCCTTTTTGCTCAATCGTGAGCAGGTTAGGGGGAGAGGGAAAATCCCGATCCCAGATGTCGTGATGCACAAACTGATAATGCCAGAGCCGCCTGCCCGTCCGGGCGTCGAGGGCCAGCAGGCAATTGGCAAACAGGTTTGTGCCTTTGCGGTTCCCACCGTAAAAGTCGAAAGCCGCCGAACCCGTGGGTACGTAGACAATCCCCCTCTGGCGGTCGATGGCCATCCCTGCCCAATTATTGACAGCCCCCACGTCGGTATTTTTCCAGGTCTCTTTGGGCCAGGTTTCGTATCCATATTCACCGGGATGCGGAATGGTATGAAACACCCAGGCCAGTTTGCCCGTCCGGACATCAAATGCCTGAATATGCCCCGGGGCCGCATCCGAGCCTTCAGACAAACGCATCGGCATGATGATGACGTTTTCGAAAATGGTTCCGGGCGTATTGGATATCACGAACTTGTTTTTCGCCTGCTCACCCAGACCCGTACGAAGACTGATCCGTCCGGTTTCGCCGAAGCTGGATATAGGTTTGCCGGTCTGCTCATCAAGCGCATAAAGCCACGGGCCTGTGGTAAACAAAATACGGCTGTCGTCTTTGCCATCGGTCCAGTACGTTACGCCCCGGCTAGTGCTGGTGTTCGATTTGAAAGGGTCGCCAAAACGCCATAATTCCCGGCCCGTAGCGGCATCGAGGGCAAAGACCTGGAGAGCCGAGGAAATGCCATACAGCACGCCTTTGACGATGATGGGGTTCATCTGCATCTGGCCCGTGTCGGGAGCCGAATACGACCAGGCTACCTGCAATTTCTGGACGTTGCCGGTATCGATCCGGGTCAGTGGGGAGTAGTGATTGCGATCGGGACCACCCAGGTATTCAGGCCAGTCGGTATCCGTACTCTCCTGAAAACGAGGATAGAAAGCAAGACAACCCAGGATGATTGCCATCAACAGAATCGGTCGAAACATAACTATAAGGTTATTCATGGGTACTTCTTAGTCAATCATCTCCTAATCGCTCAGGCAAAACGCCACGTATCGATCACCGGAGCGTGTGTTGAGTTTGCCCCCGCCACAGGCAATCACGATGTACTGTTTACCATTGACCACGTAGGTACTGGGGGTTGCATACCCGGCGGCTGGTAGTTTCATTTCCCAAACCACCTGACCGGTCTGTTTGTCGAACGCCCGAAATTTCTCATCCCGACTGGCCGCAATGAACACCAGCCCACCCGCCGTAACCAGGGGGCCTCCGTAGTTGTCGGTTCCGGTAATCGGCACGCCTTTTTTCGTGAGTTCAGGATATTCGCCCAGCGGCACCTGCCAGCGATGTTCGCCGGTGTTCAGGTCAACCGCCGTCAACGTTCCCCAGGGCGGACTGCTAACCGGATAGCCGTTGCGGTCGTACCAGCGGTTGTAGCCCGTGTGCTGATAGGGAATCACCGCTTTTTGCGTTGAAACGACCGGTTTCTCTGCGGTTTTGTTGAACAGAAAATCGACAACAGCATCGCGCTCGGCTGGCGAAATATGCGAGAAGGAAGGCATCATACCCCGCCCTTTCAACAACACCTGCACCACCTGATCGCGCGAAAGCCGGTTGCTCACCTGCACCAGCGAGGGGTATGATCCATCGTGATTGCCTTTGCGGTCCGTTCCGTGGCAGGCCGAGCAATACAACTGATACTGAGCATTACCCGCCACGGTTTGCTGACCCGCGTTCGGCGATGGCTGCTGTCGGGGAATGAGCGACGTATAAACCGGCACTTCTTTCGAAGGGACGTACAGAATGCCTTCGGGATCGGTAGCCGCCCCACCCCACTGGGCACCGCCGTCGGTTCCCGGAAAAAAAACCGTCATCTTACCCGTCAGCGGAACATACGGACCGGTATTGGCTTTCCGCAGCACGTCCACCAACGAATCGCGGCTGGCAGCAAACGAATTGATTTCTTTTTCGGTAAAAGACTGACGGGCAAACGGGGCGGGTCGCTGCGGAATGGGCTGGGTCGGGCTCGCCTGTTCACCCGAAACCGCTTCCTGGGGAAAGGGCGTTTCTTTGATCGGGAAAATGGGTTTGCCCGTGATGCGGTCGAACACAAACGTAAAGCCCTGCTTCGTTACCAGGGCCACCACGTCGATTTTGCGGGGCCGCCCGTCTGAGCCTTTTTGCGTGATGGTGAGCAGATTGGGGGGCGCAGGCGGATCACGGTCCCAGATGTCGTGATGGACGAGCTGATAGTGCCAGAGCTTCTTGCCCGTAGCGGCATCGAGTGCCAGTAAACAATTGGCATACAGATTATTGCCTTTCCGATTACCCCCGTAAAAATCGTGAGCCGCCGAGCCGGTCGGAGCGTAAAGAATGCCCCGCTTGCGGTCGATCGCCATGCCCATCCAGGGGTTAGCCGCCCCAATCCGTTGGCGCGGATTGGCCGGCGACCAGGTTTCGTAACCGGCTTCGCCTTTCATCGGAATCGTGTGGAATGTCCAGACCAGTTGGCCCGTCCGGGTGTCGAACGCCCGAATGTCGCCCAGCAAAGCCGTTTCACTTTCCGAAAACCGGGCACCGACGATGATGCGGTTTTTGTAGATCGTATTCGGCGTATTGGACACCACGTAGTGATCGGCACCGGGTCGCTCGATGCCGGTTTTCAGGTCGATTCGTCCGTGATCGCCAAAGCCATCGATGAGTTTGCCCGTTCGGGCATCCAGCGCGTGTAGCCACGAACCGGCTCCAAAGAAAATCCGTTGATCGGCACCATCGGCCCAGTACGTAACCCCCCGGCTGAGGGTGCCGCCGTTATCGGTCAGGGCCGTTTTCCAGATGGGTTTACCCATAGCGGCTTCCACCGCAAACGCCTGTGTATTCGCCGACACGCCGTACAGGACGCCATCGATGATGAGGGGATTGCATTGCATCTGGGTGCGATTGCGCAACGTATCGGCCCCACCCGACGCATACATCCAGGCTACTTTCAACTGCTTGACGTTGGTACGATTGATCTGGTCGAGTGGCGAGTAATGACTCCGGGAGCCATCGCCATTGTATTCGGGCCAGTCGGTCGTGACGTCGGCCAGTTGAAAAGCCAGCGCGGCACTAAACGCCAGACAGCCTCCCAGGGCCAGTAGTCTTTTCTGCATCGGATGGTTCAGGAAATAGGGCTATTTCGTGTTGGTTTTGGGGAGCAGATAGCCGAGCCTGGTTAAAAACTGGTCCGTTAGGTCGATAATCTGTTGGTTGAGTTCCTGATTGGCATTAAAGAAACCGTGTTTCTGTCCGGCAAAGCGGTGTAATTCGCAACGGTTGCCAGCGGCCTGCATTCGTTCACAAAATTCCTCCGCGTTCTGAATCGGCACCGTCGTATCGGCCTCGCCATGAAAAAGAATAGTGGGCGGTATTCCGGGCCGTATGTGCGCCACGGGCGAAAGGGATTCTGCCCGGTCGCCTAATCGTTCGTAGCCATAGCCCCCAACGGTTGTTTTGGTAACCGGATTCATCAAAACCAGGGCACTGGGTCTGGTGCTGACCGACTGATCTTCACCGGGTTCGTCGATCAGGTCCAAAACCGCCGTCGCCAGAGCCAGATGACCACCCGCCGAACCGCCAGCCGCCACAATCCGGTCCGGCTGAATCCCCAATCGGCTGGCATTTTTGCGCACCCAGCGCATGGCCGATCGGGCATCCTGCACGGCTTCAAACGGCGTGGTTTGCTGCCGACTCGAAACCCGGTAGTCGAACGCAATCGTGATCATGCCCCGGTCGGCAAAATAATGACAGGCCTTTTCAAACTGGGTGACACGCCCGCGGACCCAGCCGCCCCCAAAAAAGAAAACGAGGGCCGGGTATGTTTTTCCCGGCTGGTTATCCGGCGGATAGATGATGCTCGCCCGCAAATCGGTTGGCCCGGTCTGTTTATAGATTTCAACCTGCGCCTGGGGTAATACGCGTTGGGCCAGTTGCAGGGTATCGCGGCTTTGGGCAGAGGCTACGCAGCAACTGAGTAACCACAGCCCCAGCAGCGCATACCGATGGGCTGAACGACGATTTCCCGGTTTATTCGTGGCAGTGGCTACGGAGTGTTCCATGGCTAAAAATAGTGCTGGATGGCTTTCGGATAATCAGCAAAAGCCAGTTCCGGCTCCGGGATTTCGGGATGCCACATTTTTTCCCATTCCAGGCTGTAATAGCCAGAATAACCGCCCGCTTTCAACGCATCGATCGCTTCCTGAAGCGGGGCTTCGCCTTTGCCAATAAACGTATAGGCGGGTTTTCCGGCCACCATACGACCATCTTTGATGTGGGTATGACGGATGTATTTTTTGAGCGTTTGATACACCTCCGCCGGTGGCTCTTTGGTGACCGACCACATATTGAAAATATCCCAGATCAGCCCGACGTTCGGATGCCCGGCCTTTTGCAGAATCTCAAGCAAGACGTCTTTCCAAACCACCTCGCCATGTGACTCCAGCAGCACCGTTACGTTGGCATCTTTTGCGTACGTTCCCAGTTCCAGCAGGTTTTCGCTAATGAGATTGATGGTTTGCTGCCGATCCTGATCCTTGGGTAAATCGTTGGGAAAAACCCGAACGTACGGGCAGGCCAGTTGCTGAGCCAGTTCGATGAAGCGTTTGGCTTCGTCCATGTTTTTCTGCCGTTTGGCCGCATCCATCCAATGCAGATTAGCCGACGAACCTAAGTTACAGATTTTAAGATTATTATCCGCAAACAACCGGCGTGATTCGGCAATGGACGTGCTGAACTCCGGGCGTTTGGGCAGGAACATCTCTTTTTCCAATCCCCGGATTTCAATGGCTTCGTACTTTTCGGCAACGGCGGTTTTGACGATTTTCGCCAACGGCCAGGTCGGGCAGCCCAACGTCGAGAATGCCAGGCGCGGTTTGGCTTTTTTGACCGTCAATCCCAACGTGGCCACCCCGGCCAGTCCAGCGGTTGTCTTTAAAAACGTTCTGCGTGTAGTGTTCATTTGTAGAGAAGAAAAAGGACACCGTTTTTTTACTTGTTCCGGGTCAACGGCTTCGTCCATTGTATTGAATCTCCCGTAGTTTGGCCCGGAGTTCAGTCACCACTTTTCGGTTCGATTCGTATAGATTGACGTTTTCGCCGGGGTCACTTTCCAGATTATAAAGCTGACCGGGTGGATTGCCGGGCTCGAATTTGTAATCCCACGAGTGCGGCCCCATGCGGATGTATTTCTTCTCGTCCCAATCATAACCACCCCCTCCCTGGCCGGAGATGAACTTCCACGGACCTTGTCGGATGGCAAACAGGCCGCTTTTGCCATCCACCACCAGCGTCTCCCGAATGGGTTTTGCCGGTTTTGTGCCCTTCAGTTCATGCAGGAAACTATAACTGTCCTCGCCCGCATTCCAGGGCAGGGTAACTTTTTGCATTTCGGCTACCGTAGCCACCATGTCAATCAAGCCTACCAGCTTAGTGGAAACCGTCTGGGCCCTGGTAACGCCCGGCCACCGAACCAGCAACGGAATGTGTACCCCACCTTCATAAGCTTCGGTTTTTTGTCCGGAAAACGGCGCATTGGGTTTATGACCATTGAACTCTGCATTCCGGGTATTTTGGGGATAGCGCACACCTCCATTGTCGCTGGAAAAAATAACAATGGTATTTTTGGTTAGCCCTTTTTTGTCCAGTGCCTTCAGTATTTCTCCAACCGACCAGTCGAGTTCGTTGATAAAGTCGCCGTAAACACCGATGGAACTGGTCCCTTTGAACCGTTGATGGGGGGCGAGTGGGCCATGGATGTTCCGGTGCGCTACATACAGAAAAAAGGGCCGGTCCGACGTTCGGTTTTTTGTCCCTTGTTTTTCAATCCAGTCCACGACTTTATGGGTCATGGCAATGCCCAGATCGGGGTGGGCATATCGAATATCTTCCTCACCCATGAAGTCATGGTTGGGCGTTGGGGGAGGTAGTCGTTCATAATAGGACGTCTCAGTTCCATCCCAACGTTTATCCAGCTTGATCTGCATGTTTTTATCCTTCGTCAAGCCCACTACACGGTGATTTTCAATGTACACGAACGGTTTTAAGCCCACGTGCGGCACCCCCCAGAAATAGTCGAATCCGGCTTCCAGCGGCCCCGGCTTTAATGGCAGGTTATAATCCGCCCCCTTGTAATCATCCCAACCGGGCGTACCTGGCAGTCCGAAACCCAGGTGCCATTTGCCCAGCAGGGCCGTATGATAGCCTTTGGCCTGCAGAATTTTGGGTAAAGTCAGTCGGTTGGTGTCAATTAGCATCGGGTCGGGCGACCAGATGGTTTGATGGCCGTTCCAGGTGCGCCAGGCGTAGCGACCCGTCATTAGGGCGTAGCGGGTTGGTGTACAAACGGAGTGAGGTGAATAGGCATTCTCAAACCGCATACCCTCCTTAGCCAGTCGGTCGATGTTAGGCGTGGATACTTTGGTAGCTCCATTACAGCTTAAATCGCCATAACCTAAATCGTCGGCCAGGATAAAAATGATATTTGGTTTGCTGGCAATCTGCCCCAGACTCGGCATGACCTGTAGCATGGAACCGGCAAGAATAAATAGAGCGAGGGCTTTGCGTTTCATTGGGAAAGCATTCGGTTAGCATTGACTGCCTGAAGACAAGTAAAGCCATCGCAACTACTTACAGGATATTTGACAATTTTTAGTATTACTTGGATAAAAAGCAATAGAATACAGCCTGCCGCACCAGTTTTTTCGAATAGCAGGCAGCTGTCAGGACCAACAGGACACCTGAATGGACCATGTTTAAATAGGTCAAATTCTAGCTATTTTTCTTTTTAGTTGCCATCGCGCTCCAAAAACGGGGGAAACTCGGCAGCTTTTGGGCCTTTTTTATTTCGTAAATTATTCTGGTGGCCCCGATCTTCATACAACGGAATCGACATCCCATTTGTCTGTTGCAAAATATCGAACAGTTCCTTATTCATCTGATTGACAACAGTCTGATACGATTCGCTTCGAATCAGGTTGTTCACTTCATTCGGGTCGGTCTGTAAATCGTAGAGTTCATCCGTATCCCAAATGCCGTGATAATGAATGTATTTGTAGCGATCGGTACGTAGGGCGTGCATCGTGGGCGTTTGCGGAAAATTGCGTTCCCAGTAGTACTCGTACAAAAGGCCCGTTCGCCACGGTTTCTGCTGACCTTTCAAAAGTGGTAAAAAACTTTTCCCATCCATGTAGGTTGGCACTTTCAGTCCAGCTACTTCCAAAAAGGTCGGCGCGATGTCGATATTCGCCACCACCTCATTCACCACCGTACCGGGTTTGATCAACTCCGGGCAATGCGCCAGCATCGGTACGCGCATAGAGGTTTCGTAGGCCGTGCGTTTATCAATCAGGCCGTGCTCACCGAACATAAAGCCATTGTCGCCCATATATACCACCAATGTCGATTCGAGCATCCCTTCTTTTTGCAGATAATCCAGCACACGACCAACCGATGCGTCGACGCCGGCCAAAGTTTCGGCGTATCGTTTGTAATACATACCAATATCCAACTGACTGTGGTACGGATACTCGACGCCATGCCAGGAGTTACGCTGATTCTGTAACCACATTGGGGCATCGTTCTGACTGCCAATGTTCATGCTAACAGGCGGCTTAAAGGTATGGCCTTTATACCGGTCTTTGTCTCGTTCGGATGGTATAAAATCAGCATGAACGCCCTTATGGGAGAGATAGAGCATAAACGGCTTGTCTTTCCTGCGGTGCTCCATAAAATCCAGGGCGTAATCCGTCAATTCGTCGGTGATATAGCCCTTTTGCGGGACTTTTTTGCCGTTCACATTCAACCCGTTCTTTTCGGGCAAGTACGAGCCCTGTCCTTTGAACGACACCCAATAGTCGAACCCACGCTGCGGATCATCGAATTCTCCGCCCATATGCCATTTGCCAATCATGGCTGTCTGATACCCCGTTTTTTGCAGATACTGTGAGTAAAAAACAAGATCTTTAGAAACGGGATTGTTGTTATCAACTACCTGATGTCTGTGGGCATACAACCCCGTCAGGATTGACGCCCGGGACGGTGAGCAAAGAGCCGTAGTTACAAATGCATTGGGCAAATAGGCTCCATTTTTGGCCAGCCGGTCGAGGTTAGGCGTTTGGATGAACGTCTGCGTTTTCAGAAAACCAAGCGCGTCGTAGCGATGGTCGTCGGTGAGGATGAAAACAATGTTTCGAGGTCTGGCTGCGGTTGTTTTAGCAAGCGTCAGTGAACCATTAGGCTGACGAACCAGTACCTGTTGCGCCCAGCCATTGGTTAGAAGGATTACAGATAGAAATGTCAAAAGTATACGGATCATATTATATGGCAATTTTTCCTGTATAGCAAAAAAGGTCAGAATTATGTGTTCGAATAAGTTTTTATTAGGATAACCGCATTTTTGCATTCGACCCGATCAACGTTTAAAATCGGAAACCCATGCTTCCATCTCCAGATTTACTTTTTTTACCTGTTGAATGAAGACATCATTCGGTTTTTCCTGCTCGGTTAGTAGCCCTTTTTTACGAACACGATTTTCTAAATAGGCACCGCACAGGTGATAGCCAATACACGAAGGTGCCTTACGCAAGTGCGTATAAATCTCTTCGTAACCTTGTGAGGTATGCTCTTCGTGTCCTGTATTCTTATCAATAATGGCGTGACTACAATCAGCCACCAGCGTAGGCAGCCCCGTTTTTTTGTACCAAAAATCCAGGTTCTGAAGGATTTGGGGGGGAGTAGAAAAGTGTTGAAAACTAAGAACGTCTACGTATGGCAAAGCCGCCTGAATCACTTCTTCTGAGAGAAGTTTGGAAGCTTCATACCGATCACCGAGTATCAAATGATTTGTATCGTACCTTCTGACTGCCTCGTGGGTTACCTTGTAATACTGACGGGCGATTCGAGACAGCTCCTTTTTTCCGCTTTCAGTCCTCAGTAATTCGGGATCGAAAATGGGGCCTTTCCACTTGTTTTTATTGGTAGTATGGACCCATATAGGGCAATCGAGATAAAAATAGCCGATCAAATTGGGGTCGTCTGCCAGGCGGGCCGCTTCATCCCGAGCCACGTAGTCGCACCAATCCCTAAAGTCCTGACTAAAAAAATCAGGATGGCGAACTTCGGCATCCCACTGATGAAAGTCCGCAAAATGAAGCATATGGCAGTAGGGCATATTCAGCCACCGATACTCTTCTGCCGTAAAATTACGGGAATGCCGGTGATTGGTCATTCCTCGGTTAACGACTTCCTGAGTCCATCCAACGGTATTAAACCCCCATTTTTTCAGATTGGGGCTGACATCTTTTGTGAGCCATTCTTTGAGGCTATTTTGGTACTTTTCTTGCCAGATTTTGCCATTTTCGGGATACCTCAACGTGGCTGAATCGATATGATTGAGCCCAATGGAAAAGAAAGGTTTACCGGTAGGATCTTTCAAAAAAAAGCGTCCATTTGCTTTTTGGATTGAAAAATAACGTTTCCCTTTCCGAATGGGAAAGGCCTCAACTCCTAAACAACCCGTCATTCCAAAACCCAGTGTGAGCAGAAAATCCTTGCGGTTCATAGTTTTCCATTAGAGTTTTATTGCTATACGAATGATTGTCGTCACTGATTACTTGAGAGCTGTTACAGTGAAACTATACGTCCCTTTGCTGGCGGTCTTGAGAGCTGTCAGCCGCAACCGATAAATCTGACTCCCCCATACGTTCGACATTCGCTTATCTGGCAAATCGATAGGCTCCGCTTCGGCCAAAAACAGCAACGGGTCGTACTGCAGTGTCAACCGTTCCCCATCTACCCAAAAAGCAACCACACCTTTCTCCGTTATGTCGGGCGGGCGGGCGCACATGAAGTGGAACTGATTGTTGACCCTAACTTCGCCCAATACAAACGCATCGCGAAGCACCAGACCGACACCATCGGGCTGTAGCGTAAACGAGCGATTCCACTGCTGAACGCCCGCCGAATCGTAAGCCTCGGCGAGGTCGAGCGAAAACGTCTTTTTCGCCGAATCAAACCGAACGTTTCTGGCGCGGTATTTCCTGCCATTTTTCTGGGATATACCGTTTATATTTGGTACGCTATGGTAATGGCTCAACATGGTCCAGATGCCGTATCGGTTGTTGCTGAAGGTTTGCTTTGTATACGTACCCACGCCCACGTCAATCAGCAGCGGCTTGTTTTTGTAAAAAAGAATAAAACTACCGACGTCGTTGTGGTTATGGCTTTCGCCGTTGTGTCCTCCTTTGGCCGCCAGAAAATAGTTGCCGCTCCGCATGAAACACAACTCAGTTTGAGGATACCATGAATATGGTGGTGTCGACAAGGCCCCTGGTGTTTTTTCGACCTCTTCCCACGTTCGCAGATTTTCTAACGTTCGGGTCAAATCCCGGCCGCTTCCGTGGCAACTACAGTTAACATAATCCGGGCTTTGTCGCGCCAGATAGGCCCCGAATTTCTGCATCGGTACGCTGTTGACCGCCTTACCGTACCGATAAATCATGCCCGCCGGTTTGTAAACTTTGGCAGGCGCATCGGCAAAATTGACCACCCAGCCATTACCAATGTAGGAATTGACAATGTATTCGCCCATATTTTTGATCAGCGGCTGGTCGAAGATCGATACCTTACCTCCTGTTGCCTGGTGCAGCAAAGCAAGGTATTCGTAAAGCTTTCCGGCAGCGAGGTCCCAATAAAACGGTCCTTCTTCACAGCCTCCGTCCTCGTGGTTGTAGTTAATGAACTTATCGACCGACTGCATCGTGCGTGCAACGGCCTGAGCCAGCTTTTGTGGGTCATTTTCCAGCAGCATGTAACAAGCCAGCACGTTGAAATTGCACCACGGATTCCAGTTGTTGACAAACGTCTGAGTGGGTTTCAGAGCTTGCCACCAGTAATCGTCCCGTTGCATGTAAGGGTCCAGAATCCGCCGTTGAAGTTCATGGCGTAACCGTTGGCTAATAAGCGGGTTTACATTGTCCATTGGTTCCGTCAGAAAATAGTGCGTCCAGGCCAGCAACGTACTCATGTCGCCCACTACCAGATCCAGAATAGCCTCATCAGGGTTAGGCAATGATCGGGGAGGACGATTTTTAGTCATCACAAAGAGATTATTGACCGATGCCCAACTGGTCTGTTCGCAAAAAAACCAGACTCCATCGATGATTTTATCCATAAAGCGCCCTTTCCCCTCCGCCAATTCGGCCACTACCAGATGGTTAAAGGCTACGGTATTGGTGTTGAAAGGTTCCTCCTGCCCCAGCCGCGATCCACTCCGTTCAAATTCGAGATAGCCCGAAGCGGTGATCTTCTGCCATGTATAATTCAGGTTTTCTTCGCCTTTCTTAATCAGGGAGGTCTTTAGCGAGCCGGTCATTTTATCCCACCCCGCCCGATCGGTATAGACAGGGTAAGTGACCCATTTCTGATGGAGGATCAGCGTTTGATCCAGCCGACGCACATCGGCCGACTTTTGCAGTAAATTCCGTTCGTCGGCGGCAAAGGTCCTAAAGGAAAAAACAAGGATAAATGCAAGCAGTCTGAACACTGTCTTACGGTTTATTCCGACATTCCGGATAACAGCAAACATTAGATAATAAGAAAACTGACTGGTTATCATTCCATTATTAGCTATGGTTTCGAGTATATCACCAGATTCTTGAATAATACGGCAGCCTTATAGTCCGCACTTCCTCTGACGCGTAAGGCTACGCGTCCGCCCGGAATCGTGTCGCTGTCGTCCGCTTCCAGCACGGTTTTACCGTTTATAGCCACCCATATTCTTGACAGATTCTGACCTACCTCTACGTTATAGTAAATGCCGGTGAGCAAACCGTCCTGCTCCGGCGCGCTGGTTAATACCCGCGCGCCGGGGTTGCGAGTGATGTAGGGTGTCCCCCCATGCGGAGCGTTTCGGAAAACGAAAAAGTAATTCTCCCGCGACCCAGTCCAGAAGTTCATGGCGCCGTTGTAATCGGCGGGAATGGTCAGCCCATCGGTGGCCTTGTTGCGGGCCGACAACAAGGTGACGACGATCGCTGCGGGCGATAAAAGCAAAAACTGATACCGGACAATAACCTGTTTTCCGTACGAATCAGGGCTCAACAGCATCACCCCTTCCGAATTTTCCGCTTCTTCAAGACACGTTTGGTTGCCAATCGTGGCAAAGGCTCTACCAATTCCTAAAAACCGCCATTGAGCCAGATTCTTCGAGGGAACGTCTTGCCGCTTCCACGTTTCGAAACGAGTAGCAGCCTGTGATCCGGTTTTCTCTTGATTGGCAACACGACAGGCCATCCATGACGTCGATATGACCAGAACAGCCAGGTATACGACAAAATTTTTAAGGTGCATTAAATAGTTGACTAACATGGAAAGTCCTCAGAATCCTTCGATAAGTAGGACTAATGCATACACGATCACCAGTTCGGGTTTTGTTTTAGCCCTGGGTTTAAAGCCAGTTCGTTCGTTGGGAGAGGCCAGAGGTAATCCCGGTTGGGTTTAAAACTCCGGAAACGGGCCTCCTGAACCAGAATGTAGTTATCAGCTGTCAGGAGCGGTTTGGTTTGTGTGCCAAACTCACTGGCAAAAAAATAGTTGCCCAGAATGGGTTTCGGCAATTCCATTTCGGCGGTTTTCCAACGAATCAAATCCCAGTATCGGTGGCCCTCCATGGCCAGTTCCACGCGCCGTTCCCGGCGAATTTCGTCCCGCATAGTCAGACCGTTGGTTTGGACAAAGACATTGGTGAGCGCCGGAATTTTACCGCGCTGACGGAGCAGATTAATCGACAGGTTTAAATCAGTATCGCTGATTTTTTCGGACAATTCGTAAGTAGCCTCGGCATAAATCAACAACACTTCTGCATAGCGAATGATCGGCAAATCGATGTAACTCCGCAGATTCCGATAATCGGTAAAGTCCATGTATTTGCGCATGGCAAAACCCGTGCGTTGTGCATTTAAAAGCGCTATCGTGAAAATGGCCAGATCGCTTGTCCAAGGGTCACCCCGCTTGGCCACCGTCTCGGAAAGACGCCCATCACGGTTGGTAAACACATCAATCGATGCTACGGGGGCTTTGTACAAAGGCGATTTAGTGATCGGAAGTCCATCGGTCATTAAATATGAATCGACTAACGCTTTGGTCGGGTTTGAGCGTCCGGTCTGGTAGTCCCGTGAGGCATTGTGGTTCACGATTGATTCGGTAACGCTTACGCCATATTGTTTGACCAGAATATTTTCCCGATTCTGTCGGCCCTCACCAGCCAATTGAAATAAATTGAAGTAGCTGGCAAATAACCCATGCTCCTTGCTGTCCATCACTTTTTTTGCTGCTTCCTGAGCCAGCGTAAGATGAGTAGCTGGATTACCGTAGGCATGAAACTTGGAACGGGTTCCTTCGAACAGGGCAGCACGGGCTTTAAACGCCCAGGCCGCCGTTTTGCTGATTCGACCATAGCCGACATTGGCTAAGGTGGTGGGGGTGGGCAGGTAATTGGCCGCTTCATCGAGGTCTTTGTAGATGCGGGCGATGACTTCGCTCCGGGAGTTGGCTGGCGCCGACAACTCGGCAGCATCTTCGCGCAGTGTTGTCAGAATCAGCGGTACATCACCATATCGCTGTAACAGTCCATAATAGGCGAAGGCTCTGAAAAACAGGGCTTCTCCGATGTAGACATTCGCCTGAGCCTGGCCGACACCATTCGACAACGCCAGGGGGGCTTTCTCAATCAGATTATTGGCGGCCCGGATAAGCCGGTAGGGCGCATTGAAATCGGCATCGGTTGCCGGTACCAGCCGCGACCCATCACTAATTTGATTGGACGCCGTAGCAAACGCATCGTCTGACCAGATGTCGTCGGTTATGGGCATGCCCGGCAGTAAGGTATATAAATAGTTGGCAGCGGCCTTCAAATCGTTCTCACTTTTCCAGAAGGATTGGTCGCTTAGTGCCGTCTCCGGGATACGGTCGACGTCACAACTTACGACGAACAGGCTCATCAACAGCCCAATAAATAGTCGAATTATTTTCATGTCGTTTCAATGCGGTTTAGGGTGAACAGGCTTAAAATGTCAAGTTAACACCGGCGGCTACCGTACCGTAAAAAGGATAATCACTGGTTGCATTATCCTGGTTTTCAGGGTCGAACAATTGTTTAAAGACACCCAGTCGCGAGAATGTAAGAATATCCTGCCCCGTAACGAACAACCGTGCTCTGGACAACCCTATTTTGCTGATCGCCTGAACGGGGAGCGAATACCCGATCTGAATATTCTTCAGCCGCATATACTGTCCGTTGAGCATCCACTTGTCGGCGCGGAGATAATTGTGCGTACCCTGCAGGTAGGGACGCGGGAAGGCCGCATCCGCATTCGTCTCGGTCCAATAATTGCGGTGAATCGCCAGTGCCTGTATCCAGCCCTGATTCAGGGGCATGACGGTGGCAATAGCCGGGAAAAACGAACGCTTGCCTACCCCCTGAAAAAAGAATGAAAAATCGAGTCCTTTCCATTGCACGCTTCCGTTGAAGCCAAACAGAAATCGGGGTTGATTAGTACCCAGATAGACCAGATCGCCGGGATTTTCGGGGGTGCCGTTGCCCGGCGTAATGCGGTTATCACCGTTCAGGTCACGGTATTTTACGTCCCCTGTGCCAGTACGGTTATCCTGAAATGCCCATTCCTGCACCTGGGTCGCCGATGAGAAGTAACCATCTGTTTTGTAACCCCACAGCGAGTTGATCGGATACCCTTCCAGAATGCTGACGGTTCCGGCCGAAATCACTTTCCGACCGGCATAACTGAGCAGTTGGTTCTGATTATCTGACAGGTTGAAGGCGACGGAATAATTGACATCTTTTCCGATTTTATCCCGGTAGCGCAATTCGGTTTCCCAACCCCAGGATTTCAACTCACCGTTGTTGACGAGGGGCGTACTGACACCGAACGTAGCAGGCAACTGCAACGGAGTGAGCATGTTGCGGTTAAATTTTACATAATAATCGACCGTAAGCTGGAGCCTGTTCTGTAAAAAGCCCAGGTCTACACCGCCATTAGCCGTCTCTACCGTTTCCCAGGTCAGGCTCGACGAAGGTACACTCCCCTGATAAAAGTACGTGGATCGAACTTCGGGGGTGCCCAGAATGAGGGCCGAACCCCGGTCGAGCAGGTTCAGGTAGTCGTACAGGCCAATGTTGTTGCCCAGCGCACTTCCCAATTGCCCCCAGGATCCCCGCAACTTGAATTCCGAGAAAAGCGGTAATACCGACGAAAACCAGTTTTCACGGTGCAGATTCCAGCCCACCGAAGCCGCCGGAAATGCTTTTCGGCGATTGCCGGGGGCCAGCCGCGAGCTTTCGTCCACGCGCAGGGTCGCTTCAAAAAGGTACTTGTCGGCAAAATTGTAGTTGATACGCCCGAAATACGACTGATACGCAAACGTTTCTATGGTTTGTGTATTGACTTTGGTAAGATCGTTACCCAGGTTGAGCGAAGGCAAATCATTACTGGCGAGATTGTTGGCCGAAGAAAACACACTGGAAAACCGTCCATCTTCCCATTGATACCCCACTAGGGCCTGGATCGTATGATTCGTTCCAATCCGGGTGTTGTAATCGGCCAGCAACTGAATGTTATTGTTGAGCCGCGTACCGCGCGTTACTTCAAATACGTTCGGATTATTGAGGTAAAATGAAGGCCTTACCCGGTTCCAGAGTTCAATCGTTCGGGCAAAGCGTTCCCGGTCTTCGAGTCGATACTGTACCCCATAAATTGCCCGGAGCTGGAGCCCTTTCACGACCTCGGCTAACCGAAACGTAAATACCCCGTCAAAATAATTTCGGTCACGGTTGTTGTAGCCTCCGGCAGTTAGCTGCGCATATGTATTGTTGCCTGAAGAACCGCCTTCACCGTTTAACCGACCTTCCGGAGTAAGTAGCGGCCAACGGGTCCGGAGCCGATAAACCTGGTAGAGAAGAGCATTGCCGTCGGTGGCACTAACGGGCGCTTTTTGCTTTTCAAGGGTATAGGCAATCCGCGAGTCGAACGACAGTTTGCGCGTCAATTGAGCCGTCAGGTTGAGTCGGGCATTGTAACGCTGTAATTGATCGGGGCCTACTTTAAATACGCCCTGCTTATGGTAATACCCCAGCGACGCTAAAAAACTCAGCTTATCGGTTCCTCCGCGCGCCGACAGGTTATGCGTTTGCATATAGGACCGGTCGCGGATCATTTGCTTCACCAAATCTTTCTGATTGTAAAAAATGTATCGATTGGTATCGACCGGATTGACGACATATTCGACCCTATCCCGAATTCGTTGCAGATCTTCATCCGTGTATTCCGGGCCTGCCCCCGAATTGGCCCGCGCCAGGTTCGCAAATTGTGCTTCTTCCATCAGCGACAGGCGTTCGGGTACATTGAGTGCCCAGTCAAACCCAATCTGATTGGAATAGTCGAACGTGGTTTTTCCCGCTACGCCTTTTTTGGTCGTCACCAGTATCACTCCGCCAGCCGCCTGCGCCCCGTAGATGGCAGCCGCAGCCGCGTCTTTCAGGACACTAATGCTTTCAACATCGTTGGGGTTGATGGTCTGCAAGGTGAGAATAGGGGCTGCCACCCCATCGACCAGCAGCAAAGGGTTGACATTGCCATTGGCCGAAGTAGCACCCCGTACCTGAATGGCGATATTTTCGTTGCCGGGTTGTCCGCCGGTGCGGGTGATGGCCAGCCCCGGCGTGGTACCCTGCATGGCGTTGGCGAGATTACTAACGGGCCGGTTTTCAATTGCTTTCGAGTCAATGGTTGATACGGCTCCGGTCAAGTTTGTTTTTTTCTGGGTGCCATAGCCAACCACGACCACTTCTTCCAGCGCTTTGGTATCGGCCTGTAAGGACGCATTAAGCTGCGTTTGATTGCTCACAACCACTTCTTTTGACACGTAGCCAACGAACGAAAAAACCAGCACTGCTTCACGGTTAGAAACCCTCAGTTTGTACTTTCCATCCGCATCGGTGGTTGTCCCCTGCTGCGAACCTTTCACCAACACACTTACACCGGGTAAGGTCTCTCCTTTCTCGTCCGTCACCGTTCCCGACACCTCCTGATCTTGGGGAATAATATTTCCCGGACGTGTTAATTGGGGCAGTTGCATCAGTTTGACAGCCGCGAGAAAGCCATTGGGGGCTTCTTCATTCGGCTGCCTGTCCATTTTTTTTATTCCCGATACGCCATCCTCTTTTCTCTTCTTTACAATAACATAGGATCCACTTGTCTGTCGGGAAAACGTTAAGTGGTAGGGTTGCAATAGCCGGGTCAGGTTCTGCTCAACGGTCAGATTCCAGTTAATCTCTGATGGCGATTGGCTGATATGTCGCACAGCTCGGTCAGCATATAATATATCAACTCCGTAGTATGCTTTCAACTCCTGTAAAAGTGTTGTTAATTTGGCGGAAGCCAGTTTCTCGTGACTGCCAGGTTGCGTCCGGGCAGTCGCTACGGTTTGCGCCGAACAGGCCGTTATTGAAAGCAGCGTCAGCATCACTGAGAATTTAAAACTGATAGAGATTTGCATAAAGGATTAAGAATTAGTGCAGGAAAAGTGAGCGTAACCTTCGGTCGACATAAGGAACAATCCTGAGATTGGTACACGTTTAGGCCATAGTGATAGGTATTATTGTGAATGCAGGGATGAAAATCGGATCTTAGCACTCTTGTCAGGCTTTGTTTTATGGCTAAGAAACGCAAAAGTATTTCTCTAAAAAATACCTTTCTGCAAGATTCATGTTCAAGACAAGTAACCCACTATTGACTACTTACAGTGCCACAAAAAATTTCGCATTTATTATTAACAGCACTTTCGCTTTCTTCGCCTAAATCCCCTTTATAGTAGGGTCGTTAAGTTCTGAAAATGTACCAAACCTTATTTTGTTTTGAAGCTGAAATCTTTGATCATTAGTGCTCTTGATTTAAAAACAATTGGAAAGTAGTCTACCAGTTGAGCCGTTCCTAAATCCTGGACTTTTTAACATTGAGGATCAGACATTATTTGGGGGTCTTGATTTTTGCCTGAAAAGGGGCAGTAAAAAATAGAGGAATTAAACAATTCTCGAACTATTAAAATAAAGACGGCGCAATGAAAGGACGCCTTATACCCTTGAGAAACTCATCGAAGAGTATTGATGCCTTCTGGATAAGCTATCCTCCTTTTCCACCAAAATGACAATGAGTTACTTACTACAGGGATCTTTAGGACTTTGAAACGCACATTCAGTGCGAAAAATCTATCCAATTAAATTCTCCAACACCTCCTCTTGCCAGTACTCTCGTTTGAGAAAAGGGCGAATACCGATGGCTTTTTCGAGTTCCTAACGCATGATCATTTTCACATATGTCTCATTACCCACTGTGGTGACGATCGAATCGTGAATGGTGAAAATAGGCAGATCGGGCCGTTCCTGGGCAATGCGACGGGCGATGCGATTGAGGAAGATTTCAGATTCGATGTTCTGGAGCAACAACGCCAGCGTTCGGTGCTGCTGCGACTTGATGAGTTCAAACAGCCGCATCACATTCGGGAACAAGTCCCGAAAGATTTCCTTTCGTTTTTGCATCAAGCGGCTGGTGGTCTCATTCTCTGAAACATGAGTCATCCCGAATTTTAGGGGATGTGCAAAAAAGAGCCTCCTTTCTTAGTTTTGAGCATCACCACAACGCCAAAACCAGAAAGGAGGTCTTTTTATGTCGAAGACATGCCAACAAAAAAA
>NZ_QOWE01000002.1 GCF_003334855.1 Larkinella punicea
AAGGAACTGGCACCGTGCTACCCGTTCCCGACGGACCGTTGAAGGTCACCGGTTTGAAGTTAGGGTACATGTTATCCATCGGGTTACCCGCCACCAGCGTGTTGTATTGCAGCATGAACAGGTGCTCCAGGCGGTTTTCGGTGCTTTCCCGGTGTACATCTTCATACGTCGTGAACAGGTTGATCACCGTCGGGTTGGCATTCGAGTAGGTGATCACTTCCAGGGCTTTGTCGGCCGCCAGCTTGTAGTGCGTCGCACCTTTGCTGAGCGGGAAACCCGCCATCGTCAGGTAGACTCTCGCCAGTTGGGTTTTGACAGCCGCCAGGTTAGCCCGGCCACTGACATCCATCCACGCCAGTCCGGCCGCTTCGGCCGCCACCAGGTCTTCCACGATCAGTTTATAAACTTCTTCCTGGGAAGCACGGGCGGGCTGGAAATCTTCCGAAGTGGCCGTTTGCGGTTTGGTAATCAAAGGAATGTCACCCCACAGACGAACCGCCGTAAAGTACGCAGAAGCGCGCAGAAACCGGGCTTCCCCCAGAATCTTGGTCTTCTGGGCATCCGGCATGGGCGTAATGGCCGGCACGCGGTCGAGCACCTGGTTGGCCTGGGCGATGACCTTGTAGAGTCCGTTCCAGTAGTTGACCACATGGGCGGTGTTGCCGTCGTGAACCAGCCCGTAGAGGTTGTTCAAATCCGAGTTCTGGGCGGTTTCGGTGGTCGAGGTGCCGGTGAGGGCCTCGAGCAACTGCCAGTTGGAAGAGAAGATCCCGGCCCCGTCGCCCATGAAACGCAGGTCGGCGTAGACCGAAGCCAGGGCGGCTTCGGCGTGGTCAGGAATGGTATAAAAATTGTCGGGGGTTAGGTTGGAGGGTGCCTGCTCATCGAGGAAATCGGAACAACCCACCGGACCCAGCAGGATGGCACCCAGCAGGGCCACCTTGCTCACTTTATGAAGGATATGTTTCATTTTTTGAAAATCGAATTTTGAATACGTTAGAATGTACTGAACTATCGCTTAATCGTCCCTAAATTACAGCCCAATCTGCAACCCAAACATGAACGTCGTCGGTTTGGGGTAATTGTGCCAGATCATTCCTTGCGAGAACGCACTGTTGCTATCACCCTGATTGGTCGGGGTTACTTCCGGGTCGCCGATGATTTTGTCTTTCACCAGCAGGAAGAAATTCTGCACCGTGGCATAGGCCCGCAAGCGGTTCAGTTTGAGTTTGTTGGTTACAACACCCGGAAACGTGTACCCAAACAGCAGGTTTCGGCCCCGCAGGAACGAACCGTCCTTGATCCAGTAACTGTCTACGTTCAACACATAACCGGCCCGCGTATCGCGGATTTCGGCAATTTGGCTGTTTTGATTCGTCGGCGTCCAGGCATTCAACACCGAGGTGTAGCTGTTGGCCAGGGCCTGGCGGTCTTCGCTGGTCGAGATGTTCAGATCCATGACATCATTGCCGTAGGAAAACTGCAACTCCAGCGTTAAATCGAAGTTTTTGTAGCGAAAGGTGTTGGAAAAAGCACCCCAGGCTTTCGGGCTACCATTCCCGATGATGCTCCGGTCGGCATCCGTGATGGCACGGTCACCGTTGACATCCAGGTACTTGATGTCACCCGGCAGCATCGTCAAACCGTTCCGGTAGCTCACAAACCGGGCCGCTTCTTCGCGTTCCGCTTCGCTCCAGACGCCCACGCGGGTCAGCCCCCAGAACGACCCGACCGGTTCGCCCACCCGGATCACGTTGGTTGGATTCGTAAAGTTCGGCCCACCCACGTTGAAGATGTCCGAAGGCGTGGCCAGCGACAAGACTTTGTTGCGGTTGAAGGAGATGTTGAAGGTCGAGTTCCACTGAAAACCGCCCGCGTCGATGTTGACCGTGTTCAGACCAAATTCAAAGCCTTTGTTCTGCATCGAACCCACGTTCCGGCGAATCGTGCCGTAGCCGCTCGTGCGCGGAACCGGCGCATCCAGCAGCATGTCGGTTGTTTTGCGGTAGTAGTAATCCGCTTCCAGATTGATCCGGCCTTTCAGCAGGCCCAGTTCGACGCCAATATCCGTCTGGGCGGTTTTTTCCCAGCGCAGATCCGGGTTGGCCAGTCGGCTGATTCCCGTACCCGACACCCGGCTATCGCCGTAAATGGTTGCGTAGTTCGAACTGAGCAGCGACAGCGACGAGTAAGGCGGTATTTCGGAATTCCCCGTCAAACCGAAGCTCGTCCGCACTTTCAAATTCGAGATGATGGAATTGCCTTTCAGGAACTCCTCTTCCGATGCCCGCCAGGCCAGAGCCGCCGAGGGGAAGAACGCGAATTTGTGGTTGTTCCCGAATTTCGAAGAACCATCGGCTCGACCGGTGAAGGTCAGTAAGTACTTCTCCATCAGGCTGTAGTTGATCCGGCCGAAATAGGAATTGAACGAAAACCGGGAAGCGCCCGAACTCACCGCCGGGTTGGTGGCACCCGCGCCCAGGTTGTTGAAACCAAAATAGTCCGTCGCAAAATTGCGGACACTGGCCCCAATCGTGAAGTAATTCGATTCCTGCCACGACACCCCCAACAGGGCATTGATGGCGTGTTTGTCGTTGATCTGCTTGTTATAGGTCAGGTAGTTTTCCAGCGACCAGAACGAGTCTCTGAAATTGTTGGCCGATGCCGTCCCGTTTGCGCCAATTTCCAGCGTCCGGGTGCTGGACTGGTTCACTTCCTGCGTCTGGACGTTGGCTCCCAAAACCGTCCGCATTTCCAGCCCTTTGGCCAGGCTGATGTTCGAATATAGACTTCCGGTGGTAGTTTGCGTGTTCAGAATATACCGGCGACCCATCAGACGGTGGTACGAACTCATGGTTCCTTCCGCAAACGGAAAATCCCGGTTATTGGCGAAAGAACCGTCTTCGTACTGAACGGGCAAGAACGGGAAATCTTCCACAATCTGGCGGGCCACGGCGTCATTCACGTCCACCAGGTTCTCCGTCTGGTTGTTGTAGCTCAGCGTACCGCCCATTTTTAGCCACGATTTCACCTGATCGTCGATCGTAAACCGGCCCGAATACCGCTTCATGTACGAGGTTTTGAGCAAGCCCTGATCGTCGCGGTAGCCCAGTGAAATCGAATACTGCGTGCGGTCGTTGCCTCCGCTGAAACCCAACTGGTGGTTTTGTGATAGTTTATTCTGGGTGGTTTCTTTGAACCAGTCGGTATCATACTTCGGACTGCCGTCGGAATTCCAGACGCGGGGGTCGATCCGGCGTAGTTTGGGGTTCAGATACGCCCATTTGCCAGCCGCCCACCCCGCCGGATCGTATTTGGCCATGTTGGCCCAGGCCAGGTCTTCCACGGCCATATACTGCTGGGAATTCAGAACCCTTGGGCGGTTGGGACCAATCGCATTCACGCTAAAATCGACATTGTACGTAACCTGACCTTCACCCGATTTTCCTTTTTTGGTCGTCACCAGCACCACGCCGTTGGCACCCCGCGCGCCATAAATGGCGGTCGAAGAGGCATCTTTCAACACTTCCACCGAAACAATGTCGTTGGGGTTGATGTAGTCGATGGCCGAACTAAACTGGTTTTGGGTTCCCTGCGGCAACATCACCCCGTCGACCACGTAAAGCGGATTGTTCGAGGAGTTGATGGAGCTAAACCCGCGAACGCGGATGGTGGTCCGACCGCCGGGCCGACCCGAGTTGTTATTGACCTGCACGCCGGGCATCCGACCCGCCAGCGCCTGGGTCAGCGAAGCCGCCGGGCGTTCTTTCAATTCGGCTTCTTTAACGGAACCGACGGCCCCGGTCAAGTCGCTTTTCCGGGCCGTACCATAGCCAATGACCACGATTTCTTCCAGTACCTTGTCGTCCGGTTTTAGCGAAACATTCACGGTCGTCGACGCCTTCACGTTCAGTTCCTGAGACAAATACCCCACGAAGCTGAAAACCAGTGTCGCGCCAGTGGCGGCTTCCGGAACGGAAAGCGAATAATTGCCTTCCGCATTGGTTACGGTTCCGCGCTGGGTTCCTTTGATCACCACGCTAACACCGGGCAGCCCTTCGCCGTTTTCACTGGACACTTTCCCGCTCACCGTGAAGTCGGCGATGTTGACCGATGGCGCATTCGGGGAGAAAACCGGGCTTCCTGCCGCGGTAGGCTCCTTTAGTGAAACCGGTGTATTCACCGATTCCAGGGCCGGCGTGGCCGGAGCGCTGGTCTTGGCCGGATTTTTAATGATGTAATAGGCCTGATTTCCCACCTTTTTAAACATCAGGTCATACGGTTTCAGCAGGGTTTCCAACTGCTTTTCCAGCTTCCCGGAACGGAGCCGGACGTTGGCCGGAACAACAATACCGTTCACCGTCGTTTCCTCGAACAGAATACTGACCTGATGCTGGCGGCTTAATTCCGTCAACACTTCTTTCATTTTCTGGCCTGCCGCCGGAACGGTCTGAATCACCTCCGTCGATCGGCTTTGTTGCCGGGCCAGGGCAATCGGTTGCGCCTGCGTCAGTTGGTGACTGAGCACCGCCAGCGAAACCAGGGCCGTTTTTTGTAAAAATGAGATTACCATATTGAGTAGGATTTAGGAATAGGAATGGTTAAGGGTGTTTAGGAGTAGTCAATTCAATATAATGGCGTTTTTTCACCACGTTGATCGTCAGCAATTCGGCTAAAATCTGGAACAGATCGTCGGCCTGCTCGGCCCGGAAATTACCGGCAATCCGCCGTTGGGCCAGTTTGGGTTCGGGCACCACGACTTTGATTCCAAACTGCTCCTGAATCTGATCGGCGACCTCGGTCAGGGAGGTGTTGTCGAAGTAAAACCAGTGGTCTTTCCAGGCAACATACGGCCGGGCGGTTTTGGTCTGGGTGAGCCGGTACCGACCGGAATTGGCCACCGTCACCACGTTGCCGGGCCGCATGTAAAGCTGCTGACCCTGCGGCAGATCCAGCTTCACCTTGCCTTTGCTGAGAAACACCCGCTTGCCTTTGGCCCGGGCATACACCACGAACTCAGTACCCAGCACCTCGACCTGAAAACGATCCGCCGTCCGGACAATAAACCGCTGGTTGTTGGCGGTATGGGTCACTTTAAATTCGCCTTCGCCTTCCAGATACACCTCCCGCGTTTTGTTCCCAAACCCAAACCGGGGAACGCGCAGGCTGGAATTAGCATTCAGCGTCACTTTCGTTCCATCCGCCAGTTTATACTCGCTGGTTTGTCCGAAGGCCGTCCGGTGGGTTTCATACAGGATTTGGGTCCGGAAAACGTAGGCACCCAGCAGGCCCAGCAAGGTAATGGAAGCCGCTATGCCCCAGGGGAGCCATTTCTGAAACAGTCCGGATCGGGAAACCGGCAGCACTTTCGATGGAGTCACGGTCGGCTGGTCGTCTTCCAGCACCCGCTGGTAGGCGGTCAGTGCTTTTTCGGCGTCTACCGAAAACTGGGGTCGCTGGCTTTCCCATTCATCCAGGTATTGGTAATAGGCTTCGTGGTTGGCTTCGTCCGTCAGCCATTCTTCGAGGTATTTTCGCTGGATCGCCGTCGCTTTTCCATCGAAAAAATCGAATACAATGCGTTTTATCAGTAAAGGTTCCATAGCAGATTCAAATTTTGCCGGTTAGTCAACTGGAGAAAGAAGGGTGTCATCGGCCCATCAGAAAGCATAGGTAACCAGCCCCAGCAGCAGACTGATAAACCATTCTCCTTTCAATTCCTGACGTAACTGGTTGAGTGCCCTGATCATCAGTTTCTCAACGGCACTGTTGCTGATCTGCATCTCCTGCGCAATTTCCAGGTACTTTTTCCCTTCAATCCGGCTCAGCAGAAACGCCCGCTTGCACTGCGGGGTCAGACTCTGGATGGCGTCTTCAATTTTCTGGTGCAGTTCGCTGTAATGCAGCACCTCGTCGGGTTGCAGTGCCGGTGATATGCCCTGGGTGTGCAGGGTGTCCAGCGAATCGGAAGGATGCAGTTCCCAGCGCAGGTAGTTGTAGGACCGGTGGCGAACCGTCTGGTAGAGATACGCCCGGTAGGACGTCGTAATCCGCTCAAAAACGCGATCCTGCCAGAAAGCCGTGTAGACTTCGGCCACCAGATCCTCGGCCACTTCTTTGGAGTAGACGAACCGAACCGCGTGGTTGACCAGATTGGTGTAATACCGCCGGAACAGCAGTTCGCAACCGCGTTTCGGATCCTGAGCGAAGAGTTGGCGAAAGATCAATTCATCGTCCGTCACTTTGCCGGGTTGAAGCGGCTGGTGGCTTCCCAAAAAGCGCGGCAAAGAATCTCCGCTATTTTCGGTATCGTCTAAGGGTACTTGTTGCATGCAGCGTGTTGCTAAACCAGGTGGTATTTAACATAGACAAGTTTGCACTTTATTACCTCACATGGCGGATGAAAAATAAATTTTTAGTGGTTTTTTCACCATTCCCCGCGATTTTCCGCCAATAAAAAAGATACCTTTACACGTACAGAAGTGGTTTCGGACGCGATAAATTTGCGGTTGAAAGCGTCTCCTGTCTGACATGAACCATACATCAATGGAGGAAAACTGGCAGCAGCAAACCCTTGACAATCTGGAGAAAACAAGTGGAGAAGAGCCGGATTTTGGCGACAACCGGAGTCAGAAGATCTACGCCCTGCGGCAGACGCCCCTGAACCAGTTTAGCACGGAAGACATCCGGTTGCTGATTGCCGAAGGAATTTCATTGCCGTACCTGATTCCGCTGGCGCTTGAAAGGCTCACCAAAAACCCGTTTGCCGAAGGAGAATATTACCCCGGCGACCTTTTTCAGAGTGTTCTGAACGTCGATTTGAATTTTTGGTTGACAAATCGCCCGTTTTGGCAGTATATTCACCAACTTATTATAAACAATTCGTTCGAGCTGGAAGACCGGGGCATCAATCCGGAACGATTTCTCGAATTGTCGTAGCTTAAACACCCAATTTCCTAAACCTTTTGTAATTGCTCTTATGAATTCACAACCTGTAAACCGACGCACGTTTCTTACGAAGGCCACAGCCGCAACCGCCGTCGGATTAACGATTCCCCATATTAATTTTGGTGCCCAGCCCAAAGCCGATGAAAAAACCGTCGGACATGGCTCGCACCGCTACCGGGTCGTGCCAAACTGGGGCGTTCTGGATGCGGGCAAAAATCCGGTCAACGACTGCCACGAAATGGTGGAAGATGCCAAAGGCCGCCTGATTCTGCTGACCAACGAGACGAAGAATAACGTCATCATTTACGATAAATCGGGCAAACTGCTCGAAACCTGGGGCACTACCTACCCCGGTGCCCACGGCCTGACGCTGGCCAATGAAGGCGGGGAACAATTCCTGTTTATTTGCGACAACAACCGGCATCAGGTCATCAAAACCGACCTGAAAGGCAAAGAACTGCTGAAAATCGATTACCCGAAAGAAACCGGCAAATACGATTACCCGACGCAGTTTACGCCGACCGAAACCGCCATCAACCCCGCCAACGGCGATATTTACATCGCCGACGGCTACGGCCTGAACTACATCACGCAGTATGACGCCAAGGGCAAATACATCCGGCACTGGGGCGGCAAAGGCTCCGAAAACGGTCAGTTCGATTGCTGCCACGGCATTCTGGTCGACACCCGCAACAAAGCCAATCCGACCCTGCTCATTACCGACCGCCGTCACAACTGCCTGAAGCGGTTTACGCTCGATGGCAAATACCTCTCGACCATCGCCTTACCCGGTTCGTACATCTGTCGGCCGGTTTTGCACGGCGACATGATTTACGGTGCGGTGTTCCGCAGTACGTCCGATGCCTACCCGAACTCGGGCTACATCCAGATTCTGGATAAAAACGACAAGGTGGTTTCCACGCCGGGCGGTTCGGCACCGGTTTACAAAGACGGCAAACTGGAAGAACAGCGGAAAGACACGAGCTTCACCGGCTTCATGCACCCGCACGACGTTCTGGTCGATGGCGACGAAAATGTGTATGTGCCGCAATGGGCTTCCCAAAAAACCTATCCGGTGAAACTACAGCGCGTTAGCTGATAAAATCGGCCGTCATTGCAAGCACAAACGCCTGTAATGACGGCCTGCTTCCTGAACTCAACCATACCGTTTGCCGGGCCGGAAACAACTTTGGCCCGGCTTGGAATCATACGCATACTCGTCAGGCTCTGCTCAGGCCGACGTTCCTCCCAAAATTGAACATCCGATTGATTCAATGACTCCTTTTATTCTTTTACAGGCTACCGCACCGCAACCCTCCGAGTGGGCTTTGTTCTTTGGGCATTTCCACCCGCTCATCGTCCACTTGCCGATTGGTTTTCTGCTGATTGCGGGCCTGCTCGAACTGGACCGGCTGACGCGTCGCCAAACCGTTAGTTCCCATACGATTACGTTGATTTTGTTCTGGTCGGCCGTCAGTGCCACGATGGCTTGTATCTTCGGTTATCTGCTTTCGCTGGGCGGTGGCTACGAAGAGGAAACGCTGAACAACCACATGTGGGAAGGCATCGGCGTAGCGGTTTTTGCCTGGGTGGCCTGGGCCATCAAGCACGAACGGATTGGGCCGAAAATCCGCTTTGGCCCCCTGCTGTATTACCCCGCGTTGGGCGTAGCGGTTTTGCTGTTGCTGGCGGCTGGCCACGAAGGCGGGTCGCTCACCCACGGTTCCGACTTCCTGACCCAACATACTCCCGAACCCTTCCGGTCGCTGGCGGGGATTCCGCCCCGCGAGGAAGCGGAAGAAGCCGCGAAACCCATCGAAGACGTCAATCAGGCAATGGTGTATCAGCAAATTGTTCATCCGATTCTGAAAAGCCGCTGCATTCAGTGCCACAATCCGGAAAAATCGAAGGCCGATCTGCGGCTGGATTCGCCCGAAATGATCAAGAAGGGCAGCGAAGATGGTGCGATTCTAGTCGCTGGTAAAGCCGACCAAAGCAAACTGGTTAAAGTGTGTCTGTTGCCGGAAGAGGACGACCACCACATGCCGCCCAAAGGCAAAACCCAACTTACTGAAAATCAAATTGCGCTGCTCACCTGGTGGATCAACGAGGGCGCACCGTTCGACAAAAAGGTGGCCGAACTGAAAGTGACCGACACCATCAAACCGGCCCTGGCCGCACTCGGAACGGGTGGCGGAAACGTGGGCGGTGAGCAGGTTGCAACCGGTCCGGCACCGGAGTCGCCGGTGTTGACGATGAAACTGCCGGCTGCTGATCCCAAAGCAATTGAAGAGTTGAAAAAAGCCGGTTTGCTGGTTTTGCCGCTGTCGAAAGAACAGAATCAACTGGAAGTCAGCGCGGTCAACGCCCGGGCCTTCAGCGATGCGCAGGCGGTTTCGCTGCCGAAACTGAGCCAGCAGATTGTCTGGCTGAAATTGGGGGATACGGAAGTTTCGGACGCGACACTGGCGCAGGTGGCTCAGTTAAAGAACCTGCAAAAACTGCACCTGGAACAAACGAAAGTAACCGACGCCGGTTTGAAAAACCTGAAAAACCTGCCGTATCTCGAATACCTGAATCTGTACGGGACCGCCGTGACCGACGCCGGGCTGGCCGAACTGGCTGGTATCAAAAACCTCAAAACCGTTTACCTCTGGCAAACCAAAGTGACGGATGCGGGTGTGGCAGAATTGAAAAAAGCGTTGCCGGGACTGGAAATCAACATGGGACTGGGCGAGAATTCCATTGCGGCCTTTGCCAAAGCGGATTCGGCCAAAGCCGAAAAAGCAAAAGCGAAGTGAGGATTCCTTTCGGACGAGACACCGGTTTTGGCAAGGATATAGCACTTTTTTGAAGCCGAATTGGTTTATTTCTTTACAAACCCGCTTGATTTTCGTAAATTCATTGTGTTTTTCCCTTAAACCCCTTTGTTCGTATGCGTCATTTACCCGACATACGAGTTCAATCCTTCCTGCTCAGCACGGCAATCGGCCTGTTTTCGATGGCCGTTGGAAGCTCGTGTGAAACGAGCGTCGAAAAACCGGCTGAACTGCTGGCGATTGAAAGTAAATTGCCCGAAAAAGTCGATTACAACCTCCATATCAAACCCATTTTATCCGATCGCTGCTTTGCCTGCCACGGCCCGGATAAGGCCAAGCAAAAAGCCGGTTTGCGGTTGGACATTGCCGAAAGTGCCTATGAAGCCTTAGCCGAAAGCGGTAAAAAAGCCATTGTTCCCGGTAATCTGGCCAAAAGTGAAGCCTACCACCGCATCATTTCTGACGACCCCGAATACCGGATGCCAACGCCGGAATCCAATCTCATTCTGACGACGGAAGAAAAAGCCTTGCTGGTTCGCTGGATCGAGCAGGGGGCCGAATACAAACCACACTGGTCGCTGATTGCGCCCCAACTGGCGGAGGTTCCGAAGGTTAAAAATGAGAAGTGGGCCAAAAATGAGATTGATTATTTTGTCCTTAAAAAACTTGAAGAGAAAGGCTTATCGCCGAATGCCGAAGCAGATAAAGCGACCTTGCTGCGCCGGGTTTCGCTGGATCTGACCGGTTTGCCGCCGACGGTGGCCGAAGTGGATGCGTTTCTGGCCGACCAGTCACCGGATGCCTACGAAAAGGTGGTTAACCGCTTGTTCAGCAGTCCGCATTATGGTGAACGTCAGGCCGTTGAGTGGCTGGATGCGGCCCGGTATGCCGATACGCACGGCTACCAGGACGACGGTTTGCGGACGATGTGGCCCTACCGCGACTGGGTGATTCGGGCATACAACAAAAACCTGCGGTTCGATAAGTTCATCACCTGGCAACTGGCGGGCGATATGCTGCCCAACCGCGACGGCGGACCGCCGACTGAAAACATGCTCCTGGCCACGGCGTTCAACCGCAACCACCAGCAGAGCCAGGAAGGCGGGATTGTGGATGAGGAATACCGGGTGGAATACGTCGCCGACCGCGTCAATACGTTTGGGAAAGCGATGCTGGGCATGACCGTCGAGTGCGCCCGTTGCCACGACCACAAATACGACCCGATCAGCCAGAAAGATTATTATTCGCTGTTTGCGTTTTTCAACAACAACAACGAGCGCGGCCAGATTCCGTACAACGGCGAACCCGCCCCGACGATCACGCTCACCTCGTCGGAGGTCGACGCCAAATTGAAGTTCATTCACCAGAAAATCAAACCGTTACAACAACGCTTGAATCCCAATCGCCCCGAATACCAGCAGGCTTTTGGTCAGTGGCTGACGCAGGCGGAACGGAATCCCGCTTCGTCGGTCAACGTCGGTCTGGTGGCGCATTACACTTTCGACGAGGCCGATCGGCGGGATTTTAAAGCCTACGAAAGTTCGGAGGAAAAGAAATTGAAAGACGCCGAACGGAAAAAAGAAGACGAGCTGAAAAAGAAAGAGGAAGAACGGCGTAAGAAACTGGGATTGCCGGAAGTGAAGAAACCCGCCGTTCCGAAAACCCACGAAGAACTGGAAAAAGATCCCCGCAATGCTTTCTGGAATCAGGTGAACGACACGCTACCCGCGCGTTTGGCCGGCGACCCGGAAAGTTTCCCGTACCAAATCAAAGGGAAAGTTGGAATGGCGCGGTATCTGAAGGGCGACAGCAATATTGAATTGCCCCGAAAAGTAGGCTTTTTTGAGCAAAACGAGCCGTTTTCGGTGAGTGCGTGGTTCAACGTGGCCAAGCCGGGTCTGGAAGGGATGTTGATGGGCAAGTCGAACGGGCCGTTTGACGGAAACCGGGGCTACGAAATTGGTCTGCTGGAAGATGGCCGGTTTAAGCTCACGATCAACCACGTCTGGCCCGACAACAGCCTCGATGTGGAAACCGTCGCCAAAATCCGCTACAAACAGTGGTTTCACCTGACCATGACCTACGACGGCTCGGGCCGGGCAGGTGGAATTAAGTTGTACCTGAACGGGCAACCAACTCAACTTCAAATCATTACCGACCACCTGGTTCACAGCATCGACCGCGGAAAAAATGGCAAAAACTGGTCCGGGTCGCCTTTCCTGATTGGCCGCATCCACGATCATTACATCAAAGATTACGCGATTGACGAATTAAGGATTTATAACCGCACCCTGACTCCGCTGGAAATTCCGAAACTGGCGGGTCAGCCGGACGCCCTGACAACGGCCTTGTTTACGCCAGCGGCCAAACGGACGGCGGCTCAACGCGCCGGTTTGTACACGTATTACGTTACCGCCCACGACTCGACCTACCGAAAAGCGTTTGCGGAATATCAGAAAAACCGGGCGGAAGAAGTGATGCTGTACAACAATTCCGACCAGGTGATGGTGATGAAAGAGCGGAAATTCCCCCGCAAAACTTTTCTGCTCAAACGGGGAGCCTACGACGCGCCCGGCGAAGAAGTGACGCCCGCAACACCCGAGCAGTTCATGCCTTTCCCGGCCAACTATCCGAAAAACCGCCTGGGGTTGGCGATGTGGTTATTGCATCCGGACCATTCGCTGTTCAGCCGCGTGATGGTCAACCGGTTCTGGCAGCAGTATTTTGGGCAGGGACTGGTCAAAAGCAGTGATGATTTCGGGAATCAGGGCAACCTTCCCTCCCACCTCGAACTGCTGGATTTTCTGGCCGTTCGCTTCCGGGATGGCACCGGGCGGGCAGGCATCTGGAACGCCAAAGCCTTGCAGAAAATGATTGTGATGTCGGCTACGTATCGCCAGTCGTCCGTGGCAGATGCCAAAAAATTGGAAGCCGATCTGGACAATTCACTGCTTTCGCGTGGCCCGAGCTACCGGATGTCGGCGGAACAGGTTCGCGACAATGCTCTGGCTGCCAGCGGTTTATTATCCCGCAAAATTGGCGGCACCAGCGTACTTCCGTATCAACCCTCCGGTATCTGGGAAGCCCTGGCCACCCGAAATGCCATCAAGTATGAACAAAGTCATGGCGACAGCCTCTACCGCCGAAGTCTGTATACGATCTGGAAACGGTCGTCACCGCCCCCGATGATGCTCAATTTCGATGCCGCCGAACGGCACACCTGCATCGTGAAACGGCAGAAAACCTCGACGCCCTTGCAGGCTCTGGTGACGCTGAACGACCCGCAGTTTGTGGAAGCCGCCCGGGTGTTGGGGCAAAAGGCGTTGGAGAAAGGATTGCGGGATGAGCCGTTGATCAGTTACGTATTTAAAGCCGTGACCAGCCGCCCGGTTCGGCCCGCCGAAGTGGCCCTGATGAAGCAGTTGTATACCGAAGAACTCGCCGATTTCAGGAAAAACCCCAAACGGGCGATGGAATTAGTAAGCGTAGGGGAATATCCGGTCGATAAAACCCTGTCGACTGCTGAGCTGGCAGCCTGGACGGTGGTGACCAGCACGATTATGAATGTTGACGAAGCGATTATCAAACGATAATCGATAACCCTGTCAGCGGTCGATAGACCCTGACAGCGGTTATCGTTGTTTCATTATACTGACCTTACTAAACCGCTGTCAGGGTCTCTGACCGCTGACAGGGTTTCAACCAAGATCATGAACAACCTGGAAGACGAACTGCACGATCAGTTGAGCCGCCGGACCTTTCTGGGCAAAACCAGCGCCGGTTTGGGAGCCATTGCCCTCGCATCCTTGCTCAATCCGACGAAAGGGCTGGCCGGGAGCGAAGAAAACCGCGCACTGGGCAAACCGCACTTTTCACCGAAGGTGAAGCGGGTCATCTATTTGTTTCAGAGCGGGGCACCCTCGCAGTTGGATTTGTTCGATTACAAGCCCAAACTGGAAACGATGTGGGGCCAGGATTTGCCCGAATCCATCCGGAAAGGCCAGCGCCTGACGGGAATGACTTCCGGACAAAGCCGGTTTCCGCTGGCCGCTTCCAAGTTCAAGTTTGCCAAACACGGTCGTAGTCAGATGTGGGTCAGCGAGTTGCTGCCCTACACGTCGCGCATTACGGATGATTTGTGCTTCATTCGTTCGATGAACACCGAAGCCATCAACCATGATCCGGCGGTGACATTTTTCCAGACCGGTTCGCAGCAGGCGGGACGGCCATCGTTTGGTTCCTGGGCCAGCTATGGGTTGGGTTCCGACAACCAGAATTTGCCGGCCTTTGTCGTGCTGCTCTCGAAAGGGCGCGATGGTGATCAGCCGTTGTATGCCAAGTTGTGGAGCAACGGTTTTCTGCCTTCCGTGCATCAGGGCGTGGTTTTCCGCTCCGGCCCCGACCCGGTCTATTACCTCAACAACCCGCCGGGCATCGACAAAACCAGTCGTCGGCGGATGCTGGATTATTTAGGAAAACTGCATCAGGAACAATACAAACAGGTGCTGGACCCGGAAATCAACAACCGGATGGCGCAATATGAAATGGCGTACCGAATGCAGACGTCGGTGCCCGAGACCCTCGACATTTCGAAAGAACCGGATTACATTTTTGACCTGTACGGCCCCGATTCGCGCAAACCGGGAACGTTTGCCGCCAATTGCCTCTTGGCCCGGAAGCTGATTGAAAAGGACGTCAAGTTCGTGCAGTTGTATCACCAGGGCTGGGATCAGCACGGGAATTTGCCGAACGACATCAAGATTCAGACGAAAAGCGTCGATCAGCCGTCGGCGGCTTTGATCATGGATTTGAAACAACGCGGACTGCTCGACGACACGCTCGTGATCTGGGGCGGAGAGTTTGGCCGCACCAATTATTCGCAGGGCAAGCTGTCGAAAGAGAATTACGGTCGCGATCACCACCCGCGTTGCTTCACGGTCTGGATGGCCGGTGCGGGGGTTCAAAAAGGCATGGTGTACGGCGAAACCGACGAGTTTGGGTACAACATTGTCAAAGATCCCGTCCACGTCCACGATTTTCAGGCCACGATTCTGCACCTCATGGGCGTCGATCACGAGAAGCTGATTTTCAAACACCAGGGACGGCGGTATCGGCTGACTGATGTGCACGGAAAAGTAGTGAAGCCGGTTTTGGCGTAATCCTTCCTATCTTTGCGCCAAACAAACCCATTCGAATCAATGACCGCTCTCGACGTTGTCAAAACCTATTACGATTGCTTCAATCAAAAAGACTGGAACGGCATGCTGGCGTTGGTACACCCCGACATCCGGCACGAACCCAATCAGGGCGAAGCGCGCATTGGCCTGGAAAAATTCACCGACTTTGTTCATCACATGGACGAATCGTACGATGAAAAATTGACGGAGTTGGTTTTCCTGAGTGAACCATCGGATAAACGGGTCGCCGTTGAATTTGTCGTAAATGGCGTTTATAAAAAGGCCGAAGACGGTTTGCCACCAGCGAATAACCAAACCTACGTTGTTCCGGCAGCGGCTTTTCTGGAAGTGTCTGACGAAAAAATAACCCGCGTAACGACCTATTACAACCTGCCTCAGTGGATTCAAGCGGTTTCAAACTAAAACCGCACCCCATGCAATCGCTTTCTTTTCTGACGAAAAAAGGCCCGGAAATTGAATCGGTTTTTGATGATCTGGCGGCTCTCCGGATTGCAGTTTTTCGTGACTATCCGTATCTCTACGAAGGCACAATCGACTACGAAAAAGAATACCTGAAAACCTACGCACGGTCGGAATGGTCATTTCTGTTTGCCGTGTATGACGGGCCAAAGATGGTCGGAGCCACCACCTGCATTCCGTTGCGGGACGAAACCGCCGACATCCGGATGCCATTCGAACAGGCTGGTTTTGACCTGGATACGATCTTTTATTTCGGTGAAAGCATTTTACTTCCGGCCTATCGGGGGCAGGGTTTAGGCCACCGGTTTTTCGATGAACGGGAAGCCCACGCCCGCCGTTCCGGCACGTTCAAACTCACCTGCTTCTGCTCGGTTGAACGCGAAGAAAACCACCCCGCCAAACCGCTCGATTACCGGCCCAACGACGCGTTCTGGCTCAAAAGAGGATATCAGAAAGAACCGTCTTTGCGGAGCAGCCTCGAATGGCCTGATCTTGGCGAAGTAACATCGACGCCCAAACCGATGGTGTACTGGATGCGGGCGTTGTAAGTGCACGCTGCTGAAAAATCTTTCCCAAAACCGGGCAACAATTTCTATCTCTGGCTTCTTTTATAGGTAACTCCTCGATTAGTATACCATGAACTGGACGGATTTTTGGGATAATTTCAGCCAGATCGGCACGGAGATCGATCGCTGGCTGCGGCACAACCGGAAAATTTCCGGCTGGCTTTTGTTGGCCGTGGCCGTTGGGGCCGGATTGCTGGTCAATATGATTGTGGCGCAAACGATCCGGATGATTCTCCGCCGTCGCCATGTTGAAGCATTGGGTTTTCTGCGTCAATACGTCCGCAATGCCTTTTATTTTTTCGTACCCTCCCTGTTTTTTCTGATTATCACCAACATTCAGGAGCGTTCGTTTCAGCGGTTTCCGTATGCCTCCAAAGCCGCCGAAGTTGCCTTTGTCATCACCACCACCTGGCTGGTGGTTCAACTTCTGAAAGTGTTGGAACGACTCATCATCCGCCGGTATGACACGGCCAGCGACGTCAATCTGCACCTGCGGAAGTTCGTAACCCAGATTGTCTTTGTCCGGCAACTCGTCTCCATCCTGGTCATTGCCGTTGGTTTTTCCGTGTTGCTGCTGTCGTTCAATGGCGGGCGCAAAATTGGATTGAGCTTCCTGACCTCCGCCGGGATTGCGTCGGTGGTCATCGGTTTTGCCGCCCAGCGCACCATCGCCAACCTGCTGGCCGGTATTCAGATTGCCTTTACGCAGCAGATTCGGGTGGAAGACGCCGTGGTGGTGGAAAACGAGTGGGGCCGGATTGAAGAAATCAACCTGACCAACGTGGTGGTGCGGGTTTGGGACCGCCGTCGGCTCATTCTGCCCATTACCTATTTCATCGAAAAACCGTTCCAGAACTGGACGCGGTCAAACGCGTCGGTATTGGGAACGGTCCTACTGTATCTGGATTATAATGTCCCCGTTGATCGCATTCGGGAGAAGGCGAAAGAACTGGTTGAAAACAACCCGCTGTGGGACCGGGAAGTTTGTGTGGTTCAGGTGACCGACACCCAACCGACCTGCGTCGTCATCCGCATCCTGACCTCCTCGCGCAATGCCCCGGAAAGTTTCGATCTGCGGTGTTTTCTGCGGGAAAATATCATTGCCTTTCTGCGGGATGAGTACCCCGAAAGCCTGCCCCAAACCCGGTTTCAGTTTACCGAAACGGCCCCATCCGTCTGATGGCCGGTCTTGCTAGAGGCATTCGAACAGCAGGGTAAGATCGTATTCAAAAAAGTCAATCAGGAAGAAAGCCTTCACTTTATGGGGCAGATATCCAAAGTATTTTTTAAACGCGGCCGTAAAATGCGTGGCGTGTTTGTAGCCTAATTGTCGGCTAATTTCGGCTATTTTTAGTGTACCATCCGCCAGCATTTCTTTTGCTTTCTCCATCCGAAACTTCTGAATATACCCAAAAACCGTACTACCAAAAACCTGTTTGAAGTGTTTTTTCAGATTGTATTCGTTCGTTCCCACGTGCCGGGATAACTCTTTTAACGAAAAGTTTTTTGCGGGATTTTCTGAAATAATCTGGTGGATCTGGTGCATTTTTTCTACCTCTCCACTCTTTAACGGGGCAGAAACCGGCCCCGTACTCAGTTGCTCAAACTGATCGAATTGAATCGCCAGCAACTCCATAATTTTTGCTTCAATGTATAACCGCTTGCTGTACCCATTCAACGGGCAATGCACAATCTCATGTAGTAAGGTGTTGATTTTAGGGATGATGGGCAGGTTTTTCCGGCTCAGCCGGGCTGGAATCTGCTTTTGTATACTGGTTCCGAATCTTGAAAACAGGGGATTCGTAATAGGAAAATAATTCAGAAATAATTCAGGGGATAAATTAATGGAAAGCGACTCGATCTGATCCGAACACGCCAGATCAACAGACACCTCCCCGCCCGGCAGCGTCAGAATATTATGCTCCATCGTTGAAAACTTATAAGCGGTTTTCCCAACGGTATCAAAAGTGTAAAAACGGTCAGACCGGATTGAAAAAAGCATGTGGATGTAAGGCCCAGAATTAGCAAACAGTGCTTTTATATTCTTTTTGAGTTTCAAATTTCCGTACCAGATGTGAATACCGCCCGAAATAAATTCATAGCTGGAGCCCTCTGATCCTTCCTTCTGGCAGTGATCCCATTCTTCGATCTGAACCTCTTTTTCTTCGCCAAAAAAATCCGGCTTGTACCGGATCAGGGTCGACTCCCGTATTCCCGTTAATCCAATCACGCCGATTTCTCCCGATGGCGTCATCGATTCTCCTTTATCCGTCATTTCCCTTTTCATTCCATTTTTACCTTTGCGGCCGTAAAGTTAATTAGACTGTGTCTAAATAAAATTAGAACCTTCTAATCCAGGATTAAAATTCAAACTCTATGATAAAATCACTATCCACTTTCATCCTTCTTCTGACACTCACCACAACCGCTTTTTCCCAGGAAGGACGCTCCATCCGGGGCAAAGTGATTGAGCAGACGACGGGGGCACCACTTCCGGGAACCACCATTACCGTCAAGGGAACCTCGCAGGGAACCACCGCTGATCAACAGGGCGAGTATGCCATCCGGGTTAATCCGGGGCAGATCCTGGTGTTTTCGTTCATCAGTTATGAAGCTCAGGAAATGACGGTTACGGAGAATACTAAAACGCTCGATGTTGCTTTGAAAGAAGATTTGAAGCAACTCTCGGAGGTGGTCGTTACCGGCGCATTAGGCATCAAACGGGCCGCCCGCGAATTTGGCGGTGGCGCTCAGGTCGTCAGCAACGAAAGCCTGAATCAGGGAAAAACCGTCAATCCGCTTTTTGGACTGACGAGCAAGGTGGCCGGGCTGCGGATCAATATGTACGACAGCAAGGTAGACCCGCAGATTCAGATCACAATGCGGGGAAGTCGTTCGCTCAACCGGGCCAAAAACGCGCCGATTTATGTGGTGGATGGCGTTCCGGTTCCGGAAATCACCCGCCTGAATCCCAACGACATTGAGAACATTACGGTTTTGAAAGGGGCCAACGCTGCAGCTTTGTACGGTTCGGAAGGAGTCAATGGTGCCTTGATGATCACGACCAAAAGCGGCACCCGGGGCCGGGGAACGGTGAAATTCAGCAATACGACCACCTTTTCGCAGGTATTTCTGCTGCCGCCCGCGCAAACCCAATTCGGCCAGGGCGTCAACGGCGTGTATGACCCGACGCAGGCCGAATCCTGGGGACCCGCCTTCGATGGTTCGATGAAGGATTTCGGCCCGGTTTTGCCCGGCGGTTCGCGGCATAAGTTGCTGTATGCAGCTCCCTCACGTGATAACCGGCTCGATTTGTTTGAAACCGGCGTCAATCTCCAGAATGACGTTTCGTTTTCGGGCGGTGACGAAAAAACCACCTATTTCTTCTCGGTTCAGGATGTTGCCATCAAGGGAATTATTCCGGAAGACAAGAGCCACCGGACGGGCGCGCGTTTCAACGGAACCCGGAAATTCGGCAAACTGAATACGTCTTATAACGTCAATTACGTCTATTTCAAGAAAAACACGACGCCCGACGGCCCGTGGATTACCGCCTACCAATTGCCGGCCAACTTCGATTTCAACTCGATGAAAGACTGGCGAAATCCGACTTCGTTTGCCAGTCCGTCGTACTTTTTCACCGATTTGCAGAAAAACCCTTACCACCAGATCGACAACATCCGCGACCTGAACGAGCAGCAAACCGTCAACGGGAAAGTGGAGCTGGATTATCAGGTAACACCCTGGTTCAGTGCGATGTACCGCGTTGGTTTGTTCAGCACCACGACGCAGACCCGCAGCACGACGGGCAAATTCGAAGCCGCCGGTCGGCGGAACGTCAACGGTAGCGTCAGCGATGGCAGCAATAATTTCCGACGACTCAACGGCGACCTGATCCTGAATTTCAACAAGACGTTTGGCAAATTCAGCACCCGCCTGATTCTGGGCCAGAATTTCCGTTCGGATTACACCAAAACCGCCACCATTTCGTCGAGCAATCTGCTACTGCCCGATTTGTTCAACCCCGGCACCCGAATTGGCGAGTTAACCGGCAGTTCAGGCATCACGGAATACCGCTCTCTGGCGGGTTACGGCGAATTTACGGGCGGTTACAACAACTACCTGTTCCTGACTTTAACCGGACGAAACGAGTGGGTTTCGGTGCTGAGCAAAGAAAACCGCTCGTATTTTTACCCCGGTGTGAGTGCTTCCTTTGTGTTCAACGAAGCGATCGACGCCCTGAAAAACAGCCGTGTTCTGTCCTTCGGGAAAGTGTTTGCGTCCTGGAACAAAACCGGTAACGTAACGCTGGACCCCTATTCGCTCAACAATCCGTACAGCCAGACCAATGGTTTTCCGTTCGGCAATCTGGTCGGTTTTACGCCCGGCGCGCGGTATCCGAACCCGAACATTCAGCCGGAATTTGTGACGTCGTACGAAGCGGGTGTGCAGTTGAGTTTCCTGAATAACCGCCTGAACTTTGAAGGAAGTTACGTTTTCTCGGATTCGAAAGGGCAGATTTTCAACGCAACGACCTCCCGCGCAACGGGTTATAGCAGCGCCGTGGTGAATGCCGGCCGACTGACCAACAACATCGTCGAATTGAGCCTGAACGGGGATGTGATTCGCCGGAATGGCCTGAAATGGAACGTGGGTTTTAATTACACTCACATCAACAATGAAGTGAAAGAACTGTACGAAGGGCTCCAATCGTTCAACATTTTCCGGCAGTCGTACGCCAACATTGGCCAGCAATACCCCAGCCTTCAGGTCAGTGATTACCAGAGAGATCCGCAGGGTCGGGTGATCATCAACCCCACGACCGGCGAACCGCTGGTAGCGACCGATCCCGTTCATCTGGGAACGATGGTTCCGCCGTATCAAATGGGGATTAGTACCGTACTACAGTTTAAAGGGTTTAGCCTGGGTGCCCAGTTCGACTGGCGGATGGGCGGCTGGCTGTATTCCGAGATTGTGCCCCGGATGTATACCGCCGGAACCGATCCGCGCACCGCCGAGTTTGACCGCCAACCGTTCATTTTCCCGAACTCGGTGATTCAGAATGCCGATGGTACGTTTACACCCAACACCACGGTTTTGTCAAAAGGCGATAAGGCATTCTGGACCAAACAGGGTGAAATCCAGATCAATACAGCCGCCAAATCCGATTATTTCAAACTGCGTGAACTCAGCATTTCGTATGCTTTGCCTGCCGCATTGCTCAGCAAACAGAAGGTAGTTCGGGAAGCCAGCATCGGTTTCGTGGGCACGAACCTGTTCATCATCCGACACAAAGACAACCAGTACGGCGATCCCGAATACCTCTACAACAGCACCGACGGTTACCTGAGCTTCCGCCAGGTTCCGCCCTATCGCACCTACGGTTTCAATGTGAATTTAACATTCTGAGAAATAGACATGAAGAAGATAATACAGCTCGTTTTAGTGGCTGCACTGACGGTTTCGTTCAGTTCGTGCAGCGAGTTTCTGGAAGTCAACAACAATCCCAACGCCCCGGTTAGCGAAAACCTGTCGCTGAGTGCCAAGCTCCCGGCGGCTCTGGTCAGCACGGTGAATCAGGAAACTGGTCAGCTCAACCAGATTGGCGCGTTTTGGGCCGGTTACTGGGGAACGACTAGCGAAGGCGTGAACCTGTTCGTCGATTTGAAGTCGTACAACGGCCCGGCCATTCGTCACCAGCGCGACGGCATTCCGGTTTGGGAGAATGGGTACACTAACCTGCTCTATTACCAGTTGATCAAGGAACAGGCGCAAACGGAAGGCGCATTGGTTTACGCCGGAATCGCCAAAATCATGCAGGGATGGCATTTCACCCGGCTCGTGGATCTCTACAATAACCTGCCGTTCGACGATGCGTTGCAGGGAACGCTGCACCCGACACCCCGCTACGAAGACGGAAAAACCGTGTACGAAAAATCCATCAACCTGATCAGCGCGGGCATCGAAGACCTCAAAAATGCACCCGCCGGCGTGGGTCCCGGTGCGGACGATGTGCTGTTCAAAGGGAACAAAACCCTGTGGATCAAATTCGGGAATACGCTGAAACTACGGGCCTTGATTCACCAGAGTGCCGCGGGCGATCCGGCGTATATCACGGCTGAAATCCAGAAGATTCAGGCCGAAGGCAGCGGTTTTCTGGGTGTGGGCGAAAACGCGTTTGTGCAACCCGGTTATTTGAATACCGCTTCGAAACTGAATCCATTCTGGGAAAATTACTACCGGACGGTTCAGGGTGCCAGCACCGGCAATCACCAGGATTTGCGGCCCACGGTTTTTGCGCTGGAACAGTACAAACGCCGAAATGATCCGCGTCTGGCTACGCTTTACGTGTCGGTTGGAACGGATTACAAGGGGGTTCTCTTCGGAAATCCCAACGCCGAAGCGCAGTACAACCGGGCCAGCACCTCGGCTTTCAAAGGACCGCAGGAAAACGGCAACCGACCAGCCGCGCTGTTCAAAACCGCTACGCAGCCTTCCGTCTTGATGGGTTCCTTCGAAAGCCTGTTTCTCCAGGCCGAAGCCGCGCAACGGGGTTGGATCACCGGTTCGGCCAAAACGTTCTACGAACAGGGTATTCAGGAATCGTTCAAATACATGGAAGTAGCTGCCAGTGAATTTGCTGCTTATAACGCGCAACCGGCCGTCAACTTCGATCAGGCAACCAACAAAATTGAAGCCATTATCACCCAGAAGTGGCTGGCCCTGAACAGCCTCAGTAGCATCGAAGCCTGGAGTGACTACCGCCGGTTGGGCATTCCCGCCATTCCGAATTCGCTGGATGCCCCCGCGCCGACGGCCCGCCCGCTGCGGCTGATGTATCCGGAATCGGAACGGCAAACCAACAACGCCGAAGCGTCTAAACAGGGCAGCGACGACATGATTAAAGACAAAGTGTGGTGGAACCGGTAGAATGCTTCGTGACTTTTTAACCAGAATTTCCCTGGATGATTTAGTCTCTTTCAAATTTAATGACCGTAAACGTCTCTTATCTAGACTGAATCTTATTAATTTGCAATCCGTTCGGGTTTTTAAAGGAAGCCTGAGCGCGTTGTATCAGCATTTCTACCTCAGTATATCCGTATGAAAAAACTACTCATCGCTATTCTGTTCGGCACGGTTCTCTCCGCCCAGGCCCAGAAGAACGTGCTATTGGAACCGTCGTTCTGGCAGGGAAAGCCGGACGTGAGTCAGGTGAAAGCCGAAATTGAGAAAGGAAACAGCCCGTCGCAGTTCAATTCCAACAGTTTTGATCCCGTCGTGATGGCGATCAATGCCCAGGCGCCCAACGAAACCATTAAGTACCTGCTGTCGCAACCCGGCAACGAGGTCAGCAAAATCACCCACGATAGCCGGATTTATCTGCACTGGGCTGCCAGTCGGGGCAATGTGGAACTGATGGAATACCTGCTGGCGAAAGGCTCCAAAACCACTATAGAAGACAGCCACGGCATGACGGTGTTGAATTTTGCGGCTGGTAACGGGCAGACGAATACACGGGTGTATGACCTGTGCCTCCAGAACGGTGCCGATTTAAAGAAAGACCTGAATCATGACGGTGCCAACGCCTTACTGATTGCGGTTGCCAACGACAAGGATCTCAAGCTAACGGATTATTTTGTCTCGAAAGGCCTGAATCTGAAAAGTACGGATGCGGCCGGTAACAACGCCTTTAGTTATGCGGCCCGGGGTGGGAACATCGACATCCTGAAAGCCTTGTTGCAACGCGGGGTTCCGGCCACCGACAACGCCTTGATCATGGCCAGCCAGGGCGGACGCCGGGGGGCCACTCCCATTGAGGTGTTCCAGTATCTGGAAAGCCTGAACCTCAAACCGACCGCGACCAACAAGGCCGGTGAAAACGTGCTGCACGCGCTGGTTCGCCGACCCAAGCAGAACGAAATCATTCAGTATTTTCTGGCCAAAGGTGTCGATGTCAACCAGGCCGACGACGAAGGCAATACCGTGTTTATGAATGCGGCTGCCGCCAACCGGGATCTGGCCGTAATGGAGATGCTCCAGCCGAAGGTGAAAAACATCAACCAGCGCAACCAGAAAGGCGTGTCGGCACTGGCGATGGCCGTTCGGGGCAATTCGCCCGAAGTGGTGAACTATCTATTGAGCAAAGGAGCCGATGTGAAGGCAACGGACAAAAACGGCGATAACCTGCTGGCTTACCTGGTGCAGTCGTATGGGCCGAAAACCGATGAATTTGAAGCCAAACTAAAACTGCTTCAGGACAAAGGGCTCGATATCAAGGCTCCGCAACAGAACGGCAATACGCTCTACCACCTGGCGGTTACCAAAAATGACCTTTCGCTGGTGAAACGGCTGGAAGCGCTGCAAATCGACGTGAACACCAAAAACAAGGAAGGCATTACCGCCCTGCACAAAGCCGCGATGGTGTCCAAAGACGACGCCATGCTGAAATACCTGCTGTCCATCGGTGCCAAAAAGGACATTGCGACCAATTTTAAAGAAACCGCTTTTGACCTGGCCAGCGAGAATGAATCGCTCTCCAAAAGCAATGTTTCCGTTACTTTTCTGAAATAAGTCTATGCCCAATTTGCTTAAAATCGGTTTGCTCGCGCTGGTTCTGGTAGTCGCCCGGCCATCGGCTTCGGTGGCTCAGTCCGGGACTACCCAGTACAAATGTATGATCCAGATGACCAACTACATGGGCGAAAAAGCGTACATCGCGGTTTCGCTCATGAACGGGAAAGGGGCTTACGAAAAAACCCTGTATGTGCTCGGTTCCGATAAAAAATGGTATCCGGACGTTAAGGAATGGTACCGGGCACTGGGCAAAAAAACGCCCAACCTCAGTGCCATCACCGGGGCGTCAGTGGCTGGTGGCGATCGCAGCGTCATCGTACTGGAAATTGATAATTCGAAGCTCAACAAGGATTACAAACTGCGGTTTGCCAGCTCCGTGGAAGACAAGCAGGACATCGCGAAAGATCTCGAAATTCCGCTCACGACGGAAGGGCTTTCCGCCAAAAGCGAGGGAACGGGCTACATTCGCTACGTACGCTTTAGCCCCAACAGCCCCAATTAACAGCGGCCGGATTTATGACCATTTCTGTGTGGAGATACAGCCACTTAGCGTTGGCTGTATCTTCTTTTCTTTTGCTGGCGCTGGCGTCCGTAACGGGAATTATTCTGGCGTTCGAACCCGTAGCCCAGAAAATTCAGCCGTATCGGGTCGATGCCGTTAGCCAGCTTACCCTGGCCCAGACACTGCCGGTGCTCAAAAAAAACTATGCTGAAATCAGTGAGTTGAGCGTCGACGCCAACCAGTTTGTGCAGATCAAGGGCAGCGATGCCGACGGCAAAAACCTGACCGCTTTCGTTGATCCGCAGACGGGCAAAATTCTGGGGATTCCCAGCCCGCAAAGTGAGTTTTTCCAGTGGGTTACGGCCCTGCACCGCTCGCTGTTTCTGCACGAAGCCGGGCGGTTTTTCATCGGGCTGACCGCGTTTCTGTTGCTATTGATTACCGTTTCCGGTACGATGCTCATTATCCAGCGTCAACGGGGTGTCAGGCGGTTTTTTACCCGGATTGTTCGGGACAATTTCGCCCAGTATTACCACGTCGTGCTGGGGCGGCTGTCGCTGATTCCGATCTTCCTCATTGCCCTGTCAGGAACCTACCTTTCCCTCGCCCGGTTTGGTCTGGTTGGTGAAGAGAAAGTTTCTCCCCAAATTGATTTCGACGCTATCCAGTCAAAACCGCAACGGGCGCTGGCCGACTTTGCGGTTTTTCAGAACACCCGACTGGCGGACGTACAGACCCTCGAATTTCCGTTTTCGGAAGACGTTGAGGATTACTACACGCTGAAACTCAAAGACCGGGAGATTACGGTCAACCAGATTACCGGCGACATCCTCAGCGAAAACCGGTATCCGACCGCCGTCCTGCTCACCAACCTCAGTCTGGATTTGCACACCGGCCGGACGAGCGCCATTTGGGCTGTCATTCTGGCTGTGGCTTCGGGAAATATACTCTTTTTTATCTATTCCGGTTTTGCCATTACCTGGAAACGACGGGCCAATCGCGTCAAAAAGAATAACTATTCAGCCGACGAAAGCCGGTTTATCATTCTGGTCGGATCGGAGAACGGCAGCACCTTCCGGTTTGCGCAGGCCATTCACCAGCAGTTGCTCAGGCAAGGGGAGAAATCGTTTCTGACCGAGTTCAATAACTACACGGTTTTCCCAAAAGCCGACTACCTGATCGCGTTGACGGCTACCTACGGGCTGGGCGACGCGCCGACCAACGCCACCCGGTTTATGAAACGGGTTGAAAAATACCCACAACCGCATTCCGTCCGCTATTCCGTCCTCGGGTTTGGGTCGCACGCTTACCCCGATTTCTGTCAGTTTGCCTTCGAGGTGAATCAGTTGCTGGCCCGGCAATCGTGGGCCATTCCGCTGGTCGATATTCATACGGTCAATGATAAATCGCCGGCCGAGTTTGGCTTGTGGGCCGAAGCCTGGTCGCAGCAAACGAATCTGCCGATGCCGGTTTCGGGTGAATTGTTAAAAGCTCCGGCACTTCCGCTTGAAACGTTGACCGTCACCAGCAACACCCAAACCGCCCAGCCCGACGGCACGTTTTTGATCCGTTTCCAGAGCAAGCGTAGTCAGGGTGTTACGTCGGGCGATCTGCTGGCCATTTATCCCGCCAACGACCACCGTGAACGGCTGTATTCGATTGGTGTCCTGGAAGACGAGCTTCAATTGAGCGTCCGGCTCCAACCGGGCGGACTGGGTTCCGGCTTTCTACACGCCTTGACGCCCGGTGAAACCGTTCGCGCCCGGATCGTCAACAACGACCACTTTCATTTTCCCCGAAAAGCCCCGGTCGTGGTGATGATCGCCAATGGCACCGGCATTGCGCCGTTTCTGGGGATGATCAGCCAGAATAAGCAGAAAACGCCTTGCCATTTGTACGGCGGTTTTCGACAACGTGCCTCGTTCGACCCCTACCGGGATTTTCTGGAAGAAAGCCGTTCGGCGCAAAAACTCACGAATCTCCACCTGGCGTATTCGCGCGAAGGCGAAAAACAATATGTCAGCAACCTGATTGCGCGGGATGCTGATTTTATTGGTAATGTACTGGATAGTAACGGCGTACTGATGATCTGCGGCTCTCTTTCGATGCAAAAAGATGTCATCGAATTACTGGAAACCATCTGCCAGACGAAAACGGGCAAAAGCGTCAGCTTCTACCAGTCACACAGCCAGATTCTGATGGACTGTTATTGAAGGGAGTGAAACGCTAAATAGGACGCCTTATTGCATATATAATTAATAGTTATATATTGCCAACCATTAGCTAGAACGGTTGATGATTCGAACTACGTTTGCGCTCGTTTTCTCCCGCATCCTATGAAACTTGCCGTATTGATTTTGCTGTCCTGTCTTGGGCAACGGGTTGGCCTGGCCCAATCAACACCCAAAACTGACCCGGAGCGAAACTTTGAGGAGTTTTGGCACCTATTCAACCGGTATTATGCCCATTTCGAAAATAGAGGGGTGGATTGGAAACAGCACTATCAGCGTTTTAAACCCCTGGTTACCGAAAAGACAACCGACGATCAACTCCTGGCGGTTTTTAATGACATGGTGGCCCCCCTGAAAGATGGCCACATTGTTATCTCGCCAACGGGCGACTTGCCAGCGAGTGCCAAATACGCCCGGTTTCATCATGAGTTTCCAACGAAAGAACTGCAGGCGCAATTCCATCAGGTAACCCTGGATGCCTTGAAGAAAAAGGGATTTGGTGCTTTTACAAAATTCAGGAGTGAGCCTTATCAAATTGGCGGTTATTGTCGATCCAGCGACTACGGTTATCTTCAGCTAAACGGATTTGGCGGCATGCCCTTGGCGGTATTCGCCCAGCAGTTGGATGAAATGGTTCTCGACTTTGCCGACGTCAAAGCCCTCATTATTGACATCCGGATCAATGGAGGTGGTTCTCCGGCCTATTTGAATGCGTTGGCTGGGCGGCTCACACAAGTCAAGCGGTTGGTGGGCTATGGGCGAACCCGGATTGGCAAACGAAACCGGGATTATTCGTCCTGGACGGCCTACCACATAACACCACAGGGTCCCAAACAGCTCATTAAGCCGACAGTGCTCCTGACGAGCGGATCGACCATTAGTGCGGGCGATCACTGCGCCCTGTACCTGAAGGAACTGCCTTATGTCAAACTGATGGGTGAAAACTCGAATGGCATTTTTTCGGGGATGCTGGGAAAGACCTTGCCCAATGGTTGGGAGATTTCCCTGTCGAACGGCCAGACGGTCAATAGCAAACGCATCAGCTACGAAGGAAAAGGCGTTCCGGTTGATGTAGTGGCCATCCACCATCGGGAGGATATGCTGCGGGGAACGGACCCCGTACTACAAAATGCGTTCAACTTCCTGCAACGGAACCAGGATTCCCTGCATCAGCAGACCCTTTGCTATGAACAAATTGCCCTGAATTATTATGCCGATAGCTTATTGATCCACAAAACCTACGGCGATATCACCGCTTACTCGACGGGCCTGGTGGAAGAAGATGCGTCTTTGTTAGCGCCCTTTGCTCAAAAATGCTATTCGTTGCAATCGGCTACCAGGTCGGAGGGTGTACAGAAACGGATTAAGGCCGAACAAGTGGCCGACTCCGCGTTTTATACCCAAAATGTTCAACGTCGCTTTTATGTGCATCTTCAACCGCCGATCCGTTCCAGAAGACGCTGGCCCTTTGTCAAACGCAATGCCCGCCGGTTAACCGTCGCTCATCACATTACCATTGAGAATCGGCATTATGTCCGTTTACACCTAAGCCGGGGCGGTTGGAAAGGCGAGACGGTTTTGGTCGTGGTCGATAACGGAGGTCGGATTGTCGAACACTGTGCCTTGTCCTACAACTATTTAAGCAGCCAGTTTTACGATTCATCTGCTCAATAGACGACCTCTCTACAAACGATAAGCCTTAACATCCAGATTTCGCGATGAATAAATCCGGCCGTCGTCGGTGATCAGGATGCAGCGGTAGTCCGGGTACTGATTGATCAGTGTCAAACCCGCGTCTTTTCCCAGCACCATCAGCGATGTACTGAACCCGTTGGCGGTTTCGGCACTGGGGCCAAAAACCGTCACGCTGCAAACGCCCGTAGCCGGATAGCCCGTAACGGGGTTGATAATATGGGCATACCGCTTGCCGTTGAACACCACGAATTTCTCGTAACTTCCGGAGGTCACCACGGCACTCTCCCGCAGCGGCACGATGGCGAAAACCGTGTCTTTCCGAATCGGGTTGGTGATGCCGATGGTCCAGTCGCTGCCGTCCGGCTGCTTTCCCCAGGTGCTCATGTCCCCGGAACCGTTCACAATCCCGGCGTTGATTCCTTTGGCCAGCATCAGGTCGCGGCAGCGGTCGGCGGCATACCCCTCGCCCAGCGCACCGAATCCAATCTTCATGCCTTTCCGTTTCAGGAAAATAGTGGACCGCGCCCGATCCAACACGATATTTTCATAGCCGACCTTCTCCACCGATTTCTTAACCGCTTCCGGGCTGGGCATTTCCGTCATCGAACCGTCAAATTTCCAGATTCGGTCCATCGCGGCAAAACTAATGTCAAAAGCCCCCTTCGTGATGGTAGAAAAATGGAGTGCCCGTTCGGTCAGGGCAAATACTTCAGCGTCCACCCGCACCGGGCCAATCCCGGCATTTTTGTTCACCTGCGAAATTTGAGAATCGGCTTTCCAGTCCGAGATTAAATTCTCGATCCGCGTCACCTCGGCAATCACCGCATCAATGTTTTGTTCCGCCGACAGGGAGTCCTGGGCAACAATCGTGATGTCAAACCGGCTGCCCATTAACTTAACGGTCCGTTTTCGCAACACCTGGGCCGTGGTGCAGAATCCTGATAAAATGAAGATGAGGAATAGGACTTGTTTCATACCGCAAAAATCAAAAATCCTGCGCAGACCTGACTATTTTCAATGCAAAAAGGGAACCGTCGGCTCCCTTTTTGCATTCAGAATAGAATTCTTGGCGCAACTAAACCGCCACTGTTTTGCCCGGAACGGCAACCGGATAAAAACCGTCCGCGTTCGGTAACAGTTTCGGATTCGCATCCCAGGCCAGTTTGTCGGGGAACAGGTTGATGTTTGAGTTCAGAGCCTCGTCCCATTTCACCACTTTGCCCGAATACGTCGCCATCCGGCCCATGATGGCCGTCAGTGTGCTTTTCGCCCCGTTTTCGGCATCCCAGAATTTGTATTCGTTTTTGGCAATGGCCGCAAACAATTCGTCGTGCTCGATCTGGTACGGATCGCCGTCGCCTTTGCCGTTGTGGGTATAAATCGAACCGCCTTTGTGGTCTTTCAGAATGCTTTGTCGCCCGAAGGAGTCGACGCGGCCTTTGGTGCCCAGGAAGGCTTCGTCCACTTTGCTAAACGTGCCTTCGTAGTGACGACACTGGCTGTTGATCAGCGTACCATCTTCGTAAACGTAATCGACGATGTGGTGGTCAAAAATTTCGCCGTACTCCTTGCCGGTACGCACCTGTCGTCCACCCGTTCCCTGCGCCGAAACCGGATAACCGCGTTTCACCCAGTTGGCGACGTCGATGTTGTGAATGTGCTGTTCGTTGATGTGATCCCCGCAGAGCCAGTTGAAGTAATACCAGTTCCGCATCTGGTGCTCCATTTCGGTCTGGTTCGGCTGACGCGGTTTTACCCAAACGCCCCCGCTCACCCAATAGACCGAACCACCGATGATGTCGCCCAGCGCGCCGTCGTGGATGCGTTTGACCATTTCACGGTAGTTCGGCTGGTAATGGCGTTGCAAACCCACCACCACGTTCAGTTTTTTCTTCTTGGCTTCTTCCGCAGCCGCCAGCACCCGGCGAACGCCCGGTGCGTCGGTGGCTACCGGTTTTTCCATGAAGATGTGTTTGTTCTGCTTCACGGCTTCTTCAAACATCATCGGCCGGAAACCCGGAGGAGTTGCCAGAATCACGACATCCGCCAGGGGAATGGCTTTTTGATACGCATCGAAACCGACAAACTTGCGTTCTTCCGGAACATCGACCCGCTTGGTCAGCTCTGGATTTTGAGTCAGGCTTTTATACGCGCCATCCAACCGATCGCGGAACGCATCGGCCATCGCCACGATCTTCACATTCTGCTTGGACTTCAGGGCCTGAAGCGCAGCACCGGTTCCCCGGCCACCGCAGCCAATGAGTGCCACTTTGATGGTATCATCAGCCGAGTTGTTGAAGCCATAGGAAGATGCAAAAGAAGGCAGAGTCGTCAACAGGGCACCGCCCGTGAGCAGGCCGGATTGTTTCAGAAACTCCCGGCGGTTTGATTCGTTTGACATAGGAAACAAGGTTTAGAAATAATGAACCGGTATTTATCGGGTACCTTAAAATTTACGAGAGCAAAATTTCAGCGGGGATGCCTAACGTTTTATGAAGGATACGCATCATTTCAGCCGTTAATGGTTTTTTTCGGTTAAGCAATTGGGATACATAGCTTTTTGAACCGATCAAAGGTACAAGGTCTTTTGCCTGCAGCCCTTTCTCTTCCATCGTTAACCGAATGGCTTCTACGGGGTCAAGGGGTAAAACCGGATGCATACGGTCTTCATATTCTTTGATGAGCATGACAAGCAATTCTAACTCCTCACCTTCGACCGTTTCCAGTTGCGCGTCAAAAATTTCGTCGGCACGATGTAAAGCGGCCTCATATTGATCTTCATTTTTAATTATTTTCCAATTCATGGCTGTACAGTCGTTACGTCAATTCGATCATATTCTGCATGCGTGCCAAACCACTTTAGTTGGATTGCCTTGTATTGATAATTAATCCGTACAACTAAGCGATAATGATTTCCACTGATATTGAATACAACCCGGTTATCCGCAATAATACTAGCATTTCCGTAAGCCGACTTCAACTCATTGGCAGTTGAGAAAGAAGCTCTTTTGAGATCAAAATACCACTTCCGTAAAGAGCCTGATGCTTCAGGATATTTTGTACACCAATAATTTAATGTCCTCGTATTGATGATATTAAACATCGCAAAGTTTACTAATGGTAAACAAAGGTATGTCAATTATCGTTTCAATTGACTCATTTCTCAATACTCCTCAATCAACGGCGGGTTGTAATACGCTTTGATTTCTTCTTCTGACGGTTTTTTAGCCGGACGAACCACCCGGAAACCAACAAACGACGCACTCGTCAGCCACCACTCGCTTTTGGGAGCCTGCGGGTCGAGCATTTTCCACGAGGCATTGGACGGCGTCCGGGCGGCTGAGCGCAACACCGGCGCATCATCGTCCCACGAGCCACCCCGCACGGCATTCGGATAAAGCTCCGTCACTTTGGCATACGGTTCCTTCACTTCACCTTTCGCTTTTTTGGCGTAATAATCCGGGTAATACTGGTCGAGCGTCCACTCCATCACGTTGCCATGCATGTCGTGAAGGCCCCACGGATTCGGTTTCTTCTTCCCAACTTGTTTATACGAACCGTCGCTGTTGCCGGTAAACCAGGCATATTCGCCCAATTGTTTGGCATCAGCGCCGAATGAATACGGCGTCTTGGTTCCGGCGCGGCAGGCATATTCCCACTCGGCTTCGGTGGGCAAACGGTAGAAAATACCGGTTTTGGCGTACAGCCAGGCGCAGAAATGAATGGCCGAATATTGCGTCATATTGATGGCCGGATAACCCTCCCGACCCATTCCGAACGACATATCGACGTACGGCGGACTCGGTCGCGTGGCGGCATCGGTTTTAGCTAAATCGAAACCGGGCGTCCGCTTTGCCATTTCCTTTTCCATATTAATGAACGCAAACAGATCGAACAGATCCCAGGTCACTTCCATCTTTCCCATCCAGAACGGCTCGATCGTCACTTTGTGCTGCGGCCCTTCGTCGGGTTTGCGGCCTTTTTCAGCAGCCGGACTCCCCATCATGAACTCCCCGCCCGGAATCGCCACCAGATCATAGACCTGGGTGCTGCCCGGAATGGGTTGGGTATAGGATTTGGTTACATCGTCGGTTACCTGGGCCAGACTGCTCGCTGAGATCACACACGCGACACCGAACAGAGCAATGAATTTTTGCATGAATGGGGTAATGAATTAAGCTCTAAAATGTATAAAGAAAACCAGAGCGGAAATTTACCACTTTTAGACCGGAAATTCTACCATACAGCGGCTTGTCTCATGCAATCATCAGATGAGATGGGAACGCGGATTGAACGGATCGAACGGATTGGCACCGATAAAATCCGTTTTGATCCGTTACAATCCGTTCAATCCGCGTTCCCATCGCGTAGTTTACTTCGGCGATCCGGTTCAGGATGCGTATCTTTGCGGACAATGAATTATCTATCAGCAGAAAATCTCTCCAAATCCTTCGGCGACAAATGGTTATTCCGCAACGTAACGTTCGGAATGAGCCGGGGGGATAAAGTCGCCATCGTTGGTGCCAACGGTACGGGCAAATCTACCTTATTATCCATTCTGGCCGGGTTGATGCCTTCCGACGAAGGACTGGTCAGCATCCGCAAAGACATCACCGTCGGTTTTCTGGAACAGCAGCCCCAACTGGACAACAACCTGACCGTGATGGAAGTCGTTTTAACCGGCAACAACCCGGCCCTGCTCGCGATTGAGCAGTATGAAAAAGCCCTGCTGTCCGAAAATCACGACGCGCTCGACCGGGCCATGCAGCAAATGGACACGCTCCAGGCCTGGGATTATGAAACGCAGTTGAAGCAGATTCTGGGGCAATTGGGCATTCACGACGTCACGCAGCAGGTCTCCACACTCTCGGGTGGGCAACGCAAACGGGTGGCGATGGCGCAGGTGCTGATCGAAGCCCCGGATTTGCTGATCATGGATGAACCGACCAACCACCTCGATCTGGAAACCATCGAGTGGCTGGAAAACTTTTTGTCCACCAACAATTCCACCCTCCTGCTGGTGTCGCACGACCGGTATTTTCTGGACCGGGTTTGCAACCAGATTGTCGAACTCGATCAGCAAACGCTGTTCAGCTACAAAGGCAATTACGCGTATTACCTGGAAAAGAAAGCCGAGCGGCAGGCCATTCTGGCGGCTGAGGTGGATAAGGCCAAAAACCTTTTCCGGCGCGAACTGGACTGGATGCGTCGGCAACCCAAAGCCCGCGGCACCAAAGCGCAATACCGGGTCGATGCGTTCGATGAGGTGAACGCCAAAGCGCACACCAAACTCGGCAACGACCAACTGGAGCTGAACATTCGAACGGCGCGGCTGGGCAGCAAAATCATCGAAATGGAAAACGTCAGCAAACGCTTTGGTGAAAAGGTGTTGCTCGACCATTTTACGTATACCTTCCGGCGAAATGACCGCATCGGCATCATCGGGAAAAACGGGATGGGCAAAACCACCCTGCTGAACATGATTACCGGCGAACTGCGCCCCGATTCGGGCATCATCAGCACCGGCGGAACCGTCAAAATTGGCTATTATACGCAATCGGATCTGGTGTTGCCCGACAACCAGCGGGTGATCGACGTGGTGCAGGATGTAGCCGAAGTGATGAAACTGGGAACGGGCGAAACCGTGACGGCTTCCCAATTCTTGCAGCATTTTCTGTTCGACCGCAACAAACAGTACGATTACGTCCACAAATTATCGGGCGGTGAAAAACGGCGGTTGCAGTTGTTGCTGGTGCTGGTGCAAAATCCCAACTTCCTGATTCTGGATGAGCCGACCAACGACCTGGACATTACGACGCTCAATGTACTGGAAGAATTTCTGCTGAATTTTCCCGGCTGCATACTGCTCGTATCCCACGACCGTTATTTCATGGATCGGCTGATCGATCACGCCTTTATTTTTGAAGGAAACGGTAAAATCAGCGACTTTCCGGGAAATTACACCGATTACCGCGAACGCAAAGCCAGTCAGCCCGCCGATCGCAAAACCGCCGACAAGCCAAAGGCTGCACCAACCGTCTCAGTTCCAGAAAGTAAACCCGTTGCGCCGGTGACGGAAACCAAGCGAAAACTATCTTTCAAGGAGCAGCGGGAATATGAAACGTTAGAAAAAGAAATTGAGGAACTGGAACAACGAAAAAGCGGTTTATTGGATCAACTGAATACCGGTTCCGAGAGTCACGAAGAACTGACGTCCTGGGCCCGGCAAATTGAGCAAATCGAACAGGAAATTTCCCTAAAATCCGACCGCTGGCTTGAGCTGGCGGACTATATTTAATTGTGAATGAGCGAATGAGTGAATGAGTGAATAGCTGACGCAGTGCCGTTGGTTCAAAGCGTGATCTTCGATCTATTCACTCATTCGCTCATTCACTCATTCACTCATTTCAAAGATGAACCAGATCGCCGAATTTTTCCAATACTTACTCAATTCCGAGGAAATCATTCGGACGGGCGGGCTGGTATTGATCACCCTCATTATTTTCATCGAAAACGGTGTGTTTTTCGGCTTTTTCCTGCCGGGCGATTACCTGCTGTTTCTGTCGGGCGTTTTTGCCGGTACCAAAATTCTGGCTGTCCCCCTGTGGCTGTTGCTGCTCTGCATTTTCGGAGCCGCCGTGGTGGGGTCGCTGGTGGGGTATCTGACGGGGCGGTATTTCGGTGAACGGCTGCAAAACCGCCCGGATTCGCTGTTTTTCAAGAAAAAATACATTGAAACGACCCGCGAATATTTCCTGAAATACGGCAGCCGGACGCTGATCGTGGCCCGGTTTCTGCCCATTGTCCGCACGTTCGCGCCCATTCTTTCGGGTTTAATCCGAATGGACATGCGGTATTTTATGCTCTACAATGTTATCGGGGGGGCCATCTGGGTGGTCTCGCTGGTGGGGGGCGGTTATTATTTTGGCGAAAAATTCCCCTGGATTGTCGATTACGTCCACTACATCATCATTTTCTTCCTGGCCGTTACGACCTTCACCGTGATTCGGGGTTACATCAACGCCCGGAAAGAAATGAAGCAGGAAAAAGAAGCCGTCAGCGAATAATCCAATCAGGCATTTCCGCTAGTTTACGTTGGCATTGGCCGCTGCGGCTTTCGTACGGGTCACGCAGGCTTCGTCCGCACATTCGCCGTAAAAAACCAGTGAATGCGATTCGACATGGAATTGCAGCGTATTGCCGACCGTGGTTTTGATCAGTTGCAAACGCGGATCACAAAATTCCATGACACGGTGGCAGTTGACACAAATCAGGTGCGCATGTTGCTGCCGACCGAGCGATTTTTCAAACCGACTTTTCGTATTATCCTCATCGCCAAACTGGTGTCGGCTCACCAGACCGCAATCGACCAGTACATCCAGCGTGTTGTACACCGTGGCCCGGCTAACGGCAAACGACCGGTCTTTCATCGCCTGATACAATTCCTCAGCGTCAAAATGGTCATTGCGCGAATACACCTCTTCCAGAATGGCAAACCGTTCCGACGACCGGCGCAGCCCTTTCATGAGTAAATATTCTTCCAGTTTCGTTCGGGCTGTCGTAATCAATGGAGTTAGGTTCGCCATAAGAATAAGGCCGTGACGGCTTCTACATCACCAGGCAGAGCGCTTGGAAACCGGCCGCTGACCAACAAAAAAATAATCCTAAAATTATTTAGACTAATTTCAAACAAATATACGACCGCAATAAATGCGATGCAATACTTGTTGAAAAGGACTTTTAAGCCTCATTCATGAAATCGGAGCGGAAACTCCCCGCCTTTTTGGGTGGGGAGGAAAGCGAACGCAACGGCGGACCGTCGGCGTCTGCCGAACCCTCCGGTGAAACATGATTTTTCAATGACTGAAAGACTTTTCGTATCTTCGGGTTGTGAAACTGACTGCCAAAATAAAACTCCTCCCGACTTCCGAACAGGCTCAAAACCTGCTTGATACGCTCAGTCGAACCAATCAGGCTTGTAATGCTTTGAGTGAAATGGCCTGGGAGAATAAACAGCTTAAGCAGTTTGGGCTTCACAAATTGGCCTACTACCCCATCAAAGAACAGTTCGCGCTTTCGGCTGACCATAATGGGGCGTTGAACATTGCTGCGGTCGGGGCTAGTGTAACTTGGCCTGAAAACTCGACTCTGTTTTGCGCGTTGCACCGGTGTTAGGGTTAAAGCCGCCTTGTTTTAGCTGGCGGATTAGTTATACCACTTGGCATACATCACATAATTGTTGGCTGTCCGCATAAAAACTTCACCCAGTTCGGGCGTAACGGCTTTCAGAAACCGGGCCGGATTGCCGGCGTAAACAGTTCCCGGCGGCACGACGGTATTTTGGGTCACAATGGCCCCGGCAGCAACGATAGAGCCGGTTCCGATCACAGCCCCATCCATCACAATCGCGCCCATGCCGATCAGAACCTGATCTTCAATGGTGCAGCCGTGGACAATGGCATTGTGGGCAATGGAGACGTAACTGCCGATGATGGTCCTGAATTTCTGGTAGGTGCAGTGAATAACGGCCCCGTCCTGAACGTTGCAATAATCCCCCATCGTAATCGAATTCACATCACCCCGCACCACGGCGTTGAACCAGACGGTGCAATTTCGACCCATCACGACTTCCCCAACGATCGTTGCGTTATCGGCAAACCAGCATTCTTCGCCCATTTTCGGATGAATCCCACGAACGGATTTTATCAAAGCCATCTTGGATATATTCTATTTGTTCGGTTATTATTTCGGAAAACAGTTCGGCTAAATAGCGGTTTTTTCAAATAAAAAGCCACTTTTGGACCATTGACTATAAAAAGCGGCAGAGAATCAATCAATTCGTAACTTTGTGGGTCAGATTTTTTTCACTGCATGAACCGTAGCAGAACACAATCATACTGGTTTACTCTTCGTGACTCCCCGTTTTTGTTGTTTCGGCAACTGTCCGTGCTGTCTTTCTTTTTCCTGTTGGTGGCTGTCACCGCCGGTTTTACCCAGCAACCTTCGCGGGCCGATCAGTTGAACGACGAGCAGATTATTGAATTTTATCAAAGGGCGCAGGGCAGCGGACTTACCGAGATGCAAATCGAGCAAGCGGCTATGTCTCAAGGCTATACGCTGACCGACATTGCCAAAATGCGGCAACGCATGGCAAAAATCCGCCAGCAATCGAACCGCACCGGGCAGATTTCCGGCGATACCCTCGTCAACCGAAGCCAGCAGGGGACACTGTCGCAACGGCCTTACGCGCGGGGTGACAGCCTGAATCTGCTGCGCCGGGACACCATTCGGCGACCGTATATTTTTGGCGCGGCTTTGTTTCAGGGAACATCCCTCACCTTTGAGCCGAACCTCCGCATTGCCACGCCCCGGAATTACGTGGTGGGACCCGACGATGAACTTGTGGTGGAAATTTACGGAAATTCTACCGAAAGTTTCCGGCTGCGCGTCAGTCCCGAAGGATCGGTGCGGATGCTAAACCTGGCGCCTATTTTTGTCAGCGGCCTCACCATCGAACAGGCCGAACAGCGGATTGTCGGGCGGCTGCGGCAGGCTTTTCAGGGTCTGAACCGCCCCAACAGCGGCACCTATGCCTCCGTAACCCTGGGCAACATCCGCAGCATCCGCGTCACGATGGTGGGCGAAGTCGTCATGCCGGGAACCTACACGCTTTCGTCATTGTCGACGGCTTTCAACGCCCTGTATCTGGCGGGCGGCCCGAACCCCGAAACCGGCTCATTCCGCGATATTCAGGTGATCCGCAACAACCGCGTCATCCGCACCATCGACCTGTATGACTACCTTTTGCGGGCGGATAAAAAAGACGACATCCGGCTACTGGATCAGGATGTGATTCGGGTCAACGACTACGGGGTTCGCGTTGAAATGGCCGGGCAGGTCAAACGGCCAGCCATTTATGAAGTGAAACCCGGTGAAACGCTCAAGAATGTCCTGAGTTTTGCGGGCGGTTTTACGGATCGGGCCTACACGTTTTCGATCACCCTGCGCCGGAACACGCCCCGCGAGTTGCGAATTTCAACCATCACGCAGGAGCAGATTGCGACCTTCATTCCGCAGTCCGGCGACAAATACACGACTGGTGAAATCCTGAACCGGTATGAAAACCGGATTCAGATATCCGGTGCCGTGATGCGACCGGGCGATTATGCGCTGGGCGACGAAATTACGTCCGTTCGGTCGCTCATCAGCCGGGCCGAAGGATTGCGGAAAGACGCTTTTCTGAACCGGGCGGTATTGTACCGCGAACGCGAAAACACCGACCTGGAAGCCATTCCGTTCGATGTGGGGCGGCTGATGCGCAACGAAACGGAGGACATTCCGCTGGCCCGACAGGACAGTGTGCATATTTATTCGGTCCGTGATTTGCGCGAGCCGTATTACGTCAGCGTTCAGGGTGCGGTGAACCGGCCGGACACTATTCCGTACGTAACCAACCTGACCGTCACCGATTTGATTGCGCTGTCGGGCGGTTTTCAGGAAGGTGCCACACCCACCCGAATTGAAGTGGCCCGGCGGATTCGGGAAGATACCACCAAAATGACCGGTGGCGAAACCGTTCAGGTTTTTCAGTTTTCGATCGACCGATCCTTGAATCTTCAACCCGCCGATGCGCGGTTTCCGCTCAAGCCATTCGATGTGGTGTACGTCCGAACGTCGCCCCGCTACGAACTTCAGCAGAATGTGGCGGTATTTGGCGAAGTGATGCACCCCGGGAATTACGCCATCGAGTCGCGTTCCGAACGGATTTCGGATGTGCTTCGGCGCGTGGGTGGCCTGAAAGCGGGGGCTTTTCTGCCGGGAGCCCGGTTTTCCCGGCGCGGCATTCCCATTGCGACCGATTTGGGAGCCATTCTGGAAGATCCGGGCGTATCGGGAAACCTGTTGCTGGAAGTCGGTGATTCGCTGATTATTCCGAAACGCCCCGAAACCGTCAGCATTCAGGGCGCTGTTCTGAATCCTTCGACGGTTAGTTTTACGGAAGGCTTTCATTTTAAGGATTACGTAACGCAGGCCGGGGGCTATACCGACAATGCCCGGCAGAAAAGAGCGTATGTGATCTACGCCAACGGACTGAAAGACCGAACCAAGCGGTTTTTGTTTTTCAAGAAATACCCCAAAATCGAACCCGGCTCACGCGTTATCGTGCCGTTTGGGCCACTGACCGACGATCGGCGGCTAACGGCGGGTGAACGAATTGGCCTTATTTCGGTGATTGGTACAATGACCGTGACCCTTACCACCGTTATTATCAATCTGGCCCGATTATTTTAAGCATCTTTAGCGCCACGTTTAGTACGTCGCTTCATGGCAGTAACAACGCACAAACCATCAACAGGGTCAGAAATGGACGACGACGATCTGGTACAGATCCGCCCCGGTGACATCTGGAAATTTCTACAGCGCAGCCGTCTGGCCGTGCTGGCTTTTGCCGTGCTGGGCGCGCTGGCAGGGCTATACTACGGTTTTTCTAAACCGGACGACTACAAAGCCGAGGTTACCGTCATGCCGGAGGTTTCGGCAGGTAGTCCGGGTGGCATGGGTAACCTCGGGTCGCTGGCCGGGCTGGCTGGCATCAGCATGGACAATGCCGCCGGTGATGGCATCCGGCCCGATCTCTACCCGGAGGTTCTCCAAAGCATTCCGTTTGCCCTGCAGATTTTGAAGCAGCCGGTTTATTCCAAAACCTATAAAACCGTGCTGCCGCTGCAAGCTTACCTGAAACGGCAGAGGCAGGAAACGGCTTTTCAACGGCTGACCGGAAACACGGAACAAACCACCGCCGACGACTCAAAACCGGTTCCGGTGGTGTTGCCCGATCCTAAAAACTACAGCAAAGCCTTGCAGGTTACGCCCGAACAGGAAGGTCTGGCAGCCCTCCTAACGAACCGGATCACAACCACCTACGAACGACGGACCGGCGTCGTGACCATTGAAGTAATCATGCCCGACCCGGTGGTAGCGGCCACTGTCGCCCGGTTTTCACTTGAATACCTGACCAACTACATCACCAGCTACCGGACGCAGAAAGTCAAGAATCAGGAGCGATTTCTGACCCAGCAGGTCGAGCAATCCCGGCGTCGGTACCAGACAGCGGAGTATGACCTGGAAAGCTACCGCGACCGGAACCGGAGTCTTTACAGCGGTTTGGCCCGGATCAGCGAGCAACGGCTGCAAGCCGAGTTTCTGCTGGCACAAACCGTGTACAACGATTTATCCCGGCAGTTGGAACAGGCCAAAATTCGGGTGCAGGAAGAAACACCGGTTTTCAAAATGCTGGAGCCTCCGCGCATACCACTACGGCCCAACGGCCCCCGGCGCACGTTGATTGTGGTGGCCGGTTTAGTGGCTGGTGCGGTTGTCGGCTTGGGCTGGACGTTGGGAAAAATCGTTTTGGAAAAAATGAATCGCCTGGGATGAACGGGTTGCGGTTCTCAGTTTACGGTTGTAAACGCGTCCGGTAGTCGTATGCATCAGCAACCGTAAACTGAAAACCGTAAACCGTAAACTGAATATTCGTATGAAAAAAGCATTGATTTGTGGGGTTTCAGGGCAGGATGGGGCCTATCTGGCGCATTTGCTGCTGACCAAAGGATATGAGGTATACGGCGGTTCACGTGATGCCCAGATGTCGTCGTTCAACAACCTGACCCGGCTCAACATCCGGTCTCAGGTGTCGGTGGTGTCGGTCAACATCAATGACTTCCGCAGTGTTTTGCAAACGTTACTGAAAGTCCGGCCCGACGAAGTTTATAACCTGGCGGGGCAAAGTTCGGTGGGTCTATCCTTCGAACAACCCGTCGAAACGCTGGAAAGCATCAGCATCGGAACGCTGAATTTGCTGGAAGCCATCCGGTTTAGTGAACTCCCGATCCGGTTATACAACGCCGGATCGAGTGAGTCGTTCGGCGATACGGGCCGCCTGGCGGCCGATGAGGAGACGCCTTTCCGCCCGCGCAGTCCCTACGGTGTGGCCAAGGCAGCGGCTTTCTGGCAGGTCGCCAATTACCGCGAAGCCTACCAGCTCTATGCCAGCACCGGGATTCTGTTCAACCACGAGTCGCCCCTGCGCCCCGAACGGTTTGTCACCCGGAAAATCGTGGCAGCCGCCTGCCGGATTGCGCAGGGCAGCAACGAGAAACTGACGCTGGGAAACATCGACATTGCCCGCGACTGGGGCTGGGCGCCCGATTATGTAGAAGCCATGTGGATGATGCTGCAACAACCCCAGCCCGACGACTACGTGATTGCGACCGGACACACCCGGAAACTGAAAGATTTCATCCGAATCGTTTTCGAACAGGTGAATCTGGATTGGGAAGAACACGTTCAGATCGACTCCTCGTTTTTCCGCCCCACCGACCTGGCCGAAGGCAATGCGAACCCCGCCAAAGCCTTCTGGCATTTTGGCTGGAAGGCCCAACACAAGATGGAGGACGTGGCCCGGTTGATGGTCGAAGCCCAGCTCACCGGAGTCCTTCATCCGACCGTTTCCTGATTGTCGAACCGGTATGATTGAACTAAGCCCCCAAAAGCTGAGTGCAACCGCCCGAAAAGCGTTTGCCAATGCCGGCTGGGTTTTCTTCGACCGCATTTTTCGGATGGCTACCGCTTTGCTGGTTGGCGTTTGGTCAGCGCGGTATCTGGGGCCTTCCCAGTTTGGTCTGCTCAACTTTGCCAACGTTTTTCCAACGGTGCTGATGTCGCTGGCGGGGCTGGGTTTGGCGAACATCCTGATTACGGAAATCGTCCGGAAAGGCGAATACGCCGAAAATCAACTGCTCGGAACGGCTTTCATTCTCCGGCTCATTGCCGGGGCAGTTTCCCTGTTTGTGATTGCGGTTACCATTCGCCTTCTCTACAGCGATCAGCCGGTTTTGCAGGCCATGGTTCTGTTCACCAGTTCGGTGCTGGTCTGCCAGAGCGTGGACGTCATCGATCTGCATTTCCAGTCGCGCGTCAAATCCCGGCTGTCGGTCGTTGCCAAATCCGTTGCCTTTGCCTTATCGACGCTGCTGCGGGTTTATTTTCTGGCCAATCACTTCAGTTTACTGGCGTTCTCCTCGGTTGTTTTCGTGGAAGCCACCCTCTCGGCCCTGATTCTGATTTTCATTTATAACCGGGAAGAAGGGCAGCACATTTTGCACTGGCGGTTCAACCGGGCACTGGCGATCCGATTGCTCCGGTTATCCTGGCCGCTCATGATCTCGGAGTTTTTCATTTTTATTTACATGCGCTCCGACCAGTTTATGCTGAAAGAACTGGCTACAGACCTGGAGTTAGGCAAGTTTAGTGCCGCCCTGCGTCTGTCGGAAGTATGGTATTTTATCGCTACGGCCATCACCTCCTCATTTTACCCAACCATTGTTGCCCTGAAAACCCAAAATGAGGAAGCCTTTCAGCGGGCTTTTCGAAAACTTCTGAGCCTGTTGGCGTCCATCAGCATCCTGATTGCGGTTTTTATTACCTTTTCGTCTTCTTTTCTCGTCAACCTGCTCTATGGGCAGCAGTATACCGGTGTAGACAACATCCTGGTTATTCACATCTGGTCGGCCGTATTTGTCTTTATTGGGGTTGGCAGCAGCTATTGGTTCATTCTGCACGATCGACAGCGCCTGCTGCTGTTGAAGACCATCGCCGGAGCGACGGTGAATATTCTGTTAAATCTGATTCTGATTCCTCGTTACGGTGCCATCGGCACCTCCATTGCCACCCTGCTCGCCCAGATGATGTCGGCCTACTTCATGAACTATTTCATCAAGGAAGCCCGCCCGGTTTTTTTCGCTCAGTCTGCAGCACTCGTCGATGTGGTAAAGCTAACTTTCCTGAAGGATCTTTTACAGCGCTCCCGGTAATCCTGCCCGTTCTTCCGGGCCTATGCAGTACGCAAAAAGCGGTTTTCAGGTCAACCCTGACAACGTTTTTGCGCCAGATGCTGTCTTCAGAAGTATGAATTCGATGGATGACCCTGAACTTCATTTTGCCAAAAATGCCCGAATTCCATACCGAATTCTTTACCCTTGGCGTTGTTTTTAACGGGGAGAAGCATCGCACCCCTCCAGTAACCACCCTAAACGTAGCGAAAAGATGCCGTTAGACGTTCCCATCCTGTTCCTCCTGTTTAATCGACCTGACCTGGCCCGTCAGGTACTCGAACGCATTCGTCAGGTTCAACCCCGGGAATTGTTTATTTCCATCGATGGCCCCCGCCCCAACCACCCCACCGATGCGGAGCGGGTTGCCGAATGCCTGGCTTTGGTTGACAACATTGACTGGCCCTGCTCAGTACACCGGCTCATCCAGGATCAGAATTTAGGTTGCAAAAAAGCCGTTAGTACCGCAATTAGCTGGTTTTTTCAGCAGGTTGAAATGGGGATCATCCTGGAAGATGACTGCCTGCCCGACCCCAGTTTTTTTACCTTTTGCCGCGAAAACCTGCATTACCACCGCAACAATGCCACGATCCTGCACATTGGGGGAACCAACCTCCAGAATGGTCAATGGCACGGGGATGGCTCCTATTTTTATTCCAAGATTTGCCATGTCTGGGGGTGGGCGAGTTGGCGACGGGCCTGGGAAAAATACGACGGAAGCATGTCGACCTATCCGGGATTTCGAAAGCAAAACCGCATCGCCGACCTTTTTTCCGATCCCAAAGTTCAGGAGTACTGGACAGAAGCGTTCGACGGAGTACATGCGGGCCAGATCAACAGTTGGGCCTATCCCTGGTGTTATTCCATCTGGATCAACAATGGTCTCTGCATTTCGCCCAACCAGAATCTGGTTTCCAACATCGGGTTTGGCACTGCCGCCACCCATACGCTGGACGATGGTGGCTCACTGGCAAATGTGCCTCTGGAACCGCTGAACGAGATCCGCCATCCCAGTTTCCTGATTGAAAACCTTCCGGCAACGGAATATTCAAATAACCAATATTTTAAGAAACCAACCTGGGTAACCCTGAAAGCCGAAGGCTTGAAAAGACGGCTTGGTCTGAAACATTAGCCCCGAATACCGTTGCTGTATGGCGCGAAATTCTACACTTTTGGGCCGGGTCAATGCTGATCACGGCCTGGAGAGTCTATGGCTTTTTCAGAAATAGCCGCTCAATAACCTTTTTTTGATTAGTTTATCGTTTATTTTGTACCTTATACCGTCAAAATAAACAAAATACAGTGACAACGCTTCAGGCCTCTCTGTTCGACGCGCCCCTTCAATTTGATATTCCAGTTCTCTTTATTTTGTTTAACCGGCCTTATCACGCCCGACGGGTTTTTGAACGTATTCGCGAAATTCAACCCCGGGAATTGTTTGTATCGATCGATGGCCCCCGCCCCAACCACCCCACCGATGCAGAACAAGTGGCCCAGTGCCAGGCCCTGCTGGACGAAATCGACTGGCCCTGTCAGGTCCAGCAATTGATTCAGGAGCAGAATCTGGGTTGCAAACACGCCGTAAGTACGGCCATCACCTGGTTTTTCCGGCAGGTGGAAATGGGCATTATTCTGGAGGATGACTGTCTGCCCGACCCAACCTTTTTTACCTTTTGCCGCGAAAATCTCTGGTACCACCTGAATAATACCGCTATTATGCACATTGGGGGTATTAATTTGCAAAATGGGCGGCAGTATGGAGACGGTTCCTATTTTTATACCAAAGTTTGCCACGTCTGGGGGTGGGCGAGCTGGCGCCGGGCCTGGGAAAAGTACGACGTTACGATGTCGAGTTATCCGGAATTTAGAAGCCAAAAGCTCATCTCCGATATTTTCACCGACCCCCAGGTTCAGGAATTTTGGAACGATTCCTTCGAGGGTACCTACAATGGCCTGATCAACACCTGGGATTTTCAGTGGTGTTATGCCATCTGGACTCACAACGGACTGTGTATCAACCCCAATCAGAATCTTATTTCCAACATCGGTTTTGGCGGAGAGGCCACGCATACCAAAGCCAACAATGAGACGTTTGCCAATAAACCGGTCTACCCGCTAAACGAAATCATTCATCCCCGGTTTATCATTGAGAACCGTCAGGCCACCGAATACTCGCTGCATCACTATTTTCGGAAACTAACCCGCATCAAACAGCGCGTGGAGGATATTAAAAAGCGAACCGGGTTAACAAACATGAAAACCACTTTCAAAAAGCATCTGCTTCCCTGAAAGAATCCCTGCATGAAGATTTTCTTTGATCATCAAACCTTTTCCCAGCAAAATTACGGCGGAATTTCCCGGTATTTCTGCGAATTGATTGCCGGCATCAACCAGCCCCCCGCCAAACACCAGGCACACCTGTCGCTGCTGTTTTCCAACAATGCCTATTTAAAAGAAAAGTCCCTCCCGGCCTATCCTTTTCTGCCCGGCCAGCCCTTTTCGAAAACCCAGCCTTACCTTTACCGAATCAACAAAGCTTTCAATCTGCTGGAAATGAAAACGCGGTCATACGATGTGTTTCATGCCACGTATTACGAACCGTATTTCCTCGACCACATCCGAAAACGCCCCGTGGTGGTGACTTTTCTCGACATGATTCATGAAAAATACCACACGGTTTTTCCCGAACTGGCCGCCGATTACCGCGTTATGCAATGGAAAAAACAAATCATCGACCGGGCGACAGCGGTTATTGCCATTTCAGAAAATACGAAACGGGATTTAATCGCGTATTACAACATTCCACCGGAGCGAGTCCGGGTCATTTACCTGGGTTCATCGGTATCCCTTGAAGAAAATACCGCTGAACAATCCACCACTCCGCCCTATCTGCTGTTTGTGGGAAACCGGGGTATGTATAAAAACTTTTTCTCTTTCATTCGGGCCGCAGCCCCCCTGCTGCTTTCCCATCAAATTCGGGTAATTTGCGCCGGTGGTGGCCCTTTTTCTCCCGAAGAAGAAGTCGTCATCCGGCAATTGAACATTCATGATCTCGTTGAACAACAACCCATTGATGATGCTTCGCTGCGCCGGTTATACAGCCAGGCCCTGGGTTTTGTGTTTCCTTCACTCTACGAAGGATTCGGCATTCCGGTGCTGGAAGCGTTTGCCTGTGGATGCCCCTGCCTGCTCAGCAACCGAAGCTCACTACCCGAAGTAGCAGGGTCAGCCGCGCTCTATTTCGACCCCGAGAACCGCGATTCCATCCATGACGCCATCGGACTTTTCCTGAATAATCCGGCTTTAAGGCTTGACCTCGCCCGGCTGGGACGCCTTCAGTTGCAACAGTTCTCGTGGGACCGAACCGTTCGGGAAACGCTTGATTTATACCAGTCTCTACAATAATATTTTTCCCTTTCAAGAGGAGTCCGGACCGATCCGCCCGGTAGTCAAACCGCAATTCCCTATCTTTGCGGCTTCGACGGAATGAACTATACACCGGAAAAGAAGGGCCCCGGTCGCGGAGCCTTCCCTTTTTTAGCGGCTTCTATCTTACGCTTTGTTATGATTCTTGGGAAAATACTAAAGAAATTTCAGTTTTTTTCGGCGATGCTTCGGGAAACGCGGCACGAAGTATACGAAAACCGCGTCCTGATGGGAAAACTCCTTTCGATGCAGACGCGGGAAATCAATTCCATTCAGGATGCTGAATTTAAAGTATTCTCCCAATACGGAGACGATGGCATCATCCAGTATCTGATCAAAGCGGCTTCCATCCGTTCCCACAGCTTTGTAGAATTCGGCGTGGAAACCTACGTGGAATCGAACACCCGCTTTTTGTTGATCAATAACAACTGGACCGGGCTGGTATTAGATGGCAGCGACCAAAATATTGCCTACATTCGGTCAGATCCCTTTTTCTGGCAACACCACCTCATTGCCAACCAGGCCTTTATCACCGCCGAAAATATCAATTCTCTGCTAACCGACGCGGGTTTTAAAGGACCTTTGGGCTTGCTCAGTATCGACATCGACGGCAATGACTACTGGGTCTGGAAAGCCATCGATGCGGTGGATGCGGACATTGTCGTGGTGGAATACAATAGCCTTTTCGGTCCCGAAAGGCCTGTTACGGTTCCTTATCAACCGGATTTTGTACGTAGTAAGGCTCATTATAGCTACCTGTATTTCGGAGCATCGCTGGCTGCCCTTTGCGATCTGGCCACCGAAAAGGGCTATTCGTTTGTGGGATGTAATAGCACCGGGTTGAATGCCTATTTTGTGAAAAGTACGCAACTGGGATCTTTAAAACCGCTCACAGCCGCTGAAGGCTACGTTTATTCCAAGTTTCGCGAAGGTCGTGACCCGGACGGAAAGCTGACGTATGCGACCGGTGATGATCGCATCGAAATCATCCGTGGACTGCCGGTTTTCAATACCCGAACCCAGGCGGTAGAGCCGTTCTAAATTGCTTTTGCACGCCTGTCTCTTTCCTTTACGCCATTCACCGGAGTTGACTATGCCGCCATTGGTTTCCGTTATTACGGTTTGTTACAACAGCCAAAAACACATCGAACAAACCATTCAATCGGTTGTCAATCAAACCTATGCGCCCATTGAGTACATTTTGATCGACGGAAAATCGACCGACCGGACGGTAACGATCATCGAGCAGTATGCCCGGCAGTTTCCGGACCGAATCAAGTACTTGTCCGAGCCCGACAGCGGTATTTACAACGCCATGAACAAAGGCATCCGGCTGGCCACCGGCGAACTGATCGGCATTATCAACAGCGATGACTGGTACGAAACCGACGCCGTTGAACGGGTCGTGCAGGCTTATCAACAGTTTGGCCCCGCCGTTTACCACGGCATTCAGCGGACGTTTCTCGGCGAGCAGGAAGCCTTTCTGATCCAGACGCACGCCAGCCAGCTTCCCAAAGGCAACATCGAACACCCCACCTGCTTTGTGCCGGCTGCCTTTTACCAAACCGACGGGCTGTTCAGCGAGCAATACCGCTATGTGAGCGATTATGAACTGATGCTCCGTTTGGCCGCGAACCAGCGTCCGTTTATTCCCCTCAACGCTGTTCTCAGTAACTTCCGGCAGGGCGGGGCGTCGCACCGGGCCGAAGCCGTTTGGGAAAACCTGCACCTCTGGCACGAAAAAGGCCTGCTGAGCCGCCGTCAATACCTGACCTGGCTCTACAAAGACAAACTGAAAGTATTCACCAAACGGCTCACCAGCCGAACCCCATGAAGATCAGGACGCTGTTCTATATCGCCCTGCTGATCGGCCTGTTCGGAACCGTGACCAACCTGATTTTCATCAGCCCGTTGCCGTCAATTCTGGCGCTGGCGGTTTTGCCCTATCTGTTTTTCAGGCATTCGGTTTTCGTGATTCCCCGGTTCATTTATTACCTGTATATCTACTTTCTGTTTTCGCTGGCGGGTATTTTGATCTACTATCCCCAGTCGCTGCTCGCTTTCGGTTTTTATCGGTACGATGGCAACTTCATCATATCGTATCTGCCGCTACTGCTGATCGCCTTTTTTTCGTACAATGTCGCCGTCGATTCCCTTTTTAAACGGTTTCTGGTCTTTGCTACCCTGGTCAATGGTGTTGCGTTCGGGTTGAATCTGGTGCTGACCAACTTTGCGGCAATCACCGACTGGGGCAATCCGGAAACCTACTTCCACGGTTTTTTTAAAAGCACCAACGGAGCGGGCGGTTTTATCAGTATCGTGCTATCGCTCAACATCGTGCTGTTTTTGCAGGAACGCAAGCGGAAATGGCTGCTGATGATCGTCATCAACTTCGTCTTTCTGATCGCCACGACGTCACGCGGTTCGCTGCTGGGCCTGGTAGCCGGTTTTGCCTTTTACTTCTTCGACCGCACCAACCGGGCCTACCTGATTCGGCTGGCGCTTTTCGCCATTGTCGCGGTCCAGTGTGCGGTTTTGACGTATACCTATCCGCTTTATACAATGTATGTCCGCGACGCCGACCTGAGCGAAGCGGGTGCCAGCACCTACATTTCGCCCCTGTTTGGCGAAGTCAGCACCAAATCGGCCAACATCGCCATCCGCGCCGTCGAAACCTGGCCCCGCGCTGTCGACTGTTTTCTGCACTCGCCCCTGATCGGAACCGGTTTTGGTTCCGTCAACGACGTCCCGTTGCTGTACAAGGGCCTTCCGTATGTGGTCAGTCTCAACGACCAACCCAAAAAGGCCTTCAACGACGCCCATGCTCACCACTCGTATCTGCACATTCTGGGAGAACAGGGCCTGGTCGGGCTGGCGATCTTCCTGCTGTTCTGGCACGCACTTTACCGGTATCTGAAAAAAGGCGCAGACAGCATCGTGCAGAAGTTTCTGCTGGTTTCGTATTTCAACCTGTCGGTCATGAGCTTTACCGAACACCGCATTACCTCGCCCTCCAACGCGCTGCCACTGGTGATTGCGTTGTGTTTATACATGCTGAAACGAAATTTCGATACTAAAAAGAGAAACTCTGTGGTTAGTACTAGTAGTATGGAAAGCCCAATCTAATTTTACGACCGATCACTTAACGTCCTTTATGAATCATAAATCAGTTGTTGTCAACGCCCGGTTTCTCACGCAACCCGTTACGGGAACGCAGCGGGTTGGCATTGAACTCGGAATGCGATTGAAGAATCTGCTACCGGACATTACGTTTTTAACGCCTTACAACATACTACAACCAGACATTGCGAAGGATTTAGGCGCTACGGTTTACGGCCGCAGCAAAGGATATCTCTGGGAACAGATCGAAATGCCGCTCTACCTCAAGAGCCAGGGCAGTCCGCTCTTGCTGAACCTCTGCAATACCGCTCCCATCGTTTACGACAACAAGATTGTCACGGTTCTGGATTTGTCTTTTCACCGTCACCCGGAATGGTTTTCGAAAAAATTCTCGCTACTCTATAATTTTACCGTTCCCCGCATTGTCAAGTCCGCCCACAAGGTTCTGACGATCAGCGAATATTCTCTGAATGATCTGAATCAATTTTATCAGGTTCCCCGTTCGTCGCTGGACATCATTTACCCCAGCATTTCGGATATTTTCCTCTATCCGCCTGCGGTGAAAGGCGAAAACCCCTACGGAAAATACATTCTGGCGGTTTCGTCGCTCGATCCGCGCAAGAATTTCAAAGGACTGATTCAGGCGTTTCAGGAAGCTAAATTTCCGGATACGAAGCTTGTGATTGTCGGAGCGGCTCACAAAGTATTCGCCGACAACGGGCTGAAAGAAATGATTCAGAACGACCCGTCCATTATTTTTACGGGTTACCTCAGCGATGCGCAACTGGTCAATCTGTATCAGCACGCGTTGTTTTTTGCCTACCCGTCTTTTTTTGAAGGCTTTGGCATACCGCCACTCGAAGCCATGTCGTGTGGCTGCCCGACGCTGGTGTCCGACACCACGAGCCTGCCCGAAGTTTGTGGCGACGCCAGCGTGTATGTCGACCCCTACGACATTGGCAGCATCCGCGACGGCCTGACGAAGCTGTATAGCGATGAATCGCTCCGCAAAACCTTGGTGGAGAAAGGGCGCGGGCGGGTCGAACGGTTCAGTTGGCAACAATCCGCGGAGAAACTGGCCGGAATTATTATGGAACTAGACAAGAGAAGTTAGAAATGAGACAAGGGATTGCCTTACGAAAGTCTTTTATCTCTTGTCTCATTTCTAACTTCTCAACATAAAATCATGCTTGATAAAAAAGTCGCTCTGGTTCACGAATGGCTGGTTACGTTTGCCGGTTCCGAAAGTGTGGTCGAACAAATCCTGCAGCTTTATCCGCAAAGTGATCTGTTCACGCTGGTCGACTTTCTGCCCGACTCGCAACGGCCTTTGATTTTGAATAAAACCGCTACAACGAGCTTTATTCAGAAACTGCCGTGGGCGAAAAAAAAATACCGCACCTACCTGCCCTTCATGCCGCTGGCCATCGAGCAGTTCGATCTGAGTGCCTACGACGTGGTGGTGTCGAGCAGCCATGCCGTGGCGAAGGGCGTGTTGACCGGCCCCAACCAGCTTCACATCTGCTATTGCCACTCGCCCATGCGGTATGCCTGGGATTTGTACCACCAATACCTGAACGAAAGCGGCCTCAAAACCGGGGTGAGTGGGGCCCTGGCCAAACTGATTTTGCATTACATCCGGCTGTGGGATTATCAATCGGCCCAACGGGTTGATTATTTTGTCGCCAACTCCCGCTATATTGCCCGCCGAATTCGGAAAGTGTACGGTCGCGATGCGGATGTGATCTATCCGCCCGTCGATACCGGAAAATTTGTACTTTGCGAACAGAAAGAAAACTATTACCTGACGGCTTCGCGAATGGTTCCCTACAAAAAAATAAATTTGATTGTAGAAACATTTGCGACCATGCCCGACAAACGCCTGGTGGTGGTGGGCGACGGCCCGGACTTTGAAAAAATCAAACGGCTGGCAACGCCCAACATTGAGTTGGTTGGCTACCAATCCGACGCCGTGCTGATTTCGTATATGCAGAAAGCGAAAGCATTTCTGTTTGCTGCCGAAGAAGATTTCGGGATCACGCCCGTGGAAGCCCAGGCCTGCGGAACGCCGGTGCTGGCCTACGGAAAAGGGGGCGTGCTGGAGTCGGTGGTGAATCAGAAAACCGGCCTGTTTTTCGACCGGCAACAGGTCGATTCACTCACCGAATGCGTGCAGCGGTTTGAACAAAGCGCCGACCAGTTCGACCCGGCTGCCATTCACCAGCACGCGCAACGGTTTAGCCGGGAAACCTTTCGTCAGGAATTTGATCGTTATGTGACCCGCAAAACGACCGAATGGTTTTCGGCGGATCAGTAACCTTTAACGATCTGATTATTAAATAGAATAATCGCAAGAATAAATAAAACAACGGGTCCTTAGGATAAATAATAGCGCATTTTTCAATAAATTTTCGCCGAAAATCGTACAAATAAGATGAACTTGGAGTTAATAAAGAGTTAGCGTCTATACTCTCTGTTTATACTAAGTGTCTTTCATTTGTCACGAATTCAAGCGAGGGAACAGTCTGGCAGTATAGTAATCTGCATGTGCAGCGGCTGTTCCAAACGAATTGCTTATGAAACACCGGTTTTCTTTTTTACTGCGGCCCTTTAGTGCAACGATGGATATCATCTCTCTGGATATCTGTTTTGCCCTTGCCTACCGGCTTAAATTTGGTACGACAGCGTCTCTCTTCGATGCTCCCTACATTAGCCTGTTCTGGTTCATCAACGCAGCCTGGTTTCTGATTTTATTGCTCAATAAGCCCTATAACTTTTCCCGGCTAACGTTTACGATCCAGAATCTGCTGGTAGGTCTTGCCAAACTGATCGGGCTTCACATCGCCATGGTATCGGTTTTCTGGGTATTTACGAAGGGCGGTTTCGATTACTCCCGCGAGCAGCTTGCCCTGACGTACGTCCTGTTCCTGTGCGCCGGTTCGCTCTGGCGCTCGGTGGTGCTTATTCTGCTGAAAGTCTACCGCGCGATGGGCTACAACACCCGGCGGTTTGTGGTGGTTGGCTACGGGCCGCTTTCCCGGAGCATTCAGACGTTCTACCAGATGTATCCGGAAATCGGGTTCAAATTTTACGGGTATTTCGATAAAATGAACGCCGAAAATGCCACCGCCCTGCGGGGGGATTACAGTTATCTGAAAGAATTCATTACCCGCAACGAAATCGACTGCGTTTATTGCTGTTTGCCCTATATCGAAACCGAGCAGTTGCGTGATATTATGAACTTTTCGGAGGAAGCCAGTTATCAGGTGAAGCTGATTGTCGACTTCAAAGGGTTTCTTACGAAAGGCGTGACGGTCGAATACCACGACGTCCAGCCGGTGATTAGTCTGTCGACCCATTATCTGGACGATTTGCAGGTGAACGTATTCAAACGGGCTTTCGATATTGCTTTCTCGGCGAGTGTGCTCGCGGCTGGTGCGCCATTTTTTCTTATTATTGCACTCATTACCAAATTCAGTTCGAAAGGCCCCGCTTTTTATTCGCAGGAGCGGATTGGGAAGTGGGGAAAACCGTTCCGGATTTACAAGTTCCGCAGCATGTATCCCGATGCTGAACGGGGCGGACCCGCTCTTTCATCGGGCGACAACGACGACCGCATAACCCCCTGGGGGCAGTTTATGCGAAAAACACGTCTCGACGAATTTCCCCAGTTTTACAATGTGCTGAAGGGGGATATGTCGGTGGTTGGGCCTCGGCCGGAGCGGCAGTATTTCATTAATCAAATCGTCGAGAAATCGCCGGAATACAAGTATTTGCTGATGGTCAAACCCGGTATTACCTCCATCGGACAAATCAAATTCGGCTATGCCGAAAATGTTGAGCAGATGGTGCAGCGGCTGTGGTATGACCTTGAATATCTGCAAAATGTTTCTCTCTCGACCGACGTGTGGCTCATTGTCCAAACCGTCCGCGTCATGGTGCAGGGCAGAGGAAAGTAAACGTGTAGAGGTCACTTATTATATTTATGAACTTAAAAGCCGGGCTGGTGTTTCTCCTGTCCTGCTGCTGTTTATACCCGGTTTTGGGTCAGCGGGCTTACTTCCCGAAGACCACGCGGTATGATCTGCAGGCAGGCGCTTATCTCTCTTCGGGCAACCGCACACCGTTCTGGTTGCGGGCCAACCAATTCGGTATCGTTCCCACGACCACGCCCGCGGCTACCTTCCGGCTCGGCATTTCGTCTGATTACGGAAAACCGGTCATCGACAGCGGCACCATTCGCCAGAAAAAATTCGACTGGGGCTACGGCGTCGATCTGGTTGCCAATGTAGCCGGTAACACAAAAATCCTGCTCCCGGAAGCCTACGTAAAAGCGCGTTACGGGCGGATCGAGTTCTACGCCGGTCGCCGTCGGAACGTCGTTGGTCTGATGGATACGACGCTGACCTCCGGCTCGTTTGCCTGGTCGGGCAATGCGCTGCCCATTCCGGTGATTCAGATCGGAACCCAGGGGTTTGTTCCCGTTCCGCTGACCAGAAATTTTCTTGCCATTTATGCCTTCTACAACCACGGCTGGTTCGACAACGACCGGATTGTCCGCAATACCTATCTGCATCAAAAGGCCCTCTACGGGCGCATGGGAAAACCGGGCTCCAAACTGAAGTTATACGCCGGGATTAATCACCAGGTGCAGTGGGCGGGCTATTCGGATCAGATTTCACCGGATTTTACGAACAACGGGTATCTGCCCCGCAGTTTGAAAAACTACTGGTTTGTGGTTACTTCCCACCGCAATCCGAACAAAATCGATACGACCCTGCCCAGTTTTGAAGAAAACCGGGTCGGCAATCACCTGGGCACGGTTGATCTGGCGCTGGAAGCTGATCTGGGCTCGTTCAATCTTTTCATGTATCGCCAGAGCATCTACGACGACGGCTCCCTGTTTTATCTGACCAACATCCGCGACGGTTTGAACGGAATCCGGCTGAGGAACACCCGACCCGAAAAAGCGTTTGTTTCGATCCACGAAGCCTTGTTCGAGTTTCTGTATACCAAGCATCAGGGGGGGGCCACGTTTCTGATCAGCAACCCCGCCAAACGGGGACGCGATAATTATTTCAATCATTCGCAGTACGTCGACGGCTGGGTTTATGGAAACCGCACCATTGGCACCCCGTTTATGACGCCGGGCCGCGATGTTCAGGCGGGGCTACCCAACGGTGCCATTGGCAACAACCGGGTGAGCTTGCTGCATTTTGGCCTGTCCGGCACCATCGGCCGGGTCGAGTGGCTGGGCAAGTTGTCGTACAGCAGCAACATCGGGACCTATAACGAACCCTATACCAACAATCCCCGGCAGTGGTCAACGCTGTTCAGCCTGATGGCTCCGGTCAGTCTGGGCGGTTTGGGCGATTTCCAGATCAACGCGTCTTTTGCGAACGATTACGGCGGACTGCTCTACGACTCAGCGGGCGGTTATGTCGGGATTCGGAAAATCATCTCATCGCGGTAATCAGCTTCCTGCCGTCTTATTGCGGGATCTGCGTTGTTTCGCTGCCCGTTTTCGCAGGTGAGGAAGGATTTTGTAGCAGGGTTTCTTTCATGGTTATCCAGACAATGATCCCGGAAACCAGGGTCAGAAAACCCGCCAGATGAACCGCCCAGGTCAGGCCGAGCCAGGCTGAAACCACGCCCGCCATCAACGCCCCCACAGCGTAGCCACTATCACGCCAGAAGCGGTAAACGCCAACGGACGAAGCCCGCCAGGCAGGATGGGCGGCATCACTGACTGCCGCCAGCAGAGCGGGATAGACCAGGGCCGTTCCGATGCCGAGCAAAACGGAGCCGACAAGACCCGTGACGAGGGCTGATGAGAAACCGATTCCTATGACGGCATGGCCAACCGCCTGAATCATCATTCCCCAGACAATGAGCGGTTTACGACCGATCCGATCGGCCAGCGGCCCCGTAATGACCTGACCGATGCCCCAGACAACCGGATAAACCGCCTTGATCCAGCCAATGCCTTCCAGATTGACCCCGGCAGCCGCAAAAAGCAGTGGAAACACGCCCCACGACATGCCATCGTTCAGGTTGTTGATCAGACCCGCCTGAGAAACCGAAAACAAAGTTTTATTGCGGTAGGAGGTCTCGGCAAAAACCCATCCCAGGCGCGGTTTGTGGGGCGTCTCTCCGGCTGGCGTTCGACCAATCTGCGATGATTCCAGCCGGGCATACGCCCGGGTATCCCGAATCATCAGCATGGAGACGAGTAAGCCAGCCACGGTATAAAAAATGCCGAGGTAAAACGGTTGCGGACGCAAGCCGTAAACCGATGCCAGGTATCCTGTCAGCAAAGCGGTCAAACCGACTGCTCCGTAGCCCGCAGCTTCATTTAATCCCATCGCCAGGCCGCGTTTTCCGGGACCTACCAGATCAATTTTCATATTGACCGTCATAGACCACGCCAGACCCTGGCTGATGCCAAGCAGCACATTCGCACCGACGATGTAGTTCCAGGTGGGTCCCCAGCCCAGCAGGAAAGGAACCGGCAGGCCCAGGATCCACCCCAAAATCAGCACTTTTTTTCGCGTAAAACGATCCGCCAATAGCCCTGAAATCAGATTCGTGAACGCCTTGACGACGCCAAAGGCGATGATGAAAGAGAAAATGACCAGTTCGGATCCAATAGCAAATTCTTCGGTACCCACCAGCGGAACGACGGTTCTTTCCAGGCCGACCATCCCGCCCACAAACGCATTGACCAGCACCAGCAACGTAAACTGCTGCCAGTTTTCCCGAAGGCCTAATCGCATGGTGGACATCTGGTTTCTATGCTTTGGTTTATTGACAAGAATACACGTCAATAAGTGCGGTAAATCCAAAAAAAACAGGTTGCACTGTTTCCAGTACAACCTGTTCAATCTTTTTATACGAATCCCGGTCTAAAAGTGCCGGTCGCCCGGTTCGCGTTTTCCCAGCATTACCGCCCCCACCATGGCGACCAGTAGCAGCACCGACGCCAGTTCGAACGGCAGCAGATAGTCGCGGTATAACACAAGGCCGAGGTTCTCGACCAGCCCCACTTTTGCACTGTAGGTCGATGGATTGTACGTAGCCATCGAAGCCGCCCGAAACACCGCCACCATGACGACTAGCAACACCCCGCCGACCACCACGGCCGCCAGCTTGGTGATGGTGGTCTTGGATTCTTCATCCTCCGTTTTCATGTTCAGAAACATGATCACGAACAGAAACAAGACCATGATGGCACCGGCATAGACGATGATGTTGACGGCCGCCAGAAACTGGGCGTTCAGCAGGATGTAATGTCCCGACAGACAGAAGAACGTCAGAATCAGCGCCAGGACGCTGTGAATGGGGTTTCGGGCCGTCACCACGAACGATGCGCTCAGGAGGGTGATGGCGGTTAAGGCGTAAAATAAAATTTCAGTAGGTTTCATTTTTTCAATTTTACGAGACGGATCGCGAAAACGACGGTTCGGTGGGAGTTGCCTGCGCATCCGGGTTGGTGCGAATATACCGGTCGCTCATCTTCTCGACCAGTTCCTCCTTGCCATAAACGACCTGATCGCGTTCGGTGAAAATCGGCACCAGTTTGTCGTGGCGCAGATAAACCGCCTGTTTCGGACAGGCTTCTTCACACAACCCGCAGAAGATGCAGCGCAGCATGTTAATTTCGTAAACCGCTGCATACTTTTCTTCCCGGTACAGGTTTTCTTCACCTTTTTTACGCTCGGCAGCCACCATCGAGATGGCTTCGGCCGGACAGGCCACGGCGCACAGCCCACAGGCCGTACAACGCTCCCGCCCCTCTTCGTCGCGTTTCAGAATGTGGTGTCCGCGAAAAACCGGCCCTAAGTACCGTTTCACTTCCGGATACGGAATGGTCACTTTCTTGGCAAAGAAGTGTTTTATCGTGATGGCCAGTCCCTGAACGATCGCCGGAAGATACATCTTCTCCGCCATCGTCATTTCCTTGTTGCTGACCTCTTTGGATCGATTGGTTAGTTGCATAACTATCAGTGCGTTATCAGGTTCGCTGTGGTTGAACGGCGGGTTTCGGGGCGCGGGCCGACGATACCATCGCCATGATCACCATCACGATGACAATGGCCCAACTGGCGTATTTAACATCATATAACAGGCCGAAACCGGTTACGACAACATTCAGAATGGAAAGCGGAATGAAGGTTTTCCAGCCCAGGTTCATCAACTGATCGTAGCGGAAACGCGGCAACGTCCAGCGCACCCACATGAAGAAGAAAATGAAGAAGAAAATCTTGCCGAACAGCACGATGGTTCCGACGAGCGTTGCCAGGTTGTGACCCGTTGCCGCCCCCAGCGAACCGGTCAGGGTTTCGCGTACCCAGTCCATACCGGGATAATTGTAGCCGCCAAAATACAGCGATGCAATAATGGCCGACGACACGAACATGTTGATGTATTCGGCGAACAGGTAGAAACCCAATTTCATAGAACTGTACTCGGTGTGATAACCGCCCACCAATTCCGTTTCACACTCCGGCAAATCGAACGGTGTCCGGTTACACTCGGCAAACGCACAGGTCAGGAAAATAATGAATCCCAGTGGCTGGTTGAAGAGGTTCCAGGCAAAACCGTGCTGTTGCTCCACAATGGCCCGAATCGACAGCGACCCCGTCATCATCAGGATGGCAATGATGGACAGACCAAACCCGATTTCGTAGCTGATGTTCTGCGAAGCCGCCCGAATGGCGCCCAATAACGAAAACTTGTTATTCGAGGCCCAGCCGCCCACCATCAACCCGTAGACGCCCAGCGACACGACGCCGAACACGTACAGGATTCCGATGTTGATTTCGACGCCCTGAACCGGGATCAGCAAGTCTTCATAGCGGATGCTTTCGCCAAACGGAATAACCGCGCTCGACATCAAAGCCGTCAGAATAGCCAGACAGGGGCCGAGAATAAAAAGCCACTTGTTGGCCTGTGACGGGATAAAATCTTCCTTGAAAAACATCTTGCCGGCATCGGCCAGCGGTTGAAAAATACCGCCCGGTCCCGCCCGGTTGGGGCCAAAACGATCCTGAATAAAACCGGCTACCTTGCGTTCCGCCCAGGTCGAATACATGGCAATCAGCAAGGTCACTCCGAAGAGAACCACGATGAGAATGCCTTTGATAATGAGTTCAGTCAGTTCCATATGTTTAAGACATGAGAAGTGAGACGTGAGACAAGAGACCAACACGTCTTTCTTCTCTTGTCTAGCATCTCTACTCTATTTCAAGGTTCAGGGTCATTGGCATGGGGCAAAACCGGGGCAAATCGCTCCGGCGTCAATTGCTGAATGCCCAACTGCGAGGTATCCCGTTCGTCGTCGACGTGGGTGTACGTAGCCGCGGCCAGTTTCCGCTGGAAATCCGGCTTGATCAGATCACCCCGGTATTTGTTGGCCGAAATCACCGAACTGCGCGAGATTTTCGTCGGCCCTTCAATGACCCAGTCGCTGGTTTTCTTTTTCTCGAAACGGCAGGTGTTGCAGATGAATTCGGTGACTTCGTTCCACTCGTTTTTGCGGGCCGTTACCCGGATCACTTCGTCGCCCCGGTACCAAACCGTGGTTTTGCCGGAACAGGTCGGGCAATCGCGGTGGGCATCGACCGGTTTGGTAAACCAGACCCGGTTTTTGAACCGGTAGGTTTTATCCGTCAGTGCGCCCACCGGGCATACGTCGATGACGTTTCCGGAGAAATCATTATCAACCGCTTTCTCGATGTACGTACTGATTTCGGAGGCATCACCCCGGCCCAGCACCCCATGCACGCGTTTCTGCGTGATCTGGTCGGCAGTATACACACAGCGGTAGCACAAAATGCACCGCGTCATGTGCAACTGGATGTAAGGGCCAATGTCCTTCTTTTCAAACGTCCGGCGTTCTTCCTCGTAGCGGGTGGTTGCCATGCCGTGGTTGAAAGCGAAGTTCTGCAAATCGCACTCGCCGGCCTGGTCACAAACCGGGCAATCGAGCGGGTGGTTGATGAGCAGAAACTCAACGATGGCTTTCCGGGTGGTCAGCACCTGCTCGTTGGTCGAGTTTTCAACGATCATACCGTCCTGCACGGGTGTGATGCACGACGCGACGAGTTTGGGCATCGGACGCGGATCTTTCGCCGAACCAGCCGCTACCCGCACCAAACACGCCCGGCACTTGCCGCCACTGCCTTTGAGGGGTTGGTAGTAACACATGGCCGGCGGGGCCACATTGCCCCCGATTTTCCGGGCCGCCTGCAAAATCGTCGTTCCCGGTTCTACCTCGACTTCGATTCCGTCGATGGTAACTTTGACTAACTGCGGTTTTATATCTTCCATTTAGCTATAGCTAGGCTTGTAATTTATGATCAGATCTAAAGCATCTACTTTAATCTGTTCAGGCTCAATCATAGTGGAAATTTGGTATGGCGAATACATTCCTTCAAAAGCTTCACTGGCAGCATCTTTCAAAGCCCGTAAAAAACTTTCATCGATGGCTTCGGCTAGCTCATTTGTTTCTAAATAGTTACCGCCAGCTTTGCGCTTTTTGTTACTACGGACAATTCCGTCAAGCGCATTATCGATAGAACGGCTCCATGACTTTGTAGTCCGGTTTTCAGCCTTTTGCTTAATCAAATGAATCAATAAAACGATCAAATAAGCCTCAACTTTATTAATTTTATCGTCTTTCGCCATTTCATCCATTTCGTCAATCAGCGCAAGAGCTCCCTGATAATCGTGCTCTTCGACCATTTTCCGCAATAACATTATCTCATCCATAGCGTCGAATGATTAGATCGGTTCAATAATTACACCAGTGCCATTTCGCCCTTGAACACCGCACCCGGTTGCGTGGCTTCGGCAGGATGCGTGATGTGCCACTCGAACTCGTCGCGGAAGTGGCGGATGGCACTCGCGACCGGCCAGGCGGCTGCGTCGCCCAAGGGGCAAATGGTATTTCCTTCAATTTTTTTGGCCACATCGACCAGCAAATCGATATCGTGCATGCTGCCGTGACCGTGTTCGATCCGGTGCAATACTTTTTCCATCCAGCCGGTTCCTTCGCGACACGGGCTACACTGTCCGCAGGACTCGTGGTGGTAGAACCGGGAGAAATTCCAGGTATTGCGAACGACACAGGCCGTTTCGTCAAACACGATAAAACCGCCCGAGCCCAACATTGTCCCCGTCTGAAAACCGCCATCCGACAATGATTCGTAGGTCATCAAACGCGGTTCGCCATTGGCCAGTTTGGTAATCAGGTTGGCGGGCAGAATCGGGACCGACGAACCGCCAGCCACGAGTGCTTTCAAATGGTGGCCGTCGCGAATGCCGCCACACCACTCGTCGGAATAAAGAAACTCTTCGACCGGAACGCCCAGTTCGATTTCGTAAACCCCCGGTTTTTTGATGTGTCCGGAAGCCGAGATCAGTTTGGTTCCGGAGCTACGGCCAATGCCGATGGCAGCGTAAGCATCCCCGCCATTGTTGATAATCCAGGCGGCCGTTGCAATGGATTCGACGTTGTTGACCACCGTCGGACACTGATACAAACCTTTGACGGCCGGAAAAGGGGGTTTATTGCGCGGATTGCCCCGTTTGCCTTCCAGCGACTCCAGCAGGGCTGTTTCTTCGCCACAAATATAGGCTCCTCCGCCCGGATGAACGATCAGTTCCAGATCATAACCCGAACCCAGAATATTTTTACCCAGAAAACCGGCGGCTTTTGCTTCGGCGATGGCTTTTTCGAGAATGCGAATCACGTACATCAACTCGCCCCGCACATAAATGAACGACTTGTTCGCGCCCAGTGCGTAGCTGGAAACGATCATGCCTTCGATGAGCAGGTGAGGAATGTTCTTCATCAGGTAGTGGTCCTTGAATGTACCCGGCTCCGACTCATCGGCGTTGCACACCAGGTAGCGGGGTACGCCTTCCGGCTTGGCCAGAAAGCTCCACTTCATCCCCATCGGGAAACCCGCACCGCCCCGACCACGAACGCCGGCTTTCTTCACTTCTTCCACGACACCCTCCGGGCTCATGGTTTTGATGGCTTTCTCAACCGCCGTGTAGCCGCCCTGTTTCCGGTATACATCGTAGGTTTCGATGCCGGGAACGTTAATATGTTCGAGCAGAATCTTTTTGCCCATAGCTTTATCTCAAAAACAGGTTAAAATCGAACCGTGAATCTCCAGATACTTAGTTCCATTCTTTTCCGGCCGTCATCACATCTTCTTCGGCCAGATTGGTTGGGTTTGCATAAATCGTAATGCCATTGTGAAGTTGGGCGATGGATTTATCGCCTTCTTCAAAGCGGTGTTTCGGGTATGAACGCAGGGTCGAATAATGACAAACGAACGATTTCCGCGTCAATGCCGGATTATTAATTCGGCTCCCGCCATGTGCCAGGGCACCGTGCCAAAGCAGCACATCTCCTTTTTTCAAGAGCAATATGGTGCCTTTAATGCCATTTTTCGCACACGTCTTATTGAGGTAATTCGTAAATTCGTCGGGCGTGTAAAAGGAGTCCTGTTCACTAAACAGAATTCCGGTGCCAAAATCGAATTTCGGCAGGCGGTGCGAACCCGGATAATACACCAGCGGACCCGAGTCGGGGCTGACGTCTTCGAGTGGAATCCAGGCGGCTGCCAGGTGGCTGGCAATCTTTGAGCGCACCCAGGGATAATCCTGGTGCGTGCCCTGCTGACTGCCATATTTAAAGATCAGGCTCTGAAAAACCGTCGTCTTTTCATTGAAAACCGCATCCAGAAACGTAGCCAGGTGCGGATGCGTCATCACTTTTTTGGCCCCAATCGAACTGTTGTGGTACTCCAGCAAGCGCGATCCGATGCCTCTCAGTTTTTCTTTGGGAACCTCCTTAACGGGCGTTTCCTTGCCGTCGTTGAACTGGTACACCAACGATTTGACGGAATACTTTTCGTTGTTTTCAACCACCTCTTCCACTTCCTGCCACAGATTGTCGAGCCACTGGGGCGGTATGGCCTTTTCCAGAATGACGTAGCCGTTATCACGCCAGTCGCGCAGTAGTTTGGCTAAATCATAGGGAAAGTCTTTCGGCGTTTTAAACGTCTTGACAAAAGCGTCGATGTTGGCATCGGAGCGGTCAATCCAGGGCAGTGTATCTTCCTCAAAATCAAGCGGTGAATTTTTCATCCGGAACTTAACCATCCGGTACAACCGACGAAGCTTATCTTTCAATTTGCTTTCCATGCGTAATCGTTCTTCGTTGAATCTAAGGTTGATGTGTGTACTGATATTTTACCGGCTCAATTCGGCAATGATTTCATCGACTTTATCCCGCGTCAGGTTCATGTAGTATTGTTCCCGGATTTGAAAAACCGGTCCCATCCCACAAGCGGCCAGACACTCGACTTCTTTCAGGGTAAACTTTTGATCGGCGGTGGTTTCGCCCGCCTGAATACCAAGCTTCTGTTTCAAATAATCGTAGATTTCTTCCCCACCCATCAGACAGCAAGGCCCCGTCCGGCAGTATTCAATGACGTGTTTCCCCACCGGATCCAGGTGGAACATGGTGTAGAAGGTAGCGACTTCATACACTTCAATCGCCTGGATGTCCAGCATTCGGCCGACGTAATCCATCACTTCCGGACTCAGCCAGCCCCATTGTTCCTGCGCCAGGTGCAAGAGCGGCAACAAAGCCGACTTCTGGCGTTCAGCCGGGTAACGGTCAATCATTTCCTGCGCTATTTTTAGCCGCTCAGGGGTAAATTCTACGGTGTTTTGCGTTTCCGTCATATCGGTTTACAGCAGGTATTCATCTTCAAAAACTTCCTGCCACGTTAATGGAGCAGGTTCAAATTTATCTTTACGCGACAGGTTCATTTCGGCCTTGGCTTCTTCGGTTGCGTCCTCAAAGCTTTCCTGCCAACTACTCTCAATAAACTGCACGTTCAACGACGGCATGTATTTTTGGAGCTTTTGAATTTCTCTCCGGGCATTGACAATCGTTCGTACCCAACTGGTTGACCGTTTTTGCGGTTGATAACGCCATTTCAAAATATGAACCATCAGCCGGACAAGCTGCCTTTCCAAGGCCCTTTTGTCAGCATTTGACATATTTTCATACAGTTCATCCAACCCTTCCATGGCTTCTTCATACTCCTTATCTTCGATAAGTTTCCGAATGGTTTCAACCGTATCCAAGTGAGATGTTATGACCAAATCCTGCCAGTCGGGTTTCATAATCCCTCCTTTCCCTTTTAACCGGGTTTTACGAATCCAGTTCGCCCGCAATAACGTTCAGGCTACTCATAATCACAATGGCATCCGACAAGGTCGTTCCAACACACATTTCCGGATACGCCTGGTAATAAATGAACGAGGGCCGACGGAAATGCAAACGATAGGGCGCCCGGCCTCCGTCGCTGATCAGGTAAAAACCGAGTTCACCATTACCGCCTTCAACCGAATGATAGACCTCGCCCACCGGCGCATCGATTTCACCCATCACAATCTTAAAGTGATAGATGAGGGCTTCCATGTTGCGGTATACTTCCTTCTTCGGCGGCAGGTAATACGCCGGCGCATCGGCGAAATACGGTCCTTCGGGCAGGTTTTCAAGGGCCTGCTCCACAATCCGGAGGCTCTGCCAGATTTCTTCGTTCCGCACCATAAACCGGTCATACGTGTCGCCACTTTTGCCAACCGGAATATCAAATTCAAAATCCTGGTATGATGAATACGGATTCATGACCCGAACGTCGTAATCGACTCCGGCAGCCCGCAGGTTGGGACCCGTAAAACCGTAGTTGAGCGCGCGTTCGGCCGTAATCCCGCCCACGTCGATGATGCGGTCCATGAAAATCCGGTTGCGGTTGAACAGCTTCTCAAACTCGCGCATGATCGGCGGAAACCGCTTGATAAACGCCCGGATTTTACGAATGGCTTCCGGCGACAGATCGCGTTCCATGCCGCCAATCCGACCCATGTTGGTGGTCAGACGCGCTCCGCAAACTTCTTCGTAGATTTCGTAGATGTTTTCACGTTCTTCGAACAGGTACAGAAAACCGGTAAAGGCTCCCGTATCCACCCCCAGAATCCCGTTACAGATCAGGTGATCGGCAATCCGGGCCAGTTCCATCATAATCACGCGAATGTATTCCGCCCGCTTCGGCACCGTCACGCCCAGCAACTTTTCGACCGTCATGTGCCAGCCAAAATTGTTGATCGGCGACGAACAATAGTTCATCCGGTCGGTCAGCGTCGTAATCTGGTAGAAAGGCCGCCGTTCGGCAATTTTTTCGAACGCCCGATGAATGTAGCCAATCGTCTGCTCGCCCGACACGATTTTCTCGCCATCCATTTGCAGGATGTTCTGGAAAATACCGTGCGTGGCCGGGTGCGTCGGACCGAGGTTGAGGGTGGTTAACTCGTTGACGTACTGAACCGATTCTTCGGGTTTAGCCGGCAAATCACTTCCCGCTGCGTTTTTATTCGATATATCAAGTACAGTGCTCATGAAACTTTGAATTAATTGAATGCTAAATGGTTGGATGGTTAGATTGTTAAATGGCTATTTGAATCATTTTTAACAATTTAACCATTCAACCTTATTTAGCCATTCAACCCTTATCTTCCAAAAAGTGCATCAATCTTGTCTTCCCGCGTCGGATCTTCGAGCGGATATTGTTTCCGCATCGGAAAGTAATCCATATCTTCCATGTTCAGAATCCGGGTCAGTTTCGGATGACCGTCGAAAATGACGCCAAAGAAATCGTAGGTTTCGCGTTCCATCCAGTTGGCACTCAGGTAAACCGTCGTGGCCGTCGGAATGTGCAGATCGGCTTCGGCCAGAAAGACCTTGATGCGAATCCGGAAGTTATTGACCAGGCTGTGAAGTTGATAGACGACACAAAACTCGCGCTCCGGGTTCGGATCGTCCGGGTAATGAATACCGCACAAGGTGGTCAGAAAACTGATCTGATAAATCGGATGGGCATTCAGATACTGAAGGATAGGAATGATCTGCTCCCGCGTGGTCGACAACGTGAGCATGCCGTACGGATCATCAAAATCGTAAACGTCTTCTCCAAACTGGCGGATCAGGTCTTTAGCAACTTCTTCGTTAGTCATGAAAAAAGATCAAGTTGTCGTTGGTTCAATGGTTGAAAATGGTTGGATGGTTTGATTGTTGAATGGTTGTCTGAATAACGAGTAACCATTAAACCATCCAGCCATTATTAACCATTCAATCATTGAATATTATACGATTCCAGCAGGTGCTGATACTCCGGTGAATTTCGCCGGCGCAGGGATTCGTTGATCGATAACTGCTGCACTTGCATCAACCCGTCCAGAATCTGCTCCGGGCGGGGTGGACAACCCGGCACATACACATCGACCGGAATGATGCGGTCGATGCCCTGCAAAACGCTGTAGGTGTCAAAAATGCCGCCACTCGACGCACAAGCACCGATGGCGATGACCCAGCGGGGCTCGGCCATTTGCAGATATACCTGCTTCAGAACCGGGGCCATTTTCTTGGCAATCGTTCCGGCCACCAGCAGGACATCGGCCTGACGGGGCGAAAAACTCGGGCGTTCGGCTCCGAACCGGGCAATGTCATACCGGGATGCCATGGTCGACATGAACTCGATGCCACAACAGGAGGTTGCAAACGGCAAAGGCCACAGCGAATTCGCGCGGGCCAGACCAATTATCTTATCAAATGAAGTTGCCTGAAAACCGGGGCCTTCGTAACTGGCGGGGGCTTCGGCTATCTTGATGTCACTTGCCATGCTGTGTTGGTTGTTTGTTGATAACAACAAATTAACATTTTATACTGCATTTCAGTTTACTCCCACTTCAATACGCCTTTTTTCAGGATGTAATAGAAGCCGGACAGCAGCAATCCCATAAAGAGAATCATTTCCAGAAATCCCGCCATGCCCAGGCTTTTGAAATTGACGGCCCAGGGATACATAAAGATGACTTCCACATCAAAAAGTACAAAAAGAATGGCAATCAGGAAGTACTTGATGGAGATCGGGGTCCGGGCGTCACCTTCGGAGGGGATTCCGCACTCAAATGCAGCGTCTTTTTTCTGGCTGTTGCGCTTGGGCCCGATGTTGTGCGTGACAAACATCGTGGTAACAATAAATCCCAGCGCCAATCCCAATTGGATAAAAATCGGCAGGTAATCTGAAGGCAAATAGGTTGTGTCCATACGAGGTTGCAGAAAGCACCGCAAGTTAGCGATATTTCAAACACGAAATTATCTTTCAAATTTACCACATAAGCGCGGATTTATCAACACAAAGCGGGTCTTCCACCGGAATGAAAGACCCGCTTTGTTTCGGTTCCGGTGGTTATTTGATCCAAACCCGCCGGGTAGCCTTGTAGCCATCGGCTTTCACCCGGATGATGTAATTCCCCGGCGAATACGTTGACAGATTGATGGCCAGTTGGTTGTCAAAAACCGGCACCAGTGTGGTATAAATCACCTGACCGCTTAGGGTTGAGACCGTTACGTTGGCATTGGTGATGTTTTCTTTAATTTCCAGCCGGACAATACCGTCGGTCGACGGGTTGGGAAAAGCAATGATCCCGGTACTGGCATTTTCGTTACCGATGTAGCTGACGTTGTTTGAATAGAGGGAATAACACACCAGTGAACTGTTGCCAACCGTAAAGGTGGTTTTGGAGCGGGCCGAATATTCGCCGTTTTGGGTAACTTTTATAATATCGGAATTACCGCCAACCAGGTTTCCGCCGGTTCTCCAGTCATATTGCCGCCGGGCTACCGCAGCACCTGCGGGCGGAAAAGCCTGCAACGAGAACGGTCCCCGCTGCGCAACCGTGGGCGGAGCCTGCTTCGGCTGAATAATCAGGCTGGCGGGCGCAGAAACCGCTGATGTGCAGCCATAGAGATTAACGGCCCGGGCCGTGTAGGAACCCGCCGTTCCGACGGTTAGTTGCCGGGTTGTGGCATTGGTGTTCCAGACGATGCTGTTGGCAACGGGGCTATCGGTTGAAAACGTGAAGGTCGAATCGGCGCAGGCCTGCTGCGTTCCCGACTGGGTGATGGTTGGAGCGACCGGCACCAGCGGAGCGGCAATGGTCACCGAGGGAGAAATAAAGGTGGTTCCGCCATCGTCCTTCGCAATGGCATAATACGTTCCGGGGGCCGTAACCGCCAGGGTGCTTCCTTTCTGCCCGTTGCTCCAGGTTACATTGGTGAGTTTGAATGGCGTATTGTCTTTGTCACGCACCTCTGCCTGCAAACTCAGGTTAATGCCCTGATTGGTCGAGGCACAGGCAACGGTCAGTTCTGGAGTCGGCAACGGCAGCAAGGGAATGGCTCCGGTAAAAAACCGCTCGTCCATGCTGGCAAACCAGGCTTCGGCATACTGACGAAGGCCGTCGCCACCGAAGTGCGTCCCACCGTCGTTGTTGACAGCATCAAAACGCGGAATCTGAATGCGGTCGGTTTCCGGTCCGGCGAAAACGTTGTTGTTGAACGTCCCGATTACCTGGTTCTGGGCGGCAATGATTCCGGGCTCAACGCGCCCCAGGTTATAGGACGACCGGGCCAGCATCCAGGAGGGATACCGCCGGGTGTCGGCCCGGGTTTTATTGATCAGCAACTGCATCCAAAGCCGGTATTGCTCCTGCTGGAGCCGCAGGTGATTATCAGTCTCGCCCTGCTGCCACAAAACCGCCCGAAGGCCCTGGAGTGAACTGAAATACCGCAACGAAATCAATAAATTTCCGTAGGGCATTCCGGCGGGAAAATTCTGGTCGACATACACGTTTTTCGTCGTCCCGCCGTCGAAGCTCTCAATCCAGTTCTGAATGGCAGTACCGGCCCAGGCGGTATTGATGAACAAAACCGGGACGTTGTATTTTCGGGAAATCAGATCGCCTAGCTGGCCCCAGCACCACGCACTCTGGCCCCGCGGACCCACGAGGGCGTCGGCACCCAATTGCCGAAAGCTGGGAGAAGGCGGATTTTCGAGGGAGCTGGCGACTGAATTATCGTAGGTGATGCAGTTGACCCGGTCGTCGGTTGCGCCTTCGGCTCCCCGCTGCTGAAAGCCCTGGGCATTCGATTGTCCCGTGATGATGAAAACTTCACCAATCCCGATCCGAACCACATTGTCCTGCCCCACCAGCGTATTTCCCTGCCAGGCGCGGGCTTCCAGCCGGTACCAGCCGCCCCTTCCTTTGAGCGGTCCCTGAAAAATACCGCCCTTCGGATCGGTCTGAATGGTTTGCCATTCGGTGTCGATGCCTTGCCCGTCGTTCATTTTTACCAGCCGGGCTTCCACTTTCGTGATCGGCTGGGCATAGGTGCCGGCCACGTAAATCGTACTGTTATCACTCTGATCGCGCTGAAAAACCGCGCGGCTCGAAGGATAGGTTATTTTCAGTTGGGCAACGGCAGGGTACCAAAAAAGCAAAAATCCCGCCATGCCGAGCACTCGGGTAAATACGGTGGATTTCATTCGTCAACAAGTAATCGTTCTCAATGCAGTCGCGCTTAATCGTCAGTTATCGGATTCTTGTGTAGTTAACCTGGCAAAACGAAAGAGAACGGCGTTATTTTTCCGTTGTCTGCTAACAAAGATTCGGCTTTTTTCCGGGAAAACAAAACCGCCCCGCGAAACGCATTTCACGGGGCGGTTTCTTGAATTAACTTCTTATAAACCAATCAACAGGCGCTTCGATACGTTGAAAGTGGACGAACGAACCGTCAGAACATAATGCCCCGAAGGAACGGTTGACAAATTCCAGGTCTTGCGTTCGTTAAAGCTGGCTACGGTTCCCTGCCATAACACCTGTCCACTCAGGGTCGCTAAGGTAACCGTCGCGTTGCTAATATCTTCCAGCGTTTCAATGGTAATTTCCTTGTTGGGGCTGGGGTTCGGGTAAATGCTCAATCCATCATTGTCGATAATGAGCGTAAAAGCAATGGGCGCGGAGAAATCGGACGCACACACCAGTCCATTGTCGTAGGCCAGAAAAGCCCGGGCGCGGTAGGAACCGGTCTGGTTGGCCTTGATGATGGCGGTCCGGGGTTCAACCACCGCGTTGTCCCGCTCCCACCGGTAATAATCGCCCTGCCGGGTTCCGGCGGCTTCCAGCGTATAGGTTCCGATTTGTTTCAGAATCGGGACTGTCGGAACGGGTTTTACATCGACAAGCAAACCCGCCGATGGTGGAGAAAAGCACCCATTCGCGTCGCGGACGCGGGCCGTGTAGGTATTGGATTGGGTGGCCACGATGCTCTGGGTCGAATCGCCAACGTTCCAGAAGGCTTTGAGTGTTCCGCTGGCCGTCAGGGTCACGCGCTCGCCATCACAGAAGGTGGTGGAGCCGCCGGCAGTCAGCGTAGGCGGTGCCGGCAATGGGTTGACCCGAATCGAAACCGTGTTGGACGGATCCGAGAGACATCCATAAATGTTGCGGGTTCTGACCAGGTAATTACCCGCCAGATTGATGGTAACACTCCGTGCGGTCTGGTTCGCCACACCTTCCCAGACATACCCCGCTTCGGCAGTCGATGTCAGGGTTACGTTCTGATCCGCACAAAACGTTGTCGGGCCACCGGCCGATACCGTGGGACGGCTGGGCAGGGGATCGACAATAATGGCAATCTGGTTCGATTCCCGGGAGGTACAGCCGTTTTGGTCGGTAACGGTCAGGGAATAGTTGCCTCCTCTCCGGATTTCGATCTGTTTCGTTTTCTCACCGGTACTCCAGTTGTAGACCAGTGCATCCGTCGATTGGAGGGTGGTGGACAAACGATCGCAAAAACGGGCCTGTCCCAGGTTTGTGGCCGTTGGCGCAGCGGGCAGCGGATTCACTTTCACGGCTACTTCATCCGATGTAAATTCACAATTGCCAACATCCCGGTAAACGGCCCGGTAGTTGCCCGCCGTCGAAACCGTAATATTTTTGCCGGTGGTGTTATTACTCCAGGCCGTGTTGTCGTAGCTTGACGTTAGGGTGAGGTTGCCCCCTTCGCAGAACGTCGTTGGGCCACTGGTCGTGATGGAGGGGCGGTTTGGAACCTGAAAGGGAGCCGAAAAAAGGGTATTGCCCAGTCCATCTTTGACGGTTGCCATATATTGGCCGCTGCCAACGGTTATACTTTGAGCACTTCCGCCTGAACTCCAGTTAATCGAGCTAAATCCCCCTTCTACGCGCAGTGCTAACGTATTGGCCGCTCCACACGCCACCGAAATGCTGACCCCGGCAGCCGGTGATTGGGGCTTGGAATTTTGGAAGAAATTATCATTCATGCTGGCATCCCAGGCTTCGGCAAATTGGATCAACCCGTTGTCGAAGAAGTGTACACCCACGTCATCACGACGCGCACCGGCTCCGCGCGGAATCTGGATGCCATCGGTATTCGGCCCCGCAAACACATTACCGGCGCTCTGAATCGTTTTATCCTGTCCCGCCAGAATGCTTCCATCGCTGCCATTGGCATCAGAATAGGAAGCCCGGCAAACCAGCCAGGAAATATCCTTCCCACTGTGTTCCCGGCTGCGCTGAATGACTTTCGTCAGGTTCGCGGCATAGTCATCTGACGAACGATTGAATTGATTATCGGCTTCGCCCTGGTGCCACAGGATGGCCCGGACGCCCAGCGTCTGAACGTAATAATTCAGGGCTGTCCGGAGGTTTCCATACGGTTGTCCTACGGGGTATTTTTCGGTGTTGGTATATTCTTCTGTGGTCTGGATACCATCTGCGCTCTCGCGCCAGTTTTTGGAAGAAGATCCGGTCCAGCCCGCATTGAAGAATAAAACCGGTACGCCCAAACGCGCCACCAGCCGGTCGCCCAGACGTCCCCAGCACCAGGCGGAATACCCGCGCGGAAAAATTCGGTTGCCCGCATCCAGGTGCGAAAAATCGGGAAAATTCGGATCAAACGGAACCTGATCCGTACCGGAGCCAAAATTGACACAGTTCACCCGGTCATTGCTCGCTCCCGGACCTCCGTAGTTATCAATACCCTGGGCGTTTGATTGTCCGGCAATGACAAACACTTCTCCTACGCCAATGCGTTCAACACCCCCTCCTTCAATGTATTGTTCGCCCTGCAAACCCCGGACTTTCAAACGATACCAGCCGCCTTTTACCGTTACAGAACCGGAGAATGCTCCTCCTTTCGGGTTTTCCTGAATCGTAGTCCAGTCGACCAGGGTGCCGCCATCCATCGGTTCGACCCGAACCTGAATGCGGGTAAAGGGCAGGGAATAATAACCGCCAATCCAGAGACTCGCTTCGTTACCGCCATTCCGCTGAAAAACCATTCTGGATTTCGGAAACGTAATCTGAATCTGCGCCAGAGCCAGCGCAGGAAGCAAGAGGAAAAGGAAGTTCAATAACGTTGTAAAAATCCGGATTTTATTCATAGCTGAGCGTCCGATTGTGTCAATCGCGATGGTCGCTTGTCGGGTTGGTTACACTTAGTTTTCAGTTTGCGTCAATGCTTGCCAGATCAGATCCTTTAGTTCAGTCAATCCCTGCTGACGGACAGACGAAATAAACACCGCCGGAATATCGGCCGGTAAACGATTCAAAATCGCGTTCTTATCGGTGTCTTCGATTAAATCTATTTTTGAGATTGCCAACAGGCGCTGTTTATCAAGCAATTCGGGATTATACTGCCGCAACTCGTTCAATAAAGTCTCGTATTCAGCTCCGCAGTCCTCACTCGTGGCCGGTACCAGGAACAACAGAATGGAGTTCCTTTCAATGTGCCGCAGGAAACGCAATCCCAGGCCTTTCCCCTGTGATGCGCCTTCAATGATTCCCGGCACATCGGCCATGACAAACGATTTATAATCCCGGTAAGCAACGACCCCTAACTGGGGGACAAGGGTTGTAAAAGGATAGTCTGCAATTTCGGGTTTAGCCGCCGACAGAACGGACAACAACGTTGATTTACCCGCATTTGGAAACCCGACCAACCCAACGTCAGCGAGCAGTTTCAGTTCTAAAATAACCCATTCTTCAAGCCCTGGCTCGCCCGGTTGGGCATAATCGGGGGCCTGTTTGGTCGCAGATTTAAAGTGGGTATTTCCCATGCCGCCCCGGCCGCCGGGTAAGAGAATGACTTGCTGGCCATCCTCCGTAATTTCGGCCATTTGATCGCCGGTTTCAGCGTGACGCGCTATGGTTCCCAGCGGAACCTCAATAATGACGTCTTCGCCTTCGGCTCCGGTTCGCCGACCTCCTTCGCCCCCTTTTCCGGGTTTTGCCTTGATGTGTTTCTGGTATTTCAGGTGCAGCAGGGTCCAGAGCTGCGAACTTCCTTTCAGGATAATGTGACCACCCCGACCGCCATCGCCACCATCCGGCCCGCCTTTATCGACGTGTTTTTCCCGCCGAAAATGCATGGAACCTGCACCACCTGCACCGGATCGAATGTTTATTTTTACGTAATCTATAAAATTTGATGAAGCCATGCTACTGTTTTAGGCCTATCGCTTGTATTTTACTGGCGAACATTCGCAGTGACCGTTTCAATTTCGGCACAGATGGCCTGAAATATTTCTTCAATATTTCCGATTCCACCAATGGCCTTGAACTTCCCTTGCGACTCGTAGTAACTGGCGACAGGTGCCGTTTTATCATTGTACTCTTTAATCCTGCGATGGATCAATGCTTCGTTCTGATCGTCAGGACGGCCCGACGACTGCCCCCGAATCAGCAGCCGTTTGGTCAGCTCGTCTTCATCCACCACCAGAGCCACCATAACCTTGATCTGGGTATTGTGCTGGGCCAACAATTCATCGAGCGCTTCCGCCTGGGGAACTGTTCTTGGAAATCCATCAAAAATGAAGCCAGCCGCCGACTGATTCTCTTTTAGCTTATTCTCAATCATACCGATCACGACCTCATCGGGCACCAGAATACCCTGATCCATGAGCATCTTGGCTCGCAGGCCCAGTTCCGTGCCCCCCCGTATTTCGGAGCGCAGCAGGTCGCCGGTTGACAAATGCACCAATTGATATTGGGCAATTAATTTTTCACTTTGTGTGCCTTTTCCGGCACCCGGCGGGCCAAATAGTACAAGGTTAAGCATAGAGTGATAGCAAGATACACGCAGGTTTATGCACAAAATTACAATTGTTGGCAGGAAAACAGCATTTTCCGGCCGAAGTATTTATCAATAGGTGTCTACGCACAAAAAGAGGAACCTTTTCAGGGGTTCCTCTTTTATGTCAGTAATCCGTTATTAACGGTTATTTCGTAGCTTTCACCGGCTTTTTAGCGGCTGGCTTGGCGGCCGGTTTGGCAGCGGGCTGGGGTGCCGGTGGATTCAGTGCATTTTGCACATCCTTATCGTTCGGATCAAGTTCGGCAGCTTTCGTCAAATATTCCTTTGATTTAACGGCATCGTTTTTGTTAGCGTAGTACGACGACAGAAATTTATAGGCTGTCATCATATACCGTTTGTTGGCTTCTTTCTTAGCCGCATCGGCCGCGATTTCCTTATCGGAAACCTCCAGGTATTTTTCATACAGCGGTACGGGCTCACCGGTGGCCATTGCGCCTTTGGTATCGCTGAAATAATTCGCGGAAGCACGGAAATAATAACCGGGTGACCAATCAGGCGTAATCTGATTTACTTTCAGGAACGCTGAATCAGCAGCCGCGTAATATTTTTCCTTCGCTTCCCGAATGGCCGCGGTGTCACCGTTCATCATCATGGTGCTGTCTCGCCCAACCCGGCTTCCGAGCAGGTAATTAGACATCCCCAATTGGAAGTAATCATTGGTCGTTGCTTTTCCCGTATCCAGGGCAATGGCTTTCTGCCAGGCAAGAGCCGCAGCATCATACTTTTTAGCACCTTGCAATGTTTTTCCGATTTCCCTGTACAGGTTTTCCGTTGTATCCAGCGGTGCTGCTTTTTCCAGATTCACAAGAGCCAGCGAATCGCCTTCCGGCGTTCCCAATTGCCCATAAGCCCGGCCCAGGTATTTATAGTCATCATAAATGACTTTTTCCGGGGCGGTTTTGATAAACGTGTTCAACGACTCGATGGCTTCATTGTACTTGCCTGAGCCTGAATACGCCCAGCCGTAAATCCGTTGAATAACCGGGTTGTTCACTTTTCCTTTCAACTGATCCAGTTTTTGAATGGCTTTCAGGTTATCACCCGCCAGGAAGTCGAACTGAGCTGAACGCAACAGTTTATCCACATCCGTAGTCTGGCTCTTCTGAATGTACAGATCCATGTTTTTGGACGCATTTTTGTAAGCTCTTGAGCCAAAAAAAGCTTCCGCTAAATCTTCGTACGTGGGCGCAAACTCAGGGTCAGCTTCAATCGCCTGAGCATAGAATTTTTGCGCTTCCGCATAATTTTTCCCACGCAGGAAGGTATTCCCGATTTTGTATTTGGCTTCCGCATCGTTTGGCCGGATCGACAGGGCGTTTTCGTACTTTGTAACCGCATTACCGCCGTCATTCTTGAGTGAGTACGCATCGCCTAACGCCATTTCAATGTCGGCGTTTTCATTCTTCTTGTCCCGCTCGTCCGCAATGGTCAGAATCCGGAGTGCTTCGGCCGGATCGTTCATACCGGCATCTTTGAACATCGTGTAGGCTTCACCAGCGCGCAGCAACACATCGATATTCTTATTTTTGGTTTCTTTCAGAGCATTGTCAATCAGGGTTTTCGCCGTAGCGCGATCTTTCTTGGCCAGGGCCACAGCACCCAATCCCACATTGTTGAGTTGGTTTTTAGGATCGGCAGCCGCGCCTTTGTCGAAGGCTTCCTTGGCCGCGTCCGGATTACCGGATTTCAACTGAGCATATCCCAGATAGAAAAAGTTTTCGGCAGAAGGAGCACTGGTTGCCAAACTTTGAAACGTTTGGAGAGCCTTGGTATAACGGCCTGCTTCCAGATCCTTCACTCCCGATTGTGCGTCTTGGGCAACCGCTTGCAATGAGCCAAACAAACCGGCGGCTACCACTGTCAACAGAGCTTTCTTTTGGAAATTCATGCCAATTTCAGGTTGAGAAATAGGTGAAAAAATAGTTTACTATAGTAAAAAACAAAATGCAAAATTATACAATTGCGTCAGAAACAGAAAATTTTTCATTTCTTTTCCAAATATACCTCCCGAATATACGGTTTGGCAGGCCAAAGACCACTTTTTTCAATGAGTAAGCTGCCCACATCCCGAACAATGTAATTGACCAGTCCACCTCCTAAACCCGCATGGGCTTCGCGGCTGATCACGTATACGTTTCGACGCAGGGGATATAACTTTAAACCTAAATTCTTTTGAAATGGTTGGAAAAAATCGTCGATTGAACCCGGATTTTCCTTCTCCGACACGCCCATTACCCGCAGATTTTTTGACAACTCGGCCGCTAGAGGAGAATCGCCGTCGCTAATCCAGTTGACGCCGATAAATCCCAATGCCGTTGGATTCTTACGAACGTAATCAATAACCTGTTTGTTTGATTTTACCGTAAAAATTTTGATACGGCTCAGGTCGGAGACCTTAAACTGCTTTAGGGCAAAGTTCAGATTGCTGGAGTTGTTGTTGTCGAATACCAGTACAATTGGTCCTTTCTGGCTTCCAGATTTCAATTGTTCCCAGCGGGTAATCTTTCCCTGAAAAATAGCGTTCAACTCGGGCATCGTTATCAGGCTATCCTGATTTTCCCGGCCAACGATCAATGCAATACCGTCCGTGGCAATAAACTCCGATTTGTATTTGATTTTTTCCTTCGTAAAAACGGACTTTTCGTTGTCGTTCAGTTCCCGCGTCGAAAACACCAGCCGGGCGCTATCCCGCAACATCGTCGTTATAGCTTCCTGCTCGGGTTTGAAAGCAACGTTGAATTTTGCTCCCGGATAAACGCCTTCATAGGCCTTATAGATCGACTCGACCATCGGCTCCAGCGATTCATCGGCGGTGACATTAATGGTTCCGTGGCTCGGGTTATCCGGCGGAGGATTTGAGCAGCAAATCAGGCTGATTAACACAAGCCCTATTCCAATCGTAATCAGATTCTTCATGACTAAAGCCAACGTTGTATGCCCCGGTATGCTCTAAACAGCCCATAAATGATTAGCAAGCCTGCCAACAAATATCGAAAAATCCCGGTGGGCAACAGTCCAAAAGACTGGGAGGAGGCAATCAGGTAGATGCCCCCTCCCAGGTATAACAACCCCATCAGCACCGTAACAGACAGGCTGAAAAGATCGGCAGATGGTTTTTCTTTCATTCGCAATCTTACTCCAACTGGAAGTTGATCGGCAAGTTGTATTTTACCCGTACCGGGCGACCAGATTGTTTACCGGGTCTCCATTTCGGCATGGCCTTCACAACGCGCATCGCTTCTTCATCCGTACCAAACCCAAGTCCTTTCAGAACCGTGACATCCTGGATACTTCCATCGGTATTAACGACGAAGCTCACGAACACCCGGCCCGAAATGTTAGCCCGGGAGGCTGCGGGTGGGTAGCGAATGTTCTTGCCCAGAAACTGGCCAAGCGCAGCCATACCACCCGGAAATTCCGGATTTTGTTCAACAACGGTAAAGATTTGGTCTTCTTTGGGAGCCGCTTCAACGGCAGCTTCCACTTTGGTAGGACCGGCGGTTTCTTCCGGAGCCACAATCACCTCTTCGGCGTTGGGGTCACCTTCCTGCGTTTTTTCGGCCGCAACGGCTTCTTTCAACTCTTCCACGGTTGGCGGAGGAGTTTCTTCAGGAACTTCCTCATCCGGTTTTACTTCCGGAGGAAGAAACTTCACCGTGTTCACCTTCGGCAATTCAACCGGTGGTGGCGGTGGTGGTGGTGGCTCATTGGGGTCAATCGGCGGAGGTGGTAACTTCATCAGGTCCACTTCAACCATTGCCTGCTCATCTTCTTTCGGAGTCAGAACAGAAATAATTGAAGGAGTAGCCATTGCCAGAAGAAACAGTACCGACCCGATAATGAGAGCCCGGTAAACCGTCCTGGAATAGTCTTTCCGTAATGCATACGCACCATACGCCTTGTTACGATCTGCGAACACGATGTCATCGAGTGTTGCAGGATTAGTCGTTACTTCTGCCATGGCGATTAAATAATTATTGGGTTGGCTTCACAGCCGTTCATTACTTCATTTTGTCGGCAATAAGCTTATTCTCATCCGGAGTCAACTGATCTACCAATGCGTAGCGTTTCGTCTTCGTAATGGCCATCTCGTCCAGCATGTCCACCAGATTTTTGTAGGTAGATTCTGCGGTTGGCTTGATCACCACGACGAAGTCTTTCTCTCCGATCTTTTGCTTGTTTTCCTGAAGTGCATTCCGAATTTCGGGACCAAACTGAACCGTTTTCAATTCCGGGTCTTCGTTAGCCGCTTTTCCGAAAATGTAATGGATCTGGTTCTCTTTCCCCAGGAAAATCGTCATTACCTTGGAGGCCTTGATGGGCTCCGTTTCAACTTTCTCAGTCTTGTCTGGCACGTTTAGTGTCATCGAAGACGGTTTACTTAAGGTGGAGGCAAGAATGAAAAACGTAATGAGAAGAAAGCCCAAGTCAACCATCGGGGTCATATCGACCCGGGTAGACCCTTTTTTACTGCGGACTTTCCCACCTTTATGTTTACCACCACCACCCCCACCAGCGTCGATATCTGCCATTGTGTTACGAATCTAAGGCGATGAATCGCGTGAGTTTGTGGTTAATAATTAATCATTTGTCCAGCCGGCCGGCGGAGCTTCAGTCCCGGTAATCAGGTTAAACTTGTTAATGTTCTGCGATTGCAGGGAACTTAACACGTTCTTGAAGTTCGGAAATTTCGCCAGGTTATCACCTTTTACAGCAATACGCAGTTTGTTATTCGCTTTCCGGGCATTGAACACCCATTGCGACAACTGGTTCGTTTGCAGGCTGGCCGTTGAATCGACCGGAACCCCCGGTTGCTTCACCTGACTCTGCTGATCTGATTTCAGCGATAAAAACGACTTCAATTGGTTGACCGGAATCCCGAAGTTTGGCAGCAGAGAGAACGCTTTCTTTTCCCGATCGGAGAACGAAATCCCGTAGGTTTCTCCAATGTTTTCGAGCATGGCAATCCGATTGGGTTGCCCATCGATACCAAAGAACACTTTCCCCTCTTTGTCCAGACTAATCGTCATGATATCCGTATCGGGAACTTTTATACCAGAAATCGAGGTCGGCGGGTTGATTTCAGCAGCCTCCTGTACGCGGATCTGAGCCGTCAAAATAAAGAACGTCAGAAGAAGGAATGCTACATCACACATCGCCGTCATGTCCATGTGAGGTCTCGACCGTTTAGGCTTAACGATAGGCATAGTTTATTGTTTTTTGTGATGTAAAAACGGTACCGAACCCCAATTAATTGTGTGCGGCAAAGTTTTGCTGAATGCTCAAACCGATTTCATCGATGTTGTACGTCAATTCATCAATGCGGCTCGTAAAGTAGCTGTACATGATCGTTGCGATAGCGGCCGTACCGATACCCAACGCCGTGTTGACAAGGGCTTCCGAAATACCCGTTGACAAAGCGGCCGTATCCGGCTGACCCGTCGATCCCAATTCGCTAAAGGCGCGGATCATACCCAATACCGTACCCAACAGGGCAACCAGCGTCGATACCGAAGCCAGCGTAGCAATGATGGTCAGGTTTTTCTCCAGCATCGGCAATTCAAGCGTTGTTGCTTCTTCAACTTCTTTCTGAAGCGCAATCAGTTTTTGCTCTTTGGTTAGTTCCGTGTCGGTTCTGAGTTGCTGGTATTTTACCAGTGCCGTTTTAACAACGTTTCCAACCGAACCTTTCTGACGGTCACATTCCTTGATAGCGGCATCCACTTCATTACGGTCAAGCTGACCTTTCACTTTCCGAACAAACTCGTCGATTGAACCGGAACCATTGGCACGACCGATCGTAATAAAACGCTCAATTGAGAAAACCAGTACAATTAAGAAACAGGTAAACAGAATAGGTACAATTGAACCACCTTTGTAGATGATCCCAAAATAATCGCCGTCGACCGGTAAGTTTTCGTTATTTCCACCTTGGAAGTGACTACCATCACCAAATACAAACATGTACGTGCTCAAAGCGATGGCAAACAAAATGGGAATGACAAACACCGGGTTCAGACCGCTCGACTTTTTCTTGGGAGCTGCTGCTTTAGCTGGTGCTGGAGTTGGAGATTGTGTTTTCATTAGACTAACTGTAGGGTTAAATTGAAACTGGTTTTTTGTGTAAAGAAAACGAAAATTTCAAATTGAAACGTTTTGGTAGAATAAAATTTCGGAAGACTTTCCTCGAAGCCTACTACAAAAGTATCAATTTTCTATCTGAATTTATACAAATGGGTAGGTCATTTTTTTGTTAATTCGGGAATTTATTCAACGATTTTTAGATTTTTCCAAGTTTTTACCATTATATTAAATTTGTAAAAAAATTAGTAACTATTTCTTTTTCACGCCATTATACGAAATATTATTTGTTTGCATATAAAAGCCAGTTTGTACCCTTGTGAATGAAAGATTTATGCGAGTAAATCTGCCTGAGTGGTGAAGATCTCTATGCTTTTGGGATTTCTACCTACTAATCAGAACGTTATTCCCCTAAACCAGTTACAAATATACAACTAAAAATATCGTTCAGAAAAATTACGTTTGGGTGACCAGCCGCTTAAAATCCGTTTTTCAGCCCCTGATTCTGCCTTTTTTGCAAAAATCATAGTCGCGAGCCCTTAAAAATTGTTTATTTTTTTTTCGGTTTCCCCAGAAGAAAAAGAAAGGAAACCGATGAAAAGACGGCAATGCTGAAAAAAGCCAGCGGGAACCGATCGGTTTTATTGTCATAAAGAAAAGCCGAAAGATAAGCGCCCAACCCGATACCGGCCTCCAGTGCAATGTACATGGTTGCCAGCGCCCGCCCCCGATTCCCCGAATGGCTGAGATCAACGGTCCAGGCCTGCGCCGTTGGCGAATACATCCCCATCGAAATGCCAAACACCACCCCTGCCAGCAAAAACGACGTGGTCGTGGTGCTGAGGGCCAGCAAAAGCATAGCCGCCGTAATAATCAGGGAAGCCAGACACAATACCGGACGACGCCCGTATTCGTCGGACACTTTGCCCGCCAGAAAACGAATCGCCAGGGAGGAAATGGTGAAAACCGTAAAAAATAACCCCTTGTTGCCCACATTCAACGCCTGGCTGAAGTCGGGAGCCAGCGTGATGACCGCACCAAAGCTGAAGGAGTTGAGGAAAGTGACCAGTGATGGCGCAAAAACCGCAGGCTCGAACACATCATGACGGGAAATCCGCAACAAACGCCAGCGAAACGGCACGCGGTTGGTCAGTGTCTCCTTCATGTTCACCAAAATGATGATGGAAAGCAGCGCCAGCGCCGAAGACGTATAAAACAGGGCATTCAGGCCAAAAAGTGACGTCAGCCAGCTCCCTATGGCCGGACCAAACGCCATGCCGATGCTGCCGCTTAAGCCTAAAACGCCCATCGCTTCGCCCCGCCGTGCATCAGGAACAATGTCGGCCACGTAAGCCGAGGTTCCGGTCGGTTTGAATCCGGTTGAAAAACCGTGTACCAGCCGCAGCAGCAACAAAGCCGCCACCCCGTTGAACCAGACCAGCGGTACCAAAGGATATAAAAAACCGCATACGAAACAGACCAGCGACCCGAAAGCCATCACCGGTACCCGACCGATGGTATCGGTCAGCCGCCCGCTGAACGGTCTTGATAATCCGGCGGTTATGGTGAACAAACTGATGATGTAGCCCTTGTATTCCGCCCCGCCCAGGTCCGTTAGATAACCCGGTAATTCGGGAATCAGCATGTTGAAACTGGCAAAGAAAAGGAATGAACTCAGGCAGAGAAGAAAAAAAGCAGGAGTGTAGATGGTACGCGGCTGTTGCATCCGCAAAATTAATCAGATTTACGGTTTTCGATAAACCAAAAAAAAGCTACTTCCGAATCAGAAGTAGCTTTCCTGCGCTTTCTTAACCTAAACTAATCCTACAGAATCATTTATTTCATGGAAATCATCCGGGTCGGTTCAACCACCGCGGGTTTTCCAATGTTGACCGTCTTTTTAACACTTCCCTCCGAAGAGATAAACTCCAGTTCATACTGTCCGTCTGCCAAACCGCTGACGTCCAGTTTTGCCGCAAACTTGCTCTCGTTTTTGCCAATAAACCGTTTGAAGAAAACGTCATTGTCCTTGTTACGCAAGACCACCGTTACCGGTGTCGACGAGGACTTTTCAACGGCCACCCAGATTTTGTTTTGATTCGTCACAAACGTGCTCGTTTCAAACGAACGGGTTTTGGGCGTGTTCGGAGTGGCCGTTGCGAGGTTGGCGCTCAACAGCGCAGTGCAGATCAAAGTACCAAATAATGCTTTCATGATTTGTTCGTATTTGTTGTTGTTGTTTCTATTTCTGTTGTTGTTACTGTTCTGATTACTATATGCCAATTGCCATGCCAACAATTTAACTTCTTGATAATCAGCATACTTTTTTTTAGTACTATTGAAAGGTGTACGAAGCCGGACACTATTTGTTCGCTTGCGGACATGGTGGACACAGTTTTGGCACAACCATCGCCGAATACCGTGTCCGGTAAATTCAATCCGGGCTAAAGGGTAGATGTTTTTACCATTCGCCTTCTTTCCTTTAATTCCAAAACCAATTAGCTGTTCTTGAATTTCATGATGAAACGGGTATCTCTATTAATCGCATCGCTCGTTCTGTTCGGGCTGGCGACGGTGTCGTTCGGGCAACAAATCTCCCGCGAAGAACTGATCTTTCTCACCCCGGAATGGAAAGGAGAACGCTTTCCCGACGGGCGGCCCAAAGTGCCGGATGCCATTCTGAAGCGCATGAAGCTGGTGACCCACGAAGAAGCCTGGGCCACCATGAAAGGCGAAAACTACAAGTATCAATATGCCGGTGGCTGGCAAACCATTAACCCCGACAGCGTGCTGGTGGGTCGCGCACTCACGGCCACGTTCATGCCCGGACGGCCCGATGTGCAGCGGATTACCGATAAAAAAGGACACGAAAAAGACGGCCGCGTTAAATCCCAAAATTCCTGGCCCATCGATATGCTCGTCAAAGGCGACGTGTATGTGGTCGATCAGTTCGACATGCACGAGGATGGCCCGACCATCGGCGATAACCTCGGCAATTCCATCTACGCCAAAACCGGTAACGGTATCGTTTACGAAGGAGCCGTGCGCGACATTGCCGGCCTGAAAGAAATCGGCGGTTTTACGTCCTACTTCCGCAGCTACCACCCCTCCCACCACCTCAACAACGCCGACGGCGAGCTGAACACGACTTTGGTTGGCATTAACCGCCCGACCCGCATTGGCAAAGTGATGGTGATGCCCGGCGACATTGTGCTGGGCCGCGACGGTGGTGTAAGTTTCATTCCTCCTCACCTGGCCGAAAAAGTGGTTAAAACCTCCGAAATCGTCCGCTTGCGGGACATGTTCGGCCACCAGCGACTGCGCGAGCAGAAATACACGCCCGGCCAGATCGACACCCGCTGGTCGGATGTCATCGAAAAGGATTTCTCGCAGTGGCTCAATGCCCACCTGAGCGAATTGCCGGTTCCGAAAGAACAGATTCAGGAATATCTAAAAACACGTACCTGGTGAAGCGTTATTTCGCGGAGTTGAGCGGAGGAAGGGAGAGTTAAGCGGAGTATATTTTTTCTCTGCTTAACTCCCTTTTTCTCCGCTCAACTCCGCGAAACAGCTCTTATCCTTACACTTCTAAACGCTCATGACCTCACGAAGATCTTTCCTCACGAAAAGTGCCATCGCCAGCGTATTTGCCGCCACCGCCAGCTACGGCAATGGACTGGAAACCGCCATTGAGCGAACCCCGATGTCCTCAGCACCCTCGGATCTAAAAATCACCGACATCAAATGCGGTTTCATTCGCGGTGGACACAGCCTGTTTGTCAAAATTCACACCAACCAGGGCATCTGGGGCTGCGGAGAAGGCGTCGATGCTACGCCCGGAACCTATCATCTGGTGAAACTGATGGCCGAGCGCATCAAGGGCAAAAGTCCGCTGAATGTCAACCGCCTGTTTGAAGACATTCGCCGATCCGGTTTTTTTGAAGGTGCCCAGGCCGGGATGTTCATTGCGGTTCTGTCCGCCGTCGAAACCGCCCTGTGGGATCTGGCCGGAAAAGCCCTCGGGCTGCCCGTTTACCAATTATTAGGCGGTAAATACCGGGACCGAATCCGGGTCTACTGCGACACGGGAACCTACCGGGATACAGACAAAAGCACGAACAATTTTGCGCAAAGTGCCATCGAGGCCGTCAAGATGGGATTTAACGCCGTAAAATACGACATCGACGAGGCCGGTGATCCCAACAAATACGACCGCTACAACTGGACCGCCAGCCCCGGCGAACTGGAGCGGATGTATAACCAGATTGCCGCCGTTCGGAAAGCCGTTGGCCCCAAAATCGATATTTGCGTCGATATGCACGGGCGGTATGACATGACAACGGGCAAACGGGTGGCCAAGATGATGGAACCGCTGAACCTGATGTTCCTGGAAGAACCGATTCCGGCCGAAAACGTCGACGCCTACAAGATCATTTCCGAATCGACCAGCACGCCCATTTGCGCAGGAGAAAACCACTATCTGGCTCACGGTTTCCGGCGGATGCTGGAAATTGGCGCGGTGGACATCATCATGCCGGACTTGCAGAAAGCCGGTGGCCTGGGCGAAGGCCAGCGCATTGCCAACCTGGCCAACCTGTACTACGTGCCTTTTGCGCCCCACATGGTGGCGTCGTATCTGGGCGCGATGGCTTCCAGCCACGTTTGCGCGTCGGTCCCGAACTTCATGATTCTGGAATGGCAGATTTACTTCCACGAAGATCCGATGTTTAAGGAAATCGTCACCTTCGATGGCCCGATGGTCAAAGACGGTTTTATTCCACTGTCCGAAAAACCGGGTATCGGCGTGGAAATCAACGAAGCGGGTATGAAAAAATACGCTCCGAAAGACGTGCCTTTCTTTGTGTAGCACATGAAAAACCGCATCCTTTCCTGCCATCCCTTCCGCGCAAGTTGGGCTTTTTTGCTGTTCTCACTTTTAGCAGTGGGAACGGCTGCTGCCCAAAGTCCGGATTTTCAGAAAATGACGCCGGAAGAAAGAACGGCTTATATGGCGAAAATGCGCGCGGCCGCTCAGGAAGACTGGCAGAAAATGATGGATGCGCTCCAGTTGAAACTACCGCAACTGCCTCCACCCGCCGACGACCCGAAACGACCGCAGCACCTGAAACAACGGGCGGGGTCCACCAACTGGTACGACGAAGCAGGAAATACACACACCCGCTCGGGTTGGGGAAACTGGACGAATTATGACGAAGCCCTTGCCAATTCGTATAAATTGCCCGATCCGCTGGTGCTGAAAAACGGCAAACCCGTCAGGAACGCAGCCGTCTGGTGGAACCAACGTCGCCCGGAAATTCTGAACGATTATTTGACGGAGGTGGTCGGAAAAACGCCGGTGAATACGCCCAAGGTGACGTTTGAAGTAACGGGTACCGAAGCAAATGCCCTGAATGGGAAAGCCATCAAAAAAACGATCGTCGGGCATATCGACAATTCCGGGTATCCGAACGCGAAACCGAGTATTACGATTACGCTGTATCTTCCGGCGAATGCTACCGGCCCGGTGCCGCTGATGGTCGTTGCAGGAAGTAATTTTACGGGGCCGACACCAACCGGGCCGACGGCGATGGATATGGTTTTGTCGACCGGATGGGCGTATGCCAAAGTCAATACCGGCGACATTCAGATGGACAGCGGGGCCGGTTTGCACGAAGGCATTATCGGGTTGATGAACGAAGGGAAAGACCGTAAACCGGACGACTGGGGCGTTTTGTCGGCCTGGTGCTGGGGGCTGAGTCGGGCATTCGATTATTTTGAAACCGAGAAAGCGATCAATGCCAAACAGATTGGTATTCAGGGGCATTCGCGCTGGGGAAAAACCGCCCTGCTGGCCGGGGCACTGGATTCACGCTGGGCAATAGTGTTCACGACCTGTTCCGGCTCGATGGGTACTTCGCTCGAAAAACGGAATTTTGGCGAAACGATCGACAACGTAGCCAGCTCGGGTTTATACCACTGGATGGCCGGCAACTTCCTGAAATACGGCGGTAACTGGCAGGCCATGCCCGTGGATGCACACGACCTGATCGCACTCGTGGCACCCCGCCCGGTTTTCATCACCGGCGGAACCAAGGACCAGTGGGCCGATCCACACGGCGAATTTCTGGCCTGCGTGGCCGCCAGTCCGGTGTATAAATTGCTGGGTAAAAAAGGCATTGGAACGACGGAAATGCCCAAACCGGATGTTGCTCTCGTTTCGGGCGATCTGGCCTTCCTCAACCACGAGGGCGGCCACACCGATCTGCCCGACTGGCCGGTTTTTCTGGAATTTGCCAAAAAGTATTTTAAATAGCTTTTGCCCCAGACCCTAAAGGGGCAGGACAAAGACTTAACATGATTTCAAAAACCTCTTTCAGTAACTCTAGGGGTTAGGCTAAAATAAACACGGGTTCAAGAAATGGGAATGCTACAAACCATGCGGTGGTTCGGGCCACACGATCCGGTTTCGCTGATGGACATTCGTCAGGCCGGTTGCAGCGGCATTGTGACGGCACTGCACCAGATTCCGGTCGGCGATGTCTGGCCGGTGGAAGAAATTGAAAAACGAAAACAGCTTATCGAAGCCGATAATGGGCGGTATTCGTCCCTGCATTGGTCGGTGGTCGAGAGTTTGCCGGTTCACGAAGACATCAAGAAAGGACGGCCAAGCCGGGCCCGTTTTATCGATACGTATAAACAGTCACTGCACAATCTGGCTGCTTGCGGTATCCATACGGTTTGCTACAATTTCATGCCGGTTCTGGACTGGTCACGCACCAATTTGAGCTACGAAATGCCCGATGGTTCGCGGGCTTTGCGGTTTGTGTGGGAAGATTTTGCAGTTTTCGATCTGTGCATTTTGCAACGGCCGGGTGCCGAAGCGGATTACGAAGCAGATGTGATTCAGAGCGCCCGGGAGAAATTTTCCGGGATGACGCCGGAACACATCACCGAATTGAGTAACATTGTTTTGCTCGGTTTGCCCGGTTCCGAAGAAGCATTTACGCTGGCGACGTTTCAGGGTTTGCTGGACGAATACGCTGCGATCGGTGACCGCGAACTACGGGAAAATCTGTATGAGTTTATCCGGGAAGTGGCTCCGGTCGCCGAATCGGTCGGCATCAACCTGTGCATTCACCCCGACGATCCACCGAGACCATTGCTGGGACTACCACGCGTTGTGAGCACCGAAGCGGATCTGGCGCAACTGATGGCGGCTTCCGACGTGACGGCCAACGGCATTACGTTCTGCACCGGTTCGCTCGGAATTCGCCCGGACAACGACCTGCCGGGCATGATCCGGCGGTTTGGCAACCGGATTCATTTTATCCATTTGAGAACAACGAAGCGCGAAGAGAACCCGCGCAATTTTCACGAAGCCGACCACCTGGCGGGCGACGTCGATATGTATGCCGTGGTGAAAGAAATTGTGCTGGAACAGCAACGGCGGGCAACAACCGGCGCTGGCGTAGCCGAGATTCCAATGCGCCCCGACCACGGTCACCAGATGCTCGACGACCTGCACAAAAAAACCTATCCGGGGTATTCCGCCATTGGCCGACTGCGCGGATTGGCAGAACTGAGGGGGCTTGAGTTGGGGGTTTCCAGGTCACTAAATGTTATTTCGCAGAGTTAAGCGGAGTAAATCAGAGTTTATCAGAGACTCCGCTTAACTCTTTTTACTCTGATAAACCGCCGGGCGGCCCCGTCTGCGAAACAACTTTTTCTAAAAAGCATGAATTACAAAATAGTATTCCTATTTCTATTCTCCACGCTTTGCAGAGCCGACGACGGCTATCGCTTGTGGCTGAAATACGACCCGATTAAAGACGCCGGGCAACGAGCAGCTTATGCCCGTTCCGCGCAGTTTATCGTTCTGAACAGCACCAGCCCGGTTTTGAAAACAGCCGCCGAAGAATTACAAACCGGTTTGCAGGGATTACTGGGAAAAACCGTACCGATTGTCGCCAATGCCGGAGGCAAAACTGGTAGTATTGTCCTGACAGTCAACCCAAACCAGCCGCAACTTAACGAAGAAGGGTATCAGATTCTAAACCGCCAGAATACCATCACCATTACCGGAAAAACCGGCTTCGGGGTTCTGTACGGCGCTTTTGCCTTGCTGCGTCATCTGCAAACCCGGCAGTCCATCGCCCAACTGTCGCTGACCAGCAGTCCGAAAATCCAGCACCGGATGCTGAATCACTGGGACAATACGGATGCTTCCATCGAACGGGGCTACGCCGGGGAGTCGCTCTGGAAATGGTATGAATTGCCCGAACGCATCGACCCACGCTACCGGGAATATGCCCGCGCCAACGCGTCGATCGGCATCAATGGAACCGTCGTCAACAACGTCAATGCCAGTTCCCGGTTTCTGACCGCCGAATATTTGCAGAAAGTGGCAGCACTGGCGAATGTCTTTCGTCCGTACGGTATCAAGATTTATTTGTCCGTTTATTTTCCGGCTCCCAAAACCATTGGCGGACTGAAAACCGCCGATCCGCTCGATCCGGAAGTAAACCAATGGTGGGCCGATAAAGCGAATGAGATTTATAAATTTATCCCGGATTTTGGCGGTTTTCTGGTCAAGGCAAACTCGGAAGGGCAACCCGGCCCGCAGGATTATGGTCGCAACCACGCCGATGGGGCCAACATGCTCGCCAAGGCCCTGGCGCCACACAAGGGCATTGTGATCTGGCGGGCATTTGTCTACAAAGCCGACGGGAAAGCCGACCGTTTCAAAGCGGCTTATGACGAATTCAAGCCACTGGACGGCCAATTTGAGAAAAACGTGATTGTTCAGGTCAAAAACGGCCCGATTGATTTCCAGCCCCGCGAGCCGTTTTCTCCCATTTTTGGCATGATGCCCAAAACACCACTAGGCATGGAATTTCAGCTTACGCAGGAATACCTCGGTTTTGCTACGCATCTGGTCTACGAAGCCCCGATTTTCAAAGAGTGTCTGGATTCGGATACGTACGTGAGTGGAAAAGGCTCAACGGTTGCGAAAGTTATCGATGGAAGTCTTCACGATTATACGATGACCGCCATTGCCGGGGTGGCCAATACCGGTTCCGACCGGAACTGGACGGGGCATCCGCTGGCGCAGGCCAACTGGTATGCCTTCGGGCGGCTGGCCTGGGATCACACGCTTTCCTCAGAAGTTCTTGCGGATGAGTGGGTAAAAATGACGCTGACGAATGAGCCGTCTTCCGTCAAAACCGTTACGGATTTGTTGCTGAAATCGCGGGAAATTTACGTCAACTACAACACGCCCCTCGGCCTTTCGCGTCCCTGGACGGGCGTTCACTTTGCGCCGGAACCCTGGCAAAACCGCAGTTCGCGACCCGACTGGACGGCGGTTTATTACCACCGCGCCGATTCGGTTGGGCTGGGCTTCGACCGGACAGCAACCGGCAGCAACGCTTTGGCCCAATACCGCCCCGAAGTTCAGCGCCAGTGGAATAATCCGGAAACCTGCCCACTCCCCTATCTGCTCTGGTTTCACCACATTGCGTGGACGAAAAAACTGAACACCGGCCGAACGCTCTGGGATGAACTCTGTACCCGGTTTTATACCGGCGCAGATTCCGTCGGCTGGCTGCAAAAGCAGTGGGCATCGGTCAAAAAAGACATCGATCCCGAGACGTTTGCCAGTGTTGCCGGTCGGCTGGCGACCCAGCAGAAAGAAGCCGTCTGGTGGCGCGATGCCTGGGTGTTGTATCTCCAGGAATTTTCCAAACAACCCATTCCCGCCCCATTCAAAAAACCGGAGCGGACGTTGAAGGAAGTCAAAGAATTAGTGAATATTTATCAGTTACGCTAATGCCATTTAACTACGAATAAGCACGTGCAACAAACAGAGAATCAACCCAATCAAAGTGTATTTTCGTTAACCGGAAAACTGGCCCTGATTACGGGCGGAGGAACCGGCATCGGTTTTGACATTGCCCGCTGCATGGTGCAGGCCGGAGCCACGGTGGTCATCACCGGACGTCGGGAAGAACCGCTGCGGGAAGCCGTTGAGAAACTGGGCAAAACCACTCATTATTTCGTCAACGACGTATCTGAATTGACCGCACTGGATGCTTTGGTCGAACAGATTGAAACGACACTCGCTCCCATCGATATTCTGGTGAACAATGCGGGCATCAACCTAAAAAAACCGGCTTTGGAAGTGACGGATGAGGATTTCAACCGCATCATTCAAACCAACCTGAACGCGGTTTTTGCGCTCACCCGTTCCTGCGCCCGAAGAATGGTGCCCCGGCGCAGCGGTTCCATTCTGATGATTTCGTCAATGGCGGCCTATTACGGCATCGACCGCGTGGTGGCCTATGCGGCTTCCAAATCAGGGGTCGAGGGCATGGTGAAAGTGCTGGCGTCGGAATTTTCACCGCACAACGTTCGGGTCAATGCCATTGCGCCAGGCTTTATTGAAACCGAAATGAGCAAAAAAGCGATGGGCGGTGATCCCGAGCGTCGCGACCGCGCCATGCGCCGGACCCCAATGGGGCATTTTGGCAAACCGGAAGACATCGGTCATGCCGCCGTCTTTCTGTCGTCCGATGCCGCCCGGTACATTACGGGTACCTCATTGCCCGTCGATGGCGGCAATTCGATTGGATTTTAAATTACCCCCAACCCCCTAAAGGGGGCTTTTGATCCTGAAAAGCCCCCTTTAGGGGGTTGGGGGCGATTCCTAGACAACTTTAATCATGAAAGAAATAACGCGAAAAACCTTTCTCGAAGAATTATCACTATTGGCGGGGATGTCGCTGCTGGCGGGAAAAACCGTTGCCTCCGATCCGACCTGGAAAAAATCGAAGATGAAACTCGGGATGGTCACCTATTTGTGGGGGAAAGACTGGGACGTTCCGACGCTGATCAAAAATTGCACGACGGCTGGCATTACCGGGGCCGAATTGCGGGTAGAACACGCCCACGGCGTGATGCCGAACCTGTCGGCCGCCGAGCGGCTGGAGGTCAAAAAGAAGTTTGCCGACAGCCCGGTTCAGATCGTCGGTTTGGGGACCAACCAGCAATACGATTATCCGGATCAGAACCAGTTGAAACAATCCATCGAGCGAACCAAAGAGTTCATTCGGCTGAGTGCCGATGTGGGCGGTTCGGGTGTCAAAGTAAAACCCAACGCGCTGCACAAGGATGTTCCGACTGAAAAAACGCTGGCGCAAATTGGGCAGTCGCTGAACGAACTGGCGAAGTATGCGGCTGATTTGGGGCAACAACTCCGGCTGGAAGTCCACGGCAACGAAACCCAGGAATTACCAAACATCAAAACCATCATGGACCACGCGCCGAACCGCAACGCCACGGTTTGCTGGAACAGTAACAAGCAGGATTTCAACGGAAAAGGCCTGGAATATAACTTCAATCTGGTAAAACACCGATTTGGCGACACGGTACACGTCCGCGAGTTCAACGATCCGACGTATCCGTATCAGCAATTGCTGGACTGGTTCGCCAAAATGAATTACAAAGGCTGGATTCTGCTCGAATGCCACACTAATCCGGCGGATAAAGTCGCTTCCCTGATTGAGCAGCGGCAGCTTTTTGAGAAAATGACAGCCTGAACTATAGGAACACGGATTAGACGGATGTAACGGATTAAAACTGATTTAACCGTAAAAATCCGTCTAATCGGGTCAATCCGTGTTCCCATCAAAACCGTAGACAGAAAATATGAATCGCCGTGAATTTGTGGGTCATACGGGATCGCTTCTGGCGGTGGGTACGACCGGTTTTTCGAGGAAACTTACTGACATGATGGCTGACCAAAAACCACTGGCGAAGATTCGCATCCGGAACGTCAACTCCAATTTTGAACGGGAACCGCTGAATCCGTACCGGTTCAAGGGCAGCGCCATTACGGATAGCTGGCAGGCGATTTCGCTGCTGGAATCGGATTCCGGTATTCGCAAAATTGGTCTCGGAACGCAGGGCGTGCTCTGGTCGGATTCCAGCGTGTTTGCGGCCCACTCCGAAAGTGCCGGCAACGCCCTGATGTACGCGATGACCGAACGGGCTTTGCAACTCATCAAAGGCACTTCGTTTACCACGCCGGTCGACTTGCTGGATACCGTTCTGCCCGAAGTCCTGGCCTATGGCAAACTGATCACCCGCAACCCCGATTTGCGCAAAACCTTCGCCCTGAACGCCCTGGTCAGTGTCGACAATGCCGCCTGGCTGTTGTATGCGCAGGAGAACAAAATGGCCCGCTTCGACGACATGATTCCGGCGGCCTACAAACCGGGTTTGTCACACAGGCATACGAAGGTCGCCAGCATTCCGTCGTTCAGCGTGGGCACCACCGCCGAACGGATCAAAACAGCCGCCGACGAAGGTTATTTTATCATGAAGCTGAAAACCGGTTCGGCCGGCACGCAGTCGGAAATGATCGAGAAGGACATTGCTTTTCTGACGGCGGTTCACAAAGCCATCGGGCATTACGAAACACCCTATACCAAAACCGGTAAAATACCGTATTATTTCGACGCCAACGGACGCTACGAAAAGAAGGAAACGCTGCTCCGGTTTCTCGATCACGCCAAAAAAATTGGTGCTTTCGATCAGATTGCGGTGATTGAAGAGCCATTTGAGGAAAACAATGACGTTTTTGTCGGGGATCTGGGCGTACGGGTTGCCGCCGACGAAAGTGCGCATACCGTGGAAGATGCCGCCCGCCGGATTGAGCAGGGTTATTCGGCCATTGCCGTGAAAGCCATTGCCAAAACGCTCAGCATGACGATGAAAATCACACAGTTGGCGTTTGAAAAGAAAATTCCCTGCTTCTGTGCTGACCTGACGGTTAACCCGATTCTGGTCGACTGGAACAAGTCCGTTGCGGCCCGGCTACCGCCTTTCCCCGGCATGACGGTCGGCTTGCAGGAAACCAACGGCCACCAATATTACAAAAACTGGAACACCATGATGGGCTATCACCCCAAAGCCGTAGCGTCCTGGACCCAGACCCAAAAAGGCGTTTACCTCACCGATGCTTCTTTTTACGAACAAAGCGCGGGCATTTTCGATCCTTCGGCACATTATGAAGCGGTTTTTGCCGATAAATAAAGATCTATAAATAAAAAGAGACGATCCGTTTTCCTTTTATTCATGTCGAATTTTCTAAAACAAAATAAACTCATCCTATTGTATGGCGTTTCGCTGGCGTTGTTGCTGTTTTTCTTAAAATGGCTTGAAATGCAGTTTTTGATCGTCAATTATACGTTTGAAATTTATATTGGTGCGATTGCTATTTTGTTTACAGGCCTGGGAATCTGGCTGTCTTTAAAATTAATTAACCCCCAAATAGAAACCGTCATTGTCGAAAAATCCGTTTATGTAAATCCCCCCGATTTTAGTGTAAATGAAGCTGAACGAACCAAAGTGGGTTTGAGTAAACGCGAACTGGAAGTGTTGCAGTTGATCGCCGAGGGACTGAGTAATCAGGAAATTGCATCGCGACTGTTTGTTTCTCTGAATACCGTTAAAACCCACTCGTCGAAAGTACTCGAAAAACTGGAGGTTAAACGCCGAACGCAGGCCATTGAAAAAGCGAAACGACTCAGCCTGATTCCCTGACCGGCCTCCCTCTTAAGCATGAATTGGTTGCTTTTTCAGAAAATCACCCGAAAGGATGAGCCTGGAACGGGTGGACTTGTCCAATTTTGTACCGGACAACACTAAACGCAATCGCTATGAAAAAAATCATTCTGGTCTGTGGACTAATCGCCGGTTTTATCATCACCGCCATGATGGTAACGACCACGGCGGTATGCTACCACACACAGGCTTTCGAAAGCAACATGGTATTGGGGTATGCTTCGATGGTCCTTGCTTTCTCCCTTATTTTTGTTGGTGTTAAAAACTTTCGGGATAAGTATAACAGCGGTGTTATTTCATTCGGAAAAGCCTTTAAAACTGGCTTGTACATTACCCTGATTGCCTCTACAATGTATGTGATAGTGTGGTTAATCGATTATTATGTTTTCATACCGGATTTCATGGATCGATACACCGCTCATGTGTTAAAAGAAGCCCGAATGGAAGGTGCCACATCGACGGAATTAGCGAAGCAGGCCGACGAAATGAAAAAGTATAAAGAAATGTATAAAAACCCGGTTTGGGTTGTTTTATTAACCTATTCAGAAGTGATTCCGGTTGGTTTGGTTGTCTCTCTGCTCTGTGCATTATTCCTGAAACGAAACACGTCCAAACAGGTTCAAACCACTTGATGCGGTAGGTTTAACGATTTATTTTCCACTTGATTCAGCTTCTCCATACCATACCCGTCAGGTTTTGAAAACCTGACGGGTGTAGAAAAGCAAATGAGACGGAACCTTATTGCCCGGTCGGTCGGTATATTCATTTAGAAGCAACCATATACTAGAAGAAAGTATGTATGACATTGTCGGTGATGTACACGGCTACGCCGATAAGCTGCACCAACTGCTTGCGCAAATGGGCTATCAGCAAAAGCAGGGGGTTTATTCACATCCTTCGCGAAAAGTAATTTTTGTGGGCGACTGGATTGATCGTGGACCTCAAGTCCGGGAAACCCTGTCACTGGTTCGGGCTATGATTGACGGGGGCCATGCGCTGGCGGTTATGGGCAATCACGAGTATAACGCCATTGCTTTCCACCTTGAAAATCCAATGGGAGGGCATATAAGGCCACATACCATTAAAAATATTCATCAGCACTACCAAACCCTTTACCAGTTTAAAGATGCTGCTGATGAATGGCAGGACTATGTTTCCTGGTTTATGACCATTCCCCTTTATTTAAATTTACCGGCAATCCGGGTCGCTCATGCCAGTTGGGATGACAGCCATATAGCGTTATTAGACCAGTTGCTGCCGAACGGTAGACTTACCCCCAGCCTGGTTCAAAAAGCAGCTATCAAAAATACGCCTTTCTGGAAAGCGGTTGAAGAAACATTAAAAGGGAAAGAAGCCCGTTTACCACATAATCAAACTTTTCGGGACAAAGACGGCATCATTCGTCAGGACAGCCGCATCCGGTGGTGGACCAACCATTCCGAGACGACGACGTATGCCGATTACTTTTTTGATGCTCCGGCTGCCATTGCTTCGCTACCCGTTGATTACATGCTCTATCAGACCGGAGTGACATTAGATGAGACGAGTAAACCACTATTCTTCGGACACTACTGGCTTCAGGGATTGCCCTGTCTGGATTCGCCGAGGGCGGCCTGTGTCGATTTCAGCATCGCCAAAGGTGGCGTGTTGGCCGCATATCAATGGCGGGGTGAAACGGAATTGACGAATGAGCATCTCGTCTGGGTGTAGCTAAGCAAAGGCCGAAAACCGTATTGTCAACCAATAAAAAAGGCAGTTAGATTGCTCTAACTGCCTTTTGGCCCACCAGTCGGGATGGCGGGATTCGAACCCACGACCCCTTGCACCCCATGCAAGTACACTACCTGGCTGTGCTACATCCCGAATCGGGTGCAAACTTAATGAATAATGAATAATGAACAATGAATCACGCCGAAAGAATCTCGATTTACCTCTAAATTACTTTGGAGCAAATTCATTGTTCAAGGTTCCCCTTTAATTCTTATTCGCTCCTCCCTGCCGGGCTGGTGGCTGTGTCGTCTGCTGCTGTTGCTGCATCGGATTCGGGCCCTGTGGCGCGTATGGACTCCGTTGCTGTTTGTAAAGCTGGAAACGTGTCGGCTTCGAAACCCGCGGAAATGAATTATTCTCGCCATCGATGTCGGCGATTTCCTGGAACGGATCGAGCGTCCACTGCGTCACCTTCTTGCTGGTCGCAATTACCTTGTTGATCTGCGCATCGTTGAACCGCCAGATTTCCGCCGGAAACCGTGCCACCGAATCCGTACCGTCCTCAAACTGCATCCGAATGATCACCGGCATGGGCAAACCGCCTTTGTTTTTCAACGTCAGCGTATAAAAGTTGTTCTTCGATTCGAGCGTTTTGCGCTCCTCGTCGTTGAGTGATGCCAGGTAATCCTGGTATTTTTTCTTGTCCGCATCCGTCACCGCAAACGGATCGTAGCTATTGTAGAAATCCCGCATCGTCGAGTCTTTGGCTACGACGGTTTGGTCTTTCGTAGCCGCGTCGCGAATCTTGCTCATGGTTTTGGCTTTCGCTTCGGCTTCGGAGCGGGCCAGGGCTTTTTCGATCTCGGGGTTCTGGGTGTTGAGCGTAAACCAGTCGACTTCCACCAGGTCCTGATCGACGGGTTCGACGCCGTAGAACCAGCCTTTCCAGAACCAGTCCAGATCGACGCCCGAAGCATCTTCCATCGTCCGGAAGAAATCCGCCGGGGTGGGGTTTTTGAAGGCCCAGCGATTGGCATATTCCTTGAAAGCATAGTCGAACAGTTCGCGGCCCATGACGGTTTCGCGCAGAATGTTCAGCGCCGTAGCCGGTTTGGCATAGGCATTAGGCCCCAGACTGATCACGTTTTCTGACGAGGTCATGATGGGCGACAGCACCGATTTGTCAGATTTCATGTAATCGACAATCTGCTGGGGTTCTCCGCGCCGGGTCGGAAATTTATAGTCCCATTCTTTTTCGGCCAGATACTGACAGAAGGTGTTCAGTCCTTCGTCCATCCACGCCCACTGCCGCTCGTCGGAGTTGACGATCATGGGGAAAAAGTTGTGGCCCACTTCGTGAATAATCACCCCAATCATCCCGGCTTTTACTGCTTCGGAATACGTTCCATCGGGTTCGGGCCGACCACCGTTGAAGCTGATCATCGGGTATTCCATGCCCCCTCCGGCGGTTCCGTGGCACGAAATCGCCACCGGATACGGGTATTTGAAGGTACGGTTTCCGTAGGAACGCAGCGTGTGTTCCACCGCCCGCGTCGAATACTGTTCCCAAAGCGGATTGCCTTCTTTGGGGTAGAACGACATGCTCCAGATCTTCTTGCCATCGCCGTAGACGTCGGTTTGCATGGCATCCCAGATGAATTTTCGCGACGAGGCAAAGGCAAAATCCCGGACGTTATCAGCTTTGTATATCCAGGTTTTCTTGCCGGTCGGTTTGGCTTTTTCAGCCGCTTCGGCTTCGGCCTGCGTCACGATCACAACGGGCGTTTTGGAGTTGGCCGCTTTCTGCAACCGCTGGCTTTGCGTGGGCGTCAGCACCTGCTTGTAGTTCTGGCACTCGCCCGAAGCTGCCACAACGTGGTCGTTCGGAACGGTGATGGCCACTTTATAATTGCCAAAAATCAGCGTAAACTCGCCCTGTCCCAGAAACTGCTTGTGCTGCCAGCCGTTCACGTCGTCGTAAGCCGCCAGACGCGGAAACCAGTGCGCGATGAAGTAGTTGTAGTTACCGTCTTTCGGAAAAAATTCGTACCCGCTCCGGCCGTAATATTCGGTGATGAGGTAATTCCAGTCGACGGCAAACACGAAATTCTGACCTGGTTTCAGCGGAGTCGGCAGGTCGATCCGCATCATGGTCTGGTTGATGGTGTATTTCAGGGGCTTACCGGCTTTGTCTTTCACGGCGGTAATTTTATAGCCAAAATCCCGGTTGGCGGTTGGCCCGCGGCCCCGGCCCGCCGTTGCGGTCAGCGCACCCAGCGAAGCGGCCGACATGCCCGTTTCGTTCACACTGCCCGTCCGGGAAACACCGCCAATCGAGCCTTTTTCGAAGAGATTCTGCTCCAGTTGCAGCCAGATGTATTTCAGTTCGTCGGGCGAATGGTTGAAATACGTCACCACTTCCGATCCGATGATCTTTTGGTTGGCATCGTCGAGTTCAACTTTAATATCGTAGTCGGCCCGGTTCTGGAAGAAATCGCGGCCCGGTGAGCCAGAAGCCGTGCGGAAGGTGTTGGGCGTGGGTAACAGCGAGCCCATTTGTTCAAAACGATCGTTGGCCTTGTAGGTTGGCGAAGGTGGCGTTTGGGCACCCGCACCAAATACTATTGCAGTCAATCCCGCAACCAACAGGGAGAATCTCAACTTCATAGTTAGGTATCAGAATATAATTTGTAGATGAATATGGCTATGAAGTTACTAAAAACCGACAAACAATATCTATTGAACGGTTGCCGGGAACCGCAATGCTACTAAAGTTTCTATTTATCCCTGTTATTCTCCTAGTTTTATTTCGCTAAAAAAAGGCCTGGAAACCAGTGCCTGACCGGATTGGCGGTCGCAGTTCGATCAGGCGAAATACGGGTTGTTGATGATCAGGGAGAGCGCCATCCCGGCGACGGTACCGGAGATAATCAGATTCCAGTCGTGCCGGCGGACTTTGAGGATTTCGATGAGGACAAAGGCAATGGTCAACACGCCAAGCACAATAAAAATCTGGCCAAATTCCAGTCCGATATTAAACGCAAACAACGGTTTTACGATGCTCGACTGCTGCCCCAGCAAACTCCTGAGGTAATTGGAAAAACCCATTCCGTGAATCAGTCCAAACAGCAGCGCCAGCACATACCGCCCCCGGGGTTGTTTGGGCTGTTCGTTAAACCGGCTTTTGGGGACTTTAAAGAAGAAATTACTGATGGCCGTAATCAGGATCGTCACCGGGATCAGCAATTCGATCAAATCCGTGCTGTAGCTGATGAGTTGCAGGGTAGCCAGTGCCAGCGTGAGGGAATGGCCAACGGTAAAAGCCGTCACGAGAATCAGGGTCTGTTTCCACTGGTTCAGGCTGTAAATAGCACACAAAGCCACGACAAACAAAATGTGGTCGTAACCACCCGGATCGGTAATGTGCGCAAAGCCCAATTGGAGATAAGCCCAGAATTCACTCATAAGATCGGTTTCTGTTGGTTAGTTGCCGGTGGGAGCCGGTGGGTATTGTGCCGCAAAAATAGAAAGTTTGTTCATTCTGACCTATTATCCAGTCAGTAACTACCGAATGCATTGTACTTTTGTCGAATAAGTGATATTTCGCACACCATTGCTTTTGTCGTATCCATGCAGACGGTCAACTTTGCAACCATCGGAAAACCTGCCGACACGCTTCAGGTCATCGATACCTTCCTGCCCGAACCCGGTCCCGGCGAAGTCCGGATCAAAGTCATCGCCAGCCCAATCAACCCCTCGGATCTGATGTTCGTGCAGAATCTGTACGGGATTCAGCCCGAATTGCCCTCGGGCGCGGGTTTCGAAGGCGTTGGCATTGTCGACGCGCTGGGAGAAGGCGTTACGATGCGCACCGGTATTCGGGTGAGTTTCACAGCCATTGGGGCCTGGTCAACGTATGTGCTGGCCAACCAGCGCAGTTTGATTCCGGTGCCGGACGCTCTCTCGGATGAGGTGGCCGCCCAGTTGTTCGTCAATCCGTTTTCAGCCTACGCCATGCTCGAAGAGTCGGGTCTTCAGCCGGGGCAATGGGTGTTGCTGACAGCCGCCGGATCGTCGTTTAGCAAACTCGTGATTCAGTTGTGCAAACTGAAAGGCATTCAAACCATCGGCACGGTTCGGCACAACGAGCTTGACGACGAGTTGAAAGCCCTGGGCATCACGGCCATCGTCAATACGGAAAAAGAAAAACTGACCAGCCGGGTGAAAGCCCTCACGGAAGGCAAGGGCGTGACCTGTGTTCTGGAAGCGGTGGGTGGCAACACAGCTTCCGACGCGCTGAAATGTCTGGCGAAAGGCGGCACAATGATCCTCTACGGCGTGTTGAGCATGCAAAATCCGTCCTTCAACGTGGGCTTGATGATTTTCCGCGAGCTGACCATCAAAGGCTTCTGGCTCACCGACTGGATGCGCCGGGTCGATAGCCAGACGCGGCAGACCGTGGCCCGCAACGTGATTACGCTGCTCGTTGGTGGCCAGATTCAGGTGCCGGTTGAAGCGACGTATCCGCTTTCGGAAATTAAAAAAGCCGTTGAACACAGCGAACAGGCTGGTCGGCACGGCAAGATTTTGATTAGGGTCTAGTCAGTAACTTTTCTGACTATTCTGCTTATTGTTTCGTTATATTTGAACAACCATCGCAAACCCTGTCAGCGGTCGAAGACCCTGACAGGGTTTTGGTTACGATATAGTAAAATACTTCTCTAAACCGCTGTTAGAAAAGTATTAAACCGCTGTCAGGGTCTCCGACCGCTGACAGAGTTTGAAGACAATAAATCCGGCGGGGAGGACGTTGAAAGCGAAGACGTTTGCCCGGCTCCGGTCCATTGCAACCAGTAAAACCGATTTATCTGATTCATAGCGCACATGATTCTATTACAAGTTCCAACGGCTGGTGCTCCGGCCGTCGATTCCACGGCAGTAGCCCCGGCCCAAAGCATGCAATTATTCGATCTGGTCGCCAAAGGTGGTTGGGTCATGATTCCGATCTCCCTCCTGTTTTTTTTCGCCTTGTACATGATCATCGAGCGCTGGCTGTTCATTCGCAGCAACACGAAGGTCGACGATAATTTTATCGACAACGTGAAAGACATGGTTTTGCAGGGCAACATCAAATCGGCCGAATCATTCTGCAAAAACCAGCGGAATTCCATCGGGCGGATTTTTGAAAAAGCCGTTGGCCGCATCGGTTCGCCGATCCGGGAAATCGAAGGAACGCTGGAAACCGTCGGACAAATCGAATTGTCGCGGCTGGAAAAGAACCTGGGCTATCTGGGGATTATTGCCGGTATTGCGCCAATGCTGGGTTTCATCGGGACCATTTCGGGGATCATCCGGATTTTCTATGACATTTCGCTGTCTGACAACATCAGTGTCGGAATCATCGCCGGTGGTCTGTACGAGAAAATGATCACGTCCGGTGCCGGTCTGATCGTCGGGGTCATTGCCTACACCGGCTATCACCTGCTGAACATGTTCATCGAAAAATTCACGCTGAAGCTGGAAATCAACTCTTTCGAATTCATGGAAGTGTTGCAAAAACCGACTGAAGCCGCCAGAGTACGATAAATTTTAACCAGACAAGAGAGGATAGACAAGAGAGTAAAGACAAATAGTGTACGGTCTTTTATCTCTTGTCTCTTGTCTTTACTCTCCGACAATGAAATTCCGAAGAAAACACAAGTTTGCCGCCGAGGTGGCTACCTCCTCCCTGAACGACATCATGTTTTTCCTGCTGTTGTTCTTTTTGATCATCTCGACGGTAGCCAATCCCAATGTAATCAAGCTGTTGCTTCCCAAGGCAGCCTCTTCGCAGCAATTGAGCAAGAAACAGGTGACGTTGTCGGTCGATGGTCAGAAGCAGTATTTCATCGATAAAACGCCGATTGCTCCCGAAAACCTGGAGATGGAACTAAAATCGGTCTTGAAGGATGTTGCTGAACCAACGATTGTGGTGCGGGTTGATAAAACCCTGGCCGTTCAGGATCTGGTCGATGTGCTGCAAACGGGGGCCAAACTGAACATCAAAATGGTGATGGCGACGTCAAAATAACCGAACTCCATTTTTTTAACTTTCCTTTTCGTTCTTCCGACATCCAGACGGTTACGCCCGGAAACCGCTTTATCAGCCCCTTGCTTTTCCGAATTCCGGCGACACTGAAGACTTTGGTGAGTGCATCGGCGTGAGTGCCGTCGGGTGCTAAAACCGTCGTTTCGGCGTGGTGAAGCAATCCCAGCCCCGTCCGCGGATTCATCAGGTGCGAATACCGTTTGCCGTTGTGTTCGAGATACCGATGCTTGGCCCCCGAAGTGGTGATTGCTCCGTTTTGCAGGAGCAGCGTCGTCGTATCGGCAGCAGTCCCGATCAGAATCCGCCAGCCGCGTTCGCCCGGAGGTGGGTCACTCACCAGAATATCGCCCCCAATATCCAGCAAAGCCGATTTGATGCCCAACTGTTGAAGTACTTTCAGCCCTTCGTCATTGGCATAGCCTTGCCCAATCCCACCGACATCCAACCGCATACCCGGTTTTTTCAACCGCACAAAACCCGGTTTTTTCAATTCGATCAACCGGTAATCAACCCGTTGGTGCGCATTTCGGAGTTCCGGTTTGGTCGGGAAAATTTTGCGACGAACGGCCCGGCGCCAGAGCTGCGATAGCGGCCCAACGGTGGGATCGAACAATCCGTCTGAGACTTTAGCAATGGCAACCGCCCGACTGAGGATGTCGAACAAATCCGGGGAAACCACCACCCACTGACCCGAACCCGCCGTGGCCGACAACCGGTTGATTTCGCTGCCGTCCAGGTAATCACTCATGACGACATTGAGCGAATCCATCCGGGCATCGACCGCCCGGCGGACGTATTGGGCAACGCTGTCGTTAGGCGCGTAAAAAATCTGCCGGAATTCAGTCCCGAACAGTCCCCGGTCGAACGTGTACCGCTGGAGCGGCTGGGCAACGGTTGCCCAACTGATCAGCGCAAAAAGAATTGCCCCCAACCCCCTAAAGGGGGCTAAAAACGACGAAATTTTAGCCCCCTTTAGGAGGTTGGGGGCAAATTTCAACTTCACACCCTCGCGCCTTTATTCCGCAAGTAAAAATCGGCCAGCACCAGCGCGGCCATGGCTTCCACAATCGGAACGGCGCGCGGAACCACACAGGGGTCGTGCCGTCCTTTGCCCGAAACCACCACCGGATCACCGTTGACGTCGACGCTGTCCTGGTCCTGCATGATGGTGGCTACTGGTTTGAAAGCAACCCGAAAATAAATATCCTCGCCGTTGGAAATCCCGCCCTGAATCCCGCCGGAATGGTTCGTCTTGGTCCGAACGCGCCCGGTTTCGTCGCCGGGTTCGATGTAGAATTCATCGTTGTGTTCCGAGCCATGCAATTCGACGCCGGCAAAACCGCTGCCGTATTCAAAGCCTTTTACGGCATTGATACTCAACATGGCCTTGCCCAACTCGGCGTGCAGTTTATCGAAAACCGGCTCACCCCAACCCGCCGGAGCGCCGGTGATGACGCACGACACGATGCCACCGATGGAATCGCCCTGCTTGCGGGTTTCGTCGATGTAATCGAACATTTGCTGCGCCAGTTCCGGGTCGGGGCATCGAACGGCATTTTCCTCGGCTTTCGCCAGTTCGAGTTGCTGATACGGGGTTTCGAGCTTCAGTTTCCCGACCTGCGACACATACGCCTGAATGCTGACACCCTGTTGTTTCAACAGCAATTTGGCCAGGGCCCCGGCAGCCACGCGGGCGGCTGTTTCGCGGGCGGAACTGCGCCCACCGCCCCGGTAGTCGCGTACACCGTACTTTTCCTGGTACGTATAATCGGCATGGGAAGGGCGGAATTGCTGGGAAATGTGCGAATAATCTTTGCTGCGCTGGTCTTCGTTCCAGATCACCAGGCTGATGGGCGTTCCTTCGGTTTTGCCTTCGAAAATGCCGGAAAGCACCTGAAATTCGTCCTTTTCGCGCCGTTGCGTCGTAATGCGCGACTGGCCCGGTTTCCGGCGATCCAGCTCCGACTGAATGAAAGCCGTGTCTACGTCCAACCCGGCCGGGCAACCGTCGATAATGACCCCGATCGCTGCGCCGTGCGATTCGCCAAATGTGGCTATTTTAAAAAGCGTTCCGTATGTACTGCTCATTTTTTTCTAGATGTGAGAGGATAGACAAGAGACGTGAGATTAAAAACCGTTGCTGACCTTTCTTTATTCTCTTGTCTCACCTCTCTTGTCTACGCCTATTTTCTCCAAAATAAATACATCATTCCCACAATCATGCCGACCAGCAGGATATTTACCAGCAATCGAAGCATTTCCTGGAGATTAACCGGCTGTTGCGAGCTGTCTGTTTGCTCGATACCGGTATAGATCGAACCCGGCAAACTCACCCGGACGGTATCGCCTTCGGGCAAGGCCGTTCCGCCAACCCGTAACGTAATGGCCGATTGCAGGGTGTCATACCGCTGTCGTTTCAAGTCAAAATAAATCCACTGGAAAAACGACGCCAGCGGAAAATTGCCGTTCTGGCGGGGGATGAGGGCATAGGAAAAGGTTTTGTAGCCCGAAACAATACCACCACCCCGGTTGATAACGGTCTTTTCGCCGGGTGAAAAAATATCGAACGTTGTAGAGTCGGGTACCACCGGAGCGGGCAGGGAGGCAATGTTTCCTTCGCCCGTAATCCGAAAATTATACTGGACGCTCTGCCCGACGGCGGGGTTTTTCCGCAGGCTTGTTTCAATCAGCCGGTATTGTCCGACAGCCACCTGATCGCGAAGCGGGTGGGGCGGCAGGGGTGTTACGCTCACCGACAAAGGGCGGGTGGCATAAGCAACCATTTCTTTTTTGCGTTCGCCCCCCGGTTTGGCAGATGGGCGGTATTGCAACAGATTCAATCGAACCGATGGAATCTGAATGGATTGCCTGTTGAGTGGGAAATAGGTGGCCTGATAGATGCGGTATTCGGCGTAGCGTTTGCCGTTGAAGAAAACCGTATGCCGCGACAGGTCGGTAATTCCTTCATTTTCTTCCCAGCAATTGGCCGGGCGCACTATTTTCAGAAGTTGTTGTAACTGCTGATCAAGTTCATAAAACGTTAATTCGAATGGATAGGATTCGGCCACAAAAAAAGACAATTTTAGCGAAAATCCCTCGCCGGTATAAACCGAGCTTTTTGAGGTACTTAACGACAGAAAAACGTCATTTTTGGCGATGGTTTCCGGGGGAGCGGCAACGGCCCTGACGGTATCGGCGGGAGTGGGTTGCGGTTTAACGGTAATAATGACCTCTTCGGATTGGATCGTCGTTTCGCCCACGATTAGTTCAAACGGAGGCAAGCGGAACTGGCCGGGACGTATAGCGGCATATGATTGGGTAATCACTTGTGAAACAACGGTTTTCCCGTTCATTTCGGCGGGTGAAACACTGGTAACCGTTCCTTTTTTAATGAAGCCTTTTATGGGAGGAAAGTTAACGACAGGCCGGGAATCGCTGTTTTTGATGACAACTGAAATGGTAAAGGGCCGTTCGATCGAAATGTCCGTTTCCCCTAAATCAATGGAAATCGACGGCTCCTGGGCTAACGCTTTCATGCTCAGCAGGCCGTAAAAAAATAATGCAACTAAAAATTGGAATTTTAAAAATTTCATCTCTAAATTTGAGCAACAAAAATACGTAGAATGCGTTACAATTTTAGAGATGCCGACGGATCATTTCCGATTCAGTTGAACATCTTTTGAATGTGGAGTAGCTCCTCAAAACTCTAACCAAAAAACCGTAGTATGTGGTATGGCAACAATGCTGGAGTACATTAAAACTATCCTTCAAAAAGTTAGCTTTGACAAGAAATTGTTTGAGAAGGAATTAAAAAAAGCGATCGGTCTCCTCATCCCCGAGGAGGTAAAACAGTTAAAATCGTGGTGTTATGAGAAGTTTAGTAATCTATACCTGTCTATTCTCAACCGATGTTTTTACCGACGAAGGTTAGCGTAAACAGGCGAAATACATAGTAATTAAAAAGGCCGGCTGAGAAGCCGGCCTTTCTTATTATCGAACAAATCGCAACCGTTTTCCTGTTACCGTATCGTTAAACAATCCATGGGCATAGGCCAGATGCCCCGAGACAATCGTATGGGTGACGGCCGTCCCGAACGTCGTTCCTTCCAGGGGCGACCAACCGCACTGGTACTGAATGTTTTCTTTAGACACTGCGGTTTTCTGTTTCGGGTCCACCAGCACCAGATCGGCCCAGTATCCTTCCCGAACATAGCCGCGCCGGTCGATCTGAAAACAATCGGCGGGCGCGTGGCACATTTTCTCCACCACTTTTTCAATCGACAGTTTCCCCTGCTGAACGGCTTCCAGCATGATCAGCAAGGGGTGCTGCACCAGCGGCAAACCGGAGGGTGCCTGCCAGTACGGTTGCTGTTTTTCGTCCCAGGTGTGGGGCGCGTGGTCGGTGGCAATGATGTCCAGCCGGTTATCGAGCAACGCCTGCCAGAGCTGCGGTTTGTGATGAGGTGCTTTGATGGCCGGGTTGCACTTGATCAGGTTGCCCAGCCGCGCGTAATCGTCGGCATCGAACCACAGGTGGTGGACGCACACTTCGGCCGTAATCCGCTTTTCTTTCAACGGAACCGAGTTGTCAAATAAGGTCAATTCATCGGCAGTCGAAATGTGCAGAATGTGCAACCGGGTGTTGTGTTTTTTGGCCAGTTGCACCGCCAGCGACGACGATTTCAGGCAGGCTTCCTCGTTCCGCACCAGCGGATGAATTTCAGCCGTGGCGGCATCGCCATACTGCTCTTTGTACCGGGCGGTGTTGGCCCTGATGGTGGCTTCATCTTCGCAGTGCGTCGCAATCAGCATCGGACTCTGCCGGAATACCTCTTCCAGCACCGTCACGTTGTCGACCAGCATGTTGCCCGTCGAGGAACCCATGAAAATCTTGATCCCGCAGACGGTTGTCGGGTCGGTTTTCAGAACTTCCGCCAGGTTGTCGTTCGAGCCGCCCATAAAAAACGAATAATTGGCGAGCGACGTCCGCGCGGCAATCTCGTATTTCTGGGCCAGCAACTCCTGCGTCAGCACATTCGGGACCGTGTTGGGCATTTCCATAAAACTGGTAACGCCCCCGGCCACAGCCGCCCGCGCTTCGGAATGGATGGTGGCTTTGTGGGTCAAACCGGGTTCGCGAAAATGCACCTGATCGTCGATGACACCGGGCAACAGGTAATTGCCATCCGCATCGATGACGGTATCCGCCGGCTGGCTCAGACCTGAACCAAGTTGCTCGATAAAACCGTCTTTGCAATAGACATCGGTTTCGCGAATCGCGCCTTCGTTCACCAGCCGCGCATTTCGTATTAAAATCGTGCTCATGCCTTTTTCCGGAGTTGGGCGACTTCCTTCGCGAAATACGTGAGAATAATTTTGGCTCCCGCCCGTTTCATGGCCGTCAGAATTTCGAGCATGGCGCGTTCACCGTCGAGCCAGCCATTGGCGGCCGCGGCTTTCACCATCGCGTATTCCCCGCTGACGTTGTAGGCTGCAATCGGCAGGTCGAAGTTATCGCTTAATAATTTGATGATATCCAGATACACCATCGCCGGTTTTACCATCAGAAAATCAGCCCCTTCGGCGTAGTCCAGTTCGGCTTCGATGAGGGCTTCGCGGCTGTTGGCGGGGTTCATCTGGTAGGTTTTCTTGTCGCCAAAACGCGGGGCGGAGTCGAGCGCATCGCGAAACGGACCGTAGAAAGCACCGGCATACTTGGCGGTATAGGCCATGATGGATACGTTGGTAAATCCCTCTTTGTCAAGCGCTTCGCGGATGTAACCGATGCGTCCGTCCATCATGTCCGACGGCCCGATGATGTCGGCACCGGCGCGGGCCTGCGCCACCGCCATTTTGGCCAGCACCACCAGCGTTTCGTCGTTCACCACTTCAAAACCGTTCGCGCTTTCTTCCACAATCCCGTCGTGGCCGTCAGAACTGTACGGATCCATCGCCACATCGGTCATCAGGGCAATCTCGGGAAACCGGGTCTTGATGGCTTTTACGGCTTGCAGATACAAGCCTGCCGGATTGTGGCTTTCCGTCGCGTATTTATCTTTTTTGCTTTCGGGCAAATTGGGAAACAGGGCAAACGTCCGCAAACCCAGATCGACGCATTCCTGCATTTCTTCGAGCAGCAGGTCGAGCGAAAACCGGGCGACACCCGGCATCGACGTAATTTCGGAGCGGACGCCCTGGCCTTCCATCACGAACATGGGATAAATCAGGTCGGACAGCGAAAGGAAGTTTTCCTGCACCAGTTCCCGGATAACGGGCGATTTTCTATTTCTGCGGGGTCTTCGTAGCATAATTGTATCAGAAAAAAGAAGAAAGAGAATAGACAAGCGACCAACAGTTAAAAGGCAGCGAGTTGCTCTTTCATCTAATCTCTCTTGTCTGAAGTCTATTATTGCCACAAAGATAGCACACCGAAACGTTACGCCATGAGTTTAAATCCTTCACCGTGCAGGTTCACAATCTGTACCGACTCGTCCTCCTTCAGGTATTTGCGGAGCTTTGTGATGTAAACGTCCATGCTGCGGGCGTTGAAATACGAATCGTCACCCCAGATGAGTTTGAGGGCGAAACTCCGGCTGAGTGGCTGGTTTTTGTTCTGGGCGAACAATTTGAGCAGGGCGGATTCTTTGCTGGTCAGTTTGACGTCGGTTCCATTGCGAGTGAGAAGCTGATGGGCAAAATCGAACGAAAAAGAGCCAATCTGGTAGGTGGCCGGTTGCTGCATCTCGTCGGTTTTGTGATACCGCCGGAGAATGGCCTGAATCCGCAGCAGCAACTCCTCCATGCTGAACGGTTTGGTCATGTAGTCGTCGGCCCCGATCCGGAATCCCTGGATGGTGTCTTCCTTCATCGACTTGGCCGTCAGGAAAATAATCGGCACATCCCGGCCCGACATCCGAACTTCTTTCGCCAGTGAAAAACCGTCTTTTTTCGGAAGCATGACGTCGAACAGACACAGATCGTAGGCGTTGTCTACAAACCGCTGCCAACCCTGATTGCCATCGGTAGCCAAGTCGGTATCGTATCCTTTCGAGCTCAGGTATTCCTGCAGCAACATTCCCAGATTCGGGTCATCTTCAACCAGTAAGAGCTTAGGCATCTTGTATTTTCTCCGCTCACCTCTAATTTTCTCCGCTTAACTCCGCGAAACAACTTTAAAAACTATTTCGCGGAGTTGAGCGGAGTAAAAAGAGTTAAGCGGAGCGTTAAGTGTGTTGGTATGGCAAAACTAACTCAAAAGAACTTCCTTTTCCCAACTGGCTGTCGACCCGAATGGAACCGTGGTGTTCTTCAACCATTTTCTTGACGTAACTCAGCCCCAGCCCGAAACCTTTGACATCGTGCAGGTTCCCCGTCGGAACGCGGTAAAACTTCTCGAAAATCCGGCTCACCTGGTCTTTCGTCATGCCAATGCCGTGATCGGCGACGGTGATGCTCACGCCATTTTCCACGTTCCGCGTCCGAATGGTAATATCCGGTTTTTCGGGCGAATATTTAATGGCATTGTCGAGCAGGTTATACAGAATATTGCTCAGGTGGAGTTCATCGGCTTCCACAATCTCCTCAGCGGCTTCAAAATCCAGGTGAACTTCCCCTTCTTTTTGCTCGATCTGTAACCCAATCGTGTTCAGAACATTGCCGATGGTATCGTGAATATTGACCGACGAGAGTTTCAATTTTACCGCTCCTTTTCCGGCCGTAGCCCGGTCGAGGAGCGCCATTTGCAGCACTTTCTCAACGTGCGTCCCCAACCGCCGGGTTTCGTCGCGGATGATGCCCATGTAGCGGGTCAGGCGCGTGGCCGGTTCTTCCGACGTCTCGATCCCGTGGCTAAGTTGTTCCTGCGCCATTTCTACCGCCAGCGAGATGGTCGAAATCGGCGTTTTGAACTCGTGGGTCATGTTATTGATAAAGTCATTCTTAATGTCAGCGAGTTTTTTCTGACGCATGATGGTGTTGATGGCGATGTAAAAACAAGCCATAATAACCAGCACCAATAACGCCGAACCCGCCAGAATCGCACTCATTTTTCGCAGAATAAACTGCTGCTGATCCGGGAAATAGACGTAAACGTAATTACCCTTTTCCAGAAAGTTGTTCGGAAACAACACGGCTTTGTAAATCTTCTTTTTTCCCTGCATCTGGTTGTCCGAATGCGACGCAAACAGCAGTTGCGGCTTGGCCAGTCCCATGCCCACATTCGTCCGCACGCCATATTCAAAGGGAATGGTGATGCCTCGCTCGGCAATGGACTCCTTTAACAGCGAATCCAGCAAGGTCCGGTTGATGCGGCTCTCGATGGGGCGATTGGCAAACAGCAAATCCCGCACCACGCCTTTGACCATCTCCGATTGCTGTTCCACTTTCTGCAAGCCCACTGTAGAACCGGAAGCCGCCACGGTCGGAGCCGGTGGCACCGGCACTTTCCGTTTGGGGCGCAGTTTGCGGACAATCTGCTCTTTTTTCAGCGGTTTTTGCACCACCAGCACACTGTCGGGCTGGGCGTACATCAGCCGCAACTGGCGTTCAAATACCTGATCGACCAGCGTATTGAAATGCCGTTGCTGTTGCAGTTGCAGGTCCCAGAGTTCGTCGGGCCCCAGAGCATCCTGCTGCCGAACCAGGTCTTCAAAATGCCGCTGCTGAACTTCCGATAACTTCTGAACATCCGATTGAAAGGCGTCCGATGGCGAAACCTGTGTTTGCTGCCAGACTTTTACCGGAACCGTGCCATTCGTGCTTTCCGGTTCAGACACCACCGGTTTGGTTTCGGTCGGCTGGGTGGCTGCATACGATTCCGTGCGGTTTCTTTTCGAAAACCGGCTGGCGGCTTTGGCCAGTTGGTCGCGGTTGTTCAAGGATTGTGCCGCAACTGTAGGCCGGGAGATGGCAATGAGCTGACGTTGCTGCTGCTGCTGGTTCATGCGCTGACGGGCCAGATACAGAATTTCCTTCCGTTCCAATGTCCGCACCACTTCCTGCAATCCGTCGGTCACCTTATAATCAAACTGTTCTTTCTGCAACGACAGCGCATTGTCGATCCAGTAGAGTTGCAGCGAAATCAGGCCCAGCAAACCTACCGTCATCAAAACGGCAATCCAGCGTATGCGTTGTTTTGTCATTTTTTATTCCTCCTGTGCAACATTTTCGGTTCCACTCGCATCTATTGATTGGTTAACCCACCTAAAATTACGAAACCCACGGGCCACCGGCGAAACCGGCCCTGTTGTTTTAACAAACTTTAACAGCGAAACAATTCGATTTGACCTAGGTTTGCCGTGTTTTCTGACTGTAAAAACGAATAACGTACCATGTATATTCCATCTGTTATCCGCTACCGCTCCATCCTGGCTGCTTTGCTGATCTGCGGCTGTTCGGCCTCAGTGCTGGCCCAATCCGACACGAAAACGGATGCTGATAAAAACAGCGTCAACGTAAAAATTATTGAGCGCACCAACGCCGGAGAAGTCCGCGAACTGGAACGCACTTACCGTTTGGACGGCATGAAAGATGATGAGCGGGATGCGCTGGTCAACCGGCTGGTCGATTCGATCCGAACCAAACGGGGCAACAACAAAGGACAGATCACAATTGTGATTGATGAGAACGCCAACAGCAATTCCAGCAGCGATTCACAGCATCGTCAAAACCGTAATTCCGACCGGATTACGAACCGCGCACAACGCGAACGAGACCTCACCGCCCGTCGGCCCAATCGCGTTACCAGCCCGAATTCGTCCCACGGACCGAGTGAATTCCGGTATTATAAAGATGGAAAACTGCAAAACCGCTACCGCTTCGATTCCGACTCGCTGGTCGACCGGCTGAAACGGTTTGAATTCCGGTGGCCGGAAAATTTTGCGGAACGCATGGAAGACTCGTTCCGCAGTTGGAGCTGGTCGCTCGACGACGATGTAAAAGCTCCCACCATCCGCAATTTGCAGGTGTTTCCCAACAATCCGGAAACCAACCAGTTGAACGTTCGTTTTACGGCCCCGTCGAAGGGTGACATCCGCATCCGGGTGACAACCGCCGATGGCAAAGAAGTGGCGAAGAAAGACGTGAAAGACTTTTCGGGAAGCTACTCCGGCCAGATCGATGTGGACAAAAAAGCCAAGGGCGTTTTCTTTGTCAACGTCACTCAAAACGATGACGGGGCGGTGAAGCGGATTGTCATCCCCTGATTTCGTCGGACGGATCAGGGGATTTGTCGGACGCTGACGAAATTTCGTCCTTTCTTTCAGGTGGTTGATCGGTTGTTTTGAGCAGTTCACCTATTTTTACTGGAAAGATGGGAAAAAGACTGGCTACCTTTGCGTTACCTTTTAGGAGAAACCACGTCTCAAAGTAAATTGGTTGCACCAGGTTTGGCAAGTCAATACCGTTCATCAAGAAATAGTACCGTTTACGAATTATTTTAGAAAAACAAGGTACTATGTATTGCAAGGTACAATAGAAAACCCATATCTTTGTAAAGAACTTAACAAGGGGCAAGCCCGTGAAGAGTATGAAAACTTTGGTAATTTTTTTCCTGTTGATTGGTGCCAGCCTGAATGTTTCAGCTATGGGTCATCCGCACAACCTGTTCTCTGCTCACCGCAAAGCGAAGCAGTACAAACCGGTTGTCTGCAAAACGACAACGGTTACCGATAAGCGTACCTTCACGAATTGCGTCAAGGTGGCAGCTCCTTCGGTTCTACAAACGTGGGTTGCAATACGGAATAAATTTCTTTAGGCCAGCCGGGATAACCTTCCTCAAGGGTGAGCGGTGCCACGACTTCGGGTCGTGGCACCGCTTTTTTTGTGGCACAGGAATTGCCCGATGAATAGCGGTTATTAAAGGACAAAATCGCTCCTGCCGCCCGTGAATCGCCACATTTCCGGCAAAAATATTTTCCTAAAAACCGTCGTTTTATGAATAAATAGGCGGGGGTTTACGCGTTTTTATTAGGCATCTTTTCGTTAATTACTTAACTTTATCGTTTGAATGGAATAAACTGTACAACCTGACGTAACTGTATTTCTTAACCAAAATGCGTACTAAAGTTGTCTCTCGGGTAGTGTTGGCTTTGTTGTTGGCCGGTTTTTTGACAGCTTTTGGATGGGACCGTTCCGGATCGACCCGGCCTGTGTGGCACGGATCAGGTTGGCGGTATGCCCTCTCATCCACGAATCTGCTGGCGTCTTTTTCAAAGAAAGCCCCAACACGCGTAGCGAAAGCTGAGGTCTGGCACCACAAAGTCCATGCGCATCCGGTAGAGGTATGGGGCTCCGCTCCACAGCAGACGCGCTGGGTCGACAGTGTGTTCCGAAGCATGACCCAGGAACAAAAAATCGGGCAATTCTTCATGGTGGCGACGTTCTCGAACCGGGACGAAGCGCATTATCAATACATCGAAACGCTGGTCCGTCACTATAACATTGGCGGGCTTATCTTCTTTCAGGGCGGTCCCCACCGTCAGGCGGTTTTGACCAACCGATATCAGTCTGCCGCCAACATCCCGCTTCTCATCGGTATCGACGGCGAATGGGGTCTCGGCATGAGGCTCGACAGCACGATGGATTTCCCCAAACAAATGACGCTGGGGGCCATTTATGATACGTCGGTGATCTACCGCATGGGCGCCGAAATTGGCCGCCAGTGCAAGCGACTGGGCATTCACATCAACTTTGCTCCCGTTTCCGACATCAACAGCAACCCATCGAATCCGGTCATTGGAAACCGCTCGTTCGGCGAATCGCGGGAAAACGTAGCCCTGAAAGCGTCGGCGTATATGAAAGGGTTGCAACATACCCGCGTGATTGCCACCGCCAAGCATTTCCCCGGCCACGGCGACGCCAGCAGCGACTCCCACCTGACGCTTCCGACCATTAACCGCTCCGTTACGCAATTAAATGACATTGATCTGTATCCGTTCCGCAAATTGATTGCGGATAGTCTGATGGGCGTTGTGACGGGTCACCTGCACGTTCCGGTGGTCGATAACACCCCCCGGCTGGCGGCTACCTTATCCGAAAAAATTGTTACCGACCTCTTAAAGAAAGAGTTAGGCTTCCGGGGTCTGGTCTTTACGGACGCGCTTAACATGGGCGGTATTGGTAAATTGCCCGCTGAAGAAATCAACCTGCGGGCGTTGATGGCCGGAAATGACGTGTTACTTTATCCGGAAAATGTCCCCGACGCCGTTCACAAGATTGCCGAAGCGGTTGAAAAAGGACGGATTTCGCAGGAATTAATTGACGAAAAAGTCAGGAAAATTCTGCGTGCCAAATACTGGACGGGCTTGAACAAATACCAGCCCATCCAACTCGAAAACCTCAGCCGCGACCTGAATTCGTCGGAAGCGCAGTTGCTTAAACAGGAACTGTGCGAACAAGCCGTTACGCTGGTTAAAAATACGAACAACGTCCTGCCGGTTCATTCGCTCGATACGCTGCGGATGGCGTCAATCTCGATCGGTACCGACTATGGCAACGCGTTCCAGAAAATGTTGGGACGGTATGCGCCTTTCAAGCAGATTACCTACGGCGAAAAACCGTCGGGCGATCACAATGTCGAGGAAATGCTGACGCAGGTGGGCGATGCCAATCTGGTGGTAGTCAGTTTTCACCGGATGAGTCCATCGGCCAAGTGGAACTACGGCGTCACCAACGCATCCCTGAATCTGATTAGCCGGTTGAAGCAGAAAGGCGTTCGGGTGGTGGTTTGCGCCTTTGGGCCGGCCTACGCCCTCCGTCCGTTCATCGGTACGGAAGCCGATGCGGTTTTGTGTGCGTACGAAGACGGCGAAGAAATGCAGCGTGTGGTTCCCCAGATTATTTTTGGGGCGGTTCCGGCCAAAGGCGTGATGCCGGTCACCATTGGCGAATGGCGCATCGGCAACGGTTTGCTAACCGCACCCAGCCAACGACTGGCCTACAGCCTGCCCGAAAGCGTTGGAATGCGCTCCGGGCAATTGCGGCATATTGAAACCGTCGTTCAGAAAGCCATCCGCGACCGGGCCTTCCCCGGCTGTCAGGTGCTAGTGGCGCGCAAAGGCAAGGTGGTTTTTGATAAGAGCTTCGGGACGCTGGCCTACAACAATGCCGAGCGCGTAACCGACGAAACCTTGTACGATCTGGCTTCGCTCACGAAGGTGCTGGCGACCCTCCAGGCGGTGATGCTGCTGAATGAACGCGGAGCCATCGACCTGAACCAGAAAGTGGCGTATTACCTGCCCGAATTTCAGAATAACAGCAAACGCAACATGACCGTCAGCGACGTGTTGCTGCACCAGACCGGTTTGCCAGCGGGTTTGTCGCGGGCCATCGAACGGTCGAAGGCGCCGGGCATGTCGAGTTTCCGTTCCACCCGCGACACGCTCTATTCGCTGCAGGTGGGCCCGAACCTGTTTGCGCCCCCGGCTCTGCGCGATTCGATCTGGCAGTGGATTGTTCGAACCCCCCTGACCAACCGCGTTGATGAAGCCGGTCGGTACAATTACCTTTACAGCGATCTAAGTTTTGTGATCCTGCAAAAACTCGTCGAGCGGGTGGCCCAACAACCGCTGGATGGTTTTCTGGATTTAAACTTATACAAACCTCTGGGCATTTCAACGCTCTGTTTCAATCCGCTCCAGTGTCATCCGAACTGTCGGATTGCGCCCACCGAGCAGGATACGTATTTCCGCAACTCCCTGCTGCAAGGCACGGTTCACGACCAGTTGGCGGCTTTGCAGGGTGGCTTATCGGGCCATGCCGGTCTCTTTGGTGATGCCAACGATATTGCCAAAATCCTGCAAATGAACCTACAACGGGGAAATTATGGCGGGAAACGGTTTTTGATGCCCGGCACCGTGCCGCTTTTTGTCAAAACGCAAAGCGACCGCAGCCACCGCGTGCTGGGGTGGGATAAACCCGAAGTCGACGGCAACAGTGTGTATCATGCCACGCAGGTGTCACCCCGCTCGTTTGGCCATACGGGCTTTACCGGAAATGTGGTCTGGGTAGATCCCGACTACGACCTTGTCTTCATTTTTCTATCCAATCGCGTCAACCCCAGCGCAGGCAATACCCTAATCAATACCCAAAAAATTCGCCGACAAATTCACGAGATTATTTATCAGTCGATGTAATTTGTATTTTTGGGCAAATATTCTGAATAATACGAAGTTAAAAGACTTCTCCTCTTCTTAATCTGGTTCCGTATGAATAAATCATTACGTCTGTATTGGCTTTTGCTGGTTGTGGTTTTAGGGATTTTTGGGAGGGCATCAGCCCAGACGATTACAACGGGAGCCGTGTCGGTGTCTGCGGTCTGCGCCGGAGGAACAATCTCTGTTCCCTTCACAACCTCTACTGCTTCCGGGACTTTTGCCGCCGGGAATCAATTTAAAGTCCAGCTCGCTCCGGCAACAGGTTCGTATATCGACATCGGAACCGGTGCCACAAGCCCGCTTACCGGTGCCATTCCTGCCAGTGCCAGTGGAACCGGCTACCGCGTTCGGGTGGTATCGACCAACCCGGTGGTTAACGGAAGCGTCAGTGCCACACCCTTAACCGTTACTGCCATACCGGCTGCGCCGGGAACAGCCGACGTGGCCTATTGCGTGGGCGCAACACCGGCTTCCCTGACTGCTACGGTCAGTGCAGGCGCAACCCTGAGATGGTGGGGAACCAGTGCCTCCGGCGGAAGTTCTACCCCGACAGCACCTACGCCTTCTGCGGCTGCCGCAGGCACCACCACCTATTACGTGAGCCAAACGATCAACGGTTGCGAGGGACCGAGGGGAGATATAACCGTTACGGTTAGTGGCGTTCCTGCCGCTCCAACCACCGGAGCTGCACCGGTTTATTGCCAGAGTTCCCCCGCGTCTCCACTAAGTGCGACGGCGACCGGCGGTGCTTCTCTGAATTGGTACGGCACCAGTCAAACTGGCGGAACCGCTTCGCCCATTGCTCCGACACCGTCGACGGATGCGGTTGGCACCGTTACGTATTACGTCAGCCAGTCCATCGGAACCTGCGAAGGCCCCCGAACCGGCATTGTGGTCACCGTTACGGCCAAACCGGCACCTCCGACCGTCGTCACGCCGGTTTCAGTTTGCCTGGGTACGCCGGTTCCTGCTTTATCTGCCACCCCAAGTGGCAGTAACACGCTGAGTTGGTATGGAACCAATGCAACCGGAGGAGTTGGGTCAACCACGGTTCCAACGCCTTTAACCACAGCCGCTGGTACCACCAATTATTACGTTAGCCAGAAAACCGCTGGTGGTTGCGAAAGCGACCGTGCGGTGATTGCCGTCGCGATTAAAGCCGCACCAGCCGCTCCCGGTGTCAATGCCGTCAGCTTTTGTCAGAATGCTCCCTCATCCGCGTTAACGGCAACCCCATCCAGCGGGGGAACGCTGAACTGGTATGGCACCAGCCAAACCGGCGGAACCGCATCAGACACCGCACCAACACCACCCACAAGTGCCACAGGCACTACAACGTATTACGTTAGCCAAACCGTCAGCGGCTGCGAAGGCCCCCGGGCCGCGCTGGTTGTAACGGTGAAAAGCATCCCAGCCGCCCCCGGAACCGCTACACCACCCGCTTATTGCCAAGATGTTACGGCTGCTGGTTTGGTTGCGACACCCAGCTCCGGTGGCACTTTGAACTGGTACGGAACCAATCAAACCGGCGGAACCGCTTCGGGCATTGCCAGCATACCGACGACAACCACGGCCGGCACTACCAATTATTACGTCAGTCAAACCGTCAACGGCTGCGAAGGCCCACGAGCCGCCATTGCCGTAACCGTTACCCCTAAACCCGCTGCGCCAGCCGTTGCGACCTCCTTTAGCTATTGCCAGGGAATCGTGGCCACACAGCTATCGGCGGTGGTCAGCAGCGGAGGAACCATAAACTGGTACGGCACGAACGCTACCGGAGGAACCGCCAATGCGGTGGCACCGATTCCGTCAACGACGACGCCCGGAACAACGATGTATTACGTCAGTCAAACCGTGGGTGGCTGCGAAAGTAACCGGGCCAGCATTGCCATAACGGTTTACGCCACCCCTACCGCTCCCGGTGTAACGCCCCTGTCGGTTTGTCAAAATCAACCGGCAACGGCCCTGACGGCAACCGTAAACGGGGTGGGCGCCTTAAAATGGTATGGTACTGCCGCTACCGGCGGAACCGCATCAGATACCGGACCGACACCACCCACGAGTGCAACCGGAACAACCACGTACTACGTCAGCCAGATCATCAATGGGTGCGAAGGGCCGCGGGCGGCATTGGCCGTAACGGTAAAACCACAACCGGCAGCTCCTACGGCGGGTGCGAGTCTCAGCTATTGTCAGGGTTCGCCTTCGGTTCCGCTTTCGGCTTCGTTCAGCATGGGCAGCATCGCAAACTGGTACGGAACCAATGCTACGGGCGGTACGGCTTCGCTGAATGCACCTACGCCATCGACGAATACGGAAGGATCTTTTACTTACTACTTTAGCCAGACCCTGGCCGGGTGCGAAAGCGAGCGGGCTAACGTAGTCGTTACCGTCAGAGCAAAACCGGCGGTTCCAACCACGCTAGACATCCGGTATTGCCAAAGCGAACCTTCAGTTCCGTTAACAGCCGTGCCTGAAGCCGGTGGCTCGCTAAAATGGTATGGCACGGCGTCGGGGCCATCTTCATTGACAGCCGCTCCGACTCCCAACACACAATCCCCGGCGGATTTCACCTTTTATGTGAGTCAAAACGGGGCAAACGGTTGTGAAAGCGACCGGGGTTCGATCAAAGTCAAGATTTTCCCGACTCCCGCCGTTCCCGGCGTCCCCACGCTTCCTGAAGTTTGCCAAAACACGGCATCCGTCACGTTAGCGGCTAACGGCCAGAATTTAAAGTGGTATGCGGCTCAAACCGGCGGTTCCGCCACGGGCGCAGCTCCGGTCCAAACAACCAATACCCCCGGAACGTTTACATTTTACGTCACACAGACGGTCGATCTCTGCGAAAGCCCCCGGACCCCGGCTCAAGTCGTCGTTAAACCGCAGCCGGCCCTGCCGGGTGTAGAAAATAAAACCGTTTGCCAGGATGCGCCGGAACAAACCCTGGCAGCCACCGGCGAAGCCCTCAAGTGGTTTGATGCTACTGGAAATGTTTTAGGAGGAGCCCCAAAACCAACTACCAACGTTGAAGAACAACGCGTCTTTACGTATAGCGTCACGCAAACCAGCAACGGTTGTGAAAGTCAGAAAGCGCCGGTAACCTACACTGTCAACGTTACCCCCAAGCCAACGGTCGTTACGCCGGTTATTTACTGCCAGAATGCCACCGCCAAACCACTGGAAGCGACAGGCCAGAACCTAAAGTGGATCAATCCCTACGGCGGAGAATCCACCACCACGCCGACGCCACCGACCACCAATATTTCGACCAAACCCGAAGGAGACTCCTATTTTGTGACGCAAACCGGTGCCAATGGCTGCGAAAGCCGGAAGTCCGAAATCAAACTGATTGTCAACGCACCGCCCACGGCGAAAATTGAAGGCACGACGACGGTCAACCTGGGCAATACGGTTCCGGTGACGATCTCATTCACCAGCGTTCCGCCGTTTAGCTATACGCTGTCGGACGGCACCAGCGGCAAATCCGAGACCAATCAACAGGTAATCGATCTGTTGCCAACGAGCAAAACCACCATCTACCGGGTGACCAACATCACCAATTCCTGCGGGGCCGGAACGCCCGTCGGAACGTTTACGGTCAATGCCGTTGTCCCGACCGTTACGACCAGCCCGTTGTCGGTCACCACCATTTGTGTCGGTACGCAAATTCAGGTTCCTTTCACCGCTGTCGGGCAATTTACCAATGGGAATACATTCCGGGTCGAGATGGCACCCATTGCGGACACGGCTTTTATCAACAAAACGGAGATTCTGACCGGTGCCCTGCAAAGCCCGATTACGGCCCCCATTCCGACCACACTGGCGCAGGGGCTGTACCGGATACGGGTTACGGCGACCAACCCGCAGGTGCCGGTGCCGGGCAGCAGCAGTCCAACCATTCTGAATATTCGCGCGCTGCCAACCGTTACGCTGACGGGCTCGAAAGACATTTATGACAACGAAGGCACCCCGCTTTCCTTTGCTCTGACGGGCGACGGCCCCTGGACTTTTGCGTATTCCGACAGCCTGAAAACGACCCAAATCACAACCAGCACCAACCCGCATCTGATTACGGTAACGCCGGTTAAATCGACGACCTACAAAGCGGTTTCGGTATCGAATGGTTGTGGGAATGGTACGGCTACGGGAACGGCCATTGTGCGGGTACTGCCCGTGCTGGGTCTGGAGCCGGACCCGCTCATCACCGCCGTCAAGGTGTTCCCGGTTCCGACCGAAACCATCCTGACCATCGACATCGACCTGCCCCTGCAAAAAGACCCTGCGAAACTTCAGTTGTCCGACGAAACCGGCCGCATTTCCAAACAACTGACGACCCGGCAACGACAAACCAAACTGGATTTGAGTCAGCAGGCGGCCGGTACCTATTTCCTGCAAATCCAGATTGGCAACCGGACCACGGTTCGAAAAATCATGAAACAGTAACTTTTGATCAGGCTACCTACCTCCGTAGCCTGACCAGAAACGTTCCGGCGGATGTTCAACGACGAGTACTTCATGGGAATGGCCCTTCAACAGGCGGAATATGCGTTTGAAGAAGACGAAATTCCGGTCGGTGCCGTCGTCGTATGCCGAAACCGGGTTATTGCCAAAGGGTATAACCAGACCGAACGGCTAACCGACGTAACGGCCCACGCCGAACTGCTCGCCCTGACGTCGGCCGAACAATTTCTGGGTTCTAAATACCTGACCGATTGCATCTTGTATGTTACCCTGGAACCATGTCCGATGTGTGCGGGTGCGTTGTTCTGGGCGCAAATTGGACGTATTGTTATTGGTGCTCCCGATCCCAAAAGAGGGTATTCGAACGTAAAACCGTCGCTGCTTCATCCCAAAACCCGGCTCACAACGGGCATTTTGGCCGACGAAAGTATGCACTTGCTGAGTAACTTTTTTCGAGGCTTACGAACATAAATGAAAAAGTCGCTGTTATCGCGTTTGACAACTTTCATGTATGTCTAACCTTATAACAAATCATAATATGGCTTTTGAATTAGCTCCCCTGCCTTATCCGAGCAATGCGCTGGAACCCAACATCGACCAACAGACGATGGAAATTCACCACGGCAAGCACCACAATGCGTATGTGACCAACCTCAACAACGCGGTGAAAGGCACCGAATTGGAAGGCAAGTCGATCGAAGAACTGGTCGCCGATATCAGCAAGTATCCGGTGGCAGTTCGGAATAATGGTGGAGGCCATTGGAATCATACGTTTTTCTGGGGTATTCTGTCGCCCGACGGCGGTGGTGAGCCTACCGGCAAACTGGCCGAAGCCATTACGCAGAAATTCGGTTCATTCGATGCGTTCAAAGAAGAATTTACCAAAGCCGCAACCACGCGTTTCGGTTCGGGCTGGGCGTGGCTGATCGTTACGGCCGACGGTGAACTGGCCGTGACGTCAACCCCGAATCAGGATAACCCGCTGATGGACATCGCCGACGTGAAAGGCACGCCCATCCTCGGTCTGGACGTATGGGAACACGCCTATTACCTGAAATACCAGAACAAACGCCCCGACTACATTGCCGCCTGGTGGAACCTGGTCGACTGGAAAGGTGCCGACGACCGGTATACGAAAGCGGTTTAAGAAACCCAATGATGGATGATGGATGATGAACGATGAATGGAACTAGCGAATAAATTTTCATCGTCCATCATTCATCATTCATCATTTTTTATTACTTTTGCGTCATAATACGGAGGATGTAGCTCAGTTGGTTAGAGCGCCAGATTGTGGTTCTGGAGGTCGCGGGTTCGAGACCCGTCTTTCTCCCTCCTGATGGCCCTGTTTTTGACAGGGCCTTTTTTACGCCTTTTTGCTTCGTTTTTTGATCCTTTCACCCAATAACTCCGTCATGCCCGATCGATTTTACCGCCCCGTGCTGACGCTTCTTATCCTGGCCTATACCGCAGGCGTCATCGGGTTGCAAACGCCCTCGCTGGCTCCGCTCTTCCGCAGCCTGGTGCCTTATAACCTGCTGGGTTCCCTGCTGCTGTTGCTGGCGTTTCATCCCGACTGGAAACCGTCTTTCCGGTTTTACTGCATTCTGGCCATTTTATGGGGTTTTCTGATTGAGGTCCTGGGCGTGCATACCGGTTTTGTATTTGGCAATTATGTCTACGGCGAAACCCTCGGCTGGAAACTCTGGGACGTTCCCGTTGTGATTGGCATTAACTGGCTGATGCTGACCTATTGCTGCGGGGTCATTTGCGATGCCTTGCCCCTCCGGGTGTACTTGAAAACGATTGTGGCGGCCTCGCTGATGGTACTACTCGACCTCCTGATTGAGCCGGTTGCCATCCGTCTCGATTTCTGGAACTGGTTCGAAGCCGATGTTCCAATCCGAAATTATCTGGGCTGGTGGATTGTGTCGCTGATCATACTTGGCATCTGGTACGGATTGCCCTTTCGCAAGCAAAACCGCCTGGCGCTGCCGTTACTGATTCTCCAGTTTCTGTTTTTTGCCGCCATGAATCTGGTATTCTTCCTGACTAAACCATAAACATTTCTAGTCACAGGTGGTTATACAGGATTGAGTGATGTTTAATCAATATCCGATTATTACAATTTTTAGCCACCTGACATTGTAATATATTAACAATCTTTGGTATCTTGTACCTGGTTTTATAGGGTTTAATTTGATTGAATTGCACATAATGACGTTTATACGTCGCTTGTTTTTCAAATCAAACGGCTTTGATCAACTATAATTTGTACAATTCCCATGAGTAATTACTCAATCAAGGATCTGGAGCAGCTATCCGGAATCAAAGCCCATACGCTTCGGATCTGGGAACAACGCTATAATATTATTTCGCCCAAGCGGACGGATACCAACATCCGCACATACGATGATCTGGATCTCAAACTGGTCCTCAATATTTCGCTTCTGAAAGACCACGGTTTTAAAATTTCCGAGATTTCTAAAATGTCGCTGAGCGAAATGACCAGTGAAGTGATGACGATTTCGGATCGAAAACTCAATTACCCGGATCAGATTCACGCCCTGACCATTTCGATGATCGATCTGGATGAGGACCGCTTTGAAAAAATAATCAGTACCAACATTCTCCAGTTTGGCTTCGAAAACACGATGATCTACATCATCTATCCTTTCCTCAGCCGGATTGGTACGCTCTGGGTAACGGGTTCCATCGGCCCGGCGCAGGAGCATTTCATGTCGAATCTCATTCGCCAGAAAATCATCGTTGCCATCGACGGTCAGGTGAACAAACAACGGCCGGCGTCTAAAAAATACCTGCTTTTTTTGCCGGAGGGTGAGTTGCACGAAATCGGGTTGTTGTTTGCCAATTATGTGATCCGGGCGCGGAACAACAAAGTGGTCTATCTGGGCCAGAGCCTGCCGTTCAGGGAGTTGGAATTTGCCTACAATCTGCACAAACCGGACTATATTTTTGCATCAATCACGTCGTCGCCCAGCAACCACGAGGTGCAGCCGTTTGTGGATAAATTAGCCAACGCTTTCCCGGACGCTCACCTGCTGTTTACGGGTTATCAGGTGGTTGGTCAGGATATTCGCACCCCGTCCAACACCACGATCGTCAACAACGCGGAAGATTTGATTCGCATCGCCAGCACCTGAAAAGCAGACAGCCCTGACGGGGACTGCCTGCCGCATTTCCTGCCGGACTTTTAGCGATTCATCAGCTCATCGAACGTCAGCGAAACGTAGTACATGCCGCCCACACTTGGATTGCCCCAAGCCTGGGCATACAATTTGCCCAGCACATTCGTCCCGCCCACTTTCAGAACCGACCTGATCCCCGGAATGCGTTTGCTTACCTGTGCGTCGAGCGATCCGAAAGCGGGAATCTCGGTTTGCCGGAGCAGCGTCGCTTCAGGATTGGCAAAACTCGATTCCCATAAAAACGAATCCTGGTGCCGGAAAACAACGTTAAAACCAAACCCGCTGTTGCGAATGTTGCGGTTACTCACCGACAGATTGTACCGGTATTTGGGCGAATTAAAGAAGGTTACAAAACCGGTCGGCAATTTGTCACGATCTGCCAGCGCATTGTAGGCCACATTGCCTCCAACAACGAAATTACCGGGCAGCAAATAATCGGCACTGACGGCCCAGCCGTGGTTTTTCACCTGCACCGGCGCATTGACATAAAAACCGTAGGTGGTTCGCGTGGTGCTGCTCAGAAGCTGAAGCAGCGAAGCCGGGTTGTCGACCGTGGCCGGTTGGGTACCCTGAATGGTAGCCTGAATCCCTTCAAAATTCAGGAAGCGGTTGTAATAATAATAGGCATCGACGAATAACTTATTTTTGATAAGCGCCTTATAACCAATCTCGTATGTCTCCACCCGCTCCGGATCCCACTGGGCATCCTGATAGCGTTGCAGCAATTGAGACGCCTGCGGCAAGGCTATTCCTTTTTGCAGCGCATCGCCAAAGGCCCGAACCGACTCCAGTGTATAGGCCGGATTGGTTCCAAAATTATACTTGTCTCTGAACTGCTTCAAACCGCCAATCAAGTGGCTCGTGGGCGTATTCAGGTCAATGTACTGAGACTGCGTCGTCGGAATCCGGAAGCCGCGCTGAAACGACGCCCGGATGTTGTGGGACCTGGCCACGGTCAAAACCGCCGACAACCGGGGACTAAACTGCCCCTTAAAATTGCTGTTTTTATCGTACCGAACCGAGCCCGTCAGCTTCAGGATTTCGGCCACGGTTTTGGAAGCCTGCGCGTAGCCGCCAAACTCATTGATTCGATACTCATTATTGTTTTCATCGAGTGCAAAAATGGTTCCGCTGGAATTCAGGGCGTATTGGCGGTAATTTCCACCCACCAGAATTTCGACCTTTTTCGGATCGATCAGCTTCGTAAAATTGTACATAAACTCCCCGTGGTAGAGGTTCGTTTTGTCCATAAATTTCGCCCCGAGGTTGGGCAATGAACCGGGCAGCGGCCGCCCCGTCACCGTCGTCAAAGCCTGGTTGAATGGTTCCGTTCCCGGCAAAAACCGCCCCTGGTCGGCGGTCGTGCGGGCGGTGGTGTGCAAAGTGGGGGAAACCGCATTCACGGCACTCAACGCCGTCTGGTAGGCCGTAGCCGGATTGGTTGCCAGCGCCTGCTGGAGTGCCGTGCTGAAGGTTTGCAAAGCGCCACCGGCGTAGGCAAAGGCATACTGCGGGAACCACGACCCCACTAAATTGCTCTGGTCCAGGCTGGGCTTCCAGGCTTCGTTGATGCCCTGCCCCAAAAGTCCGATGGAAAACGAATCGCCGGAACGTTCCTGGGTCGTATAGCCCCGAATGAAAAAGTTAGAGCCCTTCAGTTCGACTTTGTACTGACCGATGCTGAATGCTTTGATATAAAACCGGTCCTGCCCCGTATATCCGGTCGTTCCCGTTCCCCAGTTGCCTTGCACAATGGCTTCCAGATTGTCGTTGATGCGGTAATGCAGCGCGCCATTGAGCTTCAGGCTGCTGACTTTGTAGTTGACCAGGTCGCTTTCGTTGTAGCCCGTTCGGGAAACCGTTACGTTGGGCAACAACACATCATTGACGATCTGCGTAGCCGGAATATTGGTGGCCGCCGAAAGTTGGTTGACGCCCCCGATGATGCGGGCCAAGTCCGGCGAAATCAGGGCGATCTGAGCGACGGGAAGCGGCAAAAGCTGCGCCACCGTGCTTTGAAAAGCGTTCAAATTAGCACTGGCGTCACCGTAAATGTTGATGCCGTCGTATCCCGGATTGCTCTGACGGTTACCATTCCCCAGCGAAAAACCGTTCGCAAAACTCTGGTCACGGGTGTCGGTGGCCTGCCAGTCGGTTGCGCTGATGTAGGACGCACTGAGCTTGAAAGCCAGCCGGTTACTGAATGCTTTGGCGTAGCGAATGCCCGCGTCGTAGAAAGGCGTGGTGGCCGTACTGCGGTTGCTGGCCGACATAATACCGGTTTTGGCATACGCGCTCAAGCCCTGGTACTGAAACGGATTTTTGCTCGTCATCAGCAGCAACCCGTTGATCGCGTTCGGGCCGTAGAGTGCCGAAGCCGCGCCGGGCAGCAGTTCGACGCTTTCAACATCCAGTTCTGACATACCGGCAATGTTACCGACCGAGAAGTTCAGCCCCGGCGCCTGGTTGTCCATGCCGTCGACCAACTGCACCACCCGCGTGTTACCGTTGGCACTAAACCCCCGCACGTTCACCGACCGGAACATCAAACTCTGGGTGCTCATGTCGACGCCTTTCAGGTTGAGCAAGGCATCGTAAAACGTGGCGGCTGGTGCCGACTGAATGGCACGAATGTCCATTTTTTCGACCGAAACCGGCGATTGCATCACACTTTCTTCCACCCGCGACGCCGACACAATCACTTCCTGCCCCAGCATCACCTGCTCGCTGAGTTCGATTTTCAAGTCCGACTGATTGCCAACGGCGATCTCCCGGGTTTGAAAACCCACTGACGAAACCACTACCGTCAACGGCCCCGAAGCTGAGGTTGTTAAGGCAAATTGCCCTTTGGCATCGGTGATTGTACCGGCCACCGTTCCCTTTATGGTGATGCTAACCCCAATCAGGGGAATTTTGGTGTTACTCTCGGTTACTGTTCCTGAAATTTTTGTTTGCGCAAAACAACTTATGGTAACCAAGAGAAAAAATCCAACGAAAAGGGCAAGCTGAGTACTGCTTTTTTTCATAATCACGGCCAGTTAAACAACGGTTCATACGTTCCGGGAAGGGGAACGGGAGAAAATTACAATAAATGCTAAAAATTAGCACAAACCCGTGATTAAATTGTTGAATTATTATTCAAATAATTGAATATCAGTTAATTAAGAAAATCAAACTCCTATTTATGTAAGCCGTATTTATCCTGAAAACCAGACTCATCCGTATACGTTCTCCACCGGTTTTTACCCATTGCCCACCCTGTAGTGTTCATTTAACGAAATCATGACCTCCCTCCAGGCGCATTAATTTTGCGATTACGTATATTTGTCCGATAATTCAATCCGGCGTTTCGATAAGAAAGTCCCGTCTTAACTAACTTTTTAACGCATTCCTTGTAGTTTAGGAACCCCTTCTTCAATTTAGGGGGTTAATCCCATACACAGAATTCTTCACTATGAACCATACCTATGTCGTTATCATGGCTGGCGGAGTCGGAACCCGCTTCTGGCCGTTTAGTCGTACCAACAACCCCAAGCAATTTCACGACGTTCTTGGAACCGGAAAGTCGCTCCTCCAGCAAACCGCCGACCGCTTCGAGGGAATCTGCCCAAAAGAGCATATTTATATTGTGACCAGCGCCGAATACCAGCAACTGGTGAAAGAACAACTCCCGTATCTCAGCGACGATCAGATTCTGTGTGAACCCGTCCGCCGGAATACCGCTCCCTGCATTGCCTACGCAGCCTATAAAATTGCCCAACAGGATCCGGAAGCCAACATGGTCGTTGCACCGGCCGACCATATTATTCTGAAAGAAGAGGAATTCCGCGATACGATCCGGATTGCGCTGGCAGCCACGGCCACCCAGGATATTCTGGTTACCCTCGGCATTCAGCCCAGCCGCCCCGATACCGGTTATGGCTACATCCAGTACATCCCGGACTCAAACAATCAGGGAATTAAAAAGGTGAAGACGTTCACCGAAAAACCGCATCTGGAGCTGGCCAAACAATTTGTAGAAAGTGGTGAATTTGTCTGGAATGCCGGCATTTTTGTCTGGAATGTGCAGGCCGTTCGCAAAGCCTTTGAAAGCTACATGCCCGAAACGGCGGAGATCTTTGCCGAGGGCGACGAGTGGTATTTCACCGAAAAAGAGCATTCGTTCATCAACAAAGCGTACTCTCTGTGCAAGAACATCTCCATTGACAACGGTATTATGGAGAAAGCCGGCAACGTCTACGTCGTACTGAGTGATTTTGGCTGGTCGGATTTGGGAACGTGGAAGTCGCTGTATGAAGTATCCGAAAAAGACGAGAATGAAAACGTCACGGATGGCACCCACATGCTCTACAATACCAACAACAGCATCATCAAAACACCCAAGGGCAAGCTGGTTGTTGTCAGTGGCTTAGAAGGCTATATCGTCGCCGAATTCGACGGTGTTCTGATGATCTGCCCCAAAGATGAAGAACAAAAAGTGAAAGAATTCGTGGCCGATGCCAAGAATCATGGAATACACTTTGTGTAAAGAATGATGAGTTATGAATGATGAACGATGAATGGGCTGACGCATTAATTCATCGTTCATCATTCATAATTCATCATTTCTTTTAAAAGTGTTTCCACCCCTGCGCCTTGATCTGCGTATATTGGCCGGCTTTGGTGGCCAGCAGAATCGACTCCGGTTTGTCGGTGAGGTAGCCGATGGGCGTGATGCGGGCGTGGTTTTTTAGTTTCTCGAACTCCTGCGGACGGATCATAAACAGCAGTTCGTAGTCTTCTCCACCGTTTAAAGCCGCCGTGATGGGACTGATATTCAGTTCGGTAGCGGCCAGATACGTCACATCGTCGATGGGCAGGTTTTCGTCGAAAATAACCGCCCCGGTTTTGGATTGCGTACAGATGTGAATCAACTCCGAAGCCAGGCCGTCCGAAACGTCGATCATCGCTGTCGGCACGATGCCCAGATCCCGGAGTTCATACACGATGTCGGTGCGCGCGGAAGGCCGAAGCTGGCGTTCCAGCACATACGATTTGTCTTCGCTGATTTCGGGCTGCATGGTGGGATCGGCCAGAAAAACCTGCTTTTCCCGTTCCAACAACTGCAATCCGCAGAAAGCCGCTCCCAGATCGCCCGTCACACAGATGACGTCGTTGGGCTGGGCGGTGTTGCGGTACGTGATTTTATCCCGTTCTACCCGGCCCGTTACGGTTACCGAAATAACCAGCCCCGAGCGCGAGGAGGTGGTGTCGCCCCCAATCAAATCGACCTGATAGGCTTCGCAGGCGGCTTTGATCCCTTCGTATAACTCCTCCACGGCTTCGACCGAAAACCGGTTGCTGAGGGCCACGCTCACCGTGATTTGCAACGGGATTCCGTTCATGGCTGCAATGTCGGAGACGTTGACCGCAACGGCTTTGAATCCCAGGTGTTTCAGGGGCGTATAGGCCAGATCGAAATGAACACCTTCCAGCAGCATGTCGGTGGAAAGGAGCCAGTAATCCGGCCCGCCGGTATCGATCACGGCGGCATCGTCGCCAATACCGCGTACGGTTTCGGGCTGGGAGGTTTGTCCAAACGCCCGGTTGATGCGATCGATCAGGGCAATTTCGCCCAAAGAATCCAGTTCGGTTCGTGTATTCATACTGATACTAAAGCAAAAAAGCCGCTTTCGGTTCGAAAACGGCGAAATATACGGAGCAATTCCCGGTTGATCCCAACCTGGAACCGGACAGATCTATGGATTGGCCAGGGTATACTTGTTGGTGGTGCCGCCGGTTTTGCGATCCGCCGTCGTCCGGGTCAGTTCCAGGGAGGTTTCAGTGGCCGTGCCGATGTTGAATTCAATGGTTGGTCCATCGGTCGGTGCCGGGCTCAGGCTTTTCAGAATGAGCTTGGTATCGCCCTGCAATTCGTATTGCCCGGTCGATGTAAACCCATCGACCTGTTTGATCACCACGGTTGGCGGATTGCTTAAATCCAGCGAATATTGCGAATAGCCCGGCTTGACGTTACTGGTTCCGCCTTTGGTATAAACCACCACGTTGTTTTCCTCCACTTTTTGCGCCGTCCAGTTTTTCTTGATCCGGTCCGAAAGCGGGGTCGTCTTGTCTTTGTTGCAGCCGGTCAAAACCGCAAACAAGGTCAACACGGCAACAAGGGCGATTGGTGTAGTTTTTTTCATAAAACGTAAAAATTTAAAGACGCGACTGTGTTCATTAGTAAGCGGTTAAAGTTAAGTGTTTTTACGAAATCCCTGTATAAACTTCTCGGTAAAGTTGCATTTTTGCCGACTGAACTGTTTAGAAGTCCATGAATGCTGGCAAAGAGGATACGCTGAAAGAATACACCCGCTCGCAACTCGCGCTCCGAAACGGCTCCGACCGCGACGAAATCTGGTGTGCGTACCAGGGTATTATTTACGACGTCTCACCAAGCCGGCTCTGGCGAAACGGAAAACATTACGAACACTGGGCCGGTCAGGATCTCACCGACGAACTGCCCGATGCGCCCCACGGCGAATGGGTGTTTGGGCGTTTCAAACCGGTCGGAAAATTAATCAGTTAACCAGCAACTCACAGTCCGAATATGATACTCATCGCAGACAGCGGCTCCACCAAAACCGATTGGCGAACCATCGACACCACCGGCCGGGTAGACCAGGCCCGCACCATTGGCTTTAATCCCTATTACCAGGACAGTGCCGCCATTGCTGCCGAACTGCAAACCAGTTTGTTACCAACCATTCAAGAAACGGTGACGGACGTTTTTTATTACGGAACCGGCTGCAACAGCGAAGAATCGTGTGGGGTCGTCGAGAAGGCCATCCGGGCAGTTTTTCCGGATGTGCAGAACGTGCAGGTCAGCAGCGATTTGCTGGGGGCGGCCCGGGCATTGTGCCACCACAATGCCGGGATTGCCTGCATTCTGGGAACCGGCTCCAATGCCTGCCTCTACGACGGCCGCGACATTGTGCAACTGAGCGGTTCGCTGGCGTTCTGGCTGGGCGACGAAGGCAGTGGCGGGTACCTGGGCAAGACGCTGGTGGTTCGGTATCTCCACGACCAGCTCCCGCCCGAATTAGCGGAAAAATTCCGGAAACGTTACCCCAAAGTCGACCGGTTAACGGTACTGGATCACGCCTATAAACAGCCTTTTCCGAACCGGTATTTTGCGTCTTTCTCCAAATTTCTGTTCGATAACCGGCGTCATCCGGTCGCGTATCAGATGGTTTACGACGCCTTTAGCCTGTTTTTCGACACCTACATCCGCAAATTTGCCGATGCCGAAAAACTGCCGATCCATTTCGTCGGTTCGGTAGCCTTCTACTACAGCGATATTCTGCGGCAGGTGGCCAACGACAAAGGACTGACCGTTCGGCACATTCTGGAAACACCCATCGCCGGGTTGACGCTCTATCACCAGGATGCCAAGTCGCTGTTGGATGGGAACGCGGATTGAACGGATGAAACGGATTCACACAGATTAAAATCTATTTCGATCGGTTTCATCCGCTCAATCCGTGTTCCCATCCAGAGCTTACTGCTTCAACACCTTGATCACTTTCAACACCCCGTTACCGTTATCGACCCGCAGGAAGTACAAACCGGTCGGCAGTTGCAGGGTTTTGACGTTGAGAACGGCCTTGCGCTGGACGGTATTGATCGTGTTGTCCTGCAAGTCCCACTGGTTTCCGGTTGTCGACGAGAGCGAAAACCGGTAAGGAGTTGGCGTAGAAGACGGCAGGGTCAGGTTGATTTCTTCCCGAACCGGGTTGGGATACACCAGCCATGTGTCACCTTCGGTTTCCGCATTGTCCGTGATGCCCTGAACGGCGATCCGGCCACCGCCCGGTACGAACGAGAAGGCGATGTTTTTGGTAATAATTGTCTCCCCGCTGCCATTGGCACCCGTGAAAGCTGCCAACCGAAGCACGTAAGCGCCGGTCTGTGGTTTGAAACCGTCGTCGTCGCCGAAGAGGCCAAACGGTGCCTGGTTATCGACGTAGTTGTTCTGCGAAGTACCCGTCAACTCGAAAGAAATGCTGCCCACGGGCACGTTCGAGGTACAGAAGAAATTGACCCGATCCGGCAAGTTGGCAATCCCGATCGAGCTGTTGTTGAGCAACTCCTGAATAACCTGGCGGGACGCTGCGTTGCCTGCCTTCATCAACTGAACCGTGAGCAGAGGCTCCCGAACCGTGAGCTTGAACGTAATGCTGCTGCTTTTCTGGTCGGCACCGGTGCTTTTTACCGTTACGATAAACTCCCCGGCCGTTTGCGGTTTTCCGCTCGAGGTCCGGTTGGCCGCGTTGTAGGTAATGCCATCCGGCAAACCGGTCACCTCAAGTTGAACCCCGGCACCGGCTTCCGGCAGCGTAAAGGTGTGGAACAGCCCTTTGGTGATGATTTGGTCGCTGATGGGGCTTTTGCCGTCAGCGCAGGCCGTTGTGTAGGTGTATTTCACCACCTTCTGGCTTTGCCGGGCTTCAATATCGAACGTGCTTCCTTTCCGCATGGTGAGGTAAAGCGTATGGGTCGAGGTCGTCGTCCAGTCGGTCACACCAACGGCCCGGTATTCGATCAGCGTGTTGTCACCCCCGCTGGTGCGGAACGTGATTCGGCCGGTCTGGCAATCGTAGTCCGGTGCCACCACAACCAGAGCCGGGCTGGTCGGTGTGGTGGGTGTAGTCGCGGCCGGATTGACCGTCAGCGTGATCTCGATGCTGGTTTTGGCATTCTGATTATCGGTAGCACTGTAGGTCAGTTTGTAGCTGCCGGCGGTGGTCGGGGTGCCGCTCAGTCCCCGGCTGTTCACATCGAACGACAACCCGGCGGGTTGGCCGCTCAGGACGTACGTCAGGGTGCTTCCTTCCGGATCGGTGAAAACCGGCAACTGCGTCAAATAGGCGACATTCACCGTGGCCGTCAAACTCAGCGGGGCTGGTGCCACCGGGGGTTGATTGGTAGTCGGCGTGGTTGGGGTCGTATTGCCGTTGCAGGTCAGTGTCTTGGGCGAACCTTTCAGCAAATAGGTCGTTCCCTGAACCCGCGCCCAAACCGAGTAGGTCTGGTTATTTTTCAGTTCATCGGCCGTATTCCAGAGATAGCCGTGGCTGCCGTTGCCTTTGCCATTGTCTTTCAAATCCTGCCGGAACACGCTGGCTTCGGAGGTGCCTACCAGTTTGGCGGATTCCAGCGTACTGCCCACCAGAAATTCAAGAACCAGGGGTGTGTTGGGTCGGTTGGCGTCCCAAACCCAGCCGGAAATGTTCTGACAACCCACCTGATCCAGATAGCCTTCAAAGTTTCCGCTCACCGGGCTGGTGGGCGTGGTCGGAGTCGTTGGCATGGTGGCGGCTGGATTGACCGTCAGCGTGATCTCGATGCTGGTTTTGGCGTTCTGATTATCGGTAGCACTGTAGGTCAGTTTGTAGCTACCGGCGGTGGTCGGGGTACCCCCTACTCCCCGGGTCAGGCGGTCGAATTGTAAACCCGCTGGTATTCCCGTCAGTTCATACGTCAGGGTGCTTCCCTCGGGATCCGTGAAAACCGGCAATTGCGCTACATAGGCGGTATTGGCCGTGGCGGTTAAACTCGACAGAGCCGGTGCAACCGGGGGCTGATTGGTAGCCGGCGTGGTGGGTGTGGTTGGCGTGGTCGGATTGCCGGCGCAGGTCAATGTCTTGGGTGAACCTTTCAGCAAATAGGTTGCTCCCTGAATCCGGCCCCAAACCGAGTAGGTCTGGTTGTTCTTTAATTCATCTGCCGTATCCCAGCGATATCCGTGGCTTCCGTTGCCCTTCCCTTTGTCTTTCAAATCCTGACGGAACAGGTTTGCCACGGTAGTTCCGACCAGTTTGGCCGATTCCAGCGTACTGCCCACCAGGAATTCAATCGTCAGGGGCGCATTGGGCAGGTTGGCATCCCAGACCCAGCCCGCGATGTTAGCACAGCTCACCACATCCAGAAATCCTTCGAAATTACCCGTCACCGGGGTAGTTGGGGTGGTGGGCGTAGTTGGGGTAGTCGGCGTGTTTCCACCCGAACCGGTAACCGTCAGCGTAATCTCGATGCTGGTTTTGGCACCCTGGCTATCCGTTGCCGTATACGTCAGCTTGTAAATTCCGGGAGTCGTCGGTGTTCCGCCAAAGCCCCGGGTCAGGCGATCGAATTGCAAACCCGCTGGTGTTCCCGTCAATTCATACGTCAGCGGTCCGGCGTCGATGAATACCGGTAAAATCGTCAGGTACGCCACGTTAGCCGCAGCGGTTAAGGTCGACAGACTCGGTGCCACCGGCGGTTGATTGGTCGTTGGATCCGTCGGCGTTGACGTACCGGTGCAGGTCAGCGTCTTGGGTGAGCCTTTCAGCAAATAGGTCGTTCCCTGAACCCGCGCCCAGACCGAGTAAGTCTGGTTATTCTTCAGGTCTTCCGGAACATCCCAGCGATAGCCGTGATTCCCGTTGCCTTTCCCACTGTCTTTCAAATCCTGCCGGAACACACCGGCCACGGTAGTTCCCACCAGTTTGGCCGACTCCAGCGTACTGCCCACCAGGAATTCAATCGTCAGGGGCACATTGGGTTGGCTGGCATCCCAGACCCAACCCGCGATGTTCACACAGTTCACCACATCCAGGTAGCCCTCAAAACTGCCATTCGTCGGATTGGTCGGTCGGGCAATGACCAGCAGATTAAAAGCCAGTGATCCAAGCTCGGTTCCCTGGTCATTCGTAGCCTTGATGGCCAGACGCGTCGTACCGGTTTTGGTAGGCGAACCGGAGATGATCCGGTTTGCCGCATTGTATGTCAACCCATCCGGTAGTCCGGTAACCACATAGCTAACACCGGCACCAGGATCAGGCAGGGCATACGAATAGGCTTCCCCCACGTAAATGGTCTGGTCGGCCAGTGTAGACGAACCCGGTGGCGAACAGGTCGTCGTGTAGGTATAACTCACTTCACGGTCGCCCTGGCGAGCCAGTAACCGGAGTTCCGTCCCGCTCAATTGATTAGCCGCGAGCGTAAACGTCGGACTGGTGTTCCAGTCGGCAAAACCCGGAATCGAGTAGGTCAGGGCGCTCCCGTTACCGCCTTCGGTGCGGAGCGTGATTCGTCCCGTCTGACAATTCAGCGTGGGCGCGATCATCACCAGGGGCTGGGAGGCATTCTCCCGAATGGTGATCACAAAAGCATCTTCGGCTTTGGCACCCCGTTCGTCGGTAACCGTAATGGTCACAGTGGTTGCACCCGCTTTCGTTGGCGTGCCCGAAATGGCCCGGGTGTTTCTATCAAACGCCAGTCCTTCGGGTAAAGCACTGGCTGCCATCACGACGGTTGTTGAGGTCTGAAAGGTTTCCGCCGGAATTTTCAGAATCAGAAACTGGCCGATCGGATACGACTGGTCGCTCATCGGTTTGGCAACCGTTGGCGGCTCATAGCCTTTACAGGGCGTTGTATACGTAAATTTCACTTCTTTGCCACTCTGGCGGGCCTGAATATCGAGGGTAGAGCCATTCCGGAGCCAGGGCGCTACGGTGAAAGTGCTGTTGCCCGTCCATTCCGTAATGCCGGCAGCCCGGAATTCAACCGCCGTGCCATCGCCCCCGCTCGTCCGGAATTTGATTTCACCGGTCACGCAATCCATGGTTGGCTCCAGAATCACGAGTTGAGACGTGGAGCTGCCGTTGTTGATGGTCAGCCGGAATTCGGTCGTCACACTGGCCCCCTTGTTATCGTTGGCTTTCACTTTCACCGTAACCGTACCGGCCGTAACCGGTGTCCCTTTAATGGTTCGGCTATCGGCTTCGTATGCAAAGCCGTTGGTCAGTCCCGACACTTCCAGGCTCGTAATCTGGCCATCCGGATCGGTGAAGGTTTCGTTCGGAATGGTGTAGCTAAAACTCTGGCCGACGGTGGCCGTCTGGGCCGGAATGGTTCTGCTGACCACCGGAGCTTTGTTGACGTCGTCCTGTTTGGTAATGGTCAGTTTGAAACTCGTCGAAACGCTGGTTCCTTTGTCGTCGGTGGCTTTGAGCGTAATGGTCGAAACGCCTTCGTTGGTCGGTTTTCCGCTGATTGTCAGCGTTTCGGCGTTGTAGGAAAGTCCGCCCGGCAGATCCGAGGCATTGACACTGACAATCCGGCCATCCGGGTCCTTGAACGTTTCGTCCGGAATCCGGAACGAATAGTCCAGCCCAACGAGCGCCGTACGATCCTGAATCGGTTGGGAAACCACGGGTGCCTGGTTGGCATTCGGCCCCTGCACAGTAATCTGGAACTGCGTCGTTACCGGCGAATTTTTATTGTCAATGGCCCGAACCGTCACCGTGATCGTGCCCGTGCCATTGGGCGTTCCCGAAATCGTGACGCCGTTGGCCGACAGCCCCAGGGCGGGCAAGCCGGAGGTAACCTCTACTTTGGTGATCGAACCGTCCGGATCTTCAAAAGTGGACGGCGGAATACTGAATTCAAACGGTTTTTCTACGTAGGCCGTCTGGTTCGGAATGGTCTGCCGAACGCGCGGATCCTGGTTGGCATTGTCTTCCAGCCAGTCTTCGTTGATGGTAATGTTAACGGCCCGGCGTCCGTTCTGGAAATACTGCCTCGACCACTGGTCACCGGCGCGGCCCTCGGGGTCCGAAACGTCGTCTCTAACCATCGATGACAGTTTATAGCTGGTGCTGCTGGCGGGTTGTACCTGCGTAACCGGCTGCGTGAGCAACCCGCGGCTTACGACCTGCTGAATCACCTGGTTCAGTGCCGGGCGGGCGTCCCAGCCCGCAAAGTTAGCGAGTGTGACCATCCGGGCACCGTGTTCGAAACTTTCGGCCACCTGATCGTAGAAACGCGAAACCGGTACACTGGCCTGGTACATACCATCCACTTCATTACAAATCCAGGCACCCGGCCGAACATTGCTCCGGGCCACATCGATCGAAAAGCGGTGGTTGTAGTCGGGTCCATCGTTGATTTTAAGGCCATCCGAGTTCTGCCCCAGGTTTTTGAAAGCGAACGTCGACCGCAATCCACTCTGGCGATCCCAGACGCAACCGTGCTGGTTAACCACCTGAATCGATCCGTTTACTTCTTTGATGGTCCGCGTCGTTTCATCCAGAAACCGCTTCAGCATGAGGTGACGGAAAACGTACCAGTCTTCACCCCAGCGCCCGCGGCCAAATGAGATATAGGGGTCACTCTGGTTGTAGGGCGTTGGCGTAACCGCGTCCCAGCGGCTGAAGTCACTTCCCCAGCGCCGGTTCAACGCATCGAGCGAAAACCGCCCCTGTAACCACTGCCGGAACCCCTGTTTCATGGGCTCACTGTAGTCGAAGGGAATGGGGTAGGTCGAGTCTCCGCGTTGGTTCCGGGGCGAATATTCCGCTTCCTGAATTGGGGAAGCGGTGGCCGACATAAACAGCAGTTGATCCTGATCCTGCAGATACTGGTAATGCTGCGCCACCTGCCGGACAAAATCCTTGGCTAATTCAAGCGTGGGCTGATGGGCAAAACTAAACTGAACAGCCCCCCCAAAATTCATGACTGTGTTATCGGCGGCCACCATGGCTTCAGAATTGGAATAGAATCCGCCGAGCGATTGTGGTTCGCGGGCCAGGTGAATCCGGATGGCGACCTTCATGCCCATCCGAAGTGCTGTATTGACGTGGGAATCGACAACCCGCCAGTTGGGAGCGCTGTTGCGGCTGGTATACACCTTGTCCCAGTGTACGGAAATTTCGGCGGCATTACAGCCCATCCGGCCCGCATTTTCAATTATTTCATCGTCTTTCGATGGGTCAGTTTCGTAGTTAAAAACTACAATGGCCAGGTAACGCTGGCGTTCCGGGATTTTGGGTGCCGAAGCCGGACGGGCCGACGGCTCAGTTCCGTCATACGCCATTGCGTTCGTGTACACCAATCCGAGAAGCAACAAAAAACAAGTAAAGGTTAAAGTCAAATTCCTGATCATCAGTGCGATGGGCTATGTTTCACTTAATTTTTCAGCTTGATAAGGATACAAAAAATCTTAGATACGGGGGAAATCCTCGTATTCACATGGTTCGTACTCATCAATGGCTAAGTTCGGTCTGTCGATTTCAACGAGAGCAAATCTCTGTACGCATTGACCGAATGAGTTGATTTGATTAGCAGTCCAGCTATCGTTTAGCTGGCTGTAACTCGGTTTTGATTATTACGAAAGACAAAAATCATTCCAATGTATTTGAACGCCCGGAATGACGGCGGAACCATCCTTGTCGCTGCATACGCCACAGCATGAATAAATGAATGGATGAAAGTTGGATACTTGATACACAAGAGCATGCAGATAGTGAATTTGCCGTAATCTGACAAATTCTTCAAAAGGTGTAGCGAATAAGGCCCGCAAAAATTGTGCAGACCGTGCCTGAATTTATTATGCGGTACCAAAAATGGTTACTTCAAGTTAACAAAATGTTAGTAAGTGGTAACATTTATCGAAGCAAAACCGGTCTTTCAAAGGGCTAAAATGGCCTGTTCCCATTTTTTTACCTGAATGGAGGCATCAAACTGGTGGCTTTTTTCAATCAGAAGGTTCGGCTCATACGAATCCGGGTTGGTCATCACCGTCAGCATCGCTTTCCGGAATTGGTCGGGCGTCGGGTAGTCGATCAACTCGCCCATGCCCGGCACAATAAACTCTCTGGCCCCTCCGGCGTTGGGTGCCACCAGCGGTTTTCCGAGCGACGCGGCTTCGGTCATTATCTTACCAAACGGTTCTTCGCGCGAAGTCATCACCAGCCCGTCGGCGAGTTGCAGGTAATTATAATAGTCGTCGGTCTGCACATCGACGAAGCTCATGTTGGGCAGATTCAGCGCTTTGATCTGGCTATCGACCAGGTAATTCAAACCGGTCGGCTTCGAGTTGCCCATCCAGATGAAATGGCAGGGCTGGTCGGCGAGGGCCTGGGCAATGAACGGGAAAATATCGACGCCTTTCCGGTAAATGCGCGTTCCGACCATCGTCCAGACGAAAGCCCCCGGCCGGATCTTCAGTGTTTTCCGCAGGGCCTCCACCCGCTCGGTGGAAATGTTCTTTTTGCTCAAATCGACAATCGGATAAAGCAAAGCCGTCCGTTTGGCACCCATCACCGTCGCCAGATCGCAAATCTGCTGTGTAACGCCGATCACCAGGTCCGAATAGGTCATGGAATGGGCCATTTCGTCGTAGGCAATGGATTCGAAGGACGAATGCAGTTCGTGAATCTGCGAAATCACCTTCACGCCCAACTGCTCGGCCAGTTTCGAAAGCGGAAACATCAGCACCGTATTCAGGTACCAGTAGTCCGCTTTGTACTGCTCCTGAAGACGCCGAATGTTGTTTTCGTACACTTTCACCCCCATCGCGTGGGTCACTTTCGAATACACTTTCCGGGCAAAACCGCGGTTGAATGGCGAGGTAAACAACGGAATATCAGCCGGTAATTGCGCCGTAAGGGGTCCGCGCTGTTCACTATACAATGCCGATTGGATCTGCTGCCGGTCATAATTTTGCAGATACGTCCACAACACAACTTCTGAGCCGGTAAAAGACCCGTAGGGCGTAAAGAATAGTATTTTTTTCATGGATCGAACGGAACTTCGGCTGCGAATATCTGCCTAAATAATTATAAAAGCGACGCGAATTGAAATTTGGCGTAAAGAACGGCAAACCTGAATCAACTACAATTTGTTACCCAGACGGATTGGCAATTCAATAGTATATTGCGGCTTCGTCGGCCGACAGTGTCCGGAATGGTTTCCAGTGCTGCTTACTCACCGCCACTAAATGAATGAAGAGGAATCGCTCCGGCGATATGGGAATTATGGCAAATCGTTATTTTTTGAAAGTAAAAGAGGTTGTTCGGCAAACACCGGACGCTGTTACCATCCATTTCTGGCATCCCATCAATGAAGAGGTCCGGTATCAACCCGGTCAATACCTGACGTTTATTTTGCCTTTCGAAGGTCAAAAAGTGCGTCGTTCCTACTCGATGTCCAGTTCACCACACACCGATGTGTCACTGGCCGTTACCATCAAGCGCTTGCCCGGTGGTGCGGTTTCCAACTACCTGTGCGACAACGCCAAACCCGGCGATGTTCTCGAAACACTGGAACCACTGGGGACTTTTGTCCCGAAACTAGACCCCAAAAACCGCCGTCAGATCGTCCTGATCGGAGCCGGAAGCGGCATCACGCCCCTGATTTCGATGGCCAAATCAATTTTGCACGTCGAACCGCAGACGCAACTCTGGCTGCTCTACGGCAATCGTAACCGCCAGTCGATTATTTTTGAAAAGGAACTGAACGAACTGGCGCAGCAATCGGGCGGGCGGTTTCGAATCACCTATATACTCAGTCAGCCGGAAAGCAACTGGGCCGGTCTGGAAGGACGCCTGAACCAGTCGGCGATTCTGAAACTGCTCGAAGAACTCCCCGCTGATGCCACACGCCGGGCTGAATACTACATCTGCGGCCCCGATGGCCTGATGGACGAAGCCCGCGGAGCCCTAAAACTTCTGGGTGTTCCGACCGATCAGGTTCACAAGGAAAGCTTCGCCACGGCTCCGCACGAAGCCCACGGCGAGGTGGTGGAGGCCGAACCGGTCAATCCGCCGTCGTCGAAACCGGAAGTTACCGTCTTGTACGAAGGCAGTGAATACAAGTTTATTGTCGAACCACACCAAACGATCCTCGAAGCTGCGCTGGAACTGGACATCGACCTGCCCTATTCGTGCCAGGCGGGCATGTGTACGGCCTGCATGGGACGCTGCCTGTCGGGCAAAGTGCACCTGGATGAAGAAGACGGTTTGGCCGAATCCGAACTGAAAGCCGGGTATATTCTGACCTGCGTGGCCCACCCAATGACCCACGATGTCGTGATTGAAATTGAATAAAAAAAAGTTTCGCGGAGATAAGTGGAGTTAAAAAAGTGAAGCAGAGTTGCTGCTTTCCTTTGGGAAACCAGTCAGTAATTATATGAATATGGAACCAACACTAACCCTGCCAACGCGCCCGGCCCGGCCGTTTATTGGCGAAGAATTTGTTCTGAAAACGTGGGACGAGGTGAAACCGCTGTATGACAACCTGGTGGAGCGCCCCCTCAACAACGCCGACGAACTGCGCCAATGGCTGGCCGACCGCAGTGAACTGGAATCGTATCTATCCGAAAATTTTGCCTGGCGGTATATCCGGATGACCTGCGACACGTCCGACGCTGATTTGATCAACCAGTTCAACTTTTTCATTACCGAAATTCAGCCGCAGTTATCCGCCTACGAAAACACGCTGGATAAACGCACCGTCGAAAGTCCGTATCTGACCGAATTGCGGGAAAAGGGGTTCGATATTGCCCTGCGCGGCATGAAAAAGGCCATTGAAATTTTCCGCGACGAAAATATTCCGCTGCAAACCGAAATTCAGACCGAGCAGCGCAAATACGGGGCCCTGGTCGGAGCCATGACCATTCAGGTGAACAACGCCGACGGTGTTTCGGAGGAAATCACACTGCCGCAAGCCGGCACCTTGTTGCAATCGCCCGACCGGGCTTTGCGCGAGCAAGTCTGGCTGAAAATTCAGGAACGGCGGTATCGGGACAAAGACCAACTGGACGAACTGTACACGCGTCTGCGCGATTTACGCCATCAGGTAGCCGTCAACGCCGGTTTTGCCAATTTTCGCGACTATATGTTTGCCGCGATGGGCCGTTTCGATTACACCCCGCAGGATTGCTTCGATTTTCACGCGTCGGTTTCAAAGGCTGTGGTGCCGCTGCTCGATCAGCTCGCACTGGAACGGAAAGAGAAGCTGGCCAAAGCGGATGTTTCTTTCGATGTCCTGCGCCCGTGGGACGCCAAAGTCGACCCCGACGGTTTACCGGCTTTGAAACCGTTTGAAACCGGTAATGAGCTATTGAACAAAACCATCACCTGTTTCAACCGGCTCGATGCCGCTGTGGGCGGTTCTTACTTCAGTGACTGCCTGCGGATTATGAAGGCCATGGGCCACCTGGATCTGGAATCGCGGAAAGGCAAGGCACCTGGCGGCTACAATTACCCGCTGGAAGAAATCGGCGTGCCGTTCATTTTTATGAATGCGACCTCAAGCCTCCGCGATCTGGTGACGATGGTACACGAAGGCGGTCATGCCGTGCATTCGTTTCTGACCCGCGATCTGCCGCTGAAACCGTTCCGCAATCCGCCGATGGAAGTGGCCGAACTGGCGTCGATGTCGATGGAATTGCTGACGATGGATTCCTGGGACGTATTTTTTGAAAATCCCGAAGACCTGAAACGGGCCAAAATCCAGCACCTGGAGTCCATCATCGAAACACTGCCGTGGGTGGCTACCATCGACAAGTTTCAGCATTGGGTGTACGAAACGGCGGTCGACCCGGCTGCGACCGTTGACGGGCGCAAAACCGCCTGGGTACGCATTTTCGAGGAGTTTTCGGATACGATCACGAGCTGGGATGGGCTGGAGAAGTACGAAGCGTATAGCTGGCAAAAGCAGTTGCACTTGTATGAAGTCCCATTTTATTACATTGAATACGGGATTGCGCAACTGGGGGCCATCGGCGTCTGGATGAATTTCCGGCAGGATCCGCAAAAGGGCTTACAGGGCTACATGAACGCACTGAAACTGGGCTACACGGCGCCCATCCGCGACATTTACCGGGCCGCCGACGTGCCGTTCGACTTCTCGGAAGCGCACATCGGGCGGTTGATCCAGTTTGTGTGGGACGAAATTGAGCGGTTGAAAAACTGAGTTTTTGCCCCTAAATCCCCTGAAGGGGACTTGGACTCAGCTTAACCCGGATCTAAAAGTCCCCTTCAGGGGAACGGGGTAACGACCGGAATGATAAAAATTTGAAGTATTATTGGCGAATTGGCCGGTAGTCTATAGTTTTGTACTGAATTTTGAAACCGTTTGTATGAAAGGTCTTTTGAATATAGGAGTATTCCTGCTGGTGGTTGGTTCGCTGACTTCCTGCGATTACCAGAAATATAATACCATTCGTCAGAAGGATTTCCGGGATGGCGATAAATACGTATACGGCCCCGGACTGGATTCGGCCGCCGTTCAAACGACGTATAAATATGCTTCACGGCCCGAATTGGCCGACCGCACGAACAAGATTCGTCAGAAACTGTTCGGCAAGTAAGCGAGTGACGCTTCCATAGCAAAAAGAAATAGACAAGACGATACAGGCGATGTAAAGGCTTCATGAAGTCATTGCATCGCCTTTTGTTCGATTTCCGGTTTTATCCTGCGGTATAGACTATTATACTTTTTTTGATTTACTTTACACCCGATTTCGAGTGAAGAATAGTATTTTTTTAATGTATCCAACCTTATTTAGTCAAGAAGCGATATGAATATTGCATTAGTTACAGGTTCTGCCGGGCTCATCGGTAGTGAATCAGTTGCCTTTTTCTCAGAAAAATTCGATTTGGTAATTGGCGTCGATAACAACCTCCGACAGTATTTCTTCGGTACGGACGGTTCAACCGATTGGAACCGCGACCGTCTGAAAGATTCGTATACCAACTACCGCCATTATAAAGCCGACATCCGCAAAGTCGAGGAACTTGAGCCCATCTTTCAGGAATACGGCACGGATATTAAACTGATCGTTCACGCGGCTGCCCAACCCAGCCACGACTGGGCCGCCCGCGAGCCCTTCACCGATTTCAGTGTAAACGCCAACGGCACGCTGAACATGCTGGAAATGAACCGCCTGCATTGCCCCGATGCGGTTTTCATCTTCACGTCTACCAATAAAGTATACGGCGACAATCCGAATTACCTGCCGCTGGTGGAAACCGAAACCCGCTGGGAAATCGACGAAAACCACCCGTATTTTGCCAATGGTATCGATGAGCACATGTCCATCGATCACACCAAACACTCGCTGTTCGGCGCGTCGAAAGTGGCGGCCGACATTCTGGTGCAGGAATATGGCCGGTATTTCGGCATGAAAACCGCCGTCTTCCGGGGTGGCTGTCTGACCGGCCCGAACCACTCGGGGGCGCAGTTGCACGGTTTCCTGTCGTATCTGATGAAGTGCGCCATTACCGGTAATCATTACACCATTTTTGGGTACAAAGGCAAGCAGGTTCGCGACAACATTCACAGCCACGACCTGGTGAACATGTTTTGGCACTTTTACCAGAACCCCCGCCCGGGCGAAGTCTACAACGCCGGTGGTGGCCGTCACGCCAACTGCTCGATGCTGGAAGCGCGGGTATTGTGCGAAGAAATCTCCGGAAACAAGATGAATTTCAGCTACTCGGAAACCAACCGCATCGGTGATCACATCTGGTATGTATCCGATTTGTCTAAATTCAAGAGCCATTACCCCGACTGGAACTGGGAATATGATCTGCGTCAAACGCTGGTGCAAATGCACGACAGCATGGTGAAGCGTTTGCAGGTTCAGATCTAACGTATTCTGAAAGCAAGGCAAAGGTCAGCCACCTGCGGGCGGCTGACCTTTTTAGTTCGGAAGGTATGCTCAGTTTTGACTCAAACCCCATCGTATTTCTGGGAATTGGCTACGGTTTGCTCTGGCTGACCGGTGCTCTGGCAGTTGGTCCGGCCTGGCTACGTCCGAATACGATCTGGCAAAGCCGGACTTTGTTTTTGGTGCTGGTGCTGGTTTCCGTGGTGTTCATGCGGTTGCCGGTGGTGGTTTTTAATCAGGAACTGAATCCCGACGAAAGTCAGATCATTGCCCAGGGACTAACGCTGAGTGTCGACCCGGTTTTCTGGCGCTCAGTCGACGGCACCACCGGTGGGCCACTGGACAGTTATTTGCTGCTGATTCCCGGCTGGCTGGGCTTCACCTTCGACTACATTGCCGCCCGCATCACCGGCCTGCTGCTGATTCTGGCCACCCTCTGGCTGCTGTTCCGGACGCTGGAACGCTGGTTTGGCGAAGACGTGGCCCGCTGGGCTTTGCTGCCTTCCCTCATTCTGCTGGCCATGACCCAGAACGCCGATCTGGTCCATTACAGCAGCGAACACCTGCCCATCGTTCTGCTGGGCCTGTTGTATTACTGGTACGCGGGTCTGCAACAGCAGTCTGTTCCGTCCCAAAGCCGGATTTTTCTGGTCGGGCTGGTGGCTGGCATGGTTCCGTTCGGAAAACTCCAGGCGGTTCCGATGATGTTCTGCGTGGGTCTTTTCGTCGCCATCGACGTGCTGACGCGCCAGAATCTGACGGTTCGGCAAAAAACCGCCCGACTCGTCGGGCTGGTGCTGGGAGGAATGAGTTTTCCGCTGCTGGTTGTGGTGCTAACCTCCCTAACGGGCGTTTTTGATGACATGATTACCTTTTACATCGTCGCCAACTTCAATTACGGCGGTGGCGATGGACAAGCCTGGGCACATTTGCTCCGGTTGCCGGCTTTTTTTCGAAAAATTGAAGAATTCAACTGGTTCGTCTGGCTTTCCCTGCTTTTGGGCATCACGTTTTTGGCTTTTCTGATTCGAAACCAGTTCCGGCTGATCAATACCTGGAAAATCTGGGCTTTTTTGCTCCTGCTGATCGGTTTTACCTTTATTGCCATCACCCGAACCGGATCGGAATACACGCATTATTTATTGTTCCTAATCGCTCCGATCGGCCTGCTGAACGGCTGGTTTCTAAGCGAAATACGGAATTACGTTCGCAACCGCCCGTGGGTCGCTCCCCGAATTGCCGCCGTCGTGCTGGCCGCAGCCCTGATTCCGTACGGTGTTCGCTACGTAAGCTGGGCTATAAACCGCACGCCATTTAATGCCTGCGTGCAGAACAGTCGGAAAATGCCCCAGTCGGTGGTCACCCGGAAGATTCTGGAGTATGCCCAACCCGGCGAAAAACTAGCGGTTTGGGGCTGGATGTGCAAGTATTATGTCGAAGCGCAAATGCCGCAGGGCGTCAACGAAAACCACACCATCCGCTGCGTTTTCGACCATCCGATGCGCGACATCTACCGCAAACGTTACGTCGCGGATCTGCGCCGTTCCATGCCGCCGGTTTTTGTCGATGCCGTCGGGCAATCGCTCTGGCTAAACGACCGGGCGACGCAGGGTCATGAATCGTTCCCGGCCTTACGGGATTTCGTGGCCGCACATTACCGTCTGGCCGGTGATCTGGACAAAACACGCATTTACGTCCGCGCCGATCGTTACCAACAACCGATCTCAACTACCAACACCCATGTGGATTAAAAAAGGACTGATTTACAAAACCGACGGACAGCTTCCGTTTAGCCGCACCCACGCGCAGGTTCCCTTTGCTTACCCGATCAGCGACGAACGGCTACGGGTATATTTTGCCACCCGCGACGAAAACCGCTCCTCGTCCACCTCGTTTGTCGAACTGGACGCCAATGATCTGTCAAAAGTGTTGTATGTTCACGACAAACCGTGCCTGAGCAAAGGTGCTGTGGGCATGTTTGACGAAACCGGCGCGATGCCTTCGTGGTTTATCAAACGAGGTGACGAAATCTGGCTGTATTATACGGGCTGGAATAAAAGTGAAACCGCCTGGTACCGGCTCGGCATTGGTCTGGCCATCAGCCGCGACGGTGGCCTTACGTTTGAACGGGCCTACGACGGGCCGTTGCTCGACCGTTCGATTTACGATCAGGTCTGGATTGCGCAACCGTGTGTGATGGTCGAAACCGACGCCGACGGAACGGAACGCTGGCGGATGTGGTACCTGTCGTGTACCAAAATCGAAATCATCAACGGCCACCCGGAACCGTTTTACAACGTGAAATACGCCGAGTCGAAAGACGGGATTACGTGGGAACGCACCGGGATTACCTGCATCGGGTACAATGAATTTACGGACGCCATTGGTCGCCCGGCGGTGATTAAAGACGGGGATTTGTACAAAATGTATTATTCCTACCGGAGTGCCACCGACTTCCGTACCAGCGTGGAAAAGAGTTACCGCATCGGGTATGCTGAGTCGAAAGATGGGATTACCTGGGATCGGAAAGACGACCAGGCCGGCATCGAGCGTTCGACGGACGACTGGGATTCGTCCATGATGGATTATTGCCACCTTTTCCAGCACCACGGCCAGTGGACGATGCTCTACAACGGCAACGGTTTTGGCGCTTCGGGCTTTGGCTACGCCGTTCAGGCAGAGGAGAAGTAAGGAATTATTCCATAACGACTGACCGGCAGGCCATTCTAAACGAAGGGTTCGTTTACTAAAATGCCGCTGATTAAGTTGACATTACCAGTGAGGTAAGGTACCTTTGTCAAGATTCGTCCACATCGTTTACATTAGTTTAGTACTATTTTAACTCATTCATACCGTCATGGCATCACTCCGCGATTCATACAAGCAGGAAGGGTACGTTCTGCTGAAAAATTTTCTGGATAAGGACTTGATTACGGCTATCCACCGGGAAGGCCGTCAGATTTTTGCCTATCAGATTAAACGAACCCTTGGCGAATCGGTGGACATCGATGACCTTCCGTCTTTTGAACAAGCCATGTACCGGTTTTTTGCCGCCGATTTCACGGCCTTTGCCAACACCGGCAAACAGGTTCAGCACATGGTTTCGCTGCACCGGCTGGGTACGGATGCCCGCATTACGGACACCCTGAAAGAACTCGGACTGGAATATCCCGTGATTGGCGTTCGGCCGGCCATGATGTTCAACAGCCGCCACCTCGCCAAACGCGATGATTACTGGCGGTTGGGAGCGCACCAGGACTGGCGCACCGGCCAGGGATCGCTCGACAGCGTGGTGGTTTGGTTTCCGCTGGTGCCGGCCGGAGCCGATCTGGGCGCGCTTCAGATTTTACCACAAAGCCACCGAACAGGCTTATACGACTCAACATCAGTGGATTACATTGGCACCATTCCCGACGAACTGTTGACCGACGACTGGCAACAACTGGAGTTTGAAGTAGGCGACGTGCTGTTTTTCTCCGCCTTTCTGGTTCACCGTTCCGGAATCAACTCGACGGAATCGGTTCGCTGGTCGGTTCAACTTCGTTACAACAACTTATTGGAAAGTACATTCATCGACCGGGGCTATCCATTAGCGTATATTTACAAGCCCCAGGCCGAACTGATTACGCCCGATTTTCCGGCGGTGAATCAGATGAATGAAATCTTCAATTAAGATGAAGGTAAGCGTCTGTATCGTTACCTACAATCACGCCAAATTTGTTCGTCAGACGTTAGACAGCGTTTTGAGTCAGCAGACGAACTTCGATTTTGAAGTGATTGTGGGGGACGATCTATCGAAAGATAACACCCGCGAAATTCTGGCCGAATACCAGACTCGCTATCCCGATAAAATCCGGTTGCTGCTGCACCCGACCAACATGGGCAACAATGGGATGCACAATGCCCTGAGCACATTTGAAGCGGCCCGGGGGGAATACATTGCGCAAATGGACGGCGATGACTACTGGATAAGCCCCCATAAATTGCAAAAGCAGGCCGACATGCTCGACCAGCACCCCGACTATTCGTGCTGCTTCACCAACGCCCGGGTGGTGTTTGAGGACGAAAAGTACGATTCCGTTTTGCTGGTTGAAGACAAAAAACCGGTGGTGACGATGGATGACCTGATTGGTGAAGATGAGATTTTTTTCATGGCCACCTCCAGCATCATGTTTCGAAAAAATGCCATTCCGGCGTATCCGGCCTGGTATTACCAGTCCCAGAGTGGCGACATTCCGCGGAATGTGCTGCTGGCCAAAGCCGGTCTAATCGGGTACATCGACGAGGTGATGTCGGTATACCGGAAAAATCTCGGCGGTGCCAGTTATGCCGACAATGAGAAGGACCGGAAGTTTCTGAACAACCGGATTCTGATGTATTCCAACATCAACCGCGAACTGGATTACAAGTATGACAAAGTACTGCGCAAAAACATTGCCCGGTATTATAAATTGATGCTGGAAGCAAACCAGTACAGCGAAAGTTACTTCCGCCGGGCGGGTATTGCCTTGAAGTACCTGTACATGGGAAAGCCCAAATCGTCGATTGCCAAGGATATCATTCAGAATTACATTGTGCCGGCACCGCTCATGAAAGTGTACAGTGCCATCCGGTTAATGCCTTACCGTTTAATGGATCGATTATGAAATTAAGTGTAGTTATTCCAGCTTATAACGAACAGGAATCCATTCCTGAAACGCTGCGATCGTTGTACCAAACGCTGGCCAAATACGGTATTCCGCACGAAATCTGCGTCACCAACGACAATTCCAAGGACCAGACGGCGCAGGTGCTGGAACAACTAACGCACGAAATTCCGACCCTGGTCTATTACACGAATCCGGGGCCGAACGGTTTTGGCTACGCCGTCCGCTACGGTCTGGAACGGTTTACGGGCGACTGTGTGGCGGTTTTCATGGCCGACATGTCCGACGACCCGGAGGATCTGGTGAAGTTCTACAACAAAATGCTGGAAGGCGATTACGACTGTGTTTTTGGCAGCCGGTGGAGCAAAGGCGGCAAAGTGATCGACTATCCGGAACTGAAAAAAGTCATCAACCGGACGGCCAACTTCATCGTTCGGATGATGATGGGCATTCGTTACAACGACACCACCAACGCCTTCAAACTCTACAAGCGAGAGACGATGGAAGGACTCAAACCGTTTCTGTCTCCCCACTTCAACCTGACCGTTGAACTGCCGCTGAAAGCGATGGTGCGGGGCTATAACTACGCCGTGGTACCGAATAGCTGGACGAACCGGAAATACGGCGAGTCGAAGCTAAAAATCAAGGAAATGGGAAGCCGGTATTTTTTCATTCTGCTGTATTGCCTGATCGAAAAATACCTGTCGCGGGGCGATTACCGGAAAAAAACCGCCAAGCCCGTGGCACCGGTCAGCCGGTAGTTCGCGCTCAGTTTCACTGATTCGTTATGGATACGCCGGAACAGCTTCTGGACGACAATTTCAACCGGCACATCCAGGCACTGGCTGCCCAAACCGCTGGCATGGTCGTTCGGACCAACGACGGTATAACAATTGTCGATGCTCAGTTACCGTCCGACACCTTCAATATTGTCCACATTCAGGACACCAGTCAGCCCGGTTTTGACACCCTGAAAACCGTGGTTGCGTACACGAAAGAGTCCGGGTTGCCCTTCTGTTTTTGGCTCAGCGAAGCCGCAGCCACCGAAACGACACGGAGGCATTTGCAGGAACTGGGGGCGGTTTGCGTGGGTTCTGATCCGGGCATGATCCTGGCACTGGATGCGTACCGCCCAATCGAAAATTCGGATCACACTGCAATCAGGGTCGTCAAAACTCGGGACGACCTGGCTGAGTTTGCCAGCATAATCGCCCGGAACTGGACCCCGCTGGATCAACAGGTGGAAATCTACTACCAGCGAGTCGCCCCGGCTTTGCTGAATTCTCCACAAAATGTATTTCTGGTGTATGATTGGGAAGGCCAGCCGGTTTCCGTCCTCGAATTATTTCCGTCTGATCCTCAAACCATTGGCATCTACAGTTTAGCCACGCTTGGGGCATTTCGCGGAAAAGGAATTGGAACCGCACTGATGCGTCAGGCTTTGAATTACGCGAAACAGGCCGGGTATAAAACCGCACTCTTGCAGGCTTCGGAAGACGGTTTTCGGATTTATCAGAAGTTCGGGTTTCGGGCGGTCACTACCTATTACGAATACCAGCTTGCATGATATAGAGCCGGAATAATCTTCCGGTAACTGCCGTTACCCGTTGATTCGGGCGGTTTTTACTGCGTCAGCGGCACTTTTTCGCTGATACCGATTCCGAACGGCTGGTAATAGGGCAACAAAAAGAATCGCCACCGCGTAGAACATATAAAAAGTGTGCAGCCAGTGAACAGCCTGAAGAAATACCATCTGGACCTGAATCCAGATAATGAGGGCAAAGGCGACGTAGAGGCTGTACGTCCACGACCAGTGCATATCCGGGTAAAAATTAAGCACCTCGACTCCATTGAAAGCCGGCTTTTTTAGCAAAGCATACACCAACCCAACCGGAATCAGCCCCAAAACGACGAATAAAATAATTCCCGGCACCAGAAAACTGCGAAAAGGCGAGTGATCTAACACCGACACCGGCATTCCCATCAGCGCGCCATCGGGCGAAAGCATGAAGGTCAGCCCTCCTCCCAGGGCTCCCAGCCCCAGAAAGCCCATCAAAATCAGAAGAATATTGCGTGCTGTTGTTGTTTTCATACCTTGCCTTTGCGGTTTTCCCTCACCGATCAGTAAGTTTCACAAACCCTGCCAAAGCTAATCGCAGGAAGGCCGTTCTGCCATGAGCAGGATCAGTGGAGCCGATGATTTGCTTTGTAAATCTCGACCCAGCCCACGCCAACCAGCGCGGCCAGCACACACCAGCCAAACGATGATGCCGGAATGGGAACAAAACCGAACAACGCCTGAGCCGGTGGAACCAACAAGGTCACGAGCAAGAGCGCAAACGTCAGTCCCAGCATGAGCCACAACAGGCGGTTTGGCAACTGAATGGTCTGAAACACCGACTGGGTAAACGACCGGTTTACCAGCGTCAACAGGATATTGCTCAGCACCAGGGTCGAAAAAACCAACGTCCGAACCAACTCCAGGCTTCCCCCGGCCTGCATGGCGACGTAATAGACACCCAGAACGGCCAGCGTAATCCCCAGTCCCTGCGTGATGCTCCGCCCCAGTTCCGGCCCGGCCAGAAAGGTGTCGGTGAGCGGTCGGGGCGGCTGGCGCATCTGCCCCGCTTCGGCGGGTTCGTTCTCGAACGCAATGGAACAGGTCGGCCCCATCACCAGTTCCAGAAAAATGACGTGAATGGGCGTAAACAGATTTTCCCACTTCCAGTTCGCCAGCAGCGGCACCGCCACGGTCAGGATAATCGGGATGTGAATGGAAACAATGTAGGCAATGGCTTTTTTGAGGTTCTGGTAAATCCGGCGACCCTGCGCAATGGCGTCGACCATGCTGCTCAGGTCGTCGTTGACCAGCACGAGCGAGGCCGCCTGACGCGCCACTTCGGTTCCGCGTTTTCCCATCGCCACACCAATGTGAGCGGCTTTCAGCGCCGGGCCGTCGTTAACCCCATCGCCGGTCATGGCCACCACCTCGCCGTTTTGCTTGAGGGCTTCCACCACCCGCAGTTTGGCCTCGGGAAACATGCGGGCAAAAACCGCCGTCTGAGTTGCCTGCTGCCTGAGTGTCACATCGTCCATTTCCATCACCTGCTGGCCCGTCACAAACGAATCGGCTGCGGGTAAACCCACCTGCCGGGCAATGGCCTGGGCGGTTTCGGGAAAATCGCCGGTGATCATCTTCACCTCAATACCGGCTTCGGTAAACGCCCGGATGACCGCAGCGGCATTCGGTTTCGGCGGGTTTTCAAGGGCAATAAGCCCCAGAAAAGTCCACGAAAAATCATCCTGCTCCGCCGGGAAATGGGGTGGTTCGTAGGTGCCTTTGGCCACACCCAGAACCCGAAAACCGCCTTCCGACAACTGTTTGGTTAGCTGACGAATTCGATCAGCCGCCGTCGGGTTGGGTCGGCAAACCGCCAGAATGTGTTCGACGGCGCCCTTCCCCGCCACCATCACCTCGCCATTCGGTGCCTTCCGGACGTGGGTCATCATGGGGGGCATACCCGCCAGCGGATATTCCTGCACCATCGGGTACTGACTCACCGTTTTAACCGGATCGGATTCGGAAAAAGCCGCAACGATGGCTTTTTCCATCGCGTCGAAAGGCTCGGTTTCACTCGCCCAGCGAGCGTATTCCAGCACTTGTTTGGCCGAATCAGACAACGGGCCGGGTAGCGAAACCAGCGCATCCGTTGCGCCATCGTACAATTGCCGGACGCTCATGCCGTCCTGCGTAATGGTGCCGGTTTTATCGGTGCAAATCACGGTAGCCGAACCCAGGCTCTCGACCGTCTGCGGTTGTTTGGTCAAAACGCCCATGCGACTCAGCCGAGCCGCTCCCAGCGCCATGAAACTGCTGAATGCTACCGGAATTTCTTCGGGCAAAATCGACATGGCCAGCGTCAGGCTGAACAACAAAGCCGTAATCCAGTCGCCGGAGCGGGCAAAATTGATGGCCCACACCAGCGCGAATGCTCCTCCGCCAATCCAGGCCATGCGGATGACAAACCGGTTGATCTGTCGTTGCAGGGGCGTTGTTTCGGTCAGAATGGTGCCGATGCTCCGCCCGATCCGTCCGAGTTCGGTTTTTCCGCCAACCGCCGTAACGGTCAGCCACGCACTGCCGGACGCGGTGTTGGTGCCGGCAAAAACCGGGTCGCCGGGCGTTTTGGCAACGGAAACCGATTCGCCGGTCAGGATGGATTCGTCCACCGAAAAATCGTTGGTTTCGTGAATTTGACCGTCGGCAGGGATGCTTTCGCCCTCTTCGACCAAAACCGCATCGCCCACGACGATGTCTTCCACCGGAATCGTGGTCAGTGTTCCATTGCGCCGAACCTGCGCTTTGGGCTGGGTTAGATCCCGCAAAGCCCCCAACGCCTGGTCGCTGCGAACGGATTGATAGACCGAAATACCGGCCACCAGAAAAAGAGCCACGATCAGCGTGATGCCTTCCTCCAGCCGGCCAATCCCGAAATAGAGGGTACAGGCTACGACCAGCAGGATAAACATGGGTTCGGCAGCAACTTCCCGGACCGTTGCGAACAAGCCCGAACGGCTGTCAGTCGTAAGGACATTTCGCCCCTGTTCAGCGCGTGATTGGGCAATGGCGTCGTCTGTGAGTCCCTGCAAGGGTTGGAAAGTAGTCGGCATGTTTTCGGCTGGAAAGGCGAAGAAAACGAATGGGTGGAAAGATACGATCTTGTAGCGGAAAACCGAGTGATGTTGAACAGGCTGGTCGCTGACTGGTGTCATCGCTTTTAACGAATCCCGTTTTGTGATTTTTTAACAAATGACTGCCGAATGGTTTCGTTAGGTTTGCTGCCACATCAGCCAACCATGAAAAAACCGTCTGCCCATACGTTACACGAACTGCAATTGCTGCCCCAACAACCGGGTGACAGAAGCATTCTGGGCCTTTTTGGTAAAACGCGGACGTATGGGGGCCGGGATGCGCTCACACTCCTGCTGACTTCGCCCTGTGCTACGCTACCCGAGATCAGGGAGCGACAGGCGCTTTTCCAGTTTGTGGCCCGGCATCTGAAGCCGCTTACCGTCAACCTCGCCCACGCGTATGTACTGGCCGCCGAAAACCACCTCATCAGCAACCTGGCCTGGAGTTCGGCGACGGGCTGGCTGAAACGGCAACAGCGAGCCTGGTGGTTTTCCCGGTTTCATCCGCACGATTTCAACCGGCTGCGGGGCGGAACGGCTGCGATTCAGCTTGTTTTGCGGGCGATTGAAGAAAAAACCGGGTGGCTCAGCACGGCAAAGCAGCTCCCGGCTCCTCTCCACACAATTTTAGATACGCTGAATACTTTTTTTGACGATCCGGCCATCCAAATGGCCCTTCGTAATTCGGATCATCCGGTCGCAGTTCTGCAAGCCGACTTTATCCTCAGGCACCACAAGAACGACGCTGTTCGGGTTGTGTTCGACGCCTTGTATCAACTGGATGCCTATTGTACCCTCGCTCAGTTTACACAAACCACAGGCTGGGTTTACCCTCAGTTTATCGATGCTGAACGAGCGATCTTTCAGGTTACCGGGCTGGCACATCCCCTGCTTGATGCAGATATCGCCATCACCAACGACTTTAGCCTGTCGGCGCCCTCCTGCCTGTCTTTGGTGACCGGGGGAAATATGAGCGGAAAAACCACCTTTCTGAAAGCGTGCGGCATTGTCGTTTATCTGGCTCATCTTGGTTTGGCGGTGCCGGCCCAATCGCTGCGAATCAGTTTTTTCGACGGTTTATTCACCAGCATTCACCTCAGCGATAACCTGGAACTGGGGCATAGTCATTTTTACAGTGAGCTGATGGGCATCAAATCCGTGGCCGATGCGATAGCCGATCACCAGACGGTTTTCCTCATCGCCGATGAGCTGTTTCGGGGAACGAACCCGGAAGATGCGCTGGCGTGTTCGCGGCAGGTGATCGATGCGTTCATCCGGCAGCGCGGCAGTCTGTTCCTGGTCTCATCGCACCTCCCGGAAATCAGTGCGACGTATCGAACGACCGACACCGTGCAATTAAACTGCTTCAGAACGGAGATCATCGACGGAAAACTAGTGTGCCGCCACCAGATTGAACCGGGCCTGGCGGCCGAGCGAACCGGTCTGGTTTTGCTGGCGCAAACGGGGATTCTGAATGGGTTGGGTTGACTTAGTACAACCATTTGTTCGATCGCTACGCGACAAGAATGAGATAGCCTATTTCCTACAAACATCAGGTCGCTAGGCGACCAAAAACAAGTCTTCCTCACTTTGTTTCATTGGTTCCAGCTACCAACGGAAGCCTGAAAACCACCATCTATAGCCTCAAAGTAACCCGTTAGAAACTGGCGCTAACGACGATGTCATCCCGAAGCTATTTTTGTAACCGCTGCTGCCAGCGAACCCGGTTTACGAGCGCGACAGGCAACAACCACTTTACACACTACAAACAGAAAACAACACAATGAATCAGAAAACATCGGCCGCTTTTGTCGGCGCATCATGGGTTGCACTCGGCACCGGCATGATTGGGTATTTAATCGGACTTTGGCGCTCCGAAATGCTCTTGAACGAAAAAGGATTCTACTTTACCGTCCTGATGATGGGCCTTTTTTCCGTCGTATCGTTGCAGAAAAGCGTCCGGGACCGGCTGGAAGGCTATCCGGTGACGGATATTTATTACGGACTCTGCTGGTTTTCAACGCTCCTCGCCATTACGCTGCTGACCATTGGCCTGTGGAACGCGACGCTGTTGCCGAGTGAAAAAGGGTTCTACGCGTTTGCCTTCATGCTCGGTTTATTCGGAGCCATTGCCGTCCAGAAAAATACCCGCGACAACCAGGAATTCGCGAAGAAAGATTGACTTGGTAGTGAATAAGCCTGGTAAGAGCGGTTTTCAGAAATCAGAAAAACCGGCTTTTCCTTTTGTCGATTCCTTTCCGGTTTGAGTACCAAACCCGATTGACCGGTTGACCGATTCAGCCGGTCGCGGGTCTTTTACGTTTCATGGCATTTTACAACCTTTGTGATGCAATCCGGGTCTTCAATCGAACCAACCAGGAATCCGGTTTTACGATGAAACGCTTTCTTTCACAGCCTTTGCTGATTCTGCTGACGATCTTCCTTTCCTGCAAAGAGAAAGCGGTCGATCCGACCAAACGCGTACGACCCGTCACGTTGCAGGTTGTGGTGTCCGGGGCTTCCTATGACCTGAGTTGGGAACCCAATCGGGTGGTTTGCGTCACGTCGCCCTGCCCCGATCTTGCCGACGTAGAAGCCCAGGAATATGAAGTTCAGATTGCCAAAAGTGAGTTGGGAGCGTTTCAGACGTACCGAACCCTCGACGCTGACGAAAAATCAATCCGGATTCCTGCTTCGGAGATGGGGGAGCAAGTGGTGGCCCGCATTGTCTCGAAAAACGAAGGGGCGCCCCCCGCGAACTCTAATCTGATTATGGCCAGTACGGCCTTTCTTTCGCAATCGGCTTATTACCCCGGATTTGGCTTTTTAGAAGACGTCTCCGGGGGGGATGTAACACCGGATGGCGCGAAAGCAACGTACACCGGATTGATTCAGGAAACCCCCGGTACGTATGCCACTCCGCTGTATGTGGCTACCCTGCAAAATGAGCAGCCAATTACGAAAAAACTCGTAAACCGCCAGGGTGCGGGGGCCTCGTTTTCGCCGGATGGCAACCAGTTGGCTTACCCTTCCAAAACAGAGAATGGAATCATTCTTTATGATATGACAACGGCAACGGCCCGAACGCTGCCCGTTGCTGATGTGACCCGGATTGGATCGGTAGCCTGGTCGCCCGATGGGCAATGGCTGGCGTACACGACGGTTTCCAACGAAGAATCCCGCTTGTGGAAAATAGCGACGTCGGGTGGTTCTGCCACGCCCCTCACTCCCGTCCTGCCCGTTCGCGAATCGAACTACATCCGTCAAAGCTTCCTGGACTGGTCGCCCGATGGCCAGTTTATCGCCGTATCCCGCGCCCGCAACGACAACGACCAGTGGCGGGCGACGGTTTCGCTGTATTCGCCCGATGGACGTGGCGAACTAAGTTATTTTGAAACGCAACCCGGCTGGATCGACACCCATCCATCGTTTTCGCCCAACGGCAAAATGCTGGCGTTCCTGAGTTCACGGACCGACCGGCTCGCAAATGCGTACAGCCTCTGGGTTCGGGACCTGACAACGGGCCAGGTTCGACAAATCAAGATGCTGCCGGGTCTGAACCCATCGGAGGAGTACGCACCGCGTTGGGTTGGCAATGAGCGGTTGATTTTCAGTGCGGTTGTGCAGGGCAAGAAAGGGTATTATTCCGTGTTTTTGTGAGAGCGGAGCCTCACTCCTGAGATACCATCGTGTGTAGTATACTTGTAAAAAGCGGTAGTTAGTTATTTTTGTGTAAAAAGAATGCAGCCATGACAAACGACGTGCAATACCAGACCGGAAAAATGGTCAAAGATCCGCGCAAGATGAACCCTAAGGAACGAATTCAGTGGCAAAAGCAGTGCGCTCAAAATGCACGGGATTATCTTTTTTCCATTAACCAGCCTTTAGTCTATAAGCGTCCGGATGGACATACGGTCGCGGAGTACAAGAATGGCCAGATTCTGGTCGTTCGATGACGATTTATTTGGTTGCAGGGCCGCCCGGCATCGGCAAAAGCACAAACGCCAAAGAGTTGATTCCTGCTGGAGTACCTCTAACCTGTTATTCCTACAAATTCCCTTCACTTCCTCAAAACCCCATTCCCGCCAAACCGGCTAAATAGCTCCGGCAGAAATTCAACATGGTTCACATTCAGAATTTACTTTGAATTGAGCAAGTGCGTGTAATTAACCTGGTCGAAAACCACTGCGTGCAAATCAGTAATGCCAGGGAAAAGGCTTTTCCGGTACACAAATATTTAGTACTATATTCGTGAGCCATACAATTCTGGTATGATATTGACGATACTTTAAAATTCTGGTTCAAAGCCAAACAGAATACATGTTTGCACAAACTTATAACTAATCAGTTCATGCCTCCAGTTCGTTTTAAGACCTGCCTTCAGTTCGCCCTAATTTTGACTATTTCAAATTTACAAGCCCAAACAACCACCTACTGGTACAACAAATCCAACCAACCGTTTTGGTTTGATACTACAAATGTGGATAAGCCAGCGCGTAATTTTTTCAAAGCCCTGGAATTGGGATTGGTAAATCAGTTTGCCCAAAGTGCAACCCTGCTCTATCCCATCGCCACTGACACCATCAATCCACTAGCAAAACCGGCTCAATCTCAACTAGCGCTTCTCTACTTCTTCCAGAATCAATTTCAAAACTTACTTGACCTTTCTCAAAAAACGAACAGTAAGATCAACTTCTATGGTGACGCCCTATTTTTCAACTCTTTACCATCACCCCTGCTCACTATTAAAGCCGCTAGTTTTACCATTCCGTTTACAATCAGACGCAAAAGCCTGATAGTAGTGGACGTATTGATTCAAGGTCGACACAAGAATTTTGTGCTAGATACCGGTTTTTCGAGAACTGCTATTAGCCGACAGCTAGCTGCCGAACTGGGACTGGTAATCCACGAAAGTAATAGCCCTGTCAGCACAGCAACTGGTTCAACTCAGCTAGCTATTTCTTCAATTAAACACCTTGAATTGGGTAATATTCTGCTCGAAAACTGGCCTGTTTACTGCTATTCCTCATTTCCATTCAGACATATAGACGGCGCAATCGGATTGGATGTACTCCGGCAGATTTCTTATACCGTTAACTTTCCGCAAACCCAACTCACAATAGATCAATCCGTTATTGACAGTTCACTAACGAAAAACTTATTTGGTTTATGTATGCCAATGATGGCTATCCAAGTGGCAAACGACCAACGACTGGACGTGTTTTATGATTCGGGATCAGATGGATTCGAATTAAATAAAAATGCGATAACGAAACTGAAGCCGTTGCCAATTGGTAAAAAACTTATCGTTATTAGGGGAATCAACAAAGGTATTTCAATACGATTAGGTAACCGGGTGAAGCATTTAAATCTCACGCAAAACGGTTATTTACTTCCTTGTAAAAATTTACCGATTACCAACCGGGAGGATGATGTATTTCTGATACCAACCACCGGAATAATGGGTAATCGTCCATTTATTAAAGGATTACTGAGGATTGATTTCCCGAATAACCACTACTCATATTCTTCAAAAACATCTCTATAGCAACAAGCATCCACCACTTTCCCTCACTTCCGCAAAACCCCATTCCCGCCAAAGCGGCTGAATAACTCCGGCAATTCGTAGATCGCCAGCGTAAAGACAATGCCCCAGAATAAGGCACTGATCAGCATATAACTAAAAATTAGCGAACGGCTTACTTTAAACGAAACCGCCAGGATCGTTCCGCCGATGGGCGTCAGCAGCAGGGGCGTCAGGAAGGCAATGCCCATCATCCCGGCGCGTTTCCAAACCTTGACGGCCAGCCGCGTCCGGGAACTGAACCGCTTGGGAGCCGAACGCCGAAACCGGGCCATCAGGAGTTGCAGGGCCGTTCCGGCATACGTCACCAGCACCACGCTGGCCATCATCCCGACCACCGTAAACAGCCAGGTTTCCGGCCACGTCAGACCCACCGCGACGCCGGTTACGGGACCGCCAACAAACTTCAACATGCTGGCTACTAAAACCGATAAATACTTTGCAATTTCCATAAGGGGAACCAACCGGACTAAATTTCGTTAAAATTAACAGCATTAACGACTAAAAGGTTACGGTATGCCGGTTCTCCGACATTCTTCTTACCCCGGAGCGCCCCGGTATTTGATCAACGGTCATTTTGAGACCATTATTCCCAGCATTCTCCGCAAAATAGATGGTGTGGTGTATGAACGGGAACGGCTCACCCTGGCCGACGGCGACTTCGTGGACCTCGACTGGATCGACCGACGACGTGATAAATTGGTCATCATGACCCACGGTCTGGAGGGCGATTCCAACCGGCATTACATCAAAGCAACGGCCAAACTTTTTGTCCGGCAGGGCTGGGATGTGCTGGCCTGGAATTGCCGCTCGTGCAGTGGTGAGATGAACCGGGCGTTCCGGCTCTATAACCACGGCGAAATTGGCGACATCGCCGAAGTGATCGACCACGTGTTGCGGACCAAACCGTACCGGGAAGTAGCGCTCGTGGGCTACAGCATGGGCGGAAACATCGTGCTTAAATACGCGGGGGTTCACGGCAAGCTGTTGCCTGATGTCATCCAGAAAGTCGTGGCGGTTTCGTCGCCGACGGATCTGGAAGCCAGTGCCAAACAGCTCGACCTGCCCCGAAACCGGTTTTACCGCAATCGGTTTATGAAGAAACTGATCATCAAAATGCAGCAGAAAGCCGACCTCTTCCCGGGAAAACTCGACATGACCAACCTGGAAAAAGTCCGGCTCTGGCGCGATTTCGACCACCATTTTTCGGCTCCGGTGAACGGCTACTGCGACGCCGACGATTTCTACGCGCAGGCTTCGGCCGTCAACTACATGGCCGGAATTGCCGTTCCGACGCTGCTCGTCAACGCCCAGAACGACCCGCTGCTGTCGCCCGAATGTTCGCCCGCGTGGCTGGCCGAGAAACACCCATGCCTCTACCTAGAAACGCCAAAAACCGGCGGACACGTGGGTTTTGCCGTCCGTGGGGATGAATTCTCGTGGGCCGAACGCCGGGCGCTGGCGTTTGTTATTGGGTCTGTTTAGGGATAAAATAAAGAATGATAAATATCAAATGATAAATGGTAAATGTAAAAGTCTTTTCCGATCCGGAACTTTTACATTCAATATTCATCATTTGATATTTATCATTCTATGAAGCCTATTTCCCCGTATCTTTCAGTGTCATTTACTCCTCGCTCATGAACCTCGTTTACGCTGACGCCTACACCCTGAACCCCGGCGACCTCGACTGGACGCCCCTCAAATCCCTCGGCAACGTTACGCTGTATGACCGCACGCCCCCCGACCAACTGATCGAGCGGCTAAAAGACGCCGATATGGTGCTGGTCAATAAAGTAAAAATGAACCGCGAGACGCTGGAACAGCTTCCGAAACTGCGATACATCGGCGTGACGGCCACCGGTTACGACATCATCGACGTGAAAGCCGCCCGCGAATGCGACATTGTGGTGACGAACGTGAAAGGCTACGGCTCGCCGTCGGTGGCCCAGTTGACCATCGCGCTGCTGCTCGAACTCACCAACCGGGTGGGCTTACACGCCGACAGTGTGCGGGCGGGCGACTGGACCCGGAACCCGGATTTCTGCTACTGGAAAACGCCCCTGGTCGAACTGGCGGGCAAAACGCTGGGCATCGTCGGTTTTGGTGACATCGGAAAAAGCGTAGCTTCCATTGGCCTGGCTTTTGGCATGACTATTCTCGTCAACCGCCGTCACACCGATGAACAACCGCCATCCGGTATTCGCTACGTCGATCAGGCGACGCTTTTTGCCGAAAGTGATGTGGTGTCGCTGCACTGCCCGGTCACCGACGAAAACCGGGCCTTCGTCAACCGCGAGCTGCTGAGCCGGATGAAGCCAACGGCATTTCTGATCAACACCAGCCGGGGTGCGCTCATCAACGAACCCGATCTGGCCGAAGCGCTCAACCAGGATCGGCTGGCGGGGGCCGGACTCGACGTCGTGACGGTAGAACCTCCGTCGGCGGGCAACCCCCTGTTTTCGGCCCGAAATTGCATCGTTACGCCCCACCTGGCCTGGGCCACGCTGGAATCACGCCAGCGGCTTTTACACGAAACCGCCGAAAACATTCGGGCTTTTTTCGCCGGAAAACCGCGAAATGTTGTAAATTAATCCACCAGACTCTCTCCTATTTTCTTCGCCCCGCAACGCTTTGCGGGGTTTTTTGGTCTTATACAGTATACCGTTCCGTCAATTTCGGTAACATATAGGCTCGAAACTTCGTATATTTTCGATTCATAAGAATACACACCCTATTCCGTCAGCAAGTTTTTTATGCTTCAACCTTCTACGAAACGCTATTATGATTGTGTTGTTGGGTCGGTTCACGCCAGGTGTTCCGGCATTTCGCTGGCTTTGGGTTGCCGTTTATAGTCTATTCCTGAACCTCGCTCTGCTGCCGGCTGGCTTCGGGAAACACATTTATGGGGGCGATATGAGTCTGCGGGCCACGACCCGTACCAATTACTACACGCTGACGCTCACCCTGTATCTGGATCAGGCCAACTCCACGCCCGACACCTACGAACGCGAGATTATCCTCTACATTTTTCGAAAAAGCGATCACGTCCGCGTCAATACCGCAACCGTCCGGCAAACTGGCTCCCAGCGGGTTCGTTACGACAACCAGGCCTGCGCCGATCTGCGCAACCTGAGTGTCCTGGGCATGAACTACAGCACGGACGTTTACCTGAATCCGGCCACCTACAACGATCCCGGCGGTTATTACGTCGTCTGGGATCGCTGTTGCCGCAGTGCCGACATCAGCAACATCCAGAATCCCGGGGGCGAAGGCATGGTGTTTTACATGGAGTTTCCGGCCATCGTACGCAGCGGTTCCGCCTTCCTCGACTCCAGCCCGGCGTTCAATTTTCCCAACGGCGAATACATCTGCGTTAACAAACCGTTCAAACTGGATTTCAGCGCCACCGACGCCGACGGCGATCAACTCCGCTATTCGCTGGTTACGCCACTGGCCGGTTACACCGACAATACCCCCCAAAATACCGTTGGCGACGGGCGTTCGCACACGACCTATCCGGAAGTAAACTGGTCGCCGGGCTACAGTGCCGCCAGTTCCATTCCCGGAAACCCGGCCTTGAAAATTGACCCGCAAACGGGCCAGTTGAGCGTAACCGCGAGCCAAACGGGGCTGTTCATTTTTGCGGTTTTGTGCGAAGAATACCGCAATGGCGTTCGGATTGGTGCCATCCGGCGCGAGTTCCAGATGCCGGTGGTCGATTGCGGCAACAACACGCCACCCCCGCCCATCATCAGTTACCGAAACGTCGAAACGCTTGATTTACCTTTTTGCGAAGGGGCCACCGCCCTGCTTTCGACCGAGACGAACCCGCTCTGGTCGTATCAGTGGCAACGCAACGGCTCCAACATTCCGGGGGCCACCGCCCCGACACTGACCGTTACGGAAGCCGGTGATTATGCAGTCGTGAAGAGTTTCGCCACCACCTGCGGCAACGACACCACGTCAAAAATCACCCGGGCGAGGGTGTTGCCTCCGCCCGCAGCCCAAATTACACCGGATAAAAAACCGCCCCTCTGCGAAGGTGCATCGCTGGTGTTGTCGGTTCCGCAGGAGAACGCGGTGACCTACCAATGGACCGCAGATGGCGCGGTTTTGCCGGGAGCCACCGGCACCTCGCTCACCGTGACCAAAACCGGTTTGTACGGCGTCCGGGCCACATCTTCGATGGAATGCACCAACCGCGACAGTCTCTCGATCGTCGTTAATCCGAACCCAAAAGCGACGCTGACCAGTTCGGCTTCGGCGATTTGCCAGGACAATGAAGTCCGTCTGGATGCCACTGTGGGGAGCCAGTATCAATACGAATGGTACTTCAATACAGCCTCGCTCAACACGAGTGATGCCGCCACCCGGCTGGTCGGGCAGGGAGGCACTTACCAGGTTCGGATCACGGACGGCAACGGTTGTCAGGCCCTTTCGGCACCCTTGACGCTGGCGGTTATTCCGCGTCCGGCCATGCAGTTCGACAGCCTGGCTCCCGTGTGTGCTACCCGCTCCGAACCGCTGCTGCTGGCAGCCAGTCCGGCGGGTGGGACGTTTTCGGGGCCGGGGGTAACGGGCAGTCAATTCGATCCCGGCAAAGCCGGAGCCGGTTTGCATACCATCACGTACACCTACGCCGGGACTTCCGCCTGTCCGGTTACGATCAGCCGGCAAATCCGGGTTGAACCGCCCGCCGATGTGAACCTACCGGAACGGGTGAGTGTGTTAATGGGCAGTACGGTTACGCTAAAACCCACCGTCAAAGGACAAACCAATGGTTTTCTGTGGGAGCCGCCCGAAAGTCTGTCGGACCCCACCAGCCTGAATCCCGAGGCCAGTCCGGAGGCTCCAACCACCTACAAACTAACGGTTTCTTCTCCCGGTGATTGCCGGACGGAGAAAAGTGTGCTGGTCGATGTGCTGAAGCGGATGTTCATTGCCGACGTTTTTTCGCCCAACAACGACGGCATCAACGACGCGTTTGAAATCCGCAATACCGATCAGTTTCCCGATTGCGAAATCACGATTTACAACCGCTGGGGCGAGGTCGTTTTTCAGTCGAAAGGCTACGACAAACCGTGGGACGGCACCTACCGCAGCCAGAAGGTTCAGGCCGGGAGTTACCATTATCTGATCAAAACCAATCAGCCTTTGCTGCCGGAATACCGGGGGGCGGTTTTGGTAACGTATTGATTTAGGCGTACTTTAAACAGTCCTAAAGGCTTTTTATTCCGGATGGGAAGGATGGCGAAACCGGGGCTCCACTGGAAAATCAAAACAATCCCGTAGGGACGGTGCATTTTGTAGCATCCATGTCCGAAGAAAACCAAAAAGTCTCGTAGGGAGATCGTGTAGGTACGAAATGAACCATCCCTACGGGACTCATCCCCCTATAAGCTGACACGGTTTCTACAAAATGGACCATCCCTACGGGACGGATTGATTGCGTTATCTTACAGATGGTTATCGAACAGAAAGTAGTATCGTAACAGCAGCAGTCTTTTACGTACGAATCACCGACCCCAAAAGTCTGTTCCCATGAAACCGTACTTCCTGAAAACCGGTACTGTAGCCCTTTCGTTTTTTTTCCTCTTCGCAAGTGCGGCAATGAGTCAAACCAGGGCGGTATTCAATCCCAAAAAAAACGACCACATCATTCTGCTCGGCAACACCTTTGCTGACCGGATGCGGTATTACAACTATTTCGAAACCTTACTGCAAAAGAATTACCCGGACCGGCAACTGACGCTACGGAACATGGGCTGGAGTGCCGACGAAGTGGCGTTACAACCCCGGCCCCTCAACTTCCCCTGGTTTGGTGAGGAAGCTCCCAAAACGACCGACGATCCGCAGGATCTATCGTTCCGAAGCTGGTACGACAAACCGATTAAAATGCCGGTGGCCCTCAACATCGAAGGTTTGTACCATGATTTAACGGAACAGAAAGCCGACATCATTTTCCTGTGTTTCGGCATGAACGAGTCGTTCAAGGGAAAAGCCGGATTGCCGCAGTTTGAAGAAGACCTGATCCGGTTTATTCAGCTTTTGCAAGCCCGAAAATTCAATGGAAAGTCGGCTCCGCAACTGGTGCTGGTTTCGCCGATTGCCCACGAAAAACTTGGTGGCCACTGGCCCGACCCGGTTTCACACAACGAAAATCTGGCGGTTTATACCGAAGCCATGCGGAAAGTCGCAGCATCGCAACAACTTGTTTTTATCGATTTGTTCAAACCGTCTCTGGCCCGGACGACCGCAAAACCGGGCGACTTCATCACCATCAACGGCATCCACCTGAATGACAAAGGGTATCAGGAAACAGCCCGCTGGATGGCCCGGCAACTGGGTTTCGATCCCAAAACCGTCGCGGTAAATCTAACCTCTGAGCATTCGACGAAGCTGCGTCAGGTGATTAAAATGAAGAACGATCATTTTTTCTACCGCTGGCGGGCTGTCAATGGCGAATACATTTACGGTCGGCGGAAAGAACCGTTCGGCGTCATCTCGTTCCCGCCCGAATTGCGAAAACTGAACCAGATGGTGGCATCGCTGGATTCGGTGGTCTGGAAACTGGGGCAAAGTTCAGGGACGGAAGCGTATAACCGGGCCGTAGCGATTGTGGACGAACGAGCCAATCCGGCGGCCCAAGCGGCTTTTCTGGTGACGCACATGACCGGCAAACAAAGCCGGCCACTCGCCAAAGAAGGCCATGCTCACCACAATTCCGTTGTCGAAGGCGCGTTGCAACCCGCTACGACCGAGAAATTTACGTTACCAGAAGGCTACGAAATCAATCTTTTTGCTTCCGAAAAAGATTTTCCGCTGGCCAAACCGGTTTCCATGGCGTTCGATGCCAAAGGGCGGTTGTGGGTTGCCACGATGCCGACCTATCCGCAGTATATTCCGGGGATTCCGGTCCACGACAAAATCCTGATTCTGGAAGATACCAACGGCGACGGACGCGCCGACAAACACACGGTTTTTGCCGACAATCTGTACCTGCCGCTGGGGTTTGAGTTTGGAAACGGCGGTATTTACGTGTCGCAGGAACCGGATATTCTGTTTTTAAAAGACACCGATGGCGACGACAAAGCCGATGTGCGCGAGGTGGTTCTGACGGGTTTTGGCGCGGAAGACAGCCACCATGCCACCCACGCGTTTACGTACGGACAGGATGGCGCTCTGTATTTTCACGAAGGCACATTTCTAAATACGCAGGTCGAAACGCCCTACGGGCCGGTACGCACCTACACGGGAGCCACCTACCGCTACGAGCCCCGAACGGGTAAATTGAGCCAGTATATTTCGTATGGCTACAATAATCCCTGGGGCAATGTGTTTCAGCGCTGGGGCATTCACCTGATCGCCGATGCCTCGGACGGTTCGAATTATGACGCCACACCCCTGCGCGGGAAAATCGATTACCCCAATAAACACCCCCGAATCAACACGTTTACCACGACGCGGGTACGCCCGACGGCGGGCATCGAAATCGTGTCGAGCCGTCATTTCCCGGACCATGTGCAGGGTAATTTTTTGATCAACAACGCCATCGGTTTTCAGGGAATCAAACAGCACCAGCTCATCGAAACCGGGTCGGGGCTGACGAGCAAGGAAGTGGAACCGCTGCTGCAATCGTCGGACCCGAATTTTCGCCCGGTTGATTTGAAATTTGGCCCCGACGGCGCGCTCTACGTGGTCGACTGGTACAATCCGCTGATCTCGCACGGCGAAAACCCACCGCGCGATCCGGCGCGGGATAAACGACATGGACGCATCTGGCGGATTACCTATAAAGCGAATCCGTTGCTGACAACCAGGGACATTTCCGGGCAGACCATTCCGCAATTACTGAACAATTTGAAAGGGTACGAAGACCGTTTTCGGTATCGCTCGCGGATGCGGCTCCGGGAACAGAGTCCGGAAAAAGTGGTGCCGGAACTCCGCAAATGGGTCACCAATTTAGACAAAAACCATCCCGACTACGAGCTTCATCAACTGGAAGCGCTGTGGCTTTTTCAGGATTTCGACGTCGTCGACAAAAGCCTGCTGACCACGCTGCTACACGCCCAAAACTACCGGGCCCGAGCGGCTGGGACGCGGGTGCTGTTTTATTGGAGAGACCGGTTGGCCAATCCGCTGGAACGGTTTCGGGAGCCAATCAACGACGCATCGCCCCGGGTTCGGCTTGAGGCCATCATCGCTTTGAGCCATTTTTCCGGAGAAAAAGCCCTGACTACGGCATTGGATGTCTTGAAATACCCGACGGATTATTCCCTCGATTACGCAATCAACGAGACGTTTACGTATCTAAAACCAGTTTGGCTAGCCGGTTTTAAACAAAATCCGACATTTCTGGCCGATAACCCCAAAGCCGCTGCTTATTTGCTGGAACGTGCCACGGCCGACGAGCTACAACAATTACCCCAAACGAGCGCGGTTTTAAACGCCTTGCTCACTAAAAAAGACGTAAAACCGGAGCTGAAAGTGCAGGCCATCCGGGCGCTGGCGAAAGAAAAATCCGTCAGCCCGGTCGATTTTTTACTGGAAACGATTCAGAAAAAGCCGGAGCCAGCGGACGAAACCGGACAACGATTGCCAGATAACGACCTCATTGCCGTTTTACTGAACTGGAATTTGACAGAGTTGAAGTCGACTGAAAATCAACTTCTTGGCTTATTAAATACCGGTAATCATTCGACCCAATCGGCAGCGTACGCGGCCCTGATCACCCTCGACCAGTCGGATCAGCGGGTTTGGGAGACGGCTTCGCAGCATACGGCTAATCTCGTGAATTACCTGCACGGTATTTCCAGGTTGACCAATCCGGATCGGCAAACCGCCCTTCGTGAAAAAGTAAAGACGCTGACCCGCGAGGTGCCCGAAGAACTCCGAAAAACACAATCGGATCTGGGTCTGAAAGGAACGGATTCGCCTTTTTACTCGGTTCATGCCACCGCCTACGAGGTGTTGTTTTCGATGCCGGGCCACGAGGCCGAACGCGGTGCGGTTCTGAAAAACTTTATCGCCTGGCTGGAGACCACGCCCGAAAGTCAGCGCAATACGGTGCCGTATAACCAGGCGATTACGCTCGGCAAAAAACTGGCGCAAAAATTACCGCCCCAGGAAGCCGCAGCCCCGCTGGCCATGCTGGAAAACAGCGGAACGAAAGAGGTTCGGCTGGCGGCTGTTCCGGCCAAAATGCTGTTCGATCAGGACACCATCCGCATACAGACGGGCCGGTATGTTTCGCTGGTATTTGAAAATCCGGACCTCATGCCCCACAATGTGGTCATTCTGAAACCCGATGCCACAGAGAAAGTGGGCCAGGCTGCCGACGCGATGGCAACCCTGAAAGACGGTTTTGAAAAAAACTTTGTTCCCAACCTGCCCGAAGTCCTGTTTGCGACACCATTGGTCAACGCCGGCCAAAACTACCGGCTCGATTTCAAAGCCCCGGATGTTCCCGGCGACTATCCATTCATCTGTTCGTTCCCCGGCCACTGGCGGGTGATGAAGGGAATTCTGAAAGTAAGCAAACAGCCGGTCAACTGAGTATGGGTTGGTTGGAGAAGCTTATCCCTACAATTTTCATAGAAAAAGTATAGTATTGATTGGCGTGTCCTGTTTTTTTGTACTTTTCAGGGTCAATTGGGCTGAATTATCGCCGTAATCAATCGACTCTATTGGTACGGTAGACCATTGACCTTGTCATTTAAACCCATGAATGTAGCAACATCGCGTACCTTGCCCTCCAAATTACCGTGGGTTGGAACGACCATTTTCACGGTTATGTCGAAATTGGCGACCGACACGGGTGCCATTAATTTGTCACAGGGCTTTCCCGGTTTCGACTGCTCGCCGGAGCTGGTGGCGCTGGTAGAGAAATACCTCAAAACAGGATTTAACCAGTATGCGCCCATGACGGGCGTCCCTGCCTTGCGTGAAGCCCTCGCGCAGAAAACGGAACAATTGTACGGCGTTTCCTACCATCCCGAAACCGAGGTGACGGTTACATCCGGTGCCACGGAAGCCTTGTTTGCCGCCATCACGGCGGTGATCCGACCCGGCGATGAAGCCATCGTTTTCGAACCGGCCTACGACAGCTACGTCCCGGCCATCGAACTGAACGGCGGCATTCCGGTTTTCGTCACCCTGACGCCCCCAACCTACGGCATCGACTGGGACGACGTTCGCGGGAAAATTACGGACAAAACCCGGCTCATCATCGTCAATACGCCCCACAACCCGACGGGTCGCGTCTGGACGGCGGATGATCTGGAACAACTGGCCGCGCTCGTGCAACACCGGGACATCTGGATCGTGAGCGATGAAGTTTACGAGCACATCCGGTTCGATGGCCGACCGCACCGCTCGCTGGTGACGCACCCGGTTTTGCAGGAACGAACGTTTGTCTGCGGCTCCTTCGGGAAAACGTTTCACGTTACGGGCTGGAAAATCGGGTATTGTCTGGCACCTAAAGAATTAAGCGTTGAGTTTCGGAAAATCCACCAGTATCTAACGTTCAGTACCGTCACGCCGATTCAGTATGCACTGGCTGATTATCTGAAAAATCCGGAACACTACAAAACGCTGCCGGATTTTTATGAACGCAAGCGGGATTTGTTTCTCGACAGCCTCCGAGGCTCCCGGTTTCAGTTCCAGCCCACGGAAGGCAGTTTCTTCCAAACCGTTTCCTATCAGGCCATTACGGATGAACCGGACTACGATCTGGCGATTCGATTGACTAAAGAAATCGGTGTGGCGTCGATACCGGTTTCGGTGTTTTATCGTCAGAAGAATGACTACAACATCCTGCGTTTCTGTTTCGCCAAAGACGACGATGTGTTGCGGGAGGCCGGGGAACGTCTCTGCCGGTTATAGCCGGAATTCCCATCGCGATTAGCCGGGTAACGTGCAAATTAAATCGACTGACAAATATCATTAAAGAAAGATAACCCCTGAGCGAACTGTTTTAACGCGTATATACGTTATTCGCAGAATGAAGCCGCAACGATTCACTGCATTTCCTGGTCCATAGACTCGAATCGTTGTTTGTAAAGCCGGGAGCCTTATTGCTCTCTCTCTGCGAATTGACACAGACTCACGTATGAAAACGATTAAAAGATAATCTTCTAGTCAGTTTTTTTATAATTTTTTGTAGACAACACGTATGGAATCTCTGGGACTAAACTGGATGGCTTTCGCTGTCCCTTTTTTTCTGTTCTTTATGGGTTTGGAATATCTGGTTTCCAAATGGCAGAAAAAGGACTATTTTCGATTCAACAATTCAGTCGCCAACATCAACGTTGGCATTGCCGAACGACTGCTTGACACCTTCACCGTCGGTGCTTTTTATTTCGTCTACGACTACATTCACAAACACTACGCGATTTTTGATCTGAAACCGGGTATTCTGGGCTGGGTGGCGCTGTTTCTGGCAACCGACTTTGTCTGGTACTGGTACCACCGGCTGGCCCACGAGATCAATTTGTTCTGGAGCGCCCACGTTGTTCACCACCAGAGTGAAGACTTCAACTACACCACTTCGGCCCGGATTACGGTTTTCCAGGCCCTCATCCGAACCGGTTTCTGGACGATTCTGCCTCTGATCGGCTTTCCGGCCGGGATGATTTCGACCATGCTGATTCTGCACGGTTTGTACCCGTTCTTCATCCATACCCGCACCATCGGTAAATTAGGCTGGCTGGAATACATTCTGGTGACGCCCTCGCACCACCGCGTTCACCACGCCAGCAACCCGGAATACCTCGACAAAAATTACGGCGACGTCCTGATTATCTGGGACAAATTATTTGGCACGTTTATCGAAGAAAAAGAAGACGCCAACGAGTTGGTTTACGGCCTGACCAAACCGCTCGAAAGCCACAGTTTCTTGTGGCAGCAATTCCATTTTATGATGGAACTGGCCGAAACCGTTCGGCGCACACCGGGTTTTGTTCCCAAAATCAAAGTCCTCTTTGGCCGCCCGGACGACATCGACCCGGAAGTTCGGGATGTATTGGAAAAACGCTATTTATCCCGCTCGACCGTTCATGCCACCAGCCGCCGATTTCGGGGCTACGTCCTGGGGCAACTCATTGGTATTCTGAGCATTCTATTCGTCTTCCTGCTTCTGGAAAACCACGTTATGGTCTACCATCAGGTGTTGATTTCCCTGTTCATCCTCATTACGCTGGTCAACTGCGGGGCCTTGCTCGAACAGCGGCAGTGGGTGTTTTACCTGGAAATAAGCCGGTTTTCGCTACTGATTCTGATGGCCATTCCGTATCTCCATGATTCCCTGTCGTTCAGCGCCCTGTTCATTGGATCCTTACTCCTCTGGACGTATTTTTCCAACTTGCAGAAACGGTATTTGCGGCTGGTTTACGGCCCGGTTTCGTATTAAGACAAGAGAGGATAGACTAGAGAATAAAGACCATTAAACACAGCGGTTTCGTCTCTATTCTCTTGTCTATCCTCTTTCTTCTCCCTTTTTATCGAATTCGCCCCATCACCTTGTCCAACTCCACCGACGCGGTCAGGAAATCATAAACAGCCTGCAAATGGTTGGATTTGGCCTGGGTGAGCGACAGTTCGGCGTCGGAAAGCTCCAGCCGCGACGCAATGCCCTGTTTCCAGCGGTCGCGGGTGATGCGGTAACCCAGTTCGGCTACGGTTACGGTTTGCCGCTGGGTTTCGATCCGAAGCCGGGCCTCTTCCACGTTGGAAAGGCCAATTTTGACCTCGGCGCGAACCATTTCCTTCAGATTGACCAACTGCGTTTCGCTCTGCTGCCGGGTAATAACCGCCTGCTGAATTCGGGAAACCGTTCGGAAACCGCTGAAAATCGGCACGTTCACTTGCAGACCGACGTACGAACTGAGCGGCCAGCTATAGTCCGCCAGCTTTAAATGATTGGCCTGTGCCTGCGATTGCAGCAGGCCAATCGCCGACAGTTTGGGCGCGCGTTCGGCGGTTTGCAACGCAATCTGCTCGCGGTTCAGTTTCTCCGTCAATTCCAGCCGGTGCACTTCCGGCCGCGCCTGAACGGCTTCAAAAAACGCATCGGTTCCGGGTATGACAAACCCGGTTTTATCATACCGCAACGAATCCTGCAATGCAATCGCTTCCTGCTCATCCAGCCCCATCGTCCGTTTCAGAATCGTCTTGGTAATTTCCACCCGGTTGTTCAGGCGACTGATTTCCGGTCGCAGGTTTTCGGTCGACACAAACGCCCGCAACGTATCCACCCGCGACGCCCGGCCCTGCGCCAGCAGCGAGCGGGAATCCCGCAGCGCCTGTTCGTTGCGCAAAAGACTCTGTTCCTGAAGCCGCAGTTGTTCCTGCGTAATCAACACATCCAGATACGCTTTTTTGACATCGGTTACTACGCTAGCCCGAACCTCATTCAAACCTTCAGCCGATGCGTTTTCGTAAATCTGCGCGGCCCGAATCCCGGACCGGATACCGGCCTGAAAAAGCGGTTGCGACACCGCAACACCGCCCACAAACGCATTCGATCCACCGACCCGGAACGTGGCCAACTGATTTTCGCCCAGACCGACGAAACTGCCCGGCAAAAACGACACCTGTTTCTGGGGAAAATACAGGTATTGGGCCGAAGCCGCCACTGTGGGTAAGGCGTAACTCCGGGCTTCGCGGACTTTCTGTGTGGATTTGGCGGTTTCCAGCGTCGCGACCTGCAAATCACGGTTTTTCTCCAGCGCCAGCTTCACGGCGTTTTCCATCGTCAGCGGTCGCACCTGCGCGAAGGCCGGTTTTCCCGTGAGGAGGAGAATCGAGATAGTAACAAGGATAATTTTATAAATAAGCGGTTTCATAAAAAAGTTAATTCATTGTTCATGTGTAATTTATCAAAGCGTCAACCCGTTGAATCCCTACGAAATCAACCGTCAACCGTATTATCCCGCAGGGATTCAACAGCGTAGCGTCGGTAGAAACCAAAACCTGCCTTCTTCGACCTATTTTATCCCGTAGGGATTCAACAGCGCAGCGTCGGTAGGTAAAGGTGTCCCTCCGTGCCAGCGTGCCGTCAGGTATGCGACGGGTTATGTACCTTACGGCACATGGGTTTAAGAAGACGACTCTTTGTTGCTACCGACGCTGCGCTGTTGAATTCCTACGGAATGAATCGTATACCGTTTTACGAAAGCTGTCAGATGTACGAAAACCGTCAGACCAGTTCCAGCACTTCTTCTTTTTTCGTCTTCGGGACCCGCGAAAAATACGAATACACGGCGGGGATGATGTAGAGCGTCAATAAACCGGCGAACAGCAAACCGCCGACGATAACCGTTCCGAGCGAATTGCGGCTGTTTTCGGTGAGCGCAATGGGAATCGCGCCAAAAATCATGGCCAAACTGGTCATCAGAATCGGGCGGAACCGCGAGGCTGCGGCCACTTTGGCGGCTTCCAGCGTGCTCAGTCCCTGCTCCTTGCTGTGGTTGGCGAACTCGACAATCAGAATACCGTTCTTCGTAATCAAACCGATCAGCGTGATGATCCCGATCTGGCTGAAAATATTCAGCGTTTGCCCAAAAAGCCAGAGACTGAGCAGCGCACCGGTCATCGCCATCGGAACCGTCAGCAGAATGATGAACGGATCGACCAGGCTTTCAAACTGGGCCGCCAGAATCAAATAAATCAAGACCAGCGCGAAAATGAAGGCGTACAACAGGCTCGATGAACTCTCCGAAAAATCCCTTGATTCACCGGCCAGCGAGGTTTTGATGGTGGGCGGCAGGATCTTTTTAGCAATGCGGTTCATCTCTTCAACGCCGTCGCCAATGGTTTTGCCCGGTGCCAGACCGCCCGAAACCGTCGCCGAAATCGCCTGATCGTAGCGGTAAATAGCCGCCGGACTGATGCTTTCCCGGAAAGAAACGAGGTTGTCGAGCGAAACCATGTCACCGGTTCGGGTGCGGACAAACATCGCTTTCAGGTCATAAGGCGTATCGCGTTCCTGGCGTTGCAATTGCCCGATCACTTCGTATTGCCGGTCGTTGTAAATGAAATAACCGTAGCGTTGACCACTCAGCGCCAGTTGTAACCCGCGCGCTATTTCGACCACGGAAATCCCCAACTCGGCGGCTTTGTCCCGGTCAATTTTCAACACCAGTTCCGGCTTGTTCACTTTCAAATCCGAATCGACAAACCGCAGAACGTCGCTTTTTCGGGCTTCGGCCAGAAATTTGGGCAACACCTCGGTGATGGCCGCCAGATTTTGCGCCTGCAACACATACTGAACGGGTTGCGCCTGACCAAACCGGCTTCCGATGGTCGGCGGCTGAACCGGAAAAACCAGTACACCCCTGAAATTCTGCGCATTACGGGCGTAAATCTGAAAGACATCGGCCTGCGTCGTCGTTCGTTGATCCGCTTTTTTCAGAAAGGTGTTCTGAATCGCGAGGTTGACCGGAGCCGGTGGGCCAAACGTCAACGCCAGAATGGAGTACGTCTGGAACAAACCGGGCGTGGAATCGACCGAAAATTTGGCGATTTCGCTCATGTATTTTTCGGTGTATTCATACGACGAACCTTCGGGAGCCAAAACCGCCAGACTGATCTGGGAGCGGTCTTCCAACGGCGCGAGTTCCGACGGGAGTTGTTTGCCAATGACATAAATGAGGGCAAACGTGGCCGCCAGCGCGACGAAAGCCGTCCAGCGAAAGCGTAGAAACCACGCCAGCGATTTTTCGTAACCCCGGTTCAGGGCGACAAAATATGGCTCGGTTTTGCGGTACAGCCAGTTCGGTTTTTCCTGTCGTTTCAGCAAATAGGCACTCATCATGGGCGACAGGGTCAGCGCCACAAAAGCCGACACCAGGACCGAACCGGCTACAACGATGGCAAATTCCTGAAAGAGTTTGCCAGTAATTCCCGGTAAAAAGAGAATCGGCAGGAAAACCGCTGCCAGCGTGATCGTGGTTGAAATGACCGCAAAATAGATTTCGGAAGACCCTTTGAGAGCCGCCTGAATCGGACTCATGCCTTCCTCCACTTTGGCGTAAATGTTTTCCAGCACCACAATCGCGTCATCGACCACGAGGCCAATCGCCAGCACCAACGCCAAGAGTGTCAGGATGTTGATGGAATAACCGACCGCGTACATGATGAAAAAAGCCGAGATGATGGAAACCGGGATGGCCACCACCGGAATGATGGTCGAACGCCAGTCGCGGAGGAAAATGAACAGAATCAGAATCACTAGGCCAAAGGCAATGAACAGGGTCTCTTCCACTTCGGCAATAGAATCGCGGATGGGTTCGGTAAAGTCTTTGCCAATCGTCAGTTCGTAATCCGCCGGAATTTCCTTGCGCAGTTCTTTCAATCGCCGGTAAAATTCATCCGCAATGGCGACGGCATTGGCCCCCCGCTGCGGTTCCACAAACACTCCGATGGTCGGTGAATTTCCTTTCAGACTGTTCTGGATGGCGGTTCGTTCGTTTTCGGCACCCAGTTCGGCAAAACCGATGTCTTTAAACCGAATGATGGTGCTGCCTTCCTGTCGGATAATCATGTTGTTGAAATCCGCTTCCTGCGTCAGTCGGCCCAGCGTCCGAACTGTTAGCTCGTTCTGGTCCCCTTCGACCCGGCCCGATGGCAAATCGACGTTTTCCTTGCGCAATGCCTGTTCAATATCCGAGGGTGTTAGCTGGTAAGCCGCCAGTTTCGACGGGTCGATGCGCAGCCGCATGGCGTATTTTTTCTCGCCGGCAATCCCCACGCGCTTCACGCCGGGAATGGTTTGCATCCGTTCTTTGATCACCGTCGAAGCAATGTTGCTCACTTCCAGAATGCTCCGGGTTTTGCTTTCGACGGCCATAAAGATCACAATATCACCGGCATTGGCTTTTTCCACGATGGGCGCATCGACGTCGCCGGGCAACAACCGCCGGGCTTTGGTCACTTTATCACGAACGTCATTGGCGGCCGCTTCCAGATCGGCGTCCAAATTAAACTCGACGGTAATGACGCTGGCGGCTTCCCGCGAAACGGACGAAATGGTGCGAATGCCGTTGGCTTCCCCGATGGATTCTTCCAGCGGTTTTGTAATCTGGTAGGCAATGACGTCGGGACTGGCACCCGGATAGGTGGTGGTGACGGTGACAATGGGCGAATCCGTGACCGGATATTCGCGGATTCCGAGGTACGAAAATCCGACAATTCCGAACAGAATAATCAATACGGACAGCACACCGGCCAGCACGGGCCGCTGAATACTTATTCCTGATAAACTCATGGTTGTATTGGTGTAAAAATAGCCCCGTTCCCCTGAAGGACGGGGTTATTCAGAGAAAGGATTAAAACTTAATGGTGTGGCGATTAGGTAACGTAGTCAGTTATACGCATCCGCTTCAATTCAAACTGGCGGCTTTCACCAACGCACCCGGTTCCAGACGCAACAGATTGGTAGTCAGAACCGTATCGCCCAACGACAATCCTTCCAGAATCTGAACGGTGCCTTTGGTCCGGTTGCCGGTTTTCAGTTCCCGTTGTTCGGCTTTGCCATTTTTGAGCGCAAACAGCGAATAGCCTTTGGCACTGGGAATCAGGGCCTGCGTCGGAATCAGAATGCCGTCGTTGGTGGTGTGCAGCGTGAAGGCGATTTTGGCCGATGAGCCCGGGATGAGCTTGCCGCCCTTGTTGGCACTGATGGCTTTCACCAGCAAACTCCGTGTGTTCAGATCCGTTTTGGGTTCGGTGGCCACCACTTTTCCGTGGAAAGGCTGGCTGCTGTTTTCGGTCGTAAACTGAATGGGTTGGCCAATCCGAACGGCAGAAGCGTATTTTTCGGGAATGGTGAACGCCACTTCGACCCGGCTCACATCGTCCAGTGACGTCAAAACCGTCGAGGGCGTCACATACGCGCCAACATCGACTTTGTTCAGACCCAGTTTGCCGGAAAACGGTGCGCGGATTTCGGTTTTGGCCAGATCGACGTCCACCATCGCCATTTCGGCCTGCAAAACGTTCAGGTTCGTCAAAATCTGGTCGTATTCCTGCTGATTGACGGCTTCGGTGGCCAGCAACTCGCGAAACCGTTTTTCATCGATGCGGGCCAGTTTTTCCTGAAGCGCGATTTTTTTCCTTTTTGCCAGCAAATCCGCATCGTCCAGTTTAAAAAGGAGCGCACCCTGATTCACATAGCTTCCTTCACAAACATAAATTCGCGTTAATTTGCGGGCCACTTCACTCACCAGATCGACTTCCTGATTGGCAGCAATGGTGCCGGTGGTTTGCAGTTCGTCCGTCACGAGTTCCGGTTTTACCACGAAAATATCCGCCGTAATCCGTGGATCGTTGGCCAGTGTCGAACTAACGGCCTGTTTTTTGATTGGTTCCGCTTTGTTCGAGAACAGTTTGGGTGTAAACACAAAAAAGGCCACCGTCAGGACGATGATCCCGATCATGAGCGACGTTGTGCGGATGGTTGATTGTTGAGATTCCATAGAGGCTGTGCTTATCGTTCTAATGTTTTATAACTATCGAACTTTATTGTTTTATGGATGTCGAACAATGCGACTAACGAAATCGGTTCCATGATTCTGAAAAAGAATTGAATTTTTTATCCGTCCTTCGTCGTTGTAGTATCAATTCATGTAGCTACTCTTTTTTGAAGCAGCTACTGCCCCGAAATGGAGAGACTCAAATGAAACCGTATCAGCACCCTACCTTCGACCAGATCACGCTAACGGGCCTGTTGCACGCGCTCAGCGATCCCGTTCGCCTGAACTTTGTCCAGTGTTTGGCAACCAAAATGTGCGAGCAACCCTGCGGGGCAATTCCCACGCCGGTGGCCAAATCAACCATGTCGCACCACCTGCGGGTTCTGCGCGAAGCGGGCATCGTTCGCATCCGGACGGAAGGAACCCAAAGCCTGACGTCCCTTCGGCTGGCGGAAATTGAAGCTAAATTTCCGGGGGTTCTGGAAGCGGTTTTGAAAGCTGCCGAGGCTGAAAAACCGTTGGAACAGCATTCATAAAAAAACCGGTCTGCAAGCAGACCGGTTTTTTTAGGCCATCAACTCCCCTCCCTTACCGGCTCATCAACAAGCGTTTGGTCAGGTTTTGCTGGTTTGTTTTCAACTGAATCAGATACAGTGTCGTTCCTGATGAACGCAGATCGACGGCTTCGCGCTCGATTTGGCCCGTTCCCGTCACCGATTTCTGCCAGACGGGTCGACCCATCGGATCTACGATCTGCAAATCAGCCCGCTGGTCGGCAAGAACCCGGTATCGGATTTCGACCAGGCCGGGGCTGGGGTTGGGGCTCACGCTCAGGTCCAGACTCGTTTCGGCACTCTCAACTCCTTGCCGGCTTCCATTGGGGCAGGTGAGCGTTTTGGGCGACCACTTCAACGTAAAATTGCTTCCCGGCACCCGACCACTGATGACGTGGGATTGGCCATCTTTCAGCGAAACCGGTACGTCGAAGCTGTAGCCATGTATTCCGTTGCCTTTGCCGGCATTCAGCAAATCCTGGCGGAAAATGTTGGCGTCGGTGCGACCGATTACCGTCGTCCCATCCATGAACTCCACGGTAATGGGCATGTTGGGCCGGTTGCGGTCCCAGATCCAACCCCGAATGCCAGTGCAACTGACCACATCCAGGTAGCCCTCATAGTTACCCGCACCACTGCCTCCGCTGGTCGGCGGGGGATCGACCGGGCCACTCCCACCGGCGTTGACCGTCAATAGAACCGTAGTCGCTACGGCGTCACTTTTACTGTCGGTCGCCGAATACGTCAGGCTGAACGTCCCCTGGCTGGCCGTTGTGCCACTGATCACCCGCGAACCGGTGTTGAAACCGAGTCCGGCGGGCAATCCTGTCAGCGCATACGTCAGCGGGTCCTGGTTGGCATCGGTAAATGCGGGTAAGGCTGCGGAGGTATAGGCCGTGTTGGCCGTGGCAGCCAGTGCCGAAACCGGAGGAGCCACCGGGGGTTGATTCGCGGGAGGAACGCCGGTTCCGGGACAGTTGATGGTTTTGGGAGCCCACTTCAACACAAACGTAGAGCCCTGCACCCGCGCCCAGATCCGGTGGTTTTGTCCATCTTTTAGTCCGGCAGGAATGGGAAAATCATACCAGTGTTCCCCGTTGCCCTTGCCTGCATCTTTCAAATGCTGCCGGAAGTCGCTGGCCAGAATGGAACCGATCAGGGTGCCCTCGGCAATGGAGGGGCCGTCGAAGAATTCCACCGTAAACGTGTTGTTGGGCTTGTTGCGGTCATACACCCAGCCCGAAAGCGTGTTGCAACTCACTTCCTGCGTCAGATACCCGTCGAAGTTACCCGTCACAACGGGTGTTGTTCCCCCGGCTACCGTCAGCGTAATCGTCAGGCGGGTTTGCCCATTTCCATCACTGGCTGCGTAAACCAGCGGAAAGTTGCCCTGCTGCGTCGGTGTTCCGGAAATTGTCCGGTTGCCGGCATCGAAGGACAGACCCGACGGCAATCCCGTCAGTGCATACGTCAACGGATTGTTCTCCGGATCCGTAAAAACGGGCAAAGCCGCCGGAGCATACACCACATTGACCGTTGCGGTCAGCGCAAAAACCGGGGGGGCCACCGGAGGTTGATTAGTAGGTTGAGCCGCTGGATTGACCACCAGCGAAAAAACCGTACTGCTTTTCCCTCCCGCCTGGTCGGTGGCCGAATAGGTCAGTTCAAACGTGCCGGTCGTGGTTGGTGTCCCGGATATAACCCGCGTACCGCTGTCAAAACCCAGCCCGGCGGGCAAGCCTGTCAGTGCATACGTCAGGGGCGTGTTTTCCGGATCGGTGAACACCGCCAGCGGATTTGTTATAAACCCGGCATTGACGGTTGCCGCCAGGGTGGAGACCGCAGGCGGAACCGGGAGCTGATTCGCGGGGGGAACGCCGGTTCCGGGACAGTTGATGGTTTTGGGAGCCCACTTCAACACAAACGTAGAGCCCTGCACCCGCGCCCAGATCCGGTGGTTTTGTCCATCTTTTAGTCCGGCAGGAATGGGAAAATCATACCAGTGTTCCCCGTTGCCCTTGCCTGCATCTTTCAAATGCTGCCGGAAGTCGCTGGCCAGAATGGAACCGATCAGGGTGCCCTCGGCAATGGAGGGGCCGTCGAAGAATTCCACCGTAAACGTGTTGTTGGGCTTGTTGCGGTCATACACCCAGCCCGAAAGCGTGTTGCAACTCACTTCCTGCGTCAGATACCCATCGAAGTTACCCGTCACGGGCGGGTTTTCCGTTGGGATTTCTTCAACCGGTTGCGCCGTAGAAAGAGCGGGCAACACATACGGAGTCGAATTCGAAAAGAAGGCATCATTCAGGGCATTCGACCAGTATTGGGCGGCTTTTGCAGCCCCCGCTAACGTCAGGTGAACCCCATCAGCCCGGTCGTTGGACGTCAGCAGATCATAGTCAGGCCCGGGGAAACAATTTGGCGTTTTAATCATTCGTTCCTGCGCGCGCCGGATCACAGGACGTGTTTTGTAGGGCGTTTGCCGATTGACAACCACGGCCAGCGACGGAAAACCCAGATCGGCACGGGTCTGATTGACCCAGGTCTGGTAGTATTGCAACACCTGGTCTTCATTGGTATTGCTCCAGTCGTTTTGTCCCTGGTCGGAGAGAATGCCACGAATACCGGTTTGGCTGCAATAGACCTGCAGCGTGTTCTTGACATTGATGTACGGCATTCGGATGGACGAATTAATAAAAGGATGCTCAAATGACTGACCAAGAGCAGATTTCGCCCAGTGTTCCAGGCTGGTTCCCCCATAGGCCGCATTGAAAAGCAGAACGGGGACATTCAGACGCTGCGTCAGGGCCTGCCCCATTTTGGCCCAGAAATAGGTACCGTGTGCGAACGGAGCGGGCGTTACCCCTGATTCGTAGTGGCCAAAACTCCGGGGAAGGGAGACCGGATTGGCAGTACTTTCGTAGGACGAATAAGCGGGCGTTCCCGGAAAAACCGGTACCGTATTGACCCGATCGTCGTCGCTACCGGCCAGGTTGTTCTCCTGTCCCTGGGCAACGGAATGACCGGCCACTACGAACACCTCGCCGACGCCGACCCGTTCGATGCTGGCGGTGCCGACCGGCGTGCTGCCGGCCATGGCGCGCACCTCCAGGGTATACCACCCCCCGGAGGCTGGCAAACTCCCCTGAAACTGCCCGTCCTGGGCACTGGTCGCAATGGTAAACCAGCCCGTCGTCTGACCCTGTCCATTCCGGGCAACGGCTCTGGCATCAATCCGCGTGGTGTTGGCGGGCCAGTTGCCCCGGATCGGAATAGCTGCCTTGTTGCTCTGATTGCGTTGGTAAACGATTCGGTTGAGGGGGGAAGTCAGGCTGAGCTGGGCCCAGGCATGCAGATGAAAAAGCAAGAGTGCCGACACGAAAGCCAGCCTTTTCAGGTGGTAAAACGTTGAATGCATAAAAATAACGTTGAGTAGATAAAACCGGATTCACAAGGAGCCTCTACCGCCCCTGATACACGACCAATTACCGGTAGTCGGAGGCAATAATTGAGCCATTCCTTTTTTTACTTGTATTAAAAAAAGCAGAGAAGCTTTCTAAATGGGTAGTATACCCATAAAACGCAGAAAGAGAGGCCGATGCGGCTGAGAGAAGAACTTGTCTTTGGTTTGTATTTAAAGGTAGGGAGGAGATTATCCGTGAACTTGCCGCCGAATAATCCCGTTAACCATTGCGTGTTACGGGTAACACCAACAGAAAAAAATTTACAGGATTTCGACCTTCTTTCCCTATGACAAAACCTCTGCTTCTGCTGCTTTCAGGCCTTGTTTTTTGTTCCGCCATGCTGCCTGATCCGGAAAATGAGCTGGAAAAAAGTATGGCGCGGGGCAAAACGCTCTATGCCGGGAATTGCATGAACTGCCACATGGCCAAAGGCGAAGGCGTGGTCGAGACGTTTCCGCCCCTGGCAAAATCCGATTATCTACTCAAAACGCCACTAAAAGCCATTCAGGCCATCAAATTTGGCTTGCAGGGGCCGATTCAGGTGAACGGGGTTACCTACGACAATATGATGCCCGAACCCGGTCTGGATGAGCAGGAAGTGGCCGATGTGATGAATTACATCCTGAATTCGTGGGGGAATTCGTCCGACAAAAAACTGATTACGGCGCAGCTGGTGAAAGAGGTAAAACCGGCGGAATAAGGGTTATTTTTGATCCCGCACACACCGAAAGCCCAGGTTATCGCTCCCGCTGCTCACTTCGCCCTTGCCCCGGCTCCCGGCTTTGTAGCGGATGCAATACTGATCGCTGCACAGAAAAGAACCGCCCCGCTGCACGTATTTGACCGCGCCGGGTTCGTCCGGGTCGTAGCTATCGGCTGGCCCTTTGGGATTTTCTTTTGGGCTATTCCGGTAATAATCAGGCCGGTACAGATCCTGGCACCACTCCCAGACGTTGCCGTCCATGTCATATAAGCCGTACGGATTGGCCGGAAACGTCTGAACCGGCGCAATCCCGGCAAAACCGTCTTCCGTCGTGTTCTGGTTCGGGAAATTGCCCTGATAAATATTAGCGACCCATTTGCCCGCCGGTTTCAGTTCTTCGCCCCAGTAGTATTTCCGGTTGCCTTTGCCGCCCTGCGCGGCAAACTCCCACTCGGCTTCGGTCGGCAGTCGCTTTCCGGCCCACTTCGCATAGGCAGCCGCATCTTCGTAGCAAACGTGTACCACCGGCTGGTTTTCGCGCCCTTTCAAATCACTCTGTGGCCCCGCCGGATGTTTCCAACTGGCTCCGGCAACATACTGCCACCAAACCAGCGGATTTTCGAGTGACACCTGCTGGTTTGGGGGCGTAAAAACCGCCGAACCCGGCACCAGTTTATCCGCCGGAACACCGGGGTAGTCCTTCGGATTCAAGGGTCGTTCGGCTACGGTTACATATTTGGTCGCTTCCACAAACCGGGCAAATTCAGCATTGGTGACCTCGTGCTTGTCCATCCAGAAACCATTTACTTTGACGGTATGGAGCGGGCGGGAATCGGGAAACTCGTCGGAACCCATCTGGAACGATCCACCGGGAATTAAAACCATGTCGTCCGTACCGTTTTCGCCCGACGCCGTTACGGAAGCCGCCTGCCGAACAGCCGCCGACCGCGATGGCATTCCCTTCGCCACGCAGTGCGCGGCACTGTCGAGTTTTGCGGCTTCTTCTGCCGATTGATTCTGGGAGTTACAACCCACCAGTCCGGCCAGAACAATGCCAGAAAACAGGATCGTCAGAGAACACCCATACCTCCTGTCAGATCCCACTTTCCACAATTTTGAGTGCTTCATCATCCTTGTATTTCCGGATTTGGTCTTTAAGTCTCGCTTTCAGGTCAGCGGTGATCGCTTCATACCCTTTAACGCCGTAGAGATTCCGAAGTTCCTGCGGGTCTCTTTTCAGATCGAACAGTTCCCAATAGTCTTTCGGTCCGTAAAACCGCACCAGTTTGTATTGTTCCCCCCGCAATCCGATGTGCGGATACACGTGGTGCGGCTGCGGATATTCGTAGTAATGATAATAGGCATCCTTGCGCCAGGCCACTTTTTTACCCGTCAGCAATGGCAGAAACGACTCGCCCTGAATTTCTTTCGGGATGGCCGTTCCGGTCAGGTTCAGCACGGTTGGGGCCCAGTCGATGTTGGAAACGAGCTGACTGACCTGCGTACCCGGTTTGATCACGCCCGGATACCGGATCACAAACGGTGTTTTCAGCGATTGTTCGTAAATAAACCGCTTGTCGAACCAGCCGTGTTCGCCCAGGTAAAAACCTTGGTCGGAGGCATAAATAACGACGGTATTTTTGGCCAGACCCGATTTATCCAGGTAATCCAGCAGTTCACCAATGTTGCGATCCAGCGAGTTGGCCGTGGCCAGATAATCTTTCAAATACCGCTGGAATTTCCACTCGGCCAGGGCTTTCCCGCTGAGCTTTTTTTCGTCAAATTCCTTGCTGATTTTGTTCTCGTAATAGTCGTAAAACGCTTTTTTCTCGGCGGGCGAAAACCGGTTATAAATCCCGCTTTTCTCGTAATCGGCGTGTACTTTCAGGTCTTCCTTCAACCGCATCGTTTTGTCGATGGTCATATCCTGATTTTTGGCGGCTTCCCGGCCTTCGTAGTTGTCATAAAACGTCGCGGGCAGCGGAAAATTCACCTTGTCATACGCCCCCAGATCCTGCAAATCGGGCAACCATTCGCGGTGTGTTGCCTTGTGGCCCACCACCAGAAAGAACGGTTTTGACGCATCCCGCTGGTTGAGCCAATCCAGCGAAAGTTTCGTCACGACGTTGGTCACATAGCCCGGATACCGGGTTGTATCGCCGTTGGAATTGATAAACGTTGGGCCGTAATAATGCCCCTGTCCCGGCAGTACGTTGAGGTAATTGAACCCGTGTGGCAAACTGCCCAGGTGCATTTTTCCGATCCAGGCGGTTTGGTAGCCGTTTTTCTGCAACTCTTCCGGAAAAACCGGCTGGTTAATTTCAAACTTCCGCTCGTTGACTTTGTAGCCGTTGAGGTGGCTGTATTTCCCGGTCAGAAGCGTGGCCCGGCTGGGGCCGCAAATGGAATTGGTGACGACGTTGTTGTACAGAATCGCTCCTTCTTTCGCAATCCGGTCGATGTTGGGCGTTTTGGCAAGTTTACTGCCGTAGGCGCTGATGGCCTGGTAGGCGTGGTCGTCGGAAAAAATAAAAATCACATTAGGCCGGGTTGCCTGAACAGTTTCCGGTTCCTTCGGCGAATACCCCGGAATCACTACCAACACGGCCGCCAGCGCCGAAATTACTACCAGAATTCCTACTCCAATTTTTAGATTCATTACCGTTACTTTTTGATTCTTAGTTAATTGTACGTTTACGGTTTTCAGTATACCGTTGGCGGACACATTCCAACCAAACGGAGTAACTTACAGTAAATCGAAAACCGTTCACTGAATTACGTCTTCCGGCCACGCTACGGCTTTACTGTTTTTTTTGAACGTCGGCATCTGCGCGTTCCAGGTCTTTAATTGTTTAGTAAGCAACAAAGCGAGCTGTTTTACTTTATCGGGATGCGCCGTTGCGAGATTTTGTTGTTCGCCAATATCGTTTTTCAGGTTATACAATTCCAGGGCCGCAGTCCGGTGGTCATACACCAGTTTCCAGTCGCCCTGCCGAATCCCGCTCGCCCAGTGCAGCATTGGCCCTTCGGCCAGAATCCAGCGGTTGGGGTGGTGCCAGACAAGCGCACGCCCGTTGTCTTTCAACGCCGGATTTTTCAGCAGCGGCAGAAACGACCGGCCATCGACCTGTTGCACAACCGTCGGTTTTTTCACCCCGGCTATCTCCAGAATGGTCGGAAAAAAGTCCTCAACAATAACATACTGCTCCGTCACACCACCCGGTTTGACCACACCCGGCCAGCGCACCAGCATCGGCTCGCGAATCCCGCCTTCATAGACCGACCCTTTTCCGGCCCGCAACGGCAGGTTGTGCGTGTGCTCTTTGCCGCCCCGCAAGGGCGTGGTGCTCAACCCGCCATTGTCGGACATGAAAATAACCACAGTATTGTCCGTAATTTTGCGTTCGTCCAGAAAATCCAGCAGGTCGCCCAGGCTTTTGTCCATGCCTTCGACCAACGACGCGTATTTGGCTTCGGTGCTGTCCAAACCGGTTTCCAGGTACTTGTCGACAAACCGCTTGTCGGCCATAATCGGCGTATGAACGGCGTAGTGACTGAAATAGAGAAAGAACGGCTGTTTTTTCTGAATCGGCACCTCCACGGCTTTCAGGGCTTCAAGCGTGAGTGCTTCGCTCAGAAAAACGTCTTTACCGTGGTATACTTCCAGTCCCGGAACGGCGTTGCGGTTGGGTTTTCCATTGTTGGGCCTGTCGTAATTATCGGTTCCTAAATAGCTGGCCGGATGCCCGATTTCATTCCCGGCAATGTTCACCTGAAACCCCAGATTTTTGGGGTCTGACCCCGGCGTTCCCGCCGAGCCGAAGTGTGCTTTTCCGGTGTGAATCGTGTAATATCCGTTCTGACTCAGCAAGGTTGGCAAGGGCGTCGCATGGAACGTGTGTTCAATTCCGGCCACCGGACTCAACCCGTTGTAATTCCAGTCGACGGGATTCAGCGTGGTGTCCGGGTAATCGGTGTTTTTGTCTTTGTTGGGTGATGTCCAGTGCGTGATCCGGCTGTGGGCCGCATTGACGCCACTCAGCAGACTCGTGCGGGTGGGCGTACAAACCGGCATGGCGTAGGCATTCGTAAACTTCAACCCTTCCCGCGCCAGCCGTTCCATGTTGGGCGTCCGATACCGCCGGTTCAGCTCCGTCACCTGTTTCCAGAACGGCACCGACGTATCCTGCCAGCCCATGTCATCGACCAGAAAAACGACGATGTTGGGCGGTGTCGGTTTCTGGGCAATAGCACCTCCAATTGCCAGCATGATAAAGCTGATGATCAACCCGGTTTTTTTCAAAAATTTATCCATCTCTAAAAGGTTTTGAGCCCTATTTACCATGTCTATGCTGACGCGAACAAAAAGCCCGAAGGGCTGACATCACTAGCCCCGGGTAACACCCGGGGGTCGCGATCACCGGATGATCCTCGCGATTCCCGGATGAACCTCGCAATTCCCGGTTGAACCTCGCGATTCCCGGATGATCCTCGCGATTCCCGGATGATCCTCACGTTCCCCGGGCGTTACCCGGATGAACCTCGCGTTCCCCGGGCGTTACCCGGATGAACCTCGCGTTCCCCGAATGAACCTCGCGATTCCCGGATGAACCTCACGTTCCCCGGGCGTTACCCGGGGCTAATGATGTCAGCCCTTTGGGCTTTTTAAGGATTGTGAGTTCGTTTATTTGTACCTGTCATTCTGCTTCAAATTCGGATTCCGGTCGATTTCGCTTTGCGGCAATGGGAACAGAACCTGATAATCAAAGGCGACTTTACCCCGTGCTTTGGCGTATTCGATGAACTTGCCGTGACGGATCAAGTCCTGACGACGGAGTTCTTCCGAGAAAAATTCCCAGCCGCGTTCCTTCAGCAAATGCGCCCGCAAGGCATCTTTGGACGCAAAATCGCCAAGTTTTAGTAAGGAAACACCCGCTTTCGTCCGCACCTGGTTGATCAGGTCGATGGCTTCCGGCGTCGGGCCGCTCAGTTCGTTGAGGGCTTCGGCGCGGCTGAGCAGAATGTCGGCGTAGCGATACACCGGAAAATCGTTGCCCATCACTTCGCCGGTCGCGCTCAGGTCTTCCTTGAACTTAAAACTACGAACATCATCGGTTCCGAGCTTGATAATTTTTCCGTTGACATCCTCGTACTCCGTAATGATGGCCTGCCGCCGTTGATCAGCGGGGTCGAAGGTGTTGTAAAAAGCCGACAACGTTTTTAGTTGCGTCGCATAATTGGTTTTGGGTGCGGTTTTGAATTTGTAATTCGGCGGGGCCGCGTGGGGCATGTAATTATCGCCCAAACCCGGCTGGGCCAGATTGGGCCGAATGTAGATAAACTCGCTGTTTTTTTCGTTGGCAATATCGAACAAATTGGTTCGATTTGTAGAATTAAATAACTGATACACATTCAGATCGATGACTTTCTTTGCCGTTTCGGCGGTTTCCTGCCATTGCTTGTTGTTCAGGTAAAACCGGGTCAATAAGGCCAGCGCGGCCCCTTTCGTAGCCCGTCCGTATTGGGTCGAAACCGCCGGTAAGATGTCCGCAACGGCCTTGAATTCGGTTTCGATAAAGGCAACAAACTCTTCTTTGGTGGCCCGGCTGGGCCGGTCGTCGCTGCTGGTGGTGCTGCTCGTAATCAGCGGAACCGGCCCGAAAAGGTCGTACAACGTCTGGTAGGCGCTGGCGCGTAAAAACCGGGCTTCGGCCAGAATCTGGGCTTTCCGCGTTTCGTTCATGGGGATGGCAGGCACCTGATCCAGAATCAGATTGGTCCGGTAAATAGTCCGGTAATGCGTGGTCCAGGCGGTTTCGAAAAATTCGTGCGACGCATTCCAGGTGAAATCTTCCAACGGTTGCGCCAGACTCCGCAAACCGCCTTCCCGGTCGATCAGCAGGTCGGTATTAACCTCCGCCATCAGCAGATAATTCCGAAAACCCCGGCGTTGTTCCACCGCATACGCCGAGTTCAGCAAGCCTTCGGCATCGTCGGCTTTCTGGAAAAAGTTGTTGGGCCCAAAGGCGGAATAGACTTGTTCTTCCAGCGGGTCGGAGCACCCGGTCAACAAACTGACAATGAGCAAATAGAGTATCTTTTTCATGCGATTTTTACTATTTTGAATGACATTTAGTTCTTTCGATTTGCCCCTAAATCCCCTAAAGGGGACTTTAAATCTGGGATGTCAGCGTCCAAGTCCCCTTTAGGGGATTTAGGGGCAAAACTGATTAAAAATTAAGATTCAGACCCACGGTATACGTTTTTGTCAGCGGATACGAATTGTAATCCGCCCGGACGTTCGACGTACCGAACGCGCTCACTTCGGGGTCGGAACCGGTGTAGTTCGTGATGGTAAACAGGTTCTGACCGGTCACGTAAAGCTGGGCGCTCCGGATGAAATTCAGTTTTGCCAGCGGCAGGTTATACGCCAACTGAATGGTTTTCAGACGGATGAACGAGGCATCTTCGACAGCGCGGCTGTTGATGTTGGTTGCATACGCCACTTTCGGCGGAATCCCGGACGGGTTGGCGTTGGTCGGATTCGTGGGCGTCCAGCGGTCGGTGAAGGATTCGGCCAGCCGGTTTCGGCGGAACGAGATCGGGTTTTCGGATTCGGTGCGGTTCAGGTTGAAAACGCTGCTGCCCTGAACGCCCTGTAAAAAGAACGAGAACGTGAGCGGACCGTAGGCGAAGTCGTTGTTGATCCCAAACGTGTAGCTCGGAAACGGTGAGCCCAGAATCGTGCGGTCGGCGGTCGTGATCTGTCCGTCGCCGTTGACGTCCCGGTAGCGGTAATCGCCGGGGCTGGCCAATGGCTGTGGAGACGACTTGATGTTGTCGCCCAGTTGATAAACGCCGTCGATGACGTAGCCGAAAAACGAGTTCAGCGGTTTGCCTTTGCGGATGATGCTGAAGTCTTTGGAAAACCCGGCTTCGCCTTGCAGGATGTGCGGAAGTCCCGCCAGATCAGTCACTTCATTTCGAATCAGCGAGAAATTAACCGACGAGCGCCAGGTAAACGGTTTTTGAATATTGACGGTATTCAGCGTGATTTCAAGCCCCTGATTTTTCATGCCGCCCACGTTTTTGAAGGTCGTCGAAAAACCGGTTGTGCGCGGAACGGGAAGCTGAAGCAACAAGTCTTTCGTATTTTTATTGAAATAGTCGATCGAACCCGTCAGCCGGTTTCCGAAGAGGCCGAAATCAAGACCGATGTCGAGCTGGCCCGTGGTTTCCCATTTCAGATTGGCATTGGGCAACTGCGTGGTGGACACGCCGACGTACGAAACACCGTCGAAAATAGCGTTCCCCTGAGGCCCCAGCAACACCAGGGATTTGTAACTCCCGATGTCCTGATTGCCCGTCAATCCGTAGCTTCCGCGCAGTTTCAGATCCGACAGAACCGCTACACTTTTCAGGAAATCCTCTTCCTTGATCCGCCAGCCGAGCGCCACCGAGGGGAAAAAACCAAATTTGTTGTTTTCGCCAAACCGGGAAGAACCGTCGGCCCGGAACGAAGCCGTCAGCAAATATTTATCCAGCAAATTGTAGTTGACCCGGCCCAGATACGACTGAAGCTGGTTCTGATTCCGGCCCGAAGCCACATCGAAGGTGGAGCGGGCACCGGCCGCTAAGTTATTGAACAGCAACGCATCCGACGAGAAATTCTGCGCCCCCGCCCCGATGTAATTGTTCTCAAACTGCTGGTAGGTATACCCGCCCAGCACCTCTACTTTGTGAATGTCTCTGAACGTTTTGCTATACCGCGCCGTCAGTTCGAGCAGGTAATTGCTGGCGCTGCTGGATTGCGCGTCGGCAATCCCGTTGGTGGCCTGTCCGCGACGAGTCTGGCGGGAAAGGTAGCTGTCGCGACGGGCGGTTTGTCGATCCGTTCCGGCGTTTACTTTCACCGACAGTTCGGGCAAAATGAAGTATTCGGCAAAAATATTTCCGAAGGTGCGGTTGGTTTCGGCCACATCCGTCACTTCGTTGGCCAGCGCCACCGGGTTTTCGAGGTTCACGATCAGCGTCTGGGCGTAATTGCCATTCGCATCCCGGATCGGCAGGGTCGGGTCCTGAAAAATGGCGGTATTGACCACCCCGGCACCTTCGTTGATGCTGACGCCGTTCGGTACAAAATCGTCGTTTACCAGACTCGAATTCAGATTCAGCCCAAACTTGAACCGGTCGTCGTTGTAGGTCAGATTGGCCCGCCCGATGTATTTTTTGATCCCGGAACTGATGATGACGCCCTTCTGATCGTAGTAATTGACCGACGCATAGTAGTTGAATTTATCCTGCCCGCCCGAAAAGGACAACTGATGATTGCGCGTGTAGCCCGGTCGGTAAATTTCTTTCTGCCAGTTGGTTCCGTTGCCGATGGCGGCAATTTGTTCACTCGTAAATTCCGGCGCCAGTCCCTGGTCCTTTTTCAGATCGTTCAGCAAACTGATGTACTGCTGCGTGTTGAGCATCGGGATGGTTTTGGTCACGTTCTGAAAAGCCGTGTAAGCGTTGTAATTGACCTTCAGCTTGCCTTTTGTCCCTTTTTTAGTCGTCACCAGAATGACGCCGTTGGCACCCCGCGATCCGTAAATGGCCGTGGCCGAAGCATCTTTTAGAATCTCGATCGACTCGATATCCGCCGGATTGAGCGCATTCAGCGGGTTGCGAACCGCTCCGTCCGTAATAACCGGCGAGTTAGGAACCACCGGCGAGTTGTCGATGGGCAACCCGTCGATCACGTACAGCGGCTCGTTGTTCGCATTGATGGAGTTGGCCCCCCGGATTCGGATGGTGACGCCCCCGCCGGGTTCGGCACTGGCCTGCGTAATCTGCACCCCGGCGGCCCGACCGGCAATCAACTGATCGACTGACGTTTGCACGCCTTTGTTGAATTCTTTCGAATCCAGCGAACTCACGGCTCCGGTCAAATCGCTCTTTTTCTGCGTGCCGTAGCCGACTACGATGACTTCATTCAACTGCCGGTTGTCTACCACCAGTTTCACGTCCAATTGGCTTTTGCCGTTGACCGAAACTTCCTGTCGAATAAAACCGACACCCGAAAAAACCAGCACCGCATTCGGTTGCGTCTGAATCCGGAAGTTCCCGGCGGCATCGGTTACAGTGCCCTGGATCGTGTTTTTGATGAGTACATTGATCCCCGGAATGCCCTGTCGGTCGTCTTCAGAAATAACCTGCCCTTTAACCAGACCTTGCGAATACCCAACCAGTGTGGTCAAAAGTAGAAAAATCGAAAGAACCCATCGGGATAGAATCTTTTCATAATCAATGACATAAAAATATCTCATGGTGACGAATTGGTAAACATGTAAAACAAAAATTAACTAATAATCCTATAGAATTACTATAATAATAGAAAGCAATTCAAAACACGTCCAGTTAAACCCGAAGCATGCTGACTAACGATGAAAAAAAGGAAATGAACTACAGAAGATTACAGACAGCAACAACAGCAGGAAGAGAGGGCTGTTGGCAAACAGGACAAGCAACACACTTCAGACAGCGTGCGTGTCGAGTGGGGATGTTTGTTCAGGTGAGTAAACGTTTTCATGGTGACAGTCCAATGAAAGGAGTCGAATTTTATCCTTCTTGTTCTATTTACTTAATAGAGTAACAAAGAAAACGTTTCTCAGAATTAAAATCAAAGCTAAACCGCAGATAAATTCGATAAATTAAAGACATTATTTAATTCGTACAATTGGGGTGCCTACAGATAGCGGTTATCATTTGAACCCTATCACGGCCTGGGAGGTTAAACCCAACGGGCAGGTGTTGTTCCGGCCGGAAGTTTAAGTTGTTTCGCGGAGTTGAGCGGAGTAAAAAGGAGTTAAGCGGAGTAAAAAGAAATAAATTTATTCTCTGCTTAACTCCTTTTTACTCCGCTCAACTCCGCGAAACAACTTTTTGACCCAATTTCACTCCATGCATAATACTGACTTTGACGCCGTCGTTGTGGGCTCCGGTCCAAATGGGCTGGCAGCCGCCATCACCTTGCAACAGGCCGGGCTTTCGGTGCTTGTGCTGGAAGGCAAACCGGAAATCGGGGGCGGACTGCGTTCGGCAGAACTGACGCTGCCCGGTTTTATGCACGACACCTGCTCGGCCATTCACCCGCTGGCGGTCAACTCGCCGTTTTTCCGGACGCTGCCCCTCGACACTTTTGGCCTGGAATACATCGAACCGCCCATTGCCGCAGCCCATCCGTTCGACGATGGCACAGCGGCCATTTTGACCCGATCGATGGACGAAACCGCCCGTTCGCTGGGGCCGGACGAAAAAACGTATCGCAACCTGTTCAAACCGCTGATCGACCAATGGCCGCGCATCGATTTTGACGTGCTGGGTCCCTTGACCTTTCCCAAACACCCGCTCGATTTTGCGCAATTTGGCCTGAAAGCCCTGCCGCCGGTGACCTGGCTGGCGAAATTATTCGAGACCCCACAGGCTAAAGGGTTGCTGGCGGGCATGGCCGCCCATTCCATTCAACCCCTGTCTAATTTCACGACCTCGGCCATTGCCATCGTGCTGATGACGGCGGCTCACGTACGGGGGTGGCCGTTGCCAAAAGGCGGTTCTCAGCAGATTTCCAGGTCATTAGCCGCCTACTTCACCTCGTTGGGTGGTAAAATCGAAACGAATTTCTACGTTTCTTCGCTGGCGCAACTGCCCTCCTCGAAGGCGGTTTTGTTCGACATCACGCCCAAACAGCTCCTGCAAATTGCCGGACATCGGTTTTCACCGCTCTACCGCTGGCAACTCAACCGATACCGCTACGGCATGGGCGTTTTTAAGGTCGACTGGGCGCTCGACGGCCCGATTCCATTCACCGCAGAAAGCTGTCAGCAAGCGGGTACGGTTCATCTGGGCAATACGCTGGAAGAAATCGCCGACTCGGAATTGCGGGCTTCGAAAGGTCAGCATCCCGAAAAACCGTATGTTCTTCTCGCCCAGCAAAGTCTGTTCGATGTGACGCGGGCACCGGCGGGGAAGCAAACCGCCTGGGCCTATTGCCACATTCCCAACGGCTCGACGGTGGACATGACCAACGCCATCGAAAACCAGATCGAACGGTTTGCACCCGGTTTCCGCGACCGGATTCTGGCCCGGCACACGATGAATCCCGCCCAGATGGAAGCGCACAATCCCAACTACATCGGGGGCGACATCAACGGCGGCATCATCGACATCGGCCAGCTTTTCACCCGGCCCGCGTTGCGCTGGTCGCCCTACCGAACCTCCGAAAAAGGACTTTACATCTGCTCGTCGTCTACCCCACCGGGGGGCGGTGTACACGGTATGTGCGGGCATCATGCCGCGCTGAGAGCCTTGAAAGATGTTTTTACCCGGTAATTTCTGCAACTAGTCGGCTATTCCATTCTGCGGTTTATAATTCCGGTTCACAAACGCCGGTTTTGAAGGGATCGCAATGGCCGTATCGCCCAAACCACCCAGGCGTTGGTGTTCCCGGTAGCCGGTAATTTCCTGCGCCTTGCGGTTCCGAATCCGGAATTCAACGCCCGATTCCGGCTCCCACTGGCGGGCAGCGGTTATTTTATTCGGATGTTTATAAGCAGCCGTCGAATACGTCAGATCATTTTTCAATTTATTCTGCGCAGCCACCTCGGTCACCTCCTTGGGAGCAACAGATTTGTAGCGGTCAGCCTGGGCGGAAGGAGCGCTTATCAGCGTCAGGGAAGAAGCAACGAACAGGGAGTGGAGGATCGTTTTCATGGCGTAGGAAGTTTGGTTTGGTTGTCCGTTTTGGATGAATTAAAGGTCCGATTTCGGACGCGAAAACGCTGTCACAAATGAGTCAATCCCTGCTACTTTTGAGAAACGGCAGGGGGGGAGTAAACCCTGGCGGGTTACGGGATGACTTCGCCCAAATGACGTCCTGCCTGAAAGAAAGTACCAGAATTGCACCTAAAAGTAAGAGAATAGCCAACCGGCAGAAGTTACTTTTGTACAACATCGGTGACCCTACTGGCGTAAATCACCCCACTTTCCCTTAAAGCGTTGTCATGAAATCTGAAAAAGTGAAAACCCGGCGAGACTTCCTGCGGGCGGGTTTAATCAGTGCCACGGCCGTTCCGGTCTTGCCAAATCTGCTGGAAGATTCATCGGACAACGGCCCCTTTTCGCCGACGGATGAGCAACAGACGACACCGCCCAAAAAACCGGTTTTGGATAAACACCGCAACCTGTTCAATGGCGACACCTGCGTATATTTTTACAATCCGGAACTCTGGCAACCCGAAGACTATTCGCTGAAAACCGTTGCCAATCCCCGCACCGGAAAAATGGGTACCAAGCCCGTAGCGGTGGGTGGGCCATTCAAAGCCAAAGCCATTCACCGCTACGTGGACCTATTGGCCGACAACGGCATCGACACCTTCGTGATTAACGCCAACGCCAACCGAGCCTGGTATCCCAGCAAAAAAATCCCCAGCATTCTCGATGGCTATAAGCGCGGTGACCGCGACTATTTCCGGGGTCACGCCGTCTGTCAGGGCATCACGGAACCTGAAGCGGTGGAGGAATTCCTCGACAATTTCACCCGCTTCATGAACCGCTACCAGGATTTGATCGACGCGGGCGTGGACTGGCTGGCCGAAACCTCGAAAGCGTGCCGACGCCGGAAAATCTCGCCCTGGGTCAGCATTCGGATGAACGACATGCACGGCAGCCGGAACGTGGAAGGCAGCTTTTTCAATCTACCGCTCTTCAAGAAGGAAGAAATGCGGCTTAAACATGCTTCCTACGGGTTGCAGAATGCACAGGACCGAATCGGTTTGAATTACGAAAAACCGGAAGTCCGCGCCCTGATGTTCGAGCAGATTCGGGAAGTGGTGGAAGATTACGATTATGAAGGGCTGGAACTGGACTGGTGGCGGCAACCGCTCTGCTGCGAGCCCGGTGCCTCGCCCGAAACCATTGCCATGATGAACGACTGGTTTCGCCAGATTCGCGCGCTCACGCAGCGTCAGGCCAAGAAAACCGGAAAACCATACCCGTTCGGGATGCGCATTCCGGGGGCACTTGACCAACTGAAAGCCATCGGCGTGGATGTGGTCACGCTGTGCCAGGACGGAACCCTCGATTTTGTGATTCCGGCGGGTTTCTGGGCCACGACCTGGGACATGCCACATGACGAATTCAGAAAACGCCTGGGCGACCGCGTAACCATTTACGGTTCCGTGGACGATGGCGCCAACAGCCTCCCCACGCAGAACGAATCGGGAACGGTCAAAGAGCGGATGCGGTACATTAGCGCCAGTCCGGAAATTGTGCGGGCCAATGCGGCCGCGAAACTGGCGATGGGCGCGCAGGGCATCGAATGGTTCAACTTTTTCTGTACCGATCAACCGCTAATTCCGGGCATTCGGTCCGATTACACGGCCTTGCGCGACATCGACAAGCTCGATTTCCTGCGGGGGAAAACCAAACACTATTGTTTTAGCACCGCCGGGGCGTTTTTCAATCCAACCCCGTTTGAGCTTCCCGCCCAGTTGCCCGCCAGCATCGGCCCTTTTGCACAACGTTCGTTCCAACTGGCCATGTGCGCCGAACCGGCCGACCAGAATCTGGAACTGCTGGTGCAGGTGGTGCTGAAAGCCGGTGAAAAACCGACCTACCTGCCGGTTTCGATCAACGGCTGCTGGCCGAATCTCAAAAACGAATCGACCGACAAACTGCTCCGCCCCTGCGGCTCGCTGACGCATTTGACCAACGATCATGTGGGCTACACGTACCGGTTTCCGGTTTCGCTCATCACCGACGGCTGGAACAAAATTGTCGTTGAAAACCAAAGCAAAGAGCCCATTACGTTGGCGGCCCTTGAAATCGCCGTTCTGTCTAAAACGGTTTAAAAACTGCCCCCAACCCCCTAAAGGGGGCTTCAAAATCCGGAAGTGTTAAGCCCCCTTTAGGGGGTTGGGGGCAAATGATTAAGCGGTTTCTTAAAGAAGTCACCGACTGACATGAGAATTACAAACGTCGAAACCATCCTGCTGACGGGTCCCTGCACGAACGACCCGTATCTTTCCGAAGCGCGTCAACTGCGCAGTGCGGCTTTTATTCGCATCGAAACCGACGCCGGGCTGACCGGTTTGGGCGAAACCTACGCCGGGTATTTTTTCCCGGAAGGCGTCCCCGCCATCGTAGAGTTTTTCAAACCGATTCTGATTGGCAATACCGTCGAGGACATTCCGGAATTGTGGCAGCGCATGTACCAGTGCGGTAATTTCTGGTGCCGCGTCGGCCTGGGAGCCATCGTTTTGGCCGGAATCGAAGCCGCTTTGTGGGATTTGAAAGGGAAAGCTCTGGGGGTTCCGGTTTACAAACTACTCGGCGAAGCCTGGAAAGGCGGCTTTCCGCAAACCGCAGAAAACCCATTTTCTGCCCCGGATCAACTTCCCTGCTATGCGACGGGTGGACCAAGTAACTATCCCCTGGAAAAGCTGGGCGACAAAGTGGCCTTTTACCAATCGCTGGGGTTTCGGGGGGTTAAAATCGGAGCCGGAGCGTATTGGAAAGCGGGCGGTTTTCAAATTTCCATTAACCCAACGGAAGCCGCTGACCTGGAAGCGAAAAAAGCCGAATACGTCCGCCAGCAATTTGGCGACGACCTCTGGCTGCTGTTCGACGCCCACATGGGCAACAGCCCGACGCTGACCTGGGAACTCGAAACCGCCACGGCGGTCGCCCAGGCGCTGGAACCGTACAATCTTTTTTGCCTGGAAGAACCGCTGCACTACACCCGGCCCGACCTCTACGCCGAACTGCGCCGGAACACCAAAACCATTATTGCCGGGGGCGAATGCCTGACGTCGGTTTGCGAATGGCAGACGTTCATCGAACAGGACAGCTTCGGAATCGGTCAGCCGGATGCTTCCTTTACCGCCGGTCTGGATCAGTTTATGCAGGTGGCCTCCCGTCTGGCGCAACGCGGACAGAAAATTGCGCCCCATGCCTGGGGCGCGGGCGGTTCGCAGATGCAGAACATTCATTGCGGTTTTGCCTGCCCGAACACGGTGATCCTGGAAGTCGCCCCGGCCTATGGCCCGCTGCACAGCGAAGTCATCGGCGACAGTTTACAGATGAAAAATGGCTACGTAGTGCGCCCCGAAAAACCGGGCTTGGGCATTGAACTGAGTGAAGCGACGATTCGCCGGTTTCCGTTCATTCCCGGCAGCGGTGAATTCAACAGCGTTCCCGGCAAAATTCTGACGACCTGAAACCATGCTGAATGTCTTGATTGATATGCCGGTCTACGAACCAGTCCTCCGTTCGTTGCAGCAACTTCCGGAAGTTTCGGTAGCGGTTGTGGAGCAGCCGGAAGAGAAAGCACGACCTTTGCCGACCGATCAGATTCAGGATTGCGATGTCCTGTTCTGCACTTTTCTTCCCGAAAACCACGAAGCGATGAAGCGGCTGAAACTGGTACAGATCAGTTCGGCCGGCTACAGCCAGTTGTTTGGCAAAAACCTTGTGGAGCGGGGTGTCCGGGCCTGCAACTCGCTGGGTGTTTTCGACGTGCCGATTGCGGAATGGAACATCGCGATGATGATCAATCTGGCGCGGGACCTGCGCGGGCTGGTTCGGAATCAGGAGGGCCGGATCTGGGATCGGTCGGCCCGGTTTCAGAACGAAATTCGCGGTTCGGTGGTGGGCATCTGGGGCTACGGCGGGATTGGCCGCGAAACCGCCCGACTGGCCAAGGCCCTGGGCATGACGGTTCATGTGCTGGTTCGGCAACCGATTCAGCCGCGGGATGCGGTTTATAATGTCCCCGGCACCGGTGATTCCGAAGGCAATTTGCCCGACCGCGTGTTTTATGGTTCCGAAAAAGAAGCGTTTTTAAAGAGCCTGGATTTTCTGGTGATGGCGATTCCGCAGACCGGAACCACCACGGGCATCATGGGCGAATCCGAGCTGCGGCTGCTGAAACCCACGGCTTTTTTGCTGAACCCGGCGCGTGGTCCACTGATTCAGGAAAAGGCGTTGTTACAAGCGTTGTCGGAAGGCTGGTTTGCGGGGGCCGCCCTCGACACCCACTACCACTACCCAATGCCGCCGGAACATCCGCTCTGGCACTTCCCGAACGTCATCCTGACGCCCCACATTTCGGGGTCCAGCCTGAGTCCCCGGTTTCTGGAGCGTGTTTCGTCGATCTTTTTAGAAAACACCCTGCGGTTTCAAACCGGCAAACCCTTATTGAATGAGTTGACGGTTTCACAATTGGCTGGGAATTGACCGAACGGACGAAGCCGAATCCTTGTGAAGGATGTAGGTTAATTGATTTTCATTGAATACCAGAGCCATTCCCGTAGGAATTAAACAGCGTAGCGTCGGTAGAAACTACGCATATTTCATGCTCCCGCGTGCCGTCAGGTACACAACGATTTGTAACAACTTTCTAGTCGCGTACCTGACGGCACGCGGAGAAGGCTGGTCTATTTTTTCTACCGACGCTGCGCTGTGTTGCCCCTTCAGGGGCAGCAAACGACTCCGCTATTTACTTGTCAAAATAAAATAAACACCTCTCTAACGCAAGCAAACCGTTTTCTACACCAAGTCAGCTATGAACCATCACAAACAACGTAGAAAGACCGCGGCATTCATTGCCTTTTTGTTGGTTGGAAATTGGGCGGCTTTCGCCCAGGAAATCAAATGGGACAGTACCGTTCGGCCCGATATTTACAAGGCCCGGGTTGATCTGTTCCGATCGCTGCCGCATTCCCGAAAAGACGTGGTTTTTCTGGGCAACAGCCTGACCTTCTGGGCCGACTGGAGCGATTTACTGGGCGACAGCCGGTACAAAAACCGGGGCATTCCGGGCGACATCACCTTCGGCGTGCTAGAACGACTCGACGAAGTGATTCAGGGGCGTCCGGCGAAGGTTTTTATCCTGATTGGCATCAACGATCTGGCGCGCAACATCCCCGACGCCGTCATTCTGCAAAACTACCGGCGGATGGCTCGCCGGTTGAAAACTGGTACGCCGAACACCCGAATTTACTTCCAGACACTACTGCCGACCAACGATTCTTTTCAGAAACTCAAGAGCCACTATAACAAAGAAGGCCACATCCAGAAACTGAATGCGGCCCTGAAAGAGATGGCTCAAACGGAAGGCTTCGAAGTGATCGATCTCCACCCGCACTTTGTGGACGAAGCCGGGAAGCTGAAAAAAGAATACTCCTGGGACGGCGTTCACCTGACGCTGGCGGGCTACCACCAGTGGGCCGAGTTACTGAGCAAGGGGAAATACGTCAAATGGCGGCATTAAGCATTCAAACCGCCATCCATCAGAATGTTTTCGCCGTTGATATACGCGCCCGCTTCCGACGCCAGTAGCACGATCAGCCCCTTGATGTCGTCCTGGTTCGCCATGCGTCGCAGGGGGACTTTTTTGGTGTAATTCTCCAGAAACCGTTCCGGCTGGTGGTTGAACAAACCACCCGGACTGACGCAGTTGACGCGCACGTTTTTCCCCGCCAGAATCTGGGCCATGTATTTCGTCAGGTTGAGTAAACCCGCATTGTGAAAGAAATAATCGGGGGGCGGATTACCCATCGTCGTGCCTTCATAATTCGACAAATCCGGGCCAAACATGCCCATCATCGAGCCGATGTTGATGATACTTCCACCCCCGTTTTCGACAATCAGGTCGGCCATTTCGCGCAGAATGTCCATCGAACCGGTGGCATTGACCCGCATCGATTCCGCAAAATCCGAGAGGGGCGCATCGTAGCCCTTCATGGGTCGCGAAACCGCATTGTTGACAAACACATCCAGCTTGCCGAACTGTAATTGGATTTGCGTTTTCAGGTTTTGAACCGAAGCCGGATCGCCCTGATCGACCGGCAGGGCAAACACGTCCAGCCCCCGTTCCTGAAACTGGTTGGCCACTTCCTGCCCGGCGGCCAGGTTGCGGGAAGCCGTGATCACCGTCGAACCGGCTTCCGCCAGCCCTTCCACAATGCACTTTCCGTAGTTGCCCGCGCCACCCGTTACCAGACTCACTTTTCCGGTTAAATTGAATAAATCGTTGATATGCATAAGGTTGTTCGCAGTTAGTTTAACCAGCCCATCCGGTCCCAGTGGGGCAGGTTGAGAAAAGTGGGGTCGGGATAGGCCAGATCTTTCGCCCGGGCCAGGGTTTCGGCATCCAGATGAGCGCCGTTTACGGCCGCCAGCGACTGGTGCAAATAAGCCGGTTTGTCGATGCCCACCAGCAGGGAAGACACTTCCGGAAAGGTGGCTACGAACCGAACCGCCAGTGTCGACAAATCCGGAAAACCGGTAGCCACCAGGTCATCAAACCGGCGGAGGTGGTTTTCAACATCGGCCAGGGCCGGGTGCAGTTGGTGGCCTTTGCTGGTCAGTAAGCCTTTCATCAAAACCGACCGAACGACGATGCCGACGCCCTTTTCCGCAGCCTGTGCAAACGCCTGCGCCTGTCGCTGGTCCATCAGGTTGAACGGCAGTTGAATGACATCCCACACCCCGGTTTCGATGGCTTTCTGGGTTTCCTCAACCGTATACGTCGAAACGCCCGTGCTCCGAATCGCGCCCTCTGCTCTTAAATCGGCAAAAATTTGGGGGATTTCGTCATTCTCCAAAATGCCCAGATCGGCCTGGTGGAGCATGAAAATGTCCACGTAATCCGTCTGTAAAGCCGTCAGGCTCTCCAGCAACGACGTTTTGATGAGCTTTTTTAAGTCAGAACCGTTTGGTAACTCGCCGTTTCCATCGCGCAACTGACGGCATTTGGTCCCGATCACGACCTGTTCGCGCCGGTCCCGAAAGGCCTTGCCCATGATGGCTTCACTCGCGCCGTACAGGCGGGCGGTATCGAAAAAATTGACGCCCGATTCCGTGGCTTCGTGCAACAGGCGAATCGATTCATCTTCCGAAAGCATGTCAGCCGCGCTTTTAACGCCGATGCCGTAGGGCAATCCGATTTCAACCCCACCGAAAGCCAGCTCCGAAACCGCGATGCCGGTTTTTCCCAGTTCCCTTTTTCTCATTATTTATACCCTCCCTGAACCGGTTGAGCCGGTGTCGTTTCCTTGTTAAAGCGATTGACCAGACCGTGACAATAATTACTGACGCCCACGACATCGGCTCCCACGCTGACGAACTTGTAGCCCATCGCCACGAACTCTTCCAGCCGGTCGATGGGGCCGGTGGTGGCGGCAAATTTGCCGTGTTTGACACACACTTCGGCGACGCGTTTGCGGGCGGCTACCAATCTGGGATGGTTCCACTCGCCGGGCGCACCGATGGCCTGACTGAAATCGCCGGGGCCGAAAAACAGCATGTCCACGCCGTCGAGGGCGGCAATTTGCTCTAGTTCGTCGAGCGGTTCGGGGTCTTCGATCTGGAGCGCCACAAACCGCTGCTGATTGGCTTGCCGGAGGTATTCGTGAAAATCCAGGTTGGTATAGGCCCCGTCGGCATTGCCGCCATCGATGGCCCGCAGGCCCAGGGGATGAAAACGGGTCATCTGAACCACTTTCTTCGCGTCTTCCAGCCCCATGCAGTGCGGCACCAGAATGCCGGTGGCGTCCAGTTCCAGCGGTTTGACGTAATCGCTGTAGCTGCCGCGCGGCACCCGGACCATGATATCGGCATCCTGCGATTTGGTCGCCCAGATGTGCGAACTCACCACCGACCAATCCTGTCCCTGGTGTTCACGGTCGATCCAGATGCAGTCAAAACCGGTTAAGGCCACCAGTTCGGATGCCTGACCATCGCCAAAATTCACTTTAAAACAACTGACCACTTCGCCAGCTCGTAACTTCTTCAATACCCGGCTTTCGCGCATTTTCATGGTAAAATCTGTTTTTCCGTTTCGTTATACCCGCTTTAACTGCATGGGATATACGTTGTTGGCATTCCACTGGCAAACGTACACGTTCTCGTCTGCGTCGATGCAAACGTCGTGCGGATGGACAAAAACCGGACGGTGTTGCGATTGCGTTTGTAAGATACCGTTTTCATAGATCGGTTCGGTGCCGCCCGGCGTCGAGATTACCCGATCATTTTTATCCAGAATGGTGATGTAGCCGGAGCCAACAGTCCGGTTGGTGGTAGACCGAAAGACAGCCGCAAAAACATACTGATCATGAATAACCGGTCGGCAGACAAACGAGCCCGGCAGCGGAATCGTACTGACGTATTGCCCATCCAGCGTGAAACGCTTGAGCACATTGTGGTTCCGGGAGGTAATCAGCAAAGTTGGATTTTCCGGTTTTCGGGTGTCAAGCGCAATCCCGTGTACGCAGTCAAACTGCCCGTTTTCATCGCCCCGTCCACCCCAGTGCCGGATGTATTCGCCCTGACTGGTATACTGAATGACGTATTGCAGGCCGTAGCCGTCGGTTACATACAGATCGCCGGTCGGGCCAACGGCGGTTTGGGTTGGCAGAAACTGGTCGGCGGAGGTGTAGGCACTGATCTCTCGGGGATAATCCAGAACCATCACAACCTGACCCGTTAGCGTCGTTTTAATGACCTGATGACGATCAATGTCCGTAATCAACAAAAATTCTTCGCCGTTTTCGTTAACTAACGTCAACCCGTGGCCGCCCGGATAGTCCGTTCCCCATGAATCCAGCCGCTTTCCCGACCGGTCGTAGATCAGGATGTTGTTGCGGGTTTCATTGGTCAGCATCAAAATCCGGCCCTGGGCGTCGATCACCATTTCGTGGCAATCCTTGACCGGATGCGTCGCCGGATTCAGCTTGCCCCAGTCCGGGAAAACCTCATACCGGTGCGTGCCGTGACCAATAAGCGTGTCCGGATCGATCATCTCAGAGGGTTTCTGCGTGTAATTTTTTCTGGTAAGCCGCTTTCGCTTCGGCATCTTCCTTCGCCGATTCGGCCCAGTAAATCAGGCCAATGGCTTTGCGCGTACGGTTTTCGGTGCGGTTGGCTTCGGCCCAGTGGATCGTCATGGAATGGTGAATCAGCAGATCGCCCGGTTTGGCGGGAAAAGCAACGGCTTTGGCCTGATCGTCTTCGTTCCAGAAATCCGTGATGCCCTGCGAAAACCCGAGCGTCTGGGTTCGTCCGTGCGGTCGAATGCCGTGGCGGTGCGAACCGGTCACGTAGCGAACACAACCGTTCTCGGCATCGACATCCTCCAACGCCAGCCACATCGTCACCGCTTCGGTCGGTTTCAGCATGAAATAATAATTGTCCTGGTGCGGGGGCGTCGGTTTGCCGATTTTGGGCGGTTTGTTGAAATATTCAAGGGTTTTAGGAATAGCCACATCATCCAGCAGGAACTCAGCAATCTGCTTGAATTTGCTGTTATTGAGCATCACATCGAAATAGGCATTGAATTTCTGCATATCGATGAGCTGCTTCAAGGTCGCCGGATCGTTCTTGTCTTCGTAGAAGACGAGTTCTTTGGGCATCGCGGGTACTGCTCCGCTGATAAAATTGTTGACCTGTTCATTGAGTTCACCCACCTCGGCGGGGGATAAAAAACCGGGTAGAAAAACGTATCCGTCCCGGCGAAAGGCTTCTTTCAGGTCTTGCGCGTTTCCTGTTTCCATGCGAATTGAACCGTTAGTTGATCGTTATTATCTAGTATTGCCCCGTTCCCCTAAAGGGGACTTTTAGCATCCGAATTAAGCTGCGTCCAAGTCCCCTTTAGGGGATTTAGGGGCGTCAAGAGAAAGTTCTGCGTTAAATTCTAACTCCTTTTTATCCAGCAAGTCCACCAGTTTTGTTCGAATGCGCTCCTCGGCGCTCAATTCCAGAAAACTGGTCCGGCACCGCCAGGTTTCGTAACCGCCCCGCTGAATTTCGTGCGCGGGTGGCACGTAGCCCACGTAGCCATTGGCCATTGTGATGGTAAAGTAGGAGTTGCCCGACCGGTTTTGCTTGAGCCACAAACCGGTTTCGGCAAAAAACTCCCCACCCAAAGCCCCGATCTGCCCGGTACCGATCTGAATGGCCTGTACCGGAAACAGAATCGTGTCCGGATAGTCGTTCAGCAGCACCTGTTCGCGGGCATAAATCCGGTGCAACGCATCGGCATCGACCTGTTGAATGGCTTCATAATGCGATACGGCCACCACACTCCGGGCGGTTTCCAGTTCGTCTGCCGACGGCTTGCGAACGCCCGTCGGAACCTCGGCATAGTGAGCAAAAAGGTCTGGATTCGTCTGCCAGTCAACGGTTTGTAGAGCCTCGCCAACCCGACTAGCAATGTCCTTGCCGATCAGGTCGCTTTTGGCAAAATGCTCTTTCGGATAGCGGTCGGGGTCCAGAAAATCCCAGATGTTGGCTTCTCCGCTCGTGCCGTTGCTCATCATGCCGACAAACGCCGAACCCGCGCCCAGTTGACGGCGCAGTTCATCGGAAAACACCCCAAAATAATCAGCGGTGATCGTGCCGTTTTCCCAATCGCCGACGTAATGCAGCGAGTAATTTGCCAGGACACTGATCCATTGGTCGTCCAGTCCTTTCACGGCCAGAAAACCGACTTGCGGGTCGATGGGAACCACGCGCCGGTCGATCTGTTGCTCATCGCCGAACGGATTGGTTTTCACGCCATCGAGTCCGCCGGTGACGGGATTGCGGGCGGCATAGCCTTCCTTCATGAAAAACCGGCGGCAAACGACGTGTTCCGGCACGTCAACCGCCCCAAATCCGACTTTGGCCGGCCGAAGCTGCTGCGTTGCTTCCACGACCGCTTCCACAATGAAACCCGGCAACTTTTGCCGGTAGGGCAAATCGGCCGCTCCCAGCAGCAGACTGGCCACGGAGCCAGCCGCGTGGGTATGCGTACTGGCAATCAGCACGTTTTGGGGAGCAATTCCGGTCTGATTCTGAATGAGTTGTTTGACCTCATCCACCAAATCTTTCGGCATGGCGCAGATGTCGACCATTACCAGAGCCACCAGCGTGTTGTTCTGTTGCAGTACCAGCGCCTTGGCATACAACGGGTCGTGGATATAGCGGGCGTAATGGGTGATAAAATCACCGTTGATCAGCGTTCCCAACGGGGGCGTAATGTCTACCTGAGCCGCTCCGGCTTGAAAGTTCATCGTTTCGTTCGGTTTGCCCCCAACCCCCTGAAGGGGGCTTTTCATCCGGATCAGAAGCCCCCTTTAGGGGGTGGGGGGCAACTTGGGAGTTATTTATTTCCAGGCTTTGCGTAAAAACCGCAGCCAGTTTCCGTGAAAAATATTGTCGATATCGGCGGGTTGGTAGCCCCGACGAGCCAGAATGTCCTCGTATTTCCGCAAATCAGCAATTGAGTTCATATCCCAGGGCGACTGTTCCGTTCCGAAAATACCGTCCAGATCGCTTCCAATGGCCACGTGATGGCTGTTGCCGGCAATCTGACAGATGTGATCCCAGTGATCGACGAGGTTTTCGAGCCGGATGTCCAGTTGCCAGGGGTCCGAAACCGTATCGATAAACCGGATGTCCATCGCCCAGCAATCGAGCATGCCGCCAATCACGGCATCCCGTTCAATGAGTTGTTTAATCTGCTCATCCGTCAGTTGGCGCTGGTTCGGAACGATCTTCCGGACGTTGTGGTGACTGGCCCAAACCGGCCCCTGATAGCGATCCATCACCTGCCGGAATCCCTCGTCGGTCAGGTGGGTGACGTCCAGAATCAGGTTGAGCTTGCCCATTTCGTTCAGTAATTCGAATCCTAACGGCGTCAGCGGCCCTTCCATTTTGGTGCCCGGCGCGTAGCGGCCCGGCCCGAAATGCGACAGTCCCATGGCCCGCAACCCGTAGTCATAGGCCCGGTGCAAATACGAAACATCCACCAGCGAATCCGCCCCTTCCAGACTCAGAATATACCCGATCGGTTTTTCTTCGTCCGGTTGTCCGGTGTTGTTCCACAACGCCAGATGCGCTTCCAGTTCCGCCAGATTGGTGATCTGAACCATCTCGCCAAGAGCTTCCATCTCGCGGTACCAGACCAGTTGCGCCTGGGTCATGGCCCAGGCTTGCTGTGGCGAGTGCCAGCCGGGCAGCGAACTTCCCAAGGGCGTCACCCGCGACAATTGCGTGGCCACCACCAGGCCAATACCGCCTTTCCGGAGTTCGGGCAAACAAACCGTGCCTTTGCCCCGGTCGGGTTTGTCTTTCATGCCCATTTCGCGCTGCCGGATTTCGACCAGCGGGCGCGACAGATCCCGGTTCCATTCTAGGGCGTTCATCGCCAGGTCGAGGTGGGCGTCGAAAATCAGTCGCTTCGTCATACTACCACGGTCTGTTTGCTCACCCGCTGCGGGGTTTCGGCGTAATTGAACGGGTATTTGCTGATCAACTCCTGAATCTGGAGGCTAAACTCCCGAAACGATTCGTCCCATTGTTCCACCTCTCCGGGTTCGTACGCGTAGAGGCCTTTTTCGGTACTCATGCCCAAACCGCCCTTTTCCACCGTTTCGGTAAAAAACCGGGGAACGTGACGGGCCTTCGACAATTCGGGAAACAAATCCTGCATGACGACGCCGTAAATGAACGTTCCCATGAGGTCCATATACCGAAAATTGCCCGAAAAGGGTAAATAATAGCCCGGATCATTCCGGCAGGCGCGGTCGACATCCTCGACGGAAACGTAGCCGTTTTCCACCAGATAAAATGCTTCCCGAATCATAGCGCACAGCATCCGGGTTCGAATACCGGTGTCATTCTGAATCACATACGGGTCTTTTTGCCAGAATAATTTCGCCGTAGTATAAAAGTCGTCGACCCGCTTGGTGTCGCTTTTTTCGTTGGTGATGATTTCCAGAAAATACGTCGTATCGGCGGGTTCGGTCCAGTTGACGCCGATGATCCGTTCGGGATGGCGGGCGTCCTGCTGGAGACTGCTGAGCGGAATGCTCTCCGTATTAATGGCAATCAGTGCATTAGGCGAAAGAACCGCTTCCAGTTGCCGGATCAGGGCTTTTTTCTGAGCCTCATTCTCATCGGTACCGGCAATGACCAGATTGACCGGCAACGGACTATCCAGGTGCCGGATTTGCTTCACCAGCCGATCCGACGCATCGATTTCCACTCCTATTGGCGAAACCGGGCCACAGTCGGTCGTGTCAAACAGGTGGTTGGTATATACCGTAACCGGGTGGCCGGCCTGTCGTAAACAGGCGATGATCCCCGTTGTCCGTTTGCCCCAGCCCGTCACCAGGATCTCTTCTTTTTCAGGTGATGTGTTACCCATAATTCGTTGGTGTTAAAACACTGGAAATAAGCGCAGCAGCTCTCTTCTGTTCGGATTGCTACCAGCCCAACTCCTCACTTCCCAGCACTTCCCGGGCCGTTTTGATGGCATGATCAATATCCTCTTCGGTGTGGGCCGCACTGATGTACCACAGCCCCCGGCCAATGACCCGGACGCCCCGATCGTGCATACCCGCAATGAATTTAGCAAGTTTAACCCGGTTATACCCCAGCGTACCCCGGTAATCGGTTGCGGGTGGCTGGTCGGTAAAACCGGCGTGGAACATGGGTCCGAGTCCCTGCACGCGCAGGTTCTGGCCCGTTTCGGCTGCGGCCTGTTCCAGACCCGTCATCAGTTTTTGACCAAACCGGTATAAGCGTTCGTACGGCTGGTCCCTTTCCAGCACCTGAATCGTGGCCAAAGCGGCCGCGATGGTCGGGTTGCTGGCGTTCATCGTGCCCGCGTGGATCACTTTCGCTTCCTCGATCAACTGCATCCACGCACGTTTGCCAACGATGGCACTGATGGGGTAACCGCTGGCGATGGCTTTGGCAAAAATGGACAGATCGGGCGTGATACCGAAATAATCCTGGGCGCCTTTGAGTGAAACCCGAAAACCGGTAATGACTTCATCGAAAATCAGCGCCATTCCGTACTGATCGCAGAGGTCGCGGAGGCCTTGCAGAAAACCGTCCTGCGGCAGAATGCAGCCGTTGTTGCACATAATCGGCTCGGTAATGATGGCGGCCAGTTCGTGGTGGTGTTCGGCGACGGTTTTCCGAACCAGTTCCAGATCGTTCCAGGGCAGGATGATGAATTCATCCCGGGAATTCGGGGCCAGACCGGCGCTCCAGGGATACACGTTCGGGTCTTCCCGGTCGCCCAGGGCTTCTACCGAAGGCGTAGAAAGTCCCCAGGCGACGTTGTCGAGCCAGCCGTGGTAATGCCCTTCGAAACGCAGAAATTTGGTTTTGCCGGTTTTGGCGCGGGCTACCCGAAAGGCGGTTTGCACGGCTTCGGAACCGTCCAGGCAAAACCGCATGAGGTCGGCGGACGGAATGAGTCCGGCCAGTTTTTCGGCCAGTTCAATTTCTTTGTGGTGCTGGCCGGCAAAAAGCTGGCCCTGTTCGGAATAGTCGTGGATGGCCTGCAACACCTCCGGGTGCGAATGCCCGAGCAGCAGCGGCCCCTGGCTCAGCGTAAAATCCAGGTATTCATTGCCGTCTACGTCGTAGATCCGGCTTCCTTTTCCGTGCGTATAAAAAATGGCGTGGGGATGATTGTACTTGCGGAACTCGGACGAAACGCCCCCGGCCAGCACTTTTTTTGCCCGTTCGAGCAAGGCGGCCGATTCGGTGTAGTGTGTCATTACGTTGGTTTAACCGATTCGTTGGTCGGTCCGGAACGGATACCGGGCGGCCAATTGATAGATGTCTTTATTAAAAACCGCGAAGGCTTTGTCCCACTCCTTCGCTTCTTCTTCGGTATAGTCATACAGGCCCTGGGCGCTTTGCGTCCCCCGCAACTGCCGGTCCACAAGGTGCTGCATCAGCTTCGGAACCGCTTCGGAATTGCTCAGTTGGGGAAAAATGCGCCGGAAGATTTCGGGGTAATCCTGCAAACCGGTGTAGTCCATCCGCCGGAAAATCCCCATCATCGTCATCCAGGAACCGGCATCGTAGCGAAACGCCTTGTCGACATCGTCCAGGCTGGCGGCCCCGGTTTCCACCAGGTGCAGGCCTTCGCGGTAAATGGCGTACATCAGGCGGTTGGTCACAAAGCCGCGAATGTCTTTCCGCAGCAGCGTGGGCTCTTTTTTCCAGTGGTGGGCCAGTCGAAACACCCAGTCGGCGAGGGCCACCGAGGTGTGGGTGCCGCAGGTGATTTCCATAAACCGGGTCATGTAGGCCGGTTCGGCCCAGTGAACGCCCATAAACCGCTCCGGATTGGGCACATACTGTTGCAACATGCTGATCGGAATGGCCGATGTATTGCTGGCCAGCACGGTATCGGTGCTCACCACAGCGGCTATCTTTTCGTATACGGTTTGTTTGATCGGGATCTTTTCCGTGACACACTCCAGCACCAGGCGGCAGTCGTGCAGTTCGCCGTAATCCGCTGAAAGAGTCAGCAGGGCGACGGTTTTTTCCAGCGGCTGCGTGAGTAGTTCGGCTTCTTCGCCGTGTTGCAGTTGACTGGTAATGCGCTGGAGGGCGTCGGCCAGTTCATTGGGCAGGGGGGCGATGGCTTTGACCGGATGACCAGCCATCAACAGGGCCGCCACGATACTGCTGCCCATCAACCCAAGCCCCACAACGCCTACGCTGATCTCACTCGTTTGTATAGTCTCATCCATTCGCCGAACAGGTTTTCAGGCCGGGAGTTTAACAATGCAATCAATTTCTACTTTCAACCCCTCAGCCAACACCGATTGCACGGTGGTTCGGGCCGGTTTTATTCCCGGAAAATACTGGGCATATACCGTATTATAACGGTCGAACTCGGCGATGTCGGCCAGGTGAACGGTACATTTGACCACATCCGCCAGCGTGGCACCCGCCGATTCCACAATCGTTTTGATGTTCTGTAAGGTTCGGTGGGTTTCCTCTTCAATGGTACCCAGCAAAAATTGAGACGTCTTGAAATCGACGGCCGCCTGTCCGCTGACAAATAGAAAGCCGCCGGCAATCACCCCGTCTGAATAGGCTCCGGTCGCAAAGGCAGGGTCACGGTCAGGGTGAATCACTTTTGTTTTACTCATGCGTGAAAAAGCAGATAGAAAGGTTGTATTCACCAGGGCCGACTGGTCGACCCTGTACGTATCAGCAAAAGTAGTCGTGAGAGTTTGCTATTTCTGTTACTTTTATCCATATTTCTGATACTATTCTTCATAAGTTTCTGACGAATTCAACAATTATACTATACTTACTGACCGGTTTTACTTTATACGTCCGATTCGCCATGAAAACTATCGAATTTCGGTTACCACAGGAATACGACAAATCTTTTATTGTGTTTCAGGAGATTGGCCAATTTTTCCCCTGTCCGTGGCACTACCATCCCGAGTACGAACTGGTGCTGGTGCTGAAAAGTACCGGTCGCCGGATGGTGGGCGATCATATCGGGTATTTCGACGCGGGCGATCTGGTGTTTATGGGACCTTCGCTGCCCCACGTCTGGGTGAACGATCCCGAATTTTTCAAGGGAGAAGCCGGCTACCAGGCCGACGCCATCGTCGTCCAGTTTGTCGATTCTTTCCTGGGCAAAACGTTCATGGAAATCCCGGAAATGGAGGCCTTCCGGAGCTTCCTGATGCGGTCGAACCGGGGTATGGTGATCAAGGGCGAAACCCGGGAAAAGATTGCCGACACGATGACCCGAATGCTGACCATGAACGGTTTACAACGCCTGTCGTCGTTGTTGTCCATTTTTGACCTCCTCGCTCAAACCACTGATTATGAGTCACTGGCCAGTCCTGGTTATGTGCAGAATACCCACCTTAAATCGTCCGACCATCTGCGCAAAATCAACCAGTATATTATGCAGAACTTCCAGGAAGAAATCTCGCTGCCCGAAATTGCGAGCGTTGCCAACATGGCCCTGACAACCTTCTGCTGTTTTTTCAAAGAACACTACCGCGTCTCCTTCGTCGAATACCTGAATACGGTTCGCATTGGCTACGCCTGTAAGCTAATATCCGAGAAAGATTTGAACATTGTCGAAGCCGCCGGTGAAAGCGGTTTCAACAACCTGGCGAACTTCAACCGGCAATTCAAAAAAATCAAGAACATGACACCCAGCGAGTACCGAAAGACGCTGAATCTCGTCTAATCGCCTTTTCTTCCGAAAAAAAGTACCTTTCCGGCTTTTCCGAAAAATAGTATTACAAATACAGATAAAAGTAGCAGGATGCGATAGAACCGAAACTTAATTTTGCTATCGTCAAATTTGGTATGACTTTCTATCTAAGATACTATGGAAAAGAAAACTTTACCTGCTCTTTCTTTCGGAAAGCGCTATTTTTTGTTGGTTACGCTACTTTTCAGTAGCCTCGCTGTTTTCGCCCAACAAGCGCGCTCGGTCAAAGGCAAAATTACCGATGAACGGAACGAAGGTTTACCCGGCGTCAGCATCGTTGTGAAAGGAACAACCAGCGGAGCGACGACGGATGCCAGCGGCCAGTACACCATTAACGTGCCCAGCGACCAGTCGATTCTGGTCTTCAGCTTTCTGGGGTATGAGTCGCAGGAAATCACGGTCGGAAACCAGGCCCTGCTGGACATTACCCTGAAAGGCGACAGCAAAACGCTGAACGAAGTGGTGGTGGTCGGTTACGGCACCCAGTCGCGGGAAGTGCTGACGACCTCCGTTTCCAAGCTGGACACCAAAGTGCTGGAGAACACGCCGTATGCCAACGCGGCCTCGGCCCTGCAGGGAAACATCCCGGGTGTTCGGGTGCAGGCCCCCGCCAACGGCGGTCAGCCGGGTGCAGCACCCCGGATTATTGTGCGCGGGGGAACCTCCATCAACAACCCCAACGGCGCGGCTCCGCTCTACATCATCGACGGGATCATTCGGACCAATATGAATGACATCAACCCCGACGATATTGAATCACTGCAAGTATTAAAAGATGCCGCTTCGACGGCTATTTACGGCGCCAGGGGGTCAAATGGCGTCGTAATCATTACCACCAAAACCGGTAAAAGCGGCAAAACCAAAGTAACCTATTCCTACGACCTGGTTTTCTCCCAACCGGGTAAAATGTATGAAATGGCCAACGCCCGCGATTACATTTATCTGCAACGGGTCGGGGCAATGCGCTCGGCAAAAAAAGACCCGACAGCCACCCGCCAATTGACACTGGCGACGGGTGCCGGAACCGGTAACGACCTGACGAACAATACGATTTACACGACTCAGTATCTATCGGACGCCAACAAACACAAGCTGAACGAAGGCTGGGAAAGTATGCCGGACCCACTGGATTCGACCAAAACGATCATCTTTCAGAATACGGACTACCAGAAACTAATTTATCAAAATGGCGTTTCGCACAACCATTATGTGGCGCTAACCGGTGGTTCCGACAAAGCGACCTTCAACGCCGGTGTCGGGTATCTGAACAATCAGGGAACGGTTATTACGACCAAGTATGATCGGTTGACGTTTAACCTGAACGGTGAGCTTAAAGTGCGGGACAACCTGAAGTTCTTCGGCAGAACCATGTTTACCCGCTCGACCAACAACGAGGTGTATGACATTGCGCAGATTTTTTACCGCTCAGCCGCCAACGTGCCGACCTCAAAACTGTATTATGAAGACGGAACCCTGGCACCGGGTGCCAGCCGGGGGAATGGGAATGCATCATACTTCCTGAACAAAGACAAACGGGGCAATTCCATCGAAAACATGACCCTGTCGGTCGGAGGTCGCTGGGATATTCTGCCGGGTCTGTCTTTTGAACCGCAACTCTCTCTTTATAAAGATACAAGAGATGGGTATTCCTTTTTACCATCGTATTTCAACGGGACAACGGCGGTTACAACGCGGGCGGCTTCGGCAAACTACTCCCGATTGACCCAGATGCAGGCTGATGCAGTTTTCTCGTATGACAAAACGTTTGCGTCCTCCCATAATCTGTCACTGAAAGCCGGTTTCTCTTATTTTGGAAGAAATAACTACGCCATGACCGCCAGCGGTCAGGGGGCGGCAACGGATCTGATTCCGACGCTAAATGCAGCCGCAACGCCGGTTTCGGTGGGTGGTCTTGTCAGTGACCAGGTGATTCTGGGCTACTTTGGCCGGGTCAACTACGACTACCAGCAGAAATACCTCTTCTCGCTGAACGCCCGCTACGACGGGGCCTCCAACCTCGGCGCCAACCACAAATGGGGTTTCTTTCCGGGGGTTTCGGTCGGATGGAACGTCCACCGCGAAGAATTCTGGAATGCCCTGCCCGCCGATCTGATTCAGTTGAAGCTACGGGGAAGCTACGGGGTTAACGGGAACATCAGCGGTTTGACGGACTTCCAGTCGCAGGGGGAATACGGCGTCGGAGCGCGTTATCTGGGCATTTCTGCCGTGCAGAATACCGTTATTCCGAACCCGTCGCTGAAATGGGAGCAATCCAAAACCTTCAACGTGGGGGCCGACCTCGGTTTGTTCAAAAGCCGGGTAAACATGATTGTCGATGTCTACCGGCGCGTGACCGACAACCTGCTGACCAGCCTGACGCTGCCGCCATCGACCGGTTTCTCCAGCATCTTTACGAACCTGGGTAGCCTGGAAAACAAAGGGATTGAACTCGAACTCAGCGCGCAGATTCTATCGCCCTCTTCCCCGCTCCAGTGGCAAATTGGCCTGAATGCGGCCAAAACCACCCACAAAATTCTGACATTGCCCTACAACGGTACCGAAAATAACCGCATCGGTGGCTATAATGTATTTGACCCTGCCAGCGGAACCTATGTCTGGGGAGGTGGTTTGCGCGAAGGTGGCCGGATTGGCGATCACTATGCCTGGAACCAGATTGGTGTCTATGCCACGGACGAAGCCGCCAAATCGGCACCGGTGGATCAGCTCATCACGTATGCCGATAAAACCAAATACGGCGGTGACGCTAATTTCCAGGATGTCGACGGCAATAACATCATCGACGAACGGGACCGCGTCTACGTAGGCAATCCGTTCCCGGTCTGGACGGGTGGTATTTCCAATACCCTGGCTTACAAGAACTTCAACTTTGTGGTTCGGATGGACTACGCAACGGGACATACCATCTACAATTATGCCCGGGCGTTCATGGACGGTCAGTGGGCCGGGGTGAGCATGACGCAGGAAATGGTCGAAAAATCCTGGAAAAGACAAGGCGACGTAGCCAGCATGGTGCAGTATCAGCCGGGTATCGGGAACTACAGCAACTGGCGCGGAACGGCAAACCACCTGACAACGACCAATTCCATTTACTACGAAACCGGCGATTACCTCTGCCTCCGGGAAGTTACACTCAGCTACAACGTACCATCGGCAGTCTTGCAACGCCTGAAAATCAGCAACCTGCGCTTCAACCTGACGGGCAACAACCTGCACTACTTCACCGGTTACAAAGGATTGAATCCGGAAGATGGCGACCGGGACAACGGACGGTATCCGATTCCGAAGAACATCGCTTTTGGCGCTTCTCTAACCTTCTAATCACGCACTGAACTATGAAATCACCTTATAAACTCGTTTCGGGAGTCTTGCTGGGGCTGCTGCTCAGTACCTCGTCCTGCACCGACCAGTTGATGCTCGACCCGACGAGCGTGATCACCAATGCTTCGTTCTGGAAAACGGAAGACGACGCCAAAGGCGGTTTGGCCGGGATGTATGTCAAACTACGGAATGAAGCCCTGCTCAATCTGTACATCTACGGCGAAGGCCGCAGCGAGGTGATGCAGAAGTCGCTGGCCGGTACGCTGGATTATGACCGCTATTATTTGAATACGCTGAACCAGGCCGCCACTGCACCCGATTGGATCGGCCTGTATTCGGGGGTCAATGCTGCCAACCTGATTTTAAAATACGCACCAACGATTACCTTCAATTCGGAAAGTACGAAAAACAGCACCCTGGCGCAGGCGTATGCGATGCGGGCTTATCTCTACTTTGTCATGGTCAGAACCTGGGGTGACTTGCCACTGCGGACCCTGCCCACTGAAGGCTATGACCCGGAAACGACCTTTCTGGAACGGTCGCCCGCTGCGGATGTTTTTAAGCTGATCAAAGAAGATATTGAAAAAGCTCTCCAACTTTTCCCGGACAACAACTTTACCAATGGCCGGAGCATGTGGTCAAAACCGTCGGTCAACGCACTGAAAGCCGATGTGTATTTGTGGACAGGCAAACGCGCCAACGGTGGACAAGCCGATTTCACGACAGCCCTGGCGGCCTGCGACGAAGTGGCCAAAGCCGACGTTTCGCTGCTGGCCGACTATGCCAGTCTGTTCAAATACACCAACAAAGGCAGCAAGGAAATCCTGATGTCGGTGGGCTTCCGGTATCTGGAAGTAGGCGATAACTACTTCAACAACATCTACATGGCCGTTGGGGCCTTGCCGGCCAACGCCGAGGCCGCTTCCAAAGCCATTGTGGGTGTTTCGGGCGGCAACAACGTCTGGGAACCCAGTGCGCTCGTCCGCAACCAGTTTTCGGTCGATGATCAACGCCGGGCCGGTACTTTTCACGAGGTCTATACGACCGGTGCCAATGGCACCCGCAACTATTTCATCTCGGTGCAGACGAAAGGACAGGGGACCGTTGAAGGGGGCGTCCGGTTTTTCGTCGACGACATCATTCTGTATCGTTATGCCGATGTGCTGTTGATGAAAGCTGAAGCCAAAAACGCCCTGGGTCAGGACCCCAGTACGGAAATGAATCTGGTGCGGCAACGGGCCTACGGGGCGAAATTCGATGCCTACAAATTTGTCAACGGAACCAAAGAGGCCAACGATGCGGCCATTTTGAAAGAACGACTGCTGGAACTGATGCTGGAAGGCAAACGCTGGTGGGATCTGGTCCGGTTTGGCAAAGCGTTCGACATCGTTCCCTCGCTACAGGCTCAAAAAGGCAAGGATCACCTGCTGCTGTTCCCGATTTCGAGCAACGTACTGAGTCTGGAACCGAAGATCAAGCAGAATCCCGGTTATTAAGTACCCACCCGGGCAACCAGCGCACATTTAAAACGTGCGCTGGTTGCCCGTTTTTTTCTGATCGCTCCCCTCCTCTGGAGAACTCCTAACCCCAATGAATAAATCTCCTCTTGTCATTCTGCTTTGCACCCTTTCGCTGGTTGGCAAAAGCCAACAACCGGGTGTTTCCTCCCTAAACTGGGAGGAAAAGAAAAACCAATCCCTTTCCGTCATCACGCCCGGCATTCCGGCCTATGGACAAACGGAAGTTGCTTATCAGCAGAATGGTAAGGAAAAATACCACGTCACGCTGGGGCAGCCCGTTGTCGTGGCAGTGGCCGATAAAGCAGTAGGCTGGGGCTATTTCCAGTTTCCAACCATTTACCGAAGCGTCGATGGCGCGCTGGTGGCATCGTGGGCCATGCACTCCGACCATGCCGAAAGCTATGGCAAGGACAGCAATGGCTACGCCGTTTCGACAGATGGCGGCAAGACCTGGACCCCTCACGCGGGTTCGCGACCGCTGGGCGACGGTTTGGTGTTGCCCAATGGCGACCGGATCAAGAACTATACGCCAGCCGCGATCGACACCAGCACCCTGAAACTCCCCAAAAAAGTGGGGACAACGCCGGAAACGTACGGCCGGAGTTTTTCCTATTATAAAGTGGATGAATTACCGGAAAAGCTACAGGGCGTTTACATCAACCGGCTGAAAAAAGGCCAAAAAGAATGGACGCTGGAACACAACCAACTCATTGATCCAACGGCGGTTCGCTACACGGATGACAAACTTTTTCCGCTCGTCTGGTGGGGCGACATGCGAATCGAGTCCACGAAGGCAATCATGACGGGCACCTACCCCGGTTTTTCGCTCCAAAATGGAAAAGTGGCCGCATCCGGGGTGCATTTTTACCGATCGACCGACCAGGGCAAAACCTGGAAAATCGTCGGCCGAATTCCCTACGCGCCGGATTTGACCCATGACCCAAACGGCAACAAACGACTCGCACTGGGTTTTACGGAACCCGCGTTCGAAATTCTGAAAGACGGTTCTTACCTCTGCGTCCTGCGAACCACCGACGGGCTGGGCAACAGCCCGATGTACGTTAGCCGGTCGACCGATCGAGGAGCTACCTGGAGCCACCCGAAGGCGTTTACCCCTTCCGGAGTGTTGCCCAAACTGCTCCAGTTAAGCAACGGCGTCACGGCTTTGGCTTCGGGCCGCCCCGGAATGCAGCTCCGTTTTTCAACGACATCGAACGGCCTGCAATGGACCGATGCATTCGAAATGCTGCCCTTCGGAGACCCAAAAGACCAGGTTTCCTGCGGGTATCCTGAACTGTTAGCAACGGGTCCAAACAAGTTTTTACTGGTTTACTCGGATTTCAAATACAAGAACGAAAAAGGCGAAATCCGCAAAGCCATCAAGGTTCGGGAGATCACGGTGTCTCCCCGTTGATATACCCCCAACCGTGCGACGGTCCGACCCCTAAAGGGGCTTTAAAATCCGCATGCGTTAGCCCCCTTTAGGGGTCGGACCGTCGCACGGTTGGGGGTGAATTTCTGTTTTCACAATGCAAAATCAAATGACAAAACCCTACTTCCTGCTTCTTTTCGGGCTTATTTTGGGCGGCTGCAAAATCGCCCAAAAAGCAGCGGCTCCCGCCCTGGAATGGACCGAACGAAATGAGCCCCTTTCCGTTATCAGGCACGGGATTCCGGCGTATGGCAAAACCGATGTTCTGTATAAACAGAATGGCCGGAAAAAATACCGGGTAACGCTGGGTGAACCGGCGGTGGTGAGTGTCGCCGATAAAGTGGAAGAATGGGGCTTTTTCCAGTTTCCAACCATCGCCGGCACCGCCAACGGGGCGATTCTGGCCAAATGGCACATGGCCAAAGACGCCATGGAATCCTACGGAAATACCCTGTCTCCCTCGTCCATCTCCACCGACGGCGGCAAAACCTGGCAACAAAACCCGAAAAGCTGGGAAGAAACCGGCGCCGATGAAGGGTTATTGCTGCCCAATGGCGATCGTATTAAAATCCTGACCCCAACGCCCCTCAAAGAATCCGAGCTGGCGATGCCGAAATCACTGGGTTCGATAACCCGCAGAAAATACGAACACAAATTTTTTAAACTGACCGAACTCCCGGCGAGTCGGCAGGGGGTTTTTCTGGCCCGCCGGAAGAAAGGCGAAACCGCCTGGCAGGAAGAACACGCGGCACTCGATGATCCGCAGGCCCTGCGCTACAGTCTGCGCGGCATGGTGCCGGTGGTGTGGTGGGGCGATATGAAAGTAGCCGCCGATGGCGCGGTTGTGGCCTGTATTTATCCGGGATTCCACATTCGGGAAGACGGAAGCGTGGACCCGAAAGGCGGGGTTTTCTTCTATCGTTCCACCGATTCGGGGAAATCCTGGAAAATCCTGAGCCGCATTCCGTACCAGCCCGACACCAAAATCGACACCAACGGCGTGAACAAGTATTGGTTTACCGAACCGGCTTTTGAAATTCTGGCCGACGGTACCTACCTCAGCGTCATCCGTTCGCACGACATTTACAGCGGTCCGATGTACGCTAGCCGTTCCACCGATCAGGGTAAAACCTGGACCAAACCAAAGGTCATTACACCCAACGGTGTGCTGCCCCGGTTGCTGCAACTGGAAAACGGCGTGACGGTGGTTTCGGCCGGTCGCCCGGGCGTTCAGCTCCGGTTTTCGAACGACGGCAAAGGCGAAACATGGACCAATGGCTTCGAGATGATGCCCTTTGATGCGTTTGAGTCCTTGCCTTTTGAAGTCAGTGACCGGGGCAAAACCGAGCCGGTTTCCTGCGGCTACACGGGTTTGCTGGCAACCGGGCCAAACAAATTCCTGGTGATTTATTCCGACTTTATGCACAAGAATGCGCAGGGCCAAACCCGCAAAGCCATCAAAGTGCGGGAAGTGACGGTTGCTCCGCTTTGATAAGTGACTACTTTTTCGGGATAGTGGCTGATCGCATAGCGATCGAATGTCTGTAGCCGGATTGCCTTTGTTGTTGCCGTGATCGCGTAGCGATCGAACCTGTTCTGGCGGGTATGTTCGGTCGCTATGCGACCAGGATTCATTCCCGGCAAGGATTCTCCTACAAACATTTCGTCGCTACGCGACAGGGATAAATAAAACGGTTTTGAAATTCTCAATTTTATAGAACATGGATTATCGCAACTGGCTTTTTCTGGTACTTTATTTTGGCTATACGGTTTCCGCCGGAGCAGTGGATTGGAACGTAAATAAGGCAAAAAAAGACCTGGTAGTCGCTGACTCGAATCAGACGGCGAAAGCAAAAAAGAAGCCGAAGAAAGACGCCGTCCCTTTTTTATACAGCCCGCAGGCAGCTCCAACCCCAACGTTGCTGTTTGATTATTACCACCGCAAAGGACCCAGCACCAAAGTCGGCAACTACATGGTGACCGGTTCCTGGACCACGATCAACGGTCGCTACGGCTGGGATGATTTTGTGCACACCAACACGTTCGACCCGGTTTTTGTCGCGCTGGAAAAAGAATTTGCCATTTCAATGGCGCAGGAACCGTATTCAGAAACCCTGCTGGCGACGAAAGACGCCGTTGTCATTGTCAATCCCGACAATCCGAAACTGGACCCCACGGCCAACCTCATCACCGATGCCGAGATCGCGATGCTCCGGCGGTATGTCGAGAAGGGCGGCAGTTTGATGGTGATGATCAACAGCGGGGGCGACGACCGGGCCGCCGAAGATTTTGAAGGCATCCAGTTGCGCAAACTGGTGCGCAGTTTCGGCCTCGACTGGAACAGCGACGACACGCATTATTCCGATGTGGCCATCGGCGAAAACCACCCCTATTTCTACGACGTACCCATTTTCCACTACGGCTCGGGTTGCACGCTTAAGATTTTACCGGAAGCCAAAAATCCGACGGTTTTGATGCAGGTCGCGTCCGACGCGGGCTACCCCGACCGCAACGTCAAAGGCCCCGGCATCGTGATGACGCGACCGGGAAAAGGGAAATTCATTCTGGTGGGCGACAACGGCTCGTGGACCGGCAATATGTCGCGCCCCTGGGCCGAAAACGAACGGATTCTGAAGCAGTTGTTCCGGTATTTAAAACCCGATCAGGGCGTTAAAGCCCCCCAGTTACCCGCGGGCAAAACCTTCACTTACGAAGTAACCGTGGCCGAGTTGCAGGGTATTCCGGTGACAAACACGCTGACGAAAGTCGAACGTCCTCATTTCAAGCTATTTTCGCCCCGACCGGCCACCAACATGCCGTACCTGGAAGCGACGGCCAGCCTGACGCTGAAAGTGGGGAAACACGGTGCCGAAGAAGCCGCTCCGCTGACCGCCGAGGTGAACGGTTTTCGGTGGTTCGAAGAAGATTCTCAGGAAAAACAGCAGATCAGTTTCGTGGCCAGTCGGCAGGGAAAAGTGAGTCAGATCGACGCGAAGGGCCACGCGGCTCAGTGGCTGGCGCCGGATATTCCGGTGTTGGTGCCCCTACTGCCGGTGGATGGCATTCGTCCGGGCGATTACTGGGAAAGCCTTGAGACCGTGCGGGTTCCAATGCTGAACGGCACAGATTTGCCGCCGGTTAAACCGATTACCATGAGCATGACTTACATCAACGACACCGAGCTGGCAGGCCGGGCGTGTCGGTTGATTCGGGCCACTGGCGAAGTCTGGCTTAGTGATCTGGGCGTCCGGGTGGAAGATTTGTTACCCGACCAGGAAGCCCGGCAGGTGGGCGGTTCCCGCTACCGGTTTTTCAACGAGCACGGCGGGAAGATTCTGTACAAACGCGAGCAGTGGGTGGACCGGGAAACCGGAACCGTGATCAAGGGCCGGGTGCAAACGCGGATTGTGGCCTGGATTCAGGACAAGACCGTCGCTGTCGGCAGCAGCAACGCCGTCAAAGACCAGCAGATGATCGTGTCGATGGCCCACAGCACCACGTTTAATCTGAAGGAAGCAAAATGAGAGGTCGACTAGCCGAAAACATAGTTTCTGTTGTTCTGATCGCAGAAACGCTATTTTCTTCGCTCACGATGGCGCAGGAAAACCGGGCGTCCAAAGTGCCGTTTTACACCTTTGGAACGACGCTGGCGGAGCAGGAAAAGCAGTTGAAAGTCAATCCGATGCTAAAGCGGTTTGATGCTTCCCGCAAAGAACTCGCCGAAGATCACCACCGGCCCACGTACCATTACGTGAGTCCGGAAGGAATCATGAACGATCCGAACGGGTTGTGTTTCTGGCAGGGCCGCTGGCACATGTTCTATCAGGGATTCCCGCCGGAGGATCCGCGCGTGCATTGGGGCCACGTCGTCAGCACCGACCTCATTCACTGGCGGGATTTGCCCTACGCCATTTACCCCAATCCGGAAGACCGGGTGTATTCGGGAACGACCTTCGTGGAAAAAGACCGGGTGATTGCGATGTACCACGGGGTTGGCTCCGGTTCTATGGTGGCAACTTCCACCGATCCCTTGCTGCTGAACTGGACCAAGCTGGGAAACAAACCGGTGATCCCGATTCCGAAACCGGGCGAACAATTACCGTACAACGTTTTCGACCCGGCCATCTGGAAAAAAGGCGATCAGTATTACAGCGTGCTGGCCGGGCAGCGTCCGGTGGGGCCAGGCAACAAAATGGTTCGGGCTCTTTTTCTGTTTCGGTCAACCGATCTAGCAAACTGGCAGTATTTGCATCCCTTCATCGAAAACGACGGTTACGGGATGGTCGGCGACGACGGTGCCTGTCCGTATTTCTGGCCGATTGGCAACAAAGGGAAGTATATTCTGCTGCATTTCAGCCATATGAGTGGCGGAAAATACCTGCTGGGCGATTATGATCAGGTGAACGACAAATTCATCGTTACGGATGGCGGCAATTTCAACCACGGGCCGATGTTGCCCAACGGCGTTCATGCGCCCTCGGCGTATCCCGACGGAAAGGGCGGTATTAACGTCATTTTCAACATCAACGAAGGCAAGGCCGACAAAACCTGGGGCCGGATTATGACGCTGCCCCGGCTTTTGACGCTGGACGAAAACGGAAAATTACTGATGTCTCCCGCGGGCGACATTGCGTCTTTACGCTCGAAAAAAGTAACCGTGGCAGAAACGCCCTTGCCCGACAATCAGGAAATCGTGCTGTCGGCGGTTTCCGGGAATGCGCTGGAAATGCACGCGGTCATTGATCCGAAAAACTCGCCAACGATTGAGCTGAACGTCCTCCGTTCGCCGGGGAAAGAGGAATACACCCGCATTCTATTCTATAAAAACGGCGGTTTCTGGGATCGGTCCGTGCCGGGAAAAGCCGTCCAATACAGCGCCATCTCGATTGATAATTCCACCGCTTCTACGCTGGAGGGAGTTCGATCGCGGGTGCCGGAAACCGCTTCGGTCTTGATCAATGAAGGCGAACTGATCGACCTGCGGATTTTTGTGGATAAAAGTATCGTGGAGGTTTTCGTGAATGGTCGGCAGTGCGTGGCGGTGCGCATGTATCCGGGTCGCAGCGACAGCCAGGGCGTTTCCATTCAGGCGCACGGCAGCCCGGCCACGCTCAAATCGCTGGAAGCCTGGCAAATGGAAAATCTGTTCGCCAAACCGTAAGATTGATACAATCATTCAGAAACCGCCCGGCTAACTGGTAATCCCTTCGGTAACTTTGAAAAATAGTACAACAAATCGAAACAAAAGTAGCAGGATGACTAATGGACAAAACTTAATTTTGCATACGTTCCATCGCAAAGAATAAAATACCATTCAATTTTAAATTGATAAACGAAATCCGATAACCCTACCCGCCCTCATGACCGTAAACCTGAAAAGTGCCTGCTCGTTTTTTCTGCTTTCGGGCGTTGTGGCCCTCGGCCTGATGTCATTTGTTTCGGAAAACGCCCCTGCCCCTCAAACCACCGATGTCCCGCCCGCCCGGAAAGTGAAGGATTTCGTAATTTACAAAGACGAGCGGTTTTATGCTTCGTTTCCGTCGATTGTCAAAAAACCAAACGGCGAGTTGTTGCTGGCCTTCCGGCGGGCTCCGGACCGGAAAGGGTTTGGCGAAAAAGGCACGACGCACGTAGATCCGAATAGCTACCTGGTGGCACTCCGGTCGAAAGATGGCGAAAACTGGACGAAAGAACCGGAACTGATTTACTCCCACACCTTCGGCGGTTCGCAGGATCCTTGTCTGATCCAACTGAAAAACGGCGATATTCTGTGTGCCAGTTACGGCTGGGCGTTCCTCCGACCCGAAGGTATGGCCAATTTGAAAAAACCGTATTTTGAAGCGGGTGGTGCCATTTTTCTGGGTGGTTATCTGGTTCGTTCGACGGACGGCGGCAAGAACTGGCAGGGACCGATTTATCCCCCGCATATTACCCCCGAAATCAACTTCAGTCCGCTTGGTGGCGTACCCATTCCGGCCTACAACCGGGGGGCGTTATACGAAGGCAAAAGCGGTCGTATCTATTGGGTAGTGGCATCCAGCGATTCCCAGTCACCGAAGAAAACCTCGAACCACCTGATCGTTTCGGACGACAAAGGACTGACCTGGAAATACCAAAGCGTCGTAGCCATCGACGATAAAATAACCTTCAACGAAGCCTCCGCCTACGAAACGCCCAAAGGCGACATCATTGGTTTTTTGCGCACCGCGAATATGGACGATCAGGCGTGTATTGCCCGCTCGACCGACGGCGGAAAAAGTTTTAAATGGGAATCGATGGGCTTTCAGGGCCATCCGATGCAGGCCACGCGGCTGGCCGACAACCGGGTGTTGCTGGTCTACGGCTACCGCCATAAACCGTTTGGCATCCGCGCCCGCATTCTGAATGCCGAGTGTACCGACTTTAAAACCGCTCCCGAAATTGTACTTCGCGAAGATGGCGGCAACGGCGACATTGGCTATCCCTGGTCGGTGCAACTGGATAAAAAACGCGTGCTGGTGGTCTATTACTACAACCTGGACAACAGTACCCGTCACATTGCAGGCTCGATCCTGGAGCTACAATAAATCAACACCCCCCACCCCCTGAAGGGGGCTAATACATCCGGATTCAAAAGCCCCCTTTAGGGGGTGGGGGTAGGTAATCTCCGAAACCTTTTATGAAAACCGATACGCTCGCTATTCCCCCGAAAGTTTCCGCCCTGCCCGCAGGGGCCTGGCTGGCCGTAGCGCTTCTCTGCGTGGTCGGCTGTCTGAATTACCTCGACCGCACCATGATCACCACCATGCGCGAATCGATCAAGACGGCCATTCCGATGACCGACGCGCAGTTTGGGTTACTGACGGCGGTGTTTTTGTGGATATATGGCCTCATGAGCCCTTTTGCCGGTTTTCTGGCCGATCGCTACAACCGCAGCCGGGTCATCATCGGCAGCCTCTTCGTCTGGTCGCTGGTTACGTGGCTGACTTCCCAGGCCACTACTTTCAACGAATTGCTGGCGACCCGGGCGCTGATGGGCATTAGTGAAGCCTGCTACATTCCGGCCGCCATGGCCCTCATCGTCGATTACCACCGGGGTTCTACCCGCTCGCTGGCGACGGGTATTCACATTGCCGGGGTCATGGTGGGGCAAAGCCTCGGTTTTGTCGGTGGCATGATTGCCGAAAGTCACGACTGGAGTGTTGCTTTCAGCGTTTTCGGGCTAGTTGGCGTGGTGTATTCGGTCATTCTGCTTTTCTTTCTGCGGGATGCACCCAACCCGGTGGAAACCCCAAAAACCGCTACACAATCGGTGATTCCTGTCCGGTTCGGCGATGCGGTTCGTCATTTATTCAGCAACTCTTCGTACCTGATGCTGCTGATTTTCTGGGGCTTGCTGGGTGTACTCGGCTGGCTGATCGTAGGCTGGTTACCAACCTTTTATCAGGAGCAATTTAATCTTTCACAGTCGCAGGCCGGTTTGTACGCAACCGGTTATTTTCACACCGCGGCCCTCGTCGGCGTTCTGACCGGTGGCGCTTTGGCCGACCGGGTGAGTCTGAAAAACCCGCGTGGACGGATTCTGGTGCCGGCCATCGGGCTCTGTATTGCCGCTCCGGCCATTTTTCTGGCGAGTACGACGGATATTCTGCCAGTAGCCATCGTCGGATTTGTGTTTTACGCCTTCACCCGCGTGTTCAGCGACGCCAACATGATGCCCATTCTGTGTCTGGTTTCCGACCCGCGTTACCGAGCCACCGGCTACGGAATTCTGAACCTGTTTAGTTGTATTATCGGCGGGTTAGGCCTCTATGCGGGTGGTGTTTTGCGCGATGCGCAGGTCAGTTTCAGCCAGATATTCCAGGTTGCTACCGGACTGCTGGTTATCTGTGCAATTATTTTATTTACGCTCAAACCCAAACTAAATCCCGAACAGTAACGCAATCGATACGATGAAAAAACTACTGCTATTCCTAAGCCTGATTTCTTGCTGTTCATGGTCGGCGCGCGCGCAGGACGGGACCTTCCCGGACTACGTGCGTGTCGCCAAAATCTGGGACCAGCCGCCCCACAGCGCGTTTACAGACCTGGTTTTGTTCAACAACGAATTCTACTGCACCTTCCGCGAAGGACTGACCCACGTCGATACGACCAACAGCGGGAAAGTACGGATTCTGAAGTCCAAAGACGGAAGGGACTGGAAAAGCGTCGCACTCCTGGTTATTCCAAAAATCGACCTGCGCGACCCCAAACTGACCATTACGCCGGACAAAAAGCTGATGGTGACAATGGCCGGGGCGGTTTTCGGACCAACGGGCGGCAAAGTGAAAGTGCAGCGGATTGCTCCGATGGTTTCGTTTTCCGACAAAAAAGGAGCCAACTTCTCGGAACCTCAAAAATCCACGCTCGACCCGGCCATTTCACCTTCCAAAGACTGGATCTGGCGCACCACCTGGCACAACGGCACCGGCTACGCCATCGACTACCAGATTGTAACCGATGACAAATGGGTAGTTTACCTGCTCAAAACCAAAGACGGCATTCAATACGACAAAGTTTCTGATCTCGACGTAACCGGCCGACCCAATGAATCGACCATCCGGTTCGACAAAACCGGGAAGATGGTTGTGCTGATTCGCCGGGAAGCCGAGGATCAGATGGGCCTCGTGGCGGAAAGCCCGGCCCCCTACACCAACTGGACGTACCACAAAATGGCGATCCGGCTGGGTGGGCCAAACTTTCTGTTTCTGAATGATCAGAAACTGGTAATTGGCTCCCGGAATTACGCGTCACCGAACAAAATGGCGTTGTATCTAACCGATCGGCAGGGAAACATCACCAAAACGATACCGTTCCCGAGCAGTGGCGACGCGAGTTATCCGGGCATGGTCATTCACCAGAACAAACTCTGGGTTTCGTATTATTCGACCCACGACGGAAAATCCGCCATCTATCTGGCGCAGGTTCCGCTCGATAAACTCAACTAGTTTCCGATGCCTGTTGAACCGCCTTCCGGAACCCGCCCGCTTGAAGCCGCCGACATTCGCGGCACCTGGGCCACGCTGATGCTCCCCATCAACGCGGATGATTCCATCGACTTTAAACGGTTGGAAAAGGAAATTGATCGCGTCATCGGGTTTGGCGTCAACGGGTTGTATTCCAACGGCACGGCGGGTGAATTTTACAACCAGACCGAAAACGAATTCCGGCGTATCCACCGGCTGCTCGCCCACCGTTGTCGGGAAGCCGGCCTTCCGTTTCAGATTGGCGTGAGTCACATGAGTCCGTGGATTTCGCTCAACCGCCTGAAATGGGCGATCCGGCAGGAACCGGGTGCGGTTCAGCTCATTCTGCCCGACTGGTTTCCGCCCACCGAAGCCGAAATCATGGCGTTTTTGAAGAAAATGGCCGCCGTTTCGACGGACGTACGGATCGTGTTATACAACCCGCCCCACGCCAAAGTGCGGCTAACGCCCGTGCAATTCGGTCGGTTGAAAGACGCAGTGCCACAACTGGTTGGCGTTAAAGTGGCGGGGGGAGATGCGGTTTGGTATGAGCAGATGCGCGAGCATATGAATAATTTATCGGTTTTTGTTCCGGGTCACCGGCTGGCAACCGGTTTTCGGGAAGGCGCCCACGGTTCGTATTCGAATGTCGCCTGCCTGCATCCGCAACTGGCGCTGGACTGGTATCACCTGATGCAGACCGATCTGCCCCAGGCACTGGAATGGGAGCAGCGCATTCAGCAATTCATGACGGACTACATCGTTCCGTACATCCTTGACCAGAAGTATGCTGACCCGGCCTGCGATAAGTTTTTGGCCGCCGTGGGGGGCTGGTCGTCGGGCGATTGCCGGATGCGCTGGCCGTATCGCTCGATTCCGGCGTCCGGTGTGGCGGCAGCAAGGACTGGCGCGCGAAGGTTAATCCCGGCTTTTTCAACCCTTGTTCCCGAATGAAACAAATCCAAACCCTGCTATTTTTTTTTCTGTTTATGATTGACTTTGCCTCTACGCCGGTTTCTGCCCAATCCACCTCCGACGCCTTACGAAACCAGTGTCTTCAGGAACTGCGGACGGTTTTGAAGACGGAGCAGGAATGGATCAAAGTACACGCGGCCGAGTATCTGCTCTGGATCGGCGAACCGGCTGGCGTTCAGGAAGTGTACCTGGAGGAACTGCGGCAGTTTGAGAAAAAATCACCGTACCGCATCGGCATCTGGCGGGTACTGGCGCAGGCTTCCACCACCCCGGCGGAAAAGAAAAAGTGGACCGATCAAATTGCCGCAGCCTTTGCCGACCCCAACGGCACCGACCGCATCCATGCCGCCGAAACCCTGGCCAAACTCGGTATTTCACCCACAACAGTCGATCCTGAAGCCACACGAAAAGCTCTGGCAGGTGACAACCGGGCGTTATCACTTTACACCTTGTGGGGAGCAACCTTGTCGGATGCAAAATCGGCTCCGGCCAACCGGCAGAAATTTCTCGATCTGGCCCTCGCCCGGTCAGAAGAAACCGCCCCCCGGAAGCTCGGTGCCTTCATCATCCGTCGGCTGGGTGGGCTGACCACCGCCGAATGGAACCGTCTGGCCGAAGCCGCCTTGTCGGAACCGGTTTCGTCGGGCCTTCAGTTGAATTTGGTGCATGCGGCTCTGGTGACGGCTTCGCCGAAAGCCCGGCAGTCGGAACCGTATCGACTGCTCCGGATCAAAATGTTAGCCGCGAAAGCCTCCCCGGCCCTCGGTGATCAACTGGAACTGGCAACCGCCCTGTCCGAAAAAGGCATTGCGGCCGACCTGCCGGTTTTGGTTCCGATGCTGAAACACGAAAATGCCGATGTCCGCGCCGGAGCGGCATACGCCATTTTGAAGATTACGGCAAAAAAGGAATAAAACGCATTCGTTTGAAACCGCACTGGCGGGATATGAATACAACCCTTAAAACTGTGGTAAAACTCGGAATCATTGGAATGAGTGCGGGCAACGCCCACCCGTACTCCTGGTCGGCCATCATCAACGGTTTTTTTGACGCGGACGAAATCAATCGGGTTGGGTATCCCGGTGTATCGGCCTATTTGACGGCCAATCGCGATCTGCTCGGCATTCCGGGCGCGCGGGTGACGCACGTCTGGACCCAGGATCGGGCCATTTCGGAAAGCATCGCCAAAGCCGTTCAGGTTGACCACGTTGTCGATCAGATGACGGACCTTATCGGGCAGGTCAATGCCGTGATTCTGGGTCGCGACGATCCCGAAAACCACGTCGAAATGGCCAGACCGTTCATCGACGCGGGCATTCCGCTCTTTATCGATAAACCGCTGGCCAGCAGCCCGGAAGATCTGGCGTATTTTTCGGAGCGGGTCGCCAGCGGCAAGTTCATCATGTCCTGCTCGTCCATGCGGTACGCAACGGAATTGCGGGCGGTAAAAAACGAGATCAGCACCCTGGGCAAACTGCAACTTGCTACGTCCGTTGGGAAAAAAGACTGGATCAAGTACGGAGTTCACATGCTCGAAGGCTTGTTCATGGTGCTGGACGATCCGACGCCCGTTTCGGTCCGGCACGTCGGGCGCGACGGCGGGGATGTGGTGTACCTGGAGTTTGCCGACGGTTTGCAGGCCACGGTGCATCTGTTCATGGACATTGCCCTGACGTTCCAGATTTCGTTATTTGGCAAGGACGGCTGGCGGCTGATCGAAGTCAAAAACTGGTTTGGCATGTTCCGGGATAACCTGATCGAGTTTGTGCGGTCGGTCGAAGAAAACCAGCCCCGGCTGTCGTTTGCCAAAACCGAAAACATCATCAAAACCTTGCTGGCGGCCCGGGATAGTCTGTCGCAGGGCGGCAAAATTGTGTATCTGAATTCGTAGCATGGCGGATTTATTCACGAATGCATTCGGCCTGAACGGGAAAGACATCTGGGTCATTGGCGGGGCCGGGTATCTGGGACAAGCCACGGTTCACTTACTCCATGCTGCGGGTGCCAATGTGCTCTGTGCCGATCTGGACGACCGCGCGGCTGCCTTTGTTACCTCCGCCCAATTGGGTCCGCAAGTTACCCCGGCCACGCTCGATATTCGACAAGGCACTGCCATTCAGACGTTTGTCAGCGAACAGATGCAGCGTCGGGGCGTCCCACACGGTCTGGTCAATCTGGCCTTTGCGTCGACTGGTAAAAAAATGGAGGAGTTGACCGAGCAGGATTTTGACGACGTGAACCACGGCGGACTCACGGCCACGTTTTTACTCGCCCGACCGATCGGTCAGGAAATGGCCCGGTTGGGCAGGGGAAGTATCGTGCTATTTTCCAGCATGTACGGTTCCGTGTCGCCCGATCCGGCGGCCTATGAAGCGCCGATGAACAAAAATCCGATTGAATACGGCGTCGGCAAAGCCGGTATTATTCAGATGACCCGGTATCTGGCCGTGCATTGGGGTCGGCAGGGCGTGCGGTGCAACTGCATTTCGCCTGGCCCGTTTCCCAATCCGGCGGTGCAGCAAAACGAGCCGGCGTTTGTCGAACGTCTGGCGCAAAAAACGCCCCTGGGTCGCGTCGGACAGTCGCCCGAAATCGCGGGATCGGTCGCATTTTTACTCGCCGATGCCGCGTCGTATGTGACGGGCCAGAATTTGATGGTGGATGGTGGGTGGACTTCCTGGTAGGATTTTCTGTTATTTTATTGGGTTCTTCTTATCTTGGTTGTTTGAAAATTTGCGACCGGATATGAAAACCGTCTTAACCCTAAACTTCTTCCTCCTCAGTCTTTCCATCGTTTCCGCTCAGGATAAGGCCAAATCCGGCATTCCGGCCGACGCCCAAACCGCCGTTCAATCCGTGAAACCGGAAGCCATCCGCGCACACATGCGCTTTCTGGCCGACGACGCCATGGAGGGCCGAAAACCGGGAACACGCGGCTACCGGCTGGCGGCCAATTACGTCATTTCGCAGTTTGAAGCCCTGGGCCTGCAACCGGCGGGTGACAACCAGACCTATTTACAGAAAGTCCCGCTGCGCCAGTGGCGGGTAAACGAAGAAAACAGCTCGCTGACGCTGATCGGCAAAAAGGGCGAACAAACGTTGAATTTCGGAAAGAACTACATTTTAGCCCCGGTCTACGGCAGCGAAAAAAGTGAGGTCACCGCGCCCGTTGTCTTTGTCGGTTTTGGCGTCACGGCCCCCGATCTGAGCTACGACGATTACAAAAACATCGACGTCAAAGGCAAAATTGTGGCTTATTTCAACGGCGCACCGGCGGCATTTCCGTCCAACCAACGGGCGTATCACGGTTCGGCCAAACTGGAAAATGCGGCTGCCCACGGTGCGGTTGGCGTGATTTCGTTCAGCCTGCCTACCGACGTTCGCAACCGCATGGAAGCCTCGGCCCCGCGCGCCCGGCAAGGCACCTACCGCTGGCTGGACAAGGACGGCAAACCGCAACGGGTTTTTCCGCAACTGAAAGGCGTTGCTTCGCTGGGTGATTCAACGGCGCGGACGGTTTTTGCGGAATCCGGCCACGCATTGGCGGATGTCATTGCGGCTGCGAACAAGAGCATTCCGCAAACGTTTCCGCTCAATTTTTCGGTTCGGATGAAAACCGAAACCCAATCCGGGGGCGACATTGCCGGGTATAACGTGGTCGGTGTGCTGCCCGGAACCGACCCGGTTTTGAAGAATGAATACGTTGTGTACGTTTCGCACCTCGATCACCTCGGCATTGGCCGACCCGTCAAGGGCGACTCCATTTACAATGGCGCACACGACAACGCGTCGGGCGTCGGCATCAACCTCGAAGCGGCCCGCATGTATGCGTCGCTACCCACCAAACCAAAACGTTCAATTCTGTTTGTAGGCGTCACGGCGGAGGAAATGGGCTTGTTGGGTTCCGATTATTTCGCCAGCAACCCGACGGTTCCGAAAGAATCGATTGTGGCCAACCTGTGTCTGGATATGCCGTTTTTCTTTCATCCGCTGGTCGACATTGTGCCGTATGGCTACGAACATTCCAGCATGGCAAAAGCCGTCAATAGCGCAGCATCCTTTCTGGGCGTGAAGGTCGCCAAAGACCCCATGCCGGAGCAGGTGGTGTTCATGCGCAGCGATCATTTCAGCTTCGTTCGGCAGGGCATTCCGGCGATTTACGTGAAAAGCGGGACGGATTCGGGCAATCCGCAAGTCGACGGCCTGAAGCTGAACCTCAACTGGCGGGCGACGATTTACCACTCGCCCCAGGACGAAATAGACCAGCCGTTCGACTTCAACGCGGCTGCCAAACACGCCCAGCTCCAGTTCCTGATCGGTTATTTGACCGCCCAGAATCCGGAGCGCCCCACCTGGAATGCGGGCGATTTTTTCGGGAACAGATTCGGGATTAAACCGGGGACTAAAGTACCGGCGGATAGCGGAAAATAAGTGTCTTACCGACGCAACTCATCCGGCTATCGGATGACGCGAACGGATGGCGAACAATCACCGGATGAATATCGTCCGAAAACGCAGGTTAACGGGTAAAACAGTCTGTTACGGTTTGCCATGGAACATGCCGGTGGCTTGCGGTGAATGCGTTGTTAGGCGTAGTTTTTACTACTTTTTGTTGGTCGTTTTCTAGTTTTTTGTTGGCGCAGTTTCTTCTGCATCCGAATATATTCGCTGATCTTCTGATGTTCTTCGAGTGTCAAATCACGGCCATCAACTATAAAATCAACGTCTTTGGGTTCTTTAATGAGTCCCATTTTGATTAAGATTTGAAGTATCGGTTAATTAGTTTCAGTGCTTCTGTTGTATCGATAAAGACACAAAAAACAGGGTTACGACCAACCCAAGTTTTACTTATATCAGTTAAATAACGGGATGTCAGTTACTTATTGGGTAGGTGAATCACCGATCCAGATACCGCTTTAGTTCCGAATTGGTCCGGATGCCCAACTGCTCCGCCTGTGCCTCGCGCATCATCAGGGCGTAGGTGTTGTTGAAGCCCAGCGGTTTTAGCCAGCTTAACTGGTATTTCTGGTCAAACTCCCGGCTAACGTACTGATAAACCGCTTTAGTGCTCACCTGTAGTGTATCCGAAACCGTCAGTGGAGGTTGCAGGATGACCAGCAAACCCGTGCCGGTGTATTCCGGATAGAGATCAAGATCCCCGGCGATCAGGGCATCGAAGCAGATTTTGGTGCCGCCCAGACCGGTTTTCGTAATCACCTCCAGCGCCGTCCGGTTTTCGACCAACTGCCGCACGATTTCGGCCAGAATGTATTGCTCCGTAAAAATCATGGCCCCAATCACGATTTTTCCCTGCCGCTTCCGTCCGTCCGGTTTCCGGAGCAATCCGGCGCTGGTCAAAAACTGCCGGGCCACGGCGGCTGGCGATTGGTGCAGGTGATCGACCTGGTAATTCAGTTCAGTCATGGACGAATCCGAAAGCTGCCCGGCCAGCAGATCCAGCGCGGGTTGCAGTTCCGGGTGCTGTTTCAAGGTATTTTGCCGAACGACCAAAGCGGCTTCGTAGGGCGGAAAGGCATGTTTGTCGTCCGCCAGCGTCCGCAGATTGAAAGCTTTGATGCGCCCGTCGGTCGAATATCCGCTGATAATATCTACCAGATCGGTGCGGACGGCTTCGTACATCAGATTCTGGTCGATCAGCCGCGACGCCAGATGCAGGTTGTACGTCCGCAGCAGAGCCGGATAACCGTCGGCCCGCCCGTAGAATTCGTGTGCAAAACCAGCACTTAGTTTAGGTCGACCCGCGCCCGGCACCAGATAGAACGACGACAGAACCGGTACGAGCAGGAAAAAAACCGCCATCACGCGAAACCGGCCCAAACCGCGCAGCTTCTGCAAACGGGCCAGCCCGGCGTCCAGCAGAATGGCCAGCAGGGCCGACGGAATGGTACCGGCCAGAATCATGTTGGTGTTGTTCAGGGCAATACCGCCGAAAATAAACTCCCCCAGTCCGCCAGCCGCGAGGTAAGCCGCCAGCGTGGCCACGCCGACATTGATGACCGTGGCCGTGCGGATGCCGGCAAAAATAACCGGGAGTGCCAACGGAAATTCGAGCCGAACCAGCACCTGCCAGGGCGTGAGGCCCATGCCCCGCGCGGCTTCTTTCAGCGCCGGACTCACTTCCCGAATGCCGACGTAGGTGTTCTGAACAATGGGCAGCAGCGCATACAGGAACAGGGCGACAATGGCTGGTCCCGGCCCAATCCCCAGCAGTGGAATCATGAAGCCCAGCAAGGCAATGCTCGGAATGGTTTGCAGCACACCCACCGACCCCAGAACGACGCCGACGATGCGGGGGCGGAACGTGATCAGCACACCCAGTGGGATGCCAATGATCAGTGCTATACACAGCGACAGGAATGTCAGGCCGATGTGAGTCAGCGTTTGTTCGGCCAGTTTATCCGCATGTTCAACAATGAATTCGAAAAATTCCTGCACGGCGAGTACGGTTTACGATACGGATTGATGCTGGAGTAACTGCCCCAATGCGGGCCAGATCGTGGCCGACTGAATGGTTATAAACCGTTGACTGGATTGGAAAACAATGGTTTCGGAGCCGGAAAGTTCGCTCATGACATCGGCCAGTTGGGTGTGGGCCGGAAAAAGCCGCGCTTCGGGGGGCGAAGTGGCTTCGTCGGGCAGATAGGGCGATAAATCCTGGAGCGAAAAAGCGTGCAACTGGAGCGATAACCACTGGTCGGCGAAAAAATTGCGGACAAATTCATTGACTGGGCGCAAAAGTAGCTCGCGGGGTGTTCCGATCTGCTGGATGCGTCCACCGTCCATCAAGGCCACGCGGTCGCCGAGTTCGAACGCTTCCCGGATGTCGTGGGTTACCAAAACGATGGTTTTCTGGCGTATTTCTTCCAGATTCCGGAATTCCCGGCGAATGGCACTCCGGGTAACGGGATCGAGCGCGCCCAACGGTTCGTCCATCAGCAGAATCGATGGTTGAGCCGCCAGCGCCCGGGCCAGGCCCACCCGCTGCCGTTGTCCGCCACTGAGCTGACTGGGATAGGCCTTCACGAAGGTTTCGGGCAGGCGGAGCATGGCCATCAGTTCCCGAATGCGATCCTGAGTCTTCCGTTCGTCCCATTGCAACAACCTCGGCACCAGGGCGATGTTTTCGCCGATGGTGTAATGCGGAAACAGGCCGGTTTCCTGAATCACGTAGCCAATTTCCCGCCGAAGTTCGTGGAGTTTTCGCTCGCCGATTGCAATCCCGTTCACCTCGATGACGCCGGACGTCGGTTCAATCAGCCGGTTAATCATCTTCAACGTGGTCGTTTTGCCGGAACCGCTGGTTCCCAGCAGCACCAGCGTTTCGCGCGCGCCCACTTCGAAGGAGACGTCATCGACGGCCAGATGAGTCGGGTATTGCTTGGTAAGGTGACGAACAGCAATCATAGGAACAGGGTTAAAATCAGCTTATTCCGTAATTTCCCGAATCACCCGGCACGGATTTCCGGCGGCAAAAACATTGGCCGGAATGTCCCGCGTCACGATGCTCCCGGCCCCGATCGTGGTGTTGTCGCCGATGGTTACGCCCGGACAAACGACGACATTGCCAGCCAGCCAGACGTTGTGGCCAATCGTGATGGGTTTCGCAATATCCGACCCCTTCTGAATTCGGTGACTGGCCAGTAGCGGATGTGAAGCCGCATACAGGCTTACATTGGGGCCAATCAGCACATTATTGCCAATGGTAACCGGGCAGTAATCCAGGATGGTGCAGTTGTAGTTGATGAAAACCGTATCGCCCAAGTGAATGTAAGCACCATAGTCACAATAGAAAGGCGGCTGAATGTCCGGATTTTTGCCAAATGATCCCAGCAGAATGCCCAGTATTTCTTCCCGGAGCGGCTGTTCACTGTTCAGGGTCTGGTTATACCGCATGAATAATTCCCGGGCGCGCGCCCGCATCGCCAGCAGTTCAGGGTCATTGGCCCAATACCACTCCCCGGCCAGCATTTTTTCCCGTTCGCTCATCCTGTGTTTTAGGTAGAAATACCGACATAAATCAAGCCAATATCATACGATTTACCGCACAAATCATCCTGTCCCTGAAAAAGATAGCGAGCGGTTTTTTCTCCTCTAACCGCAAACCGCTATGAATTCCTGCTATCAGGAACCGATCGCTCAATTTAACCCGCCTAAATGGACTTTTTATCAACTTTCAGACATGGTTTCTTTATCTTGAGGAAACAAATGCTAGTATGTTGTCCGCTACCTACGTCGGTAAACTACTTCTTACGCTCATCGTCTGCCTAGCTCTCGCGGATTCGCTCCCGGCCCAGCCGCTGGTTTACCCATTTGGGCCAACCCAACAGACGGGCCTTCCTGCTACACTAACCCCATCGAACCAAACCACCGAACACCGGTTTGTTGTGATAAACCCCGGTTCGCAACCCGCGCCCGTGGTAATCGAGGTTGGGGACCTTGCCGACTCGATCCGGCTGTATCAGGAACGGGGTAACACGCTGATTTTACTTGATTATACGGGCCAATTGACCGCAACCCGCCCCCCGCCGGATCGCGTGATGCCTTACCTGCGCGACAAAAATCTGGTTCTGTTCACCCTGAAACCGGGGCAATCAGCGACATACCGTCTCCAGGTTTTGAACAGAATGCGGGTATACTCCCGAACGTTTCCGGTCCGGCTATTCACCCCAGCGGCTTATAAGGCCAAAGAAGCGCTCTGGCTCTACGAATCCAAATACCGAAATCGCCTGGGTGAAACGTTTTTCTGGGGTATTATCCTGATGATGTTTCTCTTCACCAGCGCCCAATTCTTCCTGCTGCGCGAACGGATGTTTCTTTATTATGCGCTCTATCTATTGCTGGTGTTAGTCCGGTTGCTGATGCTCGGCGAGTTCATCGTAGTTGACACCTGGCCGGTTTTTCGGGAGATCGGCTTTACCGGACGCGTCTCACTAACCACGTTTTTCTGGTCCTTATCGGCCTATACGTTTTTTGTGCGATCTTACGTGCAACTGGACACCCGCGCGCCCAGGCTGAACCGGGTTTTTCGCTGGACGGGCTGGATTTTGTTCGGACTGGGGGCTTTCGACCTCTTCATTACGATAAAGCGGCTGTATGTTCCATTCCTTACTTCTACCTACGGCATTCTCGAAATCAGCCTGATGGCTCTCGGTTTGTTCACCCTCTGGGTTCTGTGGCGGTTTTACGATGCGACGGTCAAATACATCTTTTGGGGAATGGTATTTTTCCTCACCGGCGGGCTTATCAGCTTTGTTAATCAACAAGTATTTTATGATGTACCCGGTCTGGATTTTCGGGAAGTTCTGATCTGGGCCACCAGCTACATCGCCGAGTTGCTGGCTTTCTCACTCGGTCTGGCAAAACGGCAGCAGTTGGTCATGCAGGAAAAACTGCGGACACAGACGGCTTTGGTCGAACAGTTGCAGGAGAATCAACGCAAACAGGCGCAATTACTACAAATCCGAAGTGACATTGCCCGCGATCTGCACGATGAACTCGGCTCCGAACTAAGCGGCATCAGCATCCTGAGCCAGGTTGCGATAGGGCGATTGGCTCACCAACCGGCCCAGGCCCAAACCGCCCTCACCACCATCGGCGAAACTGCCCGGCACATCATGGATCGGATGCGCGACATCGTCTGGAGTTTAACACTCCACCAGCCCCAAACCGACGCGGTTGCCAATCGGCTACAGAACATGGCCGGGAGCGTGTTCGAGCCTACCGGTATTCGTCCGATTCTGGAGATTTCAGCTCAGTTGTCCGTTGCGTCCCTGCCACCCGATCAGTGGCGGAACCTGTTCCTGATTTACAAAGAAGCCCTGCACAACATCGTCAAGCACGCCCGGGCGACGGAAGTGGCCATCCGGCTGGAGGCTGAAGATCCTCACACACTTTGTCTGACGATTCACGACAACGGGATTGGGTTTTCCCCGGATGCGCTACCGACGGGCCACGGTTTACGCAATCAGCACCACCGGGCGGCTGTGTTGGGTGGAACAATCCACATCGATTCCAGACCGGGGTCTGGCACCACGGTAACCCTCCGGTTTCCGGTCCAATCCATCAGTCTCGCCTTAGCCACCGTGACGCCGGTAGTGCCTCAACGCTTCCGTGACGGAATGGAAGCGTAGTTTTTTGTCGGAAAACCTTTTGTAGAATACCGTCTGCCTACTTCCTGCAATATCGTTCCCAAAATACGGTTTCCTGTTTCACAAAATCTCCCCCACGAGTAAATCCGCGCCCAAAATTCCTTAATTTGGCAGATTAGAACCTGGATCCTAAACCGACCCTTCATGAAAACCAAACGCAGAGCTTTTTTACAACAGACCTCCGGCCTGCTGGGACTCGCCGGCTTGCTGAGCCTGACCGAAAACGAAGCCCTCGCCAACCGACTGAAATCCCCCGCAAAAGCCGGAAAACCGTATATCGTTTTTGTTGCGGGCGACCATGAATACAGCGGTGAACAAACCCTGCCGCTGATTGCGGCCGAATTGGAAAAAAATTATGGCTTCCGGACCAAAGTCATAAAATCCGCTCCGGATCAGAATGCCGAAAAAAACATCCCCGGTCTGGAAGCCCTGCGGGAAGCCGATCTGGCGGTATTTTTCCTGCGGTGGCGGCAATTGCCCCCCGACCAACTCCAGTACATCGACGAATACCTCAAATCCGGAAAACCGGTTATGGGCTTCCGGACATCCACACACGCGTTTAATTTTCCGAAAGGCGATGCTTCGGAGGAATGGAATGCCTTCGGCGAAAGAGCGTTTGGCTCACCGCCCGGTTGGGGAAAGGCGGGGCATACCCACTATGGACACGAAAGCACGACCGATGTAACGATCATTCCGGAAGCGGCCAAAAACCCCATCCTGACGGGTGTGGCTCCTTCGTTTCACGCGGCCTCGTGGCTCTACCGGGTTCGTCCGGACTATCCCCCCAAAGACGCAACGCTGCTGCTGATGGGCAAATCGGTCAATCCGGACAAACCGGCTATTGATAACCCGGTTGCCTGGACCTGGAAAAACAAAGCCAATGCCAAGGTTTTCTTCACCACCCTCGGACACCCCGAAGACTTTCAGCAGGAAAGTGTTCAGCGACTGACCATCAATGCCATACACTGGTTGCTGGGCAAACCCGTTCCTAAAAAATGGAAGGGTAGCATAGCGATCAATGTGCCTTACCGGGGTATCGTGAAGTAGTAGCCCCCAAGTCCCGCCGTTTCGAATCCGTATTACATATTAGAAGTTATAGAAATGTCTAAACCCAGGAAAAATAGCCTCATCGGACTGCTGATTGCCGTTGGATTGGGGCTCATCGCGTTCAGTGCTTTTCAATCAAACCGGGGTTTCTTTTCCGGAGCCGAACCGATTCCGCTCAAAAAAGGGTCGCGCATCATGCTGCTTGGCAACAATCTGGGGTCAAGAATGATGAATTACGACAATTTTGAGACCGAGCTACAGGTTCGCTACCCCGATAGCGAGCTCTTCATCCGGAACATGTGCGACGGGGGCGACACCCCCGGTTTTCGGCCCCACGCCAGCCGGAATTTGCCCTGGGCGTTTCCCGGTGCCGAAAAGTTTCAGACCGAATACGCCAATCCCTCCCAAAGTGAAGGCCATTTCGAAACGCCCGATCAATGGCTCACCCGCCTGAAAACCGATGTTATCGTCGCTTTTTTCGGGTACAACGAATCGTTTCAGGGGCCGGCCAAACTGGAAAACTACAAAGCCGAACTGGATGCCTTTATCAAATGGACGCTGAGCCAGAAATACAACGGCACAACCGCCCCGCAACTCGCCATCGTTTCGCCCATCGCTTTTGAGGATTTATCCGCCAAAATGGATCTGCCGAACGGCAAAAAGGAGAATGAAAACCTGTCGCTGTATACCAAAGCCATGAAGGAAGTAGCGGAGCAGAACAAGGTTCTCTTTGTCGATGCCTTCACCCCTTCTCAGCAGTGGTATGCCGACAGCGCAGAACCGCTGACCATCGATGGTTCGCAATTGAACGAAGAAGGCTACAAAAAACTGGGTGTGTTGCTGGTCGATCAGGTTTTCGGAAAGGCGGCTGCTAAAGCGGAAACCAATCGGAAGCTGATTCATGAGGCCGTGATGGAGAAAAACTGGATGTGGCACAACGATTTCAAAATCCCGAACGGTGTTCACGTCTACGGGCGTCGCTACAATCCGTTTGGTCCGGAAAACTACCCCGCCGAAATTCAAAAAATCCGCGAGTTAACCGCCATTCGAGACAATGCGATCTGGCTGGCAGCTTCCAAAGGCGAAAAGCTGGATCTGGCGGTTGCGGATAAAAATACCACACCCCTGCCGCCGGTAAAAACCAATTACAACCCGGAGAAAAACGGCAGTTTAACCTACCTCTACGGCAAGGAAGCCCTGGAGAAGCTCAAAGTTCCTGCGGGTTACAAGATTGAGCTATTTGCCTCCGAGGAGGAATTTCCGAACCTGGCCAAACCGATGCAGATGTCGTTCGACGGCAAGGGGCGGCTTTGGGTGGCGGTGATGCCGAGCTATCCGCACTACAAACCGGGCGATTCCAAACCCAATGACAAGATTCTGATTTTCGAAGATACCAACGGCGATGGCAAGGCTGACAAAGAGACGGTTTTTGCCGATGGATTACACCTGCCGCTGGGCTTCGAAATCGCGAAAGAAGGCGTTTACGTTTCGCAGGGAACCAATCTGAAGCTCTTTACGGATACCAACGGGGATGATAAAGCCGATAAAAGTGAAATTCTGCTGAGTGGCTTCGACGACCACGACACCCACCACAACAGCCACGCCTTTTGCGTGGACCCTTCCGGCGCCATTTATTCGGGCGAAGGCGTGTTCTTGCACACCAACGTCGAAACGTCGTACGGCCCGGTTCGGGCCACCAACGGCGGTTTTTACCGGTATACGCCCCAGCGTCACAAGCTGGAACGTACGGCCCAACTTTCCATTCCGAATCCCTGGGGCATTGCGTTTGACGACTGGGGACAGCCGTTTTTTGCCGAAACCTCCAGCCCCGATGTTCGCTGGATGATGCCGGGAACGGTGTTGCCGCGCTACGGTCAGGCTACGCATAAATCCGTACAGTTGATCGAGGAAGCCCACCGCGTGCGTCCAACGTCGGGTCTGGAGTTTGTTTCGAGCCGCCATTTCCCCGACGAATTGCAGGGCGATTTCCTGATCAACAACACCATCGGTTTTCTGGGCATGAAAGAACACACGCTGGTCGATGACGGAACCGGCTATAAAAGCCAGCACCGGATGGATCTGGTGGTGAGCGAAGACCGTAACTTCCGGCCCGTCGACATGGAGTTCGCTCCCGACGGTTCGCTGTATCTGATCGACTGGCACAACATTTTGATCGGCCACATGCAGCACAACGCCCGCGATCCGCTGCGCGACCACTCACACGGTCGGGTCTACCGGATTACGTATCCCTCGCGTCCACTGGTCAAACCGGCTAAAATTGACGGGGCCACGATCGAAGAATTACTGGATAATCTGAAATTGCCCGAATACCGCACCCGCTACCGCACCCGACGCGAACTACGCGGTCGCGATGTCAATCAGGTGTTGGCGAAACTGAAAACCTGGGTGGCGAAACTCGATAAAAACGATCCGCGCTACGAACACCACCTGCTCGAAGGCTTGTGGGTGAGTTGGGGGATGAACAAGGTCGATCAGCCGCTGCTGCGCCAGGTGCTGAAGGCGAAAGATTACCACGCCCGGGCCGCGGCCGTTCAGGTGGTGCGGTATACCGGTCATCAGGTGCCCGATCAGGCGGCACTGCTGATGCAGGCTGTGAAGGACGACAACAGCCGGGTTCGGCTGGACGCGATTGTGGCGGCATCCTGGATCGGAAAGGAAAAAGGATTGCCGATTCTGGCCGAGGCCAAGAAAAAACCGCTCGACGACTGGATGATTCACGCCTACGAAACTGCCGTTGCTCATCTGAACGACGTCAATGTCAAAGCCGTGAAAGAGGTGGCTGAAAAAACCACGCTGAAAGGCGCCGAACTGGCACTGTTCAACAAGGGCAAAGAGATTTATGGCAAGGAAGGCTATTGCACCACCTGCCACCAGCCCGACGGCAAAGGACTGGCGGCTTCCGGTTTTCCCCCGCTGAACGGCACGAAATGGGTGTCCGGCAATGAAGATCGTCTCATCAAAATTGTGCTGAACGGGCTGCTGGGACCTATCGAAGTAGCAGGCAAGAATTACCCCGGACAGGTTCCGATGACACCATTCGGCGGTTTGCTGAAGGACGACGAAATCGCAGCCGTGCTGACCTACGTCCGGAATTCATTCGGAAACCAGGCTTCGGCCATCCTGCCGGCGAAAGTGAAGCAGGTTCGGGCGGCTATTGGAAGCAAAAAGGATTTTTACGCGCCGGATCAGTTACTGAAAGAACACCCGATGGAGAAATAAGTCTATTTCCCACAGTCTGACGACTGTGGGAAATACATGAAAAATGGTGATAAAGGAATACATTTCATGGTTTTGGTGTTATTAAACGGTAACAAACTCGGTTTTTTTCGTAGATTTGTCATTTAGGAGTTGTTACAACCCGCCGGAAATTCCTACTTTTAAGTCTCTGCGCACCTCTTTGGGGTGATTTAAGTTTAGTATGTACTCAATGTCAATCGCACCGCCGAAGCGGTAGATTTCTTGAATGAACGTGTTATTAATCATTGCAACGACCTTACTTGCTTATCTGTTGGGTTCCATTCCGACTGCCGTTTGGTATGGAGAGGGCTTTTTTGGATTAGATATTCGTAAATACGGAAGTGGAAACGCCGGTGCGACCAACACCTTTCGCGTTCTGGGCAAACGGGCCGGCACGGTCGTGATGCTGATCGACGTACTGAAAGGCTACACCGCCACCATTCTTGCCTCCCTGCTGTGGTATTTCGACGTGATCGGAACCCACGAAATCCTGACGTTTAAACTGGTTTTTGGCCTTGTGGCCGTTATCGGGCACGTTTTTCCAATCTGGGCCGACTTCAAAGGCGGCAAAGGCGTTGCCTCACTCCTGGGCATGGTTCTCGCGATTCACCCCGAAGTGGCCGCTGTCTGCATCGGTATTTTTCTGGTGGTGGTCATTGCCTCGCAATACGTTTCGCTGGGTTCGATGATGGCCGCCCTGGCCTTTCCGGTGCTGTTGCTGCTGCGGGCTTTTGGACAAAAAGAACATCCGCTGCTGATTGTTTTCGGAGTAGTCGTTTTTCTGTTTGTGGTACTGACCCATCAGAAAAACATCACCCGGCTGCTGAATGGCGAAGAAAGCCGGACACGGCTGATTAAATTCCGAAAGAAAGAAGACCAAGAATAAGTTTCAAGCTATTCCTGATTGCATGACGCCCCGAAGTGATTAACTTCGGGGCGTCATTTTTTGGTACTATTTCCTTTGTCAGTCCGACAAAAACCCGTCAACACCATGTTATCAACCTACTTTGCGGAACATAAAGAGCGGTTTCTGAACGAACTCTTCGAATTGCTGCGGATTCCGTCCGTGAGTGCCGATTCTAAATTTAAACCCGATATGCGCCGGGCGGCTGAATTTGTCCGGGATAAACTGACTGCCGCCGGTCTCGACAATGCTGCGCTGCACGAAACACCGGGCCATCCGGTCGTTTACGCCGAAAAACTGATCGACGATGCGTTGCCGACGGTTTTGGTATACGGCCACTACGACGTCCAACCCGCTGATCCGTACGAACTCTGGAACACCCCGCCTTTCGAGCCGACCATTCGCAATGAACGCATTTATGCCCGGGGGGCCTGCGACGACAAAGGCCAGTTTTACATGCACGTCAAAGCGCTGGAAGCTATGCTGGCCACCGACGGTTTGCCCTGCAACGTCAAAGTGATGATTGAAGGCGAAGAAGAAATTGGCTCCGATCACCTGGGCAATTTTGTGGCCGCCAACCGCGATAAACTCAAATGCGATGTGATTCTGATCTCGGATACCAGCATCATTGCCAACGATGTGCCGTCGATCGAAGCCGGTTTGCGGGGTCTTTCCTACGTCGAAGTGGAAGTCGTTGGGCCGAACCGCGATCTGCATTCGGGCGTCTACGGTGGCGCGGTTCACAATCCGCTCAACGTGCTGTGTCAGATGATTGCTTCGTTACACGACGAAAAAGGCCAGATCACGATCCCCGGTTTTTACAATAAGGTAGACGAATTGACGACTGAAGAACGGGCGGCCCTGGCCGAAGCACCCTTCGATGAAGAAGAATACAAACGCGATCTGAACCTCAAGGCGGTTTTTGGCGAAGAAGGCTATTCGTCGCCCGAACGGGCTTCGATTCGTCCGACGCTGGACGTGAACGGCATCTGGGGTGGCTACATTGGTGAAGGGGCCAAAACCGTGTTGCCGGGCAAGGCACAGGCCAAAATCAGCATGCGGCTTGTGCCGCGTCAGGACCCCGACGAGATTACCGAACTGTTTACGAAGCATTTTATTTCTATCGCTCCGCCGACGGTAACCGTAACCGTAACGCCCCACCACGGCGGTCAGCCGTACGTAACGCCCACCGACTCGGTCGAATTTGAAGCCGCCCGCCGGGCCTTCCGCGAAGCCTGGGGCAAGGAAGCCATTCCGACCCGGGGCGGTGGCAGCATTCCCATCGTGGCGCTGTTTGAGCAGGAACTGGGTGTCAAATCCATTCTGATGGGTTTTGGTCTGGACATCGACGCGTTGCATTCGCCGAACGAGAGCTACGGTTTGTTCAATTTCTACAAGGGAATCGAAACCATTCCGTACTTCTATAAACACTACACCGAATTGAAGAAAACGGGCGTTGAGGCTTAAAAAACTCTCTGTTGTCACCCTCCGGCCTGAAAACCGGAGGTTTTTATTGCGCGATGAAACCTTATTTACTGTCCTTTCTTCTCTTCACCGGATCGGTGGGTGCGTTGGCGCAGGATCTGCCCGACACCCTCGTGATTCGCCACGCAACCCTGACCCAGCCGACGTTTCCGCGCCGGGAGTTTCTGCCCAAAGGCCACCTCTTCGATCCCATTTTACTGGACCCCATCGAAGCCCAAACCAGCGTCAGCGTTCTGCCCGGCTACTGGATGGACGGCGACCAATACGACGGCACCATCGTCCCGTTTGCGTTCGGACTTCGAAAACCGCTGATTCGCTGGTATAAATCCGCCGACCGCAGCAGCGAGCTTTCGTTTGACGTGGCTTCGTTTACGCAGTTTGAAGTGTATCACGACGATAAGCTGAACAAACAGAAACGTCAGTTGATGAACACCGATTACCGGCTCAGTTTTCTCTACAATATCAAAGTCCGGAATCACAGTTGGCGGTTGCGGTTGTATCACTTGTCGTCCCACCTCGGCGACGATTATCTGTTTCGCAACCAGATCAATTATTACCTCCCCAATCCGGTCAATTACGAAGTGATCGACGTGACGTACAACCACGAAAAGAACGGTTTACGGAAATACCTGGGTGTTGGAATTGGTCTGCGAAAACCGGAAGAACGCGAGCGACTGAGCGCTCAGGCCGGTTTTTATTACCGCAAACCGTCGCAGGCCTTTGCCCGCTTTGTGGGGGGGGTGGATCTGAAAGTCTGGCAGCAAACCGACTTCCGGCCCGGTGTCAAAGCCGGTTTGGGTCTGGAACTGGGCCGCACGGCCAACAACCTGACGTTCCTGCTGGAAAGCTACACCGGTTTCCGCCCCTACAGCGTCTACGAAAACCAGAAAACCCGCTGGTTCGGCATCGGTGTGTATTTCAATCCGATTTAGATTTGTTTCACCCCTAAATCCCGAAACGTCGGCCCGGCCTAAAGGGGACTTGTACACTTATACTCCAGATGCAAAAAGTCCCCTTTAGGCCGGGCCGACGTTTCGGGATTTAGGGGCTATCTAAGCACAATCATGCAGGATTTTTTCGACTTTTTGGTTCAACAACGGGACAAACTGGCCGAACAAACCCTGACGCACATCGGCCTGACGTTTCTGTCGCTTTGCCTGGCCTTGCTGGTTGGCCTTCCGCTGGGCATCCTCATCACATACCGCCCGCGTTTGGCTTCCGTCGTCCTGGCAGTCGTGGGCATTCTGCAAACCATTCCGAGTATTGCCCTGCTGGGCTTTCTGATTCCATTGCTGGGAATCGGCATCTGGCCGGCCATCACCGCCTTGTTTCTGTATGCTTTATTGCCGATTGTCCGCAACACCTACGTCGGCATTCGGGAAGTGAGTCCGATGCTGAAAGAAGCCGCGCTGGGCATGGGCATGACCACCGGCCAGATGCTGATTCGGGTGGAACTGCCACTGGCTCTGCCGGTTATTTTTGCCGGGATTCGCACCGCCACCGTCATCAACGTGGGCGTGGCAACCTTGGCGGCTTACGTGGCCGCCGGGGGGCTGGGCGAGTTTGTCTTCGGCGGTATTGCCCTCAACAACAGCAACATGATTTTGGCGGGCGCCATTCCGGCGGCTTTGTTAGCGATTTTCTTCGATTTTTTGCTGGCCCGGCTGCAACAGTTGCAGGGAGTACGGCTTCGCCGGGTTGCCCTCGCTTTTCTGCTGATCGCTCCCATTCTGTCGGCTTTTTACTGGGTACCGCTGGGGAGTCAGGCGAAGCTGACGGCCGGTTTTGCCCACGAGTTTTACGGCCGCGCCGATGGGTATCCGGGCCTGGTTCGGGCCTACGGTTTGCAGATGACGCCTAAACTCATCGACCAGAATCTGATGTACGAAGCGGTTTTTCGGGAGCAGGTCGATCTCATCAGCGGGTATTCGACCGACGGACGGATCAAGGCGTTTCAGTTGCGGGTTCTGGAGGATAACAAAAATGCGTTTCCGCCCTACGAAGCCGCACTGGTGGTTCGAAATGCAGTTTTAGAGCAATATCCCGACGTTCCCAAAACACTGCATTTGCTGGAAGGTCGGCTGTCGGATTCGGTCATGACGGAGTTGAACTACCGCGCGGATTTTCTGCACGAATCGCCCGAAGTCGTGGCCCGGCGTTTTTTGCAACAAACCGGATTGCTGATTCCACCGGTGCAAACCAAACGCACCGAAAAGATCGTGATCGGTACCAAGATTTTTACGGAACAATACATTCTGGCCGAGATTCTGCGGCAGTTGCTCGAAAACCGCACAACGCTGGAAGTGATTACGAAAACCGGTCTGGGCGGCACCAAAATCTGCTTCGACGCACTGGCGTCCGGCGACATCGACCTGTATCCGGAATACACCGGAACGGGTTTACTCGTGATTCTGCAACCGCCCCCGGCCCTGGCCGATTCCATTAAATCCGACCGAAAAGCGGTTTTTCAGTATGTCAGTCGTGAATTTCAAAACCGGTATAACCTGACCTGGCTGCCTCCGCTGGGTTTCAACAACACCTACGCCCTGATGATGCGCCGGGCGCAGGCCGACCAACTGGGCATCCAATCCATTTCGGATTTGAAGCGGTATCTGGACCGGTAACAGTTGTTAACCAACTAAATAACAAATAATTAACGTGAATTATGGCTCGTGTCGTCTCGTAGAGACGGAATGTTTATAGAACAATAGCCTGATTTCCAGCCGCCTGCCGTAGGTAGGCAACCGTTGCCTACCTACGGCAGGCGGCTGGAAGGATACGAAATCCCTACTACAAACATCAGATGCCTAACGGCATCGTAACAGAACTCAACGTATCCATAATTCACGTTAGTTACTGCGCAGCGGTAATCCGGTTTTTCGCGGGCCAAAGCGGAGCAATGATCGGCTGTTTCTTCTGCCGAGCTTGCCACAGATCATACTGCTGTTGAAGATCAAGCCACTGTTCCGGCGTTGATGTAGGGAGTGCTTGAATGATACAATCATTGGCCTTTGATTTGTGGAACATGGTGCCGTTATTCCGTAATGTGACCAAAGACGCTATTACTCGTTACGTAACAGGTATCAAACATAAAAAAGCTTATTTAAATAAACAAAAATCAAGAATTTTCCGCTGGGTAACCGTCAGAAAAAACCGTCGAAATCCCCGGCTTTCTGAATCCGATATGACTTCAGCCACTGCTTCATCACGGCAGCGTCCTGAAAGTCTTTCAGATCATTTTTCAGGTTTTTGATGCTGCGTTTCAACTCCTGCACGTCGGTTTTGAAACTGAATTCCAGACTCATCGGTGACGATACAAACAGCAGAGATTTCCCACTGATGGCTGCAAGCTGCGACTGCAGGCCGTAAAGCTGTTCTTCCAGTTCCTGGGTCTGCTGTTTCAGAATTTTGTTGTAATACTTCAACTGCTCTTCGGCCAGCGTTTCGAGGTGATCCTGATCGATTCGGTTAAACTCCAGTTGCAAACGGAGCAAGGTCAGCAAGTCGCTTTTTTCGTAGGCTTCCGTAATCCGCTTCATCACCTCGGTTTTGCGCAGTTTCTCGGCTTCGTCGGGTTCCCGGTCAGGGTGAAAGGCCTTCACCAGATCCATGTAAACCGTCCGCACGGCTTTCGTGATGCTGCGTTCTTCGGTCTGTTTTTTGGCTTCCCGCTCCAGTTGCTTTTTGGTTTTTGGCCGCTGGGCGCGTCGCTCCTCGGTTTGCCGTTGTTGCGCTTCGTAAGTTGCCTGCTGTTCTTCCAGTTTTTGCCGCAGGTGTTCCGCCATTTTTTCGGGGGAACTCACGTCCGCATCGTCGTCAAACTCGACGCCAAACATGCTACTGTACATGGCTTTCATGGCCTCCGACGTCAGCTCGTCGGCTTCGGCGGTGGTGGCGTCAAAACCGTCGGGGTCATACTTGTCGTAGATCGGTTTCAGGTCGTCCAGACCGTGCTCGGAGATGAGGTCATAGGTCAGATTCAGGATGATATCGACCAGTTTTTTCCGTTCATTGGCCTTGAAAGTGCCGGAATCGTGGGCGCGATCGAAAACCCGAACCAGCGCGGCCCGTTGCTCATGAAATTCCGTTTGCAACGGCAGGAGTTCGGTCTGAATGCGTTGCTGAATGCGGGTTGAAGCCTCCCGGTATTCCACCAGCTCTTTTTCCAGCGTCTCGATTTTCCGGGTCAGGCGGTTAAACTCCTTCTGGGGTTTCGACAGCATGTCCTTGTCTTTCGTACTCCCGATCCGGATAATCTGCTGGGCTTGTGGTTTCATGGGCCGTTGACGTAGTGAGTGGCAAAAATAAGAATATGGATTTGGAAATTATTCCGGAGAACCGCTCATTCTAAAAAAACTTTCGTAGCTTCTGCTTCCCCGGTGCCGTCAATCGCCGAAATTTCCTCAACCTCTTTGCCCCTCAGAAACGCCCGTTCTTACAAATTCCCCAGGGCTTTCCGAACCTGTACCTGCCCCAGCAATACGTCATAAACTGCCCGGAGATAGTTGTTTTCGGCCTGTTGCAGGCTGTATTCGCTGTTGCGGAAGTCGGCCAGCAGCAGCGTGCCGGCGTCGAAACGGACGCGGTCGATGGCCAGAATGTTCTGGGCCTGGGTGATGTTCTTCTGCGTTTCGGCGAGGTTTTCGCGGGCCTGATCGAGCGTGTTCCGGGCCGCCCGGAGTTCGTAGTCAAAGTCGTTTTTCAGTTGCTGAAGCGTATTCTGATTGATCTGCGCCCGCCGGACGTAGTCCTGTTTGTTCAGCCGCGTTTGCCGCCCGTCGAACACCGGAACGTTGACCCGAACCCCCACGTAATTGTACGGAAACCAGGTTCCGCTCTGGAAGGGATTGAACGCATCGGAAAATTGCTGGGCAAAATACGCACCATAGGCCGTTACGACCGGTGCCAGCCGGGCCTGTTCCCGGCGTTGGTTGAGTTCGTTCACCTGCCGGTTCAGTTCTTCTGTCCGCAGTTCCGGGCGATTGCCGACCGCCAGTCCCAGCGTTTGAAATTCCGCGAACAAGGCCCGGAGCGAATCGGCGGGTTCAACAGGTTGCGGGGCGTTGATTCGGTACCGGAGATTTTCCAGACTCAGCGCATAATCGCGCTGGTCGTTGCGGTAGGTCAGTTCGGCATTGCTGAGATCCAGCGAAAACCGGTCAAACTCACTTTCCAGCAACGTCCCGGCCCGAAAACGAGCCTGCGCCTGTTCAAGATAGCCCTGCGCCCGGCTGCGGGCGCGTTCCGACAGCCGCTGTTTTTCGCGGTTGAATACCGTCTGGTAATACGCTTCCGTCACCTGTTGCCGCACCTCGACCTTCCGGGTTTCCAGCGTTGTTTGCTGATTTTCGGCATTCAACTGATTGATCGAACGGTCGATGCGGCTTTGGGCGTCGTAGACTTTCTGCTCGGCCTGCACGTTCAGAATGTTGTTGAAAGGCGTCCCAAACCGCAACACCAGATCCTGGCCGTTGGCAAACGGTGCATTTTTGATCACGCTCCGCTGAATCTGCGTGTTCCAGCGGAAATCGGCTCCAGCATTGAGCTGCGGTTGCCATTGGGCGTGTCGCCGGGCTTCGTCACTCTCCGCAATCTGCGTCTGCAACCGCTGATTCGTCAGTTCCAGCCGGTTCGCCTGCGCCTGCTGCAATGCCTGAGCGAGCGTGATTCTATTATTGAGCGATTGAGCGAATGCGTGATTGAGTGAAAGCAGGCCGGCGAGCAAAAGCGCGAATCGGACTACCGCCATGAAGCTAAAGAAGAAAAAGGAACGTTGAAATACGGCCGGTTTCATATTGTATCTTGTTGAAAATAAAGAATATTGACCAATGAAGACGAATATCCGGGCATGACCACTCATTCGCTCACCGCGCTGGCGGCCCCATCACACAATCGCTCAATGAAATTATCCCCTGAAAACCGTGGCTGGTTCCAGCGAGTTGATGCGACGAATGGCGAATACCGAACCGCCCAGCGAGATGACCAGCGTGATCACAAAAAGGGCGTATTCAAACCAGGTCGGGAAAAAAAATAGCGTTCCCGACTGCGCAATGCCCAGCCGGAAAGCCTCGGCCAATCCCCGACCAACCACGTAGCCTACGACCGCGAACAGCAGCGCCTGGGTCAGAATCAGGCGGCTGACGTAGCCGTTGGTGGCGCCAATCGCTTTGAGCGTGCCGTAGTCCTTGATGCGGTCGATAGCCGCCGAGTAGAGCGTTAGTCCGATAATGACCAGTCCGGAAATAACCGCAAAACCGATCAGACTGCCGAACGAAGCGGCAATACCGTTGGTGGCCAGCACGGTTTTGACCGTAACCTGCGAAAGGTCGTCGGCATTCCAGGCCCGGACCCCGGTGATGCTCTGGTTAATCTGCTGAATAACCGTTGCCTCCACAACACCGGTTTTGGGTTTGACGAGGTAAAAACTCACTTTGTTGGTCGGAACGTTGGCCAGAAACCGGGCGCGTTCGATGGTTGTGAACGCCAGCAATCCCCCGCCAAACGAGCGCGCGCCCCGCGTCAGACCCGCGTTGTACACCTTTTTTCCGTTGACTTCGAAATAATCGCCCGGTTTGAGTCCGCCGAGGGCTTTGGCGTCGTAGAAATCGGTAATCAGTGCGCCCTCCGGAATCATGTCGGCCGGTTTGGCGGTGTAAAGCCGCCACGGTCCGCCAACAAAAGCCGGGGCTTCGGAACCGATCAGCGAAAAACCGCTTGTGGTGCCGTTGGCAAATTTGGCCCCGGCTCCGGCAATCACCACCGGATAAACCCGCTCCACGCCCGGCAGCGAACCGATTTCGTAGCCTTTCCGAACGTCGAGTTGGCTGAGCTGGTTGGCGTTGGTCGTGGTTTCGTCCGTCACCCAGATGTAGCCCTTGTTGTTGTCGACAATGCTCCGCATGGCGTCGGTCAGGAAGATGAAAATACCGGCCTGCTGCCCCACCAGAAACACCGAAATAACGATTCCCGCCAGTGCACCCAGCGACTTGGCCACATCGTAGCGGATGAATTTGAACGCGATTCTAAACATGGCAAAGGCGGTTTTTACCTTATTGAATGGAAATGAGACACTCGACCCGGGCACCGATGATGACTTTGCCGGGGTCGTCCAGTTGCACGCGAACTTCGCGAACACGCCGGTCTTCGAGGTTAGCGGCATTGTCGGCAAAGAGCGATTTTTTACGGAGGTAGGGCGAAGTCAGCACCACCGTTCCCGTGGTCAGTCGTTCGTTGCTGCCCTGGGGGCGGATGTAGGCCTTCTGGCCCACTTTCACCTTCAGCGCAAACAGTTCGTCAATTTCGGTCAGCGCGATCAGCGGACCCGCCGGGGCAAAATCGCCGATGGACTGGTTGCTGGACAAAAACTGGCCGATTTTAGCGTCCAGACTCAGCAGCGTTCCATCTTCGGGTGCTTTCACGGTTTTCAGACCGGCCACCGTCGACGCATACTGGATGTCCGCCCGGATTTCGCTAATGCGCCCCTGGGCCTCCCGAACCTGGGCTTCCGACGCCCGGATTTGTTGTTGCAGGTTCGTCACTTCATACTTCGAATCGTCCAGATCCTTCTGCGTCAGGGCTTTTCCGGCAAACAGCGTCTGGTTGCGTTGCAGGTCGGCTTCGGCTTTCTGGAGTTGTACGCGCAGCGTCTGCACGTTTTGCCGGGCGGTTTCGATGGCGTCCTGCTGGGTTTTGATTTTGACGCTGGCCTGTCGTAGTTGAGCCGATTCGACAGCGTTATCCATCGTCAGAATCACTTGCCCTTTTTTCACTTCCTCACCGATATTGACGGCAATGCTCTTGACCAGACCACCGGTTTCGGCGGATAACTGGCTAATCCGTTTTGCCGGCTCGATCACCGCAATGCCCAGCACCTCGTCGATGCGCTTCGGCGTCTGCACCGTCCGGACAGAATCCTGCGACGCTGCGTTTTTTTCCTTGCTGCCTCCGCAGGCAGTGAGTCCAACAAGCAGACTAACTAAGTAAACCGGTTTCATAGCCTTATTCGTTAAATTCGTTCACTTCGTTTACTACCCCGTTATCGACTTCCACGATCCGGTGGGCGTATTGTTTCAGGCGGGGATCGTGGGTTACGACGGCCACCGACTTGCCTTCGTCGGCCAGCGCGCGGAGTTCCTGCATGACAATGCCCACCGAATTTTTGTCCAGCGACGCCGTTGGCTCGTCGCACAGCACCAGTCGGGGGTTGGTGACGAGGGCGCGGGCGATGGCGATTCGTTGTTGCTGCCCGCCCGACAGTTGTTTCGGGAGGTTCCGGCGTAGGTCGGTCATGCCCACGGTTTTGAGTGCCTGTTCGGTGCGGGCGCGGGCTTCGGAGCTGTTCACGCCCTGAAGTTTCAGCGGCATGATCACGTTCTCTTCGGCGGTGAGGGGAGCCAGCAGGTTGAAATTCTGGAAAACGAACCCGATGGTATTCAGCCGAAGTCGCGCCAATTCACTCTGATTCAACTTATTGACGTACTTCCCGTCGACCCAAAGGTCGCCGTAGCTGGGATAAATCACACAGCCCAACAGCGAGAGCAAGGTGGTTTTGCCCGAGCCCGACGGCCCGATGATGAGCAACAGTTCGCCCTCGTTCAATGTCAGGGTGGTGGGTTGCAGGGCCACAATGGTTTGATCGCCGGTCTGGTATTCCTTGCCAACATTTTTCAGTTCTGCTATCATCGGTTTTGAAAGGGTATACGCATTCAGTCGTGATACTTTTGTTTGGGAACAAAAACTACGTTTTCGTAATTATACAGCGTATATATTTACAATATTACTACGAAAACATAATTATTGTTTACTGTGTCCGAAAAAATATTTTATTTTCGTAGTTAAACAGGAATGCTTATCCGTTATTTTGTATGAAATCATAATAATATGGACCGGGGAGAACAGCAGCTTGTTGAATTAGTGAATGCCTGGGCCAGGTATAGCGAGGCTACGCCCGATGCGGACGTGGCCGGATTTTGCCTGCATTATTTAACCGAAACCGCCCAGCCCGCGACCCTCAATCAGCACCAGCCGGTGGCTTCGGCCGATGGGTTATACGATGAAAAGTGGGTAGAGAGCCTGACGGGAACCGCCAATCGGTCGCTGACCGAGATCCGGCCGTCGGCACGGCTGGCGGCACTGGTTGGACGGTTGTCAAAATACGCCCATTTCTACTCCAAGAAGGCCATGTTTCCGCTCAACTTCAAAAGCATCGAAGAGCCGGTTTACCTGATTGTGCTGGCGCAAATGGGAACGCCCAAGAAAAGCGAGTTGATTTATGAAATGATGGTGGAGTTTGCTTCCGGAATTGACGTGGTGAACCGGCTGGTGGGCATGGGGTACATTGAGGAATTTCCCGACGAAAATGACCGGCGCTCCAAACGCCTGCGCATCACCGAAGCGGGGCTGACCATTCTTCAGCAGTGCTTTCCGGTCATGAACCGGGTGGCCGACGTTGCCTATAGTTCGTTGACCGAAAGCGAAAAAGCCCTGCTGATCCAGATTCTGGACAAGCTCGACCGGTACCACGCGGAGCATTATCGAGAGAGCAAAAATGCCGGATTCGATGAGGTGTATGACCGCATGGTGCCGTAGTATGATCTTCTGCTAAAATCCTGGTCAAGACCAAGATTTCCGACGAAAAACGTCTGCAACTTTGCCTCGTAAACCAACAACTACGACGAACATGCAAACGCAAACGATTGTAAAACGGGCCGCTCAGGGATTCATTCTGTTCTCGGCTTTGGCCCTCCTCTCGGTCAGTATCATGGCTTTTGCCAACCCCCAATCCGTCATGGATCTGGTTCACGTTCAACTCACCAACACGGACGCCTTCAGCTCGATCCGGGGCGTCTATGGGGGCGTGGGGGCAACGATCGTCATCAGTCTGCTTTATTTGATGGTAACCGATGTCAACAAGGGCCTGGCTTTTCTGTGTCTGCTATGGGGCTTTTACGCACTGTCGCGCACCATCACGGTTTTCGCCGAAGGAGCCCTGGGCGATTTTGGCCGGCAGTGGCTGGTGACCGAATCCGTATTTTTTGTCATTGCGCTGGTGTTGCTGCGGGCCAATTCCCGAACCACGGCGGTTTCGGTCCGGGTGAGCCAACAGTGAAGAAAGGAATTTTAAATGTAAAATGATGAACGCTAAATGTAAAAGTGTTTGGAACACGCCAGCCCACTTTTACATTTAGCGTTCATCATTTGATATGTATCATTCCATTATAATCCTCAGGCCGCTACCGACGCCTTCTCCGGGTTCCATTCCAAAATCGGCCGTACCCGGTATTTCATCAACTCGATGATTTCCTGCTCGTTCTGAAACGCCCCATTGACGTTGACAACGTGTTTGGCCAGTCGATTATACTGCTTACTCAGCAATAAGCCAAAAACCTGTCCATAGTCGAGCCCTTCGAAAATGATGGCTTTGTTGGATGCGTACTGGTCGAGCGTTTTGGTGAAGAACTTGGGATGTTCGCTCCAGTGCATGGACGGGCGGCAGTGGTGGCTAATGTGATAGCCATCGTTCCAGCACATGCGGTTATACTTGATATTGATGCAGGTGATGCTGTTTTTGTAGGCATTCGCCGGATCATCTTTATCGATAAAAGCGTGTTGTGTCCAGTTGCCGATCATGCCAAAAACTCGCGTCATGACAAACGGAAGCAGAAACACCACAATCGTGGCCGGGGCATTCACCCACAGAAGAATCGCGCACATCGTCAGAAAGAGGATTTCACCGCTCATGGCTTTGAAAGCCATTTTCTGGCGGTTTTTCCGCTTCAGATAACCGATCAATGTGATTACGCCCAGAAAGAAAAAGTTAGCCAGATACATCAGAAAGCCCCTGACGCTGTCGCGTTTATAGGTCATCGTACTGCTCAGATCCTCGGGCATGTTGTTCTCGGGATGGTGCATGCCGATGTGGTGACTCTGGTAGGTGTCGGGCGACATTCCGAAGAAAAGCGCCAGAAACGTCGGCATGTAATAGTTCAGAGCACTGTATTCCCGTTTGAACAGCGGACGGTGGGCAGCACAATGCACCATGAGTCCAAATGGGCCTTTATAAATAGCATACGACGCAAAACAGGCAAACGCCAATACGCCCCAAACCCAGCCGGTGATGCCCGGGATGAACAACAAAATACCCAGCGGAACCAGCGTAAACGAGATTTTTAGCGTCAGATAGAGGAACGGCAGATCGCGGCTGTCCCGGATAAAGCGGAGTAAAAAACGGTCGATAGCGGTGGAAGGGGGAGCTACGGAACTAGGGTCCTGAAGGGCAGGCAATCTTCTCATTGGCAAACAAAGTTCGTGATTCGCAAAGTAAGGTAGGCATTTTCAGCCAAAACCAAGCCTTTATCCCAGTATAGTTATCCTGTTACCCCCGTTTCCCGTCGTCGTTCGAAATTTTCTTCTTCTCGCGGTTTTGACCAGCGTTCATTTTTCCGAATCGCCAGTTGACCGACAAACGGATGTTCCGGATGACGTTGTAGTTGGAGCCATCCGAGATGAAAGTGGGCGTGCGGAGCAAGGTCGCGATGGTGTTGTAGCGCCGAAAGGGATTTTCGGCACTGGCGGTGATCGTCACTTTTTGTTTCTTGAATTCCTTCCGGCCCGAAAAACCGTAGTAGTAAAAACCGGATGATTGCCCCTGCAACAATATTCGGCGCGAATTGTAGGAACCGTTGGCCTGGAGGCTGATGTCGTGGGGCAACTGGAGCGAGGTGTTGAGGTTAACCCGGTAACTCCAGTTTTCGTTGGTAATATTCAAGGCGTTGCTGTTCAGAATGTTGTAGTTCAGCCCGAACGACCCGCTGATGTTCCACTGTTTTACCGGACGCGCCGACCCGAACAGGTTCATGCCGTAGGTCGAATTCTGGGCGATGTTCCGGTAAGTGCTGCTCGAAATACCGCTCGTGTCGACCGTCGTGATGCGCTCGATGGCGTTGTTGGTTTGCCGCCCGAAAACCATAGCATTCACGGTTGTCCCGCCTTTGGTAAACGTGCTATACGACAATTCGACCGAATGCGCCAGTTCAGGGTCCAGATACGGGTTGCCGGTCTGGATGTTTTTCGGATCGGAGTAATTGACATATGGGTTCAGATAAAAAATGGACGGTCGCTGAATCCGCTGACTGTAGTTCAGTTTCAGCCGTCGTTCTTCACCAAACCGCTTCGAAATGGTCACGTTCGGCAGGAAATTCTGGTAGCGGTCGGTAAATTTCGTGCTGGTCGAAATAAAATTGGCGTTGATGTTCGTCATTTCCATCCGTCCGCCGAGGCTAAAACCCCACATTTTGCTGGTTCGCATCCGAAACGACGCATATGACGACCAAACCCACTGCTGGTAATCGAACGTATTGGCGCGGGTGGGGTCTTCCCGGTAATTCAACGATCCGTCGGGCGCATTTTCCAGGCGGTAATCGCTGCCCACATCGCGCAGAATGGCCTTGGTTCCGACTTCCAGAATCCGGCGTTTGACGGTGGAGAACGGATGGGTGTAGTCGGTCTGGATCGTGAATTCTTTCTGCTGGTTGTCGTTGTTGTTGCGCTCCCGGTAGTCGATCACTTCGCTTTCGGGCAGCGGAAACTGGTTCAGCGAGTAGTTGCTGTGGTTATTATTCCGGTTATACTGCGCCAGAAAGGTATATTCCTGCTCCGTACTCCGCTTGAACGTTTTCGTGTAGTTGAAATTGACGTCCATGTTGCGGTTGCGGTTTTGGGTATAGTTATACCGCCGGAAATTCTGCGGATCGTCGGAGGTCACCCGCGTATCGCGTGTGGAATTCGTGTTCCGCCCTTCCCCGCCGAAGCTGGCATCGACGCCAATGCGGTTTAGTGAATCGAGGTCATAATCGACGCTCACGGAGCCAAACCCCGACCTGCCTTTGTTTTTGTAGGCATTGATCTGTTCAATCGTGCTGATGACCTGACCATCCAGCAGGTTCTGCCGCATGGTTTCGGAACCGCCGAAATAATTATTGACATTGCCACCGCCATACGAGGTGATACTCAGCTTGTTTTGCTTGAAATTGAAGTTTCCACCGAGGTTGTTCCGGCGGCTGCCGACCGAGGCATTCACCCCGCCCGTCAGGCCCTGCAACTGGTTTTTGGTGATGATGTTGATCACGCCGGCGGTTCCTTCCGCGTCGTATTTAGCCGAAGGAGCCGTGACGACTTCCACCGATTTGATCAGTTCCGCCGGAATCATCTGGAGGGCTTCGCTGATGCTGCGGGCCATGATGCTCGACGGTTTGTTGTTGATCAGCACTTTAATGCTGCTGCTGCCTTTCAACGTAACTGTCCCGTCGGGATCGACCGTCAGCAAAGGCACTTTTTTCAGGACGTCGATGGCCGTGCCACCGCTATTGGTAATGTCTTTATCGGCATTGTAGACCAGCCGGTCGTCCTTGTCTTCCACCAGCGGTTTTTCGGCGGTCACCACCACCTCGTTCAGCGTCCGCGAATCGGTTTGCATCTGCACGACACCCAGCGCCACCTCGGCCCCTTCCGAACCAACCTGGACGGTATTGATGGTTTTATTTTCGTAGCCGATAAAACTGATCACGACCCGATAGACTCCGGCGTCAACGCCACTGATGGTAAACTTGCCGGACTCACTGGTGGTGGTTCCGCCGACAATTTTCTCGGTTTTGGGATTCAGCAGGGCGACCGTGGCAAATTCAACGGGTTTGTTCTGGGCCGCATCCATCACCACCCCCGTAATTTTTGCTTTCAGGCTGGCTTTAATGGTGGTTTGAATCGCTGGTACTGGCGGCATGGAAGCCGGATTTTGAGCACGAACCGAAACAACTATACATAATAATAGCGGGAGTAGGATTTTTTTCATACTTCGGGCAACCACTTCAACCAACGACAAAGGAGATTATAAACAGACAAGAAAATTAATGAGCTAATTTACTGATCTTTTTATAAAAATAATACCAATGTTAGTTACTGGAACTTATCTTAATAAGATTGCCCGGGTTTTGGATTTTAGAACGGTTTTAAATCCTATTGTCTGCCCCTAAATCCACTGAAGCATTTGCCCCCCAGCCCCCTAAAGGGGGAGTTTTCTCGCGCTCCAAGCTCCCCCTTTAGGGGGCTGGGGGGCAAATGCTTCGGGATTTAGGGGCGACTTTCCATCAACCCGGTTTGAATTAGCCAATGGCGGCACCGGCCAAACCATTCCTCAAAAGCCGGTGTTTTCAGATAACCGTGTTCGCCTTTGGTGTAGATGTGAAGATCGGCAAGCACTTTATTTTGCTGAAGGGCTTCGTAGAACAGCAGACTATTCTTGACCGGAACCACCGTATCGTCACTGGCATGGGTGATGAAGGCGGGCGGAGTGGAAGAAGTGACCTGCAACTCATTGGAATACAAGGCTACCTGCTCCGGTTTGGGCGCAGCGCCCAACAGATTCTTGCGCGACCCGGAATGGCCGACCTGATCGGTGAAGGAGATAACCGGGTACACCAAAATCATAAAATCCGGCCGAACACTGACCGCTTCCGGGTTGTCGATCACCTTCTGGTTAAAGTGCGTTCCGGCGGTGGCTGCCAGGTGGCCGCCCGCCGAGAAACCCATGATGCCAATTTTTTTCGGATCGACGCCCCATTCCGCAGCCCGTTGCCGCACGGTTTTGAGGGCTTGCTGCGCGTCCTGCAACGGCCCGACAGACGGGTCGATCATGGTTTTTTCGTTGGGCAGGCGGTATTTCAGCACGAAAGCGGTCACGCCCATTTTGTTGAACGCTTCGGCCACATCGTAGCCTTCGCGTTTCATCACCAGCACGCCGTAGCCCCCGCCCGGACAGATAATTACCGCCGTTCCGTTGGCTTGGCCCTTCGCCGGTTGATAGACCGTCAGCGTAGGCTGAATGACCTGGCTCACCACCTGGTCGGGTCGTTTCACTTCTTTAACGTCCGACGGTTTTGCATTCGGCACCGGGCCGGAATACAACGGCATTTCAGTCTGAGCCAGGGAAAGCAGGGCCGAAAGGCCGCAAAAGCCGCTCAACAGCAGTTTTTTGATCATTTTGTTTAGGGATTAGGAGACCGCTAAAGAGGACTTTCTTACGCCTTTCTCCTTCAGCATCTGACTTATTTGATTCACCAGATCGATCGAAGCGTCGATCTCTGCTTTGCGAATGGCAACGCTTTCGATATTGAAACCAAACGGGATGCCGTGTTCCAGACAGATGGTAGTAAGTGCCAAGGCAATGTCGAGGCAAATTCGTACCGATTTCTCCAGCATATCGTCCGATGCTTTCAGTTCGGCTTTCACGTCGTCCGGTATGTGGATGCCCAACCACTCCATAAAATGCAGGGTTTTGGCCGATCCGCAGGCGGTAATCGTGAAAATGAGAGTCGGTGGGGTGATCCCTTGCCGTTTACAACTGCTGGCCAGATCTTCGATCACCTGCCGGGCATATGCCAGATTGAAGACACATTGTGAAATAAAGTAAGAAACCCCGTGGTTCATTTTATCCAGCACCCTGACTTCTTCATCTTTCAGCACGTGATGCCTTTCAGGGATGGTAACAGCGCCTATAACGGACGTGTCCCGGTGCTTGCTCCAGAGTTGGTAGGCTTCCGGCAGGCTCGTTTTCACCGGAAAATCCGGGGCCGGAATACCGACAAAAACGGGATACAATTGCTGTCTGTGCAGTTCTTCCAGCCAGTCGGACAACTCATCGGCAGAAAATTTGCCGGCTGGCCGATAGATTATTTTAGGGATGCATAAAATGCTCAGATAATTGGCGGCAAAAACCAGCGGGTCCAGCGCATTGATAAAAGGAAAGGGCCTTTCTTCATTCGTCCGCGCCGACTCATCCTGCACATCATAAACCACCAGTGCATCAATATCCAGAACAGAGAGTCGGTCGATTGTTTTTTGGGCAATTTCGGCAATTCGATCAGGAGCGGTACCGACTTTGGGCGGTGTAATGCCATACAGCAGCACCCCTGATTCGCCGGATTTGATTTTTTCTAAAAACATATTGTAACGTAAATAAGGACTTGAGGCTTCGGGGAACATTTATTCCGATACCCAAACCAGTGCGCTGGTATCGTTCAATTTATCCCTTTTTCTAAAGAAAATCCTGCCAAAATATACTTGCCATTCGACTTATCCCGGTATTCCCATAGAGTTTCACTCCCACACCTCCGCCGGAAACGGTTTTTCCAGCAAATACCGGTAAATAAACCGCGCGGTCTCGGCCTGGGCGTGTTTGGCTTTACTGGTTGTGCCAAAACCGTGCCGCGCACCAGGATAAATCATGAATTCAAAATGCTTGTTGAGCGTTTCCAGTTTGTCGACCAACTGGACGGAATTCTGCATGTGAACGTTGTCGTCCATCGTGCCGTGGACAATCCGCAGCGTTCCTTTCAGCCGGTCGGCATATTGCAGCACCGAGCTTACTTTGTAGCCTTCGGGGTTCTCGGCGGGCGTGTCCATGAAACGTTCCGTGTATTCGGTGTCATACAATTGCCAGTCCATGACGCCAAAGTTGGCAATCCCGTGCGTAAAAACGTCGGCACCCCGCGTCAGGGCCAACGCCGTCACATAACCGCCGTAGCTCCCGCCCGTTATGGCGACTTTTTTGGGATCAACCAACCCTTTGTCAACCAGCCACTTCACCGCCGTGCTGTAATCGTCCAGTTCCCATTTTCCCAGATTGCGGTGCATGAAATTCTGCCCGGTTTTGCCAAAATGCCCCGACGCCCGGTGGTCGATGGCGACCTGCAACAAGCCGTCCTGGGCGTACCACTGCGCAGCCGGGGTGTAGCTCCAGCGGTCATAAACCGACCCGGCATTGGGGCCGCCGTAGATGTTGATTAAAACCGGGTAGCGTTTGTTCGGTTCGAAGTTCGTGGGGTATTTGATCGTCATCGGGAGTTGAAAACCGTCGGTGGTCGGCACGCGCACCAGTTCGGTTTTGGCGATGGTAAACTTATCAAAATCAGGACCTTTCGCATCGCCCAGTTCCCGAATTAGCTTGCCGTTCTTGTCGAGCAGTGCCAACTTCGGCGGGGTTTGGAGGTTGGAATAGGTCGTAATGAAGTAGTCTCCGCCGGGCGAAACCTGCACCTGGTGGCTGAATTCCCCGAACGTTAGCCGCTGCAACCCCTTGCCGTCGAGTTTCACTTTGTAGAGATCCGCCCGGGCCGAATTTTCCTTGCGGGCGGTGAAATACACCAGACCGTTTTTCGCATCGACGAGCGAAACGCCCGTCACCGTATAGTTTCCGCTGGTCACCGGATTTTTCAGCTTGCCATCCATCGTGTGCAGGTAGAGGTGCATCCAGCCTGACTCATCGCTCATCCGGATAAAATGCTTGCCGTCGCTCAAAAAATGAACCGTCGTCAGCCAGTCCACCCAGGTTTTCTGGGTCTCGCTCACCAGCTCGGTTTTGCTCCCCGTTGCCGGATCGATAGCCACCAGTTTCAGGTTGTCCTGCCCCCGGTTTTTCCACTGCATCCACAGGGCTTTCGAGTCGGGTGTCCAGAACGGCGTGCCGAAATAATGATCGGCGTTGGCGTCGTAATCCGCCCAGACGGTTTTTCCGGTGGCCACTTCCACCACGCCCATTTTCACCAGCGGGTTCGGATCGCCCGGTTTGGGATATCGCTGGCTTTCCAGATAACCGTGTTGCCCGGTGGCTCCGGCAATGGCAAAAACCGGCACCTTGCCCTCATCAAACCGCATGAACGCCAGGTACTTACTATCTGGCGACCACCAGAAAGCCTTGTGCTGCGTGGCCCGGCCCAGCACTTCTTCCCAGTACAGCCAGGCTGCGTAGCCGTTGTAAACCGTCCCCGAACCATCGGTCGTGAGTTGTTTTTCCTGCCCGGTTTTCAAATCGGTCAGGAAAAGATTTTTGCTGTCTCGGGTGTAGGCCAGCCACTTACCATCGGGCGAACCCGTAAGATTCTGGCCTTTTTGATCCGGAGAAGCAGACAAAGGTGGATAAATCGCCCAGCCACCGGTTTCCTTGTGTTCGCTTTCCTGACCGGTTTTGACATCGACGGCGTAGGTTTTCTCGCCCTTCGTCAGCAGATAATGCGCATCGTCGGCCCAGCCCTTGATGGCAGGCAACGTTTGCAGCGTATTCGTTTTTTCGTTTTTGAATAACTGAGCCGCCGTAAAAGGTTGTTTTTGAGCGTAGGAAGCTCCGTTGAGCAGCAAAAACAACACACTAATCCTGAATTGCATGAAAAACTACTTCGTTTAGGTTGATGAAAGGATGTCGGTTTGGGTCCGACCGGAGAACAAAAGTTACTTTTTTCTCCCATATAACCAACAGCGGCAGATCGGGCTTGGGGATTTTCAAAAAACCGCGTATTATTGCCTCATTGTACAGGAAATGGTGTCTTCCTGCTGAAACCGCCCCGCCCGGGGATGATGGCGCCTATTAGGTTCAAAAGCTTTTTGTATCCCTGATAGGTATTTTGATATGGCATCGTCTCGTTTTCGTCTTTTTCGCCCGCTTACTCCGCTTTTCTGGCAGCAACCGATTCTTTTTTTTCTGGTCAAATGGCTGTTGCTCTCGGCCATCGTTGGCCTGTGCGTCGGCTCGGCATCGGCCCTGTTTCTGGTGTCGCTCGATTGGGTTACCCAGTGGCGGGAACACCACATCTGGATCATTGCGTTTCTGCCCCTCGGCGGTTTTCTGATCGGTTGTCTTTATCACTATTGGGGCAAGGACGTCGAAGCCGGGAATAACCTGCTTCTCGAAACGATCCATCGGCCGGCCCAAATCATTCCGCTGAAAATGGCGCCTTTCGTGCTGATCGGCACCCTCGCCACGCACCTGTTCGGCGGGTCGGCGGGGCGCGAAGGAACAGCCTTGCAAATCGGCGGCTCCCTGGCCGACCAGTTCACCCGCCTGCTGCGGTTGCGTCCGCGCGACCGGCGACTGCTGCTCGTGGCTGGCATTGCGGCCGGTTTCGGCTCGGTTTTCGGAACCCCGCTGGCCGGCGCGGTTTTCGGACTGGAAGTGTTCCTCCTCGGCCGACTGAAATACGATGCTTTATTTACGGCCTTTGCGGCTTCCATTTTTGCGGATCTCACCACCCGGGCCTGGCAGGTTGGGCATACCCACTACCACATTCCGCTGGTACCGGAACTGTCGGCCGGGGCGGTTCTCTGGGCGATGGTCGCCGGAGTGGTTTTTGGAGCCTGTTCGGTGGTTTTCAGTAGTCTGACGCACGCCATCGGCAGTCTATTCAAAAGCAAAGTCGCCTATCCCCCGCTGCGGCCCCTGATTGGCGGGGCATTGGTGGCGCTGGCGGTGTTTGCCCTCGGCACAACGAAATACATCGGACTGGGCATTCCGACCATTCTGGATGCCTTTTTGGTTCAGCTTCCTCCCTACGATTTCGCCCTCAAAATCCTGTTGACGGCCCTGACGCTGGGAGCGGCTTTCAAGGGCGGGGAGGTAACACCCTTGTTTTTCATCGGCGCGACCCTGGGCAATGCACTTTCGTACGTCATTCCACTGCCCACCGGCTTGCTGGCCGGGATGGGATTTGTGGCGGTTTTTGCCGGGGCAGCCAACACGCCCCTGGCCTGCACGCTGATGGCCATTGAGTTGTTCGGGGCCGACTGTGGCGTTTACGTGGCCCTGGCCTGTGTCGTGGCGTATTTCGTCTCCGGCCACCGGGGCATCTACGGTTCTCAGGTGGTGGGGCAGCCCAAACATCTTATTTATGGCCGTCATGAAGGCCGGAACCTGGCCGCGCTCCGGGGCAACCCCAAAAACCGCTTTCCTGAAAAATCCTGATTCCGCTTTTCGCCCTTGATAGATACTGTAAATTGTGGAAAAAGTGATTTATTATATGTCTATACAAGAATTTTTGCGTATACTAGTTGCTCGAAAAGCAATCCATTTTCAATCAAATCCTGAAATTTTATGAAAAAAGTCACCCTATTTATTGCATGTCTATTCGCATCCGCAGCCGCTTTTGCGCAAACCTGGACCGTGGACAAAGCACACGCCAAAGTCGGTTTTACGGTTACTCACCTCCTGGTTTCGGACGTTGATGGGAATTTCAAGACGTTCGATGCCAAAATCACCTCTTCGAAACCCGACTTTACGGATGCGGTTGTTGAACTGACAGCCGACGTAAACAGCATCGATACCGGCAACGAACGCCGTGACGCCGATTTGAAAAGTGATAAATACTTCGATGCGGCCAAATACCCCACCCTGACCTTTAAAAGTAACTCGTTCAAGAAAGTAGAAGGAAAGAAATACAAAGTGACCGGTGATTTGACGATGCATGGTGTGACCAAACCCGTTACGCTGGACGTTACGCTCAATGGCCCCATTCCGCATCCGATGAATAAAAAAGAAATTGCCGGATTCAAGATTGCCGGTGAACTGAAACGCTCGGATTTCGGCATCGGAACCGGCACGCCGGTGGCGGTGGTGAGCGATGAAATTACCATTCGCGCTAACGCCGAATTTGGCAAGCAATAAGCCCGGCGACGCATGCTGAACAGAAAGAAGAAGGACAGGCCCGTCAACGGCTTGTCCTTTTTATTAGCTTTGCGATCTGATTATTCCCCTTGACGAATGAAAAAATTATTCACGGTAACCGCCCTGCTCTTTAGTCTGATGGTCAACGCGCAATCACCCAAAGAAGTCCTCTACGTCGGAACGTATTCGACCCGGGGCAGCGAAGGCATTTATGTGCTGGAATTTGACCGGGCCAACGGCTCGCTGAAACAACTTCAGACGGTTTCGAACGCCAAAAGTCCTTCGTTTCTGGCAATCCATCCAACCGGCAAATTTCTGTATTCGGTCAACGAAGCGGCTCCCAATTCCGGGGGCGTCAGTTCCTACACCATCGAGCCCAAAACCGGCAAGCTGGCGATGATGAACCAGCAGTCGTCGCACGGCCGCGGTCCCTGCCACATCGCCATCGACCAAACCGGCAAGCTGGCTTTTGTGTCGAACTACGGCGGAGGCACCTTCACGGTTCTGCCCATCCAGAACGACGGCACCCTGGCCCCCGCGACCGACACGCTTAAGTACGAAGGCAAAGGTCCCAACGCCCAGCGGCAGGAAAAACCGCACATTCACTCGGCCACGGTTTCACCCAACAACCGCTTTGTGTACGTCTGTGATCTCGGCACCGACAAGGTCTATATTTACGAATTTGACAAGGCAACCGGCAAAGTAAAACCGGCGGCAACGCCCTACGCGACGGTTTCGGCCGGTTCCGGACCGCGTCACATCACGATCCACCCCAACGGAAAATTCCTCTATCTGGTAGAAGAACTGACCTCCAGCGTCGCGACCTTCGCGCTCGACAACAAAACCGGTGCGCTGACGATGATCCAGGACAACGTGAAAACGCTTCCGGACGATTTTACCGACAAAAACACCAGCGCCGACATCCACACGGACCCGAAAGGTAAGTTCCTTTACCACTCCAATCGCGGTTATAACGCGCTGGCGATCCTGTCGATTGCGAACGACGGCAAGGTGACGCTGATCGGTCAGCAGCCCACCGACGGCAAAACGCCCCGCAACTTTCTGGTCGATCCAAAAGGCGAATACGTGTTTGCCGCCAACCAGGATACCGACAATATTGTGGTCTATAAACTGGATTCGAAAACCGGCAAACTGACGCCCACCGGCACGCAGGTGAAAGTCCCCGCCCCGGTTTGTCTGAAGCTGTTTTCGGTGAAATAATTACAGCAGATTTGAGCCAACTGAGGGTTGCTGATCAAGATTTAATTGATTTAAATTAAATCTTGATCAGCGCACCTACCTACACCTTCTCAAACACCAGCCGGTAATGATCCATCGTCTCGCGTTCGAAACAAACCCGGTTTGGGCTGACCCGGAAAACGGCAATCAGATCCCGCATGGCCTTGTTGGTTAGAAACCGGGGCAGCAGCGAAGCATACAACGCGTATTTCTTTAGATTAAAGGCCCGAAACCGCTTCCGCCATTGACCGATGGTTTCGATGTAATCGAGCCGTCCGCTGCTTTGCGAAATTAGCTTGAAATGAGGGGCCGCGTTGCGGATCACCTGCTCGGGGCCGTAGGGCAGCCACGAACCCGGAAACTGGGCAATCATCAACGCCAGTGAATACGAATCCGAGTCTTTGGGTGCCTCCAGACTGATTTCTTCCAGCGGCAGCATGTTCTTGCTGAAAACCATCGTCTGCATGTAAAACCGCCCGCCCACAGGGAGCAGGTTGTAGAGATTTTTGAAGAAATCGGCATAAACCGCGTCCTGCTGACCGGCTTTGTACTGCTCGATCGAACAGAAATGCTCCATACCACCAATGCAACTCACCGCGTCGAAAGTGCCGTAATCGGCGGGCGTAATCAGGCGGCAGTCTTTCACTTCCACCGTCAGTCCATTCTGCACACAGGCCGCAGCCTGCGCCGACGACAGCGTTACGCCCCGGCCAATGGCTCCCTGGCCTTTGATGTAGGTCAGGAACGGCCCCCAGCCGCAGCCCATGTCGAGCACTTTTGTGCCTTTGGTAATGTTCAGACTTTCTGCAATGAAACGGTGTTTCTGGCGTTGAGCCTCCTCCAGCGTCAGCTTAAAATTGCCATTGTACATCGCCCCACTGTAGTCGCCGGTTTGGCCCACACTGAGACGGAAAATTTGATCAATCGTGGAATACGTAAATTCTAAATCGTTTTGGGAAGCCATCGGTGGACACAAGCGGGTGTTCGCCAATTTAGTTTTTTTATGATTCCACTGAACAATTCATTCGTGAAAAATTTCCGCTAGCACGTTAAAAGGCAACGGGAAAAAGAAGCCGCTCTTCCCCGTTATTTTATCACGATTGAACCCCGCGTGATTGTCGCAATCAGCCCCGTAGATTGCCGTTTTCACACGCTCTCCGAGTCCGGATCCGGGGGTAAATTTGTCCTGTAAACACACAACACCTACTGCCATGAAAAAGACGAAAATTTTGTACTGGGTTTTTACCGGATTATTCGCGTTTGTTATGCTGGGTTCTTCTATTCCCGATATTTTGGTTATCCCGCAAGCCGTCGAAGGGTTTAAACAAATCAATCTACCCGCCTACCTGCTTCCGTTTCTGGGGTGGGCGAAACTGCTCGGCGTGATGGCCATTCTGGTTCCCGGTTTTCCCCGCATCAAGGAATGGGCGTATGCCGGATTGATCTTTGATTTACTGGGTGCCACCTATTGCGTATACAGCGCGGGGAAAGCAACAATGGACTGGGCGCCGATGCTGTTTTTTGTGGCTTTAGGGGCTGCCTCATACGTTTTTTACCACAAAAAACGGGAGGCTGCAACTTTCCCCGAATCCGGAAACCAGAATTCCCTGCGAGCGGTTTTAGGCTAGCGGACCGTTTGCCCCAGTAAACAACAGACTCATGACGAACCGATTTTACGCCCTTCTCGCCAATACGCTAACCGCTTCCGTCATCAACAATTGCGTCTGGTTTGCGCTGACGTTCTGGTTGTACCTTGAAACCAAATCGGTGGTCGCGACGTCGATTATGGCCGGTATTTACCTGGGAACCGTCGCCGTTTCCGGCTTTTTTCTGGGTTCACTGGTCGACCACAACCGCAAGAAAACCGCCATGATGCTGTCGAGCGTGGGTTCTCTGGGGTTTTATCTGGTGGATTTGCTGCTTTACAGCACATTTCCATCCTCCACATTTTCCAACCCGTCAAGTCCTATCCTGTGGCTATTCATCCTGTTTGGGCTGCTGGGCGCCATTGCCGGCAACATTCGCAGCATTGCCATTGCCACACTGGTGACCATTCTGATCGACGAAGACCAGCGCGACAAAGCCAACGGACTGGTCGGCACGGCCAACGGCGTCTCATTTCTCGTCGCGTCCCTCTTCAGCGGTTTGGTGATCGGTTTTCTGGGCATGTTCTGGATGCTGGCGCTGGCCATTGCTCTGACGGCCCTGGTCATCGTTCACCTGGGACTCCTTTCGATTCCTGAACCGGAAATTGTCGTTGCGGAAACGAAACCCAATCACCTCGACATCCGGGGAACGCTGAAGTCCGTACAGCAGATTCCGGGTTTACTGGGACTCATTTTTTTCAACACCTTCAACAATTTCCTGGGTGGTGTTTTTATGTCGCTGATGGATGCCTACGGACTGTCACTTGTTTCGGTGCAGGTCTGGGGTACGTTGTGGGGCGTGTTGAGTCTGGGCTTTATTGTCGGCGGCATGGTGGTGGCCCGTAATGGTCTGGGTGCCAAACCGCTCCGGACGCTTTTTCTGGCCAACATTGCCATGTGGACGGTTTGCATTTTCTTCACTATTCAGGCATCCATCATTCTGCTGGGGGTCGGGATGTTCATCTATCTCTGCCTGATTCCGGTGGTGGAAGCGGCTGAGCAAACCATCATTCAAAAATTGATTTCGCCCGAACGGCAGGGCCGGGTTTTCGGGTTTGCCCAGAGCGTCGAACAGGCGGCTTCTCCCATCACCGCGTTTATCATCGGCCCGATTGCTCAACTGGTGTTTATTCCTTTCATGACCACGGGTGCGGGCGTGGATCTGTTGGGTTCGTGGTTTGGTACCGGAAGTGCCCGGGGGCTGGCCCTGTTGTTTACCGTGACCGGAGTCATTGGTCTGCTCGTTACGCTGATCGCCATGCGCTCCGATTCCTACAGAATTCTTTCCCGGAAATACCAGCAGGTACCCGAACTCGTTGATCCGGACCGGTCGGCCGGCGTTATTTCATCTTGAGTCGATCGTTCACAAATTTAGTAAGCCGCCTACAATTGTCCCGATCCGATGGCTGTTGGTCGAATTCAAAACCTGATCGTGATTCGCTTCCAGCCAGTGTTCTTCATAGCCGGTTTTGGCAAACAACTGCCAGCGGAAATCGGGGCGGATTTCGTACTGAAAAGCGGACGAATCACTCGCCCGAAAGAGCACAATGGGGCAGGAAACCGGGGTTTTTACCTCGGCCTGCCGCGCGTATTGGTCGACCGCAGTGAAACACGGTTCCTGCCAACTGACGGCCTGAGTCCCCTTACCCAAACGGGTCAACCGGTTGCGATAACGGGCAACGGCCCGCTGCCAACTGGCGTTCCAGTCGACAGCCCGCTCCGTCTTAAAACCCGCAAAAACCTTTCGCGCGATCCGGTGTACATCTTTCTGCAAGGATTCCCGAAATGTGATTCGCCGGTAGAGGGGCGTGTCCAGTAAAACAAGCCGGTTCAGAGTCGGTTGCTGCCTTTGCTCCAGGGCCAAAGCCACCTGATAGGCCACCAATCCGCCAAACGAAAAACCAATGAGCAGGCTATCCGCCGGTTTATCGATCGCCCGAACCATCTGCCCGACCAGATCAGCCAGCGGAATCAGCGCCCCGTCCACTGTATGCGGCTCATAATGAACGTAGTATACATTACAATGCTGATTCAGATGGCTTTCAATCCCGCGATACATTCGCCGATCACCCGGCAATGGCGGAATGAAATAGACGTGTTTCCGGTTGCGTTCGGGTTTATTCAACGGAATACACTGAACCCCTTGCCGGGCATAGCCCGTCAGGTAATGCGCTAACGCTTTGGGTGTCGTATACGAAAAAACCGCCTGAACCGGCACGTTTTTTTCGATCCGGTTTTCCAATTCAGCCAGACAGCTCTCCGCCATCAGCGAATCGCCACCGAGATCCTGAAAAAAATCATCATAGTCCGACAAGGCCGTTGCCAACCCCAGTTCTTTTTGCCAGACAGCCTTGATAAGCTGCACCAAATCTGGAGAACCAGCCCGGCATTCCGGGGAATTATCAGAAACGGGTTTCTCTGTTTCCGACAGAGCTGCTAAACGAAGTCGGTCAGTTTTTCCCGTTTTGGTCTGCGGCAACGCATCGAGCAGAATATACCGGTCGGGGAGCATAATGACCGGTAACCGCTGCGACAGGAACTGTCGCAGATGGGAAAGTTCAAAATCGGGTTCGGTACACAGAAAAGCTTTCAGAAAGAACCGGTTTTCGTGGGAGGTATCGTAAAGAACCGCAGCATTTTTTACGCCCTTCCCGCTTTTCAATTCCTGTTCGACTTGAATCAGGTTTACCTTTTGTCCGTTAATCTTGACTACAAAATCTGTTCGGCCACACCAGAACAAATACCCATAGGGGTCTAAAAAGCCCAGATCGCCGGTCGCATACGCAATCACTCCGTCGGGCAGGCGTTGGTAGGCCCGTTGCGTAGCGTCCAAATTATTCGGATAATCCGAGGGAATACCCGACGCCTGAACGATAATTTCACCCACCTGATTGTGAGGTAACGGCGCCCCCGTTTCGGACCGAATCCAAACCGTTCGCCCGGACACCGGTTTGCCCACCGAAAAAAGATGATCCGTTACCGGCGTGTCGGTTCGCAGTTTATAATCCGAAATCGTCCGGGTTTCGGTCGTTGCATAGGCCACCTGCAACGTCGTATGGGTCGAAAAACGTTTCTGAAAGCCTGTAATATCGGAGGGCTGTATGGGTTCGGCACCAATGGAAAGCATCCGCAAGCCGGCTAAAGTCTTAAAATCCGTACCGGTTTTTAACAACAGCCGAAACGTACTGACCGACAAACTGCTGAATGTAATTTTCTGCTGCTGCCAGAAAACCGGCAACGACAACACGCCTTCTTTTTTCAGATCGTAAAACACCAGCGTAGCGCCCGTCAGCAGAGCCGGAAAAATGCAGGCCAGTGAGGCACTGAATTCGAGTGAAAACAGCAGATCGATCCGGTCGGTAGCCGTAATTTCGTTGTCGGTTATTTGCCGGAACGTGTCGGCCAGGACACTCGCGTGCGAGTGGATCACCTGCTTTGGCTGGCCGGTGCTGCCCGAGGTCATAAAAAGGCAGAAGGGCGTTTCCGGTGGGACAATCGGGTACGAGTGCGCATCGAAACCGTCCGTCTGCACCATTTCGGGAAGCAGCGTTGGCAAGCCCGGATGGTTCGGAACGACCAGCGGCAAATCACTGATCAGGCACGGACAAGCCCGCGATTTCACGACGTTACTCAGGGATTCGGCGGATTGCCGATGGATCGAATGGTAGTAATTGCCGGACAATAGAATTCCAAACAGAGCGGTAACGTGTTCCATTGGATCGTCGAGCAGAACGGGAATACACTGCTGTCTGAAATCCCGTGCCAATAACGCAGCAGCATACTGATGGACCCGATGAAACAACACGCTATACGTCATGGTGCGGTTTCCCTCGCAAAAAGCGGCTTTGGTGGAATAACGTTGAGCGATTTCCGTCCACCGAAGCCGAAATTCATCGTTCATACAGGCGGTAACATTTATAAGGCGTCAACCCCACTTTTAACATGTTCCGGTAACTTGCGCCACCGTCGTAGGCCCACGAAATAATGCGCCGGGCATTTTGGGCATTTGCCCAGTTGAGACGCGTTACCAGCGCGGTCGTATGATACCCCCGGTTTCGGAAGGCGGGCAGGATGGCCCCTCCCGCCAGAAAAAAATCGCTTTCAATTCCGTACAAAACCGCAATTCCTACCGGCTCGGCCTGATCCCTGACCCGAAACAAGGCGATGTTTTCATTGTCCAGCAATTGCCCGAAATTAATGACCACGGGTGCCGTATTTTTCTGTTCCGACTCAAAAGCCGCCAGATAATCTTCGGTAAAATCAGGCAGCGTGGCTGCCTGAACCCGCTCAAGATGAAGACTTTCCGGGATCGGCTGCGGACGGTACTGAAGCGTCGGGTCCTCAACCGCCATGAGCTTTTCTTTCAGGCGATACCCGTTTTCCAACAAAAACCGGTGCTGGGTCTCGTCACTACGGGCTTCGTCGAGGAGAAGTTTATGGTGATGAATGGACCGGGAAGCATAAAACACGTTTGCCTGTCCGACAACGTCAGCGATCTCCACCGGTTCGTGGCATACGCAATAATTAAAGTAGCCGACTTCCGTAAAGGAAAGAAGCAAATGAGTAGGATACGATTCGATGCTGATTTTGCCGGTATTTTCGGCAACACCAGCGTAGCGACGGAGCCGTTCGACATCATATTCAAAAAATAAATCCATGAATGGGTTAACGCAGGTTTAGAGAATGCAATAGTATCACTTTTTAGAAGAAGTAACCTTGTTGTATACTCAACCTTCGGTTCACCAGACTATCCATTTTCTCTTTCAAGGTTTTAAGCAACCTGAAAAAACTGAAAAATTTTGCCCCTCATTTTTCAGACCGAACAACAATTTACTTTAAATCGCGTTATGTAATTGTATTTCGCTCGTAGTAAGGATAGCGACGGAGACGTGGATTATCCTTACAATCGGGTGAATAAAGAAAGCCAGAAGACCGAAGTCTTCTGGCTTTCTTTATATCTCATTTTGGCTTTTCCTCCTTCGGTTTGAGACTTCCCCGCGCAATGGGTTCCGGTTTCGATTTGGGGTCGTTGAAACGCAGCAGCGTGGCCGTTGGGAATACGGCTTTGGGCGCTTTCAGAATAACGAGCTGATAGGACCGGGTACCGATCACCAGATTATAGTAAGACATATTGTTGTCTGCCGCCTGCGGCAATCCCCAATTCGCCACGGGTTCTTTCGCCAGCAACTTTTCGTCCTCTTCCGACAAAGCCGCAAAAACCGTGTCTGGCAAAAATTGCTTGCCGGTAACGCCTTCAATGGCCGTGACAACGGCGGGGGGAGTGGATTTGGTTTGCGCCGGGGCTGATACGCCTGGCATCAGCAAAGGCAATACAAAAAGCAGTATTTTCATGACGTTGAAGTAAATCCGTAGTTAATAAACTCATTTGTTGTCCGCTGGTTTATAAAATCGTGCGTATGGCCTTTGCTTTTCAACCATAAAACGGAACGAATTTCTCTCATTAGGTAGGCAAAAAAGGGCAGAAAGTTTGTGTTCAGGCGGGTGGTATCATCCTCATCTTCCTAAAACCGACCCTTTTCCGGGAAAAGACGATGGATTGGCTCATTTTGGGAACTAGTTGGCGGGAATTGGATTTAGCAGGTTAAAACCGTCCGTAACATCACGCTATGAATTTTACATCCAACGTCCTCATTCTCCCCGGTTTAGGCAACTCGGGTGAAAACCATTGGCAAAGTCTTTGGGAAAAGGAGTATCCTGATTTTAAACGGGTTCAGCAGAACGATTGGGAAACCCCGGTTTGTGCAGACTGGATTCGACAGATTGACCAGGCCGTAGTAGATGAAGATCCCGCCAATGTCCTGCTTGTCGGTCACAGTTTGGCCTGCGCCACCATCGCCTATTGGGCACAGGCCTTTCAGCGATCCATCAAAGGGGCTTTACTGGTTTCTCCCAGCGACACGGAGGCCGACTCGTATCCACCGGGAACGACCGGTTTCGCGCCCGTTCCGCTTTTTAAACTCCCCTTTCCTTCTATTGTCGTCGCCAGCAGCGACGATTTCTACGTCTCACTGGAACGAGCCGCTTTGTTTGCTCAGGCCTGGGGCAGTCAACTGGTCAATATTGGCGCAGCGGGCCATATCAATGTCCATTCAGGCTATGGAAACTGGCCAGAAGGGCTTCGTCTGCTCAAAGAATTAGAGTCGTAATCATTGCCTAGCCCGGCAAACGTTGTTCATGTCGCCGTTGGTGTTAATTTTACAGCTTTTCGACCAAATGCATTGACCAACCTGATGATGAAACGACCGCACGGTATTCTGACACTCATTTTTCTTGCTCTTTTCTGTCAATCCGTCCTCATTGGACAACCGGTTTGGGGCCAGTCCAAACCCAAAAAATACGTTCTGATCGGCTACGTCGGCGGGGGTGGCTGGACCAAAAACGACATCGAACCCCAGAAACTGACGCACATCAATTATGCGTTTGCCGTACCGGCCCAGAACGGCGAACTGGCCCCAATCAAGGCGAAAGATTCGGTCAATCTGGCGACGCTGAACACCCTGAAAGCAATCAATAAAGACCTGCAAATCCTGATTTCCATTGGCGGCTGGGGCGGTTGCCGGTATTTTTCCGATGCCTCGCTGACCGATGCGGCCCGGAAGAAATTTGCGAAAAGTGCGGTTTCTTTTATGAAAAAACACCGGCTCGATGGCGTCGATATCGACTGGGAATATCCGGATCAGATTGGCGAAAACAACATCTTCCGGCCCGTAGACAAACAGAATTTCACGCTGTTGCTGAAAGAGTTACGGGAGCAACTGGATGCACAGGGTAAAAAAGATAACCGACCCGCATCCCGCCACTACCTGCTGACGGCAGCCACCGGGGGCGACACGGCTTTTGTGAACCATACCGAACTGGGCAACGCGCAGAAATACCTCGACTACGTCAACATCATGACCTACGACTTGTATCATGGGAATGATAAGAAAACCGGTCACCACAGCCCGCTGTACCAATCGGCCCTGAGCGACCGGTCGCGCAACAGTTCCGACGACGCCGTCAACGGCCACATTAAAGCCGGGGTTCCGGCCCGCAAAATTGTGCTCGGCCTGCCTTTTTACGGACGCGGCTGGACGGCAGTCAACCCAGTTAATAAGGGCCTGTTTCAACCCTCGGCGGGCAAACACATGAGCCCGAATTATGATGATCTGGTGGCTAATTACATCAACAAAAACGGGTATACGCGGTATTGGGATGACAAAGCCAAAGCGCCGTATTTATGGAATCAGGAAAGCCGTACGTTCATTTCGTATGCCGACAAGGAATCGATGAAACACAAAATTGATTATGTCAAATCCAAAGGGCTGGCCGGAGCCATGTTCTGGGAATATACCCTTGATTTAAAGGAAGATAAGCTACTGGATGTTCTGGTGACGGAACTGGCAAAGTGAGTAAAAGTTATATCGCGGAGTTGAGCGGAGTAAAAAGAGTTGAGCGGAGAAAATTAAAAAACTCTGCTTAACTCTTTTCACTCCGCTCAACTCCGCGAAATAGTTCTTCTTGTTTAGTTAAACAGGTACGTTTTAGTTAATTATCCCATTATTATCTTTCGATGAAAGACGCCTAATTTTTAGCGAATAACTCATTCATTGCGGGGTTGTCTGTTACATTTGCGCAGGTAATCCGCTAAACCGTATGAAAATCGCTTGTTTCAGTTGCTTCGTCTTCCTGCTCACCGGTTTTGGAGTTCAGAGTATGGCACAAACCAAAGTCATTGCCCACCGGGGTGCCTGGAAAAATACCGGTGCTCCCCAAAATTCGATTGCGTCGCTGCAACAGGCCATCAAGCTGGGCTGCTACGGCAGTGAGTTCGACGTTCACATGACCGCCGATTCGGCGCTGGTGGTCAACCACGATCATACCTTGCAGGGCGTCAACCTTGAAACGGCTCCGGCAGCCGACATCAACGCCCTGAAGCTTAGCAACGGCGAATCGTTGCCGACCCTGAAAAGCTATTTGAAAACCGGCTTAAAGCAGAAGAAAACCCGGCTGATTCTGGAAATCAAGGCGTCGAAGGTGAGCAAAGAACACTCACTGGCGCTGGCGACCAAGTGCGTTCAGGCCGTGAAAGCGCAGAAAGGCCGGAAAAGGGTCGACTACATCAGTTTCGATTACGACGTCTGCAAAAAGGTGAAAGAACTGGACCCGTCGGCCAACGTGGCTTACCTGACGGGTGACAAAGCCCCCGACCTACTGGCCGCCGACGGTTTATACGGGCTGGATTACCACTTCAGCATCCTGAAAAAGAATGAAAACTGGATTCAGGAAGCCCACCAGAAAAAGTTGACCGTCAACGTCTGGACCGTTAACGACCCCGACATGATGAACTGGATGCTCGAACGCAAAGCCGACTTCATCACGACCGACGAACCGGAGAAATTGCTGGAGATCGCGAAATAGAGGAAATAGACAAAAGAGCAAAGACAAGAGAGCAAAGAAGAATGGTATTAGCCAAACTCTTTATTCTCTTGTCTTTGCTCTTTTGTCTTTACAAAACTTTACGCTGCCGTCTTCACCTTGCCCGCCATCAGCGCGACACACAGGCCCATACCGGCAATGATGACGAAGGAAATCCGCAGGCTGGTAGCGCCGGCGACGAAACCGATCAGCGGAGGGCCGATCAGAAAGCCCAGAAAACCGATGGTCGAAACAGCGGCCAAGGCCACCCCCGGCGACAGAACCGTGGACTTTCCGGCCGCACTATACACCAGCGGCACCACCGACGAAACCCCAAAGCCGACCAGGAAAAAGCCGACAATGGCCGTACCCAGATACGGAAATGCAACGGCAGTCAGCAAACCGGAAGCAATCAGAACGCCACTCAGTTGCAGTGTGCGTTTTAAACCGTAACGCGTGGCAAACCAGTCGGCAATGAAACGCCCGAGGGCCATCGTGCTCATGAAAGCCGTATACCCCGCGCCCACCATCGCTTTATCGGCCAGAATGACTTTCTTGAAATAAATACCGCTCCAGTCGAACATCGCGCCTTCACAGATCATCGCGCAGAAGGCAATGATGCCCAAAATCAACAGGGCTTTGTCGGGTTTGGCAAAAATGGGTTGATCAGAATTCGTGTTGGCGTCTTCCGGCAAAATATACCGGGAAGCAACGGCCAGAGCCGCCAGGGCGAAGAACAGGACAGCCGCAAAATGCTGATAAGGAACAATGCCCGCGCCAATCATAACGGCTCCCAACATGGCCCCTGCGAAACCCGCCAGACTCCACAGCCCGTGAAACGAGGCCATAATGGGCCGTTTGTACAGGGCTTCAACGCCCACCGCCTGCGTATTGATCGCAATGTTGGCCATGTTACCGACCAGACCAAAGACGAACAGGCAGGCCATCAATTGCAGCGTCGTTTGCGCAAATCCCAGACTCAGCAGCGTGAGCGCGTAGAGGCCAACGGCCAAGGTCGCCACTTTGCGACTTCCGATTTTGGTCGTCAGCCAGCCCGCAATGGGCAATGAAAGCATCAGACCCGCCGGAAGGGCCAGCAGTACTCCACCCAGTTCTGCATCCGACAGGCCCAGCGTCTGCTGAATGCTCGGAATCCTGGACGCCCAACTGGCAAAAGACAGCCCCTGCAGGAAAAACAAAGCCCCGACAGCCCCCCGGTGAATGGTACGCGTGGAAATCCGGGGTGAAAGAAGATGAGAAACGGTAAAATTCATTATTGAAAAAATTCAAATTTCAGATTGTATTCAAAGTACTCTTAATGAGTAGAACGCGCAAAAATACCTTTATTATCAGCATTTAAGACAGCTTTATCTGACTATAAAATAAAAACCACCAAAATTAAGTTCTTAGATTTAGTCAATTCTGGAAGAGTTCGTATAGATTGTATGGATAGTACAAAAAAGACACCGGCCACCAAAAAGCCTGAAAGGCTTACATCACTAGCCCCGGGTATCGCCCGGGGTTTTGGTGGATGGAACGGGAATGGGGGTTGGCGAACACGATGGGGGGGGATTGGCGAACCGGATGACGTCCACCAACCCCATCGCATCCCCCCCCCCCCGGGTGATACCCGGGGCTAGTGATGTAAGCCTTTCAGGCTTTTTGGCTGTGCTAAATCGTTCGTCTTTAGCGGTTTTGTGACTAAAACCCGTTTTTGACTACCTGTTGCATCCTTTTATCCTATAGCTTTGCCGGATGAAGTCACTGGTTTGTTTGTTGATGAGCGTTCACCTGCTGGTGTTGTCCGCCTGGCCCTGCGCCGACGGCTGCCTGGGTGTGCGTGACGATCAGCAACGTACGACTACCGTAGCCAGTGATGACCACCAACACGAAGGAGACCCGGCGGGGGCGGATTTGTGTTCGCCTTTTTGCGGCTGTGCCTGCTGCGGCACGGTGCTGGAATCGATGCCGGTTCTTACCTTCACCTTTGCGGCTTTCTCTTTTTCTTCCGTTCAGTACGCTACCCTCCAATCCCGCTTGCCCGCTCCCCCGGTTTCCTGCTGGCAACCACCCCAAATTGGCTAAGACAGGATACCTGCGCCCCATCGGTTTTGTGCAACCGGGTTGCATCTCTCGCCCTTGATCGGCGATTTCACTCCTTTTTTATCTTAACGCCGTACCGGTATGCTGGATTCCATCATCCGCTTTTCGATCCATAACAAACTCATTATCGGCCTGTTGACGCTGGCGCTGGTGGTGTGGGGCGGTTATTCGCTCAGCCATTTGCCCATCGACGCCGTTCCCGACATTACCAACAACCAGGTTCAGATCATCACCCGCTCGCCCGCGTTGGCGGCCCAGGAAGTGGAGCGGCTCATTACCTTCCCCATCGAACAAACGATGGCGACCATTCCCGAAATCGACGAAATCCGGTCATTTTCCCGCTTCGGTCTGTCGGTTGTCACGATTGTTTTTCAGGAATCAACCGACCTCTACTGGGCACGACAGCAAATCAGCGAACGGCTTTCCAGCGCGCGAAGCCAGATTCCGGCGGGGACGGGCGAGCCCGAAATGGCCCCGGTTACCACCGGTTTGGGCGAAATTTACCAGTATGTCATCTACGCCAAACCGGGTTATACGCAGAAATATTCCCCAACTGAACTGCGTTCCTTACAGGATTGGGTCGTCCGGCGGCAGTTGCTGGGCACACCCGGCGTGGCCGACGTCAGCAGTTTCGGCGGGTTGCTCAAGCAGTACGAAATCGCGATCGATCCCGACCGGCTCCGCTCCTACGGACTCAGCATCAATGACTTGTTCACCGCTCTATCCCGCAACAACCAGAATACCGGTGGGGCCTACATCGACAAAAAACCCAACGCCTATTTCATCCGCTCTGAAGGATTGGTGGGCAATCTGGCCGACATTGGCCGCATTGTCATTCGCCGGACCAAAAACGGTACGCCGGTGCTGATTCGCGATGTGGCGCAGGTCAATTACGGTTCAGCACTGCGGTATGGTGCTTTGACCCGCAACGGAGAGGGGGAAGCCGTAGGTGCGTTGGTGCTGATGCTGAAAGGTGAAAACGCCAATGAAGTCATCGGCCGGGTCAAAAACCGCATGGACCAGATTCGCAAAACCCTGCCCGAAGGCGTTGACATTCACGCGTTTCTGGACCGGAGCGAACTGGTAGGCCGGGCCATCAGCACCGTCACCCGCAACCTGATCGAGGGCGCGTTGATTGTCATTTTTGTGCTGATTTTGTTTCTGGGCAACTGGCGGGCTGGTTTGGTCGTCGCTTCGGTCATTCCGCTTTCCATGCTCTTTGCCGTCGGCATGATGCAGGTTTTCGGCGTATCCGGCAATCTGATGAGCCTGGGTGCCATTGACTTCGGCCTGATTGTCGATGGTGCCGTCATCATTGTCGAAGCGACCTTGCACCATTTGGGCGCACGAAAACTGGCCCGGCTGACTCAGGCGCAAATGGACGAGGAAATCTACCAATCCGCCAGCCGGATTCGCACCTCGGCAGCTTTCGGCGAACTCATCATCTTGATTGTCTATTTACCAATTCTGGCGTTGTCAGGAATCGAAGGCAAGATGTTCGGCCCGATGGCGCAGGTCGTCGGCTTCGCCATTGCCGGGGCGTTTATCCTCTCGCTGACGTATGTACCCATGATGTCGGCCCTGGTTCTGAGCAAAACCGTTTCCACCAAACGCACCATTTCCGACCGGATGATGGACGTTTTCCAGCGGCTGTACGAACCCCTTATTCAAGGCGTTATGCGACGAAAGGCGTTGGTGCTGAGCATAGCGGTTTTGCTGCTGGTGGGTGCGGGCTGGCTGTTCACCACGCTGGGTGGGGAATTTATCCCAACCCTGGACGAAGGCGATTTTGCCGTTGAAACCCGTGTTCTGACCGGTTCGTCTCTGAGCCAGACGGTAGACAAAACGACCCAGGCGGAGCGGGTTTTACTGCAAAAATTTCCGGAAGTAAAGGAAGTTATCAGCAAAATTGGCGCGGGCGAAATTCCGACGGACCCCATGCCCATTGAAGCCGCCGACCTGATGGTTATTCTGAAACCGCGTTCGGAATGGACTTCGGCGTCAAACCGCGATGAACTGGCGGAAAAAATGACGGAGGCTCTGGACGCCATTCCGGGCGTCACCTTCGGCTTTCAGCAACCCATTCAAATGCGCTTCAATGAGTTGATTTCGGGAGCGCGGCAGGATGTGGCCGTCAAGATTTTTGGCGAAGACCTGGATGAACTCACCCGCCTGGCCAAACGCGTGAGCGGTTTGATCACGGGCATCAAAGGAGCCACGGATTTGTACGTCGAACAGGTGGAAGGACTGCCCCAGATCGTCGTCAAACTGGATCGCGAAGCCCTCGCCCGCTACGGTTTATCGGTAGACGATGTCAACCGCACGATCAGCACGGCTTTTGCCGGCGAAAGCGCGGGGCTGGTTTACGAGGGCGAACGGCGGTTTGACCTGGTGGTGCGGCTGGCGGGCGAAAACCGGCGGAGCATCAACGACGTTCAGGAATTGACCATTTCCGGAACCGACGGCCCGGCCATTCCACTCTCGGAAGTCGCCACCGTCGAACTGATTCCCGGCCCCAACCAGATTCAGCGCGAAGACGCCAAACGGCGGCTCACCATCGGTTTCAATGTCCGTGGGCGCGATGTAGAAGGGATCGTGAGCGAGTTACAACAGAAAATCGGTCGGCAGATCCAGTTTCCAACCGGTTATTACGTTACCTACGGTGGTCAGTTCGAGAACCTGATCGACGCCCGGGAACGGCTGCAAGTGGCGGTTCCGGTGGCCTTGAGCCTGATTTTTCTTTTACTCTTTCTAACATTTCATTCCTTGCGACAGGCATTACTGATCTTTTCGGCCATTCCGCTGGCGGCCATTGGCGGGGTTTTGGCCTTGTGGCTGCGCGGTATGCCGTTCAGCATTTCGGCGGCTGTCGGGTTCATTGCACTGTTTGGCGTGGCGGTTTTGAACGGCATTGTGCTGCTGGCCGAATTCAACGACCAGCGCCGGAACGGCATTACGGATCTCAAACAGGCCATTTTCCGTGGAACCCGCATCCGGTTGCGCCCCGTTTTGATGACGGCGACGGTGGCGTCACTCGGTTTTTTACCGATGGCGTTATCCAATACCGCCGGGGCTGAAGTGCAAAAACCGCTCGCAACCGTCGTCATCGGCGGCCTGATGACGGCAACCCTGCTGACGCTGCTGGTTTTACCGGTTTTGTATTTATTAATCGAACAGCGGTTTGGAAAACGGGACCAGTCATTAATGCCCCAACCCAAAACCGTCGTAGCCATCTGGTGGCCTTTCATCGGTTTGCTGACGCTTGGATTCAGCCTTGTTTCGCCGGAAAGTAAGGCGCAGGTAACTGCTCAACCAACGCCCCTTTCGCTGGAACAGGCGCTAAAACAAACCTTTCACAACAATCCACAGGTGCGGGTTTCGACCCTGAACGTCGATTATCAGCAGGCGTTACGCGGTACGGCTTCTGACATTGGCAAAACCGACCTGATGGTAACCGCCGGGCAATACAACAGCCGCTACGTCGATCAGTCGCTGCAAATCGGCCAGCGGCTTCCCGCACCGGGATTGATTCGAAGTCAGAAAGCCCTGGCCGATGCCCGGATCGGCGGAGCCGAAGCCGAAAGCCGGGTGACCCGTCAGGAACTGGCTTTCCAGCTTAAATCGGCGTATTACGGACTCGTTTACCTCCAGACGCTTCACCGCGAACTAACCCGACAGGACAGTCTTTTTGCGGCCGTAGCCCGGGCGGCTGGCATCCGGCGACGAACGGGCGAAGGCTCCCTGCTCGAACAAACGACGGCCGAAGTGGAAGCACGGCAACTCCAAATGACACTGCTCCAAAACCGCGCCGACCAGCAAATCCAGTCCCGGCGACTGCAAACACTGCTGGGAACCGACCAACTGCCCCGGATTGCGGATTCGGTCTTGATCGCCCGCGTCATTCGCTTGCCGGATTCGGTTGCGTTAACGCAAAACCCCGAGCTGGCGCTGTTGCAGCAGCAGATTGAGATGGCCCGGCGCGAAACCGAGGTCGAACGGTCGCGACTCAAACCCGACTATTCGTTCAGCGTGGTGAATCAGTCGCTGCGGGGCATTCAGACGATCAACGGCAACGACCGGTTTTACACGGGCGTCGATCGGTTCACCTACGGGCAAGTCGGCATCTCGATTCCGATTGTCGCCAAACCGCTGCGGGCGCGCGTTCGGGCGGCTGAACTGGGCCAGCAACGCACGGAAGCACAGCTCAACGCCCGTCGGCGCACCCTCGAAGGCGCTTTTGCGGAACTCCTGCAAACCTACCGCAAAAACCGCGAGACGCTGACGTACTACGAAGAGTCGGCTTTGCCGCAAGCCACACTGATCCGGCAGCAGGCCGACCGGTCGTACCGCGCCGGAGAAATTGGGTATATCGAATTGTTCCAGAACCTCCGCACGGCAAGCGGTATTCAGACGGGTTATCTGGCTGCCCTGAACGACCTGAATCAGACCATTATCCACCTTGAATACCTCCTGGGAAGCATTGAACCATGAAAAATACGCTAAAAATCAACTTGCTTTTTTTTCTCATCGTTGGTATCGGTTTGTTTTTTTCAGCCTGTAACCGGCAAAAAGACACTGCAACCGAAGCCCATACCGAAACGGCTGAAAAAGGCGAAGAACACCACGATGAGCACGAAGAAGGGCTGGTGGAACTGACCGACGAACAGTTCAAAACCGTCGGCATCCGGCTCGGCGGACTGGAAGAACGAACCCTCAGTAACCTTATCCGCGTGAACGGGGTTGTCAACATACCACCCCAGCAAAAGGTGTCGGTTTCGACGCCCTACGGTGGTATTCTGACCTCGACGCCCCTGCTGCCGGGCCAGGCCGTCAAACAGGGGCAACTACTGGCGATGCTCGAAAATCCGGAGTTCATCCGGCTGCAACAGGAATACCTGGAAACCACCAGCCAACTGGAATTTCAGGAGCAGGAATACGAACGCCAGCGCGAACTGAGCCGCGAAAACGTCGGAACGCTCAAAACGTTTCAGCAGGCCACGTCGCAGGTCAAAATTCTCCGCTCGCGGGCCGAAGGGCTGCGGCAGCAACTGGCGCTACTGGGCGTATCGATGAAGGAGTTATCGTCGGGGAAAATTACGCGAACCGTCGCCGTCCGCTCGCCCATCACCGGAACCGTCACGGAAGTCAACGTAAACCGGGGGCGGTTTGTCAACGCCAACGATGTGTTGTTCGAATTGATCAATACATCCGGGTTGTATGCCGAATTAACCGTTTTTGAAGGCGATATTGCGAAGGTGCAGGTCGGACAGCGGGTTCAGCTTTCCATCATCGGCGAAAACGGCGGGGGAACGCCGGGCGAACGCATCGGGCGCGTGCGGTACATCAACCGCGAAACCGGTGCCGACCGAACCGTGCGGGTGTTTGCCGCACTGGAAAAACCGGATGCGCAACTCCGCCCCGGCACGTTTCTGAAAGCCCTGATCGAAACCAAAGCAACCCCGGAACCGGCTTTGCCCGAGGTCGCGGTGATCAAATCGGGAACGGGTTCGCAGGTTTTTGTTTACGAAGGAAAAGAAGAACACGAGGGCACTGTCCATCACCAGTTCCGGCCGGTTGCGGTGCAAACCGGGGTCAACCAGAACGGTTATCAGGCGGTGACGTTGCCTGCATCGATCAAAAAAGACGCGCAGATTGTAGTGGCCGGCGCGTATGACCTGCATTCCGTTTTGAATAATTCGGAAGAAGCGGGCGGCCATGTTCATTAAGAAGAAAACCCATGCTTTTCAATCTATTGATCGGTAGTATTTTGTTGGGAGCCGTCCACGCGGCCATCCCGAACCACTGGCTTCCCGTGGCCCTCATCGGCCGCAGCGAAGGCTGGACCATGCGCGAAACGCTGGGCGTAGCGGCTTTGAGCGGTTTTTTTCACACGCTCAGCACGGTTATTCTCGGGGTGTTGATTGGCGCGATTGGCGTGGAATTATCGGCCCAACTAGAGGACCAAACCCGCTGGATTGCGTCGCTGATCCTGATTTTTATGGGACTGGTGTATTTCGCCGTTCACAACCCGCACAGCGCCCACGAACACGTTCCGAAAGGCTTGTCCGGCCGCTCCAAACGGGCTATTATCGGCACGCTGGCACTGGCCATGCTGCTGTCGCCCTGTCTGGAAATCGAAACGTTTTTCTTCACGGCTGGCACGCTTGGCTGGTCGGCGGTGGTCACGCTCAGCATTGCCTATACCGCCGTCACCATCCTGTGCATGGTCGGGCTGACGGCGCTGTCGTTCCGGGGGCTGGCCAAAGTGCAGTGGCATTGGCTCGAACACCACGAAAAACAGATCACCGGCGGCATCCTGATTGCACTCGGGATCCTCAACTTTTTCATTGAACTTTAAGGACTATGGCAAAGCATCACGATCATTCCCACGACGACGGGCATACGCACGATCACGATGAGCTGGATCTGGAAGAAACCGAATCTTCGGAGGAAACGATTGGTTCAGAAAAATCAAAATCCATCCTTGGCAGTCTGGAAGAATACATGCCGGTTATCATCAGCTTTTTGCTGCTGCTGGGCGGCATTTTACTGGATCATTACGCGCCGGACCGGTTTCGTGATCCGTGGCGGTTTTTCTGGTATCTAGCGGCTTATTGGCCTGTTGGCCGACCGGTTCTCCGCCGGGCTGGAATGCGAATTTTGAAAGGCGATGTCTTCACCGAATTTTTCCTGATGGGTGTCGCCACCATGGGTGCGTTCCTCATCCGGGAATATCCCGAAGGCGTGGCCGTGATGCTTTTTTACACCGTCGGCGAATTGTTTCAGGATGCCGCCGTGATGCGGGCGCGTCGTTCCATCAAGGCCCTACTCGACGTCCGGCCCGACACGGTGACGGTTCTGCGGGACGGAAAAACCGTACCGACCAAAGCCGCGCAGGTGAAGATTGGTGAAGTGATTCAGATCAAACCGGGAGAAAAAGTGGGGCTGGACGGCAAATTGACGTCCGGCACCGGCTCGTTCGACACGGCGGCTCTGACCGGCGAAAGCGTTCCGCGTACGATTACCAAAGGCGAAGACGTGCTGGCGGGGATGATCAACCGGCAAACCCTGGTGGAAATGGAAGTGACCACGCTCTACCAGGATTCCAAGCTGTCGCGCATTTTGAAACTGGTGCAGGAAGCAACCGGACGCAAGGCGCAGACGCAGGAGTTCATCGCCCGGTTTGCCAAAATCTATACGCCGATGATCTGCGCGCTGGCGCTGGCCATTACGCTGCTGCCGTACTTTTTTGTGGCGGATTACCGCTTTCAGGACTGGCTTTATCGCGGTCTGGTTTTTCTGGTTATTGGCTGTCCTTGTGCGCTCGTGATTTCCATTCCACTGGGCTATTTTGGCGGGATTGGCGCGGGTTCCCGGCACGGAATTTTGTTCAAAGGCTCGGTTTTCCTGGATCTGATTACGCAGGTCAAAACCGTGGTGATGGACAAAACCGGCACGCTGACCCAGGGCGTTTTCAAGGTGCAGGAAGTCCGGGCACAGGGCCTGACGACGACGGAATTAGCCCATCTGACGGCCGCTCTGGAAAGCAAATCCACGCATCCGGTGGCCACGGCTATTCTAGCTTATGCCGGTTCGAAAGAGAGACCAGTTTCCGTTGAAAACGTGGAAGAAATTCCGGGGCATGGGTTAAAGGGAACCGTTGACGGCAAAACCGTGCTGGCCGGAAACGCCAAATTGCTGCAAAAATTCAACGTAACGTTTGACGAAGCACTGACGGCAATTCCTTTTACAGTGGTGCTCGTCGCCGTCGATGGAAAGGTTGCCGGGTATTTCACGATTGCCGACGAGGAAAAACCGGATGCCGCCGACACCATTCGGCAATTGCACGCGCTGGGTCTGAAAACCGTCATGCTGTCCGGCGATAAATCAGCGGTGGTTCAGGCGGTTTCCCAAAAAGTCGGCGTCGGGGAAGCCATCGGCGATCTGCTCCCCGAAGACAAAGTGCGGGAGGTCGAGCGATTGAAAAAGGCTCTTTCCGGCAATCCCAGGGCCAAACTGGCGTTTGTGGGCGACGGCGTCAACGACGCGCCGGTGGTGGCACTGGCCGATGTGGGCATTGCGATGGGTGGCCTAGGCTCCGACGCGACCATTGAAACCGCCGACGTAGTGATTCAAAATGACCAGCCCTCGAAGATTGTCACGGCGGTAAAAATTGGCCGGGCGACGCGGCAGATTGTCTGGCAAAACATCACGCTCTCGCTGGTCGTTAAAGCCATTGTGCTGCTGTTGGGTGCGGGCGGGATTGCCACCATGTGGGAAGCGGTTTTTGCCGATGTGGGCGTTGCCTTGCTGGCGATCCTGAACGCCGTTCGGGTGCAGAATCTGAAGTTTTAATTAAGTCCGTACGATATGCCAACTTTTTTCGCAACACCCGCTGAGTTCCGCCAGTGGCTGGAACAGCATCATGAAACCGAGAAGGAATTGTTCGTCGGTTTTTACAAAGTGGGTTCCGGCAAACCCAGCATCACCTGGCCGCAGTCGGTTGATGAAGCCCTGTGCTTCGGCTGGATCGACGGCATCCGGAAATCCATCGACGAAACCAGCTACATGATCCGGTTTACGCCCCGGAAAACGAAAAGCATCTGGAGCGCGGTCAACCTCAAGCGAATCGGTGAGTTAATCGAACAAGGTCTGGTAAAACCCGCCGGTCTGACCATTTTTCAAGTCCGGGATTTGAAAAAAGCCGGGATTTATTCACACGAAAAAGAAGACCAGCCATTCGACGCAGCTTTTGAAGCCCAACTGAAAGCGAACGAAAAAGCCTGGCACTTTTTTCACAAACAGGCTCCCTCCTACCAGAAAACGGTTCGACACTGGATTATGAGCGCCAAACAGCCCGAAACCCGTCTAAAACGCCTGACGAGCTTGATCGAAGACTCGGAAAACGGACGAAAAGTGGCACCATTTAGGCGTAATGGCGAATAACGTTGCCTTTGAATTCTGTCAGACAATCGTTAAAATGAGTCGCAAACAAGCCCGGACGACAAAATCCGCCAGCGTTTTGCGGTATTTATGGAAACTTTTGCACTTCTCTTTTCCCGAAACCCATTTCTCATCCGGTTTTTTCAAACCCTGACGTTTGCTGCGGTTTTTCTCGTCACCATCCCGCATTCATTCGGACAAAAAGAAGTCGGAAACTTGGCGTTTACGGTTTCGATGGAAGACCCCGCCACACATCTCTACCACGTTACGTTTCGTTGCGACGGCATCCCGGGCGATACGCTGAGTTTTAAGATGCCGGTCTGGACACCCGGGTATTACCAGTTGATGAATTATGCCCAACAGGTGCAGAATTTTCAAGCCACCGACGGTTCCGGCAAGCCTTTGAAATGGGACAAAACCGCCAACAGCCGCTGGAAAGTCTATCCGAAACAGACCAAATCGGTTACGCTCACCTATGACGTCAAAGCCACCCGGAATTTTGTGGCCGGAAATTACCTGGACGAAAACCGGGGCTATATTTCACCGGCGGGTGTGTTTCTGTACCCCGAAGGACAACTCAACCACCCGCTTACCGTGACGCTAAAACCGTATGCGAAATGGAGCGGCCCCATTGCCACGGGTCTGGATTCAATTACCGGACAGTCCCATACGTTTGTGGCACCCAACTACGACCTGCTGTATGACAGCCCGATTTTGATGGGGAATCTGGAGCAACTGCCCTCGTTCACAGTACAGGGAATTCCGCATTATTTTATTGGGTACAACCTCGGCAACTTCGACCGGCAGCAGTTTATGGCCGATCTGAAGAAGATTGTTGAAGGGTCGGTGGCCGTGATCGGCGATATTCCCTACAAACACTACACCTTCATTGCCATCGGGCCGGGCGGGGGCGGCATTGAGCATTTGAACTCGACATCGATCAGTTTCAGCGGGGAGCAACTGGAGACGCGGGCCGGGAAAAACCAGCTCTACAACTTTCTGGCGCACGAATATTTCCACCATTACAATGTCAAGCGCATTCGCCCTGTCGAGTTAGGACCGTTCAATTACGATCAGCAAAACCGCACGCGGATGCTCTGGGTTTCGGAAGGATTTACGGTCTATTATCCGTACCTGATTCTGAAAAAAGCCGGTTTAATGACGGAGGAAGAGGTTTTTGGAGCCTTGCAGAGAAACGTTGCCAGCTACGAAAACAAGCCTGGCCACCGGTTTCAGTCGGCCACCCAGGCCAGTTTTGAAACCTGGGAAGACGGCCCCTTTGGCCGAACGGGCGACGAAGCCTACAAAACCATTTCGTATTACAGCAAAGGTCCGGTTTTGGGTGCTATGCTCGACTTTAAAATCCGGCATGAAACCCAGAATAAAAAGTCGCTCGACGACGTAATGCGGGCGCTGTACCAGACCTATTATCAGACACAGAAACGCGGTTTTACGGAGAACGAATTCTGGGCGGAATGCGAAAAAATCGCCGGAACGTCATTGAGAGAACTGTTCGATTATGCTTCGACCGTGAAGGAAATCGATTATCCAAAATACTTCGCTTATGCTGGTTTGGCCATCGACGCCACACCCAAAGACGTACCGGGCTCGTGGCTGGGCATCTCGTTTACCGAAAAGGTGGACAGCCTGCTCGTCACGGAAGCCGAATGGGAATCACCCGCCTGGAAAGCCGGGCTCCGCAAGGGAACGGTTATTCTGAAGATTGACGGGCAGAAAGCAGACGTTCAGGCTCTGAGCGCGCTGGTGAAGACCAAAAAACCGGGCGATCCGGTCAAACTACTGGTTTTACAGAACGATCAGCCCAAAGAAATAACGGCGGTCTTGGGTAAAAAATCCGAACGGAGTTTTAAAATAACCCGACTTCCCAACCCGACGGCCCTGCAAGCGGCCATTTTGAAAGCGTGGTTGTGAAGGAGAGGAAAGAGGTTAGACAAGAGAGTAGAGACCTGAAAACAGTTCTTGTCTCTACTCTCTTGTCTAACCTCTCTTGTCTTTCTATCACACCGCTTCCGATTGCAGGCTCTCGACGGAAGCGCTTTCCTGGTAGCTTTCGTAATCGGTATTGATTTCCCACAAATCGTGCTTTACGCCGGAAACGATGTTGTCGGCCGCCAGAATGCCCATCAGAATGGAGTGGTCCTGGTTGTTGTATTTGAAGGAGCCATAGCGGCCAATGACGCTCAGTCCTTTTAAACCTGAAAGATACTCCTGAATCGGTTTCAGGATCTCTTTGTAGCCTTTTGAATAAACCGGGTAACTCCGCGCTAACCGCTTCACAAAACCGGCCGAAATGGTCGCGCCGGGAATCAGCCCGGTTTTGGTCAGTTCGTTCGACGCCAGTTCGATCAGTTCTGCATCCGTTTTTTTCCAGATGTCATCCTGTTCGTAACACCAGTATTCCAGCGTCAGAATGCTGGCTTTTTCACCGTTGGTGATTTCCGGAACCCAGTTCCGGAAGTTGGTAATCCGCCCGGTCAGCAGTTCTTTCGAGTGGATATACAGCCAGTTATCCGGAAACAAATCGCTGGAATCTACTTTCAGATAGACCAGAATCGTGTTGCGAAACCGCAGGCGGCTCACCTCGTTTTTGATGGCAACCGGCACGTCCGGCAACCGGTTGACCAGCAACGTCAGCGGCATGGTCGAAATCACATGGTCAAATGATCTGACGGTGCCGTCTTCCTGTTTGATTCCGCAGCGATCCTCCCCGTCGGTGACCACCGAATGAACCGGGGTTTTGAGGTGAACCGCTCCGCCGTGGCGCTTCACGTAGTCGGCCATCCGTTCATAAATCATTCCGTTGCCGCCAACCGGGTAGGCAAACTGGTCGATCAGCGTTTTGTGCGTATTGCCTTTCCCGCCTATAAAGGCATTTTTGACGGCTTCCCCGAGTGAGAGTTTTTTGATCCGCTGGGCGGCAAAATCTTCGTCCAGATCCGTACAGGCAATGCCCCAGAGCTTTTCGGAATACGTCTTGAAAAACGTGGAATACAGTTTATACCCAAACCGCCGAACCACCCACGTCTCGAAGGTCTGCTGATCGGGCGTTGGGGTTATTTTCTCCCGAAAATAACTATTCATGCTGCTAACCGACTGGCGAATACCCAGTTTACGAAGCGCATCGAAGGGTTTGAGGGGATAATAAAAAAGTTTGGAGTTGTAATAAATCCGGGTCAGGCGGTTCACCATGCGGAAATCAGAACCGGCGACCTCGAACCACACTTTGTTGATGCGGGCATCACTGCTAAAAAACCGGTGCGGCCCCAGATCAACCGTTTGATTCCATAACTGAAAGGACTGTGATAACCCGCCTACATTGGGCCCCGCTTCAAACACCTCAACGGCGATTCCGGCTTTGGCGAGTTCATAGGCGGCCGTTAAACCCGCCGGGCCAGCCCCGATAATTCCAACTTTTTTGTCCAGTTTTGTGCACATCTGTTTTCCGGTAGCGCGGGCTACCGGGGTCTAGGCCCCGTTTGCCTCCACTTCCTTCTTCACCAATTCAGACCAACTGGAGCCACTCTCTATCTTCATTGTGAACGTGAATATACTTAATTACCTTAATAATCCTTTCGGTTACATACACTTCCGCCAACTATTGAGCAACCGGCAACAGCAATTGGTTCATTATTCTTTTTCTTTCCACAACCACCGCAGCGACTCCGGCAGAATGGAACCGCCGTGTTTACCATTATGTCCGCCCGTCCCGCCGACAAACCGGTAGTCGTACTGGCGGAATTTCAAAGCCGCATCCATCTGCAGATTGCCCAGCCACCAGTTGCCGTGGGCATTGTCGAGGTCGTTGCTGCCGTCTTGCAGGAACACTTTTATATCCCGTTTAGGGGCTTTCCGAATGAGGGATGGATACACGTGGCCGCCTTTGATGTTCGTAAAACTGCCGACGTGGCTCAACACTTTCTGGAAATAATCGGGCCGTTGCCAGGCCACCGTGAAGGCGCAAATACCACCGGAAGAAATCCCGCCGATGGCGCGTTTTTTCGGCGAATCGGCCAGTTTGTAGGTCTTGCTGAGTTCCGGAATCAGCTCTTCGATGAGCAGCCGGGCGTACTGATTGGTGAGTGTGTCATACTCAAAACTCCGGTTATCGGCCCGCCAGGGATCTTTCGGCAGGTCGTTGCCGTGCTGCCCGGGGTTGATAAACAGGCCAATCGTTACCGGCATGGCTTTCTGGTGAATGAGATTATCGAAAACCACCGGAACCCGAAAATCGCCGTCTTCCTTCACGTAGGCATGTCCGTCCTGAAACACCATCAGAGCCGCCGGGCTGTCGGCCTTGTACTGCGCCGGTACGTAGACAAAATACTCCCGAATGGTATTCGGAAAAACCGTACTTTTCCAGACGAACTTCGTCACCTGACCTTTTGGAACGCCCTCGTGCCGCTGCGAATCCGCGCCATAGGTGGCGGTTTCAGTCTGGGCAAAACCGGCGGTAAACGCCAGCATGGACAGACACAGACCGGCTGCGAATGGTAAAAAATGATTCATGGTTGGGAAAGGAGAAAGGGTTAATTTTAAATGATAAATGATGAACGCTGAATGTAAAAGTAGGCTAGCGCGGTCCAAACACTTTTACATTTAGCATTCATCATTTGAAATTCTTTTATTAATCAGTTTCGCTTCATGGCAACCCGGTACAGAATAACCGCCAGACCCAAAAAGAGCAACGCACCCAACAGTTGATAGCCTTCAACCCCCAGGGCGCTCTCCAGCACGGGTTCCAGGGTTAGTCGGGACAGAAAATTGTAGACCGACTCATTCACCGACAGCAGGGCGACGACCACCCCCGCCAGGGCACCACCGGCGACCAAACCGGTTGAAAACAAACTGCCGCGGCCCAGGTCGGCGTCTTCTTCGACAATACCTTTCCGCTTGAAATTCCAGTCGACCAGCGCCTTGACGCAGCCCCCGGCGAAAATCGGCAGCGTCGTCGCGAGCGGCAGATACAAACCGACGGCAAACGCCAGCGCGCTGATGCCGCAAATTTCCACGACAAACGACATGAACGCGCCCACGAGCACAAACTGCCAGTCGAGGTTAAACGACAGCAGCCCTTTGATGAGCGTGGCCATGAGCGTTCCCTGCGGAGCCGGAAAGCGGTCGCTGCCGATGGCGTGGGTAATGCCCTGTGCCACGAGATCCGGCGTGGGTATATCCAGGATCTTGATCGTTGCACCAATGGCCAGTGAGGAGACGATAACGCCGACAAACAGTGCCATTTGCTGGTATTTTGGCGTTGCACCCACTAAATAACCGGTTTTCAGATCCTGAGAAGTAGCTCCGGCGGTGGCGGCCGCGATGCAAATCATACCGCCCACCACCAGCACGGCGGGTTCGTAGATTCGGCCCGTCAACCCGGCGCCGATGAATACCAAAGCCGTGCCCATGATGGTGGCAATGGTCATTCCCGAAACCGGCGATGAACTGGAGCCGATCAGGCCCACGATCCGGCTGGCCACGGTAACGAAGAAAAAGCCGAATACCACGACCAAAATGGCAATCAGCAGTTTGGTCAGGACCGAGTCACCGGGAATTTGCGGTAAGATCACCATCAAAGCCGCCAGAATCAGACTTCCGATGACAACGATTCGAATGGATAAATCCTGCTCCGTCCGCCGAACCTGCGTTCCTTCGGCCGCGACGTCTACTTTTTTGAAGCTATCGCGAAACGACGAAACGATGGTCGGGATGGTTTTCAGCAGGGTCATAAAACCGCCCGCCGTGACGGCCCCCGCACCAATTTGCCGGATGTAGGCCCGGTAGATGGCGGCAGCCGTGTCGCTAAAACCGTGTGTTTCGGGATTCCAGCCGCCGGGGCCACCGGCGGTTTGCAGGTTGGTGAGATACCCCAGTTTGATCAATTGCAAGGCAATGGTATCACCCGGCACCAGCGTTGCCAGCAGTGGAATCAACGCGAGCCACGCCAGAATACCGCCCCCCACCAACACCGCCGAAATGCGAAACCCGATGATGTAGCCGACGCCCAGATACTCCGGGGTGATTTCGCCGGACACCTGGGCCGACGGAAAATAGCGGTTTACCTGGTTCGTTGCCCAAACCGGTGCCTCGGCAATGACGTGCAGCACTTTCTGGAGAACGGCGTAGAGTAAGGCCACGCCCAGGCCCCGATAGGCCATTTTGGCAAAATCACCACCCCGTTCGCCCGCAATCAGCACCGAGCCACAGGCGGTGCCTTCGGGATAGGGTAGTTTGCCGTGTTCCTCCACGATGAGCGCCCGGCGCAGCGGAATCATCATGAGCGTGCCGAGTAGCCCGCCCAGAATGGCCAGGGTCAGAATGGTCCAGTAATTGAAGAAATCGTCGCCGACGCCGTCGGTCAGGAACAGAAAACCGGGCAGGGTAAACACCACGCCGGACGCGATGGACTCCCCCGCCGAGCCGGTGGTCTGGATGATGTTGTTTTCGAGAATGGTGGTTTTCAGAAACCGCCGGCCGAGCGAAATTGCCAGCACCGCAATGGGAATGGAAGCCGACACCGACAAGCCAGCTTTCAGGGACAGGTAGACGGTGGCGGCTCCGAACAAGACGCCGAACAGCGCCCCGGTGACCACGGCTTTGAACGTGAATTCGGCCGTAGTGGTATTGTCGGCAACATACGGTTTAAACGCGGGCGGTTTGGTTTCCATAAGAAGGGTCAGGATTTGCGCGTAAGATCAAACGATTTTGGAATAATACAAAGCCCCCGCCCCCCGGAGGTGGCGGAATCCGTGCATTTACGCGGATAAATTTTTAGTTGGCGGCCCAAAAGACGGAGCATCCGGTTGTTGCACGGGATTCACCGAAATCCCTTGACTTTTCCATTCTTTCTTTAAACATTTGCAGCCTATCAGCGGGAGTAGCTCAGTTGGTAGAGCGGCAGCTTCCCAAGCTGCAGGCCGTGGGTTCGAACCCCATTTCCCGCTCCTTTCCTATTCGTTGTAAATGAAGCACTTAGCTGAAAGGCAGGGTGCTTTTTTTGTTTCAATTATTAATCGGTTGAAACGTTGGTTGAAACAAGTCACCTGGTGTTCATAACAGTAATAATTAAGGTAATGATATACTTGACTGACCCAGTTAATATATGATACAATACTCATTTAAATGGGGGTGATGATCAGAAGTAAACGATCTGTTATAATTACAGATATAATAGAGGAAAAACTCATTTTGTAAGTCAGATTATGTAAGCTAACGGCTTTATTTTTTGACACACTTAAAGTTGCCGAAAAAACTTGCAAGCCCCCTTACCGATATCTAGTTTTGGCTTTTAAACAAACTAAAAAATATGAAAACTAAAATTATTGATGTAGGCATACCAAGAAAAGAGCGCGCCTATTTGGTTACACAAACGGAAAGCAAAGAAATATTGGTATCTATTGGCAAAGATGGCGGTGGATTTGAAGAAGCAACTACGCTTGGTTTTTTTGGGGATATTGATAATCGCGAGGTTATGGAGAGGGTTCAAGATATATTATTAGACTTTTAGAGGCTGTATTAGAAGAGTATCTGTTCATCTTAATAAGCAAAAAGCCCCTAAGGTGAGGGGCTTTTTGCTTATTTAATCCGATAAGCCTAATCTATCAAACTCAACTTCTTTGGGTTGCAAGTGTGCAGGAATATCAATTCTTGCATCTCTACAAAAAGCGATTGCGGCTTCCCAAGGAACCCAGTCATATTCCTTAAGAAAGGCAGTTCTACCGGTTTGGGCGTTGTGATAATATGCACCAAATCCGGTATCGAAATTGCGTACCCAAGAACAACCCTCTGCTTGAATGTGATCTAAAAAACTATGGTAGTTCATTTATTTAGGCTACTTGCAGTCGAAAACTTTTTTCAGTAGCTCCCCTCTCTGGGCTGGGCGGATGATACCGCCATCCCGATTATTGACACTCACATCCACTTGTTCGACACGGAGCGTTCCCAAGGGGTGCCCTGGCCGTCCAAAAAAGACAGCGTTCTTTACCAGCCAGCGTTGCCGGACCGCTATCGTAAAATTGCAGTGCCGCTCGGTATCGTGGGCGCGATTGTCGTGGAAGCCAGTCCCTGGCTGGAAGATAATCAGTGGGTACTTGACATTGCAACGAAGGACAAACTCATCGTCGGAACCGTTGGCAATCTCGAGCCGGGCAAACCGGATTTCCGCCAACAGCTCGAACGTTTCCAACACAATCCGCTGTTTCGTGGCATTCGTAACGGAAATCTTAGGGATCGTGATCCGTCCAGCCAGCTGTCAAATCCCAGGTTCGTATCGGATCTTCGTTTTCTGGCTCAGGCGGGATTGGTGTTAGATACGGCGAACCCGAAGCCTTCCCTTCTGGCCGCCATCGTGCGGGTCACGGATCAAGTGCCGGATTTGCGGGTCATCATCGATATGTTCCCCAACTAATAATCCCACAAGCGGCTGTGGCCCGAAAGGCTTATGAAGCCGACCTGCAGGAGTTGGGTAGACGGCCCCAGGTTTATGTGAAAATTTCTCAAGTCCTGCGCCGGGTGAACGGAACAATTCCACAGATACTAAGTTTCTACAGGGCGCGGCTGGATGAAATCTTCGGCATTTTCGGTGAAGATCGGTTGCTGTATGGCAGTGATTGGCCGAATAGTGATAAGTGGAGGCCTTTAAACGTCGGCTTGGGCTTGGTGAGTGAATACTTCAACACAAAGGGTCGAACCGTAGCCGAAAAATACTTCTGGAGAACTCAGTTGATGCCTATCACTGGCAAAAGCGTGAACCTTCACAACCTGAGTAGAGCCAGGGAACAGCCTTACGACCACTGTAGGGTTGTCCTATACTGGCTTACATAACTAGATTTTAAGTTATGTAAACGACTAACTTACAGAAGATTAATAGAATTTTTGAAGGAATATAACTTAATTTTATGTTAACTAAGTAAATACTAAACTGGTTGTAAAGGGCTTAAAACTAGAATTGAAAATGGCTTTTTTGCCTGTCACCAAAAAAGATCACAATCCATTTATCAACTTCAGGGAGGGTTCTCAACTTAGGGAGATTCACGTAGGGTTTACTAGTAAGTAGCTCGTTTTTATCCAAGGATTTATAAGCTTGATTCCAATGAGATAAGGTATCTTTGAGATGCCGTCGTACCGGTAGGCCTTCATCATATGCTGACTTTCTATGGCCTAATTGTGCCCCCTTCCTGGCAGCGGTCGTCCGAATTCGCAGAATGTCAGATTGTACATTCGGAAGCATGACATTGACATAGTAAAAAAACATAATGATTACTTACCACCGGAGTTCCTGTTTTTCACAGATCAAGCTTGTATAAACATTTGAGAAACTGCCCAACCCAGGTCACATAATTAAAGGCCGATTAAATCATATTTTGTATTATTTTTATTTAATTTTGCGTTAATTCGTATGGTTAGACCAAAATCGTAACGCATCGTATGCCTGCCCCTGACTCGTTTAAGAGCTACAATGAGACCGTCCTTTGGGAATCTCTGGCACAAGGAGATCAGCAGGCATTTGAAATTCTTTACCGACACTATTTTAAAATACTGGTTAACTACGGATCTCGATTGACGCCCGATCCGCTGTTACTGGAAGATGCCATCCAGGACCTGTTTACGTATCTCTGGCGCCGAAAAGTACAATTAGCTGCTGTTGCTGAACCCAAATTTTATCTACTGACCGCCCTCCGAAATCAATTGAAGCGAAATGCCCGAAACAGCATTTTTGATGAAGCTGAAGATATTGATGAATTTCTGGACTGCTTAGTTCACCTCTCGGACGAACAAACAACCGTTGAACAGGAAACGGTTTTTGACCGATCCCGACAAATACAGGGTGCGATAGCCCGATTAAGTCCACGTCAACAGGAAGCCGTGAATCTTCGCTTTTTTCACGGTATGAACCTTGATCAGTCGTCAGAACTGATGGGGGTTTCCAAACAGGTTGTCAGTAATCTCCTCTTTAAGGCCTATTCGATGTTACGGATCATTCTGAAGGGCGTGTTTTCTCTCTTGACCCTAATTCTTTCTCCTTTATACCCGTAAAACCGCATTAATTCATTATTCCGGTCCAGGTGTAAAAGGTGTCTGAAGAGTTTTTTTATAGAAAAGAAGGAAATATTTCAATTCGATTGATTAATTTCTAAAAAAACATGACTCTGTATAGTAAGAAGACCTAAGGGATTGACCATGCTGTACCACGAGTTTTTATTGCAGGATTTCTTGAACGATGACGCGTTTGTCAGGTGGGTCCTGTTTGATGAACAGGACCGCTACTGGCAGCAGGTGCTGGCGGATTATCCGGCCAAGCAGGAAGTCATTCAGCAAGCGATTCAGCTCATTCAACAACTTCAACAGGCGGAAGCCCTACGAACTTTGCCCGTCGATGAGGAGAAAACCTGGAAACGAATTCGTTCCACGACCATCGATGCAGATCCGTTAGTGGGATGGCCTAGAAAAAGACGGTGGACCGGCGTTGCGGTTTTATGCTCGTTAGCCCTATTCATCGTCGTCTGGACATGGGTGGAGCACTTTCCCTCAAAAACGGTTTACGCGAAGCTCGTCACCAAGGCCGCCGAAAAAAATGCGCTGATTGAGAAGGTAAATCGAAGCGATACTCCCCTAAAGATTACATTGGAAGACGGAAGTATCGTTTACTTGAAAAAAAATAGCCGGTTCAGTTACCCTACTCATTTTACGACCCAATCGCGGGAAACCTTTTTAAGTGGGGAAGCTTTTTTTCAAATTGCCCCCAATCCTAAAAAACCGTTTTATGTCTACGCCAATGAGTTGGTGACCCAGGTCCTGGGAACGAGTTTCGATATTACAGCTTTTGATGACGACCAGCAAGTACAAGTCAAAGTACGCACCGGACGCGTGTCAGTATATAATCAAAAACCAATTCGATTTGCAAGTGATGAACGTCAGAACCTCGTTTTGTTACCCAATCAGCAAGTAATTTTTAATCGCCACACCGAAAGTCTTTCGAAACAATTGGTAGCGGAGCCCATGCCCGTTCAGCCGTTAGCCGCCAGTGAAAAGCATTATTTTGAGGAAGTACCGGCAGCAACGGTTTTGAAGACATTGGAGAGACGCTACGGCGTTCATATTTTATACGATGAAGAACTGCTGTCGAACTGTATTATTACGACTACGCTCAGTAACCAGCCACTGAAAGACCAGTTGGAAGTCATCTGTCAAACGATTGGGGCAACCTTTAAAGAAATGGACGCTCAGTTAGTCGTCGAGGCTACGGGCTGCCCGTAATATTCCGAACATCCAATTATATCCTAAACCCTCAACTCTTATGCGTTAACACTCTCAAATCCCAATTACAAAAAAAGAGAAGATGCAGCAACATCTTCTCCTGAACTTAACCAGCCATTGTCCAGTGGCTGATGGGAATGTCTTGTCCTGATCAGAACAAAAACAGCCAAAAGTATGTCAAAATATTTTACCAAAAAAGAGGTTTTCACGCTCATGAAAATCACTTTAGCCCAATTGATTCTAGTGGGAGTGATTGCCGGCAATGCATTAGCCTATCCCGTTGTGGCCCAGGAGCTACTGAAGGAGCGGGTCAACGTAACCCTGAAAAACAGCAACCTCCGCTTGTTTTTACGTACCCTCGAACAGCAGGTCGACGTCGTTTTTTCGTACCAGAAGGGAGTTATCGAATTAGACGAGAAACTGAACCTGACGATTCAGGGGGAAACAGTCGATAATGTCCTGAAACAGGTATTGATTCCACGACGTATACATTATAGGGTTATTAATAATAACCAGATTATTTTAACCCGTGTAGACGAGTTGAAGAATGACCAGGGAAAGTCGAACGCAACTAATCCGATTGAATCTCCGGATCACGAAAAAGTGGATCGGGTCATAACCGGTCGGGTAACGGACGAGAAAGGCGAATCATTGCCCGGCGTAAGCATCCTGGTCAAAGGAAGCCAACAGGGAACGACAACCGATTCTGACGGTAAATTTCGCCAAGCGGTTGCGGATGGTAACGCCGTTTTGGTGTTTTCGTATGTCGGGTATGTCAGCCAGGAGATAACCGTCGGCAACCAAACTGCGCTTACCCTTACACTGAAAGAAGACGCGAAATCGCTGGATGAGGTAGTGGTGACCTCTTTTGGTATAGAACGAGAAAAGAAAGCCTTGTTTTATGCCACGCAAGAGGTAAAAGGGGCCCAACTCACGTCGGTTGGAAACCCCAACGTGTTAAATAGCCTTCAGGGTAAGGTAGCCGGTGTGTCGGTTCGTCTAAACAGTGGCATGCCTGGGAAAGCGCCCCAAATTACCATTAGGGGGAATCGCTCCATCACGGGCAATAACCAGCCGTTGTATGTCATCGATGGTCTTCCGGTAGCGGGCGGGGTGCGGGTCAATGACCTGAACCCCAACGATATTGAATCCATGAATATTTTGAAAGGACCGGCGGCTTCGGCGCTATATGGTTTAAGGGCATCGAACGGCGTGGTGGTGATCAAAACGAAAAGCGGTGGCAGGTCTGGCAAGCCATCCCTTAGTTTCGATAGTCATTTCAATGTTGACGAAGTGGCCCGCTTACCCAAAATGCAGGATATTTACGCCCAGGGTTTAAACGGAAAATTTGACTTGAACCAGATATGGACCTGGGGCAGCAGGATCAGCGAAATCGGAACCTATACCAACGAGTTCGGGGAACAGGAAGTAGCGCGTGCCTATGACAACGACCGGGAGTTTTACCAGAGAGGTCATACGCTTTCCAACAACCTGTCTCTATCCGATGGTGGCGAGTATGGTCATTTCATGATCGGAGCCGGGCAGACCAGCCAAACCGGGATTGTTCAGGGCTCGGGTCTTAGGCGGTACAACATCAAATTCAACGGGGAGATGACCAAAATTAAAAAGGTGACGGTGGGCCTTTCCCTGAATTATTCTGATTTGACGGTGGATGATTACCCTGAACTGGGGGGCAATGACAATTATTTCAGAGGACTCACCGACGTGCCACCCTCATATAACTTGAAAGGAAAACGATATGCGAGTCCCTCTAATCCGTATCAGCAAGTGTATTACCGGGGAGGGCAAAACAACCCCTACTGGGCGGTGGACCACAACTGGCGTCAAAACAAAACCAATCGAACTTTTGGTAACCTTCTTTTTCGCTATGACGTCCTGCCGGAATTGTCGGTCACCTATCGGGTTGGGGTGGATTACTTTAGCACCAAAGAGGTCGATTTTCAGGAGCTGGGAACGGCGACGCGGGGACGCACCATTCCGCCCACCGGCGGTAGCCTGAACATCAATAACGGCAGCCAGAACCAGATCAATTCCAACCTGTTTTTAACCTATGACAAAAATATCAGCGAGAAGCTGAATCTGAACGTCATCGTGGGGAACGAACTGTACGATATCAGCAGCAATAATGATCGGACGATCGGTTCGGATTTTGTAACGGGTGGTTGGGCAAATCTCAACAACGCCACCAATGTGGTCGGCAGCAACTCGATTTCAAAACAACGGGTGGTTGGGTTCTATGGAAACCTAAATCTGGGGTGGAATAAAATCCTTTTCCTGAATGCCTCCGGCCGAAACGACGTCGCATCCAATATGCCCACCGGCAATCGGTCATTTTTTTATCCTTCCGTCGGCGGAAGCTTTATCTTGTCTGACGCCTTCTCATTTCGGAAAAGAACGGTTTCCTTAATCAAATTACGCGCTTCCTATGCCGAAGTAGGGCAGGTAGGACCGGTCTTTGTAAACAATGCAGGATTTGTAAAGGGCAGCCCGGGCGGCTTTGTGTTTCCCTTTAATGGCCTGACGGGTCTCACCCAAAGTTCTACCCGGATTGACCCCAACCTCAAACCGGAAAATACGAAAACCGTCGAGCTGGGGGCTGATTTGAAGTTTTTCAATGATCGGATTTCGCTGGAGTACACTTATTTCAATTCTAAATCTGACGGACAAATCTACAGCGTTCCGGTGCCCCTTTCAACGGGTGCATCTTCAGAAATCCGGAATGCAGGATCGATGCTGTCCAAAGGCCACGAAGTGGTGCTGGGCCTGACTCCGGTCACGACCGCTGCGTTTACCTGGGATCTTGGGGTTAACTTTACTTCCTTTGATAACACCGTACAGAGTCTGGCGGAAGGAGTCAACCGGATCGTTTTATCCGACCCGATCGTAGCGGAGGCTGGTTATGCCTATCCCTCCATCTATGGCCGGTCGTACCTGAGAGACCCCGCCACCGGCCAGCACGTGATCAACAACGATCCCAGATCTTCGACGTATGGCTTTCCGTTGACCGACAATACCCTCAAGGTGATTGGTAGTACGGTTCCTGATTTTGAACTGAACATTAGTAACAGTTTACGGTATAAGAGCTTGTCATTGAGCGCTCAGCTCGACTGGAGAAAGGGTGGGGTTTTCTGGAACCATGGTTTTGCGGAGGCCAGTTGGCGGGGGCTTTCGGCTGGAACCCTGGATCGGGAACAGGATGTCGTGCTGCCAGGAGTTCAGGGACGTTGGAACGGTACCCAACTGGTGGTGGAAGGCCCCAACAACATTAAGATCAAGAAGGAATATCCGTACTACAGCCAGTTGTGGACCAACTATGAGTCCCAGTTGTCGGACGCTTCTTTTGTACGGTTACGCGAATTGACGCTGAATTACGCATTACCAGCGTCGAAATTAGGCTTGAAATGGGCGAAGTCCCTGTCTATCTACTTGTCGGCCCGCAATGTGTTCCTGATTTCCGACGCCTTCTCGGACCCTGAGGTGAATTACAGTGAGGGAGGTGCGAACATAACCGGAAACGGTCGAAGCGGCATTACCCCTCAGACCAGAAGTTTCGGTGGTGGCCTTAAGCTAACTCTTTAACAAAAACCCGGACGCCATGAAATCATATAGACTATTTATCGCAACCGCCATTCTACTGGTTATGATGGGTTCCTGTTCGGAAAGCATCATGAATGAAATCGATCGCAACCCCAACCAGGTGAATGATGCTCCGCTCAATACGCGTTTGCCGCAGGCTACAATGGGCTACGTCAAGGCCGTGGCAGGGAGCTCTTCCAATCGATTGACTTCGTATTATGTGGAGCATCATACCAACGTTCTGGGAATGGGCGGAATTTACAATACCATGACCTCCTACAACTCGGGGGGCTGGTCGGGAGCCTACGCAGCCTTGAACGACATGAAGCTGCTGAAGGAGAAGGCTATTGCTGCTGAGGCCTGGGGTTATGCAGGCATCGCCGACGTACTGACGGCCTACTCGTACGCCAATCTGGTGGATTTGTACGGTGATATTCCCATGAGCGAAGCCCTACAGGCCGGTGTCATACGCCAGCCGAAGTTTGACAACGCCCAGGACATCTATAAAAACCTGCAAAGCATTCTGGACGAAGCGGTTGGTAATCTGGATAAAGGGGCAACCGCACCGGTTAAGCCGGGCAGTGACGACCTGGTTTTCGCCGGCAACATGACCTCCTGGAAAAAAACCGCCTATGCCTTAAAAATCAGGTTGTTCAATCGACTGAGCAATGCCGATCCGGTTGCCTCGGCCAACAACGTTTTGAGTCTTCTGGAAAAATCATTTGTCAATGAAACGGAAGGTTTTGTTTTTAAGCAGTATGCCGAAAACCGTAACTTCGAAAACCCCTATTCAGGTGCCCAGCAATCCCAACCCGAATTTGCCATGGGCAACGGCATTTACAACGCCCTGGCGTGGTTCAGTTCGAGCTCGAATGTGGAAGATGATCCGCGAACCGCTATCTGGTTTTCAAGGATCAGCGGAGCCGTAAAACCCGCGCCAAACGGTCTGGCCGGTGGGGATTTTGGAGAGCCCCGGCTGGATGGACGGTTTTATTCAAAGCCCGCCGTTTTAAAGCTGCTGAATTCTCCGCAGCCGTTGGCCACTTATGCGGAACTGAAATACATCGAAGCGGAAGCCCAGTTGAGGTTGGGCAATCGAACGGCGGCTTATGCCGCCTATCAAGTAGCGGTACAGACCTCGTTGAAACAAGCTTCCCTCTTCAATCCGGCAACCGCTCTTTCAAACGACAAAATCAACGCTTATCTGGCTCTGCCCAAGGTGTCGCCGTCGGCTGCCCAGCTGACGCTCCGGCACATTCTGTTGCAAAAGTACATCTACCTGTTCTACGATCAACCCCTGGAGGCCTATAATGATGTTCGCCGGGAATTGTTCATGGTCATCACAGATCCAAGCGGCTTAGCCAACCGGGTGCCCTATCCGGATTCGGAGCTTACCAGAAACCCGCAAGTGCCTAAGAATGTCAACCTCACGACGCTTTTTGACCCATCGACCAAATTGTTCTGGGCAAAATGAAACGAAGTGACATAATACGGTTTTGGCAGCAGGTTTAGGGCACGCGGGTTCAGAAAACCGGTCGGTAAAACGGGCGTAACGAGAGTTGATCACAACCGGGCAGGTACCAGTTGTCAAACGGAGGAAACAGCGTAATGATGGAATTGAACAGGCGATCGTTTATCAAAAAAATGGGCTTGACGGCCGGTTTGTTGTCACAACCTTGGCTTTCAGCCAACGCGTCTTTTGTTCAGGGCGCGGATGATGGGACTCGTATTGGCCTGATAGGAGCCGGTGCAAGAGGGAAGTGGTTGGCCAAAATAGCTTCATCCCTGCCAGCCCTTGAAGTGGTCGCCTGTTGCGATCTTCTGGAAGCCAATAGCGAGACTTGTCAGAAAGAAATAGGGAAACGGGTCGCCGTTTATGGTGATTACCGGCGTATGCTAGAGGATAAACAGGTGCAAGCGGTTATCATCGCAACCCCGTTATTTCTCCATTTTGAAATGGCCAAAGCTGCCTTGCAGGCCGGGAAACACGTGTACTGTGAGAAAACCATGACACATAACGGCAATGAGTCGCTCGCCTTACGACAACTGGTAGCCAACTCACGGCTCGTCTTTCAGGTAGGTTATCAGCATCGGTTCAACCCAATCTATGCCGAAATCAAGTTTCTCCTTGAAAAAGAGTACTGTGGCCGAATCGAGCGGGTGGAATGTACCTGGAACCGGCGCGGTGACTGGCGAAGACCATTGCCAGATGGTCTGGCATTTCGGGGCAATGCTGATTACCCTGACCTGGAACATTTGGTCAATTGGCGCATGTATCAGAAATACTCGGGTGGACTGGTGGCGGAGCTCTGCTCGCACCAAATGGACATCCTCAACTGGCTGCTCGACGACAAGCCGGATCTTATTACCGGCATGGGAGGCATTGATTATTGGAAGGATGGACGCGATACTTTCGATAATGTCCATTTATTGGTGCACTACAGTAAAGGAGTAAAGGCCAGTTTTACTTCGCTGACGACGAATGCGTGGCAGGGTTATTCCATCAAGATTCTGGGCGATAGAGGGTCGGTGGAAGTGATGGGTGAGAATGGCCATCGGGCGAAGATCTATGCGGAGAATATCGAGACAGAAAAAGCGGTCGACGGGGTGTCGGGTGCTACCAAATTGGCCTGGGATAACCAGGAAGGCGTGCCAATCCGTGTAAAAAATCCGGCCAGAGACGATGTGCTTCCCACGGAGGGCGCACTGGCGCATTTTGCGTTGTGCATCCGTGAAGGACGAAAACCTTTTTCCAACGTGGAAACCGGGCACGTATCAGCGGTATCCGTCGACATGGCAAATGAAGCCATCCAAAAAAGATCAATCATAAAATGGTCTGATTCATATAACTAAACAGCATAATAGCATGAAAAGAAGAGAATTGTTAGGTCTTGGAATCATGGGTACAATTCTGCCGGTAGCATCCTCTACCGGGCTAACCTGGGGCCGCGAAGCGGATAAACGCGGTGCCTCCGTTTTTCAGGAACCGGCCAAAAAGCTTACCGTTGTGGAAGATGTTGACGTGATTGTCTGTGGCGGTGGGCCGGCCGGGGTGGCTGCGGCCATAGCTTCGGCCCGAAACGGTGCGAAAACGAGGCTCATTGAGTTCCACGGTTGTTTAGGTGGAATCTGGACGGCGGGTTTGCTGTGCAACCTGATCGAACATGAAAATAAGGGTGGTATTATGCAGGAAATCCTCGATGCACTGACTCGGTCCGGCGCGCAGGTGTCGGCAACCAACTATGACGCCGAAGCGATGAAGGTGATCCTTGACCAGCTTTGCAAGGATGCAGGGGTGGACGTCAGATTGCACACCCGTGTCGTAGCGGCTTATACCAATAGCAAGAAAAGGCTGGAAACGATCGTTACCGAAAGCCAGTCGGGAAGAGAAGCCTGGCGGGCCAAGACGTTCATCGACACCACCGGGAATGGGGATTTGGCGGCCCAGGCCGGCTGTAGCTTTGTGAAAGGGCATCCAAGCACCGGTTTGGCGCAACCCGCTTCCATGATGGCCATTTTGACCGGAATCACCAAGTACGACATGGTGCGCAATAACCTGATCAGTCACGCGGGGGTAAAGAACTCTCAACACAAAATTAATCTTCGCGAAGAGATCAGAAGCGTCGGCATGGATCCCTCATACGGTATGCCCACCCTGTTTTTGATTCGGGACGACCTGTTTGCAATGATGGCAAATCATCAGTACAACATGAATGCGTTGGATGCACAGGAGATCACCCAGGCAACTATGGAGTCGCGCTTGGAGGTCAATAACATGGTAAACAAGCTTCGGAAAAAAGGCGGTATCTGGAGTGATTTAAGAATTGTGGCCACTTCGGAGCAAATTGGACTGCGAGAAGGCCGAAGGATCAAGGGTTTATACACAGTCAATCGGGAAGACCTTATTAAAGGCTCGCGTTTTGACGATGCGGTTTGCCGGGTGAAATTTGCCGTGGATATCCACTCGGTGGATGGGAAGGGTGATAAAGGGTATGGCAGTGAGGGAATTAAAGTGCAACCTTATGACATCCCCTTGCGGTCGCTGATTGCCAGTGAAGTAGGCGGATTAATGATGGCTGGGAGATGCATCAGCGGGGATTTTTTCGCCCACGCCAGCTATCGGGTAACGGGCAACGCAGTGGCCATGGGGGAAGCCGCCGGAAAAGTAGCGGCAAAAGCATCGCTCACGAATCGATTAGCGCATGAAGTGCAATGGAAGGAAGTGGCGAAGGCTTAAAATAGAGAGGATTGTAAACTTTGTTGGTACCGTTTCGAAGATTAAATCAATTTTAGTAGTTGTTAATTTTTGGGACGGTATCATTTTAACTTGTTGGTCATCAGTCATTTGTTTTGAAAGTCTTGAGTTATATAAATTTAATTATGTTAACCTAGTGCTCTGTTTTACAGTATAGGAGTATATCGTTGTTAGTTCCTATCTATCCAGCACTTGAACAAAGTTTTTTTCACTACCATCTGCCTTTTTTGATTTTGCTTTATTTAGTGCAGAATCAACTCTAGCTTTTACGGTTTCTTTTGAATCAAGACCTGGTTTGAAATCAGTTACACCACAACTTATGGATAAATTTTCTTTTCCCATTTGTTCATAATTTATTAAGAATTGATAATCATTAACTTCTTTTCTAATCCTTTCTGCATAACCATACCCGTTTTGAATAGTGTCTCCAATTTTAGATAATATCAAAAATTCATCACCACCATATCTAATGAAAATATCGTCTTTAGACCGAGGTCTTATGAGGTCGGAAATTTGCTTTAAGATCAAATTTCCGACCTCATGACCATGATTATCATTAATTCTCTTGAAATTATCAATGTCAATTAAAATTACTGAAAATGTTTTGTTCATTTTATTTGAATCGGTAATTTTCTCTTCTAAAAATATATTGATCTGATTACTATTAAAAGCGTTTGTTAAATCATCAATAGCTGATACCTTCTCTAATTCAATATATTTGCTTTTAATTTCGATCAATTCTTCTTTAAGTGAATCTATTTTTAAAGCTCTTTCACTTTCTATATTTTTTATTTTCTTTTCATACTTTCGTATAAGTAGTCCATTAGATATAAGGAATGACATAAATACAGCTACAATTACAATAAGCAAAATAAAATATAACGGGATACTTATTTCACTATTGATAAAACTAATAAACTTGTCCCATTTATTTGTGATTGCGGTAGCTATCAAAGTAGCAATTACCGCCCCAATTACATCATATATTCTTTTCTTGTTCATTATATATTATATACAAATAGAAATTAAACCTATATCCTTAATCTTATCAATTATGCTTGTTCATTTATCATGTTTTTGTTAATACTATGAACAACCCATCCTCCATAATATCGAATAAAATTTAACAGCTCCTCCGATAAAAAAGTAGCTACGATATAATTAGATGATCGTTTATTGTCTAAAAATACAATTTTATCAATTAAGAAATCATCGTCATTTGAATTGAACTGGATATCAAAATGAGATATAGAATGTCTCAAACCAACTATTAATGATCTCATGTCTGTTATATCTTTATTAATAGTTGAATTACCGATACCCATTTCTCTTTTCAAATCCTCAGTAATTCTATCCGTAGGTAAATACGAAATTGTTTTCTCCTTGGGTAGCACTATTATCCCTAATAAACAATTAATTAATAAGGTATGATTGAACTGTTTTTCAAAATCTAAGCTTTGCATTTTTTCATCATATTGAGATATTAGTTCTAGAGTTCTCTCTATAAACTCGGTTTCGATATTTTTGTAATTCCCCATATTTAAATAAAAATTTTAAATGTGTCTATAGCCCTCCACTATAAACCCCTCCTAAATTTATCAGATTAATTTAAATAATTATTGTTCCTGATAATTATTTTTTGTAAACTATAATTATCAATAATGCTTATCTATTTTGATTTGATTTAGTAATATAACTACTTACAAATCATATAGTGATCTTAAATCATCTAACACTTAACAATATTTCTTGAATTGAATATGGATACCTCTCAAGGATTTCATCATCTATTTTTTCAATTCCAAATCTGTTGTTCTTTGTAATTAAAGTAGAATCTATTTTTTTTGAAAAAATATAATTGAAATCCTCTTTTTTAAACCTAACATTAAATAACGGTTTATCTTTTCCTGAAATTGAATTTTTATGGATGTTAAGCTGATTAATAGCTAATTGTTGTTCATAAATTGGAAGGATCTTTAAGGCATCCTTTAATTCTGTTTTCATTTCACCGTAAAGTGCATTCGATAATGCATCCAAAGTAATATCGTTCCAATCTGTATAGTATTCACTTTTATATAATACACCTACTAATTTCCTGTCACTCTTCTTATTTTTACCATTGTGTCTAATTGTGTGTAATATTATTTTTGACTCACAATGGTATGATTCTAAACTTTCAATATAAGCATATTGAAGACCATTAATCTCATGTCTTTTACACCTAAACCATTCTTCAAACCCAAATTTGAATTTTGCTTCAAAAGCTTGATCATTATCAGTTGATTTATAATTAGGTCCCGATGGCTTTTCCCAATTATTATTGTAATTATAAGTCATTCTAGCAAGAAAGATCATGGTAATTTGAAGTTATCTGTTTTGCTTATAATATTTGTTGTAACTCAAATTATTGAATTGATTGACAAAACAGGCTTAAAAACTTGTGGCATACGATCATATACAATTAAACCAGGATGTGCATGAGGCATCAAATCAGATCCACTGGCAATTGCGATTGAAAGAGGTACGGCCGGAAACAAATGAATGCTTGGGGTAAGTTTATGCATTACCTCAATATTAGCTAAAAATTTTCGATAACAGATACGGAATTCAATTAATGACTCTAGTGTCAACACAATATCAGGATTTGGATCAACACCTACTGGCCTTATTGCATAGATGTTATAACTGTCTTTTATTTCATCTGGAAGTTCATCCAGATGGATGGATCCACTAATATTAAGAATTACTGCCACTTTATTGTTATTGGAAGTAGATTGCAACAGCTCCCAATCAAATAGCTGAGTGGCTTCTTCCCTTTTCCAATGCCAATGGTTGGCATCAACTCGTCGGCGCTGAAAAAAGGTGCTACCGACTTTGTTGCCTAATTGAAAACCTAGATAGACCAGAATAGGAATTCTGGCAAAGGCGAAAACTGATATATGGTCAATTTCTTTTTGTTCGATTCCCTGCCTTATAATCTTTAAATTTTTATCTACAATCAATTTCGCTGTCTCATAGTATGCCAGATTTTCTTCTGGCTCCCCTAAATTGGTAAGATCGATTTCGACTCCCTGCCTATGATAGTCTAAACTAAAATCGGCAAATCGTGAAGGATCATGAAACAAAGTTGCGTTGTTACATTCTGATCGAGTAATCTGAACTGTGTTACCCCGGATGTTGCCAATTACTCGTACGATGCAGGTTTTGTAATTTTGTGGTATACCTGTAACATGTTTAATGTGTGCTTCGCGTTGGCGCTTCAATTCGCGCAGTATTTCGACAGTAAAATCGCCCTGGGCTATTGCCTGATCTATCGTTTGGTGGTGAGTGGGGCAAAGCAACATGAAATTATCCACCTCCTCGCGTAATTCTTTTACTAGTGGGTAATTACTACGGGGAGAGGATTCATTTAAACTTTGTCCTACAATGTGGGCTTTTTCCCCCCTGTTAAATTCGTAATAGCCTAAGTCTTCACTTTCTAATAAATAGGTTTGACACAATTGACATCGTCCACCCGCCCTTACGTATAATAATTGTTGAACTTTTGCGCTAGGCTTTTTTCGTTGCGCAGTTGTTGATGCGTCACTTTTTCTTTTTTTTGTTTTTCTGGTTTCCATGATCACTTAAGTAAAATTTCAAAAATCAATGGTTCCTAAATTGGACTTCTGTCTGGGTAGGAGGGTGAGAATCAATATGTATAAATTTGAAGGCCTCCCAGGACTCATAGATAGCTAAGCTACTGAATGAGGCTTTTTCTTGATTTAGATCACTTCGCCAGCAAATGACCACCTGACCCGTATGAAAAATGACACCATCCAATACTCTTCCCTTTCCACTAAGGCCCGATTCGTCACTATGCCGAATTAGGGTGAAAAGTTGAGGTTCAGGTGAGCTTTCTGTCATAATCAGGATTGTTTTGGTAAATGTTAATCATCGGTCGCATCTCGTGAGATTTCTGCTTACCAGTCCACATTCTTGCTTCTTCTATGCCCAGAATTAAGAAAAACAGGTCATTTTCAAACGTATCAGTCTTAAGCTTGCGCTGCCAATCTTTTAGATCGATAGTTGATGGAGTCGGTATACGTTCCGGATGTGTATGCCATTCTCCTAAGTAAATACAGGTACCACTGCTCTCCTGCCAACGTTGGTTTATAATTTCCTGATGCCTTCGCTTAGCGCGGTAAAAAGCATACCGGTTACGTTTATCTCCTGGCATAGGAATAGTCACCTCATCCACAACGATATCATTGCTGTCACGCAGTAACCGGCCCAGTAAGATTCCCCCGGCTTCACAATCGACAGATTTGTGTTGCAGATAAGGAACCATCTGCTGCAACGCCTGAGTGACCACTTTTAAATGCCCACCATTAGGACGTTGAAATAACAAGTAGGTTTGTTTGGCTAAACTCATTATATATTTGGTAGCCTACCGCAGATAGGACATGCGGAAGAGGCAAATAAATATCGAGTATGATAAAGCTGTTCCTCACTGGTTTTAAATCGTTCCGAAAGCACATATTTCTGTTTTAAAAACTCAGCGGAATCGCCCTTCCAGGACAGTAACATGCCTTTGGTCTCTTTTCCTGTCAGTGAATCCAAAGCTAGTTGCGTCATTAAATTTGCGGTTCGTGATGCATCTAATGAACCGTACGGTGTGTGTAATTGACCACAGCCTGACAATGATTTACCAAACCATTGATTTTTACCGGCGAAAGCAGCTCGGTTAGCCATGGCATCCTCCGGGTCAATCGAGCTATACAAGCATTTAAAGCATCCTTTTATGCCAGGTTGCGCTAGCAATGCATGCCCGCCAATTCCTAACGGCTCTACCCATCCAAACAAGATAGGAACCTTTGCGTATTTAACGGCCTGTTCGTTCAACCAAATTTCGGTGGTAGGTTTGCCTAAAGCACTTATTACTAGATCGAACGTAGAAAACCGGACCAACCCATCGTTTACCGCTTGTTCTATGGAAGTATCAATTGCTACTATGTCCGCATACGGAAACTTCCGGTTCAACTCATCGCGCATTGACGAAGCTTTTGGGCGACCTTGGTACGCATTTCCTAGAACGTGCCGGAAGGTATTTTCCAGACTCATTTTGTCTGAATCTACCACTGTCAAATTCATCACGCCTGCCCGTACTAGTTCATGAGCTACATACCCTCCTACTGCTCCACTCCCAACTAAAAGTACACGTTTTGAACTGTGTGCAGTCTTACTCCCACCGCGTGGGAGTATATAGCTAGCTTCTTCGCGTAAAACCTTAATAGGCTGTATTTTTGCAGAGTTACCTCGTTCTGAAAAAGGATGATTGCCCTCTGGACTGACGTATGAAACGCCAAATAAGGAAAACCCACCACTCGGCCGAGGTAAGGCAAATACCATCGTGCCGCTCATCGAATTATTTAACTTAATGTACTGCTTGTATTGTTTGACCGACAATGTATCAAGTGCTGGTTGTATAACCCGCTTTAATTCGTCAACTAACCAAAAAGGTTGATCGAAACGGGGTGGTCTAATAACCGTTCCAACGGGTAAAACGAAAATTGCACTTCGCTCCTCAATTGGGAATTTTTGTCTGACCTTGTCAATATCAAGGTGCAAATAACGGGCAACATCCCCCACTGATTGTGCTAAGTAACTTTTCTGACCGTTTTTAAACAGCTTTACTTCATGCGATTTAGCCGTTGTGTTGACTAAGTTTATAATTGAGCTACTACTCACGTAGCCCCAATACACTTCAAACTCGTCCGCATAATCACCCCAATTAGCACCCTTTTTGCCATCAGCCAGTACAATCACTGCTTTCTGGATTGCCCACCGGATTATTTCAGCGGGCTGTTTTTCATCAAGAATAATCCCTTCGGTGGTTTGATAGCAAACCATGTTCTCTTTTAAAACATGGGGCAAATCTTCATATTCGCTGCCATTTTGTAAAAAAATATATGGTAAGCTTCTAGGAAAATCAGGATCAAGAACAAGAAGGATTTTTATTTTATGGCCTTCTATTGAAACCTTTCCTGAAATTGCAATCGTATTTCCCTCCACATTAGGGACAAGTTCTGACTCCTGAAGACTATCATCCGTCTTCAATAGGTCCAGAATAATTAATGCTTCATGTTTTTGCATTGCTAATTAGCCTGCGTTACTGGATGAGGCAACGGCTGCGGATTTGGTAACAACCGCTGTGGCTTCTTTTGTTGGAATAGGAAAACAATCTCCTAATACCTTGTCGCTAGCCAAAATTTTGCAAGCCTCAACCGTATCCACTTCGGAGGTTGCTTTTTCCAAGGCAGTTTTTAAATTTTTCAGTTTGTCTTCAAAGCTTTGCATTTGTGAATCGGACATTCGGGCATAAATATCCGTGTTGGGTTCAACCGGAAGATAGGCTGTCAATCTTCTAACTGTTATGAGATTGCCATTTTCATTTCGCGTAATCGAAAAGAAGCTATTTACCATATAATTAACAAGCCCTAGTAATGCTTCCAGATCATCGGGTTTGTAAGTGATTGGATCAGAGTATTTGGGCATAAATCCCTCATGGGCGCTGATTGTTAGTCCAATTCCCCGAGGGGCATTGTTTCCATCACTGGAGAAATTTAGATCTTTCCACCGCTTCATGTACCGGATAACTCGGCGGAATTGCTTACGAGCTGGTTCGTCATTCGAAAAGCGTCTAAAAAACGTGTCTTTCAACACCGTCGGATTCGACCGTTGCCATTCCCGGTAATCATCACCGGAATTTCGCTTGCCCATGGCCAAGTAATCGGTGTTATCCGTATTACTACTACTGTCCGAATAAATGGCCAAATCCACGTGAAAAACACGTTCACCATCTTTTTGGTAGAACACAGTAACGCAGGGACGACGAATGCAAACGTCCTTAGTATGTCCTTCCAGGGCTTCATGTACCCGTTCTTTTAGTAGAACCGGATCTTTTGCGTACGTTCCGTTATCTTTTGACGTGGGGAAATAAACTCCCTGATCGATGTCGTATTCTCCATCCAACGGTTTAATCCCTGTTCCCATCTCATAGCTTCCCTGGTCACAAAACTCAGGTACCAAATTTTCCTCGTCATGATCTTCGAATACTTTTGGAAGGTTTTCTTTTAGCTTTTTACGGATAATGTCCCGTTTTTCCGCTAGAATGGTCTCCTCCTGCCGAAGTTTTATCTGGTTGTGGTATTGATCGAATTGCTTTTGTACGTTTGCCATATACGTTAAAATAGTTGCTTTTAAGTGTATATTCAAAAGCGTGATTTAAATCTCGAATTCACGCTTTTGAATATTACTATTTATGCCGCATTATGAATAAAAATGTACTTTCAAGTTCGATTACTGAACTGCGACAAAAAAGCGATGAAGCTTTGTTGAAGCTTATCGCTTTACGAGAAGAAAATGAATCCCTGGCAAGGGCCGCATTCCAGGTATTCTATGAGCGGTACGAGCAATTTCTATTTGGTGTTGCGCGCAATGTTTCTTCGCAATTTCCGGGATCTTCTAACGAATTATTTGAAGCCGTTTTTCAGAACACATTTATGAAAGTCTACCTTCGGGCAGAAACTTTTAATCCCTCCGAAGTAAAAGCTTCTGACATGACTTTAGGAATTAAAGCGTGGATTGGCCGCATTGCTGATAACGAGCACAAATTGCTGCTACGTCAGTTAAGAAACAGACCTGCTATCCAACTCGTGGCTGATGTTCCAATCGCTGAAGAAGACTTGGAGAACATTCCTGCTGATGAAGGGATTGAAGAGCCGGTTTCCTACGAACGAAGTTTGCTCGATCAAGCTTTAGCTACCCTCAATGATATGGAACGCTATATCCTTGTCCAGAGCTCAGCTTATGAACAAGAGGGTAAGTACCTTCCCTCTACTTTCATTGATGCTACCTGTATGCTTTGGCATATTACAAAGGTGAATTTTAGAAAAGTCAAAAGTGTTGCCCGGCGAAAAGTAGTAGATAAAATAAACCAACTTCGGGTTTTAAAAAATAAATAACATGGAAAATCAAGAGCAATTTCACTACCTCCCCGAATCTAAATTGACCTACTCGTTGCGGTCCAATGGATATTTATTCCCAATATTGATTGAACAAGTCAAATTTTTAGAAGCAAATCATCAGGATATTTTCCAGAACATTCCCTCAAGTATCACGTCCGCTGCTGACATTATTAATCGCGGAATTATATCTTTTGAGGCTAATTTTCGCATCCAGATCAATGAGGAAACGCAAGATAATCTGGCCCAGGCTGCACGGGAAGGAAAAGAGATTCCATCTAATGTTAGAGATCAAATGCTTCGGGATCGTCTCAATGCTACTAAATCAAAAAGGGAAAGTGATTAGTCTTTTTAGAAAGCGGGTTATATCGAACACCGCCGAATACATTTCAAATTTATACTTTCCCAATAGTCTTATTTTACCCGAACAAATTGCTGTAGATAATGGGATTACTTTTAATTACGGGTATTATGATGATTATTTTGATGGATTAATTGAACACAAAGCCGGCGGTTTTCACATCTATATGAACTTAACAAAACTCAAGCGTCAGGATAGTCCCAGGAGTCGATTTACGTTTGGACATGAGTTAGGACACTATTTTTTGGACGAACACCGGATAGCCTTAAAAGCAGGCCGAACGCCTTCACACCCTTCAGTAACCGATTTTTCGTCTAAAAATCCAGTGGAACTTGAAGCTGATTATTTTTCATGTTCTTTATTAATGCCTGAGACCCGGTTTAGGACTGATTGCAACCACCAGAGGATGTCCATAGAATTAATACAATCACTTTCCAAGAAATACCATACTAGTTTGGTAGCAACCTTACTTCGGTATGTTAATATTGGGAACCATCCTATTGTCGTTATTTGCTCAAAGGATTGTGAAATTCTTTGGGATTGGAAAAGCGATGACTTTGAGTTTAAGTATTTAAAAAAAACACATAACCGTGTACCTTTAACTACTGTGACAGGGGAATACTATAAAAATAAAAAACGATATAATCATCCAGAAAAGATTTTTGCCGAAGATTGGTTTGAATACATTAATTATGAACGCAACACCTATACTTTAAATGAACAGTGCTTTTATTATGATAATTTTAATATGGTTTTTACCATCATATGGTAATTCTAATTTGTTTTTTATTATAAGGTCTTATGAAATTAATAGTGGACAGCAGCTTGTTGTTTGGCCCATAAATATAATTAGTTTATATTGCGAGTATAATCTTCTTCTAATTTTAAAAATATTTTATGCCAATCAAGGATCTTTCCGTCATATCCAATTGACTTTAAAATTAAAGCGTTTAATAATGTATATACGTTCATTGCATACAGAAGAATATTATTGTTATCTATTTCCTTATCTGTTTTGGCAGTAAGTGAAATGTTCCCATGAAGAAAATAATTGCGTTTATCTAAAGATTTTTCATCATATTCTGATAAAATAATGTCCAATTCTGAGAAAATATTGGTAAAAACATCTCTATTTTTTGGTTTTCGCAGTAAATTATTTATTTTTTCAGACACCTTAAACTCCTCAATTACTGTCTTGAAATCTCCTAATTTTTGAGTCTCCTTTTCAATTAAAACCTCTAAGTATTTAATATACTTTTTAACAATTTTATCTTTTATTGACTTTTCGTTATTAACTATCTCATTAAAATCAATGATTGTGCTATTTGCCATATTTTTGCATTGTCTAAGAAGTTTTTTAACAATTCTAGCTCTTTGTTTTTCTTCTTCTATTATATCTTTAAAGTTAACTTTTGCTTTTTCATTGTATTTGTTCATCTCAATTTCCAAGTTTTCAATAAAATTTCCAAGTATATATTGTTTTGCCTCTACTTGATTTTTTGATTCTGAGATAGAACTAGTATTTATTAATGTGGTTATTCCTTCTAGTGCAACAAAAAAACCAGATGGCATAATTGCAAGCGAAGCACTTCTCGCTTCAATTATCAATTGCAGCACAGATGAGAAATGAGATGAGTCGTTGGACCATTGGCATAGCTTAGAAAATACAGCACTACTCATTGGCTGAGATTCACTAGTGAATTTTCTTATTGGGCTAAAAAGATTAACATTGCCTAATGGCGAGAAAATGGAGTGCGATCCACTTATAAGTTTAGAGTAGAATAAGCTTTTAGGTGTTTCAAAATCATTTATATTATAAGAAAAGAAATATCCTTCATTAAAGCAAATGTTGCCAATTATATAATTAAGTGATATAATTATGGAAAAGCAATATTTTTCAAAAGTATTCAACGAAACAGCACTTAGACTTTCAAATATTAAGAATGCGGACTTATCTGGCTCTGTTTCGTGCTGATAAAGACTGATATTTAAATTAATATATTCTATAACTATATCTTGTGAAATATTCTGTTGGATAAAATGATCAATAAATATTTTACTTTTCACTGGAATCAAAAGCCGGAATTGGCTACTTTCCTCTTTTGTAAAACTTTCCGAATAAAAATTGTTAATTGTTAATGTGGAATAGTCTTTATATTTGGCCTTGATTATAAACAAATCATTGTTATGAGTTGCAATTTTAATGTCACTTAAATCTGAATTATAATTAAATAATAGTCGATTATGGTAGTGGTTTATTAAAAAACCATTCTCAAAATCTTTATATAGTCTTAGTTTTTTAGATTGACCATTAAAATTTACAGTTATACTTTTGTGTTTTTTTTCTAAATCATTTATAATTTCAAATGTTTTCAATAACTTATTATTTTGCCTAGTCATTATTTATAGTTTTGTATACAGTTTTTGGAATTACCTCTTGTTGAGAAAGAGGTAATTCCATTTCAATGATCTACATGCTTATTTTTTCTAATTAATGTTTACGGCCTATCCTTCGGCCGGATAATTTTTTCCAAATAGACCGTAATTGCGCGACTTCCGAAATCGAGAAACCAAGTTGATCGATTAGTAATACTTTATCAACTATATCAAGTACCTCATGAATCCGCTTTTGGCGCATTAGTTGGTCAATCTCATCAAAGTCCAGTACGTCCCCAGTTAAAAAAGGTAGCGGCAATTCCTCAACCTCAGTTGGTTCAAACGTCAATACTCCCCCACCATAACTTCGCCCCAAAATCTCCGAAAAAGCAAAGGTTAGCGAATTTAAATAAGAAAGAACGGCCCGGCCTTTATTCACGCCTGGTTTGAATTTAACTCGATGTATGGTATCTGTTGAAAGTGCATCCGCTTCATTAATAGCTAGTTTTGGAAACTCATTAACTTGACGCAGGGCAAATCCATCAGGTATTTTAAGTGATGGGGTTACATACCAGCGTTTACGGACCTGACATTTATAACCCGTATTATACTGTTTATCTTCTCCATAAACGATGTACTCTCGACATGGCTGGGGTAATTCTTCAAACGGTTGATTAGGAGGCAGAAATAAGTGGACAGGATAACCACTTTTTTTATTGAGCTCGAAATCATCCGGTTTGAATGTAATTCCTTTCAGGTGTGGAGACTTACTAACCACTGGGCGTAAGAACGGTTCGACCTTCCAAGCCTCCACTTGCTCTTTGTTCATCATAAAGAACTCGTTTCGACCGGTTACAACCCCTACATCAACTTCCATATAGGTGCCACACATCTGAATCCGATCATCCAATTTGATGCGTCTAAGCAGGGCTATTTCTTCTTCCTCAAGGAAGTACTTGGTCCACTTTTCGGAGTTATGTTCAATTTGCTTAACAGGCTTGTCCAGTAACTGATCCAGATCAATGGCTTGTAAATCGGCCAGCCCATCTAGCTCGACAACCCGAATACCCCCTCGGTCAGTTACACTTTTCTCACAAAGCAGTAAAACAACTTCCTGCTGGATTGTGTCAAAGACTAACTTACGAAACGTCACGATGGTAATCCGCTCGAAGAAATTTGACAGGAACACGCGTGTATCAGCCGCATATTTCACTTGAAATAATTCGGCTGGAATGACCATACCTAGTCGTCCTGTTTCATTCAGCAAACTCGCTGAGACTACTAGGAATGGAACCCAAATGTTAGTTAGTTTATTGGGGATCAAACCCACTTCGGCCATCAGCGTAATTGCCCGGTTGCGATGCTCTTCGGGAAACGTTTGGTAGCGAATAAAGGGTGGATTGCCTACGACTACATCATAGCGGTTATCTCGATGGTCACGTACGAAACTAAAAAAATCTGAATTAATGACAGTTGTCCCATTCAAGCCATACCGACCTATCCGCTCCTGAGCTTTGTCCGCTTCAATTTCAGACAATTCAACCCCTTGAATTCGCCCGGGCAAATCCTTTCTAGCGACCCCTAATGCTTCATATCGTTCAATAGCAGCCTCTAGAAAGTTACCATCACCGCAGCTGGGTTCCAATACAGTTTCGGTTGGTGAGGTAATACCCCATCGACAAATAAAATCGGCAATCGGTTTAGGGGTATAATAACCACCTCTTAACTTGTCATGATCTAGTTTAGCATTAATTGCTACTCCCATAATTAATTATCTGTTTCGCGTCGATGCAGTAATTCATCGTTTGCTACAACTTGTTTATCAGCATGCGTTATGCCGTATAAATCGTCGACTAATTGAATCAGCCTTGCCCGAATAAACGTCAGTTTGCGTTTCAGCACGTCACGTTTCAGCGGATTTTTTAATGTATCAAACGTTTTTTGCGTGTCTATCATTTGCCTTGCTTCCATAACAATGGCATCATGAACCGCTCGTTGGTCAGGGTTGGCAAAGTCTATTGTATGGATAGGCAAGCTCTCAACGAACTGACGACCATGTGAATAGTATCCTCCTCGGAATGGACTAGTACCCGCTTTGATCATTGCTTCCCATAACGGATGGCTCAAGATAGCCAAAATATAGTAAAGGGAGTAATCAGATGTTTGCAGTATGGCGTAGTAAGGACCATTTCCCCCACCCGTGAATAGAGAATTTTGGTCATCGTAGGCATAAGCGGCCTGGAGGGATAGAACCGACCAAATTAGCTTAGGCGCCTGATGAAATTTGGTGAGGCTCTGCGACCGCCCATACTGATACCACTTGGGTTTTTTGGACCCATTAATACTTCTTTTTTCTAACTGTTGACGGTGATGTACCAGATAAGCCCAACCGTATGGATAAGTAGTTTGAAGCGTAGCTTCATCCATTAATTCAGCACCAGCTGCACTGATGCTATAGGGAAATAGCAGTTGAGTGTTGGGGGTAACTGTTTGAAATAGATGAAGAGAAGCCTTGTAAAGACAAGGACAACACAAGGCTTTCTCGATCTTCCATTCAGTCTTTAGTTTTTTAAAGTAATAGTAGTGAGTATCCTCCTGATAGGGCTCAATGATGTAAATTGGATCGGCACTCGTCTGTAAGCCTACTGGAATATCGGCAATGTGCTTCAATGATCTAACTTGGCCTGCTCGAATTTTTGAAAAAATAGTTTCCGTTTGCGGAGAAATAAATATCCAGGGATCACCGTCAAGCTGTGCATGTGGGTACGTAGCGGATAAGGGTTCTTTCCACAACTCAAGGGCTAGGCTTGCTATTTTGACCAGCGTAAATTCTTGCGCTTTTTGACGACTGAGCAACAAAATAGCCGTATACGTAGATCGGCCTGGGAAGATCTGCGTTACGCCAAAATGGATCAGTTTATGGACATGGCTATTGGTTATGATAAACTCTCTGAGTACCCGACCACCGGTTAGTGTAAAAAATTTGTTGGGCACGATATAACCCAGCCACCCAGTGGAATTGAGAAGACGTAACGCTCGCTGGATGAATAGATAATATTTATCAAAGCTTTCATGCCCCGTCCCCCCGTAGCCTGATACATTTGATTGATAGTAGACCAATTCTTCGGCTGCATAGCGAGCCATATTTTGAATCCGAATGTAAGGCGGGTTTCCTACAATGGCATCGAATCCACCGGTTTCAGAAAGAAAAGGAAATTCCGCTAACCAATCGAAAGGCTTTATGCGGTAAAGTAATTCGTCATTATGCAGAATAGACGGAATTACCGTAACGATCGAGTTGTCAACTAAAGCATTACCACATTTGATTGTATCGGAAAGGGAGGGCAAAACGCCATTTTTATAGCGACTAACAAAATCGTCCGTCGTAGACGATGTCTCTCCTTCTAGCAGTTTCAGATATAAACTAAATTTGGCCACTTCCACCGCGTAAGGGTTAATATCTAAACCGTATAGGCAATTGAGCAGTATCTGCTGTTTGCCCCAAATACTGATGCGCTGGTCGTTGTTTGTCGTTTTTATGACCCATTCGACTGGTAACCGGTCTACCTCCAATCGACTGGCTACATAGATTAGCAGCTGATCATAAATAGTCAGCAAAAATATCCCGGAGCCACAGCAGATATCAGCAATTCGCAATCGGATTACATCAGGGATGTTTTTACCAACGAGTAAGGGTTGAAGTGTTTCATGGACAATTTTCTCTACTATTACTTTAGGCGTTGGCACTACACCATCAGATGCCGCAATTTCAGCTTCGGCAACAATGGCAACAGACCCCGTGTCACTTACAGCAATCCGGTTACCCAAATAGTGTTCATAGATCTGACTAAGAATAGCGGGATCAATAACGGAGAAATCGTATGGGCTTTGTGGATAATAAAGCTCGTTAAAAATGTCTACCAAGGTGGCCGTATTGATAGATACTTTTAGGGACAGCTCATCTTCAATAAAATCAAATAAGCCAGCATTATAGCGCTTATCTGCCCGCAGAAACATGGCTTTTAATTCTTCATAATTAGTTATCTGTTGAAGAGTAGCGTATTTCTCTATCGTTCGGTCTTCACAGATTCGTAGAAAAACGATTCGGTTCAGCAGCCGTTGAACCAAGTAGTTAATGGTAACCTCATCCAAGTTGTGGCGGGCCATAATATCAGTGGCCAGCAGATTACGCCAATGTTCGATCTGTCCTAAAAAGTAGGAGTCAAAGGGTTGAGCGAGTTTAGGAGTCGTAGAATAGGTTTCTTCCAGTTGGCCTGAGGCTACTGACTCAAAAGACAGCAACTCATAAATTTCATCAAACTTATCAATAAGGTCCTGATAGGAGAAAAGTCTTAGCCGAGCGGTGGAAGCTGGATCAACAGCCGTAGGCTTAACTCGGCAATCATATACAATGATCTTATCAAAATTAGTCAGGATAGATACCAGTAAGCCCGCGTTCCAGCCGTAGCGACGGGTTTGAAAAGCAGGTTTAGGATTGCCTACGACATCAACGGATACTTTTTTGGCTTCTACAAATAACTTCCGTGCACCTGCAACGCGTAAGGTGTAGTCAGGATTTTTTTTAGCAATCACTGAATTGCCATCTGTGTCGTTCTCTTCTATGGCAATAGACTCTTCCTGTATAACGTCTCGCAGATAGGCTGATTTGCCTTCTGTATTATCGACGTCCCAACCGAATGCTTTTAAAAGCGGGTTTAGGTAATCAATTCGTAACTGAGCTTCACTATAAGCGGCAGTTCGATAATAGGCATATTGGTAGGAAAATGATTGCGTTAACGCTTGAACTTGGGAGAATGTATCCTCCTTACTTAATGGCATGTCGTATGGTTAGGGTCAAGTACTTGGCACTAAAGTTACTGAATACTGCGATTGGAATGCACTTTAACAAATCAGGTTTAATCATTGGCCATTTTTAGTAGGCCCAATCGCTCGTTAACCCAATTCCAATCTTGAGTAAGTAGCGCTAATTGCCTACTTAATTAAGTGCATGATCAAAAAGGGTAGTACATTAACGAGTCGAAAACGGATCGAAATTTTAAAGCTGGACCCGAATTCGCTTAATGCAAAATTTACTATTCATTAGTATATTAACTCTTTCAGTTCGGATTTTACTGAGAAGAGCAGCAAACGATTAAAAAAGAATCAATCTATGAGTTTACTACAACCAATGCCAGCCCTACATGTATCACCTGCTGCTTTATTGCCTTTCGGGCAGGCTTGGCAAGATAATGGAGGCAAACTAACCCGTTCACCACCTAATTCATCTAGTGCCTTATGCGAGGTTTTTGATCAAGAGGTCGGTCGTGCCTTAGCAGTCATGTTGGGAAACATCGCTGTCGTAGTGCCAAATAAAAATGCGTTAACGCCTAGTCATCCAAATTGTGTCGAAGTGGGTCCCGTTCGGGTAGTCGGTGGCGTTAGACCTCAGAATTTTGATGTAGGTTATCGACCCGATGGAATTCGGTTCGCGTTTGATTCAAAATCCTTGAATGATACGAAAAGCGTAAAGAAAAATTGGCAGAATATGATCAATGACTTAGCAACAGAGGCAACAACCGTTCATACACGCTTTCCCCATGCAATTGTTGGTTTTATGGTAATCATTCCCGAAGTATGTATAACTGAACCTCGGTTATCTGCGGTCATTCAAACTTTAGAAAGGCTTTCTAGACGTCTAGATTTTAATGAACCATCACATAGAGCCGAATCAATTTCATTAGTTTTATGGAATCCGGTAACGAGTATAATTAATCCCACTTTACCAGACCCACTATCACCTTTACGAATCGAGTCCTTTTCTGCACAAGTAGAAGCTGTATATATTAACCGATACAAAGGTTTACCTCCTCATGTCGGAGAATAGCTTTTACTTATCCTTTTACTAGCATGATCACAATTATTGATTCCTTCATTTATTCCAAACCAGACAGCCGAGCAGACTTAGACATAGGCAAAACCTTGAACAAAACCTATCAGGAAGATATGCGTAAGATGGAAGGCCTAGTACGGATGTTGAATCAACAAAGTCTTTCTATTCGATTGACATTTCATGGAAATTCAAAAGAAGGATTAAAAATTGCCGTTGATTGCCCCGATGAAGCTCTAAAAGGTCGCATTACAAAGGTTCTTCGGCAATTTCTTGATGAGCAAAGTGATTTATGAAAATATCATTATATAGGCAATAGGTCATCATTGAATTCTAGAAAACCGTAGTAGTAATCAGAATCACGTGTTAATTAAAATCTATGAAACAGAAGTACGCCGTTAACCAACAGCTTATAGAAACACTGCTCTCCTGGGTTAAATCTGGAGAAATTGCTATTCCCGAAATTCAACGGCCCTTTGTTTGGAGTAAAGTTAAAGTAAGGGATCTGATGGATAGCCTTTATCAAGGATACCCAATCGGTTATATCATTGCCTGGCGAAACCCAACTGTGCGGCTGAAAGATGGTTCCTCAGCTTCAGGCAAAAAAATCTTAATTGATGGTCAGCAGCGCGTTACTGCACTAACAGCAGCTATTCTGGGTCAACCTGTAATGGATAAAACCTACAAAAGGGATAGAATTACGATTGCATTTCACCCAATTAAAAAACAATTTGAAGTAATCAACCCAGCAATAGGCAAGGATGCAGCCTGGATTCATGATATAGCCCCGATTATTCGTGGCGATGAACGAGTGAGTCGTGTTGTCCGAACATATTTAGATAAGAACCCTGATGCAATTGAGGAAGAAGTAGAGGATAGTCTGGAAACACTCAAGGCTATTATCAAAAAGCAAATCGGCATCATTGAACTTGACGGTGATCTGCCGATCGAAACGGTAACTGAAATCTTTATCCGTATTAATCGCGAAGGAGTGGTATTGAGTCAAGCGGACTTCGCCATGTCCAAAATTGCTTCCAATGACACATATGGTGGAAACATGCTACGTAAAGGCATAGACTATTTTTGCCATTTGGCTGTGTCGCCGGAATCGTATAACCATATTAAAGAGAATGATATTGAGTTTGTTCAATCTGAATACTTTTCTAAAGTTGCCTGGTTACGGCATGAAAGCGACGATTTATATGATCCTAACTATAGCGACTTACTGCGTGTTGCATTCATCAGTGAATTTGGCAGAGGTAAGTTAAGTGATTTAGTCAGCCTGCTCTCTGGCCGGAATTTCGAGAAGAAAACGTTTGAAGAAGAGATTGCCGAATCATCGTATGCTAGGCTGAAGAAGGGTGTATTAAACTTCATCAACGAAACTAATTTTCAGCGATTCGTCATGATTGTTAAGTCGGCAGGCTTTGTACATCCTAATATGATAAGATCAAAGAATGCGCTCAACTTCGCCTATGTAGTTTATCTACATCTGCGTGCTGAGCGTGCTAATGATGCTACAATTACTAGTGCAGTTAAGAAGTGGCTAGTTATGTCATTATTGACAAGCCGATACTCAGGCAGCCCAGAATCTACATTTGATTATGATATTCGTCAAATCTCGGAGCGGGGATTTCAGCTGTATTTGGATGATTTAGAAGCGGCACAGTTATCTGACGGGTTTTGGGATGCAGGGCTATTACAGCAACTTAATTCATCGAGTAGTACGAATCCTGCATTTAATGTTTATCTAGCTGCCCAATGCCACCAGAATGCTAAGGGCTTCTTGTCAAAAGACATTACTATTCGTGATATGATCACTCACCAAGGTGACGTTCACCATTTGTTTCCTGCTGACTATCTCAAAAAACAAAACCTCAGTAAAGCGATCTATAACCAAGTAGCCAATTTTGTTTATACTGAGACGGCCACAAATATTCGTATAGGAAATAAAGCCCCCAAAATATACTTCTCCGAATTACGAGAACAATGTAATGGTGGACCACTCAAATATGGGGCAATAACTAGTGATAATGCTCTATTTGAAAACTTGCGACAGAATGACATACCTGAATCAATCTTCGACATGTCAGTTGAAAACTACGAGGAGTTTCTAGAATCACGACGCTTATTAATTTCTCAAAAGCTACGCTTGTATTATTATTCCCTTTAATAAACAAAATAACATAAATCCATTATTTAACTTTTGCCTGCTGTATTGAGTCCTTTATTTTGCCTCAGTCAGACTCATCTACGAATAGCGTTTTTTTACTTCCGGCTATTAAACAATTTTAATTAAAATGCTCAAAATGAAGATGGTCAGTGTTTACAGTGGAAATAGTGAAAACATAAAGACAGCAGAGTGAAAGTTGGTACATTTAGTGACATACACACTTTTTACCAAAAAATCCATGGAAAGTCAAAGCCGAACAAGGTCATCTAGGTCAATAGCGAAGATTGAGAAAAAGATTGCTGAGCTTAAATCGAATGCTAAATTTTGCAAACAACAAGCATCTTTCAGTACATCAGAAAAAGAAATTGCTAATGAAAACTCCTTTACTAATCAGATGAAAAAAGCATTAAGGGATGCTAAAGTTTTAGAATGGGTCTTAGATGAAAATAAAAGATGGCCATTTTAAACAATTTTCATTTGTTAGGAGACTCGAGATTTCCATTTTTCTAGCTTGAAATCATCACTAAGAAATGGCTCGAAAAATTTACTTAGCCCTTTATTAAACGGTAGTACATTAATGTATAAAAAAAATCACTTTTGAAACAGTTATTGAATTGTTTGTCCATATTGTAATTAATTCTATGCCATTAGTTTTTGTTCATGGTGTAAATACCCGCAAAGGTGATACCTATACCTCAGAGGTTATCACACGTGACGCATTGTTCAGGAGGTATGCATTAAAGGGTATTGTCACTGACCCGGCCACCGAGCTCATTTTAAATCCATATTGGGGTGATCACGGAGCACACATGGCATTTAAAAATGCCTCTCTACCGGGTAAAAAATATGAATCCTTTGGTTCAAAATCTGATCAGTTGGCTCAGGTGCTGCTGGAGATTGCTCCAGATGTTAAAATTGAAGAACCGGATCAAGCATTCAAGGAAATTGCTAATCAAGCTTCGCTTAGTTTAGCCGTAGATTGTTTGTGGACAGCCGTTGGATTAAGCAACGAGGATAACCTTCTATCTGACGAGGTAGCTTTACTCGCGGATTTAACATTACAATATGCAGAAGAAAATCCCCATCCCTCATGGTTATCCTTGGTTAGCAGTAATGATGAATTTGTTGACAAATTACTGACAGAAACAACACTTTACGCAAAACCAAAAGGAATTTTAACCCAAACTTCCAAAGCCGGTGAACAATTCGGTGGTGCAGAGATATGGGACGTTGTAAAAGAATCAGCCAGTAGGCTTGCGAGTGCTATACCTAAACTGGTATTTGGTGGAATAGCGAAACCCCTTCGCCCATGGGCTCATGAGCGAGTTGCCAGATTCGTTGGAGATGTATTTATGTACTTAAAAAACCGAGGTACTCCTGAGAACCCTGGTCCAATTGTCCGCATCATTTCTGATGACTTTTTGGCTGCACAGTCTAAAAGAAAACTTAATAATCCCTTTATTATTGTTGCTCACAGCATGGGTGGAAATATTACTTATGACATTTTAACTCGATTTCATCCCGAACTTAGACCAGACTTACTTATAACGGTTGGGTCTCAGGTTGGGATGTTTGAAGAATTGAAATTGTTTTTAGCAAGTGATCCTTCTGTACCTTCAGATAGCCAAGAATTTGCCTTAAAACCTGACAATGTCCAAAAGTGGATCAATGTTTTTGACCCGATGGATATACTTGGTTATGCCACTGGCAAAATTTTCAGTGAAACAGAGGATTTTGTTTTCGACACCGGAGCTTCACCTTTTGGTGCCCACAGCATGTATTTTTTTCGGCCCACTTTTCACAAGCGCTTACAACAGCGAATACACCAAAATATACAATGAGCCTTGTATTCGAGAAAACGGATTTTCAGCCTAACCAGCCACAAACGCATGCCTTTGTTATTGGCGTTGGGGCATATCGGCACTTACCAGAGGGTGATTTATACAATACCAAGCCTGCTCCGTTTACGATGGGACTTGGTCAGTTGACATCACCCCCAATTTCAGCTAAAGCATTTACGGATTGGCTGATATCAACACATCGGAATCTAGATGCCCCGTTGGGCAGTATTGAGTTACTTATTTCACCAGCAGGTCAATATAAATCCCCAAACGGGAATAATATACCCGTTGAAGCCGCTACCTTCAGCAACATTGCGGACGCCTTCGATCGATGGGTAGCACGCTGTGATGAATCCAAACAAAATGTCGCCCTATTTTTCTTTTGTGGCCATGGATTGGATTATATGACGACGACTTTATTGACTGAAGATTTTGGGGCCAGTTCCGGACGACCTTGGGAGAACGCGATAGATTTTACGACTACATATACCGGAATGATCGATTGCCAGGCAGAAACGCAAATTTTTTTCCTTGACGCTTGCCGGGAGGCTAACAAAGAATCACTTAAATCGGAAGGTTACAAGCCACGCCCCCTGAAAACTTCCCAAAAGACACAATTCCCACCCCGGGCAGCGCCTATTTTTAAGTCTAGTCTTCAAGGAGGAACCGCTGATGCGATACAAGAAGAGGTAAGCTTTTTCACCCAGGAATTGATTCGGACGTTAAACAATTTTGGGGCTGAAGACCAAGTTGAGGATTTTTGGCGAGTCACACCGGAATCTCTTTCGAAAGGACTAATGAATGCTTTACGTTGGCAGGATCGGTTTTGCAGTGTGGAAGGAGAGTTACAGATACCAAATAAAGTAATTCACCAAATTCCCGACCCGGTATTATGCAGAGTGAAGGTCACCTGTTCGCCTCCGGAAAGACACCAGGCCGCTCGCTTGATAATGACTCAACGATTGGTTGACCTTCCAAAAGTGTATAGCCGTAATCCTTCAATAGAACCTTGGACGGAAGAGGTCGAATCTGGTGTTTACCGTGTGGAAGCCCAATTTGACTCTGGGATTTTTCCACGAATGGAAAATCCGAAATTCATTGTATTTCCTCCGGAACGAAACTGTCCACTTCACTAACATTATGAGTACGTTAAAAATACTGTTTTCTAGATACACAGCGGACAGTGGGTCAGCTAGAATTGCATTCGATTTAATCGATGAACGATTAAAAAAGGTTAAAGTGGATCCTAATTATATAGTTTTAGGCGAAACGACGAATATTGCGGTAGAGCCAGGTTCCTATTTAGTAAGGGTACAACTACCAAATGGAGAAACCATCACAAATCAAATCGAGGTAGAACTTGATCAAACCAAGGAAGTAATTTTGGTTCCAGAATCGAATTCTCCCCGGGAATCACTAAGCTGGGCGTATTATTTAAAGAGAACCAGCAGAATAAATAAAGGATACGACCCACTCCATCCATTAAAAAGAACAATTATAGAGAAAAACAGTAGATCGCAGCTTCAGCCTATAATGAATTTATTTTTATTAAACGAAGACAGATTGTTAAATGATGACATTTTATATCATACTTTTGAATTAGCTAACTCACCCTTTACATTAACTTACTCACCCAACTTATTATTCTTCAATTTATATGATATTTCGCTGAGCTTCGAATCTATTCAGGATCCTGACCAACTACATTTATTGGGTCAGATAATCATCCGAGGTTTACAAAATGTTAAAGCCCAGATTGTCCTTAACGTTTTTGCAAATGGAATTCCCAATAAATCAATTTTGTTGCCTCCATTTGAAGAAGTTAAAATACTGATTCTGCTGGATGGGGCAGACGAAGCCATCAGGAATGAAACAGAAAAAGATCCTTTTCATGTCATGGTGGCCGGTAATAAACCTACTGCAGAATCTTTGTTGAGCTACTTAATGAACGGTGATTTTCAATCCATTGGTAAATTAAGGAACGAGGTTTTAGAGTTAGCACAACGATCTTTATTTGGAAAACGAGAGGATCCATTAGGTGCTGTTATTGGCGGCTATGTTCTGTTACAAACGATGGATGTTTTAGGCTTTTCTAACTGGACTGAAAATCTTTACAATTGGTTTCCAAATATACCTGATGGAGCAGTCATTCATGGTTGGACCCTATTGAAACAAGAAACACCTAATCTAATTCAAGCAAGTGAATTATTTATCGAAGCGGTTAATCGTGGTATACCATATTATACTATTGGCCTGCGCCGACTCTACGATGGTTTGAACCTCTTGGCTGCGCATTCTAGCTTAAATAAAGAACCTATTGTTAAGGAAAAAATTCAAAAAGCTTTAAATAAATTGCGTTCTGTTGTCTCAAAAGCTGATTGGAACCAACCCGTAACAACATTGATAGGATATCACGAAACTCATTATTTATAATTCAAACTTTTATTTTATAAATATGGTAATAAAGTCACTTTGCTCCTACCCTATTCCATCATTTTTGAATCAGTTTTCGATACCGCTTGACACTAGACATGCTAATACCAGTGAGATTCACAATCTCTGAGACTGATAACCCTCGCTCAAACGCTTTTTTGACATTCTTAAACTTCTTGGGATCAATGCCATTAGGCCGGCCAATATGTTTCCCATTCGCTTTGGCCAAAAGCTGGCCAGCCCTGGTTTTTTCTAAAATACTCTCCCGGTCGTATTCCGCTAAGGCGGCAAAGATTTACAAAACCATCTTACATGCAGGTGTGAAACTGTCCACTCCCAGATCCAGTGCCCGAAAATGAATACCGAGTTGGGCAAACTGGCTGATCAGGGAAATGAGGTGGTCTCTACTCTTACCCAATCGAAAAAAACGGGCTATTACCACGGTGTCATATCCTCGTAATTTGGAAAGCAATTCATCCAGGGCTGGTCGGCTAATATGAACTTCGGAAACATTATCCTGGAAAATTTCATCGCAGCCAAACTTCTGTAAAGACTCGATTTGGGTGTCCAGGTTCTGATCGACCGTGGATACGCGGGCATAACCAAACACCTATTCCATTTAGGGTCAGTAAGTTAGTCTCAGTAAGATTAAAGCAAAAAAAATCCTGAACCTACTTTTTGGACCTGGCTTTATGAAGACCTTTTTGAAAAAGGGTGGTTAGTATGATAGGTTCAAAAAGTTATAGATTTTTGATTGAGCCCAGTTTCATTTTTCCCTGGCTTCGGCCACCCCTTTCCAACCCTAAGAAAAAACGAAACCGCTTGGTGAGCTTTACAGGCGGTTTCGTTGGATCATTCGTCACTGCGGTTCTGTAAAGAATCCGTTTCATTCTCAGCCGTAGCGGGGCTACCCAAACTGTACAATCACCAACAGAAGCATTCGGGGTTAAGCTACCTTTCCAATTTTACCGATTACCGTGGGTAACCCCAACAGGTTGCTTAACGATTTGTCCCGTTCCACGTCGGCGGGAACCACGTCCAGTGTTTTGTTGCAAGTCCAATTTCCTCATTTTACCCGGTCAAACCGGAAGGCATCTGCTATGACAGATCCGACAGCTCCCTGATTGCTCATCCGGATCGACCCTTTGTAGCCTTTCTCAAACCGGAATTTTCCCAGAAGCATCCACTGACCGCCCTTTGCCCGCTGATTGACCGTTAGTTGCTGTTTTCCATCGGCATGATGGATCGTCATCGGCGTATTGGTCGCAAAATCGGGTCCGTTTGGCCACCAACCGTAGACGTTATAGTTTCCGGTTTCGGGTAAATACGGCTGATAAACGATGGACGCCGGTTCCGTTTTCGGGCTGGCCAGAAACGTAATGGCGTGGCGGTCCATCAGCGGGCTTTCGGACGATCGCCAGGTGCCGGTTCGTTCGACAAACCGACTCATATCATCATCCACCACCACCGTATTATTCTGTCCAAAAATACCGTTGGGATTTTCTTCAAAACTCAGCACCTGCCGCTGCGCCCGTAATTTCTTTTGCAAAACCGTCATATCCACCCGTTGCACCGCCACCTGCTGTTTGCTGGCCAGCGCAGCCGCGACGCCCGCTGCGTGTCCTACGGTCATGAACTGGGGCTCCATCCGAACGGATGCATACGCCAGGTTGGAACTCGACAGACAAACCGGAACCAGCAGGTTCGTACACTGGTCAAACCGGGGAACCAGGGAGCGATACGGAATTTCGTAGGGAGCCACCGGAATGGACAAATACCCTTCATTGATGGTCTCGGCCTGGAGTTCTGGAAATCGTGATACCAGGTGGTAAGTCCGTTGGGTGTGCCGCACATCGATGTTGTAGGAACCCATGGCAATGGCGTCGTACTTGAGTGTATCTTTTTCCAGATCACGTTGCGTCAGCACATATTCGCCAATCATCCGGCGGGCGACCCGGATGTATAATTGGTGCGGCCAGTGTTGGGTATCTGCGAACTCATCTTTGCAAAGTCCCCACTGCTGCGCTTCGCGCCGAATGGATTCCGGCACTTCGGGATCGTGACTGATAAAATACAATAAACTGTGGGTGTAGAGCAGGTGATCATTCCAGATTTTATCCCGGAGTGGATAATCGGCATCAGGATAGGCCCAGTTGCTGCCATCGTACAGGTTCGTTGAAATTGGTCCTGCCGAATTAATTTCAGCTTTCTGGTTGGGCAGATTGACGCCCGCTCTAAAGACCCCGCTTTCCGATAAAGTCGCCGGTTTTCGGAGTTTCAGGTAGCGACGGAGGAGTTCGAAACGGGTCGAATCGTAACCGGCAGGGCGTGTGATGGCAACGCGGTTAGCCGGGTTGTTGGTCATCAGCAACCGGAAACAATACGCTTGCACGGCGCTGTCGGCTTCACCAATACCGGCCTGGGGTCGGGCGTTGATCAGGGGGAGCAGCTTGCCATCTTTGCCATTTACGAACGGTGAGACCGGTAACGGAAAATTATGTTTGTCGGGATAAAAGGGTTGCCGCCCGGCCCACGATTCACCATATTGCGCTACACCTTCCCGCCCAATCGCGTATGAAACGCCCGCCCGGGCCATCAGATCGCCTTCATACGTGGCATCGATAAACACATTGGCCGTCAACGTTGTACCCGATACCAGTTCGATACTACGGATTTTCCGCCCCTGCTTTTGAACGGATTTGACCCGGTCACCAAACCGAACCGTCACGTTGGCTTCCTTCAGCCAATCGCTGAGGATTTTTTCACCAAGTGTTGGTTCCGGGCCCCGCCAGAAAAAGAGCGGTTTTTTGTATACACGGGCCACCCGTTCGTAAAATTCCAACGCCAGGCCACCAATCACTGCCCGGTCCCCGTAATCGGTATGCGAAAGCCCCCCGGTTACCATACCCCCCAGGTGCCGACCCGGTTCGACCAACAGGACGGATGCGCCTTCGCGGGCGGCCGCAATGGCGGCTGTCACCCCGCCCGCCGTACCACCGTACACAATGACGTCCGCTGTTTGCGGGGACTGCGCAAGCGCAAAAAGTGGAAGCAAGACCAGAATATAGACCAGACGATGAACGAATACAGGCACGATAGAAACGTTTTTTTGTGGTAAAGTACAATTTGAACTTAGGAACAAAACCTTATTCCGGATCAATAACCGGGATTCTGAGTCAGCGACGGATTGATGTCGCGTTCCCGTTGCGGAATGGGGAACAACTGGTTGCTGGCTTGAATAGTCGCATTCCGGCCAAACGAATTTTCGGATTTTACGGCCTCGACCAGTCGGCCCGTCCGCACCAGATCGAACCACCGGTTTCCTTCCCAGCACAGTTCCAGCCGGCGTTCCTGCAAAACGGCATCCTTAAATTGCGCCCGGTTCAGACCCGCGAGCGGAGGAAGTCCGGCCCGGTTTCGAACGCGGTTCAGGGCGGTGTAAGCGTCGGGCGTTGGGCCGTTGGCTGCTTCGCTCAGGGCTTCGGCATACACCAGCAGAATGTCGGAAAAACGAAGGTACGGAAAGCTTTTGCCACCGGAAATTTTGGCCGTCTGGTCGGCAAATTTCCACAACGAGACCGCCAGTGCCGGGTCTGAGGTGTCGATCGAAAGGTTAACGGTATTGCCGGTAGTCGGGTTGACATAGGAGGTCAGAAAAGTGGCATCCCGGCGTTTGTCGTTGGCTGCGAAGCCATCCCATAGGCTTTTGGCCACCCGGATGGTGCCAAAACCGTTGCTGGGCACAATCGGCGCACTTCGGGGTGCCCAGTGGGTGGAATGGCCATTGCCCAATTGATCGGTGATATACAGCACCTCAAAAAGCGACTCCTTGCCGCCCCGGTTTTTCATGTCAAACACATCCGCGTAATTGGTCCACAAATCGTATTGCCCCAGCTCGATAACTTCCTTCGCTTTGGCGGCCGCCAAAGCCCATAATGGTGAGCTGGCGTTGGCTCCGGCCTGGGTGAGGTAAACTTTCGACAACAGTCCTTTGGCGGCTCCCAGGGTGGCCCGGCCAATGTCGTTTCCGGTATAACTCCTGGGTAACGCCCCCTCGGCATCCTTTAAATCGGCTTCGATCTGGGCGTAAATTTCTTCGGTTTTTGCGCGGGGAACTTCCACGCCTTCCAGCGACGTGGTTTCGCCAACGACCAGCGGCAAGTCACCGAAAAAGCGGACCAGATTGAAATAATGCAAGGCCCGCAGGAATTTCGCTTCGCCCACGTAGCGTTTTTTAAGGGTTTCGTCCATCGCAACGCCCGGAATCCGATTGATCACCACATTGGCCCGCTGAATGCCGGAATAGGCCTGGCTCCAGACGTTGTTGACAAAGGTATTGGTGGAAACCAGGTTGTATTTCCAGAGGGCGACGCGGTCGGCGTTGCCGGTCAGAAACGGAACTCCATCATCGGAACCGACGGTGGTGGGCGTCACGATGTTTTCGGAATCATAAATCGCTAAGAGGGTCGCATAAGCGGCTGTCACCGCCGATTCCGCATCTTTAGCGGTTTTATAAAACGTGGTGGTTGCGGGCAATCCCAGGGGCGCAACGTCCAGATCGGGCTGACAGTTGAGTAAAAGGCCCGTCAGTAGAACAGAAAATACGTGTCGGAGTTTCATGAATAGCAACGGTTAAAAAGTAAGATTTAAACCAACCAGCACGGTTTTGGCCGCCGGATAACCACCGTAGTCCATGCCCTGGCTGATGGATGAGGTGCCGTACCGGCTCACTTCGGGATCGTAGCCCTGATACCTGGTGAAGGTGAGCCAGTTCTGCGCCGATAGATAGACTTTCGCCGACCGGATGGTTGCCCGGTCTAGCAACGCCTGGGGTAAATTATAGCCGATAGAAATTGTCTTTAAGCGCAGGTAAGAGCCATCTTCAACGTGAAAAGAAGACAAAATTCGCTGCCCTCCGGCTGAATTGGCGCGCGGAATGGTGTTACTCGGATTGGTGGGCGTCCATCGGTCCAATACCTCTTTCGATTGGTTGTTGTTGCCGTTCAGGCTGTACAGATCAAACCGTCCGTAGTTGAGAATGCTGTTGCCGGATGAACCCTGCAGAAAGAAATTTAACTCGACGCCTTTGTAACTGAGCGTGTTGTTGAGTCCTCCAAAAAACTTAGGATAGCCATTGCCGATCACGGTACGGTCGTTGTCGTTTATCACCCCGTCGTTGTTCAGGTCAGCATAACGAATGTCGCCCGGTTTGGCGGTTTTCTGAGCCGAATTGGTAATTTCTTCCTGGTTCTGGAAAACACCTTCGAATACCCGCCCGTAGAAATTTCCCAGCGGTTCGCCCACTTTCAACTGTACGGTGTTGGAAACATTTAAATGACTGGCTCCGTCGCCGGTGAGAAAATCCGGTCGGCCATCCAACGTTAACACCTTGTTCCGATTAAAAGCGATATTAAATTCGGTCGACCAGCGAAGTCCTCCCTGATCGACATTGATCGTGTTCAACGACAGTTCCAGACCCCGGTTCTGCACTTTTCCGATGTTTTGCAGCGAGGTAGAGTAGCCGGTCGACAGCGGGACATTTACACTGAATAACAAATCGGAGGTTGTTTTGATGTAATAATCGGCCGTAATCTGCAAGCGGTTATTGAGCAGGCCGATATCAAAACCCGCATCAAGTTGGGCATTTTTTTCCCAGCGTAAATCCAGGTTGCTAATCCCGTTCGGCGCGCCCCCGTTGAACCGCGTTGGATTGGCTCCACCGAAGGGGTAAGCCGCCACCGCAATGGAGGATAAAAACCGGTAGTCGCCAATTTCCTGATTACCCGTCAACCCGTAGCTGAGCCGGAACTTCAGATCCGAGAACGCCTGCTGGTTTTGCATGAATTTCTCATTGATGAGTCGCCAGGCCAACGCTCCGGAAGGGAAGAAACCGTATTTGTTGGCAGGGCCAAACCGGGAAGATCCATCCCGGCGGGCCGTCAAGGTCAGTAAAAACCGGTTGTCAAATCCGTAATTGACCCGCGCCAGATATGAAATCAAGGCCCAGTCGCTGGCCGATGAGGCCGGAACCCGTAACGTAGCACCGGCTCCCAAGTTATTGTAGAGACCAAAATCGTCGTTGAAACCGACGGCATTGGCGGTTACACCCTCGCTGTGATAGGTCTGAGTCGTGTACCCCAGCAAAGCCGTCAAGTTGTGTCTTTCCTGAACGGTCTTCATATACGTCAATGTGTTTTCATTCAGCCAATTGACGGTTTGAACAGCGTTAACCGATGCGTTACCGCTGGTGTTGGCGCCGAGTGCAATCAGGCGCGTGGCGTAAAAATTGGATTTGGTATTGAATAAATCGCCCCCCCAACTGGTTCGGAAAGTAAGTCCTTTGGCCAGCGACACATCGGCAAATACATTGGCCAGCACGCGGGTCGTGGTCAGCAGATCGGTTATTTCCCGGGCAATCCCCAGCGGATTATCCACATTGTTTCCATTCAAGGGGCCCTGATCGCGGTAGTAGGTTCCGGCCGTGTTGTAGACCGGGAAAGTGGGCGCAAAATTAATGGCGGCATTGGTAACGCCGGAATTGATACCACCTTCAGTTTCCGTACGGGCGCTGTTGGATTGCCCGTAAGCCCCCTGCATGGAAAGCCCTACTTTGAGCCATGATTTCACTTCACGATCCAGATTGGCCCGCAACGAATACCGTTTAAAAAACGAATCCCGAATGATGCCCTGCTGATCGAAGTAGCTGCCTGAAATGGCGTACCGGGTTTTGGATTCACCGCCCGTAAAGCTCAACTGGTAGTTCTGAATGGGTGCTTGCCGGAATACTTCTTCCTGCCAGTCGGTTCCGGTCCCGAGCGCGGAAATGGCCGGACGATCGGCGGAAGAACCGTCGAAATAAGGTGTTCCGCCCCCGTTTACCCGGGCTTCGTTGATGAATTCGGCGTATTCACGGGCGTTGAGCAATGGAATTTTCCGGCGAACCGTCTGGACACCGTAGTAGCTCTCGAAATTCACCGTCGACTGGCCTTCCCGGCCTCGTTTGGTGGTGACCATCACGACGCCGTTCGAACCCCGCGAACCATAAATGGCGGTTGCCGACGCATCTTTCAGGATTTCAATGGATTCAATGTCATTCGGATTGATGGAATTCAGATTCCCGGTTGGAAAACCGTCGATTACGTAGAGCGGCTCGTTGCTGGCATTGACCGAACCCGTACCCCGGATGCGAATGGCCGTTGCCCCACCGGGTCGGGCCGATCCCTGGGTAACCAGTACGCCGGCCGCCCGGCCCTGCATGGCCCGGTCCAGCGAAACAATAGGCGTTGCTTTGATATTTTCTTCCCCAACTTTGGCTACCGAACCGGTCAGGTCCGATTTTTTGACGGTGCCATAACCCACCACGACGACTTCATCGAGCGATTTTTCATCGGCTTTCAGGCGAACCGTCAGTGTCGACTGCGAACCGACTGACAGTTCCTGTTTTTCGTAGCCCACGTAACTGAAAACCAGCACAACGTCTCCCACTGGAATCGGCATCCGGAATGCCCCGTCTTTGTCGGTTGTGGTTCCACGGGTTGTCCCTTTCTGGATGATGCTGACGCCCGGCAAAGGCTCATTCCGGACCACATCGGTCACGTTGCCGCTGATCGTTCGTTCCTGGATTGGTGAAGAGCCCGTCGGAAATGCCTCTAACGAAAACGATTGCTGCGCTTGCGCTTTCGTGGCGGGCAAGCTGGTGGGTTGTTCTGCATTTTTGGTTTCACCGGCAGACTTCGTTTCCGGCCGTTTCCGATCCCGGCTATAAATCAGGTATGAATGCGGATTGTTTTTTTCAACCACCAGATTGAACGGTTCCAGCAGGATTTGCAAAGTACGCTCCAGCGAACCCGCTGCGTTAGTGACCGGCGCAACAAATTTATCTTTCAATTCCCGGCGGTTGTAATCAAAGACAACGTGGTGCTGTTTTTCCAGATTTTTCAGGACATCGATCAAGGCCTGCTGGTTCTGGCGGTTTGTTTGCTGCGAACGGGCCGACGCCATGGCCACGTCCTGACCAATGGCAGGCAAACCGCAATGGAATAGACCGATTACGGCCCAGATAACTACATGTGTTTTCATAAGGGTTTGGGATATAAACTGACTACTCAATGATGTAGTGATCACCGTCGAAGGTGACGGTAACCTTGTATATTTTCTCAATTTTGCTCAATACCTGTTTCACATCGTCGGCGGGAATCGAACCGCTGAATAGTTCCCGCCCAACGGTTGGGTTACGCAGTTCCACCTGCAACCCATGACTGTCGCGGATTTCCTGAAGCACTTCGGAAACGGGCTGATCGGTGAAAAGCAGGATGGAGGTCCTCCAGGCCAGTTCGTGGGAGAGATTGGCCCGGACAGATGTCAGTTGCTTCGTAACCTGGGTGTAGCGAACCTCATCACCGGGTTTCAGCGTATACGTTTGTTGGGCCGGGTTGGTCACTCTTACTTTCCCTTCCTGCAAAACGACCTGCGTTGTACCCCGGCGATTTTGTACATTAAACCGGGTTCCCAGCACCTCGACCGCAAGCTGATCGGGGGTGTGAACGATAAATTTCTGGTGATTGCGGGTGTGTTGTACACCAAAAAAAGCTTCCCCTTCCAGCCAGACATCGCGTTGACCGGTTTCGTCCCAATCGTCAGAAAACCGCAGTGATGAATTGCCATTGAGCGTCACCACCGACCCATCGGGCAGTTCCACCGTGCGCTGCTCGCCGTAGGAAGTCCGGATGGTTTGTGGCCCCGTCAGATACGGATAAAGGAGCAATCCCGAAACCAGCAGAACGATTGCCGCAGCCGCCCAACGCACGACCGGCAGGTGCATCACCCGTCCTGATTTGGAAACCGGCAGAACGGTTTTTTTCGGCTTGTTCTTTGTTGGTTCACCAAGCGGTTTTTCGTCGAGTTGCTGCCAGATGCCCGACAGCATCGTGTTGCGGAGAGACTGGCGTTCCGTTTCGGAAAGCGAGCGCAGGTACGAATCGTCATCGGAGAAATGTTTCCACCAGCTTTCTAATTGCCGCTTCTCCGCATCGGTCGCCTTCCCCCGCAGAAGTTTACGGATTAGGGTTTGCAGGTATTGTTTTCCCATGAATTTGGTTGGGGTTTGCTTGTAAGTAGGACAACTCACCCCAATCCCTAAACCGAATCTTACCTTTTTTAAAGATTTTTTTGAGGGATTCCAATTCCAGAAAAAATCATTTACCTTCAACATTCGAACTAAACCGCACGCAATGTCCAGGTGGTCTTCGCCCGATAGCGCAATCGAATCGGAATGGCTGCAAGCCCTGAAAACGGGTGACCGGAATGCTTTTACCCAACTCTACGATTTCTACTGGCAGCGTCTTTTTACGGTAGCCTACAATTACACCCGATCCCGGGAAACGGCGCAGGAACTGGTTCAGGAAGTTTTTATGAGTTTATGGGTAAAACGGGAAGAACTGGTGGTGCGCACCAATCTGGAGAGTTATCTGTATGGCGCGATCCGGTTCAGACTGTACGATTTGCTGGATAAACAGAAAAGCGCCAGTCTCTACGCCGACTATGCGGCCTACACCCAGACCGCGACCGAAGAAACCACCGAACAGCAACTGGCTTTTGAGGAAACGACCGCCCTGATTCAGCAACAAATCGATGCGTTTCCAGTAACCACCCGGCAAGTTTTTCTGTTAAGCCGCTTCGAAGGACTTTCCGTTGCCCAGATTGCCGAAAAGATGCATCTATCGCCCAAAGCCATCGAATACCACATTACCAAAGCCCTTCGACTGTTGCGACTCCATTTGACGGATCTCTGTCTGTTATTGCTTTGCATGAGGTTGTAGAAAATTGGCGGTGCAGTTTAAAGCTTTGTTTAAACCAATCTATTGCCAGGTGAATTTGCGTCAAAATGAGGGATAGTTTGCGACTAAATGCCCATTTTCTGAACCGATATCCTGACTCAAAATGAGCCCCTTTTTTACGTTGAGAACTAATAGGTTCAAAAAGTTTATAGATTTTTGACCGTCTAGTAGTGTAACCTAAATTAACCAATTTAGTAATTAGCAATCTTTATAGTTCTATCACCGCCGGTCGAAATACAGCCGGGTTAATCCAATACTCACTACGCCGTTTTTTGCTGATAATTTCAAAACGAGCCAGTTCCAATAATCCTTTATTTACGTAAGTGCGGGGACTTTGTAGTTCCTCCGCCAACTCGTCTAACGACGCCAAAACATAGCCTTCTCCATTTAGGTCACTAGCCATTTTTAATAGCACTCGTAAAGCAATTGGTGATAGTGTAGCCAGCTTAGTGGCATAATATTCATTTGGTGTGAATATAATAGCCATCTGCCGGGATTTTGAATCTTTAAAAGGGCTTCGGTCATGATAGCGCAGAACGTTTGCCGCCATTGGTTCTATCTGTTTTGAGTTAAGCAATTGACACTTAATATATTAACAAAATAAAGCCATTTTTTGTGCCAAATGTGGGTGAAAAACAACCCCGGGGACTGTCTTCGGACCTTATTCTACCCTCTGTAGGTTTTTCATTTTACGAGTCCCAGTTGTTATTTCGATCAGATAGGTACTTTGGCTTTCATCTGGGAGTGCGATGGCACGGTACATGTGTCAATCCGGGCTTTTTACTGGTTGATCCTTTTGAACTGTTGATACTTACTCCAGCATCCAGTAAATTTGTTATCGTAATAGCGTTGTTAGCAGTAGTGGGGTTCTTTTCCATTAAGTTGGCGGGACCCTTCCCGATTCGGTTCGGGCGTGCGGCTAACAGCGCTATTTTCATTTCGTCAGACAGTTCGACAACAACCTGAACTATTGGCAAATCACCAATTTCCTATGACGTTCACAAGAAGAAACAAAACGTAAAATTTCTTCGGGTAATTCAATCCATTACCGTGTGTCGCGGACCTCAGTTTCACCAGCCTAGTAATTCTGCGTATATTTAATTGCAATCTTGGGCACCATTACAAAAACGGCTGATTGCCATAAATGATATGAAATCGACTAGGCTCCGTCATAAGCTGCTTCAAAAGCTACAAGCCGTATTTTGGATCTACTACTTCAACATTCCAAAGCTCAAAAAGCGAATGGAGCTAAAATATAAAGATCATTACATTCATATCTCCTATACCAAAGTAGCAAAGCAAGCCTGGGCACGGGAGCGATTATTGAGCCAACTCGGCCCCCGAGTTTTTAAGTTGGATGAAGATTTTTGATTACTTCCAAATTCTAAAAGAGGAACTTCTTCGTAAATTCACTAAATCTTCGGTTAAGCAAAATAGTAGAACGAGCGTCTCCGGGGACTGTACCCAGAGCTTCCCCCATCGTCCCACACGTTTTACACCATCCCCCCCGCTTCGGTAGATTTGGTTTGGCCAAAGGAATCTATTAATTCTTCACGCCGGTGAAGCTGTTTGATTGAAATATCCACTTCGTTCTTTGTCCCGTCAAAATAATTGAGAATCGTCTGCTGTTTGGAAGAAAGCCGTAACACTTCCACCACTGGAAATAATGATGTGTTGGCATGGGCTTTTTGAATTCGTCGCAGTAGGTTGTTGGCAGGGTTACTCTTCTCGTTGCGTGGACCATGAACCAAGTAATACGCTTCGGAGTGGCTTTCGACATAGGGTTTCATTCGGTTTTAACGATTCCGCAATTGCTTCCTTGATTCTGGATTGTAAAATCAATTGCTTTGCTATTGGTTGGCTCTTGCTCAGAAAGGAGGATGCCTGTGTTTGCAAAATTGAAACACGAACACAACCAGCCGGAGATTAAAGTAATTGAATTGGTTTTGTGGCCAATGGCATTTTGTAAGATTTTCCACAATTAATATGTTAGAGAATCTTATCATTTTCTGTCAGCAAATCCCACTGCTGCCGTGCTAAATTACACAGAGTACGATGGATACGGTATTGGCTATACGTCTGCGTAATCTCTCGAAATTGTCGGAGCTTGCGGAAACGTTTCTGGTAGTCAAGATCTCGCCAGAAATGAGGGCGTTGGGCTTTCTCATATAATTTCCGTTCGGCGGTAGATAATTTTTCTATATGTACCGGCTCAACCATTACGACATCTTCTAATAAACCAACTACCCTGTTGCCTAATAATTGTAACTTAGTAGGATCGGTCAAATCTGCCATATACCGAATACCCATCGGGGAAAGTTCTTTGGCGGCATTGTTGTCATATTCAAACCGGAATAGTGACTCTGGTAAATGATATTGTGTTCCTTTATCATACGCCTTTATTCGGTAGTTCGTAAGACTGCATTCAACCCCATATCCTTCTCCTCGTATGGACGCCATCAGCCCAAATGGTTTCCTACCCTGGAAGCATATCATTTGGTCTAAAAAGTATTTAGGTGCGAAATAGGGCTGAATAAAATTTGATAGATTTAGATTCACTCCTGCTTCAACGCCATGAATCAGACCGATTGAAAAGTCATAATCGAATAATTCAGAAAGCTCATCAATGTCATGCTCCAGCGCTTTTGTAGTATACGGCGAATAGTTCTGTTCACCGTTATTATGGAATTTAGCCCATGAGCCTTTGACAAATACCTTTCCTATTTTCGGGTAGTAGAAAAATGAAAAATTTCTAAACTTTGAACTAGTACGATAAGTTTTAACAAATGTCGCTCCCATTTCTCGTACTTCGTCAAAACGAAGTAACGAGCTTTTCAACAATTTTTCCGCTAAATTGCCTGGATATTCTAGTGTGGTATTGCAAATCGGCATTGCAGTAGTCTATTTAAAAAACGACCGAATAATTAAATGTCGGTTAGCGACCAACCTCGATTACCATTTACAGAATCACTGGTGGAATGACCCGTCATCTTGCAATATGCCGTATTTAGTTAGGTGAAAGGCATATTTGACTAGCTGGCAGATTACCAGGTTTCCATTATTTGCCACTATTTTGTAGCCATTCATAAAACTTTTCAGTATTAAATAGCAGTCTTTTGCCCCGACGGATTACAACACCTGCAGGCATCTTTGACACCTTTTGATAGAAGGTGCTTCGTGCCCACCCTGTAGCTGCCATAATCTGTTCAGAATTAGAAAGGCTTGGCTTTAAGGGCCCGTTATTGGGTGTTTGGAACTGGGTAGGACGACAGTTGTCCTTTATTTCTAAAAGAAGAGATTCTAAGCGATTCAGCCGCCGCTCAAGAACTGCGAAGGGGTTATCAATCATGACTTATCGTTTTTTAATTGATAAGCCAAAGGTATTAGAGGAATCTATTGAGGTTTTTGCTACTTAATTGCTAGCAAAAAAATAGCAACTTTCATTTTGTTAAGATGCTGTTTATTAGCTTTTTAAATCTATTGATTTCTAATTCGATACTACTTGTTGCTCGATCCACAACAGTAATACTATTATTAAGACCTTGTCTTGTTCCTCCAAAACCGAAAGTATTTTTTAGTGCTTCGTATAATTTTGTCTGATTTTTCTGCATATCAATCTTGTTAAAGAAACCCAGATCATATAAGGCGTACAGCATGTAGGTAATTTCCTGAGGTTTTGCACCTTGTAATTCCTCAGTCAGACCACTGATCAATTTTTCTTTTCTTTTTGAATTTTCTTCCAGAATAAAATCTCTAAAATCGTATTTAATAGGGCGCTTAACTTTTTTAGGCTTGGCAACAGTAAAAATTTGGGAAGGGAATTGGCTTTGCGGCAAGCCGCTAATCATCTGCTCTGCTATTTGTATATTATCTAAAACAACTTCCAAGTAATGTTCATTCAAATATTTAAGGGTGGAGTGATAATGAGAACTATGGGTTATTTGCGAATCAGGATCAAACCCTGCATTAGGATCATGAGTCCTTCTTAAATAATTACCAAGCTTGGCAATCTCTGTTCCTATCAGCGAATGTAATGGCCTAAATAAGGATTTCTGATACCGAATTAACCTGTTCACATATTGAACGAATCTTGCGAATTCGAAATTTGATTCATTTTTCTCAATTTCTTTGATAAATAGATTTTCTTCTTGAATATAATTACCATTTTCAGAAGAACAGATTATCGAATGACAAAATATATTAAATAGGATGCCTCTATATTCGTCTATAATTTTCCCTTTAATTTCGACTATATCATACGCACGAACATCTTGTCCTTTAATTACTTGATTAACATTTGTAAAAATCGAAATTAGTTGATCTAATATGATGTTGTTATTATTCGACTCCATAGTTTAACTAAAGTTTTTACAATAAATTTTCAAAAGCTTCATCAATCAAATCACTATCAAATGAAGCCAGATAGGTCTGGGTTACTGCTTCGGTCTTGTGCCCCATTAACTCAGAAATGATACCTGTAGCTACTCCAGAATGTTTCAGGGTTGTAGCAAAGGAATGGCGGGCCACATATGTAGTTAACAGCGTTGTTATTCCTACAACCTCAGCAATTTCCTTCAGACCTGAATTGATATGGCCCATTACCTTGTTGCACCGGTTGTGAATCTGAAGCGGTGTTTTATGCAAAGCATCATTTAATATGGGAAATATATATTCATTAAAACTATTACCAGGTCCTGAACGATAGCAGTCCAAAATGGCTAGCGCCGGTGGCACCAACCGAAAGGAAAAACGTCCTCCCGTTTTTTGACGAATATAGCTTAACCGTTGGTGCCCATTAAGATTTGAAGCAATATTGGACCAGCGTAACGCGGCAATATCCACAAAATTAATTCCTCCACAGAAATATGAGAATAGAAAGACATCTTTGGCAAGCTGAAGTCTTTCTACGTCATATTTGGTCGCGCCGGTCGGCTCATATTCTTCAATCTTACGAATCTCAGCCCGATTGATTGCTCTTTTTGAAGTCGAGGTATCAAATTTACCAATATGAAATTTATACTTTTCTGCTGCATTGCGAGCAAATGGGTAGTATTCGGCTTTAGCGTAGCCATTGGCAATAGCTTTATTCAGAACAGCCCGAAGAGTTCTGAATTTCACGGAAAGTGTAATTTCAGTTAGGCCACTCTTCCGCATGAATGTTTCCCACCCATTGCAGAATTTGACAGTTACCTGATCGAAAGGAATATCTTCTTTATTGTACTGCGATTGGATATATTTAGTGAGCTGTAACCGTATTTCCCGGTAAACTTTTCGGTTCCCTACTTGCCCCGACTGAAGCATCTGGCTGGCCAAATCATCCATGTATGCCAGCAATTGGAATTGACTGTTAATTTTACGCTCATCGCTGACTTTACTAGCTACTGCTTTGACATCATGAACCTCATCGGACATGGCTAAGCTATCCGCTGCATCACTATAACGTACTTCCCATTTTTTCAATGTTGCTTCCAGTGCCTGCCGCTTATCATGCGGGTAACTCCGACGAACTTCATTGCGTTCATCATTCCAATATCTAGGGTGTAGGCTCTGGCCGGTGGAAACCCAGCGGTTCTTACGGTTTTTTGTAATTCTTACTACAAATGGATGCGAACCATCGCTTAGAGTTTTATGCTTGTAATAAACGACCTTAACGGTGGCCTTACCCTCTTTATGTTCGGTAGATCTTGACATGTCGGTTGAAACGTTGGTTGAAACAAATATACGAATACAACCAAACATAACCAATATTAACCAGTACAGAAAATTGCTAAAAACCTCACTTAAAGGACTTTAAAGACATTAACGAGATATATTGAATATTAACAAACGCAGCTTCCCAAGCTGCAGGCCGTGGGTTCGAACCCCATTTCCCGCTCGTTTCGTAATCTCTGTAAATGAAGCACTTAACTGAAAGGTTGGGTGCTTTTTTTGATGAGTTATAGTGAAATTGACGAATAAGAGCTCCCAGCACGACGGATAGTAACTATTCCCAGCTTAGCACAGTATCAAACGTAACATGTCCAGATTCTTGTGTCCACGGTGTCTCCGGCAATGTCTACTCCGTTTCTTTCCACCATACGCATTCCTTCTTTGAAGCACTCCATGAGGTTTCCAGTTCTTATGAGCTGAACACATTCTCCCAACGACCTCACGATTGAAAATTAATGCTATTTACCAATACGGGATCACTGTAAAATTTGTTTTGAAGCCCAAACATCATCTGCCATTTCCGCGAGCGACTGACCTGTCTCTGTTACCCAATAAATGCCGCCTTGAATAGCACCTGGATGCTGATTATTTGGATGATAAGTCAGAAAAATAAGGTGTGTCAAATAGGAAATTGAATATTCACTTCCATCGTTGAGCCAGCGGACATTATCGTTTTTACCTAACTTGCCCGTAATTTCTGCTACATACCGCAGATCTGTTCGGCTTGCAGGCTGAAGATAGGCAGGCAAAAAACGACTCAAATAAATCTTATCTCCACTTTTCAAGCGTCCGCTTTCAATTAGCACTTTCATCGTCGTCGGTCTTTTAGAGCGACTGTTTACCTGCTGTTTAGCCTCCTCTTTCTGCTGAATTTCAATCAGGTATTGTTTAGCTTCTTGGAGCGGAATAATTTTGTTGGGTACAATAATAATCTGCTCCCCCACTTTATGAGGTTTAATACTGACACAAGAGATATCCATTCCATGCTGATTGAGCCACAATACGGTCGTTGTAAGTTCCGTTGAGAAGCCTTCTGAGCAGAGAATAATGCGAGGTTTATCTGACAACTCTTCAAAGGATTCTTTCTCAGTAACAAATTCCCGTAGTTGTTCTAAGGCCGAATCCGAGTCAATGTCATGGCAATTAGCCTGACGTTGGTAAGTAATGTAGTAAGGCAGGAGTATTTCTAAACGCATTGATGATACCATCGCAGCATAGCGCAGCGCTTGCAAGTCAGCAAAACCGGCATACCCATCACGCTTCAATTCAATAATAACTAAATTGCCTTTCCGGTCAAGCGCTAGAATATCCAGCCGATCATCAGAATTTTTAAATCGATTAAATTCTGTACTGACAACCAACAAGTCTTCTCCCAACACTTCAGGGGCCTGACGAATCCACTCCTGGATATGACGCCGTTCCCATATGTTTAAACTGATAAAACGATCAGACTCAACTTTGATAAAAGTAGCTGGATTCCGGTCAGGTACGACGAGTAGCATTATGATTATAATATGGTATTTAAACTTGTGGTGTCCCAACGGGCGGATCAATGCTCAAATCTACACTATCTTTCAGAGCGAAGAAAGAACAGGTGTAGAGCAGGGTGGAATCGAATCGGCATCAAAAGGATAATTAATTCGGATTTAAGCTAAAACCGAACATCCGACTCGCGCCCATCCTGTTCAAGTTCCTTGGGAACTACTAATTTCAGGCCCATGAACCGCAGAAATTTTCTGGCCCTGACCGTCGGTGCTTCCGCTGCGACCGGGCTTTCTCCGTCGGACCGGAAGGAGGATGCCGCCATCCCGGTCATTGACACCCACATTCACCTGTTCGATACGGATCGCTCTCAGGGTGTGCCCTGGCCGACCCAAAAAGACGGCATTCTGTATAAACCCGCGTTGCCGGACCGCTACCGCAAGATCGCGGTGCCCCTCGGCATTGTGGGCGCGATTGTCGTGGAAGCCAGTCCCTGGCTGGAAGACAACCAGTGGGTACTCGACGTCGCTGCCACGGACAAAATCATCGTCGGAACTGTGGGCAATCTCGAACCGGGCAAACCAGACTTCCGCCATCAACTCGAACGCTTCCAGCGCAATCCGCTGTTTCGGGGAATTCGGTATGGAAATCTCTGGGAACACGATCTGTCCCGCCAACTGGCCAATCCCCGCTTCGTATCAGACCTTCGGTTCCTGGCTCAGGCCGGACTGGTGCTGGATACGGCGAATCCGAATCCGGCGCTCCTGACGGCCATCGTGCGGGTTACGGATCTGGTGCCGGATCTGCGGGTCATCATCGATCATCTTCCCCAAATGACCCCACCGGAAGCGGCTGCGGTCCGGAAAACCTCTGAAGCCGACCTGCAGGCGTTGGGCAAGCGGCCCCAAGTGTATGTGAAGATTTCTGAAGTCTTGCGCCGGGTGGACGGAACGATTCCACAGACGCTGCCTTTCTACCGGGCACGGCTGGATGAGTTCTTCGGCCTTTTTGGCGAAGATCGACTGCTTTATGGCAGTGATTGGCCGAATAGCGACCAGTGGCTACCTTTTCACGTCGGATTGGGTCTGGTTAGGGAATACTTCAACACAAAAGGTCAAACCGTAGCCGAAAAGTATTTCTGGAAGAACTCAATTGCGGCCTATCACTGGCAAAAGCGCGACCCTTCACAGCCCGGGTAGAGCCAGCACGTTCCGCTGACGGACAAAACACAAAAAGCCGCCCGATTTACCAGAATCGGGCGGCTTCATTTATAGTTAAAAGCGAGAAAATCAGGCAACTGTGGCAGCTTTGGCTTTCGGGTCGGCACCATATTCATTGACGCCACGCGTGCCTTCGGTGCAGGCCAGAATCAGGTTGTAAAACGGAATCAGCGCATACCATCCGCTCTTGCCGACATCGTGCATCCGCCGGATTGCTACGGCCACCGAAGGAACCAGGATCGCCAGGTTAAACAGCATCGTTATCCAGCCAATCACCGCCAGACCGTCGAAAAGCAGGATGTTGGTGAAATTGATCGCCTGCGTAACCAGCATGTTGATCAGGAAAAAATACCAGTACTCGCTCCGCCGGGCGCGCCCGTTGAAATCATTGTACTTTTTCAGGACCGAAACGTAATTGTCCAGAATTGAATTGGTGGTCGAAGAAGGGATGGATGTGTTCATCGTAGTGTTTGTAAGTAGTTGTTTGGAATGATGTGAGAGTCCGGGTTTCGCTCTTTTCTGGCCCGTTGATGCATCAAAAGTAGCGGGTCGGCCAAGGGTCCACAACGCCGGAATGGTAACTGGTAGCAAAAATCTGGTAACTGGTGGTCTGGTGGCCGTAATTGGTTGACAACCACCGGCGACCCGGAAATTTATCCATCCTTTCGACACAAAAAAAACGGCCTGCTCGGGGAGCAGGCCGTCCGGTTTATCCGATCTCGATGCGTCTCGGGCCTTTTTGTTTGGCCTCTTCCTTTTTGGGAATCGTCAGATGCAGCAGACCTTTTTCGTATTTGGCCTCAATCCGGTCTTCATCCACCACGTCTTTGGGAAGCACGAAGCTGCGCTGGAAGGATTGGTAGCTGAATTCCCGGCGCGAATAATGTTGCGCTTCTTTTTCCTCGCTGTGCTGTTTCACCGAGGAAATCGTAAGCTGATTGCCGTCCAGTTCAACCATAAAATCCGTTTTTTCCATACCGGGCGCAGCCAGTTCTACTTCAAACGCTTCGGTGGTTTCCTTGATGTTGACCGACGGAATGGTCGTTTGCGTGGTGGAAAAATTGCTGTTGTTCCAATTAAAAAGATCCCGGCTAAAAAAGTCATCGAACAAAGCCGGAAACGCCGGGGACGAAGCCCCATTCCTTTTGATGAGTGACATATCAACCTCCTTTTTTAAAAGTTAAACAATACAGAAATGAACATCAATGATCGGTTTTCACCGCCAGAAACCGGTTTTTCAAACCCTGTGCCAACGGTATTTCTGGCAGAAAAAATGACAGAAACAGGGCCGGTTTTCTGCCAGAAATACCGTCGAAAAAGAAATTTTGTCAGTCTGAATACCCGGACTTCTACCAATATTTTCCCGGCTGGTAGCCTTTGAAGCGTCTCTCCTTTTCGGTAGCTTTACCAGAGCACAAAAACTGTGGGAAGACACGATCTAACCCGATTTAAATGGCAAAAGCATGGAAATTTCCGCTTCCATAAAAAACACCTTCCAGCAGCACGAGGTGGTCGTGCAAACCAACGGCGACGCAAAAACCGTCCAGATTTCCCCAAAACCGTCGGGCTACGGATCGTCGCTCAACGGGGGCGAACTTCTCCTGCTGTCGCTGGCAACCTGCTTCTGCAATGACATCTACCGGGAAGCCGCCGAACGAAACATCAGCGTGTCGGAAGTGAAGGTCGTCTGCACCGGCCGGTTCGGGGGCGTGGGCGAACCAGGGAGCGATTTTCAATACAAGGTCACGGTTATCTCCGACGCTCCTTCGGATGAAATTGACGCGCTGATTAAACACACCGACCGCATTGCTGAAATCCACAATACCTTGCGGCAGGGACTGAGCATCACGCTGGTTTCGTAAGCGCAAGTGAATGTTGGCGATGTGGATTTTTTGCACACATTTGCAGTGTTTTAACGCCCTTGCCTAAAAATACTGCATGTTGGACCCGCGTGGACGAACGCTACCGGAGCCACCAACTGCCCCCGCTGACGCGCCAGCTTCTGGTGGAAAATGCCGTCAAGCACAACATGATTCTACCCGACCAACCGCTGCTGATCGAGATCACCACCACCGACGAGGGTACGGTGCAGGTCTCCAACAATTTGCAGCGAAAACCCTCCCGCATTTTTTCGAATGGCGTCGGTATCTCCAATATTTTAAGTAAATACCAGATGTTGAATCAACCCCGGCCGACCGTACATGAAGAGAATGGACAATTTTTGGTCACGCTCCCCCTCATCGAACGGGATTCCTGAAGTTCTGATTTTCACTCTCTATTTCTGTCCTTCCATCCGCCTTAACCAACCATCCATCACCCCCGGCTTGCGTCCTGCCAATTTGTCTTGTTCCTTGCGATTCCTGAGATCAAAACCGGCTAGGATTGATTTTTGCAGTATTCTTAAAACATTGCCGTTGAATTTTTTATTATCCGTTAAATAGTCTTTCTCAAGCGCTAACCCCTTGATTCTATGAAACATCGCTACTTGTCACGCATCCGTATGTATTGAACCCGAGAAAAAAATGGATGCCATTTAATTTTCATTTGTAATTTTATGACGACGATGCCCGAAATTATGTCAGATACGCAACTCCAAGGGTATACAGACGAACAAAAGTACCAGGTCTTCAACAAGGAGTTCATGCCCCACATCGACTCCATGTACAACTTTGCCTTCCGCCTGACGATGGACGAAGATGACGCGAACGACCTGGTGCAGGATACCTATTTAAAAGCTTTTCGATTTATCTCCTCCTTCGAACAGGGAACTAACGCGAAAGCGTGGTTGTTCCGCATTCTGAAGAACAGCTTCATCAACGACTATCGCAAGAAAAGTAAAGAACCTGCGAAGGTTGATTATCAGGATGTAGAGACAACCTACAATTCTGACGAAGCATCGGAAACCGAGCACACGACGGACCTTCGGTTCGAAACAGTGCAGGACATGATTGGTGACGAAGTGGCCTCCGCGCTCAACTCGCTGCCCGTCGATTTCCGGACGGTTATTATCCTCTGTGACATCGAAGGATTCACGTACGAGGAAATGGCCAAAATTCTGGATATTCCGATTGGAACGGTTCGCTCACGGTTACACCGTGCCCGGAATCTATTGAAAGACAAGCTGAAAGAATACGCAGCGTCAATGGGTTACAACAAAAATGATGACTAACTGAAACTTTTTGAGATAGATACTTGGTTGTTATGTCAAGTTACATATTGTAGAATTATTTCTGGAATAAATTAAACATTTCCAATGTCAGGCACATTGCATTCGTCGACTACGGTTGGTGTAGAGGGTAGGCAGGCGACCGCCCCCATGAAGGAAAGCTGCGAACATCAGGCCGAGTGCCTGAAACGGATTCAGTCGATTCTGGACGGTGGGGCTACCGAAGAAGAAAAAGAGCATTTCAAGCAGCATATCGATATTTGCAAACCGTGCATCGATATGTACCACCTTGAAAAGTGTATTAAAGAAGCCTTACAGGGCAAAGTTGAAAAGAAGTGCTGCCCCGACAAGATTGCGGCTGCAATTCGATCCGAAATCACTAAATAAGCGGCATTGGACGGCAAACTGATTATTTTTTCGGCACCCTCCGGTTCAGGTAAAACCACCATTGTCAGGCACTTATTAGCCACGAACCCGAATCTGGGTTTTTCAATCTCCGCCTGCACCCGTGACCGCCGGGGCCGCGCAGAACAAAACGGCCAAGACTATTACTTTCTGACTCCCGAAGATTTTAAAGAAAAAATTGACAACGACGAATTCGTCGAGTGGGAAGAAGTGTATGTCGGTGCCTTCTACGGAACGCTCAAATCCGAGATCGAACGCGTCTGGAGCAACGGAAAGCACGTTTTGTTCGATGTTGACGTTCAGGGCGGGTTGAAACTCAAAAAATACTACGGAGACAAAGCCCTGGCCATTTTTGTGAAAGTGCCGGACGAGGAAACCCTGAAACAACGTTTGCTGGACCGCGGAACCGAAACCGACGACAGCCTGTCTAAACGGCTGTTTAAGGTCCACTTCGAAATGAGCTTTCAGGACCAGTTCGATGCCATTCTGGTGAACGATGATCTGGCAACAACCCTGGAAAAAGCACAGAAACTGGTAGATAATTTCCTGAACAGGAACATCATTCCGGAAAAAGCCACTGTCGTATAATACGAACCGGCTGGCTAGTCTGAACGCGGTCTGCTTATGAAAATCGGTTTGTTCTTCGGCTCTTTCAATCCCGTACACATTGGCCATCTGATCATCGCCAACACCATGGCGACCACCACCGATCTCGAACAGGTCTGGTTTGTGGTTTCTCCCCAAAATCCGTTTAAAAAGAATAAAAGCCTGCTCCACGAGTTCGACCGCATCGATCTGGTGGAGCGGGCTATTGCTGACAACTCGAAGCTGAAAGCGACGGATATCGAGTTCTCTATGCCCCGCCCCAGCTTCACAATCGACACGCTGATCCGGCTGCAGGAAAAATACCCGCAGCACGCGTTTAAACTGATCATCGGTGGTGATAACCTCGCGCAGTTTCCCAACTGGAAAAATCACGAACAGATCCTGGAGTACTTTGGACTGTATGTGTATCCACGCCCAAACAGCGAGCCCAGTCCGCTGGAGCAGCACCCGAATGTGCGGTTTGTGCAAGCGCCCCTGCTCGACATCTCCGCCACCTTCATCCGCGATTCCCTGAAAAATAACCGCTCCATTCGGTATCTGGTCCCGGATGTGGTCGGGGAAATTATTGAACGAAAGAAGTTTTATGTCTGATCACTTTTCTCTACAAATTTCCTACCTGTTAAATATTTACACTTATTATTGAAGCTAAAGTGTCTTTGAACTTCTGATGCTCATCTGAGTTTTTATCTGCGATCTTAAATAAATTAAAGAAATGACTTGTTGTTGGAGATTCTGATTTTAAATTTTTATAATCTATATCGACGCTTATTATTGTCATAAACTCAAAATATCCTCTATGCCTTGCTTTTTGATGACTTTTTTCAGCTTCTCCAATTCGATTATGCACATTTGACAAATCCGTTCCTCCTTTTATTTCAATTGAAATTAACCCTCTGCTGCCACTCTTAAGTTGCTCGATAATCTCAATATCTGGATCAGAAGAGAATTTTATCTTTACTATTCTACCAGAATCATTCTTTACCTCAATCCAAGTCTGGGCAGAAGATAAAATATAATTTTTAAGTAAATCTTTTATAATACTAAAAGTCTTTTGTGTAGCAATTTGTCCATATTCATTATTTTTAGAACCTCTTAATTGTGGGCCAACCGTTAAAAGTTGTAATTCAGCAATTAACGACAAACTAATATCATCTAGTTGAGAAACAAATCCTTGAGCAGTTGATATTAAACTTTTACACAAATACTCTAAATCATTTGAGGCATTTTTAGATAATTTCCCTTTTTCTTCCATTGCTTTAAATGCGCCGAAAGGGCCTTTATTGTAAAATTCTTTTTGTGAAAATCCGTACAATAATCTATAATAACCTAGTAAAAATGGATTTTCTTTTAAAAGAATAGGCAAAGGAAAAAGCGCTTCTCCTCTCAGCGAAAAAGAAGCTAGTTTCTGTAAAGCATCTTGAGATACTAAACTATTAAGTTCGCTGTCAATAGAGCTTATAGACATATTCTTTACAGCTTTACTTAGAGCTTCATGAAAGTAAAGATCTTTAATATTTCTAAGCCTGTAGTGAAGTCCTATTTGTAAGTCAGGAAGTAAAGTTGGAAAATTTTTAGGCGACATTGCTTATCCTTTTTTCTGAAATTTCAATATAGTCTTCTTTTAGCTCAATTCCGTGATAATTGCGTTTCAACTTTTTACATACTACTCCTACCGTTCCTGCACCAAAAAAAGGGTCTAAAATAAAGTCCCCTTCTTTGGAAGTAGCGTAAATTATAGGTTTAATTAATTCTTCAGGAAATGTTGCGAAATGTGCTTCAGGAAAAGGCTCAGTATTAACTTGCCAAACGGTTCTCTTGTTTCTGGTTTTACCTTTTTCCGCTGCTGGTTCCCTCATATTTTCATAGTCATAATAATAGTCTTCATTTTTTGAAAACATAAACAAATACTCATGCGATTGCGTTGGTCGGTCTTTAACAGACTCAGGCTGGCAATTAGGTTTATACCATATAATATCAGAACGAAGATACCAACCATCAGCCTGAAGAGCTAAAGCTAATCTCCAAGGAATACCTATTAAATCTTTAGGTTTTAATCCTACTGGAGTTTGTGGTCTATAAGTCATTCCTCTTGCAGGATTTTTTTTATCTTCTGCACGCCAGGTTCTATTACCGCTTGTATAAGAGTCCCCTATATTAAGCCAAAATGTACCGTCCTTTTTAAGTTTATCTCGCAAGATTCTGAAAATAGAAACTAAATGATCTATATACTCATTTAAGCTTTCCTCTGCCCCAATTTGTCCAGAATACCCATAATCCCTTTTTCCCCAATAGGGAGGGCTAGTTATGATACTTGAATAAAATTCATTTTGTAAACTAGCAACAATTTCTCTCGTATCACCATGAAAAATCTCGGATGATTTCCAATTATTCTCAGATGATCCTGTTAATATATCCCCTGCATGTCTTACCATTATTAATTCCCTTTCCTGAGACATTAAATGTTTTGAAAAGCCTTTATGAAAATTATTTGAATATAAACCGGATTTGCGATTCAATAAAACAAAACATAAAACTACAAAATACTGATTAACAGCAATTTATTTATTTAAGCTTGCTCTTTACGGCCTCCCCCGCTGAAACGTGATCTCTGTCACCAACCCAATCGCACTGATCCGTAGCGCCACCGAGCGGCTGTCGGTTTTCACCTTCGGGTCCTGGCAGTGGACGCCTTTTTCGAGAAAGTAAATGTAGAATTTCTGGTTGCGGTCGTCCAGTTGCTCACTGTCCGGGCGGCCCAGAATCTGTCCAATTTCATTCGAGGATTTCCCTTTCAATTCCTGCCGAACGGTTTTGAAATCATCGACCAGCGAGGCTCTAACGCCGTTACAACCACCCCGATCGGTCCGCCATTTGACCAGATCCAGCTTACCAAGCTGATCCGGCGGGGGAGAACAACTTGATAGAAGGAACAACGCGCCCGGAAGAATGAACAGCCAAAGAAAAAACCGCCGACCCTTTCTGAAATCAAATGCGGTTAACGGGTTATTGTTCATTGTATAACGTTTGCAGCAGCACCTGACCGACGGCTTTGAGCGTACCGCGGTCGATGTTGTCCATGTCGTCGTGGGCAGTGTGCCAGTCTTTGAAGAAACTTCCCGACTCCACTTTCAGGTGGATGATGTCGATCATCGGAATTTTGGCGACTTTGTTCACCGGCAGGTGGTCATCCGTAATGGCGGGACCCGATTGGCCCGTATCGACAAAATACTGGTTGTAGCCCATGCGGCTGGCCGTTTCCCACACTTTGTTGACCACCGTCGGCGCATACTGCATGGAATTGCCTTCTTTCAGGAACGTAGCCCCTTTGGCACCGACCATATCCAGCAAAACGCCGTAATAGGCTGCATAACCCGGTTTGTGTTTGTTGGCCGCCCAATACTGCGATCCCAGGCAAAAACCGCCGTATTCGTCTTTCGCCAGTTCGGAATTACCCCAGTCTTCAGCATCGAAGAATATCAGATCGATGCCCACATCGGGTTTCGTGCCGGATTGCTGAATGGTTCGGGCCATTTCGAGCAAAACCCCGACGCCACTGGCACCGTCGTTGGCACCGATCACCGGTTTGGTTCGGGCCACGCTGTCCTGATCGGCAAACGGGCGGGAATCCCAGTGGGAAGCCAGAACAATCCGTTTGGGCGCGTCCGGGTTAATGCTGCCAATGATGTTCCGGGCGTTTAGCTTGAGGTTGTCGTAGGTCGTCGCCGTGAAGTTCTGCACCGTGACTTCGCAGCCGAATTGCTTCAGTTGGGCAATCAGGTAGTCCCCACAACGCCGGTGTGCATCGGTGTTGGGCACCCGCGGCCCAAATGCCACCTGTTTCGCAACGTATGCGTAAGCCGAATCGGCATTGAACGCCGGGGCCGTAACCGTTTTGACTTCGGTGGCCTGGTTTTCCTGCTGATCCTGTTTTTTGCTTTTGCAGGAACTGACGGTGATTACCGCAGCCAGCCAAAAGAGAATGATTTTCCTGTTTAGGCGCATGTTTTACCGATAAGGTTTGACTACTCTTCGTAAGCCCAGTCGATCCGGTGCTTCATATCTTTGATGGCCAGCCCCTGCGCCTTGAAATAGGAACGGACCTGATCCACTTTATCGTATTGCTTCTGGTCTTTATACTCCCGGTATAACGTCAGCATGCCGTCCAATACCGCCTGACTCCCGGTTTTTTCTTCGGTCAATCCCAAAACGCCTTCCATGAACTGGATGAACGAATCTTTCAATTCCGTAAAGATTTCTTCTCCCAAAGCCGCCGACTGAAGCTGGTTTGCATACAGCATATTGACGTATTTCAGCAACGCAAACAACTGGGCAATGCCGACCGCCGTGTTCAGGTCGTCGTTCAGCGCACCATAAAAATCGTCGATGGCTTTGCGAATTTCCTGCTGCTTTTTTTCATCAACCACCACGCCGTCGGCTGCGGTATAGGTCAATGTCTTGGCGATCCGCAACCCGTTTGCCAGCCGTTTGTAACCTTTCTGAGCCGCTTTGAGGGCTTCGTTCGAAAAATCGAGTGTGCTCCGGTAATGCGATTGCAGCATGAAAAACCGCACCGTCATCGGGCTGTAGGGCTGTTCGAGCAGGTGGTGCGTGCCGGTTACCAGTTCCGACGGCAGAAAGGAGTTACCCAGCGACTTCGACATTTTCTGTCCGTTCACCGTCAGCATGTTGGAGTGCATCCAATACCGCGCCGGTTCTTCGCCATAAATGCTCTGCCCCTGCGCCACCTCGCATTCGTGGTGCGGAAATTTCAAATCCATTCCGCCCCCGTGAATATCGAACTGTTTTCCCAGGTATTTGGTACTCATGCAGGTACACTCCAAATGCCAGCCCGGAAAACCGTTGCTCCAGGGCGAAGGCCACCGCATCAGGTGTTCGGGAGCGGCTCTTTTCCAGAGGGCAAAATCCAGCGGATTTCGTTTTTCCGACTGACCGTCCAGATCGCGGGTTTCGTTCAGCAGGTCGTCCAGAATACGCCCGGACAGCTTTCCGTAGTTGCCGCCCTGCTGGTTGTATTGCAAAATGTCAAAATACACCGAACCATTCGATTCGTAAGCCAGCCCCTTGTCGATCAACACCCGGACGGCTTCAATCTGCTCGACCATATGACCCGTTGCGGTAGGTTCGATGCTGGGCGACAACAGATTGAACATCTCCGTTACCGAATGAAAATCGTTTGTGTAGCGCTGCACGATTTCCATGGGTTCGATCTTCTCCAGTTTCGCCATCCGCCCGATCTTATCTTCGCCATCGTCGCCGTCGCCCACCAGGTGGCCCACGTCCGTAATGTTCCGCACATACCGAACTTTGTAGCCGATATGCGTTAAATACCGAAACAGCGTATCGAAGGTCAGAAACGTGCGGACGTTGCCCAAATGCACGTAGTTATAAACCGTTGGCCCACAAACGTACAAGCCCACGTAAGGCGCGGCAATCGGTACAAACAGGTCTTTCCGGCGGGTGAGCGTATTGTATAACTTTAGCGGCTGTGTCGGTGTTGTCATTCTTCAATCGGTCGATCCGACCCTACGGTTTTCTTCGACCACAAATCTACACAATGTTCGTCGGAAGTCAGCGCGTTGTGACGAGTGGCAAATGGCGTACTTTTCCTATCTTCGCAACATTCTGGGGCTGGCAGTCAGCCTTCTGTTCGTTCAATAAGTTAGTTTACACTGTATTTATCCAATCAGCATGAGTTTGTTAACCGTTGGTTCAGTGGCTTTCGATGCGCTGGAAACGCCTTTTGGCAAAACCGATAAAATCATCGGCGGAGCCGCCACGTACATTACGCTGTCAGCATCGTATTTTACGAATGAAAACAACCTGGTAGCCGTCGTCGGCGACGATTTCCCGCAGGAGATGATCGACATCCTCGAAAGCCACGGCGTCGATACCACCGGGCTGGAAATCCGCCCCGGCGAAAAAACGTTCTTCTGGTCGGGGAAATACCACAACGACATGAACACGCGGGATACCATTGATGTTCAGTTGAATGTGATGGAAAATTTTGACCCGGTTATTCCCGAAGCTTACGGTAACTGCGAATTTCTGATGCTGGGCAACACCGCTCCGGCCATTCAGAAACTGGTCATCGAACGGCTTCCCAACCGCCCGAAGCTGATCATGCTCGACACCATGAATTTCTGGATGAACATCGCCTGGGACGACCTGATGGAAGTGATCAAACTGGTGGATGTGCTGACGGTGAACGACGAGGAAGCCCGCCAGTTGTCCGGCGAATATTCCCTGGTGAAAGCGGCTGCCAAAATTGGTGCGATGGGACCCAAAACCGTGATTATCAAGAAAGGCGAACACGGCGCGCTGCTGTTCCACGGTGGCCACATCTTTTTTGCACCCGCGCTGCCCCTCGAAGAAGTATTTGATCCAACCGGTGCAGGTGATACGTTTGCGGGCGGTTTTATCGGCTACCTGGCCAGCACCGGCGATGTGTCGTTCAACAACATGAAACGCGGTATTATTTACGGTTCGGCCATGGCATCGTTCTGCGTCGAAAAATTCGGTGCCGAACGGCTTTTCAATCTAACCATAGATGAGATCAATGAGCGTGTAGCGAAGTTTGTGCAGTTGTCGGCTTTTGAAATCTGAACCAGGATTAAGCTGATTTTTCTGATTGAACAGATTTTTTATCAGCTTAATCAGAAAAATCAGCTTAATCCCGGTTCAGATTACTTCCCCCCAACCACCACCTCAATCAACGAACCATCCGGCAAATACCGGTTGGCCATTTCCAGTACCTGTTCGGCCGTGACGGCACGAATGTGTTCGATGTAGGTCGAGATGTAGTCGGCGGGTAAACCGTCGAAGAGCAACGCTTTGTAGCGGTCGGCAATTTCAAACGGCGTATTGAGATTGCCCACGTAGGAGCCCGCCATGTAGTTCCGAACCGTTTCCAGTTCGTTTTCCGGCACCAGTTCCTCGCGCAACCGCCCGATTTCCTTCCCGATTTCGTCGAGTGTTTCCTGCGTATTTTCGCGTTTGACGTCGGTTCCGATCAGGAACGATCCCTCATTCGGGTGCATCGCCAGATTCGACCAGATTCCGTACGTAAATCCTTTTTCTTCCCGAATGTTTTTCATCAGCCGGGAGCCGAAATAACCACCCAGCACTTCGTTCATCACCAGCGCCGGGAAATAATCCGGGTGTTTGCGGGTAAACAGCAACCGCCCCAGCCGGATCGAAGATTGCAGGCTGTCGGGTTTGTCGACCAGGCCCGGCGACGGATCGCTGATGGCGGTTTTGGCGGCATCAGCGGTTTCCGGAACGGTTTCAACGACCTGATGGCCCAGGTATTGGTTGATCAGGGCAATTTCGGTTTCGGTAATTTGTCCGGCCACCATGACCCGGAAGGGCCGTTGTCGGATGCGCTGCCGGTAGTAAGCTTCTACCCTGTCCCGCTGAATCGCTTCCAGCGTTTCCGGTTTCTGGTTATGGCCGTATGGATGGTGGGCACCGAAAACCTTTTCCCGAATCAGGCGGCTGGCGACGAAGTTGTTTTTCTCCAGATTAACCCGCAGCGTTTGCAGGGTAATGTTTTTCTGGTGATTCAGTTCTTTTTCCGGAATCACCGATTCCGTCAGCATTTCCTGAATCATCGGCAACAATGCCGGCAGGTGCTTTGTCAAACCGTAAACCGTCAGGCTGGCGCGGTTGGTCCCGCTTTGTTGCTCGACAAAAGCCCCATAACGGTCAAAATATTCACTGATTTGGGCCGAAGTGTGCGAATGGGTTCCTTCCGTCAGCATTTTCATCGCCAGCGTCGACAGCCCCGGCAACGGTTCATACCACGCACCGGCATCGAAGATCACCTCCAGCCGGATAATGGGCTGCTGGCCGGCATTAATCCAATACATCGGCTGACCATTGTCCATCGTCAGCGTCGCGATGGCCGGCACCCTGACCTCTTCAATTCGTTTATATTCGGGGGCTTCGGTTCGGTTTACTACTTCCATTGTTCAATCAATTGCCATGCTCAGGCGGTAAAAAAAGAATGGCACGCCCGAAGGGTGCCATCGTTACAAGTGAAGTTAGGTTCGCTTATTCAAGACTATCATCGGCATCGTCAACCTCAGCCGATTTGGCTTTTTTGTCGATGTCGATAATCAGCGAAATCCGGAAGGTTTGCGCCAGCGGACTACCCTGCGTTACCGGAATCAGGTAAGCAAAGTCGATCCCGTATTTCTGTTGCAGCCGAATGCCCAAACCGGTCGTAAAATATTGGCGACCGCCTTTCAGGCGAGGCTCGTGGTAATAGCCAACGCGGGCAGCAAATTGCTCATTATACCAGTATTCGATCCCCGTGGCAATGTTGATTTCCTTCACCTCTTCCGAGAAGCCATCGGGTGCATCGGAGAACGAACCGAAAATCGAGCTGAGGGTTGGTCGATTAGGATTTTTGCCCTGCGCAATAATAGGATTGATACCATTGTACTGAACCACCCCATTGACGGTTTGGTATACCGGTGGCGTCGGTACCATCAACTTGTTCAGATCGAGAATGAAGTTGAATTTGTTGAATTTATCCGTGTACAACGTCAACGCCGTCCCTAATTTCAAATTGGTTGGAATAGGCGCCGGATCGGACGTGCCGTACGTCACTTTTCCACCAATATTGGAAATGATTCCACCGAAAGCCCATTTAAACCCTTTGCCGGTAATATCGTCCCGAACTTCGTTTTGGTAAAAAGCACTGATGTCGAAAGCCGCCGTCGATGCCGGTTTCAGCGAGACGCCATTGACCGAGTAGTTGCCGGAAAGGTTCGAATTGATGTAGCGCAGGTTGACGCCCATCGAGAAGTTCTGAAACAACCGGCGGGAATAGGAAGCCGTTAAGGCATACTCTCTGGAGTTGAATGAACCGGCCGGCTGACCCAGGATGGTCGTAAAGTCGATGGTTCCCATATCGAAATACATCAGCGAAAGCCCGATTACATCGTTCTTGCTCACTTTTTTGTAGCCCGATAAAAACGTAAAATACATATCGTCAACCCCGATACTCCGCAGCCAGGGCGTATAGGACAACGCCAGCCCCTGATCCTTCTCCGCAAAAACCAGCTTCGCCGGATTCCAGAAAACCGCATTGGCGTCGGCACCCAGCGCGGCACCGGCATCTCCCAACCCGGCACTGCGGGCGTCGGGTGTAAAGTTCAGGAACGGCAATGACATTTGAGGAATCCGGTACGCAACCGTATCCTGCCCCAATAACCCCCCACTAACCTGGGCATTTGAAACAAGCGGAAGTGTCAGGCAACCAAGTAAACAAATTGACGATAAGGTACGTGTCATAAAAGAGGTTTAATTAACTCCCGAATCAGCGCGTTCGTTGGGTAACCAGGGTAAGAACGCCAAATTTACGATGTTTAAGATAGAATATAAAAGGACGTTTGGAATATATTTTTATAACTATCTAACGTAGAGCAACTTGCCCGTATGTATTGCCGACGAGCCATCCGACATTGAACGCAAAATAAGCCGATATACATACAAACCGGGTATAATGGCTGCTCCGCCCGGCATGGTTCCGTTCCAGCTTAGTCCGGTAATAGACGCGTTGCAGTTGGAACATTGATCGATTCGTTCGCTCACCGTTCGGCCGCTCAAATCGGCGATCACCAGCGTACTTTCTAACGCATCGCCGGGCCGATTGTGTTGCAAACCGAAGTTTGCCTGTTCCTGAAATGGGTTGGGTGTTACAACAACCGACTGAATGACCAGGGGCGGTTGTGCGGAAACTACAAAATTCAACGTTGTTTCCGACGGATTATTGTAAACATCCCACGCTTTTACCCGAACGGTGTACGCACCCGGTGGCAGGTTTTGCCAGTCATACTGAACCGTCCCGCCCCGCCAATCATCCAGATTTGGGGTAAAATACGCATTCACCACAACCGGCGTCCCGTCGTTCAGACGAACCGTTATTTCGTGACCAATACCGTTACGCGCAATATTGATGCCATTTTCGTCATTAAGTTTGGCAATCAGTGTAGTAATCGGTCCAAAAACCGTTCCGTCGTCTACAAAAGTCGTATCGTTTATAAACAGACGAATGACCGGTGGCTTCGTATCGGCCACCGGATTCGGGACGCTGCTACCGATTAATAAATTATCGTAACTCCCGGCGGCTTCAACCAAACTGTCCGCCTGAACAGCATACAGAAACAGTTTTCCCAGACCAACGCGGTAGTCCAGATCTTTGGGCATCACAAACTGACAGACGAACCTGCCATTCTGAACGCGCACCTGACCGGAATACAACGGGCTTCGGTATTCGGCATAGTTCATTGGCGGACTGAACTCGGTGCCGTTGGTCGTTACGGTGTCCGCTTTGTCGAACAGCGTCACTTTTACGTACCCATTAAATGGATTCAGAACCGACCGGCCCTGCTGAACTTCGCCTTCCAGCCGAACGGTTTCCAACGCCCGGAGCGTATCGGCCTTTGCGCCAACGGTTTTTCCATTGATACGGGTCAGCACGGCCTGGGCCGTTGGAAAAGCCAGTTGCATGGAAGGATCGCCCAGGAGCGTAAAATTGCGGTTCAGGCTGCCGCTGAGGCTGCCATTTTTGGTAAGCCGGATCAAATCGCCCAGCCGGGGCGCACCGTCAGCGGTATTTTGGGCGAGGGCGTCGTAAAACGCGTTGTTCAACAGATAATTCGTACTGGCATAAACCGGTCGTGCGGTCGTCAGGAGGGCAATGCTGCCGCCCTGCGGGTTCAGCAAAGCCAGTTCGGCCCCGGACGTCTGCGCCGGATCGTCGTAGCGACCAAACTGGCAGGTGGCCGTGACAAAGATCGGGAGCCGTTGGTTGGTCCAGCCCAGAATGTCCTGCAAGGTCACCACCTGTTCCTCGGCCCAGCCCGACTCACCCCCGTGGCCCGTATAATTGACAATCAACCGACCGTCGTTCAACGCCTTCGTAATGGCCTGATTCACGAGCGGAGCCTTCTGTCCGCCGGGGCTTGATTCCTGGGCAAAACTATCCAGATACAGCTTTTCAGTCCGAAATGGTGGTCGTAAGGTCGTAATTTTCTGGGCCAGCCGGTCGGCATCGGTTTGGTGAATGTTCGGAAAATCACGGTCGCCATCGTCGGCCACAAACGAAATTTTCGTCTGCCAGTCCCCCGGCAGTTTCCCCGTAGCGGCATACCGGATCAGCTTATCGACCATCGTCCGGGCTTCTTCAGCGGATTTCACCGGCAACCGGCCTACGCCAATGTCCAGCGAATGGTCGCCCGAAAAATCTTCCGTCCACTCGCCCTCAGCGGTTTCCAGAAACCCGAAATAGTCGTCGGAACTGTAGCTCAAAACCGGATGCAGCGACTCCCGGCTTTCGTAAGTTGGCAGCGTGGCCGCCAGTTGGGCCGGGGTCAGCAACTTAGAATAATTTTTGTAATCGAACGTCGCGTCGCCAAACAGCAGCAGGTATTTAAGCTTACGCGGTGTCTGGTTATTCAGCAAACGGGCGAAATCCCGAAGGGCCGTCGGATCGGGCTGTCCCGATGCAAATTCGTTGTACACTTCCTGCGAACTAACGACCAGTACATCAAGTTGATCGTTTTTTCGGCGAAAATCGGCCAGTCGCTCAGCCTGTGTTCGCCAGCTTGCCGGGGTAACGATCAGCAAATCGGGCGTTTCACGGCTTTGCAGGTTCTGGTTGGCAACGGCAACGGCGGTTTCGGGCGCGCTTGCCTGCTCCGGCGAAAAAACCAGGTATTCGCGCAAGCGGTTTCCTACGGCTGGCATGCTTCCCTCCTGCTTGTCATTGAGGGTGACGGGCATCAAAACCGGCTCTTGCCGATTGGTCACATCCCACACCTGCATGGTGGCATTGGCCTGCTGAATAAGGTAGCGGACGGTTGCCGAACGAACCGATTCCAGCGATCGGAAAAGAAAGGGCTCGTCATACCGACGAAGGATGCGTCGGGTCTGAAGCGCCAGCGATTGCAAATAGCCCTGCCCGTTTCTGTCGTACGCCAGTACTAGTTTCACCGGGCTTTCCAGCGAAGCAGGCGTTAGGGTAAACGTCTGGCGGTTTTGACGGCCTTTCCTATCATACTGGTAATCCGTTACGCTTTCGATAGTTTGAGTTCCGACGACTTGCGCCCCCCATTTCAACTGAAACTGGGTATTGATCAGCGCACGTCCTACCACATCGGAAGTAACCAGCGCACTCGAACCGGGGACGATACCGGGCAAATTGAACGAAACGGTTTTATCGGTTCCGATGCCGAGATATTCCAGCCACTCCCGGCCCGACCGAACCAGGTTGGTCATTTCTCCGCTTGCTTTGTAAAACGCGTAGTCGTCAAATTCGGTGATTACTGTACCGGTTTGCGGCAGCGTAGGCTGAGTGGCGATGCGTTTGCCGGTTTTGTGGCCGAACGTCAGAAAATAATAGGTCGTATCGGTGTAGGGATTGATCTGGTGCGAGAGTCGCCGGGTGGTCGAATCGTAGGAAATGGGGTGCGGACTTTCGGCAAAAAAATAGACGGCGTCGCTGGCATCGAAACGGCCATCGGTTTCGCCGGTTACCCAAATGACATTTTCGGTCAGGTCGCGCGGGCGGGTTTTGTTGTTGGCCTGCGGTAAGGTAGCCCCGCCGTTGCCAAAAAGTCGGATCGTGCGCGGGTCGACGGTCGAAACAGGAACGCCCGATTTCGTCAGAAAAGCCGCATCGAGTTTGTAGATACCGGTTTTCGAAATGCCTATTTTCAGCCACGGTCCTTCGGCCAATACGGACGGTACCGATTGCGCCTGCGTAGCCAGAGCCCATCCGATTCCAAGCAGCCAACCCGCCAACCCGCATCTAGTCCGTTTTTTCCACCCAAACATGCGCCCAAATTGATACTCTCAATCCTGTAGTCTTCTCCGTACAAACGACGCGGGTTCGCCGTTTCATGCCTCGGATGTATTCTTTCTGCAAAAAACGAAACGTCTCCCCTTCCGGCATCTCCACCAGCAACTGTTTTCCGGCGGGTTGCTCATCCATTTCCCGCAACGAACGGGTAAGCGTCGGATGTGCCCCCGTCGAAGCCGCCGGATTACTGAGATAATGTTTCAACGGAATCAATACGGTTTTTGGAAAAACCGACTCGTGCAACACGGGCTGCATGACTTCCCGGAAGGTTTTTTTCCAGATCGGTCCGTGCGGCTGCCCAAACCGCCGATAGCGTTGGTACACCAGTAAATGGGCGACTTCGTGCAGGTAGGTGATCAGGAAAGCGTAGGGATTCAAGTCGCTATTGACGGTAATGGTCAATCCTTTTCCGGGTTCGGCCCGAAAATCGCCCAGCTTCGTACGCCGGGGACGCGACGCAACAAATGTGAAGGGATGGTTTTTCCACAAATCGTAGCAATAGGAAACCGCATGGCCCGGCAGGTGTTTTTCAAAAAGACGAAGTACTTCCATTCCCACTAAAACAAAAAAGCCCTATCATAAAGATAAGGCTTTTTCCGTCAGTTCGTTTTCAGACCGTCGGATTACTTCGTCGTATCGGCAGCCGCGCTGTCAGCCGGAGCAGCCGTTGCGCTGTCGGTCGACATCATGCTGCTGTCTGATGACATCGTAGCCGTGCTGTCTGTTGTTGTCGTTTCTTCCGTTTTTGGTTTGCTTTGGCAGGCTGCGAAGGTAAGCATGCTACCTACGAACAGAAGTGCGAATACTTTTTTCATTGCGTCTCGGGGCGTTTAAGGTTTGAGCTCCAAATTTAACATAAAATCAAAAAATACAATAACATCCTGCCTCTCAACTGGTAAAATATAGGATAGGCTTCTAAATATCACATTACATATGGTATTTATTCTGTACTGCGGCTGGATCGGGCTTTGAATCGGTCATACATGCCGGTGCTGCGAAAAGTCAACAGTTTATGCCCGAAATAATTGGCCAGAAAGCTAAATCCCATGCCTACGACGTGTGAGCTTTTTTCACGCCAGAATAACGATGCGGTTGGGAAATGCGGGTTGGCTACCCATTTCAGCGTTGCGACCGCCATACCCACCTGCACACCCCAGGCAACCAGTGCAATCACCAGAAACTTGACAACTTCACGACCCGTATTGCCGGTTTCGCGCGCCGAAAAAGCATAATTCTTGGTGGGGAGAAAACTGACCACCGTGGCCGTCAGGTAGCCTAATAAAACGCTGGTATCGAAATTGAAGAATTTTCGATAGAAGATCTGGGAGACGAAGTTGACCGTTGCTCCTAAAAGCGCCGTTAAAAAGAATGTAAAAAAGCTTTTCCCTTTTACTTCCTGGGTTGTAGGTTGGCTGTTATTCACACTGATCACCTGGTGCAGGGGCATTTAGTTGTTTGAGAACTCAAAGGTAAAAAACTACCCGAATTACACCTGTATCGGTGAAGAGTTTATGAGCCAACGGTTGGCAGGCTCTACATCAAATTCTGAAATAAACCGGGCACCAGCCCCAGAATGATCGTGATGGCCGTGGCCGCGATCAACACAAACCGGTAGAACGGAGCCACCTGAATGTAAGTTGATGAACCTTCCCGGAAATACATGGCGATCACCACCCGGAAGTAATAATAAATTCCCACCGCCGACATCAAAACCGCCAACACCAGAATCCAGACCATGCCTTTGTCGATTGCCGCCGAGAAAACCATGAATTTCCCCCAGAAACCGGCCGTTAGCGGAATCCCGGCGAGTGACAACATGGAAACCGCCAGAATGAAGGCCAATAAGGGGTTCTGACGTGATAGTCCGTTGAAAGCCGAGTACGTATCGTCGGGCCGGCCGTCGGTAACCCGCTGTTTGGCGACCACCAGCAAAATGCCAAAGGCCGCGATGGTGGCGACGGAATAGGCCAATGAATAAAAGACGAGTGCCTGCTTTGATTGTGGCCCCAGAGCCGCCAAACCGATCAGGAGATAGCCTGCGTGGGAAATGCTCGAATAGGCCATCATCCGTTTAAAGCTGTCCTGGTAAGCCGCCGTCAGGTTGCCGACCAGCAAGGTCAGCCCCGTAATAGCCGCCAGCGTGATCCACCAGAAACCGTAAATGGCCCCGAAAGCAACCGACAGCAACTGGAGCAAAGCCGCAAAACCGGCGGTTTTGACGACCGTGGACATAAAAGCCGTAAACAAGGTCGGTGCGCCTTCGTAAACGTCGGGTGTCCAGAAGTGAAACGGAGCCGCCGATACTTTGAACAGCATCCCGATCAATATCAGCAATACACCCATGTAGAGCAACAAAGACGGACGGCCCTGCGACAGCGCAATGTAGCCTTTGATATCGGTCAGCGTGAACGAACCGGCCGCGCCATACAACAAGGCTATGCCAAACAGCATGATGCCGGTGGCGAAAGCGCCCATCAGAAAATACTTCAGAGCCGCTTCATTGGAACGCAGATTCTTTTTGTCACTCCCCGTCAGGACGTACATGGAGACCGAGAGAATTTCGACACCAACAAAGAGCATAATCAGGTTTTCATAGGCGATCATCATGATGGCGCCAACGATTGAAAACAGCAGAATGGCGTAATATTCAGCCGGTTGAGCAGCTTCATCGTCCAAAAAATCACCGGAAAGCGAGACGACCATAAAGGCCGAAACCAGCACGATGCCCGTGAATAAAATCGCCGTGTTGCTCACCAGCAGCATGTCGCCGAAATAGAGGTACGATTTATTCCACTCCAGAAACCCGGCTCCCAGGGTAAGCAGGATAAAAAATAAAGTCGCCGGTAACAGAACCGCCCGGGACTTCAGAAAGCCCAGGTACAAGAGTACGATTCCAAATACAGACAGCAGTATAATCGAAAGCATATCTTTTATCGTTTGAAGTCAAACCGCACCGGCGGCCCGGCTTATCCTTATTTTATAAACTGTAACAGATTCGCGACGGCCGGTTCGGTCAGTTTCAAAAACGAATTGGGAACCAGTCCAATCCAGAAAACCATGATGCAAAGCGGAATGAACACCCAGCTTTCGCTGCCGGAGACGTCTTTGAAACCGGTCGTTACATCCGTGGTTTTGCCGAACATCGCCTTTTGGAACAACCGCAGCATGTAAACCGCCCCGAAAATGATGGTCAGACCGGCAATGGCACCCAGAATGTTGTTGTATTCGAACACACCGGCCAGCAGCAAAAACTCACCGACAAAACCGTTCGTCAGCGGCAGGGCTACACTGCCCAGCAGCAGAATCATGAAATACACCGTCAGCTTTGGCGTGTAACGGGTGATGCCGCCCATCTGGTCGAGCAGCCGGGTGTTGGTGCGCGACGCAATGATGTCGGCCACAAAAAACATCCCGACCACGTTAATCCCGTGCGCCAGCATCTGCACCAGCGCACCCTGAATACCATAGGACGTTTGCGAGAAAACCCCGGCGGCCATCAAACCGACGTGCGAAAAAGATGAATAGGCAATCAGTCGCTTGATGTCGCGCTGGCGAATGGCAATGATCGCACCGTAGACAATACCGATGACGGAAAGGACAATCGCCGTGGTTCCCCACATGTCAACACCTTCCGGAACAATGGGCAGCAACAGGCGAATGACGCCATAAACCCCCATTTTCAGCATAATACCGGCCAGCAGCATGGTGGCGGGTGTTGGTGATTCGACGTAGGTATCGGGTTGCCAGGTATGAAATGGGAAAACCGGCATTTTGATGGCAAAGGCGATGAAAAAGGCCCAGAAAATCCAGGTTTGCTCGGTTGCGCTTAGCGTCAGGTTATACAGATCCGTAATCGCCGACGAATGCAGACCGGCTGTGGTCGATGTTTTGAAGTACAGATAAACCAGCGCCACCAGCATGAAAAGGCTCCCGAAAATCGTGTACACGAAAAACTTGAACGTAACCGCGATCCGGTTTTCGCCCCCCCAGGAAGCCGCCAGGAAATAAATCGGAATCAGAGCCGCTTCAAAATACAGGTAGAACAGAAACGCATCCCGCGCCGTGAAAACCCCCATCAAGGCGGCTTGCATGAACAGAATCAGGGCGTAAAAAACCGCCGGACGTTCGTAGGTATGGCGAAAAGCCGATAGAATGATCAGGGGAGTCAGGAGGCCGGTCAGCACCACCAGCAACAGACTGACGCCGTCGATCCCGGCACTGAAGCGAATGCTGCCCGCGGCAATCCACGGATAATCGAAGGCGAATTGCGACGTTGCGTCGGGAACAAAACTAAAAAAAGCGTAACCCGACAAGCCCAGTTCGACCAGAGCGCCCAGAAAAGCGATTTGTTTGGCCTGTTTCCCCCCAACAGCCAGCACCAGCAGGGCTGCCAGAATCGGAAAAAGCAGAATAGAAAGTGTAAGCATCTACTAGTTGTATGATAAGTGACTGTTGACCAATCCGCCCATGCACTAAAACTTGATAAAAAACCGCAGCCACAGAATGGTGGCAATACTGACGACCATCGCGAAAAGATAGAAACCGATGGAACCGGTCTGCATTTTCCGCAACTGCCCCGATGTTTGTTTGACGCCCCAGCCGATGCCGTTCACGACGCCGTCGATGATAAACTCACCGAAACTATAGAAGGCATCCGACAACCCGCGGGTCGGTTTCACAATGATGGTTTCGTACAGTTCGTCAATGTAATATTTGTTATACAGCACTTTCTCGACCACCGGGCGATCGACCGTATCCGGCTCGGGCATCGTAACCCGCTGGATATACAGAACGTAGGCAACCACCAGCGACAAAATAGCGACACCCGACGAAATACCCATCAGCATGTATTCTTCGCTGTGGGTCAGCAGGGTTTCATTAAATGCTTCGGGTCTGACTTTGTGCGATAATTCAAAAATCGGGTTCAGGAACTCAGCCAGATGGGCGCTGCCGCCCAGGGCTTCCGGAACGTTGAAGAAACCGCCGATGACCGACAAAACCGCCAGCACCAGCAACGGAACCGTCATCGTGGCGGGGGATTCGTGCAGATGTTCACGGGTGTGTTCCGTGCCACGGAACCGTCCAAAAAACGTCAGGAACAGCAGTCGGAACATGTAGAAAGAAGTCATGGCCGAGCCGATCACACCCAGAATCCAGAGGAATTTGTTGTGCTCGTAGACGTGCATCAGAATTTCGTCTTTCGAGAAGAAACCGGCGAACGGCGGAATACCGGAAATGGCAATGGTGGCAATCAGGAAGGTCCAGTAGGTAACCGGCAGGTATTTCCGCAAACCGCCCATTTTGCGAATATCCTGCTCATCGGCCATCGCGTGGATCACGCTACCGGCTCCGAGGAACAGCAAGGCTTTGAAGAAAGCGTGGGTCATGACGTGGAACATGCCGGACGTATAGCCCATCACGCTCAATCCGAGGAACATATACCCCAACTGGCTGACCGTGGAGTAGGCCAGCACTTTCTTGATGTCGTTTTGAACCAGACCAATCGACGCAGCCAGCAGAGCCGTGGCGATGGCAATGCCGCCCATAATTTCGAGCGTAATCGGCGACAGCGTGTAGAGAACGTTCGAGCGGACGACCATGTAGATGCCCGCCGTTACCATCGTGGCTGCGTGGATCAGGGCCGAAACCGGAGTTGGCCCGGCCATAGCGTCCGGAAGCCAGGTATAGAGCGGAATCTGCGCTGATTTCCCCATCGCCCCGACAAACAGCAGCATCGTAATGGCAACGACCGTGGGATCGCTGACGGGAAAACCGGCCGCCTGTTCGAACACTTCGAGGTATTCGACGGTGCCGAACGCGCCCATGATCATGAAAATACCGAGCAGGAAACCGAGGTCACCGATGCGGTTCATGACGAAGGCTTTCCGGGCCGCGTTGTTGTAACTCGTATTTTTATTCCAGAAACCGATCAGCAGGTACGAGCAAAGCCCGACGCCTTCCCAGCCGATGAACATGACGACGTAGTTGGACCCCATCACCAGCAGGAGCATGAAGAACAAAAACAGGTTCAGGAAAGCCATAAACTTTCCGTAGCCGTCGTCGTGTTTCATGTAGCCGATGGAATAAATGTGGATCAATGATCCGACACCGGTCACAATCAGCAACATGATCAGCGAAAGCTGGTCGATCTGGAACGAAAATGGGATGTTGAAGTGGCCGACCGTGATCCAGTCGAACAAAACCGTTCGGATGGGGGCGGCATTCCCTAGTTCAGAAATGGTAGTAAAACCGTCGAACACCAGCAGAACACAGGCAAAAGCGGCCAGGGGGCCTAAAGCGCCGATGATTCCGACCAGACTGGTGGGCACCTTCCGAAAACCAATTCCATTAATAATGAATCCGATTAAAGGCAACAGCGGAATCAAGAGTATCAGTAAATCCGTCTGCATTTCTTAGAGCTATAGCGTTGTTAAAAAATGACGATGAATGATGGATGATGAACGATGAATGGGCTGACGCGTAGCAATTCATCGTTCATCATTACATCGTTCATCATTTATTGAAACTTACCACTTGAGTTTATTGAGCAAGCCGACGTCAATTGAACGGGTATTGCGGTAAATCATCACGATGATGGCGAGCCCAATGGCTACTTCGGCCGCAGCAACTGCCATGATGAAAAAGACAAAAACCTGACCGGTAGGATCGGCCCGGTAGGATGAGAAAGCAATGAGCATCAGATTGACGGAGTTGAGCATCAGCTCAATCGACATGAAAATGATGATGGCATTTCGCCGGGTCAATACACCGATAATGCCGATGACAAACAGCGCCGTGCTAATGATGAGGTAGTATTTCAAGTCGATCAGTTGGATCACTTCGGGTACTTGAATCGGCACTTGGGTTGGCTGCATACGACTCTGAAGTTCGATTACTACTGGTTAAGGCCTTGTTCCGGTTCTGGGTGAGCAGCGGAGAAGACCCGGCAAAGTTAAGTAATATTCCCGCTTACTCAAACGGTTTGGGAATTTGGAATGAGTACAGGTTATCGGACGGTTTTCTTCCGCGATTACCGCTTGTTAAACATCCGCAGTTTGATCTCCGTCAGTTTCCGTTTGGTGTCGAGCGGAAATTCACTCTTCAGAATCCAGTCGTAGAAAGACGGTTCTTTTTGCAGCACATCGACCACCAGCGTGCCTTTGTGCTTGCCAAAATTGACCACTTCCTTGCCTTCCTTGTTGTAGACCATGTGCCCCCGCAAATCGACGTTGTTGTTCAGCATCAACTTGTTGAGAATATCCACATCGTTGCCAATGATGATTTCGTTGCCTTTTTCGTCGTTGACAATCGCGCCGTCGTAGCGAACGACCATCGACTCCAGCACCTCAAAGGTGGCAACTGTATCGGCTTCCGCACTATGGGCGTTGATGAGGTCTTTGCCACAATAAAACTTGTAGGCGGCTTTCAGCGTTCGCGGTTCCATCATGTGAAAAATCCGCTGTACGTCGATCAGACGCCGGTTTTTGAGGTCGAAATCGACATTGGCGCGCAAAAATTCTTCCACTAACAGGGGAATATCGAAGCGGTTGCAGTTGTATCCACCCAAATCACAGCCGTCCAGAAACTGGGCCATAGAGCGGGCCACGGTTTTGAAGGTCGGTTCGTCTTTTATATCCTCGTCGTAAATACCGTGAATCAGACTGGTTTCGATCGGGATGGGAATCGTGGGATTGATGCGCTGGGTTTTGATGACTACTTCGCCATTGGGAAGTGCCTTGGCGATACTGATTTCAACAATCCGGTCTTTCATCGGGTCGATGCCCGTGGTTTCCAGATCGAAGAAAGCCAGTGGTTTTTTAAGAATGAGCGTATGCGTCATAGCCGGTTTACGTACGTGTACGGGATGTACGGCTGCAAAAATACGCAGGAGTATGGTCTCCGCCCTCCTGTAGTCACCGAATTAATTCAGTGACTACAGGAAGACCGGTTAATTTTCCCAGCCAAACGACCGTTCAACGGCTTTTTGCCAACCGCGATAAAATCGTTGCTGATCGGCTTCGGCCATCTGGGGCTCGAAGGTTCGGTCAACGCCCCAGTTCTGGCGCAGGTCGTCAAAACTGCTCCAATAGCCCACGGCCAGACCGGCGGCATAGGCTGCGCCCAGGGCTGTGGTTTCGGTCATTTTCGGTCGAATCACGGGTACACCCAGCATATCGGCTTGGAACTGCATCAGTAACTCATTGACCGTCATGCCCCCATCGACCCGCAACGAACTCAGTTCAATACTGGCGTCTTTTTCCATTGCCTGAACCACGTCCAGCGTCTGGTAGGCCGTGGCTTCCAAAACCGCCCGTGCGAGGTGGGCTTTGGTAACAAACCGCGTCAAACCGGCGATGACGCCCCGGGCGTCGGCCTTCCAGTAGGGCGCATACAAACCCGAAAAAGCCGGAACGAAATACGCCCCGCCGTTGTCGGCGACGGTCCTCGCCAGGGTGTCGACCTCAGCGCTGGTCGAAATCAGGCCGAGGTTATCGCGCAGCCACTGAACCAGCGCTCCGGCAATGGCCACGCTGCCTTCCAGCGCATAATGAACAGGCTGATCACCAAACCGGTAGGCCACCGTCGTCAGCAAACCACAGGTCGAATGGCGCAGCTCAGTGCCTGTATTCATCAGTAAAAAACAGCCGGTTCCGTAGGTATTTTTAGCCTGTCCCGGTTCAAAGCACGTCTGCCCGACCAAAGCCGCTTGCTGGTCGCCCAGAATACCGGCGATGGGAACGCCCGGCAGCACTTCCGAGGTTACGGTCCCGTAGACTTCACTGCTGGAACGGATTTGCGGCAGCATCGCCCGCGGAATGTCGAAGGCTTCCAGCAAGGCATCGTCCCATTCCAACGTTTCCAGGTTCATCAACTGGGTCCGGCTGGCGTTGGTCACATCGGTAATGTGCTGCCCGTTGTAAATACCGCCCGTCAGGTGCCAAATCAGGAACGTGTCCATGTTGCCAAACAACGCCAGACCGCGCTCCGCATCGTCACGCACCTCCGGTACGTTGTCCAATATCCACTTGATTTTCAGACTACTAAAATACGTGGCCATAGGCAATCCGGTGGCCGCCCGAAACCGGTCCTGTCCGGCTTCCTCAGCGTATTTGGCCACCAGATCGCCGGTTCGGGTGTCTTGCCAGACGAGGGCGTTGTAATACGGCTTTCCGGTTTTCCGATTCCAGACCACGGTGGTTTCGCGTTGGTTGGTGATGCCCACGGCAGCAATGTCGCTGGCCTGAATCTGGGCGTTGATGCGGGCCCGCGCAATAACCTCCTGCGTATTGCGCCAGATTTCCTCCGGATCGTGTTCTACCCAGCCCGGTTGGGGGTAAATCTGGGAATGTTCTTTCTGTCCCAGGGAAACAATGTTGCCCTGGCGGTCAAAAATGATGCAACGGGTGCTGGTAGTGCCCTGGTCGATGGCGGCTATGTAAGTGGGCATAAGGGGCTGAAATTCGGCTGATTTTAGGAATGATGCTGCAAAAAAGCCGTAATATAGGAATTTATCGCTATCGAATAGGATTTCGGTCTATCTCCCATGAAAAGACGAATGAAGAATAGAACTATCGGAGTTATTTATCCCGCAGGGATTGAACAGCGTAGCGTCGGTAGTAGATAGGGTATTCTATCCTTCCGCGTGCCTGACGGCACGCAACAATCCGCAGCAACCCAACCCAAGGGTCGTGTACCTCACGGCATGCGGGAGCAGGTCGACATTCTTGGACTACCGACGCTGCGCTGTTGAGCCCCGACTGGGGCAAAATTCAGCTCGGTTATCAAGAACTTTGAATCATTGTCTTGTCCGTTCCTGCACACAAACCATACAATAATGACCCAGAAGCCAGAGAATTAATTCCGCGAAAAATACTGCACCAGCATGATGGTTACGGAAGTGAATACCGTACTGGCGATAATTTTCACCATGGCTGGCAGAAAAAGGAGGACGTTATTGGCTTCGATCAGGAAAAGTGCGAAGTGGTGGATGAAGGTGAGCGTCAGGACATAATAAAAGAAATTGCGCGAGCCCATTTCATGAATTGAAAAGACAATCCGGCTGTCAAAGCCCCGCTGGGCCGCCTGAAACCGCACCACCGCCGGTCGAACGTAAGCCATCAATACCGTCGCGGCCGCGTGCATCCCCAGCGTGTTGTAAAACGTATCGACGACAATTCCGACCCCAAACGCCGTCAGTAAGGTAGCCGACAGACTCATTTCGGCGGGCAGTAACAAAATACAGGCCACATAAACAAAGCAAAACGCCACATCGAATAGCACCAAATTCCGCACAATCAGAATCTGGAGAGCCAGGTACAACACAAACAGGAAAATGATGTTCAGTATTTCGCGTAACGTCATGGGTTTGTGTTGACTTTATCTCCGTTCCGGTTCGGTGGTTTCTTCCAGTTTTTCCTGTTCGCCCTGCAATTTATTCTCGACCACATAAACGAAAGACAGGTTATTAAAATCCGTCCCCACGGACAGGGTAACATCGTGGAAGGTTTGATTGGGCATTTCGCCAACCCGGATGACGCGTCCCACCAGAAGCCCGGATGGAAAAATGGCATTGTATTCCGACGTGACCACCGAATCGCCCCGGTACATTTTCGTGTTGCGCGAAATGTCCAGCATTTTCATCCGGGTCGGGTTGATGCCATCCCATTTAACGGTCCCGATGACCCCGGCTTTCACCAGTTTGGAGGAAACCATATAATCCGAATGCAGAATGGAAGTAACAATCGAAAGGTGTTCGGAACAAATCTTGACTTTTCCGACGACGCCGGTGGGCGAAATTACCCCCATGCCGGGTTTGATGCCATCGGCGCTGCCTTTGTCCAGCGTGATGTAATTGTTGGGGTGCTGCGTGGTGTTGTTGATCACCCGGGCCACCCGGTACTGAAACCGGGTTGCGAAAATCGAATCCGTCTGGTAGCTGGTAGGAGCCTGCGGTTTTTGCTGCTGAAGCTGGGTAACGAGCGTATTGAGCCGCCGGTTTTCTTCGGCCAGATCGGTGTTTACCTGCCGCAGCCGGGCATATTCCTGCGCCTTGTTCGACCAGTCCAGAATTTTGGCCGCGTAATAATTGGAAGTGTTAAAAAACCGAACGCTCCAGTAGTTATTGGTATTGATAATAAAATAAAAGCTCAGCACCTCGAGCAGAACAAACAGAATGAAGTTCCGGCTTCGGACGATGAACTGGAATAACTCAAACATAGAGAGTTAAGAATTATGAGTTAAGAGTTAAGAGTTAAAAGTCAGCCTGCTTCAGCCAACCGCCGGGCGGCCCCGTCTTAACTCTTAACTCATCACTCTTAACTGATTAGGACGGATTTGTACATGTCGAGGTTTTTGATGACCTCGCCGGTTCCTTTCACGACGGCTTTCAGTGGATCGTCGGCCACGTGGATCGGCAGCTTGGTTTTGGCACCGATCCGCTTGTCGAGACCGTGCAGCAACGCACCACCGCCCGTCAGGTGAATTCCATTCGTATAAATATCGGCGGACAATTCCGGTGGCGAAATTTCCAGCGCCTTCATCACGGCTTCTTCGATCTTCGAAATCGATTTATCGAGGGCGTAGGCGATTTCGCTGTAGGTTACCTTGATTTCTTTCGGAATACCGGTCATCAGGTCGCGGCCCCGGATTTCGTAGTCAGCCGGTGGGTTGTCGAGTTCGGGCAAAGCCGAGCCCACTTCCATTTTGATTTGTTCCGCCGAGCGTTCGCCGATCAGCAGGTTGTGTTCCCGGCGCATGTAATCGACAATGTCGCGCGTGAAAACGTCACCGGCAATCCGGATCGACTGTTCGCAGACGATTCCCGACAGGGCAATAACCGCAATTTCCGTAGTGCCTCCGCCGATGTCGACAATCATCGTTCCGTTCGGTTGGGTAATATCGATCCCGATTCCGATGGCGGCCGCAATCGGTTCGTGAACCATGTACACTTCTTTGGCTCCGGCGTGTTCGGCAGAGTCCTTGACGGCCCGCTTTTCCACTTCTGTGATACCAGACGGAATGCAAATCACCATCCGGTGGGAGGGTGAAAACAGCCGGTTGCCCGTATCGATCATCTTAATCAACCCGCGAATCATCAGCTCAGCGGCCGTGAAGTCGGCGATGACACCGTCTTTAAGCGGGCGGATTGTTTTGATATTCTCGTTCGTCTTTTCGTGCATTTGCATCGCCTTGTGACCAATCGCCAGGACTTTCCCATTAATTTTGTCCATAGCGATGATCGAAGGCTCATCCACCACAATCCGGTCTTTGTGAATAATCAGCGTATTGGCGGTACCGAGGTCAATCGCAATATCGCTTGAAAGAAAGTTAAATAGTGCCATTCGTTATTTTCGTGCAAGCACGGTGTAGCTCCTGTTTTTGGAGGTGCAAAAATATAGATAATTCGAGACAACTATCGCTAAATAATTGGATTTTTATTATTTTTTATCCATAAGGGTTGTTTACTAAAAAAACAACGGTTCAGAACGCCGGACGGGGTGGTTCAGAATATCATTCCGCCGGGATACATTAGCGTAAAACTGTTACCTTTGCGGGGCTATGGGAATCCGATCAGTATTGAGCAAGCCACTGGCGCAGTTTGTCGTACAGCGGCAACAGGAGTGGATGCACCGGCCGGGCGAGACGCAGCAACGGTGGTTTCAGGCCCTGCTCGAGGGGGCCAAAAATACCGCTTTTGGCCGCGATCACCGGTTTAAAGACATTAACTCCTACCCCGAATTTCGGCAGGCCGTTCCCATCCGCGACTACGAAGACCTCAAACCGTATATCGAGCGGATTCTGGCCGGTGAGTCGGATGTGTTGTGGAAAGGAAAGCCGGTTTATATGGCCAAAACCTCCGGAACCACCTCCGGCACGAAGTATATTCCGATTACCAGAGAGTCGATTCCCAACCACATCAACTCGGCCCGCGACGCCCTGCTGAACTACATCCACGAAACCGGAAAGTCGGCTTTTCTGGATAAGAAGCTAATTTTTCTGTCGGGTAGCCCCGAATTGGTCGTCAAAAACGGCATCAACATCGGGCGGCTTTCCGGTATTTCGAACCACCACGTTCCGGCCTACCTGCGCACCAACCAATTGCCGTCGTACGAAACCAACACCATCGAGGACTGGGAGACCAAGCTGGAAAAGATCATCGACGAAACGCTGACGCAGCCGATGTCGCTGATTTCGGGCATTCCGCCCTGGGTGCAGATGTATTTCGACCGGATTCAGGCGCGAACCGGCAAGAAGATCAAAGACGTTTTTCCTGACTTTTCGCTGTTTGTCTACGGCGGTGTCAACTTTGAACCCTACCGGGCGAAATTGTACGAATCCATTGGGAAGAAAATCGACAGCATCGAAACCTACCCGGCTTCGGAGGGCTTCATTGCCTATCAGGATACGCAGACGGAAGAAGGCCTGCTGATGATGCTGAACAGCGGTATTTTCTTCGAATTCATTCCCGCCGAAGACTATTTTTCCAAAAACCCGCGCCGACTGACCATCGAGCAGGTCGAACTGGGCAAGAATTACGCCGTGGTCATTCACAACAACGCCGGTTTGTGGGGCTATTCGCTGGGCGATACCGTTAAGTTTGTTTCGAACGATCCGTATCGGCTGCTGGTGACGGGGCGCATCAAGCACTTTATCTCGGCCTTTGGCGAACACGTCATCGGCGAGGAAGTTGAAAAAGCCTTGTACTACGCGATGGAGCAACACCCCGAAACGGAAGTGGTCGAATTCACCGTGGCCCCGATGGTTTCGCCCCGCGAAGGACTGCCTTATCACGAGTGGTTTGTTGAATTTGCGACGCCACCGCACGATGCCGAAGCCTTCGTCCGCGACCTCGACCGCCGGTTGACCGAATTGAACGTGTATTACAAAGACCTGATTTCGGGGAGCATCCTGCGTCCGCTGAAGCTGACGGTTTTGCCCCGCGAAACGTTCCGCAACTACATGAAGGCGCAGGGCAAGCTCGGCGGCCAGAACAAAGTGCCGCGGTTGTCGAACGATCGGGTGATCGGGGAAGGGTTGTTAGAGACGATGCAAACGGTATAGATTATGAAAATAACCGGGCTTGAAATAGGGGAATATCGTCAGTTCAAGAATATTAAGTTTGATTTTACGTATCCGGAAGGTCATGCGAAAGCAGGACAGCCGCTGGATAAGGTGTGTTTTATTGGGCAGAGTGGAACAGGAAAGACGACGTTGCTGAATGTTATTGCCGATTTTTTCAGATTGATTATTGGTTATCCTTTCTATCCTCGTGGAGTAGTACAGTATTTAGATCAGGTAGATTTTAGTTATACAAAACAACTGAGTGATACAATTGAAAATTATGAAACAGTTAATGTAAGGATACCTTTAGACAATACAGTTAACATCTATGAACTAGTTAAGCCGGATTTTGCTAACCGGTATAGTGAAATAATTGAGAGAGCTGAATCTATTGACAAATTATGTATTTACATAAAAGATAATGTTGCCCGAGAAGCGAATGCATTCTTGCTAGATCAAACGTCTACACCAAAAACATTTTCAGATTTTATAAAAACAGAGAGCCAAATTGACAAAGAAAAATTAGAAAAAGAGCAATTAATTGATGATATCGCTCAGAGTCAAATAATCAACTTGGGTGATTTACAATCGCTTAATATATGGCAGTATCTTTTAAAAGATATTAATGACTATGATGACCAAGCAAAAGAGTTAGCTCTCAAAATCATTTATAGTGGCAACGGCTCATCGGAAACAAAAAAGATTGAGGAACTAATTAAATGGAAATCCACTACAAAAAGCCCTAAAACTGAATTAGCCGAAAAATGCCTAAATCCTATCTTGGATAAACTGTTTTTGGAAGTAGATACAGATGTTACAGTTTCAAATACCCCTATTGCCATAAGAACAAAGCGAGGCATTAAAATTGACAGTTCAAAATTAAGTACCGGAACTCGTCAACTACTATCGACAGCTATTTCTATTTTTAAATTCAATACAGATAATTCAGTTATCCTTTTCGATGAACCTGAACGCTCTCTTTTTCCCGATATTCAACGTGAGCTAATTGGACACTATACTTCTTTAGCCCCAACTGCCCAATTCTTCTTTGCCACCCATTCACCAATCATAGCCTCCGCTTTCGAACCTTGCGAACGGTTTATTCTTTATTTCGACGAAAATGGAGAAGTGAAATTTCATAACGGTGTCGCACCGGAGGGCGACGATCCGAATGATATTCTTAGTGAAGATTTTGGATTAGAAGAACTGATGTTACCAAAAGGTTTAGAAGCCTATGAGCGCTATCGAAATCTGGGCGTTGAGATTAGGAATGAGAAAGATCCTAAGCGAAAAGATGAATTGATTGTTGAACGTGCCCAATTGGGAGATTTATACAAATTTTGACCCTCATGCGACAAGTATTAAAGTCGACTGAGTCGAAAATAATTGAACGCAAGTTGACCTACAAAGAAGGCAATAATGATGAGTTGAGACAATTGTTGGCTGATGAGCAACATTGCATCTGTGCATACACAGAAACGTATCTTGGCCCCTCCGACGACGCCCATATCGAACACTTCAATCCTCTGCTCAAAGGCAATGCCGAAGACAATTACAACAACTGGTTTTTAGTTAAAGGGCTTTGGAATACCAGAAAAGCTAAAAAGTGGTCTGACGACCAGCCTATACTTCATCCAACAGCGGAAGACCTAGAAAGTCGAATAGTATATAACAATGGAGACTATGAACCAGCTAATCCAAACGATATTGAAGCTATTAATCTTATAAAGCTATTAGATTTGGATAATGCAAGGCTGGCGGATCAACGCAAACGTTATGTGAGACTAAAAAAGCAGGAGATTAAGGATGCTAACAAATCCAGCCAGCAGTTTTTAGATGATCTGCTAATGAGTTATCCCGAAGGTGTTTACTTTATCCGCGCCCTCCAAGAAGAATTGCAGGTAAAGGTTAACTTTGATCTGCTTGAAAAATATGACTAACCCCAAACGCCATATCGCCATTCTGGGCTCCACTGGCTCCATCGGAACGCAAACGATCGACGTGATTCGCGCCCATCCCGATGCGTTCGAAGTCGAAGTGCTCGTGGCCAACAACAATGCCGAACTGCTGATCGAACAGGCCGCACTGGTGCGCCCTAACGTGGTAGTAATTTGCAACGAAAACCGCTACGACCAGGTGTTTTCGGCCCTCGATCCGCTGGGCATCAAGGTGTACGCCGGAGCGGCAGCGGTTTCGTCGGTGGTGCAGATGGAACGCATCGACATCGTGCTGACGGCCATGGTCGGCTACGCGGGTTTGCTGCCCACCATCAAGGCCATCGAAGCCGGGAAGCACATCGCGCTGGCCAACAAGGAGACCCTCGTAGTAGCCGGCGAATTGATTACCAAACTCGCGCAGGAAAAAGGCGTCAACATTCTCCCCGTCGATTCGGAGCATTCGGCCATTTTTCAGTGCCTGGCCGGTGAACTGCACAATCCGATCGAGAAGATTATTCTGACCGCTTCGGGCGGGCCGTTCCGGGGAAAAACGCGGGAATTTCTGAAAACCGTTACCAAAGCCCAGGCCCTGAAACACCCGAACTGGACGATGGGTGCAAAAATTACCATCGACTCGGCCACGCTCATGAACAAGGGGCTGGAGGTCATCGAAGCCCGGTGGCTGTTTGGGCTGGAACCGTCGCAAATCGAGGTGGTGGTTCACCCCCAGAGCATCATTCATTCGATGGTGCAGTTTCAGGATGGCAGCATCAAGGCGCAGATGGGTTTGCCCGACATGCGACTGCCGATTCAGTGTGCGCTGGCGTATCCCTACCGGCTGCCCTCCGATTTTCCGCGCTTCGACTTCCTCCAGTATCCGTCCCTCACATTCGAACAGGCTGATCTTGAAACATTTCGTAACTTGCAACTCGCTTTTGACGCGCTCGGGCGGGGTGGCAACGTTCCCTGCATCGTCAACGCGGCCAATGAGGTAGCGGTGGAAGCTTTTTTGCACGACGAAATCGGGTTTCTGGAAATCTCCGAAATCATCGAAGAAGGGATGCAGAAAGTGGCTTACGTGGCCCGGCCAACGTACGAAGACTACGTTTGGACGGATGAAGAAACCCGGCGCATTGCCACCGCCCGAATTAAAAGTTTCGTTTAATTGTTTCCCGATAAAAGCGAATTAATTCGTGGTTTTTCGGAAGTTTTTTAACCACTCAACGTTATCTACGTATGGATTTTTGGGTTTGGTTTATCATTGGGTTGGTAATTGGCTTCGTTCTGCTCAAGGTATTTCGAAGAAAAAACAAAGGCCGGCCGTAAAATAAGGAGAGTATGCTTCTGTTTAATCAGGCCTTCTGGAGTGGGTTTATCGAGGCCCTTATCGTCTGTTCAGTCATTTATGGCATTACCTACCTCCTGAAATCCAGAAAAAGGAAGCAACAACAGAATAAAACATAATCAATTAACAAGCAGGCGGTTCGCTGCAATAATCAAAGTTTGAACGAATGGAAATAGTAATCATGGCAGGACAGCTCATTTTGGGCCTGTCAATATTAGTGGGTTTGCACGAATTGGGACACCTGCTGGCCGCCAAGGCGTTTGGGATGCGCGTGGAGCAGTATTTCATCGGTTTCCCGCCGAAAGTCTGGAGCATCAAGCGCGGAGGAACGGAGTATGGTCTCGGTGCCATCCCCCTCGGCGGTTTTGTCAAAATCACCGGGATGATCGACGAATCGCTCGATACCAAAGCGATGCAGCAGGAACCGCAACCCTGGGAATTCCGCTCCAAACCCGCCTGGCAGCGGCTGATCGTTATGTTGGGCGGCATCATCATCAACGTCATCACTGGGATTGTCATCTTTGTTGCCCTCACCTACAAAAACGGCGAAACGTATCTTTCGGCCCGCGATGCCAAATACGGTATTGTCGCCTACGAATTGGGCAAAGAAATCGGCCTGAAAACCGGTGATAAGATCGTTCGCATCAACGGAAAACCTTTCGAAGATTTCAGCGACATCCGGAGTTCGGAGGTCTTTCTGGGATCCGACAGCTACTACATTGTTGAACGCACAGGCGCCGACGGGAAAGTGGAGGAAGTGACCATCGACATTCCCAACGACTTTATCAACAAGTTATCCGACAAGAAGAATGCCGGGATGTTTGTTGAAGCCATTCAGCCCTTTCGGGTCGGTGAACTGGTGCCGGGAATGCCCGCCGAAAAGTCAGGTCTGAAAAAAGGCGACGTCATCACGGCCGTCAATGGTCAGCCTACGCGGTTTTACCACGAGTTTCAGGACATTGTCAAGGCGAACGTCAACAAACCGATTACGTTGACCGTACAACGCCCGAATGTCCCCCAGCCGGTTTCGCTCAAAACAACCGTGACCGACAAAGGTCAGATCGGTTTTGGTGCCGAAACGCTGCTGAAAAAGACCCATATCGACTACACGTTTGGCCAGGCGCTGGTGAAAGGAACGGAACAGGCTTTCGGCGTGGTTTACGACAACATCAAAGGTTTCGGTAAGATTTTCCGGGGCGATGTGTCCGCTTCCAAAGCCTTGAGCGGCCCGATTGGCATTGCCCAAAATCTTTTTGGTGGTGTCTGGATGTGGGAGCGTTTCTGGTTCGTAACGGGTCTGCTGTCCATGGCACTCGCTTTCTTCAACATTCTGCCGATTCCGGCCCTCGACGGCGGTCACTCGACGCTGTTGCTCTACGAAATGGTGTCGGGACGGAAACCGTCGGACCGGTTTCTGGAAGGAGCCCAACGGGTTGGCATGGTGATTCTGCTGAGTTTGATGGCGTTTGCAATCTTCAATGATGTATTCAAAGCGGTTTTTTAAGGAAGAGTTATTTCGCGGAGTTAAGCGGAGGAAAACAGAGTTAAGCAGAGTTTTTCTTCGCTTAACTCTTGTTTGCTCCGCTCAACTCCGCGAAATAACGTTTTGCCTTCTAGCACTTTTTTGTCTGACGGGAAGCCATCCGGTTCATACCAGCATTACGCAAATGCAGTACAATGCGGCTGAGAAAACGTTTGAAGTGAGTCTGCGGGTGTTCACCGACGATCTGGAAGAGGCCCTGACGAAAGAGAACAACAACCAGCGTGTGCGGCTCAGTGATAAAGACGCCAACAGCCCCCTGGTGGAACGCTACGTCCGGAAGCACTTCGGCCTGACCAGCGCCAGCCGCCAACGCAAACCGTATCGGTTTCTGGGCAAGGAACAGGAAGTGGATGCCACCTGGATTTACATCGAAATACCGTATAATGAACCGGTTCAGGGCAGTTTGCTCCAGCAATCCATGCTGACGGATTTGTTCGATGACCAGATGAATCTGGTGAATGTAAGCTATCTGACCGAGAAAAAAACCGTCCTGTTCCGAAAAAGCAATACGCAGCAGGTACTCACCTGGTAGACGTACTTACCCCGAGGAAATGTATTGATTCTGCGTATGCTTTGAGTTTCATTTCCTTTTTTGTTACTTGTATCGATACAGACAATTCTGCCTGTTTTTTCACACAAAATCTTTGGCATACCCCTTGCGCTAGTTATCAATCTTTGTTTCTCAATACCTATTAAGCCTGTATGATACGTTAAGACTGTCAGTTTGGCAGGCACCTAATTATGAGTGTAAACAGTAAATACGATACCCAATTGTGGTTAGCTGAATCGGATCTGGACAATCTCGAAATTGTTCCGTTGGGATCAGCCGATGATGCCGACGACGACTATATTGTCCCCAGCGACCTGTCGATCCTGCCCGTGCGGAACACGGTACTCTTTCCGGGCATGGTTATCCCGGTGACGGTGGGACGGCAGAAATCGATCAAATTAGTAAAGAAGGCTTACAAGGGAAACCGCATTATTGGCGTCGTAGCGCAGTCGAATCAGCAAAAAGACGAGCCGACAGCCGACGACCTCTACCGCCTGGGAACGGTCGCGTACATCATCAAAATGATTACGCTGCCCGATGGCAACATCACCATCATCATTCAGGGTAAAAAGCGGTTTGAAATTGTCAATTACCTCCAGGAAGAACCGTATCTGACGGCCAACGTCCGCCAGATCGACGACCATTTCCCGAGCCCGAACCGCAAAGAATCAAAAGCCCTGATTCAATCACTGAAAGAATCAGCCTATAAAATTCTGCGTCTGAATCCGGAAATTCCGCAGGAAGCCCGGATTGCCCTCGATAACATCGAAAGCCCGATGTTTCTGATGCATTTTCTGTCGTCGAACATCGAAGGGGAAGTTGCCGATAAACAAAAATTACTGGAAACGACCGAAGGTGCTCAACAGGCGACGCTTCTGCTCGAATTCATGCTGCGACAAATTCAGTTGCTGGAGTTGAAACGCGAAATTCAGACCAAGGCCAGCTCGGACATCGACCAACAGCAGCGCGACTATTTCTTGCGTCAACAGATCAAGGTGTTGCAGGACGAACTCGGCATGGACAGCCCCGACCGCGACCTGGAAGAAGTCCGGATGCGGGCGGCCCGTAAAAAGTGGACCCCGGCGGTTCAGGCCCATTTTGACAAGGAACTGAACAAACTGCAACGGATCAACCCGATGGCACCCGAGTATCCGGTGACGATGAATTACATCGAGTTGATGGTCGATCTGCCCTGGAACGAGTATTCAAAAGACAATTTCGATCTCCGCCGGGCGCAGAAAGTCCTGGACAGCGACCACTTCGGGCTGGAGAAAGTGAAGGAACGGATGATTGAATACCTGGCGGTTTTGAAATTGAAAAACGACCGGGCCTCCGAAGGCATGAAAGCCCCGATCTTGTGTTTATACGGCCCTCCAGGTGTCGGAAAAACCTCACTCGGTCGGTCGGTTGCCAAAGCTCTGGGCCGGAAATACATCCGGATGGCCCTGGGTGGCGTTCACGACGAAGCCGAAATCCGGGGGCACCGGAAAACGTATATCGGCGCGATGCCGGGCAAAATCATTCAGAATATCAAGAAATCCGATTCGTCGAACCCGGTTTTTATTCTGGACGAAATCGACAAAGTAAGCTCCGATTTCCGGGGTGATCCGTCGTCGGCCCTGCTCGAAGTGCTCGATCCGGAGCAGAACTCGACGTTTATCGACAACTACCTCGAAGTTGAATACGATTTGTCGAAGGTGCTGTTCATTGCCACCGCCAACTCCCTCGACACCATTCATCCGGCCCTGCGCGACCGGATGGAAATCATCGAACTGACGGGGTATACGGTGGAAGAGAAAATCCAGATTGCCAAGAAATACCTGATTCCGAAGCAACGGAAAGAACACGGTTTGAAGCCGAAAGATCTGATGGTGGACGACAAAGCCATTCAGCGGATTATCGAAAGTTACACCCGTGAGTCGGGCGTTCGGAATCTGGAGCAGAAAATCGGTGCGCTGGTTCGCAAAATCGCCAAATCGATTGCCCTGGAAGAAGAGTATCCGAAAACCATCAAACCGGCGGATGTGCTGAAAATGCTGGGGGCCGAAATCTTCGACCGCGATCTGTATTCCGACGACGATATTGCCGGTATTGTGACAGGCCTCGCCTGGACGCAGGTCGGCGGTGAAATCCTGTTCATCGAATCGAGCCTGAGCCGTGGCAAAGGCAACCTGACGCTTTCGGGCCAGTTGGGCGATGTCATGAAGGAATCGGCGGTAACGGCCTTATCGTATCTGAAAGCCCATTCCGACGAGATCGGTCTCGATTACAACGTTTTCAACCACTACGATCTGCACGTTCACGTGCCGGCTGGCGCGGTTCCTAAAGATGGCCCTTCGGCGGGGATTACGATGCTAACGTCGATGGCATCGATTTATACCCAACGGAAAGTGCGGCCTTACCTGGCGATGACAGGTGAAATCACGTTGCGCGGAAAAGTATTACCGGTGGGCGGTATCAAAGAGAAAATTCTGGCGGCAAACCGGGCGGGTGTTCGCGAAATTCTGCTTTGTTCCAAAAACCGGAAGGATGTGGAGGAAATTAACCAGAATTACATCAAGGACCTGACCATTCACTACGTCGATACGGTCGATCAGGTGCTGGAAACGGCCCTTTTGCCCCAACAGGTTTCCAAACCGATGAAGTTTGTTTTCCCGAAGGATAAAGAGAAAGAAAGCGAACCCGCCGTTCCAGCAACCGTAACGGTTTTGTGATCTTTTAAGTTAATTACAAATGCAAAATGATGAATGCTCAATGTAAAAGTGAAGAGGCTAGCGCACTCTACTTTTACATTGAGCATTCATCATTTTGCATTTGTAATTCTTAAAAAAGAGAGGTCATCGATACGATGACCTCCTTCCAATAACCTAACTGGTAAAATTCATCTAATCGACATCCCAGAACAGCTTGGTAGCAAAGACATCGATTTTTCCCTGCGCTTCTACATTGGCACTGTTGGAACCCGCTTCCGTATTTGGATAAAAAAAGCGGAGCGGCCGTTTTGCATCCGTCACCTGCACACTCTGTGGAATAACCGGCAGGTTGGTACGGCGGTATTCCGTCCAGGCTTCCAGACCGCTGAAGTTCGTCAGGGCAATCCATTTCTGCGTTGCGATGGCCGTCAGCTTGTTCGTCGATGCATCCCAATCATAGTTTTCGATCTTGCTTCCCTTGAAAGCTTCTGCACCGGCGACATTCGCACCCAGCACGCGGAACGACTGGGTAATACCCGCTTCAAAATAGGCCTTGGCAGTCAGCGGCAGCGTTACATCCGAAAACCGTTGCTTGGCTTCGGCCAGCAGGAATTGCACTTCCGACGCCGTCATCAGAATATACGGCCGGTTGAAGTCCCCTTTCACAATCAGGCTTGGCCCCAGCGAGGTTGTGTTGGCCGGCAAATAGCCTGAACTGACCCCAAACGGGGTACCCGAGTAGTTGGCAGACACTTCCTTCAACGTACTCACCCCCGGATTACTGCCATTTTCACCGCCATTGGCGTAGGCAATCCGCTTCATCCGCAACGTATCACCCGAGGCTTTAAGACCGTCGATCAAAAACTTTGTTAAACGCGGATAGTTATTCAGCGCCCGTTTCGCCCCGTTGGCGTCATAGCCCCAGCGGTCATAGATCGGATTCAACTTACCAGCCGTAGCCAGATAGAAAAATGTACCCCCAACGCCCACTTCTTCGCCGGTAATAAAGCCCGAGCCTTCCGTTACAATCTTGTTGATTTCCGTTTTGATGTAGGTTTCTTTTCCCGCCACTTTAGACTGGCGAATCAGAATCCGCATCTTGAGCGAATTGGCAAACTGAACCCACTTGGTAACATTCCCTCTGAAAATCAGATCCGAGCCGGTAAAAGCACTGGCAAAAGGGTTCGCCTTTAAGTCAACAATAGCCTCGTCCAACAGCGTAATCAACGATTCGTAAACCACTTTTTGATCGTCGAATTTGGGAGCCAGGATTTCCCCGCCTTTCAACGCTTCCGTATACGGTACGCTGCCGTACATATCGACCAACTGTTGAAACAGCATGGCTTTCATCACCTTTGCCGGCCCTTTCAGGTACTTCTGGTTGTTGGCATCGGCCGTGTTGATCACAAACTGGTAATCTTCCAGGTTATCGTAATAACCATCCCAATAGTTGAAATCACCATTGGTAAAGATGTAGGCAAACTGGGCAGTATTAAGGATATACCCGTTTCCCTGCGTCCACTGCCCGGCCCAATAGGTTCCAATTTCATTGGGGCCCAGAATGTTGGTTGCCGACGTATTGACCGCATTCGTAAATACAAAACTCGGCGACGCCGTCGGCAATACGTTCGGGTTGGTATTGATGTCCAGAAACGATTCTTTACACGCACTACCCACCAGTGCCACGAAGGCGAATATGAAAAATGATTTTAATTTCATGTCAAGACAATTTCAGTGAGTACTAAAATGTAATATTAAGATTGACACCATATTGACGAACAGGTGGTGTCTGGCCAGTCGTATTGATCCCGATCCCAAGTGCTGAGGTGGTCGTTGGCGTTGCCGTAGAACCTGGCAGCGGATTGCCCTGGTAGCTGAACTCGGGATCCGTGTAGTAATTAAGCTTATCCACAATGGTGAACAGGTTCCGTCCGTAGATGGAAATGCTGGCTCCCGAAATAAACTTCGTTTTAGCCAGCAGGTTTTGTGGCAAACGATACGCCAGATTGACATCCCGGAGTTTGATGAACCAGGCGGGTGTAACGAAGTTTTCGGAGATCAACCGGTAATTATCGACCCACAGGGCGTACTCCGGCTCACGGACGTTAACCGTCGTATTCGGAATGACGGTTTTGCCGTCCGTGTCCAGATAAGCCGAATTGGGGTAAATGTGCGGAGTGCGGTTTTCAGTCCATTTGCCGGTTCCGGTGAAGGTCATCTGACGGCCCAAATCGCTGAACATCACGTTGCCGCCCCGGTATTCGAAGTTAAAGGTAAAGCCAAAATCACCGTACTCAATTTTCGAACCCAGACCGGCAATGTGACGGGGCAATACACCACCGCGCGGTGACAGCGTCGTTTGACGCAACGGATAACCCGTGGTCGAGTTGACCAGCACACGGCCTGAACCATCCGGCGCATACTGATATCCATCGGTTTTCAGGATCGGGAAACGGGAATCCTTGATCACGTTTGTGTTGGCATACGCAAAACCGCCATACTGGAACTCGTTGATGCCCGGATAGAGGTCAACCACTTTGTTATCGTTGTAGGAGTAGCGCAGGCTGGCATCCCAGGAGAATTTACCGCCCCGGGCAATCAGGTATTTCAGTTCAGCCTCATACCCCCAGTTTTTGGTTTCGCCCACGTTGATCAACAGGTTGTTGAAACCGGTCGAGTTCGGCACTTTAACGGTAATAACCTGGCCTTCGGAAGTTTGCGTATAGGCCGACACGTCCAGGTTGATGCGGTTGTTGAACAACTGGAACTCACCACCGATTTCCGCCGAATAAACGATTTCCGGTTTTAAGTTGGCATCCGGCAGAATGTTACCCACCGACAGACCAACCGTGTTGCCGTAGGGGAAGTTAGCCCCGTTCGTATAGGCCAGATCCAGGCCATAGAGCGGGATGTTATCGTTGGCGTTTTTGTTGGCATTCACCCGAAGCTTGGCGTAGTTCAGGATATTGCTCTTGAGCGAGGGAAACGCATCGGTTGCAATAAACGAAAGCGCGGCACCGTAGTAGGGATATGACCAGGTGTTGGCCGGACGGTCGGGTTTGTAGAACCGGGAGGTCGCATCGAAACGGAATGTACCGTTCAGGATCAGCCAGTTTTTGTAGTTCATGGTCAAATCGGCGTAGTAGCCAAACCGGCGTTCCTGCGTGCTGATTTCACCACCCTGCAACTCACCCTGCCGGTTGGCTACGTTATACACATCGGGTACGACAATGGAAGTAGACCCAACGCCAATGGCTTTGGTCGTGCGTTGGTAAACGCTGTTTCCGAGAATCAACCTGTTGGAGAGCGGCCCAAAGTCTTTCGACAATTGAATCAGGAATTCGTTGTTCACGACGTTCTCCGTCCCTGAATAATCCAGCACCGAGCCCAGGTTGTCGGTAATGGCCCGGTAGATGCCCGTACCGTCGCCATCCCGGAAGAAGGGAGCCGGAATGAATGATTTGGTTTTGGCCCAGTCCGAATACAGGAACTTACCGGTGGTGTTTTTACCCGTCCGGGAGTTGTTCATCACGCCCATTCGCTCGGTGAACATCAACCAGGGCGTCGGTTTGAAAACCAGACTCACGTTTCCGTTCAGGTTGGCGTCCTTGTACTTCATCCGGTTGTTGTCGGCATTGAAATACGGGTTGTTGTAATAATCGTTGTAAAAGCCGTTGGGGTTTGCAAACTGATTGGTCCGCCAGTCGCGCAGGTCTTCCAAGGGCAGGTTGGCGGGCTGATTGAGGATGTCGTTGTAGAAGTCCGCCGAGGTCCGGTTATACATCGCCTGGGTGAAAGCCGCATTGAAACTCGCCGTCAGTTTGCCGTATTCTTTCGTAGCCGACAGACGTGCCCCGCTCCGGTCGCTTTTGTCGCCGGGCACAATCCCGTTCACCTTCTGGTTTTCAATCGACATATAGAACGAACTGGTTTCGTCGCCCCCCTGAAAATTGATCTGGTTGTTCATCGATACGCCGGTATCGAAGGCCTTCCGGCGGGCGTTCTTAATGGCCGAGTAAGGCAGCATATACTGGCCTCCGCTCTCCGTGGTCCGGCCCTGCATCCGGATCGACCCGTCAAACGGATCACCGTACTGCTGGTTTTCGTACGAGCGCCAGTTGCCCTGCATCCGAACCAGGTAATCATTGCTGTAACCCGCCGTCCCGAATGAAGGGTAGTAGTGCGACCCGGAGCCATACTGATCCTGAAGCTGGGGCAGGAAGCTGATCTGTTCAAAGTTCGTACTGTTTGAATACGACACTTTCAGCTTGCCTTTCACGCCTTTTTTGGTGGTGATGATCAGCGCCCCGTTGATCCCGGCCGATCCGTACAGGGTAGCCGCCTGGCCCCCTTTCAGGATCGAAACGCTCTCGATATCATTCGGGTTGATGATCGACAATACCGTAGCGGTGGTTTGCATCCCGTCCAGCACCACGAGGGCTTCGTTGTTCCCCGTCAAAGAGCGATAGCCCCGCAAGACTACCTTCACCGCCGGATCGACGCTGTTGTTGACGTTATAAACCGCCAAACCGGTTACTTTTCCCGAAAGGGCCTGCGCCAATTGGGGCGAACGGCCTACGGTTACGTCATCGGTCGTGACATTGGAATACGCATACCCGATTTCCCGCTGGTTTTTCCGAATACCCTGGGCCGTAACCACGATCTCCTGCAACTGGGAAACATCGGACTTCATGGCAACATCGACCTTGGTTTTCGTGTCTATTGTAACACTTTGGTTCAGAAAACCGATGAAACTGAATTGCAATACCGTTCCTTTTCCAACCGTGATCTGGTACGTACCGTCGGCACTGCTCGTGGTTCCTTTCGTGGTTCCTTTCACAATCACATTCACACCGGGAAGCGGAGAACCATCTTCCGAAGCCGTGATCCGGCCCGATACGGTAAGATCCTGCGCCCACAAAGGCAAACAGAACACAAATGACAGCAGCAAGCTGCTGAGTAAATGTTTTTTCATAATGAAATTGTAGTTTGTTTGGTTAATTCAACGAAACAGACGGTCACGGTGACAATGTCAACACTGCCCGTTTACGTCATCCTGTTTTAGAAAAGTCTCCCGCAGGACGCGGGCAGCACGAACGCTTGTTGCTACATCCAAAAACCGTATAGTCAGAACGGATCGGGTACTGAATCGCACCGGATCTACAATAGATCCCTACATCTGACGACCTGGGTTTCAGGATTTACGCAACTACCGGTACTGTACGATACGCTGAGATAAGGGGTGTAATTTTTACCTACGCTGCTGACCAGCACCGTTGGCAAAAGATGAGTGGAATAACCTGATGGCAGGAGCGGAACCTAGCGAACCCGCTTCTCCGGAAATCATTTTTTCCGGCCGGGATTTCTGTTGTGGAGGAGATTCGGCCACCGTCCCGGAGGGATACAGTGGGTAAAGCAGTAAACTTTTCTTCATGTTTTTAGCGTAGGTTAATGAATAATAACGGCCAATATACAAAATATACTATCCCTGATGCCGCCACATCCCCATATTTTGTTCCTTTATATGGCATTATTGTAAAATTTAATGCGGCTTTAATCTTTACACGCCCCAGGCGTTGCCCCGGTTTCCTTTTATAAACAAAAACCTCCTCCCTGCGGTAGCAGAGAGGAGGTTTTAAGAAGGCACGAATCCGATTTACATCCGTTGCTTAGGGCTTGTCCCACCAGATGCGCGTATACGGATCGTCGGCGCCCTGGCTGGCGATCACGGCATTGTAGTTGGCCGTATTCAGCGTTCCTTCCGTTGCGACCGGATAGGCCAGACGACGCGGAATGGCCGTGCCGCCGTTGAGCGGTGAAGCCGCCGGTTTCAACACCGGGAAGCCCGTCCGGCGCCAGGAGTTCCAGGCCGATGTTCCCTGGTTGAACAAAGCAATCCAGCGCTGGGTCGCAATTTGCTCGATACCTTTAGCCTCCGTATAAGCCACATCCGGCTGAGCGATGTACGTCTTATAAGCTGCATCTGTGAAGTTGGTTCCCATCCACTGCTGCATCGACGCCATAATCGCCGATTCGTAGAGGGTTTTGGCGTTACCTGTAGTCCAGCCCAATTTGGCGGCTTCGGCCTGCGCAAACAAAACCTCCGCGTAGGTCACGATGTTGGCCGGGGCATTTTGTGCCGCAACCGTTGTTGCCGCCAGTGAGAAGTTCTGCGCCGGGCCGGTAGCCGGGAAAACTGCATACGGAACCCCGACGTATTCACCCCGCTGGTTGGGAGCCGCCAGATAAGGCAGACGCGGATCACTCACTTTCTTCAGATAATCCACAAACGTGTTGCTCACCGCGAAGTCTTTCCGGTTGCTCCGGACATAGTTGGTATACAACGGATTCTCGTTGTTGGCATCCGACAGATACGTATACCGGACATTATCCGCATTCGAAGCCAGAACGCCATCGGCTACGGCTGCCGCAAATTCGGTTCGGCCTTTCGTGGGGTCCACTTTTGACAATTGCAGCGCGGCCAGCATCCGTTGGGTGGCAGCAAACTTTTTCCAGCGGGCAGCATTGCCACTGAGCAAAATATCACCCTTCACAGCCGCCCCGGCGTCAAACTGGGCCGCGGCTTCCTTGTATTCCTTAAACAGATCGGTGTAAATATCCTGCTGCTTGTCGAAAGCCGGTGAGAAATTCTGATCGCCTTTCAACGCCTGAGAATACGGAATGTCGCCCCAGCGATCGGTCATCCACTGATAAATATACGCCTTCAGAATCCGCGCAATGGCAATCTGGTTGTTGTTCGATCCATACGTCGCCACACTGGCGCGGGTAGCCTCGTTGGTGTTCTGATCGATAATGGCCTGCAGGTTGACCAGCGGCCCGGCATACAAACCGTTGTAGCTGAAGTTGATGGTCTTATACCGGGAATCCTCGATGTAGGTTACATCGCCAAACTGCTGAACGTACAGAGCCGGGGTGATGTTGAACCCGGCCGGCCCCACCTGGCTGTTCATCGTTCCGACGGTTCGAATGGCCCCCGTAAATAAACTGGCGGTGTTGGGCAACAGCGGACTGTTGGGGTTGACGTTCATTTCTTCGAAATCGCTGCAGGCGACTGTCGTCAGCATCAACCCGGCAAAAAGAATGGACTTATAAAGTTTCATGATGTCTGTTTTTGAAGTGTTGATTAAAGACCCAGGCGCAGGTTGATCCCGAACGAGCGAACGGGCGGCAACTGACCGCCTTCATACCACAGGGTCTCTGATTCAGAAATATCGATGCCGCCACCAATCGCGCTGTATATCAGCAACGGATTGCGGGCAATCAGCGAAATGTTAGCCGATTTGATGAATTTACCCAGCATGCTTTTCGGGAAATTGTACCCCACAGCTACTTCGCGCAGTTTGATGTAGGATTTATCGTAAATCCAGTACTCATTCAGCGCAAACAGCCAGTTTTCATACAGGTTCTGGGCATCGACCCGGGTGGTGTTCGGCTGACCATCTTCCGTTACACCTTCCAGTAAAATACCGCCATTGTTTGCTACCGGATCGCGTTTCGGCACTCCCAACTCGTTCAGACCGGCGGTTTCGGCACCCAGACCCGAATAGTTGTTGAACATTTTCGTGGTCGAGAAGAATTTACCTCCGGCAATGAAGTCGGCATTCACCCGCAACGACAGCCCTTTATACGTGAAGGTATTCAGGAATCCACCTTTGAACTTCGGCAAAACGGAACCCAGCGGCACGTTTTCTTCCTTGATGTATAAACCGGCATTGGCACCACTGCCGTAGACCAGACGGTTTCCGTTCGCATCTTTCTTGATTCCCTGCCCTACCAGCAGACCCCAGTCTTCGCCTTCGCGGGCGTTGAGGGTCAACGTCCGCCATTGGGGGCCGTCGATCTGGTAGTTGGTCAAACCTTCCCGCAGTTCAACGACCTTCGAGCGGTTGCGGTCCAGGTTGATGTCAAACTCCCAGGTAAAACCGGACGCCGACCGAACCGGCGTCGCATTGATGTGCAATTCCAGACCGCTGGTTTGAATCAGACCGGCGTTGATAACGGCGTTGGTATAGCCGCTGGTCGGCGTAACCGGCACCGGAATAATCTGGTTTTTGTTGTCGTTGCGATAGGCCGTAAATTCAAAACCCAGTCGGTTATTCAGGAAACGCAGGTCAATACCACCTTCATAGGAAGACGACAGACCCGGTTGCAGGTTGGAATTCGGCAAAAGCGATGGAAGAAACAGGGTTGCATTACTCGAATACGGTGTTCCGGAGTTGTAGGCCAACGCCGTCTGGTAAGGCCCAACGTCCGTACCTACCTGAGCATAACCGGCCCGGATTTTACCGTACGACAGAATGCTGTTCTGCGGAAGCAACTCCGAGAAGACCAAACCGGCCGACACGGACGGGTAGAGATACGAGTTGTTGGCTTTCGGCAGGGTCGACGACCAGTCGTTCCGAATCGAAGCTTCTACAAAAACAAAATCTTTGTAGCCGATGCTCACGTTTCCGAACACACTGTTGACCTGCCGTTCGTACAAGTAGTTGTTCGACAAAGGCCGGTCGATGGAAGCGGCAATGTTGTAGAAATTTGGTGCCGAAAGCCCCCCTACCGTGGCCTGGAACTGACCGTCGATGCGGTTGTAGCGGATGTTTCCCCCGGCATTGGCGACCACCGACAGGTTGGCAAATTCCTGGTTGTAACTGGCCAGAAATTCGTAGTTGTTTTCGCGGGCACTGGCTCCCAGGGTCGAGTAGGCACCCAAACCACCAGCGTTCAGCGTTCCCTGTGCCACGCGCGATTCCTGCGTAAAGTAGTTCTGGTCGCGCCGGACGGTGGCCGAGGCTTTCAGGAAAGGCGTAAATTCGTACGTTAACCCAATGTCTCCGAACAGCCGGTCGCTGCGGTTGGTGTTCGTATTTTCGTACACCTGCGTATACGGGCTATCCCAGTATTTCGGGCGCGGGTCGGTGGGGCTGCCAATGTTCCAGCTCCGGAACGTGCCATCCGGATTCTTGTAGTTTTTGAGGTCGTCGATGCTAAGCTGGCGCTGAAACCACTGGTTGAACGAACCGATCGTCTGGTTATACCCGTTCAGGGTAGCGTTCGAAATACCGATCGGGCTGTTTGAGGGTGTCGTACCGCCCGAAGAACCGTAGCGGTCAGCCGGCAGGTTGTTCGTTTTGAACGCCGTATAATTCACATTCAGGTTGGCCGACAGTTTGCTGCCAAATTTGATCGTGTTTTTGGCACTGACAAAATCGCGGGTTTGTGATGAGTTCGGAACAATCCCGTTGTTGATGATGTGCGTGTACGAAATCCGGCTTTGGAACGCTTCCGTTCCGCGCGAAAAGGCGATGTTGGTGTTGTTGCTGATCGGTTTGGCGAAGAAATCGCGCACGTTGTTGGGATTCGCCGAATACGGCGTCAACTGTCCGAAGCCGGGGCCCTGTTGCCAGGATGCCGCCGAGCGGTGGGGCGAATTGTCGATGCGGGGACCCCAGCTTTCATCAGCGGCATAATCCAGAATCTTCTGTCCGTTAAACGAGGCCCAGTCTGCCGGATGCAACGCCGGGTCATATTCAAACGTGGCCCAATCCTGCGAATAACCGCCACCGTATTCGTTCTGGTATTTCGGCAGCAGACCCACCATATCGATGGTGGTGCTGTGGTTGATGTCCAGCCGGGTTTCGCCCGCTTTGGCGCGTTTGGTCGTAATGACGATAACCCCGGCCGAAGCCCGGTTTCCGTACAAAGCCGTTGCGGAAGGGCCTTTCAGCACCGACAGCGTTTCGACATCGTCCATGTTGACCTGGCTCACATCGGTGGGCGTTCCGTCTACCACATACAGCGGATCACCGCCCGTCAGCGAGTTGACCCCCCGAACCCGGATGCTGGGGCTGCCAAATTTAGCCGCCGACTGGCCCAACACCTGCACACCCGCAATTTTACCGGCCAGGGCGTTGGCCACATTCTGGTCGCGGGCAATGTTCAGTTTTTCCTGTTTCAGTTCCTGAACGGCGTAATTGAGGGCTTTCTTTTCCCGCGAAATACCGAGGGCCGTCACCACAATTTCCTGGAGTGTTGAAGCGTCGGGTTCCAGCGCCAGATCGACCGTCGAGCGATTCCCGATGGAAACGTCCGTCGTTTTAAATCCAATGAACGAAAACGTTAACGTTCCGGCATTGTCAGGCACGCTCAGGGTGTATTCGCCGTTGGCATTGGAAGTCGCTCCGCGGGAGGTTCCTTTAACGACAATGTTTACGCCGGGAAGTGGAGAAGTGTCTTCGGCGGAGGTCACTTTGCCCGAAACCGTACGGGTTTGCGCAAAGGAGAAGCCCACCGTGCCCAATAGGCACAATGAGGCAATGAGTAAACGTTTCAACATGTTCTTAGTTAGGTTAATGAAGCAATGCACTAATTAGCTAATCACTAATTTCGTAAAGTGAAATTACTACAAAATTTTGTTTTGTCAACAAGTCATAAGGCACTAATCCAAGCCAAAATATTTTGCAAAATGAATGAATACCCATAGAAAAACACACTAATCAGAAGTTAACTGTTTGTCAACCAAATAATTAATATTAGCAACATTGCCTTTACACCAACCTGAATTCCTATTCAATGGCCGTTCTGTTGTAAGCAAACAACTCAGAAAAATTATATATTTGTCCGATGAGTGACATTCCTTTACCTGCCCAATTCCGGCACCAAATGGCGCAGCAATTGGGTGCCGATTACGCGGCTTTTCTGGCGTCTCTGCAACAATCGCCCCCCATCAGCATCCGGGTGAATCCCCAAAAAATGGCGTTACCAACGGCCGATCTGGAACCGGTTTTGTGGTGTTCCGAAGGCTTCTACTTGCCGGAGCGGCCGGTTTTTACGCTCGACCCTTTGTTTCAGGCCGGTGCGTTTTACGTTCAGGAAGCATCGTCGATGCTGGTGGCAGAAGCCCTTCGCCAGACGGCCCGGTTGAAACGCCCGCTGCGGGTGCTGGATCTGTGTGCCGCGCCCGGTGGCAAAAGTACCCTGCTCGCATCCCTGCTAAACGCCGACAGTTTGCTGGTCTGTAACGAAGTCATTCGCAGCCGGATCCCGGTTTTGAAAGAAAATATGGAAAAGTGGGGGCATCCCAATGTCGTCATCAGCAACCACGATCCGGAAGACTTCAAGAGCCTGAACGGTTTTTTCGATGTCGTGCTGGTGGATGCCCCCTGCTCGGGCGAAGGACTGTTTCGGAAAGATCCGGAAGCCATGCTCGAATGGTCGCCGGACAGCGTTGTGTTCTGTGCCGCCCGCCAGCAGCGGATTCTGACGGCCGCCACGCCCCTGCTGTGCGACGACGGATTGCTCCTTTATAGTACGTGTACCTATAATGACGAAGAAAATAGCCAGAATGCCGCCTGGCTGAGCAAACACGGTTTTGAAAACGTTCCGTTAGATTTGCCCGAATCCTGGGGAATTGCTGAAAAAACGCTGGACCAAACCGTCGGCTACCAATGTTATCCCCACCGGGTAACCGGCGAAGGTTTTTTCCTAAGTGTGTTCAAAAAGAAACAACGGTCCAGCCCCGAAATGGGTGTTCCCCGGTCATTTCGGTCGCTCAAACCGGTTCGCAACTGGCAGGAGAAAATCTTAAAGACTTTTCTGAAAAATTCCGACGCATTTTCTTTTTATGTGAAACCGAATGAGGACGTTTTTGCGATCCCGGAAACCCTCTCGGCCGACCTCCGCGTGCTGGATGCGGCCCTCCACAACAAAGGTTTTGGCCTGGAAATGGGCACGTTCAAAGGTGATGATTTCATTCCGTCGCACGCCCTGGCTTTGAGTAACGCTCTGGCCGAAAATCTGCCTGGTATTGAATTATCAAAGGAGGATGCGTTGCGGTATTTCAAGAAGGAAAACCTGGTTTTGAACGAACCGGTGAAGGGCTGGCTGCTGGCCCGCTACAACGGATTGAACCTGGGTTGGCTGAAAGGCGTGGGTAACCGGGTGAATAATTACCTGCCGAAAGAATGGCGCATCCGCATGGATATCAAGGAATATTGATCCGCAAACCCGGCCCGGGGCAAACGCCGGTGTTGGCATTCCAGCAAAAAAAGTAGTTACTTTGCCCCCTTCTGAATCGACACGATCACCCAACAAAGCAACTCAAATTCATGGCTTACGGATTATTGAAAGGCAAGCGAGGAATCATCACCGGAGCATTGGATGAAAAATCCATTGCCTGGAAAGTAGCACTGAAAGCGAAAGAAGAAGGCGCAACGTTCACGCTTTCCAACGCACCGATAGCCATGCGAATGGGTGCGATCAAGCAACTGGCGGAGCAATGCGACGCCGAAATCATTTCCGCCGACGCAACGTCTTTAGAGGATATTGAGAACCTGTATACCAAATCAATGGACGTGTTGGGCGGCAAAATCGACTTCGTGCTGCACTCCATCGGCATGAGCCCCAACATCCGCAAGAACAAACCGTACGGCGATCTGAACTACGAATGGTATCAGAAAAGCCTCGACGTTTCGGCCCTGTCGTTTCATAAAATGATGCAGACCGCCGAAAAACTGGACGCCATCAATGAGTGGGGATCGTTTGTCGCCCTGAGCTACATTGCTGCCCAACGGACGTTCCCGTTCTATACCGACATGGCGGATGCCAAAGCCGTGCTCGAATCCATCGCCCGGGGTTACGGCTACCGCTACGGTAAACTGAAAAATGTTCGCGTCAATACCGTTTCTCAGTCGCCGACGATGACAACCGCCGGTTCCGGCGTAGGTGGTTTCGACGTTTTCTACGAATACGCCGGCATTATGTCTCCGCTGGGCAACGCCACCGCCGAAGATTGTGCCAACTACGTCATCACGCTCTTCAGCGACCTGACCCGCATGGTTACGATGCAAAATCTGCTGCACGACGGCGGTTTCTCCAGCGTCGGCATTTCTGAAGATATGGCCGTGAAACTGACGCAGGTGCATCAGCAACAGCAACAGTAAAAAAGAAGGAATACCGGAGAAGGGAGGAAAGGATGAAAGGGAGCCACTGGCACGTTTGTCCTTTTCTCCCTTTTCTGTTCTTATCACACTTCAATCACACTGATCTTACTATTGCCGTCCATTCCTTTCTCCACCTGAATCTGTACGCTGATCCGCTCTTTAATTTCGTGGCGGTGGGAAATAATGCCGATAGTTTTCTTGCTGTCGTGCTGCAATTTTTCCAGCATCGCAACCGCCGTATCGAGCGTATCAGGGTCGAGTGTGCCGAAGCCTTCGTCAATGAACAGACTTTCAATCTGGACGTTTTGGGAAGCCAGATCGGATAAACCCAACGCCAGCGCCAGACTCAGCGTAAACGTTTCGCCCCCCGACAGGCTCGACACCGAGCGTTCGGTGCTGCCCTGGTAGAGATCCACAACGTAGAGTTCGTCCTGCCCGTCGCGCGGTTTTAACAATAAATACCGATCCGACAGCTCTTTCAACCGGCGATTCGCCAAACCGATCAGTTGCGCCAGCGTCAATCCCTGCGCAAACTTGCTGTAATCGTCGCCTTTCGCGCTGCCAATCAGTCGGTCCAGCTCCCGCCAGGGCCGGGCTTCGGTTTCGAGTTTTTCGAGGTCTTTGGTCAGTTGTTTGAATTTTCGACGTTTCTCCTTGTCTTCCTCCAGTTGTCGTTTGTAATACCCGATATTTTCCCGCTCACCGGATTCTTCTTTTTTGGTGATCTGAAGTTTGGCCGTTATTTCATCCAGCGGCAAGGCGGTTTGGCAGGCGTCGGCAGCTTCCCGGCGTTTCTGCGTTTCTTCCTGCTGCTTCCGAACGATCTCGTCTGCTTCTCTTTCCAGGGCGGTTTTCAGTTCCTGCCACTGCCGGACTTTCGGCGTTTCGAGCAAACAGGCGCGGGCATCGGTCAGGTCGGCAAAACCGCGTTCGGCCAAAACCGGCTGTAATTCGGTCGTCAGCGTTTGGTAGCTTTTATCCGAATCAGCATAGTTGGCGGTGGCCTTTTCGAGCAGGCTCCGCTGCGCACTGATTTTTGCCCGAACGGTAGTATACTGATTGACAAGTTGTTCACATTGAAACCGCACATCATCGCCCACAAACAACTGCTCCTTTTGCGCTTTTAGCAATTCCGCCTGAGTTTTACTCTGCTGCACGGTTTCCAGGTCACCCGAAAGCCGTCGTAACAGACTTTCTTCCTCCCAGAGCGTTTGAATCTGGTTCAGTTCTTTCCGCTGAATCTGAATCTCCTGCTGGGCGTCTCTGATTTGCTCCGGCGACAGCGTTGGGTCCAGCGCGAGTGTGGTCAACCGGTTTGAAATGAAGTTCCGTTTTTCAGAATAGGCTTTTCGAAGCGCGTTCCGCTGTTCGGAATACAGCTCCAGTTCCGACTGTATTTTCAGCAGTTTGCCCTGCAAGGTATCAAACTGCTTTTTCTTATGCTCCAGATCCTTCGTAGCCAGGCGCAATTCCAGTTCCAGTTTGCCGGTCTGGTTGATGTAATGCTGGGCGTATGGATGGTCCAGCGAACCGCACAACGGGCAGGGTTCGCCGTCCTGCAAAGCCTTCCGCAACTCTTCCAGATCCGCTTCTTCGGCCAGTCGCCGTTTGGTGTTCTGAAGTTGTTCTATTTTCTGCTGAAGCCCTTCCACCTCCGCCAATAGCTGGCCCAACGGTTTTTGGTGTTCGTTCAAAAAAGCGGTATGGTCATTGATTTTGCCGTTCAGCGTCGTTCCGTCGAGTAGTCGCTCCTGTTGCTGAATGAGCAACAGGAGCAGTTCGGCCAGATTTCCGTCCTGTTCCAGCAGCCGGTTTAATTCGTCCTGAATCGAAGCCGGGGTTAGGGCCGCGTAATCCTGCTCAATCTGCACCAATTGAACGTTCAACTCATGCAATCGCCCATTGACCGACGCCGTCATCTGGTCGACATGCCGCAAATCAAGCGACTTAAACCACACCAGTTTCGTACTTTCCAGTTCTTTTTTGATCGAACTGAACGCCGGTTTGGCTTTATCCCGTTCAGTTTGGTACCGGTTGGTTAGATCCAGCACGGTTTCCCGAAAGTCGTTCAACTCTTTTTCAAAGGTCTGTTCCGACAGCCCGGTTTTCTGCGTCAGCGTTTGCGCTTTCCCCATCAAAACCGTCTGCTGGTTTTCCAGATCGCGCAGATTCGTGCGGGCCGTTTGCTGGTCCTGTTCGGCGGTTTTGCGGTTCCGCTCGGCGTTGGTAATATCGGAGAAGTGAGCAGCCAAATCGGCGACCTGCTCGTGGCGTTGCAGTCGCAGCGCATCCGGCACAAAAGCCTGTTTTTTTTCTTCCGACACCTGCTGCCGCTTGGTCAAAACCGCAAGCTGCTGATCGGCATCGGCAATCTGGCGCAGAAACTGTTCCTCGTTCGTGTAAAAGACAATCTCTTTGGCGAGTTCATCCAGCCGACTACCAATCGCTTTCTGGCGGGTTTTGAGTTCCTCGACCTGCTCGTCGTTCAATACTTTGATCAGCTCGACTTCCTGCCGTTTGTCCTTGATACGTTCGTCGTACGTTTTATTGACCGCGTGCGCCCGCTGACCCAATTGCCGGTAAATTTCGGTGCCGGTAATTCGTTCCAGCATCTTGCTCCGTTCGGCCGCCCGCGACTTCAGAAACTGGTCGAACGCACCCTGCGCCAGCACGATAGACCGGATAAACTGGTCGTAGGTCAGGCCAATGAGTTCTTCGTTCTTCTTCGGAAATTCACTTAATCCTTTGATCGGTAACAACTGACCTTCCGTTTGCCCTTCGGGGAGAAAGGCAATTTCCATTTCGTAGTTGTTCCAGTTGCCGTTGCGGTTTTTCTTGATCGACCAGCGCGAACGGTAGGCTTTCCCGCCCACTTCATACTCAATCTCCGCATAAGCCGCCGTACCCGGTTCCCGGGCCGCCTGCTGATTGACCAGGATGCCTTCGTCGATGATGCTGGTGTTGGAAATACCGCCCGAAATCCGCGGTACCCGGTTGAACAACGCCAGCGTAATGACGTCCAGCAAAGTCGATTTTCCGGCTCCGGTTGGACCAGCAATGACAAACAGGCCGGTACTGTTCAGCAGCCCTTCGTTAAACTGAATCGGCGGGTGTTCGCCGTAAAAGGAATTGATGTTACGAAAGCGAATTTGTCGGATTTTCATGCAGGAGTACAGGATGGGCTGCTTGTTCCGTAACCAAACGATACAATTCTTTATACGCTTCCAGAAGCGCGGTCCGCTCGTCGCCCTCGACCAGCGACGCATCCAGCCGACGGCCAAACACATCGAGGTACGAAAGGTCCTGCAACTGCGTGTCGGCCACGTAAAGCGAGTCTAACCCTTTTAATTTATTGCGAAAAATCAACCGGGACTTGGCAATCAGAAACGGCGCTTCGGCATAATCGCGCTGCAACTGCTCAAAATGCTGCCGAACCGTCAGGCTTTCGTTCTCTTCTTCGACCAGAATTTCCACCATCGTGGCCAGCGCATCGGTTTCTTCCAGTTTTTCCAGCGTCTCCCGAACGGCATCCAGCGTTCCGGCCACCTGCCGCAACGAGCGGAAATGCGGAACCGGAACGGATTCAATGGTTTTGATTTTGCCATTTTCAACCGTCAATTCCAGCACCTGATGCCGGTTGTCGCGTTCGGCAAAACTCAGCGGAAGCGGAGCACCACTGTAGCGAACGGTTTCAAGTCCGCCAATCTGCTGCGGTACGTGAATGTGTCCCAGCGCCACGTAGTCGAAACCGGGCGGAAAATGCTCCGACGAAAAAGCCGCCTGACCGCCCACCGCGTGAATTTCCCGTTCACTTTCCGGCGAAACCGTCGCGCCATTGACGTACAAATGGCCCATCGCCAAAACCGGCACATCGCGGTATTCCGTCTGGCAATGATCGACAATGCGTTCGTAATGATTCCGGATGCCCATCCGCACGGCTTCAACACGGTCTTCGTAGGTCTGACCCGAAATGGATTGCCGCAAATCGCTGTCGCGGAGATAGGGAACGGCAGCCACCAGCAAATCGATGGAACCGGTGGTCAGCCGAATCACTTCTTCGGCGCAATCGCCGGTTGTGCAGCCGATGACGTGAATATTGAGGTGCCGAAGCAGTTCGCGCGGGGCGTTGAGCTTACTGGGAGAATCGTGATTGCCGCCGGTGATGATGATCCGGCGTTCCAGCGGCAGCATTCGGGTCAGAAACTGGTAATACAACTGCATCGACCCGTCGTTGGGGTTCGTCGTATCGAAAATATCCCCCGAAATGATCAGCACATCGATCTCCCGACTTTCGACGGTTTCGGCCAGCCAGTCCAGAAACCGGACGTGATCGTCGCGGAGTTCATGCTTATACAGTCGTTTCCCTAAATGCCAGTCTGCGGTATGCAGAATTTTCATATGCCAGTGCTTCTAATACCGGAAGTTAGCGAAAAATACCGGATGCTGGCGAAAATCAAAAGCGGAAAATAACGAATCAGGCCTGGTACAGGGCGGGTTGCGACTCGGCTTTTTCGAGTTCGGAGCTATAATACAGGAGGTTCCAGTTGCCGTCGTGATCTTCGACCAGTGCGCTCAGCGATTCCACCCAGTCGCCGGAATTCATGTAAATCAGGTCGTCGAACTGGCGGATGGCCGGTTGGTGAATGTGGCCGCAAATGACGCCGTCGCAGTTTCGGGCTTTGGCCAGTTCGGTCAGTTTTTCTTCAAAATCCGAGATGTAACTCACCGCCTGTTTCACCCGGCTTTTGATCTTCTGCGACAGCGAATAATACGAAAGTCCCCGCCAGGCGCGGTAATTGTTGTAAAATTTGTTGACCCAAAGCAGAAACGTGTAGCCGATATCGCCCAGGTAGGCCAGCCATTTCATCTGCGTCGTGATGGTATCGAAAACGTCGCCGTGGGTAATATAAAACCGCTTTTCGCCGGAATTCAGAACGTAATCTTTCCGGATAGAAAAGAATTTCCCAAGCCGCAACGGCATGATCTGATCCAGAAAATCGTCGTGATTGCCGCGCAGGTAGATCACGCGGGTGTCGTGCCGGTCCATCGCCTTCAAAATGGCCCGCCAGAACGCCGTGTGTTTCTTTTTCCACTCGCCCCCCCGGCGAAGTTGCCAGCCGTCGATGATATCGCCGTTCAGAATTAATTTCTGACAACTGTAGTACTTCAAAAAGTCAGTGACTTCCTTTGCCTTCGAACCGCTCGTTCCCAAATGCACATCCGAAATGACGATCGTTCGGAAATGAGTGTTTTGTTTCATGTCCGAAAATACGGTTTGATTATGAGTCTGGTATTTCCTCAATTTTACCGGATTGCAAACTTTTTCGGACGGTTATGTGGTTTGTTAACAATACCTTAATGTAATTCAATCAACATGGAGAATCCGGTACTCATCTTGGGAGCAGGCAGTTTGGGCGTCACGGCGTTGGACATTTTTCAGCGCAACGGTGTGGTCGTCTACGGTTTGCTGGATGACGATAAAAAATTACACGGCAAAGAATTCGGGGATGTGACGGTGTTGGGCGAAACCGACGACGACGGTTTTTTGAAGCTCATCGGCCATAAATGTGAAGCCTTCGTGGCCGTAGACGACACCCGCGTCCGGAAAAAACTGGTCAAAATGCTGAACGACCGGCGGCACGTCCAGCCCGTCAACGCCATCCACGATACCGCCATCATCTCGGCTACGGCCACCCTCGGCCACGGGAATCTGATTACGGCCCGGGTCGTCATTAACCCTTTTGCCGAAATCGGACAGCATTGCATCATTCAGTCGGGCTCGGTCATCGAGTCGCAGACCAAACTTGGCGATTTTGTCCACATCGGAACGGGCAGTTCCATTAATTCGGCCGTCACCATCGAAGAAGGTGCTTTCATCGGTACGGGTGTAACGGTCATTGCGGGCGTCACCATTGGCAAAAACGCCCGGATCGGCGCGGGATCGGTGGTGATCGAAAACGTGGAAGCCGGGACGACGGTGTTCGGTAATCCGGCGAAAAAAGTCGGGTAAAAGAGTAATTTGAGTTGTTTCGCGGAGTTGAGCGGAGAAAAGGGGAGTTAAGCAGAGAAAATAAATAACTCCGCTTAACTCTCCTTTTTCTCCGCTCAACTCCGCGAAATCTATTTAAATCCTATCTAACCGATTTTTACCGAAAATCTCCTCCAAAAGAAGCCGACTTTTCTCCAGTACGAGCATTCCGGCAATCACTGCCAGCGTTTTCCGCAATTCTTACCGCATTCCCGTCGATTTTTACCGGTCCTCTCCCGACCATCAGCCGGATCTTTGTCCCGGTCATTTCGAGTAATCATTCTAAAATCATACCTCATGAAAAACTCCACCTCAAAAACCGTCGTGTTCATTACCGGCGCATTTGTTAGCCACACCTGCTGGGACGAATGGAGAGCGTATTTCGAAAGCAAAAGCTACACCACCTTTGCACCGCCCTGGCCTTACAAAGACGCCCCGGCCGTTGAACTCCGGGCCCGTCAGCCGAATGACAAGCAACTGGCGCTGCTAACGCTGGGTGAACTGGTCGATCATTACGCGGACTTCATCCAGGCACTCCCCGAAAAGCCCATCGTGATCGGGCATTCGTACGGCGGGATGCTGACGCAGATCATGGTAAACCGGGATCTGGCTGCGGCTGGGGTCGCCATCCACTCCATTCCTCCCCTGGGTGTGTTTCCATACGAGTTTTCGTTTCTGAAAGCCGGCTGGAAATCGCTGGGCATCTTTACCGACCTGGAGGAAACGTATCTGATGTCGTTCGAAGACTGGCAATATGCTTTTGTCAATGGCATGCCGCTGGAGGAACAACAGGCTTCGTACGAAAAATACATCATCCCGGAATCGAAAACCGTTGCCCGGGGTGCCCTGACGAATGTCTCCAAAGTGGATTATGCCAAACCGCACGCGCCCCTGCTGTTTACGGCGGGCGATCTGGACCACATCACCCCGGCTCATTTGAACATCCGCAATTTCAGAGCCTATGAATTCAACGGTTCCGTGCTGGACTACAAATTATTTAGTGGCCGCAATCACTATGTGCTGGGGCTTCCGACCTGGCAGGAAGACGCCGATTTTATTCTGGACTGGATCGATACGAAAGTTCTGGTGAAAAAAGCCGCTTCAGTGTAACCGCCAAAAACGCTGCGTATACAAAATACCGTTCTTTTACTCCACACCATTCTTTTTGATTCTAACCACACTTTTTATCTCATAAACACGCTGAAATCATGAAATTTCTCCTGATGCTTATTGTCCTGGCCTGTCCGTTTCTGGCAACGTCCTGCGACGACGACGAAACGGAAGCGGCCCCCAAACCGACCTTCGTATTTGTACATGGTACGTTCGCCGATGAGTCGGCCTGGCAGTTGATCAAACCCAAGCTGGAACAGGCTGGTTATTCGGTGGTTGCCTTTAATTTGCCCGCCCACGGCACCGATCCGACGCCCGTGAGCAAAGCCAATTTTGAGTTGTATGTCAGCACGGTTGTCCAGAAAATCAACGCCATTTCGGGGAAAGTGGTTTTGCTCGGTCACAGCATGGGCGGCATGGTCGTTACCCAGGTGGCGGAGCAGATTCCGGCCAAAATCGAAAAACTGGTGTATCTGTGTGCTTTTCTGCCTAAAAACGGCCAGACGCTCTACGAACTGGCCAGTTCCGATACCGAAAGTTTGCTGGGACGCAGCCTGCACCCGGAAGCAGATGGCCTGACGGCTTCGCTGCCGCCGAATGTGCTGGTTCAGGTTTTTGCCGTCGATGCGCCGGAAGCCATTCAGAAAGAGGTGGCGAAAACCCGGCCGGAACCGCTGGCGGTTTTTGCGGCCAAGGCCAGCCTGACGGACGCCAACTTCGGTAAAATCCCCAAATACTACATCAAAACGCTGAAAGATGAGGGCGTTACGCCCACGTTACAGCAACGAATGATCGACGGCTACCCGGGCAAAATTGCAAAAATCTACACGATGAACACGAGCCACAGCCCCTACTGGGCCAAACCGGACGAACTGGTGACCATTTTGAAGGAGATTAACTAAGTCATTTCATCTACTTCTCTTTAAACGAACATGGAAATACAGATACTGCCCGTGATCGAACCGCTCGATCCGGCAACGGATCCCGCCATCGAGAGCCGCACCAAAGCTTTTCTGAACGCCCTGAACAACGGTGGAGGCACGCCGATGGAACAACTCAGTCCGGCAGAAGCCCGGGCGGTGCTGGAATCGGCCCAAACATCGGTCGAGGTTGATTTGTCCGGCGTTTATGTTTCGCAACAGACCATTTCGCAGGACGGTTTAAGCGTGGATCTGGACATCGTTCGCCCGGCGGGTGTTGCCGGTATGCTCCCCGTTTTCCTGTTTTTCCACGGCGGAGGCTGGGTGCTGGGCGACTTTCCGACCCACCAGCGGCTGGTGCGCGACTTGGTCGTCGAGTCGGGGGCCGTAGCGGTTTTTGTCAATTACAGCCGCTCGCCGGAAGCCCGGTTTCCCGTAGCACTCCATGAGTCGTATGCCGCTCTCCAGTGGGTGGCCGCAAACGGGGCGGAGCTAAACGTCGACGGTTCACGGCTGGCCATCATCGGCAACAGTGCCGGGGGCGACCTGACAGCCGCCGTCGCGCTGATGACCAAAGACAAAAACGGCCCGAAAATCCGCTTGCAAGTGTTGCTGTGGCCCGTTACCAACGCCGATTTTGACACGGTTTCCTACCATCAATACGCGACCGGCCGGTTTCTGACCCGCAACATGATGATCTGGTTCTGGGACAGTTACGCCCCGAATCCGGAAGACCGCCGTTCGTATTATGCGGCCCCGCTGCAAGCGACCCTCGAACAGTTGAAAGGATTACCGCCAACGCTGATGCAGGTGGCCGAAAACGACGTGCTGCGCGACGAAGGCGAAGCCTACGCCCGCAAGCTGGACGAAGCCGGGGTGCCGGTTACGCTGATTCGTTACCAGGGCATGATTCACGACTGGGGATTGCTCAATCCGCTGAGTCAGATGCCGGGTACGCGCTCGCTCATCACCCACGCAGCGGCTGAATTGAAGAAGTTTTTGGGCTAACAACTGCCTTGTTGCCGCGTTGGCGACCCCGCATGGGTTCTGTACTGAAATTAAAAAGAGAAAAACCGTTGATTCAAAGCAGTTTACCGGCGTATTTTTAAGAAAGAGAAACCAAGTTCACACCGTCGACCTATTTCGTTGAAGCAACACTCTTCCTGAAGTGTTGCTTCAATTTGTTGTTCTAACTTCCTGCGTTCTGATGAGACGATCCGTTTTTTTCTTTCTTTTCTGGGGATTATGGCTGCTTCGTGAGCCGGTTGCTCAGGCGCAGGCAAAAACCCATTCGATCGATAGCTTAATGATCCTGCTCCAGCAAAGCCGTCCCGACACCAACCGGGCCAATCTGCTGCTGGAACTGGCCCGGAGCTACATCCTCAAACCGGGCGAGCAAGCAAGCGATCTGGATACGGCCTTGCTGCTGGTGCGTCAGGGTTATTCGGTCAGCCGGTATTTGGCGTATGAAAAAGGGCAGGGTGTTGCGTATTTGATTGGCGCACAGGCATACCGGGAAAGCGGGAATACGCAGCAAGCCCGCCGGTTTGGTCAAACGGCCATCCATCGTTTTACCAAAAACCGCCATGTCGCCGAACTGGCGGCTGCCTATATGGAATTGGGCAACACCTATGGCAGTTCCGATGAAGAACTAAAGCAACGAATTAAATATTACGAACAGGCACTTCCTTTATTTCAGCAGGTTGGCAATAAAGAGCGTGAGGCCATGACCTTACGGGAGCTGGCTGACTTTTACCATATCCTTTTAAATACAACCAAAGCAATTGAATTGTTAAAAAAATCACTGGCTATTTATAAACAAATCAACTATCCAAATTTGCAAGGTGTCTATGATTTATTAGGGGTATTGTATAACACGACCGGCGATTTTAGAATGGCGACAAAGTATGGGTTATTAGCCTTAAAAACCGCTGAATTACAAAATGATACGACCCTTCAGTTATGCACCATTTATAACCGGATTGGCATAAATTATGATGATGTGCATGATCACAAACAGGCCATTCATTACTTTCTACGCTCTCTCTCTATTGCCCGGCGGTACAATGACCTGTCATCCATTGGCCTTGTGGGCGCCAACCTGGGTACATCGTACTATAAATCAGGCCAATATGAACACGCCATTGCTTTCCTGTCGAAACTGAAAAAAGAGTACACCGCGCCTGATTTATATTTCGACATCAGAGTAAACAGTTTATTTCTCAAGATTTATCAAAGCAAGAACCAGTATAAACAGGCCCAGTACCATTACAATCAATTGATTGACCAGGTTGCTCAATTTAAAAAGATGTATCCGGGCTATCTATCCATTATTCTCGTTTACCCGCCCCTGATTGATTTCCTGATCAACACGCACCAACTTGATCAGGTGCCCCCCCTTTTGAAGGAACATGTTGAAAATGCGGAGCAGATGGGAAATAAAAGTATTATCGCCACCAGCCATCTTATGCAGTTCCGATTGGATTCCGCACAGGGTCATTACCTAACCGCTATCAATCATTTTAAAATCTATAAATCACTTCAGGATTCGCTGTACAGTGAGAATAAAAACAAGGAGATTGCGCGGTTAAATGTAGAGTTTCAAACCGAAAAAATAGAGCAGCAAATTCACCTCAACCAAAAAAATATTCAACTTCTGACCAGTGCGAATCTGGCACAGAAATCCCGCAATGAAGTCGAGCGCAACAGCATGGTTGGCGGGGCCGTTCTGCTCACACTGCTCCTGGGATTGACCTATAACCGCTACCGGCTGAAACAACGCACCAACCAGCAACTCGAAACGAAACAGCGGCTGATCGACCAGAAAAACCAGTCGCTCCAGGAGGTGTTGAGTGACAAAGAACGGCTTTTGGAAGAACGCGAATGGATGTTGCGGGAGATCCACCACCGGGTCAAGAACAATTTGCAGGTCATTTCCAGCATGCTCAACTCCCAGTTTGATTTCCTCAACGACCCGACCGCTCTGGCCGCCATCCGCGAGAGTCAGAACCGCGTGCAGGTCATGGCCCTGATTCACCAGAAACTCTATCAATCCGACAATCTGGCCCAGATCAACATGCGGGAATACATCCACGAAATCGTGGATTACCTCATCGAATCCTTCGACCGGTTCAACACCATTCACCCCCAGGTAGCGAGTGTCGATGTTCAATTCGATGTAGCCCTGGCCACACCTTTGGGACTGATTATCAACGAAGCCGTCACGAATTCGCTCAAATATGCTTTTCCCCAAAACCGTCCCGGCACCATTATCGTCACCCTGACGGCTGTTGAAGAGCAAACCTACCGACTGATTATCAGCGATGATGGCGTGGGATTGCCCGCCGGGTTTGATGTCGCCCGCAGCAACTCACTGGGCCTGACGATGATCCGCGGGTTGAGTAAACAGATCAAGGGGAAATTGGCGATTACCCAGGAAAACGGGGTGGAAATCAACCTGGTATTCAGCGTGGCTAAAAAACCGGTGCGGGCGGTTTTGCAGACGAGCTAATGGATTAAACGGGCCGAACGGTGATGTTCAGCTTTTTCATGCGCGCTTCCAGCGTCGTCGGTTTGATGTTCAGGAGTTCGGCGGCCCCACCTTCGCCCCGGATGCGGTTACCGGATTTTGCCAGAGCCGCCAGAATCGCCGTTCGCATCGTGGTTTGCAAAGGTTCTACTTCCGCAGAGGACGGTGAAACAACCGACGGAACCGCCAAACCCGTCAGCAGCGGCTCGGCGAGTTCCAGCGTGGTGGTGCGCGACAGAATGGCCGCCCGCTCCAGCACATGTTCCAGTTCCCGAATGTTGCCCGGCCAGGCATAGTGCCTCATCTGCTGCAGCGACGAATTGGCAATCCCGGTCAGCGGTTTTCCCAGTTTTTTGCCGATTTTCTGTAGGAAATACGTCGTCAGGGGCAGCAAATCCTCCAATCGCTCGCGCAGGGGCGGCAATCGGATTGGAAAGACATTCAGTCGGTAATACAAATCCGAGCGAAACCGGCCTGCCGTCACTTCCTGCTGCAGGTTTCGATTCGTAGCCGCAATGATCCGGACATCCACCCGGATCGGCCCCTTTCCGCCCAGCCGTTCAATCTCTTTTTCCTGAATCACCCGCAGCAGTTTGGCCTGCAACTCCAGGGGAAGCTCCCCAATTTCGTCCAGAAAAATAGTGCTTCCGTTTGCCAGTTCAAACTTGCCAATCCGCTTTTCGGTGGCCCCCGTGTAGCTCCCCCGTTCGTGGCCAAAAAGTTCGGATTCAATGAGTTGGGGGGGTAGTGCCGCGCAGTTGACTTTCACGACCGACCGGTTTTTGCGGTTCGACTGGTTGTGTACCGCCCGGGCAATCAGCTCTTTTCCCGTACCGGTTTCGCCCGTAATCAGCACGGTAGAATCCGTTTTAGCGACCTGCCCTACACTTTCAAACACGGTTTTCAGGGCCAAACTGGTTCCAATAATCTCCTCGAAATTATGTCCGGTTTTAATCTCCTCCCTCAAATACGTCTTCTCCTGTTCCAGTTGCTCGCTCAAGTCTTTGATTCGCTCGTAGGCTACCAGATTTTCCAGTGCCAGCGCGATCTGACTGCCAATTTCCTGCAAAACCAGCACGTCTTTGCGGGTAAACGCATAGGCGGCTTTGCTGCCCAGCAACAGCGATGCCATCGGCTGGCCCTGGCTGATGATCGGGATATAGAGAAACGATTTCCAGTCGGCTCCTTTGCCATACACGGCCTCGGCCAGTCTCCGCTGCTTTTCTGTCTCCGGCGATTGTTGGTCCGCAGGTTCCGTAAACCAGGGCGTCATTCCGGTCAGAGCCGCCACGGCGTCCTGGGCGGGCAGCAGGGTGAACGAACCGTCGACTTTCTGTACCACGGTTGTCGTGGCAGATGATGCCGCCGTGGATTCAATCCGAAAGATCGCCAACCCGTCGATGGGCAGGAGGTTGTTGAGCGCTTTTGCTACCAGCGGAACGATCTCTGCCCGGTCTTTGCCATTCCGAAAAGCCGTAACGATGGCCAGTTCCGTCGCTTTGGTCTGCCGGTGGGCTTCGATTTCCTCGTAGGCCAGCAGGTTGTTCAGGGCCAGCGCAATCTGGGGAATAATCAAACTAATCGATTCGTACTCTTTCCGGGAAAAACCGTCGGCAAGCGTGCTGGACAACAGGATGGTGGTAGACGATTCCCGCTTCAATTGAATCGGAAAAACCGCCAGCGAACGAACGCCAAAACGATCCCGGCAGGAACGAATGGTCGGGTACCGTTCACACAGTTGATCAAAGGCGGTTTCGGTGAAAATACCGCCCTGTTCATCCGGCTGGCCCAATGATTCCCGTTCCAGTTCGTCGATCTTTTCGTCGCGCCGTTCACTTTGCACCAACGAAGTGAACGCAATGCGCTCGAAGATTCCGGGAGCAACCTTTTGCAGCATCAGCCAGTAACTGGCGGTTTCGTCGGACAAACCGATGCGGAGTGTAAAGAAGGAAAAGGGAACAATTTGATCGATTTGATCGGCAATAGCCAGACAAAGCTGGCTGCGGTCCTGAATGGTTACAATGGCATTATTCACAGCCATTTGCAGCGCCTGTTGCTGCCTCAACCGGGCTTCTTCGCTATGTGCGTGCCGGTACCGGGCGATTTCCAGTGTGGACAGAACGTCTTTTTCGCGAAACGGCTTGTTCAAAAACCCGAACGGGTGTGTTTCTTTAGCCAATTCCAGCACACGGCTCGTCAGGTTGGCTGACAGGTAAACGAAGGGCGTATTTTTTTCACGCAGCCAGTGCGCCAAATCGATGCCGGTCTGATCGCCATCCAGAAAAATGTCCAGTAAGACAATATCCGGTCGCTGCTTTTCGACCATTGTGATCGCTTCCGGAACCGATCCGGCCAACCCGATAACCCGGTAGCCGGCCTTTTCCAGGATGCGCCGAAGGTCGTTGGCAATCATAAATTCGTCCTCGACAATGAGCAAGGTAGGCGACGGGACCAATTCGTTCGGAGACAGCATTTTTTCTGGATTTTGGATTCGGTTTCCGGTACGGTGAACCCAAAGATACGAACAAGAATACAGGGGCGTAGCCTCCAAAATCCAACTCCACTATAATGGAGGCACTCCAATATGTTGGAGGACATTACCAGCCACAGACAGGCTTAAACTAATCTATAAATAATTGAAAATCAAAGTATTAAATATCGCCTACGGTTTACTTTCATTCGTAAAGGAGGGATGGCATTTCATTGGTATACAGAGTCTTTGAATTGATTCCGAACAACCTGAAACGCTCTTCTGTATGAAACGCTACCTCCAACAAGAACCGCTGATCGTTCAGCAAGTCGAAACCAGTCAATGGCTTTTGCCGGTTCATACGCACGACTTCTATGAACTCATTCTGATCGGCAAGGGCAGTGGGTACCACATCATCAATGACAACCGCTTCCCCTATACGGCGGGCGACGTATATTTTCTCGGCCCTTCAGACCATCACTCCTTCAGCGTGGTTGAAAAAACCCAGTTCTGTTTTCTCACGTTCACCGATGCGTACCTGAGTGGTTTGGTCAACGTTAAAAATACCGTCTGGAAGCGAATCAAGACCTATAGCCTGCACACCACGCAGGGTTTTACGGGGAGTCTGGTTAATAATGTGACGGATCAACAACACCTGAATGCCCTGTTGTCTATTCTGCTGAGCGAACAAAAAAGCCCCCGCCAGCTCTCTTCGCCGATCGTCGATGCCCTGATGAGCGTTATGCTGAGTCTGGTTGAGCGCCAGATTTCGCAACAGCAACTCAAATCGATCCAAACGCTAACGCCATCTGCCGACTTGGTCCCTAGCATTATTGCCTACATCTGTCAGCACATCATGCAACCCGAATCCCTGCGCATCGAGCAGTTGGCCGATGTTTTCCATTATTCGCCCGGCCATCTGAGTGCGCTGTTCAAGCAACAGGTCGGCGAATCGTTGCAGCACTACATCATCCAGTACAAACTGAAACTGGTTGAAAAGCGGCTGCGGCTGAGTACGCTGACGGTTTCGCAAATCGCCGATGAATTTGGGTTTACCGACATCTGCCACCTGAATAAACTCTTCAAACGGTATTACCAGCATACGCCGATGGTGTATCGAAGGGTGCGGGTGTGATTTGAATTGTTTCGCGGAGTTGAGCGGAGAAAAAGAGAGTTAAGCGGAGCTATTTATTTTCTCTGCTTAACTCCTTTTTCTCCGCTCAACTCCGCGAAACAACTCAAATCACTCTACATACAACTCCACATTCGCCAGGAAATCCTGGTACGTCCGTTCCACACCGTCTTTCAGTTCCGTCGTGTGTTTCCAGCCCATGTCGTGGAGCCGCGAGACGTCCATCAGTTTGCGGGGAGTGCCATCGGGTTTGTCGGTATTCCAGCGGACTTCGCCTTCGTAGCCCACCACCTGCTGCACCTGCTCCACCAGTTCGCGAATCATGACGTCTTCGCCGGTGCCGATGTTGACAAACAGCTCCTCGTCGTAGTTCTGCATCAGGAAAAAACAGGCGTCGGCCAGGTCATCGGCGTGCAGGAACTCCCGGCGGGGCGTCCCCGTCCCCCACACTTCTACGAACGGCTGGTCGTTGACTTTGGCTTCGTGAAATTTGCGAATCAAAGCGGGTAAGACGTGCGAGCCCTGCAAATCGTAATTGTCGTTTGGCCCGTAGAGATTGGTTGGCATGGCTGAAATGAAATTGCAACCGTACTGGCTGCGGTAGGCTTCACACAGTTTTATGCCGGTTATTTTGGCGATGGCGTAGGGCTCATTGGTCGGTTCCAGAAAACCGCTCAGCAAATATTCCTCTTTCAACGGCTGGGGAGCCAGTTTCGGATAAATGCAGGAGGAGCCCAGAAACAGCAGTTTCTTGACGCCAGCCACGTAGGCATGGTGAATGATGTTGGCTTCAATCAGCAGGTTATCATACAGAAATTCGGCCCGGTAAGTGTTATTGGCGACAATACCGCCCACTTTTGCCGCAGCCAGCACCACGTAATCCGGCTTTTCGGTTTGAAAAAAATCTTCGACGGCGGCCTGGTTGCGCAGATCCAGTTCCGACGAGGTGCGAACCAGCAGATTTTCAAATCCTTCCGCCTGTAATTTCCGGACGATGGCCGATCCAACCATTCCCCGGTGACCAGCTACGTATATTTTAGCGTCTTTTTCCACAATTCAGTATTTTAGTACTAAAGTTAGGCACGGTTTCTGACAAAATAAAACCACATCAAAAACGTTGCATTGATAAGGTTAAACCGGCCAAGCCGCTGAGACTGATTTACGCTGCATGAAACGAATTACGATACTTGGGTTATTACTGGGTAGCGGGCTGGTGGGAACAGCCCAGACGACTACCTCACCCGTTCAGAACTCCTTTACCACCTCGCAAGCACCGGTTACGGAGAAGTCGGCCAAGGGCGACAAACCCGGTCTGTCGCTGGTGCCAACGGGTGTGGAGAATCTGGTGAGCGAAACGCTGCCCGATCTGGGGCTGAAAGTCAAGCAATTCAAGAAAGACCAGAAGGATAAATCCGAACGCAAAAAGAAACAAAGGCTGGCCCGGACGGAATACGAAGGACTGCCGATTGTCGAGCAATACACGAAGTTTGGCAGTGGCGACCGCACCATCATCGAGAAGTTTACGGTTTTGAAGCAATACCGCCAACCGAATGCCTACGTCCGCGAAAACTACTGGTTTGACCCCAAAGCCCAGCGGATTTCGTCGGCACTGATCAAAGACAAGGAAAAAGTCATGATCATGCACGGGCCGTATAAGCGTTATCAGAACGGTATTCTGCTCGAAGAAGGTTTCTATTACGTGGGCGCCAAAGACGGCCGCTGGGAAAAATACGACGCCAATTACAAGCTCCTTGACAAGCAAAAATGGGATCGCGGTTTTCCCGCCGAATCCGAGATTACGTATTACGATTCGGCGCATACGAAAGTCAAGGAAGTGCTGCCGAAGGAGTTTGGGAAAGTCAACGGGCAGTACATGGCATTCTACGAAGGCGGCCAACTGGCGGCTGAAGGCAAGTATGACAACGGCGTGAAAGTCGGTCGCTGGATCGAATATTACCAGTTCCGGCGGCAACGCAAAAAAATCACCCAATACGGCCGCGACCGCTGGACCGAAGAATTCGAACCGTACGTCATCAGCGAGTGGGACGACAAAGGCAAGATCACCTACGAACGCCCGAAAGAAAAAGAGGTCGCAGAAGACGATCAGTAAGCCTACAGCAATTTCTTCACCACCGGCAGGGCTTTTTCGGCCCACTGGCGGTATTGTTTCCCCGAAAAATGCAGCCCGTCTTCGGCAATTTGTGACGGATCTCCGGCCGCCGTGCGTGACGTTGGCGTAATATCGACGTACACAATACCGGCTTTTTTGCATTCATCCAGCGCCACGGCATTAAAGGCGTCAATCTCTTTCGCAATCTGCGGACGATCCCGGCCTGACCCGGCGGCATAGGGCGTTACGCCCCAATCGGGAATGGATAGCACAAAAACCCGCCCCGGTTTTCCACCGGCAAAGCGGGTGGCGGTTTGCAGCAAGGCCCGAAATTCCGTGCGGTATCGTTCGACGTCTTGCCCCCGGTATTGGTTGTTGACGCCAATCAGGAGCGACACCAGTTGGTACGTTTTCTGGTTTCCGCTCTGTTTGATCGCGTCGCTCAATTCGCTGGTGGTCCAGCCCGTACGGGCAATGATGTCGGGATCGGTGATGGTTAAACCGTCTTTTCGCAGTAAACCGGCCAGCAGAACACTCCAACGGTCGGCTTCCGGGACGCTCTCGCCAATGGTGTAGGAATCGCCGAGGGCGAGGTAATTGGCGTCAGCCGACGCGCCGGGCTTGGGTGTCATACGGTCATCTTCAGCACCGGGTTGGGCGCAGGCCAGAAGGAGAAAAAGAAACAACAGCGTCACGCAGCATCGTAAAACGTTAAAAGTCCCCGGAATAAAACGGACTAAAGACGTAATAACTGCTGTCGCGTTTGGCCCGTTTGGGCGCGGTTTTGATGAGAAGCGCATACCGGCTTTGGCGTTTTTTAGTCCGCATCCAGTTCGTAAAGGGCCGTTCGTGGGTGTAAAGCCGGTCGACTTCGCGAACGTGCACGGTTTCCACCTCTTTCGGATCAACCGGAATGCCGTTGATGAAGACGTCGATATCGCTGATAAACTCCTCCTGAATTTTCAGGTGCTGGTTTTTCGTCCGTTTCACGAATACGTCTTTGTACCCGAAAAAGGTGGCTTCCAGCAGTTTGTTCATCGTATACGTGTGCGTAACGCCCAGCGGATGATCCGACATCCCCGCAGCCTTTAACATCGTAACCAACTGCTGCCGGTCCGGCCTCATCGGAATGGATTGCTTACTGATTTGAATCAATATACGATATGGATTGGGATCCGGATTGTCGATGCCGTCAAACTGGTGCAGAACGAAAAGCTCCTCGACGTAATCGATTTTGAGCTTCGCCAGCAGAGCCGCCGACACCGGTTTGCCATTGATGTATACCAGCGTTTGGGCTTTGTAGTTTTCCGCCAGCGTCAGAACACTGTCTTTCAGGTTAAGAATAAACGGGGCATTGAATTGGAGAACGGTTGCGGTTTTGAGCTTGTTTTTCCGTTGGTAATACGTCAGTGACCGTCCCCAAAGCGGACTGTCTTCCAGTTTAGTCACCAGAATGCGGGTCGGGTTGATCAACGGAAAATCGGGGCGATGGGTTACTTCGCTGGTGGTCTGCTCACTCTGGCATGCCATCACCATCAGAACCGTTGCGACCCAAAGCAGCGCATACCGCCACCAGGCTTCGTCAGAACGGGCCTGGTTCATCATCTGAATGCGGTTTTTCAATCCGGCGTATTCAAATTGGTTCGTGAACCGGTAGCGGTATGGGCGTTTGTGCTTCATGATCAGCTCTTTATCAGGAAGATAGTCACCTTGCTAAAGGTAGTAAAGATACCGATTTGGTTTCAATCAACAAACGTCCTTTGGCGGGTTTAATACCCAAAAATCTCCTCCAGCGACACCTTTTTTACGTTGCCATATTGGCTCAACTGATCCGCGTTCACACGTTTTTCCGAGGCTACGATGCAATAGGTATACGGTTTGTTGGCCAGGTGCTCGTCACTGAATTTCTTCAGGTCAGTATAGCTCAACTGGTCGAGGGCGTCGTAAATCTTCTGGCGTTCGTCATAGTCCAGGCCTTTTTCTTCGGCGGCCAGATAGCTGTAAATCACGGCGTCCTGCAAAACCCGCTCGGTTTCGTAGCCTTTTTTCATTCCTTTCCGGGCCGCATCCAGCGCCACCGGCGATTCGGGCAGGGCATTCAGCAACTCATTCATCCCCGCAACGGCTTCGGGCAGTTTGTCGGCCTGGCTGCCGATGTAACCGATCAGCGTATACTGCTCGTCTTTTTTGGCGGGCGTATCGTAATAGGCATAGGTCGAATAGGCCAGTGCTTTCGATTCGCGGAGCGTCTGGAACACCACCGAAGCCATGCCGCCCCCAAAATAGTTGTTGAAAAATTCGACAACCGGGGTTTGGGCCGGATCATACGCCCGGGTGTTGCGCACCCACGAGATTTCGGACTGCACCATGTCGTAATCCGCAAACAAAACCTGGTTTTCATTCTGCGCAACCTGCTTAAAAGCCTGCTTCGTGGGAACGGCGGCAAACGTCGCGGGAAGTTTGTGCAGGGTTACAATCTGTTTTTCAAAAACCGCCAGCGGTTTCGGACCGTAATAAATGATCTGATGCGGCAGATTGACCAGATTATGCAAAAAAGCGACCAACTCTGCAGCCGTCACTTTTTGCAGTTCGTCGTTGGTCAACTGGTTGTTGAACGGGTTTTGGGGGCCATACTGCGCGTATTGCATCAATCCCTGCATGATCGTCTCTTTGCTCAGTTTGGCGTCGGAGCGTTGTTTCAACACCCGTCCTTTGAGTTCTTCCAACGCTTTTTCATCCGGTTTGCAGGTTCTCAGCAGCGTTTCGAGCAAGTTCACCGCCGGTTCGAAATTTTCCTGCAAGCCACTCAACCGGATGGTCGTATACTCATTGCCGGGCTGAATGGAGTAGCTACAGGCCAGGCTGTAGAACTCGGTGCTCACCTGCTCGGCGCTCAGATTCGGCGTGCTCAGGAAAGCCAGGTATTGCGTTGCCAGACCCATAAGTTTGCTGTGGTAGGTCCCTATTTTTAGCCGGTAGCCCAGTCGGAAAATCTCGTTTTCCACATTGGCCGCATACAGCACGTCCGCCATCCCGGCTTTGCCGCGTTTCACGTCTTTCTTGTAATCGAGCCACACCGGTTTGATTGGGGCCATCGGCAGATCGTTGACGGTTTGCAGAAACGGCGATTGCTTGTCGGTATTGGTCGCAACGGGTGTAATGGCCGGTTTTTCCACTTTCTGAATGCTCTTGTCTTCGCCTTTCCGTTTGTATACCACCACGTAATTGTCTTTGAACCACTGATTGGCAAAAGCCACCACGTCTTTCTTCGTGATCTTGCTCATCTCGTCCAGGCGACGGGTGTAGTCGACCCAGCTTTCGCCTTTGTCATTGACGAACGCATCCAGCATCGGAGCCACCCGGCTGTAGTTGTTTTCCAGGCCACGGATGGCGTTCAGTTTGTAGTTGTTGACAATGGCCCGCAGAATTTTCTCATCGAACTCCCCGCGCTTCAACTTCTCCACCTGCCCAATCAGCAAGTCTTTTACTTCTTCCAGTGTTTGCCCCTGTTTGGGTCGGCCCGACATCGTCCAGATGGAATAATCCTTCAGTTTTTCGATGGTCGAGCCACCACCCAGAATCTTTTGCTGTTTGTTGAGGTTGAGGTCAATCAGACCAGCCGCCGAGTTCGACATCACCTCATCGGCCAGCGTCGCCAGCAGCGACGCTTTCACGTCGAGCACACCCGGCAGGCGGTATCCGATCCGGACGTTGTCGGGCGTGGGTCCAAACACTTCCCGGGTTTGAATCCGGGTCAGCGAGGCTTCGGGGGCCGGATTGTAGAGTTTTACCGCCTTGGGTTGCCAGTAGCTGAATTTCTCGTCAATTTTTTTGATGACCTCATCCGGGTTCAGATCCCCCGCCATGATGATGGCCATGTTGTTGGGTACGTAGTAGTTGTTGAAATACTTCCGGATTTCGATCAGCGACGGATTTTTGAGGTGTTCGACGGTTCCGATGGTGGTTTGCTGGCCATAGTTATGAACCGGAAACAAAGCCGCCATCAGGGTTTCTTCCACTTTCCAGGGATCGTTATCCAGACTCCGGTTTTTTTCTTCGTAAACCGCTTCCAGTTCGGTGTGGAAAATGCGCAGGACCGGATTACGGAACCGCTCGGCCTGCAACGTCAGGTAGCGGTCGATGGCGTTGGCGGGAATGTCTTCGAGGTAACAGGTGACCTCATAACTGGTGAACGCATTGGAATTTTGCGCGCCCATGTTGGCAATCATTTTATCGTACTCATTGGCAATGGCAAACTTCGCAGCCTCACCCGATTTCTGGTCAATTTCCCGGTAAATGGCCTTCCGCTGAACCGTGTCCGTCGTTTGGTTGTAGCGTTCATACAGCGCATCGATCTGGTCGAGCAGCGGTTTTTCCTTCGCCCAATCCAGACTGCCGTAGCGGTCGGTGCCTTTGAACAGCATGTGTTCGAGGTAATGCGCCAGCCCGGTATTGCTTCGCGGATCGGTGTTGGAACCGGCCCGGGTTGGCATGAACGAAAAGATGCGGGGCTCTTTTTTATTGACACTCAGGATAACCGTCAGTTGGTTTTTGAGGGTATAAAACCGGGTTTGCATCGGGTCGTTGGTGACGTAGCGATACGTATAGCCGTTGCTGGTAGCGGTTTTCCATTCGGTAGCCGCGCCGGTTTTCTGGGCCATTGCTGACGGCACAATTACCAGCAACAGGCTCAGCGATAACAGAAATTGTTTCATTTTCAGGGGAAGTAAAGTTACGTTGTCTAGAATGGGAACACGGATTAAACAGATGAAACGGATTTACACAGATTAAAATAAAAATCAGTTTTTTGATCCGTTCCATCCGTTTAATCCGTGTTCCCATCAAACACTATTGGCTGAGGAAAAGCTGAACATACCGCTTTTTCCGGCCCGGTCCGGCGGATTCATCCCGAACATCGTTGATAATGACCGTATGAAGCTGCTTCGGATCGAACATCGCTATCTGGTCGGCACTCACTTCCTTCCCATCGATGAACACCGAAACATTTTCCGAGTGATATAGCTGAAGCTGACCATTTGCATTGACAAAGACACCCAGATTCTCGTTTCTTCGACCCGGATTTGCGCGCAGCCACTCCCCTTTTACGGTTGAACGGCTCCCCGCCATAAATTTCTGATTTTTCTGGATCAAATAAGCCATTCGGCTCTCGGTCACCAGGCCCGCAACGGACGCTTCGTCTTCTTTCACGACCTGGGACAAAACATCCGGCATTCCAGAACTGGCCATGCCCATGCCCAGCGAACCGCTCTCGGCCAGATAGCCGCCAATCGACTTGATCGGTTCGCCAGTCTCATCCCCATTGGACGTTGACCCGGAACTACCATTCTGTTTATGAACTTTTACGCCAATGTCATTGATATAGACCTGAAACGGATCAAATTTGACGTGCGTAAAATCGAAGGTAAACCGGGATTGTTCGTCAATCGTTTGTTTCAATTCCGAAAGATCTTTGAACGACATTTTGGGCGTAATCACCCAGTACAGCAACTTCCCTTCCCGAACAACATACCGGCTTTGTTTTTCCGTATTCACTACCGGTATTTTATCAATAGCCTGGGCCGAATCGGGAATCACTACGGTTTTTTCGACCAGTTCTTCCACCGGTTTCGGAACGATTTTCAAATCGGATTCCGTGGGCGAATCTCCCTGGTCAACAACAGCAGGAAAACCGGTTGTGGGCTTCGCTTTCACCACCGGTTTTTTCTTCACCACCGCCAAAGACGGTTTTTTCTGCTTTTCCACCGCAGCCATCGTCGTCACCAGTCCGGTAACCGAAAACAACACAACATACACCAGCCACGACCGACCGGATCGGGATGCCTGATTCATCATCTGAATGCGGTTTTTCAAAAACCGGGGACCGAACTGGTTGACGAAGCTGAACTGCTCCGGGTGCTGCCGAAAAATGCCATTCGTTTTCATATACAGGTTCAGGAAAACCGTTTAATCCGCCAGCAACTGGCGCTTGGTTGTAACCACCACAAGACCCTTGGTCGTGAACATCGGCTTGACCATGCCCGCCGATCCTTTATCGAAAACCGCTACCGAAATCTTGTCGTCGGCAGACAGTTCCCGAAACGCCTGGTACGAACCCCGCTTGCCATCGATCAGAAAAGTAAAGTGGGTGAGTTGTTCCGGCGAGAGCGTTTTCTTGTACAAAAGCTGGCGGCCCATCGCCATTACCTCTGGATTGGCCGAAAAAACCGCATCCAGAATTTTTCCGTCGATCATCGTGGCCCCATAGCGCCCGGTTTTGCCGAACCGTTTCATGGCTTCCTGCGCCGTCAGCACCGTGCGTTTGTAGTCGGACACCGAGCCAAAGCCAAACGGCTGACCCGGCCGCAGGTTCAGCACCCGGCCATTGAGCACCACCACCGGTTTTTCGTGTTCCCAAATCGAAAACAAGGTGTCGGGCAACTGCATCACCCGGCGGGTGGTCTGCACCACAAACGGCTTCGACGGGTCGGGCTGAATGGCCGTGATCACAAAAGGCGGGATTTGATTGAGCGTCCGGGCAACGACCTGTTTCCCATTTTTCACTTCCACCGAAATGTGATCGATCTGGCCGGAACGATTCACATCGGCCTGGTAACGCATCGTGATGCCCCGTTCCGCAAAAACCGCCTGCATCACGTCCAGATCCTGTAAAGAGGTAACCGCCGTAATCAACCCGAACACCCCAAACCGGTTGTCGACCACGTACCGGGAAACGGTTTGGGGCGTGGTAAAGGCCGAACAGGAGAGGACAATACTAACGCTAAAAAGCAGGTAAGTCTGCCATCCCCGGTTCGACCTGGGCCGGTTCATCATCGAAATCCGGCTTTTGAGTTGTTGCTGATTGAACGAATTGGTTGCCGGCCGAACGGGAATCGGCATGTCGCCCGAGAGGCTGGCTTTCAGCAGGTAATACTGGTATTTTTTCTTCTCGATGCCTTCGTCCAGCACTTCCCGATCGACCAGGTATTCCAGGTTTTCCTGCACGAGCCGCTGGTGCCACCAGGCGAACGGATTGAACCAGAAAACGACCCGCAGCCATTCGGCCAGCAGCATATCCAGGCTGTGCCATTGCCGGCAATGCACCCGTTCGTGCAGCAGAATCTGGTCGAATTCGTCCTGTTCATACAGTTCCGGATTCAGAATCACCCAGCGAAAAAAGGAAAAAGGAGCACCCACCTCCGCGTTGACCACCAGCCAGACATCATCCTCCCACGAACGCTCCGAGCGTGCAATCAGCCGCGCCAGCGACAAAAGTTGCACCAGCAGCCGCCCGGCCAGAAAGATTACCCCTGCCAGATACACCCACAACGCCAGTTTCTGGCCGGTAACGGTCGATTCCTCCGGCTGAATTTCCGGGACGACATTCGGCACCTGAGCGGGCGGTTTTTGAAACTGGGGAGCGGGTTGGGCCGGTTTCAGCCGCGACCAGTCCAGAACCCGCAGGTTCGGAACGGTTTGCTGCACCAGATTCCGGACGGGCGCAGGCCGAAAGTCGGGCAACTCGACCAGCGGCAGCACCAACGCCAGCGCCACGTTCAGCGCGAGCAAATACCGGTTCAGGCCAAACCAGGTGGCCCGGCGGAGCAACAGCCGGTAGCAGAGCGTCAGCACCGCCAGAATCAGACCCGCTTGCAGGAGGTAAATCAACAGGCTCATGGCTACTGCCCCTTCTCGATCATCGTGATGATTTCTTTCAATTCGTCTACCGAAATTTTATCCTTTTTGGCAAAGTAGCTCACCAGGTTTTTGTAGGAATCATCGAAATAATCCGACACGACTTTCTTCAGCACAAAGCGGTTCTGGTAGTCTTCCTTGCTGATAATCGGGTAGTATTCGTGGGTATTGCCATACGCCTGATGGCCGACATACCCTTTTTCCTCCAGATTCCGGATAATGGTTGAAACGGTGTTGTAATGCAGGGGCGGGTCGGTGAAATAGGCTAACATGTCTTTTACAAAAGACTGTTCGACTTTCCACAAGACCTGCATGATCTCTTCTTCTTTGGCAGTTAACTTTTCCATCGCGCTTATTTTAGGTTAACAAAGTTCTGTCCGGACAAAAAACCGGTGACCATTTATGAGGTCCTGACTCCATAATGACGAATATAGAACGGTTTGCGTAGCTTGCAAACTATTTTCGTAGTTTTTTATTCTACCCCCCGGCAACGGCCTTAATTTGAATCTACGCGGGAGGGTCGTAGTTTTGTGTAAAGACAGCTTACGCTCCATGAAGAAATTACCGATAGGATTACTGGCCGGATTGTGGCTGCTGCTGGCGGGTTGCGACGAAAAGGCGGTTTATAAAGGAATCGATGACATCGAAGACGGCACCTGGTACATCAAAAATACGCCGGAATTTACGTTTGAGATTGCCGATACGACGGTCACCTATTCCGTTTATTACAACATTCGGAACAGTGTTTCGTATCCGTACTACAACCTGTACATCCGTCGTTATTTGCTGGACGGAACCGGAAAAATGCTGGAGTCGAAACAGGACGAATTGACGCTGCTCGACCCGAAAACCGGAAAACCGTACGGCGACGGTCTGGGCGATCTGTTCGACCACCGCATCAGCATGATGAAAAAATACCGTTTTCCGCGGAGTGGAAAATACACCATCCGCTTGCGGCAATACATGCGCCAGAACCCCCTGCCGGAGATTTACAGCGTGGGCGTGACGGTGGAAAAAGACTTGTAGTATGGAAATTTATTTGCCTCTCTTCCCGCTGAACCTGGTTGTGTATCCCAACGAAGATCTCAACCTGCATATTTTTGAAGAACGCTACCGGCAGTTGATTGCGGAATGTCTGGAAAAAGGCCAAACCTTTGGTATTCCAGCATTTATCAACAACAAGCTGCCCGGCTACGGCACCGAAATGAGCGTCACCACGCTGCACAAACGCTACGACGACGGGCGGATGGACATCAAATCGAAGGGAATCCGGATTTTTAAGGTGGCTAACTTCGAAAATCCGTCGCCGGGGAAACTCTACGCGGGCGGCACCGTGCAGGTGGTGGAAGTCGAACCCGAAACGGGCGACCACCTGGATGAACTGATCGTCAAACTGACCCGGCTGTACCGACTGTTGCAGATCAAATCCGAAATTGACGAAGAAACGCCCCTCCTATCCTTTCGGGTGGCGCACAAAATCGGTTTGTCGGTTGAGGACGAATACGAACTGCTGACGATCGACCACGAGAACGAACGCCAGCGGTTCCTGATCCGCCACCTCGACCGGGTGTTGCCGGTGGTTTCGGAAATGGAGCGCACCAAAGACCGCATCAAAATGAACGGCCATTTCAAGAACCTGGACCCGTTGAAATTCTAATATAGCCCCTAAATCCCCTGAAGGGGACTTGGCATCCGGTTTAAGCTGTGTCCAAGTCCCCTTCAGGGGATTTAGGGGTTTAATCCACCAAATCCTTGACTTTTTTCGGCAGCTTATCGGTCAACTCCTTGACATTCATCGGTTTTTTCGGACGTTCGGCTTCCCCCAGCAGGAAACCGTACGGTTTGAGCGGTTCGACGGCATCGAAAACGACCTTGAGAATGGCCGTCATGGGCAGCGCCAGAATCAGGCCAGTCACGCCCCACAACTGCCCCCAAAGTAACAGGACGATAATGGCCGCCAGCGGGTTGATGCTGACTTTGGAACCCACGATGTAGGGCGTGATGAAGTTGCCTTCCAGAATCTGAACAAACGAAAATACGCCGATAACACCGAGAGCGACCAGCGGATTGTCGTGGGTAAGCAGCGTGAACAAAGCCGGCAACAGCGACCCGATCAGAATGCCGATGTACGGAATCAGGATCATGAACGCGCCCAGAAAACCGAAAAAGACGGCGTAGTCGATGCCCAGAATCAGCAGACCGACCGTGTTCAGCACGCCCACAATGATGATGACAAGCACCAATCCAACCAGGTAATCCTTGACAACGGTGTAGATCCGGCCAAAAACAATGTCGATCTTGGCCCGCTTCGTACTCTTGAATACTTTGTAGAAAAACGACCGGAAGAAGTCGCGGTATAGCATCAGAAAGAAGATATACAGTGGCACAATCGAGATGGTCGACAGCGTGTTGGTGGTGGCCAGCAAAGTTGACGTCAGAAAAGAACCGCTTTCGCGAATCAGGTTATTGACGTAACTCCGGGCTTCGGCCACCATCTTCGAACGTTCGATGTGAAACCGGTCTTCGCCGAACGTCTGCAGTTTGTCCAGAATCTGATTGCCCCGTTCGAGCAATTTAGGGGCTTCGCTGGTGAAGCTGGAAATTTGCAGGGAAATGAGGTAAAAAAGCAGGTAAAAAAAGCCGATCATAAGCACCAGACACAACAGAATAGCCGGTACGCGCGGCACCCGCCAGCGTTCGAGCCGGTGGTCGATCGGATATAGGATCATGGCAAACAGAATCGAAAAAATCAGCGGTACGATCAGTTCCTGCATGGCCGACAGCCAGTAGACCAGAATCGTCAGCACAATCATGATGCAGGCAAACCGGACGTACGACGGTAAATTGACTTCAGGTAATTTGTTTTCCATATTTTTAGGTGCGGTATTCTGTTTTCGGTATATCGAAAACTACTTTATAACTGATGTTACGCAAGCTCTTTCGTGAAAGCCAGCTTACTGATTAAATTTAACAAAAAATTAGGTATGCACTTCGTCTCACCTATTTTCGACCTTTACTCGGACTACCTGTTAGTCAATCAGGGCC
>NZ_QOWE01000020.1 GCF_003334855.1 Larkinella punicea
ATGCATAAATGGATCCGGGTGGCCTTAGCCGTCTTACAATCGGGGAAGCCGTTTGATTCTCGACTAAACCTGCCAACCGAAGAAAATTTGGTTTCAAACTTGTAAAATTTGACAGTTCATAGGCACGGCATGTTTGTAGCAAATCGGATCACCCGGTTCCTGCGATTTGCTACAAACATCAGTCCGCTACGCGGCCAATAATCCCATAGTTCGCGTTAAAATGATAAATACTAAATGTAAAAATTATGGACCCACGCGGGCAACTTTTACATTTTGCATTGCTCATTTTGCATTTTAAATTCATTAAAACTCTTACCTCCGCAACAGCGGAACCCTCACCCGGAACTCCTCGCCGTCGTCTTTGATTTCCAGTGCGGGCAGGCCCAGCCGGCGGAAGCGGTCGGTGAGCGTCCCCAGTCCGATGGGAATGGCCGTTACACGAAGCGGTTTGCGCTGAATCGGATTGGAGACCAGCAACTGACCGTCTTCCAGGGTCTCAATCGTCAGCCGCAACGGTTTTTCGGGCAAAATGACGTTGTACCGAATGGCGTTTTCGACCAGCGTCTGGAGCGTCAGCGGAGGCAGCATATCGTCCAGAAACCGGTCTTCCACCCGAATGTCGTACGAAATGGCCGGGCCAAACCGCGTCTCTATCAGAAACAGATACGACCGGATAAACTCCACCTCGCTGCGGAGCGAGGTCAATTCCCGCTCGCCTTCCTGCAACAAATACCGGTAGACGCTCGCCAGTTCGTCCAGAAACGCCCCGGCCTGTTTTTTGTCTTCGGTAATGAGCGACGATAAGGAATTGAGCGAATTGAACAGAAAATGCGGGTTGACCTGGTTTTTCAGCGTGTCGTACTGGCTCTGCAAGGTCGCTTTTTTGAGTGCCTCGGCTTCCGTGATGGCTTCCCGGTTTTTCTGGAGGTAGTACATACTTTCGTAAATCGCCCCCACCAGCAGGGCAAACAGAAGTGCCATGCCGATGTGAATGAGGTAAACACGCGGAAATTCGGCCGGTGTAACCATCCCCGTCAAATCCAGGTGGCTCACCACCCAGGTCTCGATGGGTTGCACAGGAATGATCAGCAGCGAATACCCCAGAAACGTCGTCAGGATGCGCTGCCGAAACTGCGTCCGGTCGGCATAGCGCACCCGCACCTTCATCACCCACCACCGCAACAATTGCCAGGCACAGGCGGTTGAAACCAGTCCCCAGAGAAAAGCCTGGGCAAACAGACGCCAATCGTAGCCGTATTCATTCATGTAAAAGAACACGAACGGCAAAACCGCCACCGGTGTGCCGATGATTTGCAGCCATTTGTCGTTGATGGGCTCTACCCGGTTGATGGGTTGGGTCATGGTCACTTTGTTCACGGAATCGGGTGGTTCTCGTTTCGTATGGGCCGGATGCGAAGGCGTTAAACCGTTCGCTAAAAGTAGTTTACCGGCAGTCTGTTTCAAAAGATAGTCGGTTGAATCCGCATTTTTAGCCCCCAAACCGTCAGATTTCGGTATGGATTTTTTCCGTACGGTTTTATTTCATTATTTTCAGGTTAAAGTATAGTATTCCTACACAACATGAACTATTCCTATGATTACCAACCCCTTAATCAAAAGGCTGTACCGACTAACCGGACTGATCGTACTGATCGGCGCGCTGGCTTTTATGCCAAAAGCGGATCATAAAACCCTGGAAATCGGTGCTTCGGCCCCGGATTTCTCGCTGCCCGGCGTCGACGGAAAACAGTATAGCCTGAAAAGCTTTGCGGGCTCTCCCGCGCTCGTCATCGTGTTCAGTTGCAACCACTGCCCCACCGCGCAGGCCTACGAAGACCGGCTGATCCAATTGGTAAAAGACTACAAACCGAAGAAGGTAAGCTTCGTCGTGATTTCGCCCAACAGCCCGGTCACCGTGAGTCTGGCCGAACTGGGATACACCGATCTGAGCGACAGTTTTGCCGAGATGAAAATCCGGGCCAAGGAAAAAGGCTATAATTTTCCGTATCTCTACGACGGTGATACGCAAACCACGTCGGAGAAATACGGCCCGGTGGCAACACCCCACGTTTTCATTTTCGACCAAGACCGCAAGCTGCAATATGCCGGGCGGTTCGATGCGAAGGAAAGACCGGGCTCGGCCAATGCCGAAGACGCCCGGGCCGCTCTGGATGCGGTATTGGCCGGGCAAAAGGTGCCGATGGCCACCACCAAAACCTTCGGTTGTTCGGTCAAATGGATCGAAAAGAGCGATTATATCCAGAAACAGCAGGCAGAATGGGCAAAACGACCGGTTTCTCTGGCCGATGTGGACGTGGCCGGGCTGAAAAAACTGATCAAGAACGATTCCGACAAACTGCGGCTGATCAATGTCTGGGCGACCTGGTGCGGGCCGTGTGTGCAGGAATTTCCAGAGTTCATCACCATTGACCGGATGTACCGCGAGCGGGATTTCGAGTTCGTGACAGTTTCGGCCGACAAGCCCGACAAAAAAGCCAAAGCCCTCGAATTTCTGAAGAAGAAGGAAGCCTCCAACCAAAATTACCTCTTCAGTTCGGACGACAAATACGCGCTGATCGAAGCCATCGATCCCAATTGGCAGGGTGCCTTGCCCTACACGATTCTGGTGGAGCCGGGCGGCAAAATCGTCTACAGCAAACAGGGGCCGATTGATCCGCTGGAAATGAAACGGAAAATTGTGGAAAACCGGCTGATCGGGCGGTATTATTGAGAAGCGGTTTTTTAATAACAAATGTAAAATATAGGACTTATGTCTGAAAATTTGTTTGCATTTAAAACGCCCCTAAATCCCCTAAAGGGCACTGTCAAATCCGGATCACAAAGTCACCTTTAGGGGATTTAGGGGCGTTTTAAATGATGGACGCTAAAGGTAAAAGTGCGGGATTAGGAAACTCTGTTACATTCATCATTTAACATTTATTATTCCTCCAAAACGTTCTTCATTCAATTAAAAAGTATATTTGGCGATCTCAGCAGAGTCCCGATCGATTGCTAATTCGGAAATCGGCTTCTTTTTCTCCGTCTTTGACTGCACCCACCGTGAAAACCGTAAGCCTTGTAACGGGCCTGTTTTTCTGTTGCTGCCTACTGGCAAATGCCCAGCAATTTGCAGCCTCGGTGAAACACTACGGGCCGGAAAATGGCCTGTCGCACCGCGAGGTGAATGCCATTTTTCAGGATCGGCAGGGGATGATGTGGTTCGGAACCAAGTTCGGACTCAATCGCTTCGATGGCAAAACCTTTACGACGTTTACCAAAGACCGGAACGGCCTTGATTTTGATAATATCCAGTCCATTGCTCAGGATGCGGAAGGGAATTTGTGGCTGATGGGGGCTAAAAGCCAAACCAATGTTACGGTATTTAATCCGCTGACAAACCAGGCAACCTCTTTTCAGAAAAAGTTTGAAAAGCAACAATTCTCTACTTCTTTTACGGATCTTCAGGGCCTGTCAAGTAGTGATAACGGTACCATCTACTTAACGAACTACCAGCCCGCTGCGCTCCTCTCCTATCATCCAACGTCGGGCCTGCGTGTAGTTTCGCTCCCGCAATTTAAGACGCTGGGCACCTTCCGGGCAACCGCCCATCATACCGTCTGGGCCATTGCGGACGAAAACCGCGTCGTTGAACTCACCGCCGATGGCCGTATTTTACATCAGTTTTCGCACGGAAAAGACGTCGTCAGTTGGTGTTTTGGGAAGCAAAATGCCGGGATTGAATTCTTCTACACGGTTTATAATCCGGCCCAAAAACAGAATCACCGGTTTTATAGTGTCGACGAATCGGGGCATCGGCGGGAGTGGTCACCGGCCCTGCTCGAATCGATGAAACGGTATATGGGGCCAGTTTGCTATCCCTTCGACCGAACTGGTTTGGTCTGGGATGGCATCAGTTTGCGGGACTCAACCAACCATACTTTACTCACCATTGCCGGACAAACATCCGGCGAAATCATTGAAAACCGGGATTTTTATCGTGATCAGAATGGTCAATTCTGGTTAGGAACCAGCTTTGGCGTTTATCAGGTCAAGCTGACTAAAAACCCCTTTCATCGCTTCTTTTATCAGGAAAATAACAAGGCAAAACAGGTGGCGACGCGGGGCATTACCGTAGTGGGCGATCAGGTTTTCGCTAATCTGGAAAAACTTGGCCTCTTCGCGATTCCGAGACAGGGTGGCTTACCCAAAAAACTGTACGGGAATACGGTTTTCGCGTACGGTTTAACCTCCAATGAACAGGGAAAAATCTATGCCGGAAACGGCAATCAACTGGTTCAGTACATCCCCCCGTCAGACAGATACACCACCCTGCAGTTGCCCAAGTCGTTCGTGGTCTGGGCTCTTCATCCCCTTTCCCCGGAACACTGGTTGGTTGGCACTCCAAACGGGTTGCAGTGGGTGGATACCAAAAACGGTCTGTCAAAACCATTTACGGCCTATCATCAATTTCCGGAACTCGCTCAGGCTCATGTGCTCCACATTGCTCCCGACCGGCAGGGCACCATCTGGATTTGTTCCAACGCGGGTTTGTATGTCGTTGACCCAGCCAAAGGCATCACCGCCCGCTACTGGAGTGGCGGCAAAGGCGGTTTTTACCTGCCCGCCGACAATTTTCAGCATTTCTACCAGGATGCGAAAGGCATTTACTGGCTCGCGACGGCCAATTCCGGCCTCATCCGCTGGGATCGCCCAAAAAACCGCTTTCGTCAGTTCCGACGTTCGGAAGGCTTATCGAACGATAATATTTATGCGGTTTACCCGGACCGGCGGGGCAATCTGTGGATGAGCAGCGACTACGGGGTGATGCGGTTCGATCCGGCTCGGCTGACCACCCGGACGTATTTTGTGCAGGACGGCATTACGCACAACGAATTCAACCGGATTTCGCATTTTCAGGATAAAACCGGACGGATTTATTTCGGGGGCCTCAACGGTATTACCGCTTTTGATCCAAGGGATTTTGAAGCCGAAAAACCGCCCATTCCGCCACCAATGCGGATTATTTCGTTTCGTCAGTTTGATCCTTCGCTCGATAAACTGATCGACAAAACCGGGGAATTATTGAAAACCAACGAAATCGTTTTGGAACCGGGCGATCGAACGAGTGTGCTGGACTTCGCACTGCTGAATTATACCGACGCCGAAAAAAACGTCTATGCCTATCAGTTTAAGGGCCTGGATCAGGACTGGACGGTTCAAACCGAGTCGTCGCTGCGGCTGGGCAATTTGGCCTACGGCACGTATCAGTTGCTGATCAAAGGACAAGCCGCCAACGGGCAGTGGTCGGCCAATACGCTGACGATTCAGGTTGAGGTTCGACGGCCTTTTTACCTGCAGATCTGGTTTATCATCCTGACGGTTTTGCTGCTGATTGCCGGGATCTGGGGGTGGCTGCGGTGGCGCATCTGGAACCACCAGCAGGAACAGAAACGACTGCAAACCGAAATCCGACAGGCCACTGCCCAAATTCAGGACGACAAGGAAATCATTGCCCGGCAGGCCCAGGTGTTGCAACGGCTCAACGAAACCAAATCCCGGTTTTTTGCCAATATTTCGCACGAATTCCGCACCCCGCTGACGGTTATTCTGGGCATGTCGTCGGAAATGAAACGGTATGACCCCTCGAATCGGATTCGGCGGGCATCCGATCTGATCGAACGCAACGGGGGCAATCTGCTGCGGCTCATCAATCAGATTCTGGATTTGTCCAAACTCGAAGCCGGCGAAATGCAGCTTCAACCCATCCGGGCCGATCTGGTGAACTTCGCCCGCTACCTCGCCGAATCCTTTCATTCGATGGCGACCTTAAAGGGCATTCAACTCCATTTCCGGACCGATGTAGAAACCTGCGAAACGGATTTCGATCGGGATAAACTGCAGGACATCCTTTCCAATCTGTTAACGAACGCGCTAAAATTTACCCCCGCGGGGGGCGATGTGTATTTCCATCTGGCCACCCACGCCACCTGGAATCCGCCGGGCGAGGGGTTTTACAAGGACATTTCCCCCACCAAACACCTGGGTGAACCCTGGTTTTCGATCCGGGTACGCGACACCGGGCCGGGCATCGAACCCGAGAGTTTACGCCACATTTTCGACCGGTTTTTTCAGGGCACCACCCGTCCGGATTCCGAAACCGGCGGAACCGGCATCGGGCTGTCGCTGGTGCGCGAACTGGTGTTGCTGATGAACGGCGGACTGGCGGTGTGGAGTTTGCCCGGCGCGGGTGCCGAGTTTGTGGTCAGTTTCCCCCGCACCCAAAAGGCTCCGCCAACCGACGTTGCGACAACCGACTTTGTTCTTATCAGCCCGGAAAACCGGGCCGAAACCGAACCGGTGATTTCGTTAGCCGGTGACAAACCGGTGCTGCTGCTGGTGGAGGATAACAAAGATGTCGCCACCTACATCATCTCCTGCCTCCGGAACGAGTACCGGATTATCCGGGGTGAGAATGGCCAGATGGGTATCGATCTGGCATTTTCAACTATTCCGGACCTGATTTTGAGTGACGTTATGATGCCGCAGAAAGACGGTTTTCAATTGTGTGATGAATTGAAGAACGATCCGCGCACCAGTCACATTCCCATTGTGTTGCTGACCGCCAAAGCCGCAGCCAGCGACCGCATCAGCGGACTCCGGCGGGGTGCGGATGCCTACCTGACCAAACCCTTTCAGCGGGAAGAATTGCTGGTGGTGTTGGAAAACCGGCTGCAATCCCGGCGCGTCATGCAGGCTTATTACAGCCAACTGGCGCTAAAAACCGCCCCAGACGATCCGGCGGTTACCGAAGAAACCGACTCACTGGAAAGCCTTTTTTTACTGAAGCTACGGTCGGCGCTGGAAGAACAGCTAGACAATCCCGATTTTTCGATTGAGGCCATTTGCCAGCAGATGCGGATGAGTCGCTCCACGCTTCACCTCAAGCTGGTTGCCCTCACCGGTATGTCCACGACCCGGTATATTCGGGCGCTTCGGCTTGGCAAAGCCAAAGAACTGCTGGTTGCTTCGGACTTGAATATTTCGGAAGTGGCCTACGCCGTCGGTTTTGAAGACCCCAAGTATTTCAGCCGGGTATTTTCCGACGAATTCGGCATTTCGCCCGCTAACTTTCGCCTTTCGGCCCACCATTAAACAATAGTCCACCTTTTCAGACAATAGTCCACCTTCGTTTTACGACGGCTCACGTATTCTTGTATCGCTGCCCGGGACCCTACCCCTGACGCCCTTTACAACTAAAATATCGTGACCATGAAAGAGTTAGACAAGACCGCTTCGGATCGAATTCTGGACTTTGCAGCCGCCGGCATGTGGTGGCAGATTACCAAAGATACGAAAGAGACCAACGGTGCTTTTTTTGAAGCCATCAATGTGCTGGTGCCCGGTTTCGAGGGACCTCCGCAGCACATTCACCCCCAGGCCGAGGAAAGCTACCAGGTGCTGGAAGGCACGCTGGATGTGTGGATCGACGGACAATGGCGGATGGTCAAACCGGGCGAAACCGCAACCGTTCCGGCGGGTGTTCCGCACACGCTCAAAAATTCACACGCCCAGGAGGTTCGACTCATCAATATCCACAAACCCGCCCTCGGTTTCGAGCGGTTTTTCCGGCGGATGCACACCCTGATTGCTTCGGGCAAATTGACCCTACCCCCCAAGAATTTTGGCTCCCTGATCCGGATTTCGATGCTTTTCGTAGAGCATGAAAAAGAAATCAAGTCGACCAACCCGCCCCACGGACTCATGCGGTTTCTGGCGTTCGTGGGCAGTACGCTCGGCTACAAGCTACCGGACTAACCCCCGGAAAAACCGGCCACCTGTCATCGAACCAATGTTCTGACAGTATCCATTTTTCGTCCTTAATCGATCCATGTAAAATGAAGAAACGTTTTACCTCCCTATTCCCGACCGATCCGGTCGGGACATTGCGTACCCGGTTTTTTCTGCTGGGATGCCTACTCGGTTTATCCCTGGTAACCTCCGCCCAGACGACCACCCGGTTTGTGTCGACAACCGGTACCAACTCCAATCCGGCGACGGCCACCAGTTGGGCCACGGCCACCTCCAATTTACAGGGTGCCATTAACTCGCTCAGCGCGGGCGGTGAGGTCTGGGTAGCCGGGGGAACCTACAAACCCACCACCGGAACCGACCGCGAAATTTACTTCAGAATGAGGAACAACGTGGCCATTTACGGCGGTTTTGTGGGAACCGAAGCCAATCGTAGCGAGCGGCCCGCCATCGACCTGACCACCCCTTCCAGCACTACCTTGAGTGGTGACATTGGGGCCGCGCGCGACCCGAGGGACAACAGTTACCATGTCATATACAACTCAAACATCAACAGTACGGCCATTCTGGACGGGTTTGTCATTACGGGTGGGTATGCTGACAGTGATGAAACAAACGATTCGAGGGGGGGTGGAATGTATAATTCTTTTTCCAGTCCCAGCCTGAACAACTGTATCTTTATAGCGAATTCAGCCTCTGTTAGTGGCGGGGGGATGTATAATTCTCGTTCCAGTCCCAGCCTGACCAACTGTAGTATCACATCAAATATTGCTATTTCTGGTGGTGGGGTCTGTAATTCCGGCGAAGGTGCCAGCCCCAGCTTTACCAATTGTAGCTTTGTATCAAATACCGCTAGGCAATTCGGGGGAGGAATGTGCCGTGGTGAGAACGTATATCTGACCAATTGTCGTTTTATCTCCAACTCTGCCAGCTATCTTTTGGGCGGGGGAGGGGTGTATAATGAAAATGAGGCCCACTTCTTCACCAACTGTAGCTTTGCTTCAAATACATCAGCTACTGGAGGGGCTATTTCCATTAGGGGGGGCAGTTCCAGTCTCATCAATTGCATTTTCTGGGACAATGACGGAAATAATACGCTATCCAAAAGTGATGGTGGGACAATAACGGCCAGCTATTGTCTATTCGAACCGGAGGTAACGGGCTATACCAGCTCCAACAACCTCACCACCACCACCTCGCCCTTTGTCAGTTCGGATAACCTCCAACTTAACAACTGTTCCGTGGCCATCAATGCCGGTGATCCCACCAGCGCCACGGCGGTCGCCGGGCCCTACAGTGTTACGGCCCTGCCCCAGACGGATCTGGCCGGCAATGACCGCATCTACGGAAACCGGGTCGATATGGGAGCCTACGAGTTGCAGGGAGAATGGGAGGGGGTCAGCGTATCAACCCGGGCTTCTACCGCCAGGGTCTGCATCGGGCAATCGGTTAGTCTGTCAGCAACGGTAACGGGCGGCAGTAACCTGAGTTATAGCTGGGCCGCCCCGGCCGGAGCCACCCTGAGCAGTACCACGACCAACCCCGTGAGCGCTACCCTGCTCACCAGCGGCCCCAAGGCATTTACGGTGACGGTCACCAATCTTACCTCGGGCTGCACCGCCACCAGCAATGTCACTGTAACCGGCAATGCGGATCCCACGGCCACCATTACGCCATCAAGCGCGACGCTGACCTGTGCCAGTCCGACCGTGAGCCTGACCGCCAGCGGAGGAAGTTCGTATCGCTGGGACGATAACTCCACCAACGCCATCCGCAGTGTCGATGCCGCCGGACCCTATTCGGTCACCGTCACATCGGGCGGGGGTTGTTCGGCTTCCACCAGCATTACGGTTTCGGAGAATGCCTCGGCGCCCACGGCCACCATCACGCCCTCAAGTGCGACCTTGACCTGCGCCAGTCCGACCGTCAGTCTGACCGCCACCGGGGGAGTCTCTTACCGGTGGGACGACAACTCCACCAACGCCATCCGAACCGTCAGTGCCGCCGGCCCCTATTCGGTCACCGTCACGGCCGAGAATGGTTGTTCGGCGTCCACCAGTATAACGGTTTCGGGCAATTCAGCCGCGCCCATGGCCACCATCACACCATCAAGCGCGACCTTGACCTGTGCCAGTCCCACCGTCAGTTTGACCGCCAGCGGAGGAACTTCGTACCGTTGGGACGATAACTCCACCAACGCCATCCGAACCGTCAGTGCCGCAGGACCCTATTCGGTCACCGTCACATCGGGCGGGGGTTGTTCGGCTTCCACCAGCATTACGGTTTCGGAGAATGCCTCGGCGCCCACGCCCACCATTACGCCATCAAGTGCGACCTTGACCTGTGCCAGTCCGACCGTCAGTCTGACCGCCAGCGGAGGAACTTCGTACCGTTGGGACGATAACTCCACCAACGCCATCCGAACCGTCAGTGCCGCCGGACCCTATTCGGTCACCGTCACGGCCGAGAATGGCTGTTCGGCGTCCACCAGTATAACGGTTTCGGAGAATGCCTCGGCTCCCACGGCCACCATTACGCCATCAAGTGCGACCTTGACCTGTGCCAGTCCGACCGTCAGTCTGACCGCCAGCGGAGGAACTTCGTACCGTTGGGACGATAACTCTACGAATGCCATCCGAACCGTCAGTGCCGCCGGACCCTATTCGGTCACCGTCACGGCGGGCAATGGCTGTTCGGCTTCCACCAGCGTGACGGTTTCGGGCAATTCAGCCGCGCCCACGGCCACCATCACACCATCAAGTGCGACCTTGACCTGTGCCAGTCCGACCGTGAGCCTGACCGCCAGCGGAGGAACTTCGTACCGTTGGGACGATAACTCCACCAACGCCATCCGAACCGTCAGTGCCGACGGACCCTATTCGGTCACCGTCACGGCAGGTAACGGATGTTCAGCTTCCACCAACGTGACGGTTTCGGGCAATTCAGCCGCGCCCACCGCAACGATTACGCCGTCGAGTGCCACGCTGACCTGCGCCAGTCCGACCGTCAGTTTGACCGCCAGCGGAGGAACTTCGTACCGTTGGGACGATAACTCCACCAATGCCATCCGAACCGTCGGTGCCGCCGGACCCTATTCGGTCACCGTCACGGCGGGAAATGGTTGTTCGGCTTCCACCAGCGTGACGGTTTCGGGCAATTCAGCCGCGCCCACGGCCACCATCACACCATCGAGTGCGACCTTGACCTGTGCCAGTCCGACCGTCAGCCTGACCGCCAGCGGGGGCGTCTCTTACCGTTGGGACGACAACTCCACGAATGCCATCCGCAGTGTCAATGCCGCCGGGCCGTATTCGGTCACCGTCACGGCGGGAAATGGTTGTTCGGCTTCCACCAGCGTGACGGTTTCGGGCAATTCAGCCGCGCCCACGGCCACCATCACACCATCGAGTGCCACGCTGACCTGCGCCAGTCCGACCGTCAGTCTGACCGCCACCGGGGGCGCTTCCTACCGTTGGGACGATAACTCCACGAATGCCATCCGAACCGTCAGTGCCGACGGACCGTATTCGGTCACCGTCACGGCCGAGAATGGTTGTTCGGCTTCCACCAGCGTGACGGTTTCGGGCAATTCAGCCGCGCCCACGGCCACCATCACACCATCGAGTGCCACGCTGACCTGCGCCAGTCCGACCGTCAGTCTGACCGCCACCGGGGGCGTTTCCTACCGTTGGGACGATAACTCTACGAATGCCATCCGAACCGTCAGTGCCGCCGGACCCTATTCGGTCACCGTCACGGCAGGTAACGGATGTTCAGCTTCCACCAACGTGACGGTTTCGGGCAATTCAGCCGCGCCCACGGCCACCATTACGCCATCAAGTGCGACCTTGACCTGTGCCAGTCCGACCGTGAGCCTGACCGCCAGCGGAGGAACTTCGTACCGTTGGGACGATAACTCCACCAACGCCATCCGAACCGTCAGTGCCGACGGACCCTATTCGGTCACCGTCACGGCAGGTAACGGATGTTCAGCTTCCACCAACGTGACGGTTTCGGGCAATTCAGCCGCGCCCACCGCAACGATTACGCCGTCGAGTGCCACGCTGACCTGCGCCAGTCCGACCGTCAGTTTGACCGCCAGCGGGGGAAGTTCTTACCGGTGGGACGACAACTCCACCAATGCCATCCGAACCGTCGGTGCCGCCGGACCCTATTCGGTCACCGTCACGGCGGGAAATGGTTGTTCGGCTTCCACCAGCGTGACGGTTTCGGGCAATTCAGCCGCGCCCACGGCCACCATCACACCATCAAGCGCGACCTTGACCTGTGCCAGTCCGACCGTCAGCCTGACCGCCAGCGGGGGCGTCTCTTACCGTTGGGACGACAACTCCACGAATGCCATCCGCAGTGTCAATGCCGCCGGGCCGTATTCGGTCACCGTCACGGCCGAGAATGGTTGTTCGGCTTCCACCAACGTGACGGTTTCGGGCAATTCAGCCGCGCCCACCGCAACGATTACGCCGTCGAGTGCCACGCTGACCTGCGCCAGTCCGACCGTCAGTTTGACCGCCACCGGGGGCGTTTCCTACCGTTGGGACGACAACTCTACGAATGCCATCCGAACCGTCAGTGCCGACGGACCGTATTCGGTCACCGTCACGGCCGAGAATGGTTGTTCGGCTTCCACCAACGTCACGGTTTCGGGCAATTCAGCCGCGCCCACAGCCACCATCACACCCTCAAGTGCCACGCTGACCTGCGCCAGTCCGACCGTCAGCCTGACCGCCAGCGGGGGCGTTTCCTACCGTTGGGACGACAACTCTACGAATGCCATCCGAACCGTCAGTGCCGACGGACCCTATTCGGTCACCGTCACGGCAGGTAACGGATGTTCAGCTTCCACCAACGTGACGGTTTCGGGCAATTCAGCCGCGCCCACGGCCACCATTACGCCATCAAGTGCGACCTTGACCTGTGCCAGTCCGACCGTGAGCCTGACCGCCAGCGGAGGAACTTCGTACCGTTGGGACGATAACTCCACCAACGCCATCCGAACCGTCAGTGCCGCCGGACCCTATTCGGTCACCGTCACGTCGGGAAATGGTTGTTCGGCTTCTACCAGCGTGACGGTTAGTAGTAATGTACTTTCCGTCTCTACTCCCAATCTAACCAGCACGACCGTCACGCAGGGAGCGCCAACGGTCAGCTTAACCGCCAGCAATTGTGCCGGAATCCTCACCTGGAATGGCCCGGGTGGTTCGTCGGGAACCGGAACTATTTCTGTGCTGACCACGGACCCCGGCACGGTCGTCTACCAGGCGACCTGTACCGTCAACGGTTGTATCAGTGACCCCACCAGTGCTACCGTAGTGGTCAACGCGCCGACCGTCACCGGCTCCTTCGATGGGTTCATTTACGGTGCCGACTGTTCGACATTTCGGGGCTGGGTCTGGGATCGCAACAAACCCAATACCGCCGTCTCGGTCGATATCCTTGATGGAACCAACGTCATCGCCAGCTTGCCCGCCGATCAGTTCCGCCAGGATTTGCTCGATGCGGGGAAAGGCAACGGAAAACACGCCTTTTTCTGGTCGATTCCCGAAACGCTCAAAGATGGGTTGGCACACGTCCTTTCGGCCCGGGTGACGGGCAATTCGTTCGTGCTGAAAGATTCACCCAAAGCCCTCATTTGCCAGGTCAATACCAACCCCGGAGGCAACCAACCCCCGAAAGCACCGACTCCTACAGTATCGATTGTTCCGCTGGTAGCTCAGGTTGAAGTCCCATTTTCGGCTCCCCTGGTGGCTTTTACCGATCCGGAAGGAGGGACTTTAAGTTACGGACTGAGTGGCTTGCCAGCAGGCTTGAGCCTGCAAATGCCGAACCGCATTATTACAGGTACGCCAACCGAGTCGGGTATATTTTTCGTCACCTATCAGGCGACCGACCCGCTGGGAGCCAGCAACAGCGTAAGTTTCCAGTTGACAGTCAATCCGGCTGAAACCGTCGTTACGGGTAGTTTCGAAGGCTATCTGGATAAACTCGATTGTGGAGGGATTCGCGGGTGGGTCTGGGATCGCAACAAACCCAATACCCCGTTGACTGTGGAATTTTACCTCGAACCCAGTCCGGGAACCATCACACCTTTGGGCAGTACACTGGCCAATATTTACCGGGTCGACCTGAAAGATGCCGGAAAAGGCAATGGCGCGCATGCGTATAATTTCACGCCACCGGGCAGCGTCGCCAACGGTACCAAGGTGTTGGCACGGGTGCTGGGTTCTACGTTTATCTTAAAAGGGTCACCGAAGGAATACCAGTGTGCGCCCGGTTCCCGGTTGTCGGCCGAAACCACTTCCGACCTACAGGTAACGGTGTTGGGCAACCCGGTTTCCAGTCAGGTTGAAGTGGAAATCCGGGGGGCCGAAGGAAAACCGCTGCACGTGCAATTGACAGACATCAATGGCCATCTGGTCAGTGAGCAGCGGGTGCCGCAGGCGGCTGTGGTTGACCATCTCCGGCTCCCGGTTTTTCATCAGGCACCGGGAATGCTGTTGTTGCAGATTAGTACGCCAACTAAGCAGAAAATCGTAAAGATTCTGAAGGGCAAGTAAAAGAATGGAGCTGCCAATAAGCTCTTTTTTGTATCATTTTCAGCGGTGAGTTTTTGATCGGGGCGGTTTGTGGGTATATCTTTAAAACCGCTCCGATCGCAACCGCTGACAGGGTCTTCGACCGCTGTCAGGGTTACGTTAAAACCACTTCCTCTGTTGGATCGATGCGGAGCCAGAGCAGGCAACTGCACAACAACAGAAACGCAATCAGGAATAACGGCAGGTTGAAATCGCCGGTGAGGTTGACGATGTAGCCGAACAGCACCCCCAGAAAAACCGCCCCCAACTGCCCGACGGTATTCATGGCACCCGACACCATGCCCGACTGACTCCGGCCCACATCGTTGCAAACCGCAAACGAAACCGGGAGCGTCAAGTCCTTAAAACCCATACCCATCGACAGGAAAATCGCGGCCGTTTGATTGTCTTTCGTCAGCGCCGACAGCAAGATCATCACCGCCGAAAGTCCTAACCCCACGATGCCCACTACCCGCCGACCGACTTTTAACCCATAGCGTTTCGAGAGCCAGTCGCTCAAATAACCGCCCGTGAAGCAGCCGATGGCACCCAGAAAAAACGGCAGCGTGGAAAAAAGCTGCATGTGCTCTTTATCGAAATGCCGCCCTTCTTTAAGGTAGGTAGGCAGCCAGCCCGTGAAGAAATACGCACCGTACATGTAAAAATGGAACATCATCATGATGGCCCACATGTTCTGACTCCGCAATACCGCCCGCCAGGGAATGTGGTGACTGGAAACCCGGAACCGGCGGTTTTCTTCGATGTGGGCGAGTTCTTCGGCGGTGATGTTTTGTTTTTCGTTCGGAAAATCGCGAAACCAGATATACCAGCAAACCGCCCAGACCACGCCCAGCAAGCCCATCGCGTAGAACGAAGCGCGCCAGCCGAAGTGTGTGGCCACCGGCACCACGATCCAGGGCGCCAGCATCCCGCCCACGCGACCAGCAGCCCAGATATAGGCCTGCGCCCGACCGGTTTCCTGCCGCGGAAACCAGCGGGAAACCACGATGGAGGCATTGGGATAGGCCCCGGCTTCGCCCGCACCAAACAAAAACCGCACGATGACAAGATAAAGCCAGCTTGTGGCGGTGCCAGTGAGTGCCGTGAAAACCGACCACCAGCCCACTACCCGCGTGAGTACCCGCCGGGGTCCCAGCCGGTCGCCGAGAGCACCCGTTGGCAGTTCAAAGAGCGCGTAGGAAAGCGCAAAGGCACTCAGAATCCAGCCCCACTGATCGTTCCCAATCTTTAAGTCACTCTTGATGTCCGATGCCACCAGCGAGATGCAGGTTCGGTCGATGTAGGTAATGGTGGAAAGCGCGAATAAAAACGAGAGTACCCGGGAGCGGTAATTCATGGGAAGGGCCGTGGTGAAATCCGGTCTCAAAATAGTGAATTACTAGACAGGATTTTAGTGATTTCGTGGATTACACAAAATCTTCCCGCATCGGCGTAAACACATCCACCAGTACACCAGCTTCCAGCGCTACGGCACCATGAGGAATATCCGGTGGGAGGTGATAGACGTCACCGGCTTTCAGTTCGCGGGTTTCACCGGCAATCGTGATGGCAAACCGCCCGCTTTCGACGTAACTCATCTGGGTGTGGTAATGGTGGTGAATGGCGCCAACTCCGCCCGCGTCAAAGGCCACTTTCACCAGCATCAGGTTGGCATCATACGCCATGATTTTGCGCCGGACACCGGGGCCGACGGCTTCCCAGGGCAGATTTTCATCATTGATAAAAAGAGGATCGAGCATTGACATCCGCGGCTGGTTTTACGTGAGAATTTCCCGGCAAAAATACCAGAATACACCATACCAACCGCCCTGATTGGAAGAATACCCTAAACACGGGGCCGGCTGAGCCGGTTTTCGGGAAGGCCCTGACGATAGATTTTCGCTTTTCGGGCGAAAAAATCAACAATTAACCGTTTATCTTAGTTGATTAAACCGGATATACCAGCCCCTGATTGGGCTGATTTGAAATGGATAAACCACCCCAGGATTCAACTCAAGACCCACTAGTGACCGAAATTTCCCGATTGCGCGCGTTGATGGACAGCGCCCAGTCGGCTTTATTCCTGCTGCAACCGGTTCGAAACGATCAGGGCGAAATAACGGATTTCCGGTTTACCATTATCAATAAAAAACTGGCAGCCTTCGTCGATCAGGAGCCCTCCGCTCTCCTCGGCGAACTCCACAGCCGGTGGTTTCCAACCTACAAAACCAACGGCATTTTCGACCATTATTGCCGGGCTATGACCCAGAACGAACCCCTCAAACTCGAACACCACTACAACAGCGACGGCATGGACCGCTGGCTGACGGTGGTGGCCAACCGGTTCGGCGACGACCTTCGGGTTACGTTTCTGGATATCACCGAAAACAAACGCATCCAGCATCAACTGGAAGCCACTATCCACCAGATCCGGAATTCCAACGAAAATCTGGAGCAGTTTGCCTACATCGCATCCCACGATTTGCAGGAACCGCTGCGTAAACTACAGGCTTTTGGCGATGTGCTGCAAAGTCAGTTTGCGGATAGTCTGGCCGATGGCGAAGTGGACCTCGTCCGCCGGATTCAGAATTCGGCCAAACGGATGCAGGTGCTGGTGCGCGATCTGCTGACGTATTCGCGCCTGTCGACCCAGACTGAACCGTTTGAAAACATCTCGCTGGCGCGGCTGATCAAGGAAGTGCTGGGGGATCTGGAAATGTCGATTTCGGAGAAAAAAGCAATTGTTAAGGTATCTCCGTTGCCTAATTTGCTGGGCAATCCGCTGCGCTTGCGGCAGTTGTTCCAGAATCTGGTCGCCAACGCCATCAAATTTCAGAAAGCCGACCAGAAACCGGAGATTCAGATCAATGCCCGCTATCCCGAAGTTGAAGAGTTGCCGGAAGAGCTTCGGAGCCAGGCCCAGCGGCTTTTTCTGCTGGTCGAAGTGGCAGATAATGGAATCGGTTTTGACGAAAAGTACAAGTCGCGGATTTTTCAACCCTTCCAGCGTCTGGAAAGTCGGTCGGCCTACAGCGGGACGGGCATCGGGCTGGCAGTCTGTAAAAAGGTAGCCGAAATTCACGGCGGAGCCATCGACGTATCGAGCCAGGTTGGCAAGGGTGCTACCTTTAAAGTGTTTCTGCCGGTATATGGCAAAAATGGTTAAGCTACGGCCTGATGCTGCGGCTGCGTATGTCTGAAAATGTCGTGGTATGCTAAGAAGGCCTGCTGAGCCGCTTCAATAATCCGATCGTGGTCTGCCTCCTTCTGAGCGGCCAGAATTGCCCCAAACGCCTTCCATTTGTTCAGAGCTTCAACACCGTAGCCCCGGTAAAACCGGGCATTTGCGAGCAGGGGCTGCAATTCCGGGCTTTTCTGTAAATAATGCATCACCGCTTTCCCGCCCAGCATCGAGCCTTCGCCCACATAAGCCGCCCCCAGCAAGTCAACGGGCGACCAGTGCCGAAACAGATCCGGCCTGGTGTCTGGCAATGAAGCGTTCAATTCGGCCAGATCTGCTTCCAGCCAGGGCGTTTTCCGGCGGTCGTCCTGATCGTAGGACTGAAAAAAAGCGGGATTTTGATCGATGGCGGTTTCCAGCGCCTGGTGAAATGTCCAATGTGCCCGCAGCAAATGCCGGTACTGCTCCGGATTCAGCGCACCGGACCGCAAGGATTCGGCATAGAGCAAAGCTTCCGTTTGCTCGTGCAAGGCACGGGTTTCGTGTCGCAGTCGTTCCGCTACCGTCATCCGTTTACGACATTGTTATCGATCAACCAGAAGTCGCACAGCCGACGCAACAACTGCCCAATCGATTGGTAGGTGCCGGGTTTGACGACGTAGGCATTTGCGCCCAGTTGAAACGACTGGCTGATGTCCTGCGGATTGTCGGAGGTGCTGAAAACCACAATCGGCAAAAGCCGCGTTCGAGACAGCGACCGCGCTCTTTCGATGATATCAAAACCGCTGTATTCCGACAAATCCAGGTCGAGCAGCAGTAGTTTGGGTAAGGGAGCCGTTTCGGTTTCGTATTTCCCTTCGGCACTCAGGTAATCAAGCGCTTCGGAGCCCACATTGATCACTTTGTAGGAGATCGTTTTCTCCATTTTCCGGATCACCCGACCAAAAACGTCGGCATCGTCCGGATTATCTTCAACATACAATAAATCTAACATCGTCGTACAAGCTTACGGAGTCTGCTGCTCCTTTGGAAAAGATACGGAAAAAACGGTTTCGCGATTTGGTTCACTGTGAAACCAGATTTTTCCCCGGTGCCGGTTGATGATCCGCTTGACAATGGCCAGTCCGACCCCGGTTCCTTCAAAGCTGGCCGCATTTTCCAAACGCTTGAAAAGGTCAAACATTTTAGCGGCATGCTTCATATCGAATCCAATCCCATTGTCTTTCACGGTATACGTTACGTCGTCGCCGGTTTCCCGGCCTTCCACCCGAACCACCGCTTCCGGGACTCGCTGGGTGTATTTGGTCGCATTGGAGATCAGATTCGTAAACACCTGATTCACCATCGTTGGATCACCGTAAATCGACGGCATCGCACCAAATTCGATTCGGACGTTCCGGTTTTTATTCTTTTCGGTGATCAGAATTTCGTCCCGAATCACGTCCAGCATTTTTGGCATGTCCAGTTGTTTAAAATTCAACTCGGTGCGCCCCATCCGGGAATAGTACAAAATATGCCGAATCAGGGACCGCATCCGCTCCGTCGAGTCCAGAATTTTCTGGAACATCACCCGCGTATCGTCGTCCATCGTGGCACCCTGCTCCTCCAGAATGATTTCGGAATAACAACGAATCGACGACAAGGGCGTCCGCAAATCGTGCGAAACCGTGTAGCTGAACGCATCCAGTTCTTCGTAGGCCACCCGCAGCCGTTCGTTCAATTGCCGGACTTCGTTGGCTTTGCGGGCCACCACCTGCAACACGTCTTCCCGCAGTTTGATGGCGACCGATCGTTCGGCATCCCGCCAGGGCTCCGACGTGTTGCGAACGGTTTGCGACCACGCTTCAAAGCTCTTGCGCGGATGCAAATGCTGCCGACCGTTTTCCGAAACCGTTACGGGTTTATCCGGATTGCCCGCCCAGGTGACCTGCCGAATCTGCTCCGGTTTGAACCAGAGCAAATATTCATCCAGTTCTTTCGACAAAGCGATGGCCAGCATCCCCGAAGCCACTTCCCGAAAGGCTTCGGCCGATGAATACAGCTCCGGCAAGCGGTCGGTTTCAAAAACCGTATCGAATTCCTGCGTTTTTAACCAGTTTGTGATCCCGGCCACCGCCGATTCGCCAGGGGTTTTGCCCATGCAATAAAAGGCATTGTCGAACGCCAGCACCGCCCCCGTAGCACTGGTGATGTGTAAAGCCGTCAACGGATGTTGGGTCAAACCCGCCACAACATCCCAGTCTTTCAGAATCTGGCTATTGAGCGTTTGCCCGTTCTGCTGAATCTGAAACAGCAGCGACTGATCCTCTTCATCCTTCCGGAATTCGAGGGCCGACGACAGCAACTGGCTGACAAATTTAGCCGCCTGCCGGGCCGGAAAATCGACAAACCGGGGCGTTGAATGGTGGCAGGAAATCAGCCCCCAAAGCTCACCGCGATACAGCAGCGAAATGCTCATGGAAGCCTGAACATCCATATTTTTCAGATACTCGATGTGAATCGGCGACACCGCCCGCAGCACCGAATGGGTCAGATCCAGCGGCTGGCTTTCCTCCTGCTCGCCCTGGCTCAGTGAAAAAATGGGCGAGGGCGCACTTTTCACATCGGCGATGATTCGCACCAGATTGGTTTTGTACAATTCACGGGCCTGCCGCGGAATGTCCGAAGCCGGATAATGCAGGCCCAGGTACGACTCCAGGTGCGATTCTTTCTCTTCGGCAATCACCTCGCCGTGCCAGTCGGCAGCAAACCGGTAAACCATCACGCGGTCGTAGCCGATGATCTGCTTCACCCGCCGGGCGGTATTCTGGATCAGTTCGATCAACGTCCGGTTGGATTGTACTTCGGTCAACGCATCGGCAATCAATTGTTGCTCAAAATTGGCATGGGCCGCCACCGCCGATTCCCACTCCAGGATGATCAGGGTGTCGTGCTGGTGGGCAATCAGGTTCCAATCTTTCCCGTTGATGCGAAACCGGTGCGGGTTCATCCGCGACCAGGCGTTCTCCCGTTTTCCAACGTTCAGAATCGACACCAGCTCGGCGACCGGCAGGTCGGTTTCGGTCAGCAGGGCGTCGAGCGGTTTTCCCAGCAAATCAGTCGCCGACCGGTTTACAAACGTGCTGCTATTCTCGCTACAGTAGCGAATGATAAAATCGTTTGCCGAAATGGCCACTAAAAAACCGTGGCTTTGGATATAACCGGGAATGTGAATAGGCTCTGTTTCACAGTTGGTCAAATTGATTTCTGAAGGTGCTATGTTGGCTGTTGGTACAATCATTTTATGGGGTTAACAGACCCTTGTGGTCCTTATTCTGTCTTAGCTCAGGTTTTGTAAGCAAACGTAAAAGGTAAAAAAGGAGGGAGTATCCGAGCAAATAAAACTCGAAAAACTTAGTTTGGGTTTAAAAAACCGGATTAAAAATACGGAAAATCGTTGATGGCAACTGCGTCAACACCAGCACATTCGAGGATTAGCCGTACCGAATTCGGACCTTTTTGCCGGTTTTTCGATGATTTCTGAACCGTATTTCCCAAATCTGCCGCGAACTTTTACTTTTACCATTCTATTCCAACCCGGATTGTTTATGACCCCGACTTTTTGCCTGCTCTTCTGGCTGTTTGCCAGGCTACCCGCTCCACCAACCGCCGAATGGAAGCTGGTCTGGGCCGATGAATTCAACACACCCGGCCCGCCCGATCCGAAGAAATGGGCGTTCGAAACCGGTTTTGTCCGCAACAACGAACTCCAGTGGTACCAGCCCGACAATGCCCGCTGCGAAAACGGTTTGCTCATCATCGAAGGCCGTCGGGAAAGCCGCCCTAATCCCACCCATCAGCCCGGCAGTACCAACTGGAAAACCAGCCGCGACTCCATCCGCTACACGGCCGCCAGCCTGCTGACCAAAGGGTTGCACCAATGGCAATACGGCCGGTTTGAAATGCGGGGACGGATCGACACCCGGCCGGGGCTCTGGCCCGCGTTCTGGACGCTGGGCGTGTCGGGCGAATGGCCGGCCAACGGCGAAATCGACATCATGGAATATTACCGGAATAGGCTGCTCGCCAATGTCGCCTGGGGAACGAATGAAAAGTGGAAAGCGGAATGGCGGACGACGAAAAAAAACATCACCAACTTCACCGATCCAAAGTGGTCGGAGAAATTCCACACCTGGCGCATGGACTGGGATAAAGATTTTATCAAACTGTACGTCGACGATCAGTTGCTCAACTCGGTGGCACTGTCGGCCACGATCAACGGCGACGGCAGTGGCAAAAATCCGTTTCACCAGCCGCACTATCTGCTCCTGAATCTTGCCATCGGCGGTCAGAACGGCGGTGACCCCTCGGCAACGAAATTCCCGGCGCGGTTTGAAGTAGATTACGTGCGGGTTTATCAACAATGAGAGGTTGTGTCGCGGAGTTGAGCGGAGTAAAAAGGAGGTAAGCGGAGCAAATTAATAACTCCGCTAAACTCTCTTTTACTCCGCTCAACTCCGCGACACAACCTCTCATTACCTTACCGTTACCTTTCGTTCGAACAGTTCGCCGGATACATTCAATTGATTAATTTTGTCGGCTCTTTGCCTGACAACTCCTCTCCCCCTATGAAACGGTTTTACGTACTCGCCTGCCTGTTCGTTTTCGGAAATGTACTGATCAGCTACGGCCAGACGGTGGGCCAGCCGCTGCCGGTCTGGCAGGAAGGCTATCTGGACATTCACCAGATCAATACCGGTCGCGGCAATTCGGCGTTTTTGATCCTTCCCGATGGCACCACGGCCCTGATCGACGCCGGGGAACTGGATCTGACCGACCCCCGAACAACGAGCCCGCGCAACACCCCCGCCCGCCCCAACGCCGACCGCCATGCCGGGGAATGGATTGCGCGTTATGCCCGAAAAGCCCAAAGTTTCCGCTCCGATCCGGCCATCGACTACGCTATCATGACCCATTTTCACGACGACCACATGGGCGCACCGTCGTCAGCTTCCAAAAAATCGGCGGGCGGTTATCTACTCACGGGGGTTACCGAAGTCGGCGAACATATTCCCATCCGAACCCTTATCGACCGGGGCTGGCCGGATTACAATTATCCCCGCTCCTTCGAGCAGGACCCGCTGGTGACGAATTACCGGAAGTTTCTGAGCTGGCAAATGCAGAACAAGGCCCTGAAAGTCGAGCGGTTGCAGGCCGGGCGCAACGACCAGATTCAGTTGCTGAAACAACCCGCGAAATACAAGGACCGGTTTGAAATCCGGAACCTGGCTGTCAACGGCGAGATCTGGACGGGCGTTGGGTCAGTCACGCGCCAGCATTTCCCGGAACTGAAATCGTTGCCCCAAAATCAGTATCCCAACGAGAATATGTGCAGCATGGCCCTGCGGCTGAGCTACGGCAAATTCGATTATTTTTCGGGGGGCGACATTCCTGGCGTCCTGCAATTCGGTGCGCCGATGTGGCACGATGTCGAAACGCCGGTAGCGCGGTCGGTTGGGCCGGTGGAGGTGCAACTGCTCGATCACCACGGCAACCGCGATTCGCAGAACGGTTTTCTGCTCGGTAGCCTGCGCCCCCGCGTACTGGTGATCCCGGTCTGGTCGTCCGACCATCCGGGACACGATGTGCTGGCGCGCATTTATTCGCAGCAGGTTTACCCCGGCGACCGCGACGTGTTTGCCACTAACATACTGGAAGCCAACAAGTTGGTGATCGGTGAGATGCTAAACCGCCTGAAAAGCGATTCCGGGCATGTGCTGGTGCGGGTCGATCCGGGCGGAGACACGTATCGCGTCATCATTCTGGAAGATACCGACGAGTCGTTCCGGGTGAAAGCCATTCACGGCCCGTACCAGTCGCGGTAATATTTACAACGGAAAGAACCGTCAAAAGGGGATTTCCTGCGTCAGATACGTCGCCTGCTTATCGCCGTTGATCCGAACCGTCGCCGTTTTTCTGGCCCAGTCGATGGTGAACAAGCCGTAGTTCAGATCGAAAACCACCTTGCCAACCCGCAGGGCGTTCGGCTCTTCACGGGGTTTGGAGGTATGTGTCAAACCGCTGCTGGTGATGTCGTATAAATCATAGCCGAGTCCCGGAACCGTGATTTTGGACACTTCGGCAATGTGCCGGTCACCACTGATCAGCATGGCCCCTTTGGGTTTTGTTTTGCTCAACAGATCGAAAAACCGCTGCCGGGCGGTGGGGTAGTTGCCCCATTTTTCGTAGATGTGTTCGTTGGCCAGAAACTGAATACCGCACCCGATGATGTGAACATCGGCGTCGGATTTCGTCAATTGTTGCTCCAGCCACTGCCATTGCGCTTCGCCCAGAATATCCCCGGACGGATCGGGAATGTTGACTTTGTTCTCCTGCTTCAACGGATCGCGGAAATACCGGCCGTCGAGCAGAATCACCTTCACCCGTTGCCCTTTTGGCCCATAAACGTGCGAGGAATAAGCGCCTTCCTGCTTGCGCAAGGGACTGCTGGCGGGTACGTCCAGAAAATCCAGCATCAACTGCTGACTTTCCTTCCGGCGCGGATATTCCTTGCCGCCATCGTTCACGCCGTAATCGTGGTCGTCCCAAACGCCAATGATTTTCGTGGACTGCCGCAATTGCCCGTAAACCGGGTTGGATTTCTGCTTGTCGTATTTGGCTTTCAGCGTATCCAGGTTTTCCGAATCCCCGTAGATGTTGTCGCCCAGCCAGATCCAGACCTCCGGTTTTTGAGCCACAATATCATCCCACAAGGGCGTTGGCCGCTTCTGATCGCTGCACGAACCGAAAGCAATCGTGGTGACGGTCTGAGTGGCGGAAGCCGCCGTTTTGGTTTTCGGGGTACGGCATCCCATCCAAAGCGTGCAGCCAAGCAGACCGAGTAAAAAAATAGTTTTCATAACGTTGAGAAATCAGGAAGCTGTATCAAAAGGGGATTTCCTGCGTCAGATACGTCGCCTGGTTGTCGCCTTTCACCCGAACGGTTGCCGTTTTTTTAGCCCAGTCGATGGAAAACAAGCCGTAATTTAAGTCAAAAGCCATTTTGCCGACCCGATACGCATTCGGTTGTTCGTAGGGTTTGGAGGTGTGCGTCAGGCCACTGCTGGTGATGTCGTACAGATCATAGCCGAGTCCCGGCAGGCTGATTTTGGATATTTCGGCAATGTGCCGGTCGCCACTGATCAGCATAGCTCCTTTCGGTTTTGTTTTGCTTAACAGATCGAAAAACCGCTGCCGGGCGGTGGGGAAGTTGCCCCATTTTTCGGATGTGTGGTCGTTGGCCAGAAATTGAATCCCACACCCGATGATGTGGACATCGGCGTCGGAGTTGGTCAATTGTTGCTCCAGCCACTGCCATTGCGCTTCGCCCAGAATATCACCCGAGGGGTCAGGTGTATTGACCTTGTTGACTTTTTTCAACGGATCACGGAAATACCGGCCATCGAGCAGAATCACCTTCACCCGTTGCCCTTTTGGCCCATAAACGTGCGAGGAATAAGCACCTTCCTGTTTCCGCAAGGGGCTGCTGGCGGGTACGTCCAGAAAATCCAGCATCAACTGCTGACTTTCTTTCCGGCGCGGATATTCCTTGCCGCCATCGTTCACGCCGTAATCGTGGTCGTCCCAAACGCCAATGATTTTGGTGGATTGCCGCAACTGCCCGTAAACCGGGTTGGATTTCTGCAGGGCGTATTTGGCTTTCAGCGTATCCAGGTTTTCCGAATCCCCATAGATGTTGTCGCCCAGCCAGATCCAGACGTCCGGTTTTTGAGCCACAATGTCATCCCAAAGCGGTTGGGGCCGTTTCTGATGGCTGCACGAACCGAAGGCAATTTGGGTAACGGGCTTCTGAGTGGCGGAAGCCGCCGTTTCGGTTTTCGGGGTGCGGCATCCCGTCCAGACCAGCAGGCCAAGTAGAACTAGTTTTTTCATGGAGGAAGATTGGGGCGATAATTCCTGTAAATGTAAAAAAGTTGATTCGTTTCCGAATCAACTTTACCATTTGTTAACAGAAGAAAAGGAGCTGATCACTTCCCGGTTTGCGACGTAAACGTGCTCTCAAAAATCTTGTCCGCATTGCCGGCTTCAAAACCGTCGCGCCGGTGTTCGCGCCGGATCTGGTCGGCGGGCAGGTGCCGAAATTCCGGCAACACCCGGCGTTCGGCAAATTCGACGTAGGAACCCGCAATGCGATGGGTCTTGCCGTCGGCAAATTCCGCGTCAATCATCTGAGCAACAGTCGACGCCTGCAACAGCCCTTCGTCCGGACTGGTTTTGATCGTACCACCCGCCGTGTTGAGTTTGATCCCGCGCCGTTCCAGAAAAGCGACAAAGTCCTGAATGGTGTTGTAACCCGGTTTCAGGTTATGCACACTGATCGTGAAGTGGTTGAGGTAATAGCGGTTATAAATCACCCACGCGGCATATTCACTTTCGTTCAGCAACGTCCGGTAGTCGTCGAGCGAAGGAATCTGCCAGAGCGGCTGGTGCAGAAACTGATCGACGGCCCCGGCATCGTCCAGATCCAGCGCATTGACCGGGTCGAAAACGACGGTATCCGTGTACTTGTAAATGACATGCTGGGCTGCATCGGACAAATCCCGCACCCGCAGTTCGCTCACAAAAATGCGCGGATAATGCGGTTTCGGCGGGCTGTACCACCAGGCGTTCAGTTTCTTTTCCTTAAAGTCATACGGTTCGCGTTTTTCGTAGCCGTAGTGCAGAAAGATCTTTTCAAACGACTGGATACCGAGGCTCGGCACGCCCATCGTCCGGAACGCAATGTGGTCATTTTCAATATCGTCAGCGACCCGAATCACGTTCTCGTCAATGAGCGCATCGACGATTTTCAACACGTCGGGAACGCGTTCCTGATACCGGCTCATCAAACCGTCGAGGACGGCGTCGAGGGTTTTCAGTCTTTCGGATGGAGTGGTCATGGATTAGAGTGTCGATTAGGGACTGGACTGTCGAATTAAGGATTAGATTGTCGATTAAGTATTAGGTTGTCGAATTAAGGATTAGATTGTCGATTAAGTATTAGGTTGTCGAATTAAGGACTAGATTGTCAAAAAGCTACAATTATAGTATCTTTAACTAAAATAGTGTAGCATATGGCTTCTATCGATTCTAAAAACTCTTCGCTGGAACAAACCGCCTTATCCAATGGGAAACTGAGCCCACTACAGCTTCATATGCTGCGTGCATTTGACCGGGAGTTAACGGAAGAACAGGAAAAAGAGATCAAACAGCTTATTGCGGATTATTTTTTCCGACTGGTTGATCAGGAAGCGGATGAAATTGAAACTCAAAAAAAATATACTCCCGACGATTTTGAAAAAATGGCGCATGAACACCACCGGACTCCTTATCAGCAAACCGGAAGATGATTGTTGTCATTGACTCCAACTGTTTGTCGGCGTCCATCGGTAAAGGATCACGACATCGCTGGCTTTTTGACGCACTACGAAACCGGGAGTTTGAGTTTGGGATTTCAACCGATATCATCGCAGAATACGAAGAACACCTTGAGACATATTATAGCTTAAATCTGGCCCGAAACGTCACTGAGGGCTTGCTAAACAGCCAAAATGCAATTCTGGTCGCTCCCAGCTTTTTCTGGCATTTAATTGAAGCAGATCACGACGATGATAAGTTTGTCGATTGCGCAGTGGCTTGTCAGGCAGACTACCTCATCACGTTTGACCGACATTTTGACGTACTGAAAAAGATCGAGTTCCCTAAGGTCAATCCCGTCACACCGGACGAATTCTACCGTATTCTTAAAAATAAAGACATCACTCCACCACCACCTCATCCACGCTAACCGCCGTCGGCAACCCTTCCCTCGGTAAACCCGCCGGAGCCACCCCGGCATTTTTGGCTTTGATGCGCACATACCGCGCCCGGGCGGTTTTGAAATCGGCTACCACCGGCAGCATCCCCCACGATCCTTCGAGCGGATACTTGACCGGCTGGCTGATCGCATCCTTGTAGGTCGTGCCATCCTGCGACAAGCCGATTTCGACGGCAGAAGGCGGAAAATCGTTGTACGAAATGCGCTTCAGGAAGTTGGCCGACACTTTGGTGACGGGCCGCACCTCGCCGAGATCGATCGTCACCTCCAGATCTTCGCCGGTTACGCTGACCCATTCCGACTTGTTGCGGGGACTTTGGGCAACCTGACCGTCGGTCAGTTTTTTCTTCGTTGGGTCGGCTTTTTCAGTAGCAATATTGGCGTAAGTATACGGTTTTCCTTTCGCCCGATGGATGTAAAACGTTTCCTCAAACCGGGCTCCGGCGGTTGTCACGGCTTTGATCGTCGTCGTTTTTTTCAGCGCAATCGGCATGGTGTATTCGGTCGACGTCGTGGAAGGTTGTTTGCCGTTGGTCGTGTAATAAATCTTGCTGTCGGAATCGAGTTTTTCCAGCCGAACCTGCAACTGGTCGGCGTCGGTAAACTGCGTCACGGCCCGAACATCGAGCAGTTGTTTGGAATAGTTGACATTCAGGTAATTCAGTCGTTTCAGGTGCTCCTTCAGGCGCATCGCAAAATCCTCGAAATTGCGCGGTCCCTTTGGCATCCAGCCAATTTCGGCCAGCGCCGACGCCCGCGGAAAAACCATGTACTCGACGTGCTGCGTCGTCGGAATATATTCGGTCCAGACGTTGCCCTGCACCCCCAGAATGTATTTTTGCTGGTCGGGCGTCAGTTCGGCAGGCGTCGGCTCGTAGCTGTACACTTTTTCGATGGGCAAATAGCCGCCACCCGCCAGCGGTTCCTGCGCCGGATTGGCCTGATATTGATCCAGATAGCAAAACTCGCCGGGCGTCATCACCACGTTGTGTTTCTGTTTGGCGGCTTCAATCCCGCCTTCGGTGCCGCGCCAGCTCATCACCGTTGCGTTGGGAGCCAGACCACCTTCCAGAATTTCGTCCCAGCCAATAATGGCCCGTCCTTTCGAGTTCACAAACTTTTCGATGCGCTGAATGAAATAGCTCTGCAACTCGTGTTCGTCTTTCAGCTTCAGTTTTTTGATCAGGTCCTGACAGAATGCACTGGCTTTCCAGGCGTCTTTCGGGCATTCGTCTCCGCCGATGTGGATGTATTTTCCGGGAAACAGCGCCATCACTTCCGTCAACACATGCTGCAAAAACGCGAACGTTGGCTCGTTGGGGCAATAAACGTCTTTGAAAATGCCCCAGCGTGTCGCCACCTCGTATTTTTTGGCCGCATCGCACGAAAATTCGGGATACGAAGCCAGAGCCGCCAGCGCGTGGCCCGGCATTTCAATTTCGGGAACAATCGTCACGTGCCGGGCAGCCGCATACCGCACCACGTCTTTGATCTGTTCCTGCGTATAAAAACCGCCGTATTCTTTTCCATCGTACTGAAACGGGTAGTTGGCAGCATTGTGACCGACCACAGTTTCCTTGCGTTTGGAGCCGATCTGCGTCAGTTTGGGATATTTTTTGATCTCGATCCGCCAGCCCTGGTCGTCGGTCAAATGCCAGTGGAAGGTGTTGAGTTTGTGCATCGCCATCAGGTCGATAAACCGCTTGACGAACGACACCGGCATGAAATGGCGACTGACATCGAGCATCAGCCCCCGGTAGCCGTAGCGGGGCCGGTCGAGTAGCTGGCAGGCCGGAATGGTCCAGGCAACATTGTCGACTTTCGTGGGGCTGAAAACCGCCGTCGGCAAGAGCTGAAGTAAGGTTTGTACGGCGTAGAAATAGCCTTTGGGCGTTTCGGCTTCCACCACAATCCGTTCCGGTTTTACGTTCAGGACATAGCCTTCCGGGCCACAGCGACCGGCTTTATGCGCCTGAAAAACAATGTGCTTTCCTTTCGCCAGCGCGGGTGTTACCGCAATTGGAAAACCGCTGGCGGGTTTCAGTTGGCCGGCCAGCGCTTGGGCGGCTGCTCGCTGCCCCGCGTCTTTGGCGCCAATGACGATGCGCGTAGCGGCCGAAACCGTAAAGTGGCCGTCGCTGCCCGCAAACTGGGCCGGAAAAGGAAGCAGGTTGTAAGCGTTGTCGGATTGGGCAATCAGGGAAAACGATAGCGTAAGACAGACCAGGAAGGCAACAAGGTGTTTCATGAAGAACGTACGGTGGTTGGCAAAATTCAAAGGTAGGCAAAAAGGAATTTCCCCCTTCCAGATTCATAGCGAACGGCTCAAACGGGTTCCTGAAGCGTCAGTGGAAGTCGAATCACAACCTGCGTTCCGGCCGGTTCGCCGTCGTCATTCCGTTTGTCGATGATTGTCGATCCCGCTTCTTTTCCGCTGCGCTGCTGAATCAGTTGCAGTCGTTCCTCCGTCACTTTCAGACCGACGCTCTGGTGCGACGAAGCCGCGTGGCTTTTGAGGGATGCGGCTTTTTGCCGCCCCACCCCATCGTCGTCCACCATGCACTCCAGGTGTTCGCCGACGGGTTTGATGCAAACCCGGATGGAACCCCGGCTTTTTTTGTGGGCCATGCCGTGCAGAATCGCATTTTCGATGTAGGGCTGAATAATCATCGGCGGAATGGAAACCCGCTCCTGATCCAGCGAAGGATCGGTTTCAATCGAAAAGTCGAACTGGTGGCCAAACCGCAGTTGTTCCAGTTCCAGATATAGTTGAAGCTGTTCGGTTTCGCTGGCCAGCGTCACCCACTCCTGCCGCGAATTGCCCAGAATCAGCCGCATCAGCCGGGCGAATTTGACCAGATACTTATCCGCATTGTCGCTGTCGTTTTGCAGCACAAAAAGCCGGACGGCATTCAGCGAATTATACAGGAAGTGGGGGTTCATCTGCGACCGAAGGGCCTTCATTTCCGAGGTGGCAATCCGTTCCCGCAGCTCGCTTTTCTCCTGTTGCTCCTTCGCCACCCGGCGGTTTCGCCACTGGGCAATGAAAACCACGAGGGCAATGAGGGCACCAAGGGCCGAGAGCCGAAACCACCAGGTTTCCCAGAAGGGCGTCCGGATCGTCACCCGCAGCCGGTAGCCTTCCCGGTTCCAGATGCCATCGTTGTTGGCTGCAATGACGTGCAGGACGTAGTCGCCGGACGGCACATTGGTGTAGCTGGCAAACGGGCGGTTTCCGGTCTGGTTCCAGCGTTCCTCGAAGTCTTCGAGCCGGTAGGCATACCGGTTGGCACCAGGATTGTCGAAGTTCAGGGCCGCGATTTCAAAGCTGAACTGATCCTGGTCGTGATCGAGAACGATGTCCGGTGGATTGGCCGAAATGTTCCGCAAATACTCCCGCCCGTTGACTTTGAAGGAGGTCAGATACACCGGCGGAACAAACCGATTGATCCGAACCCGGCCGGGCTGAATGTAGACCAGCCCCCGCATGGCCCCAAAATAGAGCCGCCCTTTCAAATCGCGCTCGCTCGACCCCGACTCAAATTCGGTCATCGGCAAGCCGTCGGCTTCATCGAAGGGGACAAAACGAAGCTGGCGAATATCGGTGACGGCAACCCCGTTGGACGTGCTGATCCAGAGCGTATCGCCGGTCAGTCGCAAAGCGGCAATGTCGCTGTTGGGCAAGCCGTGCCGGGTTGTAAAGACATCGAACCGTTTGGTTTGTTCGTCGAGCCGGGCCAGGCCATTGTCTGTACTCATCCAGAGCTTTCCGGTTTCATCCTCGGCAAAGTCCGTTACGCCATCGTCGGGTAAGCTGTGCGGATCGTTTTGATCATGCACATATTCATCCAGCAGTTTTAGATCCGGGCTGATTTTATAAACCGGCCCAAACCCTCCTACCCAGAGATTGTTGAAGCGGTCGATATAGAGTGTATTGTAGTTTTTGCCGGGTAATTTCCGGATTCGTTCGTCGTTGAACCGGTTGAGGAACGTGCGGGTTCGGGGATCGTAAATGGTCAATTTTTCGTTTGTCCCGATGAAAATCCGGCCATCTGGAGCCTGTGCGCTATAAAACACCTGACTACCGGCCACAAAATCGCGTCGGTTCGGATCAAAAGGCGGGTAATTGGCCAGGTTGTCGGCCGTAGGCAAACAACGAATTTGCTCGAACTGGTGCGTGGCCGTATCCAGCCGACTCAAACCGGTGAAATGACCCACCCAGATTTTCCCATCCCGATCGGCCAACACATTGTAGGTCAGGTCATTTCCGATGCTGGTCGGGCTTTTCGGGTCGTGCTTGTAAATCCGGTAGGACTGTTTCTGCGGATCGATCATGACCAGCCCATCGCGCGAGGCAACCCAAAGCCGGTCGCTCCGGTCGAACGATAGCGACGTGGCGTCCAGGCCCAGGGATGAGGCCGGACTGTAACCCACATCGTCGTAGAGCGAGCGGAACTTATCAATTTTGGGGTTGAACCAACTCAGTCCGGCATCATCGGAACCAACCCAGATGATCCCGGATCGGTCTTCGAACAACGCGCGCAGGGAATTGGAAACCAGGCTTCGGGGGTTATTTTCGTCATTCTTATACCCCAGAAACCGGTTTTGGGAGGCATCGTACCGGTATAACCCTTCGCCGGCGACGGCAGCCCACAGATCGCCTTCCTGGGTAATCAATAACGAGGCTATGCTCTGGTTGACCGCGATTGGCAGGGATCGAAACTGGCCCGTAGCTGGATTCAGGATGGCAATCTGCCCCTTTCGGGTTCCAACATACAAGGCGCCCGAACGGGGGTGCCGGGTGATTGAAGCAATATGATCATCGGGCAGCGAGGTGGCCACGGATGCGTTATGACGAAACCGGCGGAACTGTTGCGTAGCCGGGCTGTAGGCATAAAGACCGGCTTGCGTGGCAATCCAGATCGTTGGGCCATCGAGTACCAACTGCCGGATAAAGTTAGCCGTTGGTCGTTCGGTAGAGTCGGACGGCATGGTCAGCAACCGGGATTTTCCGGTTGCCGGGTCAAATGTCACCACCCCACCGCTGGTACCAAACCACAGCAGGCCGTTGGTCGTTTGAACGGCGGTCCGAATCAGGTTGCAGCCTTCGCCCAATGATTTGAACGAATACCGCCGGAACGACTGCGTCTGGGGATCAAGCCGGGCCAGGCCTTTCTGGGTTCCTACCCAGAGAATACCATCCCGGGCCTTGAACACACAACGGACGGTACGGTGTGGAAGTGACTGTGGATTACCGAATTGAGGGCTATAATTGGTGCAGCGCAACCCGTCGAACCGCGTCAGGCCCCTGACTGTTCCGATCCAGATAAATCCGAGATCATCCTGTGTAATGGCACTGACATAATTCGTGGCCAACCCCTGGCGCAGCGATAGGCGTTGAAACGACAGCGTGGGGGACTGGGCCAGGACCTGCGTAAACAACAACCAGAAGGTTACTAGAAACGCCGGGCGTCGTAGGGTAATCATTGAAAAAGAAAGGGGTCGGTGGGCGAAAACGCTGGTTTGTTGTACCGGTTTTCAAATGACGCAAAAATAATACTAAAATGCATCATCTGAGTCTATTTCCCCCATCGGAAAGCTACGCAGCCCGCAACCGGAAAACCGCCCCGTCCATCGTCTCGTCGACACGCAACTGACACGCCAGCCGACTGTCCGAATCCGCGTCGGGCAAGGTATCCAGCAGATCGCCTTCCGCATCGTTCACCGGCGGCAAGCGGTCGGCGCCTTCCAGCACGGCTACATGGCAGGTGGCGCACAGGGCCATGCCCCCGCAGGTGGCCAAAATAGGGTATTCGGAAGCTTTCAGCACTTCCATCAGGCTCAGGCTGATGCCCTCCGGTATTTCGATCGGCTGCTGCCCGCCGGTTTGGTCTTCAATGGTGAAGTGGATCATGGTGTAGATGTGAGAGTAAAGACAAGAGAGTAAAGACAAGAGAGTAAAGACCGGTGACCACGGCTTTTTTTGTCTCTACTCTCTTGTCTATCCTCTCTTGTCTAAATATTAAAAAGTTGGTATTCCGTTGACGGTGGTGTATTTAAAGCTTAATTTCTGACTGGGATACACGTATTTGAACGCACTCTGGCACATCAGGGCGGCTTCGTGAAAACCGCACAGAATCAGTTTCAATTTGCCGGGGTAGGTGTTGATGTCGCCGATGGCGTAAATCCGTTCTACGTTGGTGGCATAATCCGTGGTATCGACCTGAATGGCTGATTTGTCGATCTGAAGTCCCCAGTCGGCGATGGGGCCGAGTTTGGGCGTCAGGCCGAAGAGCGGAATCAGGTGGTCGGTGGCGCGTGTCGTCACGGTTTTGTCTTTGCCCGTAATGGTGATCTCCTGCAAATGGCCGTTGCCGGAAATGCGGGTGATGTTGGATTGCAGAATCAGGTTGATCCGACCTTCGCTGGCAAGCTCAAACACTTTTTCGGCCGAATCGGGTGCCCCCCGAAAGCTGTCGCTGCGGTGAATCAGGGTCACTTCTTTGGCGATGTTGGCCAGGAAAACCGTCCAGTCGAGGGCCGAATCGCCCCCGCCCGCCAGCACCACCCGCCGGTCGCGCAACAGCTCCGGGTTCTTGATCATGTACGAAACGCCTTTCCCTTCAAACGCTTCCAGCCCCTCGATTTCGGGTTTGCGGGGTTCGAAACAACCTAAACCGCCCGCAATCACCACGACCTGGCAATGCACCACGGTTTGCTCGTTGGTGGTAATGAGAAACGATCCGTCGGCCTGGCGTTCCAGATTTTCCACCCGTTCGCCCAGCGTGAACGTCGGGTGAAACGGATTGATCTGTTCCATCAGGTTATCCACCAGCTCCTGCGCTTTGACGTCGGGGAAGCCGGGAATGTCATAAATCGGTTTCTGGGGGTAGATTTCGGATAACTGGCCGCCCACCTGCGGCAGGGCGTCGATGAGGTGGCAGCGCATCTTCAGTAAACCGGCTTCAAAAACAGCGAACAGTCCTACGGGACCCGCGCCAATGATGCAAATGTCTGTCGTGATCATGGTATTTGTTTGTGTGTTTGCTCGTCAGGATTTGGTGCTTGTCAGGATTTGGTGCTTGTCAGGATTGCAACCGCGACGGCGGACCGTTCCCGACCAGCTTCCGCAGGGCAAAGGTAGTCGCCAAAACCGCAAAAGGTCATAACAAAAGGTATGACAAAACAGAATATGCTATAAGTACAGGGAATAGGCATGGCCGTTTTTTTATTGATTGAGCAAGCGGTCGCGGGGTGGCGTATAAAGTCTCTTTTTTGTCGGAAAATGCGACAGCCGCAATTCGGTGAATGCCGCACCTTTGTACCCGTAGTTGAACGCTACTTACAAAAACAGTAAACAGCATCAGATCATGAAAAAACGAATTCCTGCCGCGATTCAATTCGCGAAAAACTCCGCGTGGGTCAACACCGTATTTACCCAGCGTGCCTTTGCCATCCTCCTTTCAGCCACGTTCCTCGTAACCGGTTGTAAAAAAGACGACGTCGATCCAACCCCCACTCCCTCCAACACGGTGACGGCCAATGCCGGTGCCGATCAGGAAGTGCAAGTGGGCGAAACCGTGAAACTCGACGGCAGTGCATCCGTCGATACCAAAGGAGCCCCCTTGACTTTTCAGTGGACGATTGCTTCCAAACCCGCTAAAAGTACGGCAGCCATCACCTCGGCCACCACGGCCAAACCCACCTTCGTCGCCGATGAAGTGGGTGATTATGAACTCGAACTGACGGTTTCGAACGCCAACGGAACCAGCAAGGATAAAGTAAAGCTGGCCGCTTCCGTCGCCCAGCCCGTTGCCATCGACAAGAGCATCACCGTTAAAACCGTGCTGACCGACCGCATTGCCAACCCCGACTATCCGGATTATATCATCACCAAAAGCATCACGGTCTCCCACGAACTAACCATCAACCCCGGTGTCGTGATCGCCTTTGAACGGGATACCCGCATGGACATCAACGATGGCGGTGGCTTGATCATCGCGAAAGGAACGCCGGAGAAGAAAATCCGTTTCATTGGTGCCGAGAAAACCAAAGGCTACTGGGTCGGTATCATGATCTACTCGGGCAGCAACGCCAACGTGTTTGAAAACATTGAAGTGATGCACGCCGGAAGCCGCGCCCTCATCAGCGCAACCAAAGCCGGGATGGCGCTATTTGGCGGTGGAAAAGCACAGATTGCCCTGAAAAACAGTCTCTTCTCGCAAAACGATGGCTATGGTCTGCTGGTGCAGGAAGGCGGTATTTTGCGCGAATTTGCCACCAACAGCTTTACGAAAAATACCGAAGCCGGGATTGTTCTCGATCCGGCCAACGTCGATAAACTGGATGCCGCTTCGGTTTTCACGGGTGAAAACGGCCGGAATGTGGTTGAAATCAAGGGCTATTACCTGCGGGAAGGCAGCGACATTACCTGGGGTGGTTTTAAAGACAAAACGCCGTATCGTCTGGCCGGTGATTTTGCGGTCGAAGCCGGCTTGACGCTGAGCCCCGGTGTAACGATCGAAGCAGCCCGCGATGTGGTCATGATGATCAACAGCAAAGGCTATCTGATTGCCAAAGGAACGGCCACCGAAAAAGTGATCTTCACGGGTGCCGACCGTACCTCCGCTTCCTGGAAAGGTCTGATGGTTTACTCGAACAACTCCCGAAATGTGATCGAAAACGCGGAGATCAGCAACGGGGGAAGTCTGGCCATCGTTTCAGGCAAAAAGGCTAATGTGGCTTTGTACGGCGGTAATTTATCGGTCAAAAATACCACGATCGCCAACGGTGGCGGCTACGGAATCTTCGTCAGTTACGGTTCAAAACTCAACACAGATGCCTCGACCGTCAACACCTTCAAGGCCAATGCACAGGACAATGTTCTGCTTGAAAAATAACGGGTAAGAATTTGAGATTAAGGGTTTAGGGATAATTCAGACAGCCCGGTACTGCTTGTGCCGGGCTGTTTTTTGTATTTTTTTAGAGACTGTCCAAAAATGGTAATTAAATTCGTTTAAGCATAGTGCGAATCATGGCCAATTGAATCATGGCTTCTGACGATTTGACCGATCTTTCGTAATCGACGCTTAATCGTCGGTGTTGATTTAACCAGGCGAATGTGCGCTCCACAATCCATCGTTTGGGTAAAGGGATGAATGTTTTTAAGCCAAACGGTTTGCGAACAATCAGCAACAACCACTGGTATGTTTTCTTGACAATCGTCTCAAAATCACCCCCGTAACCCCCATCGGCAAAAATGACGGCTAAACGGGGAAACATCGCTTTATGGCTGAAGAGTCGGGCTAAAACGAAACCGGCCCCTCGTCGTTCATCAATGTCGGCTCGGTGAACCACCACCGCCAACAATAAGCCCAGTGTGTCAACAATAATGTGCCGTTTGCGGCCTTTGACCCACTTGGCCGCATCAAAGCCGCGTTGGCCACCTACTCCTGTTGTTTTAACACTCTGGCTATCGAGAATGCCCGCCGAAGGACTGAGTTTACGCCCGACTTTTTGACGGATTTTTTCCCGTAATGCATCGTTCAATTCTTGCCAAATGCCCAACCGACGAAATTTGGTGTAGTAGTAAAAAACAATGCGCCAAGGTGGTAAATCATTGGGCATCAGCCGCCAGGGAATACCGCCCTTGACAACATAAAAGATTGCATTAAGCACGTTACGCAGTTCATATTTGCGTTTTCGTTGGTCGGCAAGTAGTTCTTGAATAACTTGCCACTGGGAGTTGGTGAGATCAGTAGGATACATTGGTGGTTCTTTGTTCCTACCAACTTACCGGCTCCTTATTTTATTTCAAATACCATTTTTGGACAGTCTCTTATAAAAAGGAATAATAAATGTAAACCGGGTCGCCGGAGCGATGATGAATATTAAATGTAAAAGTGCCGGATTGACAACTCCTTTTACATTTAATATTCATCATCGCTCCGGCGACCCGGTTTACATTTATCATTCCCTTGTAACAAAAAATCAACCCGGCGCAATCAGATCCTGCACCACCTGTCTGTAGCTTTTCCCAACCGGCAACCGCTTCCCGTTCCGGAGTACAATCGTGTTGCCTTCGATAAACTGCACATAGGGTTTGTTGAGCAGGTAGGATTTATGAATGCGAATAAACGCATCCGCCGGAAGCTGGCTTTCAAAACTGCTCAGGGTTCGGGGCGTCAGTAAAAAACCGGTTTCCCGCCAGACTTTCACGTAATTGCCCAGACTTTCCAGGTAGTAAATCTCGTCCAGATTGACCAGCACCTGCTTTTTGTCGGACTTGATGTAGATCTGCTCGGGAGCGGGAGAAACCAAAGCAGGTGGGATAGGCACCGGTTCCCGGCGGGAGAAATCAACCAGCGCCCGATTGACGGCTTTCAAAAACCGATCGAACCGGAAGGGTTTCAGCAGGTAATCGGAAACATCCAGATCGAAGCTTTCCAGGGCATACTCTTCGTAGGCCGACGTAATGATTACCAGCGGTTTTCGGGTCAGGGTTTTTAACAGATCAAGGCCCGTGAGCCGGGGCATCCGGATGTCCAGAAAAATCAGATCGATCGGGTGCCAGCTCAGAAAGTCGAGTGCTTCCGTGGCCCGGTAACACTGCCCGCAAATCTCCAGAAAAGGCACATCCTCCGCATACGCCCGAATGACTTCGTGCGCCAGGGGTTCATCGTCAATAATCAGACAGCGCATCTTCATGAGAATAGCAGCGTTAATTCGGCCGTAAACCGCTGGTCCGTAGCAGTAATGATCAGCGTATGCTTTCCCGGATACAGCAACGCCAACCGCCTTTGTAGGTTTTGCAACCCAATCCCGGTCTGGCTTTTTTCCGGCGGCTCAAACGAGTTTTCACAGCGCATAAAAAACTGCCGGGCATCGGATCGAACCAGCAGGTGCAAAAAGGCCGTGTCCTGTGCCGGTTCAATCCCATGTTTGAAGGCATTTTCAACCAGCACAATGAGCAGCAGCGGGGCTACGGGCAACCGATCGTCGGTGATTTCCTGTTCAAACCGGATGTCGGCCTGCCGTTGAAGCCGGAGTTGCTGCAAATACAAATAATCTTCAAGATAGTCAATTTCCTGCCGGATGGTTACCTGCCGTTCCCGACCTTTGTAGATGACATACCGCATCAGTTCGGCCAGTTTCAGGATGCTTTCCGGTGCCCGCTCCGATTTCTGAAGGCTCAGGGCGTAGAGGTTGTTGAGCGTATTGAAAAAGAAATGCGGGTTAAGCTGTTGTTTCAGTAAATCGAGTTCGGCTTCGGTTTTTTCCTTCTCCAGCGACACGATCCGGGCGTTCTGGTTGAACCACTGCAACGCCAGCACCACGGGCAGGCTTACCAGCATAACCGCCAGAGCGGCAAACGCATTTTCCAATTGAAACGGGTTACTCGAAAAAAAACCGCCCAGCCGCTCGTTGATGGGCAACAACAGCAATGCCTGGGCAATTAGCGGATACAGCAACGCGATGGTGGCCAGCACACTCAGGGCGTAAAACACCAGCCCCTTCTGTTTCAGAACGTGGGAAACCAGAAAGTGGCTGTTGAGGTAAAAAAACAGATAACCGCTCAAATACATCAACAAAAACTGTAGCGCATAGCTCAGAAAGGTACCGAAATGCTGGAATAGCTTACCCAAATCCAGCGTAAACGCAATCAACAACTGCTCCTTCGTGTCATACAACGGATTACCCAGGCTCGAAACGGCCATGGCCGCCAGCGTAATGGAAATCAGCGTGACGCTGATGATGAGGGCTTCTTCCAGACCGAATTTTTGCAGCCACTGAAGCCGCCGGAACTGTTTTTGCAGGTAGGCCGCACTTTCCAGCAGCAACTCGAGCAGAAGCGCGTAGAAAGCGGCCAGAATGAACAACGAATCGGGTAAGCCAAACGGGGCGAAATAGACAAAAACCGCCGTACTGAGCGGGAGGTAAAATGCGAAACAGGCCAGCCACCGTTGCAGATACCGTCGGCGAGGCTGGTGCTGTTTCCAGTGCAGTTTCTTCCCCGAGAATACCAGAACCGGCAGAAGTAATACACTGACGGTCAGCACGGATTGGCAATAGGTCAGCCAGGTGGTCGGTCGGTTGGTCAGGGTATTGGCGATGCTCAAAGCACTGGCCATCCCTAGAAAAAGCCCGATCTCCAGGTATCGAAGCAGCCGTTCGGGTGGGTAAACTACGGTATTCGTGGTCATGGGAAGATCAAGAAAGCAGGTTGAGATGGAAACCCCAAATCAAAATGACGAACGGATCGAAGCCGGTGACGAACGTCGCCGGAATGCTAAAATCCGGCTGTACGCATCGTTCGTCACGAAACCGGCTGCGTTGCTCATGTAAACCGTTCATTGACGTAGATCTCCACTACTTTTCGGCTCTCTTTCGTTACGAACCAACTTGGTATGAGTCGCTTACAAATCAACCAACTCAGCAAACAATACGCCAACGGCGTGAAAGCACTGGACGCGGTTTCGCTCACCATTCCCAACGGTTTGTTTGGCCTGCTGGGTCCGAACGGCGCGGGCAAATCGTCCCTTATGCGAACGCTCGCAACCCTCCAGCAACCCGACAGCGGTACGGTTTTCTTCGATGGCGTCGATATTCACCAGCATCCGCAGCGCTTGCGGAGTCAGTTGGGCTACCTCCCGCAGGATTTCGGCGTGTATCCCAACGTGTCGGCGAGCAAACTCCTGCATCACCTGGCCATTTTGAAAGGACTGCTGAACCAGCGCGACCGGCGTGAACAGGTCGATGCGCTCTTGCAGCAAACCAATCTCTACACGGTTCGGAAACAGGCCGTCAGCACGTTTTCGGGCGGAATGCTGCAACGGTTCGGCATTGCGCAGGCACTGCTGGGAAATCCGCAACTCATCATCGTGGACGAACCAACGGCGGGTCTCGATCCCAAAGAGCGGAACCATTTTCACGATCTGCTGAGCGAAATCGGCGAAGAGGTGGTGGTGATTCTGTCGACGCACATCGTGGAAGATGTTTACGAACTGTGTCCGCAACTGGCGATCCTGGCATCGGGAAAAATCATTGCGCAGGGCAGTCCGGCCCACCTCACCAGCACACTGCAAGGCCGGGTCTGGGGCAAAACCATCCCGAACGACACGCTGCCACAGTATCAGGCGGCCTACACGGTTTTGTCGACCCGCCGGTTTTCGGGGAAACGTCAGGTGCTGGTGCTGGCCGACGAATGCCCTGAGGCTGGTTTCGAACCGGTTTCGCCCAGTCTGGAAGAAGTATATTTTTCGGTTCTCCCGGAGACCAAACAGGAAACCGTATGCTAAACCGCTTACTTCGCTTCGAAGGTTGGTATCACAGCCGCCAGCTCTCGTTCCGGGCCGCAGCCGGGTTGTTCTTTCTGTTTGGACTCATCGCCGTGCGGGGCGGTTTCGGGGGCGACGCGGTATTTACCAACGCCCCCTACGTCGTCAATGCCCTGGTGGCGTTGCTTTCGCTATTTTCGATTCTGGTCAGCACGTTGCTGTGCGCCAATGTGGTGTTGCGCGATACCACCTACCGGATGGACGCGCTCGTTGCCACGAGTTCCGTCCGGCGGTTTTCTTACTTTACGTCCCGGTTTTCGGGTTTGTTTCTGGCGGTTTTCAGCCTGCTGGGGCTGGCGGTTCTGGGCCTCTTCGTCGGTTCTTTTCTGAGCGATTCAGCCCGGCGCGGACCGGTTCATCTGGCTTTTTACGCCTGGCCAATGCTGGTGTTCGGGGTGCCGAATCTCTTCTTTTCGATCAGTCTCATTTTTAGCACGGCCCTGCTGAGCCGGAGTCCACGGGCGGTTTATACCACCGGCGTGTTGATTTACGTGCTGTATCTGCTAGGCTCGGTTCTGGGCAATTCGCCCCTGATGGCGGGTTCGGCACCCCGCGCGGATTCAAGTAGTTTGCTGCCGTTTCTGATGGACCCGTTTGGACTGGCGCCATTTTTTCAGGAAACCCGTTTCTGGACCGTCGAGCAGCGAAATCATCAGCTTTTTCCCGTCAACGGTTTGTTCGGGATCAACCGCCTGGTGTGGAGCGGACTGGCCCTGCTGGTGCTGGCGGTCAGTTATCGCTGGTTTTCGTTCGGCGAAACCAAACCGGTTCGTTCCCGAAAAACCAAACCGGAGTCGCCCATTGGCCCGCCAATGCCGTATCGCCGGTACCGCCTGACGCCCGGCACGTTCCGGCATACGGCAATGGCGTTCGGAGCGCAACTAAAAGCGGAAGCCAGGGCGGTTTTTGGAAATTTCCCGGTTTGGGTGATGCTGATTCTCTGGGTTTGCCTGACCGGAATCGACCTGAAAGACCACCTGCTCAACGGCTGGTTTGGCATCGTGACGTATCCGGATACGGGCGTAATCGTCGAATACCTTTGCTCGATTCGGCCCGCCCTGTTGCTGATTATTTTCTGGGGAGCCGAACTGGTCGGACGGGAGCGATTGGGTCAGCGGCAGGCGTTAATCGCCAGCACCCCCGCGCATCCGCTGGTTTTCGTCGGAGCCAAACTGGCGGCTTTAGCCCTGCTCATTGGGCTGATCATCAGCATCAACATCGGGATCGGGCTGACAATTCAGGGAATGGCGGGCTATTTCGAACCTGCTGTCCTGCTTTACGGGTCGCTTTACTATTACAGCGGTTTGCCCCTGCTGTGGTTTGCGGTTCTGGTTGTTTTTATCCAAACCCTCAGCCCGAACAAATACCTCGGCTTACTCCTCAGCCTGGTAGTGGCGGCCCTGCTGGTTTTCAGCCGCCGACTGGGCATCGAACATTACCTGCTCCGGTACGCCATCGTTCCCGAACTGAATTATTCATCGATGAACGGTTTTGGTCATTATGCCCCCGCTTTTGATTGGTATATGGCCTACTGGGGCTGCTGCGCGGTTTTGCTCACGGTTTTGGCCGTCGGCTTCTGGCCCACTACGCTGCACGTCCGGGCGCGGCACCGCCTGAAAACCGTCGGAAAACAGGTCGGAAAAACCGGAAGAATCCTTTTTGGCGGAGCGTTTCTGCTCGGATTGCTGGTGGGCGGGTTTATTTATTACCAGACTAACGTGATTGGGAAGTACCAAAGCAAAACCACCCGGCAGAACTGGCAAATTCGCTACGAACAGACCTACAAACGGTTTGCAAACCGCCCCCAGCCGGTGATTACCGCCGTGAAAATGCAGGTGGATTTGTACCCGGAACATCATCGATACCGGGTAAAGGGACGTTATCAGCTTCAGAATCAATCCAAAACGCCCCTGAAGCGGATCTGGCTGGGTGTCGACCCGGAAGTTTCGGACCTTCAACTGACGCTCCCCGGCGGTCGGGAGAAAACCTACGACCCGGTTTTTCACCAATACCAGTTCGAACTGGCCAAACCGTTGCGGCCGGGCGAAACCACTTTGCTGCACTTCTCGATGGCGGTTTTGCGGTCCGGTTTTATGCCGTTCAACAGTGAAAACTCAGTGGTCGAAAATGGTTCCTACATCGAACTGGAGAAGTACGTGCCGTTTTTCGGCTACAACGCCCGGCTGGAATCCGACGATGAAACCGTTCGCCGGGCAGCAGGCTTGGGTCGGCAAACCGTTGAGAACCCTTCGGACCACTACCACCTGATCGATCTGGAAACCACGATTTCAACGGCTGCCGACCAACAGATTGCCACGGTGGGGACACTGCAAAAATCGTGGCTTCAGGGCGACCGACGTTTTTTTTCCTATAAATCAAGCCACCCGGTGCCGTTCATGTTTGCGCTGAGTTCGGCCCGGTATGTGGAAAAAACAGACGTTTATAAAGGGGTGACCTTACGCATTCTGTATCAACCGGGACAAACCGCCAATATCCCGGCCATGATGCAGGGTTTGAAGGATGCGCTGGCCTACGGCATCCAGCATTTTGGCCCGTATCCGTTCCGGCACCTGACGCTGGCGGAAATTCCGCAGTATGGCGGTTCGGCAACGGCCTATCCGGGAACGGTTTTCAGCCGGGAAAAACTCAATTTCCTGACGGATTTTCGGGAGCCGCGAAACGTGAATTATGCCTACGCCACCGTCGTACATGAAGTTGCCCATCAGTGGTGGGCGCACCAGCTTCGGCCGGTTTCCGGGCCGGGTGATCAGTTGCTGACGGAGTCGCTGGCGAAATACACGGAAGCGACCGTTCTCCGAAAACGGTATGGTAAAATGATTTTAAGGTCTTATTTTCAGGGCGATAAGAATTTTTATTTTGCCAGCCGAAATCTGTCGGAAGCGGAACTGCCGTTGGTTGTCACGGAGAATCAGCCGTTTGCCGGATACCAGAAAGGCGGTCTGGTGCTGTGCCGGATTCAGGAACAGATCGGTGAAGCGCGTTTCAACCGGGCGTTGCGCCAACTCCTCACCGACCACACCTATCCCCGGAAAAAGCCAAAACCGGACGATCTGGTGCAGGCCCTGAAACGGGAAGCAACGGAAGAACAGTGTCGACTGATCGACGAGGGTTTACGGAAGGTCGTCACCAACGCCTTGTCCATTCGGGTGCTTTCCTGTAAACCCGTCACCCAAGGTCGGTTTGCGCTCACGGTGGAAGTCAATATAGCGAAAACTGAGCATCGAAACGATGGAAAACCGGTAAGCCTGCCGTCCGACGATGTGTGGGAAATCGCGGTTTTTGATCAGCCTTCGGAGTTTTGGGCCGCTACAACTCGACCGATTTACAGCCGAAAATACCGCTTCACAAAACCGCGCTCCATCGTTCAACTGACCGTTGACAAAAAGCCAAAAACCGTCGCAATCGACCCGTATGGCTATGCACTGGACGAAAATTCGCAGAATAACGTGGCTGATATCAACCAGCAGGAAAAACCCTTGCGCTAACCAACGGACAGCGGAAACCGCTACAGCCGGCCAAAAGTCCTGAAAAATTTACCAGAAAAGAAGCCCTGACGACCAAGCTTTTACCCCGGTTTTCGCTGGAACCTTCGGGGCTATACGATAAGAATAGCAAAACAATTACAACTACTTCCCCGTCTACAGGGTCTTATAGCAAACAGTGGGATCGCATGTGGGGGTGGATATCCGGTTTTTCAAAGACAAATCTCCCTCTAAACAATTGATTAGCAGCCTGGTCGTGTGACGTTATCGTCGCCCAGACTGTCCGCATGACGCAGTCCCCAATAAAAACAACGTGAATGAATAGCTTGACTGCGTACGATAAGCATTTGGCCCGGATTGTGATGTTTGCGTTTTTACTGCCCAACCGGTTGCAGATTTTTGTTCTGATGGGAATTTTTCTATTCTGGGTCGTCAGAGACATTTTTTTCAATAAAAGCCGATCTTTCCGACCCTACGGCGGAGTTTTTTTACTGGGAAGTGTCTACTTGCTCTACGCTTTCCATGTCCCGTTTACCGACCCCGCCAACCGCTCCGGCGTCCTTTTTGACCTTGAACAGAAAGCCAGCCTGTTTGTCGCGCCGTTTGCCCTTCTTTTTTTACAGCCCCAAACGCGCAAAATCCTTTCCGGTGAACTGATTTATTTCGTATACGCCTGTTTTATTTCCTGTTTGGCGGGCAATCTGTTTTATCTGCTCGAATACGGCTGGCAAATCAGCGGCCCGGAAGCCCATATTCAATACCGGCTTTATTTTGAGAAAATCACGAGCTTCCACCCCACCTACATGGGCATCAACCTGTGTTTTGCCTCCGCCATTCTGTTGATTTCGCCAAAGCACCGGCAGCAACTGAAAGGCTGGAAACTGGGCGCGGTGCTCTTTCCGTTGTTCCTGTTTTTGATGGCCCTGATGCCCAAAGCCCCCGTCATTGCGCTGTTCGTTATGCTGCTCTATTACGCCTGGATCAACCGGACTCAAAAATACCGGCTTGTTCCCATTCTGGCCGTACTGGTTCTCTCGGTGTCGGTTGCCTGCATTTCCATTCCGTTCAGCAGCCAGCGGATCAGGGAATTTTCGGCTTTGATCAACGCCAAGCCAACCGACAATCCCAATGCCAATTCGGTGCAGATGCGGCAGGTAATCTTATCGGTCGATCTGGACGTTTTGAAAGAACATTGGGTGGCGGGGTTAGGTCCTGGCTACGTCGATCAGGCGTTGCGGGCTCAATATGAAGTGTATTCAAAACTGTTGCACATTCCGCTGGTGGCCTATGATACTCACAATGAATACATCAATCAATGGCTTTCGTTTGGCTTGATTGGCATTGGCTTGCTGCTGGTCATTCTGGGGGTTCAGTTTGCCAATGCATTCCGACGGCGCGATCATCTCTACACCATTCTGCTGATGATTGTCGCCATTACCTTCTTCACCGAGAATGTCTGGTCGCAACAACACGGGGTGGTTTTTTACTCCTTCTTTACGTCTCTATTTTTCCTGACCGGGATGAAACTGCCTCCAAATCCGGTAGAGCCGGAAATCGTCAAAACCAGAACCCGGCCGGAGAAAGTCCTGCACGAAATTGGATAAAATCGCCGTAACGGCGGTTAATAGCCAAAAACTTCCGTATTTTACCCCGGTTTTTAAACGATCAGAATCAATACCCAATGACCGTACGCCCGGCGACTTTAAACGACATTCCGGCTTTACTTCACCTGGTCCGGCGCGTAGTTCCACTGATGCAGGCTACCGGTAATTTTCAGTGGGACGACCAGTATCCAAACGCTGCGGTTTTCGAAAAAGACATTGCGCTGAACCAGCTTTGGGTCGCGGAACTGGACGGAAAACCGGTCGGTGTAGCCGCCATCACCACGGATCAGGAGCCGGAATATGCGAAGGTCGGCTGGGATTTGAGCGAAACGGCCATTGTCGTACATCGCCTGGCGGTCGATCCCGACGTTCGGGGCCGGGGCATTGCCGCTCTGCTGCTGGCGCAGGCTGACGAAGTGGCCCGCCAACGCGGCATCGACATACTCCGAATCGATACGAACACCCAAAATGAAGCCACGCAGCGGCTTTTTCCGAAGGTCGGTTATCAATTTGCCGGTGAAATCGGGCTGGGGTTCCGGCCTGGTTTGCGGTTTTACTGTTATGAAAAGCGGTTGAATCTTTCCTGAAATTTGCCCCTTAAATCCCCTATTTTTACGGTAAAAAGTGAACGATGGTACGACTCCTGTTCGCCCTGACGCTGCTTTTGCTGGTAGCGATCACCGCTTTTCGGCCCACTACCCACCGGAAAGATTCCCGGCCCAACATCGTTGTGATTGTGGCCGACGATCACGGACGTGAAGCCGTGGGTTGTTACGGCAATCCGGTCATCAAAACGCCCCACATCGATCGGCTAGCTGCCGAAGGCACCCGGTTTACAAACGCCTTCTGCACCACGGCCAGTTGCAGCCCGAGCCGGTCGGTGTTGCTGACGGGGCTTCACAACCACGCCAACGGCATGTACGGTCTGGAGCACCGGGAACACCATTTCAGTTCCTTCGACACGGTCCGAACGCTGCCGGTTCTGCTCGAAAAAGCCGGATATCGAACGGCCCGAATCGGCAAATTTCACGTGGCTCCCGAGCGAACCTATCATTTTCAGCAGGTGCTGAAGGGCGGTGGCGTCAACGACCCGGTGTCGATTGGCCGCAGTCCGGTGTCGATGGCCGATTTGTGTTATTCGCTCTTCTCCGAATCCGACGAAAAACCGTTTTTTCTCTACTTTGCCACCGACGATCCGCACCGGAGCAACGCCGTGTCAGCAGGTGGTTCACCGGTTTTTAAAAGTGATCAAGCCAATCGGTTTGGCAACCGGCCGGGCGGTTATCCCCAGGTTCACGACGTTTTTTACCAGCCTTTTCAGGTTCAGGTACCGCCTTACCTGCCGGATACGCGGGCGTCCCGGATGGAGTTGGCGCAATACTACGAGTCGATCAGCCGACTGGATCAGGGCGTAGAACGCTTGGTGGCGCTGTTGAAAGAAACCGGGCAGTATGACAACACGCTGATCGTGTACTTATCGGACAATGGCGCACCGTTCCCCGGATCAAAAACGACTTTATACGAACCGGGGATGAAACTGCCGCTCATTGTCAAACTGCCGAAACCGCAAAAACCCGGATTTGTGCAGGATGCGATGGTTTCGTGGGTCGATCTAACGCCCACCCTGCTGGATTTTGCGGGCGCGTTGTCAGACACGGTTTACAGCCAGGGCCGGAGTTTCAAAGCGATCGTGGAACAGGAAAAGGTGACGGGCTGGGATGAAGTTTACGCGTCACATTCACTGCACGAGGTGACGATGTATTATCCGATGCGCGTCTTGCGCGAACGACGCTACAAGCTGATTTTCAACCTCGCCCATGCGCTGCCCTTTCCGATGGCGCTCGATCTGTACCATTCGTTTACGTGGCAGGATGTGCGCAAAACCGGTCGTACTGTATACGGTAAACGGACCGTGACCGCGTATCTGAATCGCCCGCGTTTCGAGTTGTATGATCTGCAAACCGATCCTAACGAAGTCCGTAATCTGGCCAATGATCCCAAACACCGGGCGACTTTGAAACGGATGCAGGAAAAGCTCAAACGGTTTCAGCAGCAGACGAAGGATTTGTGGGTGAGTAAATGGGAGTTTGAGTGATCCTGCTAAACCAGAAACCCATGACCAGTAGCCTCGAAGCGGGTATTCAATCGATTGCGGAACTCTCGCGGGACGCGTCCGATTTATTGCTCCACGCCACCCGGCAAAAACCGCTGGCAAAAGGTCAGGTTTTGCTGTCGGAAGGCCAGGTTTGTAAAACGATCTGGTACGTTGAAAAAGGGTATCTGCGAACGTTTTACAACAAAGACGGCAAAGAAATCAACACCCGGTTTTCGTTCGAAAACGAATTTGTGACGGATTTGAAAAGCCTGCGTTCGGGCGTTCCTTCGGCCTGCTGGATTCAGGCGGGTGAAGCTGCCGTCGTTTGGGAGTTTGCGAAAGAAACCCTGCTGGAGTTATACCGCCAGTCGGCCGAGATCGAATCATTCGGACGGAATTTGCTGGAGCAGATGCTGGTCGATCAGGAAGACCACGCCAACCTGTTCCGGATCCACTCCCTAACCGAACGATACGCCTACGTGGTTCGCCATTTCCCGCAGTTGCTGCAACGGGTTTCGCTGTCGCAGCTTTCCTCCTATTTGGGCATGGCCCGGGAAACGGTCAGCCGAATCCGAAAAAACCGGTAAGGGTTTTCATTTTGTGATTTTCGTCACAGGTTGATTCAAGAAGATCCGGCGAATTTTGCCGTTTTCTATTCTTTATCAATCAAAACCACATGGATACTCCAACCAGTACGCGCACGATTATTGCTGATTTTATCGAAAACATCTGGAATAAAAACCGCTTTGAAACGCTTGATGATTATCTTCATCCGGAATTTATCGATCACTCGCTGCCGGCGTCGTTCCCGGCCAACCAGCAGGGATTGAAACAATGGATTCAGGCCACCAGCGCGGCATTCGAACACCAAACCGGCATTGAAGAGCAGGTAACCGAGGGCGATACCGTCATGATCAAATTCACCATGCAGGTGCGCCAGATTGGCGTCTGGCGCGGCATCGAACCCATGGGGGCGGAAGCCTCCGTGGTGGGCTATCGGTGTTTTAAAGTAAGCGACGGAAAAATCCGGGAACATTGGGCCTTACTCGACGGAAATTCACTGGAAAATCAACTGAGAAACAGCACCCACGGCTGCAAAATCCAGGTGTGAATGCTGGGGAAAACGTCTGCCATGTACAAAGAAACACAACACTTTCGTCAACCCTGGCTCTGGGTGCTGCTGCTCGGAAGCCTGGCCCTGGTCATTTATCGCTGGCAACCCATTAGTGTGGGCATCATGGCGGTGGTTATGGGTTTGTTCTGGTTCCTGCGGCTGGAAACCCGGATCGATCAGGAAGGAATTGCCTACCGATGGTTTCCGTTTCAGTCAGCCTACCGGGTGATTAAATGGAGTCAGATAGAACAAGCTACTGTCCGCAGCTATTCGGCTCTCGGCGAATTCGGCGGGTGGGGCATTCGTTTTTCCTGGAACGGAACCGCCCATACGGTTTCCGGCAATTGGGGCATCGACATCAAATTGAAAGGAAAAAAGCGGACGTTACTCGTCGGAACCCAGCACCCGGATGAGATCCGTCAACAAATCGGGAGCGAGCAGTTGGCTGGTAGCTAACCAGTTACCCAAACCGCAACGCGATTCATCAGCGAAAAAAAATAGCCTTCTGTAACAAATTAAGCGCACTTTCCAGTAAGTTTAACAACAAAATCCCCCATTTTCAGTAGTGGTTCTATAGCCGGGCAGTGTGTTTGATTCAGTCCGCTCTACCAGGTGACTGGCAAACTCCGAGCCCGCGCTGTTGACCCGTTTTGCACGATGCAGCAAGTATTTGATTTTTTCCAACGGCTCGCCGATACCAGCGACTGGCCGCCCCGCTGGTATTGCGGTACCTGGACCGATTTTCATGGCTGGCTGTATATTCTTTCCGACCTGACCATCTGGCTGGCCTACATGGCGATTCCGCTCATTCTGGTTCGCTTCATTTTTATCAAAAAAGGGGTACCCCTGGCCGGTGTTTTCTGGCTTTTTGGTGCCTTCATTCTGTTTTGTGGCCTTACACACCTGATTGATGCCGCCATGTTCTGGATTCCGGCCTACCGCATCAACGCCCTGATCCGTTTTCTGACGGCGGTGGTGTCGGTGGCAACGGTCGTTGCCCTGATCCGGTATTTCAACGAAGCAGTCGGGCTGCGCACATCGAAAGAATACGACCGCGAACTGTCTTACCGCCAACTGGCCATGCAGGAACTGACGCGCTCCAATCAGGAACTGCAACAGTTTGCCTACATCGCGTCGCACGATCTGCAATCGCCCCTGAAAACGATCGCCAACTACCTGTCGCTGCTCGAAAACAAACACGGCGATCAGCTTGATCCGGATGCCCGGCGACTCATTGGGGTGTCGACGGCTGCGGCCGAGCGCATGCGCAACCTGATCAACGATCTGCTGGATTTCTCGCGCGTTGGCAGTGAAGTTGCGCTACGGCAGGTCGATCTGCAGGAACTGGTCAATGAAATTCTGGAGGAACAGCAAGCCGAAATTCAGGCCACGGGGGCCGTGGTGGATCTGGGCACGCTGCCCACAATTATGGGGCATCGCACCGACCTGAAACAGTTGTTTCAAAACCTGGTTTCAAACGCCCTCAAATACCGCCGACCCGACGTGGCTCCCCGGGTCAGCATCCAGGTGACGGATGAGGGCCACCAGTATCGCTTTGCCATTCGTGACAACGGCATTGGCATCGAACGCCAGTATTTCGAGCGGGTGTTCCAGATTTTCCAGCGGCTTCACGGGCGCAATCAGTATTCCGGTACCGGCATCGGGCTCGCTACCTGCAAAAAAGTGATCGACATTTACGGGGGGCAAATCTGGATTGACAGCACCGTAGGCCAGGGAACGACGTTTTATTTCACCATTCCGAAAGTGATCAAAATGCTTCACCACTTTGTCCAGACCGATTCCCTGCAGTCGCTTAATTGACGCACTCTCTACTCGTAGTGATAATAAACCGTACTGACCGGAAACGGCTTCGTTGTCGTCATCTGCTGGGTTTTATGCGTCGGATAGCCCTGTTTATTGTACTGATACGTCAGGGTCAGCACCGAGATAACCGACTGATCTTCCGCCCGTTTAACGGTAATTTTTCCCGGATTGTTGACCATCGTCCGCTCCTGCGATAGATAGGGATACTGAACAAGCGGACGATGCGGATTTTTCTTTTCGTCATAGCCTTCATACAAAACCGTTTCCCAGGCTTTAAAAGACGCACTGCCCGGTTTTCGGATGAACGATTGGGTCTGCGTCACGTTTCCCCGGCTGTCATATTCATACCGGTATTTGATAAACGTAGCGGTTTCAAAAGTATCGTTGTCGGTATCGTGAATCTGATCGAGCAGTTCGACCAGCCGGCCTTCCGCGCCAAAAAGGTAAAAATGCGAAACCACCAGCCGGTTCCGATGATCGTATTCTTCGGTTTTGTCGAGCAATTTCCCTTCGTAGTAAAACTTCACCGACAGGCTTCCATTGCTGATGATGCGACTCAGGCGGTTTTCAGCATCGTATTCCAGCTCTGCATTCAGGATCGCTACCGTGCTGTCAGTATACGCCCAGTTCGATTGAAATTTGGCTAAAAGACCGGCAGAGTTGTAGTGATATTGCTGAAAGTTCTTTTCGCCCGCCGTGATTTTTTGCAGTCGAAGGGCGGTCGGTTCCGGTTCCTGCGAAAGCGTGGAATCAGGCGAACAGGCGCTCAGGTTCATCAAAACGAGGAAACCCAATAGCAAAAACCACGGGCGGTTTTTCTGCAAGGCGGAAGTGATCATGGCTGGTGGTGGAGCGTTACGATGACAGCGCGCTCCGCTTACTGACCGGCGGAGTGGCTGATAAATCGCTGCAAAACTAGCCTCAGGAGCGCGTTTCTCCAGACGGTTTTGTCATCAACGGCTAATTAGGGGCATTGAAGCCGCAGAAAAAAGGATTGAATAGAACAACGAAATCCCATGGTTAGTAGGCCTACGTCTGAATAACGCCCACATTAAACGCCTTCGTGATCGGCGCGTGGTTGGCGGCTTCGATGCCCATTGAAAGCCAGGTGCGGGTGTCGAGCGGATCGATCACGGCATCGACCCAGAGCCGCGAAGCCGCGAAATAGGGCGAAAGCTGTTCGTTGTATTGGTTCGTGATTTTTTGCAACAACTCCTGTTCCTTCTCCGACGTGATGGTTTCGCCTTTGGCTTTGAGCGACGCCACCTGAATCTGCAAAAGCGTTTTGGCCGCCGAGGCTCCGCTCATCACCGCCATCTGCGCCGTGGGCCAGGCCACAATCAGCCGCGGGTCGTAGGCTTTGCCGCACATGGCGTAGTTGCCCGCGCCGTAGGAATTTCCCACAATCACCGTGAACTTCGGCACCACTGAGTTCGCCATCGCGTTGACCATCTTGGCGCCGTCCTTGATAATACCGCCTTGCTCCGAGCGGCTCCCGACCATAAAACCGGTGACGTCCTGCAAAAACACCAGCGGTATTTTTTTCTGGTTGCAGTTCATGATAAACCGGGCCGCTTTGTCGGCTGAGTCGGAATAAATGACTCCGCCCATCTGCATTTCGCCCGGCCCGGAAGCGCCCCCCGCCCCCGTCCGGCCTTTTGCCTTCACGACTTTCCGCTGGTTGGCCACAATGCCGACCGCCCAGCCGTCGATCCGCGCGTAGCCGCAGAGGATGGTCTGGCCATACAGTTCCTTGTATTCATCAAATTCGGACTTATCCACCAGCCGGGCAATCACCTCACGCATGTCGTACGGTTTGACGCGATCGACCGGAATCAGGTCGTATAGTTCCTGCGGATTTTTGGCGGGCAAAACCGGCTCGGCGTAGCTAAAACCGGCCTTTTCAGGTTCTCCTAATTTATCAAAACTTCGCCGGATGGCGTCCAGACAGCTTTTTTCGTCGGGGTATTTGTTGTCAGTCACACCCGAAATCTCGCTGTGGGTGCTGGCTCCGCCGAGGGTTTCGGCATCGACCTCCTCGCCCACCGACGCCTTGACCAGATACGGGCCGGCCAGAAAAATCGATCCGGTGCCTTCCACAATCAGGGCTTCGTCCGACATGATCGGCAAATACGCTCCGCCGGCCACACAACTGCCCATAATGGCCGCAATCTGGACAATTCCCATTGCCGACATCTGGGCATTGTTGCGAAAAATACGTCCGAAATGTTCTTTATCGGCAAAAACTTCGTCCTGAAGTGGCAAATAAACGCCCGCACTATCGACCAGGTAAATGATGGGCAGGCGGTTTTCCATCGCAATTTCCTGCGCCCGGAGGTTCTTTTTGGCCGTAATCGGAAACCAGGCCCCGGCTTTCACCGTCGCATCATTCGCCACAATGACGCACTGCCTTCCCGACACATAGCCCAGACCGACCACCACGCCCCCCGACGGGCAACCGCCGTGATCGGCGTACATCCCATCCCCGACAAATAGTCCGATTTCAATGAAAGACGAATCCGTATCGATCAGATAATCAATACGTTCTCGGGCGGTGAGCTTGCCTTTGCGGTGCTGGTCTTCAATTTTTTTCGGGCCACCGCCGAGTTGGGTTTGGGTAGACTTGCGGTTTAATTCTTCCAGAAGCGGAGTCATCGTCGTCAGGCGGTTAAACACCTGTAAGTTTTTTTTTAACCTTGCAGGTGTCGCTTTTTACCGTTTTCTAGCTCAGGTCTGTGATGCAACCTTTGCCGCTTTTTTCTACATAAGGCTAACACCTGCAAGGTTAAAAAAAACTTACAGGTGTTACTTAATCGAATCCGAAACCGGCACCACGATGGTGGCGCTCTGCGCCGGTGTGGTTACCGCCTTTTCCTTCTTGCCGAACAGCGAAAAATGCACGTACCGCTTCGGATGCTCGCGGAAATCGGTCAGCAGTTTGTCCAGACTGGCGGTGGCGTTGTTGACGTTTTTATACAGGGCCTCGTCGCCTTTCAGCTTGCCCAGCGTGCCTTTCCCGCTGTTGATGTCGGCCAGCATCTGTTGCAGGGTTGCGATGGATTGGTTGGCGCTGGCCAGCGTCTGGCTCAGTTTCAGGGCGTTGAGCGAATCGGCAAAGGTACTGGCTTTCGATAGCAGCGGTTTGATTTCTTTCTCGGTTTCGGCGAGCGACGCCGACAGGGTGCCGAGATTGGTCATCAGCCGCTTAATGCCTTCGCGGTTTTCGCCGATGGTGAGTTGCAGGGTTCCGGTGGTTGCTTCCACGCCTTCCAGCGTCCGGGTCAGCACCAGACCCGTGCGGTCGAACTGCTTGACGATCCGGTTCAGGTTGATGGTCAGCGAATCGACGGTATTCAAGACCGGCAGGGTTTTCTCTTTGATCAAGGCCGTCAGACCCGCTTCTTTCCCGCTGACCAGCGTATCGCCTTTGGCCAGCTCACCCGCCGACTGGTTGATTTGCAGGATGATGAGTTTGCCGCCCAGCACCCCGGCATCGGCCAGAATGGCTTTGGAGCCTTTGCCGACCTGAATCCGTTTGTCGATGTCCAGCGTAACCAGCAAACGGTTGCCCTGCTGCTGCAGAATATCGATCCGATCCACCCGCCCGACATTCAGGCCATTGAGTTGCACCGGATTTGAGGGCGTCAGCCCATCGACATTATCATAAACGACTACGTATTTATTCGATCGGGAAAAGATATCGGCACCTTTGAGGTAATTGAATCCGAAATAAAGCACTGCCAATGTTACCACTGCCAGGAGGCCCACCTTTGCTTCTTTTGAAATTTTCATGCGTGGCGTGTGAAAGGATGAATGGTCAGATGGTTAACAAGGGTTAAATGGATAAAATGGTTGGATAATTAAATAACCATTTAACCATAAAAACCATTTAACCATTCATCCATCCAATAATAAAAACCGTTGCGAAGTTAACAACAACTTGCTTACTCTACTGCATCTACTTCGTCTTTATACGCCTTAAAAGCCCGGAAAATGGCATTTGCCATTTCTTCCTGCCCTTCTGCGGAAGCCAAATACCGTTCTTCGTCCGGATTGGTGATGTAACCGGTTTCAACCAGCACACTGGGCATCGTGGTTCGCCACAAAACAATGAAACCCGCCTGCTTGACGCCCCGGCTGGGTCGTTCGGCATTTTTCTTGAAACTCCACTCCACTTTCTGGGCAAAATCGACGCTGCTGTTCATGAACGCGTGCTGGTAATTGGCCAGCATGATGTGGGCCAGTGGTGAGTCCGGATCGAAACCCTGGTAGTTTTCCTTGTAATTGCTTTCTTTCAAAATAACCGCGTTCTCGCGTTTGGCAACGTCCAGATTTCCAGTGGTTTTGTGCAGCCCCATCGTGTAGGTTTCGGTTCCGTTGACGCGGCTGGACGATGGACTGGCATTGACGTGGATCGAGATAAAGAGGTCGGCTTTGTTGCGGTTGGCAATGGCCGAGCGTTCGTTCAGTTCAATGAACACATCCGTTGAGCGGGTGTAAATCACTTTGACATCCGGCAGTTCCTCCTTGATTCGCCGACCCAGTTCCAGCGCAATTTTCAACACAATCCGCGATTCGCGGTTGCGTTTGGTCATGGTGCCGGGGTCTTTGCCGCCGTGGCCGGGGTCGAGAACGACCGTTCGTAGCCGACCGGGCCGGGCCTCCGCCTGTTCCTGTTTTGGATTATCCTGCGGTAAAACCGGGATCATGCCGGGCAACGCCAGCAAACACAGAACGAGAATCACCAAAGAAGAAGCAGGCAATAGGGTCCGGGCAGTCGATTTCGGGGCCGTCCGGAATAGTTTAATAATTTTTAACAGGTTTAACCGTTTCAAGGCAGTATTGGAATGAAGTTAGCGACTAACTTTGTAAACCGGAGTAGGCCGGAACCCTCTTGGCCATTCGACCGGACGGGCTGACAGCGGAAGCCAGCGCTGGATTGTGAGCAAATATAATTTTTTTGATAAAACTGAAAAATCCATACTTTATTATCCGGAATCTGGTTTGCTGCCTGATCGCCCTCTTTCCACTGGTGGTTTACGGGCAGCAACAACCGGCGCGTCGTACCGTTCCGGCTTTTAACCCGCGCTCGGCAACTCCCTCTTCCGCTACCGTCACCGGCAATTCGGTGGTGGTCGATACGACGCGGGGAACGGTGAGCCGCCCGGATTCGGTCGATAGCGGCAGTAATTTACAAACAACCGTCAACTATTCAGCCAAAGATTCCACGCTCTTTGATGCAACGGGCCAGATTGTCGAACTTTTCGGCGATGCCAAGGTCGACTACGGCGATATCCACTTAACGGCAGCCTACATCAAACTGAACTGGACTACCAACGAGGTGTTTGCCAAAGGCCGCTACGATTCGACTGCCAAAAAAATGGTCGGTCTGCCTATTTTTCAGGATGCGAGCGGCCGGTATGACACGCAGGAAATCCGCTTCAATTTCAAAACCAAAAAAGGCTTTATCAAGGGCGTCATTACGGCCCAGGGCGAAGGCAATGTTCGGGGAAAAACCGTCAAAAAAGACGCTGAAGACAATTTATACATCCGAAATGCCATTTATACGACCTGTAACCTGACCACGCCCCACTTTCACATCAACGCCAGCAAGATCAAGGTTGTTCACAATAAACAGCTCATCTCCGGTCCTTTCAACTTAGTTATTAACGACATTCCGACCCCTTTAGCGCTCCCGTTCGGCTTTTTCCCGATTCCCAAGAAAAACGAAATCGGTACCTCGGGGCTCATTTTTCCTCAATACGGTGAAGAACCCAACGGGCGTGGTTTCTACCTCCGCGATGGCGGTTATTACTTCGCCATCAGCCAGTACATCAGCATGAGCCTTCGGGGGCAGATTTACTCCAACGGTAGCTGGGGGCTCGGCCTTTCGTCGGAATACCTGAAACGGTATCGCTTTGGCGGCAACTTCGCCCTTTCCTACGCCCGCAACCGGACCACATCGCTCGTCGATACAGCCACGAAGCCGCGCAACGACTTCAGCATCGTCTGGTCGCATTCGCCCCGGCCCCGCGGCAACTCGCAGTTTTCGGCCAATGTCAACGTCAGCAGCAACAGCTACAACCAGTTGAACACTTCGCTGACCTCGGGCCGCTACGTTTCCAATGCGGCCAACTCCGGCGTCAACTACAGTCACAAGTTTGGGCAGTATGTGACCAGTTCGGCCAACATCAACGTCAGCCAGAACTTCGGGAAATACAATCCGGTTACCAACCTGCGCGAGAGCGGGCAAACGAACATCTCGTCGGGTTTTAACCTCGGCGTGGCCCAGATTGCGCCCTTTGCCCTGAAAGGCGGGACCGGGCGATGGTTCGAAAGTTTCCGGCTGGGGCTGGATTTCAACGCCCAGGCCACCGTCAACAACACCCTCAGAACCGTGGATATTACCAACCTGGGCTTCCCGGTGGTGACCTCACTGACGATTCGGGGGGATACCTTGCAACGGCTGCGGGATAGCCTGGCGGCCGTGGCGAATCAGGAGATTTATACCAATTCCAACCTGATTCCGATGACCGTCGAAAACCTGCCGACCATCCTGAAGAACGCGCAGGTACAGAGCCGGTATTCGATCCCCATTTCGTTACCCAACTTCAAACTGGCCCGGTATCTCAACTTCACGCCGGGGGTTTCGCTCAGTGGAGATGTTTATACCAAAAGCCTGCAATATACCTACTTGCCCGACCGAAGAGCCGTAAAGGTGGATACTGCAAGTGGTATTTCTGCGACGTATTTTCTCTCTTTCAGTGCCTCGATGAATACCCGGGCCTACGGTACCTTCTTCATACGGGCGGGGCGGCTGGAAGCCATCAGGCACACCATAGCGCCCTCGATTTCGGTCAGCTACACGCCGGATTTGTCCAGTGCCTTTACCACCACCCTGTCGCAGTTCCGGGATCCGTACGACACCACGAAGGTACTTAAGATTTCGCGCTACCGGGGGTTGGGCGGTACGGCGGGGGCCTCCAGTTTTACGGGGCGGGCGGCCGCCATCAGCTATAACATTGTCAACCAGCTTGAAATGAAAGTCCGGGCGCGGAGCGATTCCGCCAAGGAGGAATTTGAGAAAGTGTCACTCTTCGACAACATCAGTTTATCGGGTTCCTACAACCCCTACGCTCCCCAGTTCAAGTTTTCGCAGGTAAATTTCAGCGCCAACACGCAGATTCTGAAGAAAGTCAGTTTCAATTTCTCGGCGGTTTTCGATCCGTACGCGTTTTCCGATACGGTCAGTACCCCAACCGGTGTTTATTACGTGCCGGGGCAATCGGAGCTTTATCAGACGGGGCCGTATGTCAACAACTTCCGGATCAATAAAATCGACAAGCTGGCGATCACCCAGGGGCAGGGGCTGGCGCATTTGCAGAACCTGAACTTCTACCTGAGCACGCAATTTGCCCCCAAGGACTCGAAAAAACCGAAGGTGGCGCCCAATGCCAAGACGCCCACTGAAGCGGCTGAATTGCGGCACATGAACCGGAATCCGGAAGACTACGTCGATTTTAACATTCCCTGGACTATCAACCTCAGCTATACATTTAGTCTCACGAAGTTCACGCCCATCGAAAGCCAGATTCTGCAAACGCTGCAGGTAACGGGCGATTTGAGCCTGACGCCCAAATGGAAGTTTTCCCTCCAGACCGGTTTCGACTTTTCGGCCAAAGCCCCTTCGCTGACCACGATCACGCTGCACCGCGATCTGCATTGCTGGGACATGAACTTCAGCTACACGCCGTTTTCCGGCAACCGGTATCGGTCCAATTTTTACTCGTTCGATCTCCGCGTAAAGTCGGCGATTCTCCAGGATTTGAAATTAAGCCGTCGCCGGGGTACCTCGATCAACTACTAGGAACCGGTTTTATGAAAGCCAAAAAAGGCATCCTGCAAACACAGAATGCCTTTTTTGGCAGTACCGAATTGCCTTCGTTTGCGTATTAGCGCGAAGTCTTCGAGCTTTTCTTCTTGCTTTTTTCTGCGGCAGGAGCGGCAGCCGGTGTAGCGGCAGCGGTAGAAGCACCTTCTTTGGCGGTTACTTCACCCGTCAGATTCAGGGGAATCGATGCCCGTTCTGCGTTGCTCACCACGGTCACGTTCTTGTTGAATGAACCCATCGAAGCCGCGTTGTACGTAGCTTTCACAAATCCTTTCTGACCTGGCAAAACGGCGCTCTTGGTCCAGTCAGGCGTTGTACAACCACAGGAAGGTTGGGCGTTCGAGATCACCACGGGGTCTGTACCGGTGTTGGTAAACTCAAACGTGTAGGTAACGGGCGTACCTTGTGGAACCTTGCCGAAGTCGTGCGACTCTTTGGTGAATTTAATAACGCCTTTCTGAGCGAAAGCAATGGTCGTAATGGCAAAAAATACCACGATTAGTGAAAAAGCCTTTTTCATTTCTTTTTAAAATTTAGTTACAAACAAACGGGTAAACTACGTTACAATCCTAGGTATATACTACAAAAGGTTTGCCAAATAAAAGTTTGCCAGGCAAATTACGGCATATGTTCGCTTAACAAAGAAAGTCAAAAAATCGTTTTTTTGAAAGCTGCCAAACTTTATATTATTTTTACTCCGATCGCCGGAGTTACTTTGTTTGTTCAATGATCATTGATTTTGGGTATTCCCCTGAAAACCACCAACAAACCCTTGAACAGGCAATTAATCGAGCTAACTGGAACCTCTAAAACTGTGGCCGTTCTGTGATTGCAAACGAACAATTGAATACGACCGATACGCTGACACAGGAAAAAATCCTGCAAGATTATCGACTGGCTTGTGAAAGCCGCCACGCCAGCCTACTGGGCCGACGCGAGGTGATGGGTGGACGAGCCAAATTCGGCATCTTCGGCGACGGCAAGGAAATTGCCCAGCTTGCAGCCGCTCATGCCTTCAAAGCCGGCGATTTCCGTTCCGGTTACTACCGGGATCAAACCTTTGTGACGGCACTCGGCGAACTCCGGTGGACCGAATTCTTCGCCCAGCTTTACGCCCACACCGACATCGAAGCCGACCCCAACTCGGCGGGCCGCCAGATGAACGGCCACTATGCCACCCGCTGGCTCGATGAAAAAGGTCTTTGGCGCAATCAAACCGAACTTTATAATTCCGTTGGTGATATTGCCCCGACGGCAGGCCAGATTCCAAGATCAATTGGGCTGGCCTACGCATCGCGGCTGTATCGTCAGAATTCCCATCTACATCTTTTGACGACGTTTTCCCGAAATGGTAACGAAATTATTTTCGGAACCATCGGAGATGCGTCAACTTCGCAGGGCATGTTCTTCGAAACGATGAATGCCGCCGGGGTTTTGCAGGTTCCCCTGCTGATGTCGGTTTGGGACGATGGCTACGGCATTTCCGTTCCGGTGGAATACCAGACCACCAAAGCCAGCATCTCCAAAGCCCTGGCCGGTTTTCAACGAACCGATACCGAAAAAGGCATCGAAATTCTGACCGTGAAAGGCTGGGACTATCCGGCTTTGGTGGAAACCTACCAGAAAGCCGCCCGCATCTGCCGGGAAGAACACGTTCCGGTATTGGTTCACGTTCAGGAAGTTACCCAACCACAAGGCCATTCCACGTCCGGTTCGCACGAACGCTACAAAACCCCCGAACGCCTGGAATGGGAACGCCAGCACGATTGCAACCGGCAGTTTCGCCAGTGGATTCTCGAAAACGGATACGCCAGTCACGACGAGCTGGATACCATCGAGCGCGAAGCCGCCCGGGTCACCAAAGCCGCCCGTCAGGAAGCCTGGAGTGCCTATTTAGCCTCCTTAAAAGGTGATTTTGACGAGGCCATGCTGCTGCTGCAACAGGCCGCCGAAACCGCCCGGCAAGCTGAGCCGATTGCCCAGATCCGCGACCAGTTGCGCACCACCCACGTGCCGGTCCGGCGGGATGCGACGACGGCGGTAAAACGAGCCTTGCGGTATTTGCGAACCGACGATTCGGAAGCCAAACGGGGCCTGTTAGCCTGGCTGGAACGCACCACCGCCGAAAACGAAGAACGCTATAGTTCGCATTTATACAGCCAGTCGCCGGATTCCCCGCTGAACGTGACCCCGGTAGAAGCCCGCTATACGGATGAAAGTCCGCTGATCGACGGCTACCAGTTGATGCAGCGGTATTTCGACAGCCTCTTCGGCCGCGACCCGCGCGTGGTGGCGCTTGGCGAAGACGTTGGGCTGATTGGCGATGTGAACCAGGGCTTTGCCGGTTTGCAGGAAAAATACGGCGAACTGCGCATTACCGACACCGGGATTCGCGAAACCAGCATCATCGGGCAGGGCATCGGCATGGCCATGCGGGGTCTGAAACCCATCGTTGAGATTCAGTATTTCGATTATATATTTTACGCCCTGGCCACGCTCACCGACGACCTGGCCACGCTGCATTACCGCACCAAAGGCGGTCAGAAAGCGCCACTGATCATTCGAACGCGCGGCCACCGGCTGGAAGGCATCTGGCATTCGGGCTCACCCATGAGCGCGATGGTCAACAGTCTGCGCGGTTTACACATTCTGGTGCCCCGCAACATGACCCAGGCCGCCGGTTTTTACAATACCCTCATCAAAGGCGACGATCCGGCCCTGGTGGTCGAATGCCTAAACGGCTACCGGCTCAAAGAACGGCTGCCGGAGAATCTGGACGAATTTTGCCTGCCGCTCGGCGTTCCCGACATCCTGCGCGAAGGTTCCGACATCACCATTGTGACCTACGGGTCGATGTGCCGGATTGTGCTGGAAGCCGCCGAACAGCTTCACCAGTTCGACATTGAAGCCGAGGTGATCGACGTACAGACCTTGCTGCCGTTCGATCGGTCGCATGCCATTGTGGAATCCATCAAAAAAACCAGCCGGGTGTTGTTTGCCGACGAAGATTTTCCGGGTGGCGGTTCGGCCTATATGATGCAGGAGGTGATTGAAAAACAAAATGCCTACCGGTATCTCGATTCGGCTCCCCGGACGCTGTCGGCCAAGGCGCACCGCCCGGCCTACGGTTCCGACGGTGACTATTTCTCCAAACCCAGCGCTGAAGACGTTTTTGATGTAGTATATGAATTGATGAACGAAGCCGAACCGGCCCGTTTTCCGAAATTATATGGAGAGAAAAGAGGTTAGAATAGAGAAGAAAGACGCGGGAAATAAATCTCTTGTCTCTATTCTAACTTCTCTCATCTGCACCACGAAATGAGCCAGTATTTTAAAGATATACAGGAAGGCATCCAAACGACGCTGACGGGGCTGAAGCTCACGTTCCGGCATTTGCTGGATGCCCGCCAGAGCCGGAAACCGATCAACGTCCAGCAGACGGATTATTTTGGGCAGGAGACGGGCATTGTCACGCTGCAATACCCGTTTGAGACGCTTCAGGTGCCGGACAATGGCCGCTACCGGCTCCACAATGAAATGGACGATTGCATCGTCTGCGACAAGTGCGTCAAAGTGTGTCCCGTAGATTGCATCACCATCGACGCGATCAAGGCGACGGAGGAAGTCGGAAAGGCGTCGGATGGCTCGCCCATTCGGTTGTATGCAGGCAAGTTCGACATCGACATGGCCAAGTGCTGCTACTGCGGCCTTTGCACGACGGTTTGCCCGACCGAATGCCTCACAATGACGAAGACCTACGACTTCAGCGAGTTTGAGTTGGGCAACATGACGTATCATTATGCCAACCTGACGCCCGAACAGGCGGATGAAAAACGGCGGTTGTACGAACAGTTTGTGCTGGAGAAAGAAGCCATGAAGGCGCAGCAGGCCGCTGCCAAAGCCGCTCCGGCCCCTTCGCCGACGCTGGACACGCCGAAAAAACCGGTCTTCCGGCCCGGTATGAAACCCGCTCCCAAACCGGCCGAACCGGCCGTTGAGCCAACCGTCACACCAGAACCTCCGATTGAAGCGGCTGAAACCGCTCCGGTGGCAGAAACACCAACGCCAAGACCACGACCGGTTTTCCGGCCGACGCTGAAAACGCCTTCTCAACCGCCGAAGGAGGAGGCAAAACCGTTGACAGAACAAAATTCGGCGGGTTCGGTGGCTGAACACCCGCTCACGGATGTAACGCCGGACGAAGCGGAGAAGATTGCGATGGAAGGCCTGGAAAAACCGGTCGAAGAAGCCAAACCCGTCGCAGCCAAGCCTGTTTTCCGGCCGACTTTAAAACCGAAAACCGCCCCACCAGCCGGAGAAGTCAAACCGGCGGAAGCGGTTTCGTCGGAGCAACCTGCCGTTGAAGAAACGAAACCCGTTGTCGCCAAGCCGGTTTTTCGACCGACGCTGAAACCGAAAACCGCCCCGACGGCTGCGGAATCAAAAACCGTTGAAGAACCCAACCCAACGGAACCCGCGAAGATTGACCAACCGGTTGCGGAAGAACAAAAACCCGTTGCCGCCAAACCGGCGTTCCGGCCAACCATGCGGCCGAAAACCGCGTCGGCTCCGTCTGCAGAAGACCCCAAACCGGCAGAACCCGTTGCCGAAATACAACCACAACCGGAAGAGCCAGAACCGCCCGTGGACGAACAAAAACCGGACGAAGTACCAAAGCCCCGACCAGTTTTTCGGCCGACGCTGAAACCAAAACTGCCGCCGAAAGACGAGTCCTAGTCATCAAGAAAATCAGCTAAATCAGTGGTTCAGATCGTTTTTTATTTATTCGTCCTCTTCACGCTTGGATCGGCTCTGGCGGTTTTGCTGACCAAAAATGTGTTGTATGCCGCCTTTTTTCTGCTGCTGACGTTACTGGGCGTTGCGGGGCTGTTCGTCCTGGCCGGGGCCGATTTTCTGGCCGTTTCGCAAATCATGATTTACGTGGGCGGTGTGCTGGTACTGATCATTTTCGGAGTTATGCTGACGCACAAAACCGATACCGCCAAAACCGATTATACCGAACCGAATTTCATTCTGACCAAACACCGGAGTTGGCTGTGGGCCTTGCTGGTGGCAGGTGGTATTTTCAGCGTCTTGTACCGGGCGCTGGTGCGGGGGAATTTCGTCTTGCTGAATCAGGGAGAACCATCCTACCGGTCGACGGTCGATACGATTGGGCGGCAGTTGATGACCGAATACCTCATCCCGTTCGAAATAGCGGGCATTCTGCTGCTGGTGGCTCTCATTGGTGCCACGACCATTGCGGCTTCATCCCGAACTAAATAACGACTCGATGGAAATCAATTCCGGCCTATTCCTGCTCGTGGGAGCCGCCCTGTTCAGCATTGGGCTGGCGATTGTGATCCTGAAACGCCACGCGATTATGGTTCTGATGGGCATCGAACTGATGTTGAATGCGGTGAACCTGAATCTGATTGCGTTCAGTCAACACGACCCGGTTCGGTTGCAGGGGCAACTGTTCAGTCTGTTTGTCATGATTGTCGCAGCCGCCGAAGCCGCCATCGCACTGGCGATTATTTTGCAGGTGTACCGCCATTTCAACACGGTTCAACTCGATGAGATGAATGAGTTGAAGAAGTAACCGGCCTTATTTCTGTACCACGGATCATTTCCATCACGCTGAAATCAAGGATGAAAGCGACTGTTCCTGGCAATGTATATTCTCGCATCAACGAGTACCTTCGGTTGGAATTCAACCGGAGGTACAGTGCGCTAATCCCGAAAATCTTTGTCGTAGGGCAGTTGTCTTGAAGCCTTCCGCATGATGGTTGTGACAATCGAACCCGTATCACTTCCGAAGCCACGGGAAAGTGTTTTATCATATTTCCACAGAAGTTCACCGGTTTTTCCGTCGTTAATGTTAATCATCATTTTGCCGGTGTTTGTAGCCCCACCGAAACCGCCCAACATCCCAAGGGCTATGGCTGCACCATTTGACATAGGCTGGGTGCTTTCAAAGGTGCCGGAAATAATGCCGTCAACGCCCAGCATTTTGGCTAATTCTTCGGGGGTAAAACCGCTTTGCGTTTCGTCAGTAACGCCGTTGCGTTGAAGCAGTGAGTTTGTGCGGTTCGGGTCCTGCACATCAATAAACAGGTCTCTTGATTCCTGGCGTTTCAGGAAGTACGAGTGCATGGCACTCTGCACCGCTAGCCCCTCCCGCTTTTCCAGCACAGCCACCCCGGTTGCGCCACCGTTTTTTTCGACTTCTTTGGGCCGGAGTTGTAGTTTCGTTTTGAAGGGCAAAATGGCCAGCACCTTATGATTCCGGGCAATATTCCTGAAATTGGCATTCGTGTAAATCTCCCGGGTCTGGGCCAGACTGGTCAGGGCCATAAGCAGGCAACCGATGGTAAAAACAACTGATTTCATTGGAAATAATGAGTTTGGCTTTCTACTTGATTTGAATGGTTTTCTATCAGAGTGGTGTTGGCTACAGTAATCAGTGGAGCGTATGTGCTCATGCCTGATCATTGGGAAAGTTTTAAGATGAATAGCGGTATATTGAGTGGGTCTGAAGGCAGAAACACTTGCCTCCACCCTCAGACCAACGGTTTATTTTTTTGTAAAAACCTTCGTAATGTCTTCCTTATAATACATCGTAGGAGATTGGCTGAAGAGGGTATAGGTGAGCGTCAGATTGCCACTCGATAGGCTACCACCCAGGTTCTGCAGATAAAATTGCCCCTGGCTGTTGTCAGGGAACGTTTGCGGTATGCCAGTCGCAATATTTTTGTTATCAGCCTGAAATCCTGAACCACTAACCGTCGCGGTGAGACTGCCATTAGGCGCGAAATCAGCCAGCGTTAAGGTATTTCCGGATTTACTTATGGTAACTTTAAGACCATTACCGGCCGGAGCATTGGTTTCTGTCCATGTACCCACATACTGGTCAAGTGGGTCAGGCTCGTCTTTACTACAAGATGAAAACAGCAGGATGGTGGTGAAAACCACCAGCAGCGTGCGGACTGAATGAATGGAGAACATTAGCGCGAAAATGACTTGTTTTTTCATGGGACTTGATGAGATCGTTAGTTGTTTCAAAAGGATATTCCGGGAATGAGTCAGGATGTAACACCCTTTCCGGATTTTTTTTGATTTACTTTTCCCTCCGTTTTCCACTAAAAACAGAAACGGATTGCACGCCTGTGCAATCCGTTTCAACGGGTATACGATAACCCGATAGCCGAGGATCATCTTATGGTTTCACGAACTCCTTCGCTTTAGTCAACACTGCCTGCACCAGATCGGGCAGCTTGCTTTTGGTTCCGGTTACGACAAAATCTCCTACTGACACTGAGCCCTTTTTTACTTTACACGATACGGATAAGGCTTCGCCCTGTAGCGTATAAAGGCCATTCAGGGTATAGGCTCCCGGATAGTCTTTCGCTTCCATCGTCAGCATAGGCGCATCACTTCCCCGTGAGGCTATGAAGTCATTTAAAGCACTTTCGACCTTGCTTTTCAGATCAAGTACATCGTCGATTTCGGTAACTTCCTGAAAATTTTTGACCAGTAACACGGGCCTGGGTTCGGCAATATGAATCCTGGTTTTTACTGATTCGGTGACTTTCCCAATGTCGAAACTCCCTTCCGAAGCTTGACCCGGAACGGAACCTCCCCAGTGACTACCCTTTCGATAAAACGGCTTTTGAATACCACCAACGCCTTTAGCCAGGATGGGGACCTGGTTTTCCACATGCGTAAACCAGGTGACTACATCTAAAAATTCCTCTCCGTCACGCCGTAGCGCTGCGCCTTTTATGCCCTGTAGCAGGGCATAAGTGACTAACCCCTGCCCATATAGGTTGGCTTCGTAGCTAACAGCATCGGCAGCCGAACCGGCCAGTACATACAGCCCCATCCGTTCCTGCAACCGATCCAGCGCCCGAATTTGACTACCGGGAACATCGCGGGCCGCCAGAATTTTTTCGGCTCCTTTCCCGGCCGAACAGACATCCAGAATCAACACTTTTTTCTTGGCTGGTATTTTCCGGAGGTAACCAATAAGTTCCTGACTCGATAGCGCGTATTGCTGACGAATGGCGGGGTCGTTCAAATAGCTCACATCGGCTGAGGTGGCTCCGGCCAGGAGAAAATACAAGTCCCCATTCTCTCCACCATAATTGACGGCATGACCAGAGAGGTGTAACACGAAAACATCCTCAGCCTTCGTCTGTTGGGCCTCTACCAATGCCTTCACAATGGCGGCTTTGGTAGACTGGGCAAGGCCGCCGGGTTTGGTGACCAGCAATTGTACCTTCACATTGGCCGGACCGAATAGCTCACTGGCAGCCAGCGTAAGCCCGTTGGCGATTTGCTCGGCATCGGAATGGGCAAAATGAAGCCCAATGTTGGATGTTCCGACGGCCACGGCCCGAAAGCGTACGGTTTTGCGATCAACGGATGACGGTGTTTTCTCAGGCACACCACCACGGGCAGTGATGGGCGGTTTATAGCTGATTTCTACCGGGCGGCTGCGGAGCCAGCCTTCCCAATTTTGCGCCACCACTCGGATACTATTTTGCGCATCCGTATAGAAATGATTCGTGAAGGAAGCCAGTGGCAACTCAAGCGAGAGCGTATTCTGGTTGCTATCTCCCTTCGGGTCCCTGCGTAAATCCTCCACTATTTCTGCGCCGTTAATAAAAACGGATACCGGGCCAATACCGCCTTTTCGATTGTTAAGTTGAACAATCAGTTTGTCGCTCTGAATCGAAAGCTGGATACCCGGAGGCAGGGTGACGTTCTCAAAGGCAGGTACCTGACGGAGCGGCTCGTTTCTATATCCCATCAGAATGGGCAGCAGACCCGGCTGGTAGTAGCGTTGTTTGAGTTGATCTAGTTCAATGACTTTCCACGGCTCATCGCAGTCGGTGGGGTCGTTCACCACGTAATACATCAGTTTCATGGCTCCCGGCGAGGCATCGAACAGGCCGGAGGGGGTGGTTACGACCCAATTGGTAGAATCAACGGCAATGAGGGTAGCGATTTCTTTACCGGTATTCGTATCCCAGGCTTTTATCGTATTGTCAAACGAGCTTGACAGCATCTTTTGCCCATTATGTAAGAAGCTGACTTGCGTAACTTTATCAGTATGTCCTTTGAATATTTTTTTTTCTTTTGTAGTAATATTCCACACTATAATTTGATTGTCATCAGATCCTGAAACAATATACTGACCATCGGGCGAAAAGGCGACCGAGTTGACGGTTCCTGTATGCCCTTCAAATTGATAGATTTCCTGCTTGCTGACTGCGTCCCATAATCGTACAGTCTTGTCCCAGGAGCCTGAAACGATGTACTTGTTATTGGGGGAAAAAGCAGCAGACCCAACTGCACCAGTATGCCCCTTAAATTGGTGGAGTTGTTGCCCACTGCGTATGTCCCATAACCGTATTGTCTGATCCCAGCCCGTCGAAATAATAGATACACTATCAGAGGAAAAGGCAATAGAATTAACTTTTCCCTTATGCCCTTTAAGCTCACGGATGAGTTGGCCACTCACAATGTCCCATTGCTGCAAATTGCCTCCACTTTTTACGATTCCCTCTCCCGAAAAAACATAACGATTGTCTGGAGAAAAGCCAATAGAACTAATACTAAAATCACTGTTGCCTACCGAAAATCTATGAATTACTTTTCCTGTTGAAGCATCATGAAGTCTGAAAGTATTATTCCATGTTCTTCTGGATAAAATATATTTCTCATTAGGCGACAAAGCGATCCCAGTCATCCATCTTAGATCATCCTCATATCCCAAACAGCGAAAATCCTGGCTATCGGTAAAGCTCCATCGTTGCAGAGGCTCAAGATAAGAACTCAATATCATGTAATCGCCATTAGGCGCTAAAGCAAAATGGGGTTTTCTATCACTCGGATTTTGATGAAAACGTCGAGCGACTAGCCCTGTTTTAATATCCCATAATTTTAAATCATCAGACGAACCTAGAATATAGTTGCCGTCAGGCGAAAAAGCAACAGACATAATACGACCCGGGAATTGGCGGATTTCTCGCCAACGAGCGACGTCCCATAATAGTATCCTATGGTCAGAAGAGCCAGAAGAGATAATATATTTACCATCAGGGGAAAGAGCGTCAAGATGCCCATTAAATTGGTGAATTTCGCGTCCACTATTTACGTTCCATAACCTTACCGTTTTATCCTCAGATCCTGAAATAATAGAAAGACTATCAGGCGAAAAGGTGACCGAGTAGACTCCGTCTGTGTGGCCTTCAAACCGACGAATTTCCTCACCAGTAGCCACATTCCATAATCGTATCGTGTTGTCTTGGTTAGTTCCACAGTCTGAACCACTACATCCAGCTCCTGAAAGGGCATACTGGCCATCTGGTGAAATATCGACAGATTTAACATAAGAGCCCCCCTCACCAGTATGCCCCTTAAACTTACGAACTAGCTTGCCAGTACTAGTTTTCCACAGTCTTAACGTGTTGTCCCAGGAGCCTGATAAAATATAGTCCCCATCCCGAGAGAAAGCTAAAGATGAAACGTAACTCATTCTCCCATTTCCCGGGTATTTACCCATTTTTTTATAAAGACGACTACGTTCTCGGTTCGTAAATCCTTTGTCGTCTCTAAACCTACGTATTTCCCGACCTGTCGTTATATCCCATAGTATGATACTTTTATCCTCCAGGCTTCCGCCAGAAATGATATAGCGACCGTCGGAGGAAAAGGCAACTGTTGTTACGTCATCCGTATGTCCTTCAAATCTATGTATTTCACGGCCCGTCTCAACTTCCCATAAACGCACCGTTTTATCTCTCGATCCTGATATCGCATATTTTCCATTTGGTGAAATGGCTACAGAGGTAATTGTGCTCGTATGCCCAACCGGCACCACCAACTCCGGCTTCTGGGCATAGGCAAAAGGAGCCAGAAATAGATGCAAAAGAAGTGTGGTAATAAGTAAACAGCTCATAGCTGTCGGGCTCAGGTATTGGCAACTGGTTTGCGAAAAGAACAGCCTGGCGGTGATTCGCAAATACAGAAATAGCGTTCGATTCATAGTTGAAAGTAAGCCATACAAGTAGTCAAAATCAGATTAAATGATTTAAAAAACCTGGCTCCAATTAGCATAGAGCCAGGCACAAATTGAAGGGCATGAATGAACCGGAAAGCTTGGCCAAAGCTCGTTACAGTTGATTATTCGCGTAGAATAAGGAATTGTAACAGCTTCATTGAAAAAAAATGAGAGATTTTAGGAGGAGGCCGATCTGGGCGTGCTCGCTGAACGGTTTCACAGGTGAATGGAAGGAAGAAAACCAGAAGTTCAGCGAGCACGCCCAAACTCATACCACGGACAACCGTTCCCGTTAATCCGTCGGTACCGTGGTCTTCTTCATCGCAGCGATTCCCCCTTCCACATTCACCAGGTTGTCGAACCCTCTGGCTTTCAGGATCGAAGCCGCCACCATCGAGCGGTAACCACCCGCGCAGTGGATGTATAACCGCTCGGTTTTGTCCACTTCGGTCAGGTGCTCATTCAGCGTATCGAGCGGCCAGTTCCTGGCATCCCGAACGTGTTCGACGGCAAACTCGTCGGGCCGGCGAACATCCACGACGGTTCCTTCGCCATGTTGTCGGGCAAACGCATCGGCTGAGACGGAGTCGATGGCATCCACTTCTTTTCCGGCTTTTTGCCACGACGAAAAACCGCCTTCCAGGTAGCCAATGCTGTGATCGTAGCCCACGCGGGCCAGTCGCCGAACGGCTTCTTCTTCTTCACCAACGGCGGTGACGAGCGCAATGGGTTGCTTCAAATCCGGAATCAACGCGCCCACCCAGGGGGCAAACTGGCCGTGCAACCCAATATTGATGGCGTTGGGAATAAAGCCTTTGGCAAAGTCCGGCGCGTCGCGGACGTCGAGCACCAGCGCACCGGTTTCGTTGACAGCCGCTTCAAAAGCCTCCGGCGACAGAGCCTGATGACCGCGCTCCATGACGTCGTCGATGGCTTCGTAGCCTTCCTTGTTCAGCCGGGCGTTTTCCGCAAAATACGCCGGCGCTTTGGTTAACCCGTCGAGCACGGCCTTGATAAACTCCTCTTTCGTTTGCGCCCGCAGTGCGTAATTAAACCGCTTCTGGTTTCCGAGCGTATCGGTCGTTTCCTTGCTCATGTTCTTCCCACAGGCCGACCCGGCCCCGTGCGCCGGATACACGATGACGTCATCTTCCAGCGGCATAATCTTCATATGCAGGCTATCATACAGCATCCCGGCCAGATCCTGCTCGGTCAGATTGCCTTTGATGGCCAGATCCGGGCGACCCACATCGCCGATGAACAGCGTATCGCCGGTAAAAATCGCGTGGTTTTTGCCGTTTTCATCCACCAGCAGATACGTAGTCGATTCCGGCGTGTGGCCCGGTGTGTGCAAGGCTTTGATGGTCAGTTTTCCGAGTTTGAATACTTCGCCATCCTGCGCACGGTGGGACTCAAAACTGGTTTGTGCGGTTGGGCCGTAGACAATCGTCGCACCCGTTTTTTTGGCCAGATCAAGATGACCGGAAACAAAATCGGCATGAAAATGCGTCTCAAACACGTACTTGATCCACGCTCCGTTGCGTTCGGCTTTTTTCTGATAAGGAGCGGTTTCACGCAAAGGGTCGATCACGGCGGCTTCGCCCTCACTTTCAATATAATAGGCTCCCTGAGCCAGGCATCCGGTGTAGAGTTGTTCGATGATCATCTCGGTTCAGTTCAATTGTGCTCATGCCCAAAGTTGGGGAAACTTTGGCAAAGCCAGGGGTCATTTAATAAAAGCGCCTAAAACTCAGTCGAGTTTTAGGCGCTTTTTGACATCAGTAAAAAGGAATTATTTCGCCCTCAGCTTGCTATGGTACCGTCCGTAGACGAAGTAAATCAACAACCCAATGCCCATCCAGACGATCAGGCGGGTCCAGTTTTCCCAGCCCAGACTCAGGATCATGGCCAGACAGATGAGCGCTCCCAACGGACAAACAATGAGATAAAAGGGCGTTTTGAACGGACGAACCAGATTCGGGTCGGTTTTGCGCAGAATCATGATGCCCAGACACACCAGCACGAAGGCAAACAGCGTTCCGATGCTGGTCATGTCACCCACGACGCTATCGGGAATGAAGGCGGCAAAAATGGAAACGAAAACAAAAAATACCCACTGCGAACGGTATGGCGTTTTGTATTTCGGGTGCAGTTTTGAGAAAATCGCCGGCACCAGTCCATCTTTGCTCATGGTGTAGAAGACGCGGGTTTGGCCCAGCAACATCACCAGAATCACCGAAGAAAAACCGGCCAGAATTGCTACCGTTACCATCGAAGCCAGCCATTCATAACCGGGCATGTAATGCGTAATGGCGTAAACAACCGACGCTTCTCCCCCGTGGCCCATGAATTCTTTGTAGGGTGCCAAACCGGTCAGAACGTGCGAAAACAGAATGTACAGGAACGTACAGATCGCCAGCGAAACCAGGATACCGACAGGCATATCCTTCTGCGGATTCTTGGCTTCCTGCGCGGCTGTTGAAACCGCATCGAAACCGATGAACGCAAAGAACACGATACCAGCGCCCCGCAGCACACCCAGCCAGCCGTGGTTGAGCGGGTCGGCATAGTTGTGAATCTGGCCGGTGCTCAGCGTAGCCGTTCCCGCATCAGCCGGAATCAGATACGGCACGTGGTTGGCAGGGTTGATGAATTTCCAGGCGAGAGCGATGATCAGCAGCACAATGCTCACTTTCACAATCACGATGATGTTGTTGAACGTCGCCGACTCCTGCGTCCCTCTGATCAATAACATACTCAACATCAGTAGAATAAAGACCGCAGGCAGGTTGATAATTCCGTGTACACCCGCTTCACCGGCGTACATGCCCAGCCCGTCGCTGATCTGAAAGGGAGAGTGACACCATTGATAGGGTATATGAAACTTGAAGAAGTCGTAAAAGAGCGCATTGAGGTATTGCGACCAGCCAATCGAAACCGTGGCCGCACCCAGCGCATATTCCAGCACCAAATCCCAGCCAATAATCCAGGCGATAAATTCGCCCATCGTGGTATAACTATAGGTGTAGGCACTACCTGCAATGGGAATCATCGACGCAAACTCCGCATAGCACAACCCGGCGAGCGCACAGGCAAAAGCCGCAATGGCAAACGAGATGGTAACCCCCGGCCCGGCATGACCACCAGCCGCGGCTGCGGTTCGGACGAATAACCCGGCACCGATGATGGCCCCAATCCCGAGGGCAATCAGGTTCGTTGAGCTTAATGTGCGTTTTAAAGTTCCTTCCTGACTAATTGGATCCAGACTGTTGGGCTCGGCAGCCGTCTCTTCCATGAGCTTGCTGATCGACTTCTTCGCCCAGAGTTGATTTTTAGTTTGGGTTGATGCTTTGGTAGACTCCATATAGAACCGAATAAAATTTTACGGATTAAATGTTTTGCAAAATAAGGCTTTTGTGGTTGTAGTCAATACAAGAAAACCGAAATATAAAAAAGGGATAAAGACGATCTCTGTCCTTATCCCTTTTTCGTTTAGCATCCTTAAGCTTTGGCGCGGGCTGCTTTGCCGGTTGCCGGCGGTTCCGGCGTGGCGGCAACTTCGTTGAGCTGGTCGCGGCTCAGGGCATCGACCACAATCGGCGTCGCCACAAACAGCGACGAATAGGTTCCGACAATGACCCCGATCAGCATCGCGAACGAGAAACCGCGGATGGTTTCGCCACCGAAGAAGAACAGCACGATCAACACCAGCATGGTGGAAAGACCCGTCACGGCGGTGCGGCTCAGGGTGCTGTTCAAGGCGTTGTTGATAATCACCGGAATGCTTTCCTTGCGGCCTTTCGTATCGTTCAGGTATTCCCGAACGCGGTCAAAGACGACGACGGTATCGTTCATCGAATACCCCATGATGGTCAGCAAGGCCCCGATAAACGCCTGATCGACATCCAGTGAGAACGGCAACCAGCCGTTGCCAATTGAGAAAATAGCCAGGATGATCAACACGTCGTGGAACAACGCGACGACGGCACCGTAGCCGAAAGCCAGCTTTTTAAACCGGATCAGAATGTAACAAAATACCACGGCAACGGCCAGCAAAATCGACCAGAGGGCGGAATAAATCAAGTCATTGGCAATGGCCGGACCTACTTTCTGCGAACTTTCGACGGAGCTTTTGTTGCCCTGAATTTTGCCCAGACCGGCGAGTAATTTCGTTTCCGTCTGTTTGTCGGCTTCCGGTGTGGTGGCGTCGGCCAGGTAGCTGGTCGTAATCTTGACTTGATTAGCAGCGCCAATGCCAGTACCACCATACGTTTTTACTTCGAGTGAACCGGGCAATTCATTTTCCAGTGCATTCCGCACGTCGTCGGTACTGACACTGTTTTCAAAACGAACGACATACGACCGTCCGCCTTTGAAATCGACACCCAGACCGAAGCCTTTGAAAATCACCGAAATGATCCCCAAACCGATGATAACCGACGAAATCGTGTAGTACAACTTCCGACGCGAAACGAAGTCGAACGCCGAATCTTTGAAGAGATTTCTCGACCAGCTCGTCCCGAAAGGCAGCGTTTTACCGTTCTTCACGTATTGTTCCAGAATAATCCGGGTAATGAAAATGGCCGCAAACAGCGACGTCAGAATACCGATGACGAGCGTGGTGGCAAAACCCAGAATCAGACCCGTTCCGAAAATAAACAGGATCACACCGGTTAAGAGCGTCGTTACGTTCGAGTCGATGATGGACGAATAAGCATTCGAGAAACCGTCGGAAATAGCCTGTTTGAACGGTTTTCCCAGTGCCAGTTCCTCCTTGATCCGCTCAAAAATCAGTACGTTGGCATCGACGGCCATACCAATCGTCAACACGATACCGGCGATACCGGGCATGGTCAAAACCGCCCCCAGCGAAGCCATAATCCCCAGCAGGAAGAACAGGTTAACAAACAGGGCAAGGTCGGCAATGAAACCGGCACTGCCGTAGTAGGCTACCACGAAAATCAGGACGATGATCAACCCCACTACCGACGAAAGAACCCCCGCCGAAACCGCTTCTGAACCCAGCGTAGCACCGACAACCGCTTCTTCTACAATGTTGGTAGGCGCAGGTAACTTACCGGCTTTCAGAATGTTGGACATATCCTTGGTTTCTTCCACGGTGAAGTTCCCTGAAATGCTGGAGCTACCGTTCGGAATTTCGTTCTGAACCGTAGGTGCGGTATACACCAGGTTATCCAGAATAATGGCAACCGGGCGGTTGATGTTGGCCGCCGTCAGTGCACGCCATTTGCGGGCACCTTCCGCGTTCATCCGCATCGTTACTTCCGGACGGCCCCGGTCGTCGTAGTCGTTGGTGGCATCGACAATCACATCGCCTTCCAGGGGTGCTTTGCCGGCTGGTTTACGAATGAAATACAACGGCAGAATTTCCTTGTTGTCGTTGGTAACGATGGCTTTGCGGTCCCACATCAGAACGGCATCCGCCGGGAACAGGGCTTTTACATTGGCACGGCTCAGAATGTCGTTGGCACGAGCCGTATCTTTCAGGTAAACCCCCAATTGGTTCTGCGACATCGGCACGAACAGGCTCGTCAAAGCCGCGTTCTGGGCCGCTGTTGCCGAAGTATCTGACTTGGCACTGTCGCCTTTGGCAGTCTGGTTTTTCTGCGCTAACTGAGCCGCCAGCGAGTTGTCTTTTTTCGTCGTGTCCGTGGTTGCGGTCGTTGAAGCCGGTTTTTGGGTAGCTGCGATCTTCCGTTCGGCTTCCATCTGCACGAGGTACGCGCCCAGTTGATCCAGCCCACCGGCTACATCGTTCAGGGTATAGACTTCGGCAAATTCCAGTTTGGCCGCACCGGATAACAGACGACGCACGCGCTCCGGATTGTCGACACCCGGTAGTTCGATCAGAATACGGCCCGAACCGGGCAACCGCTGAATGTTCGGGTTGGCAACCCCAAACTTATCGACCCGCGCCTGAATGATCTGGAACGCCCGGCTGATGGAACCGTCGACTTCGTCGTTGATCAGTTTGCGAACTTCGGCATCCGACGACTGAAAGTTGATTTTGCCCCGGTTGGTGCTGTTGGCAAAAATCGTCGCCAGTTTCGTGTTTGGTGCCACCTCTTTGTAGGCGCTGATAAAATTATCCACAAATTTCGATTGCCCCGATTTCTGGGCTTCGGTCGCTTTTTTCAGCGCCTGTTCGAATTTCGGATCACGGGTGCCACCGGCCAGACCGCGCAGGATTTCGGAGGGCGATACTTCCAGCACGACGTGCATACCGCCCTGCAGGTCAAGACCCAGACCCAATTCGCGGGTGGTTACTTCTTCCAGCGTGTTGCCCAGATAAACCGGTTCTTTCCAGAGGGAATCGATGTAATGCTGTTTTTTGGTGATATCCACATCACCCTTCGTGTTGGTGGCATAGGTGGTCGCGTCATTTTTGATGCTGTTCGACACGAACGTAAACGACAGATAGTAAATGCACAATAGCGCAACTACACCCGTCAGAATGAGTATTCCGACTCGGTTTTGCATTGAAATAGAAAAAAGAGATGAGATTAAAGAATAAAGAGAACGCGAAGAGTGAAAAGCCGGGAGACATCGAAAAACCGTATTCAGTACGGTTATAATTCTAGTATCTCTTGTCTAACCTCTCACTTCTAGAAAAATCAGGGCGCATTGATGGCGATGTGATGCCCGAAAACGTAGCGAAAAAACGAGAAATAAAAATAAGGGACTTCCGAATACCGGGGAATAACCGTTTGTTTCAGGACAAAAAACAAGACGGGCGGTGGCAGCAGATAAACCGCCTGGGCGAAACCAAACGTCAGCGCGGGCGTGACAACAGCATCAAACGAGGTCGCCTGAACGACAACCTGCTGGGCATCGGCGGCTTTCTTTTCCTTCTTCGGCGTTTGAACAGTTTGCTTTGCCGGCAGTTGTTCAACAGACAACCACGAAGGCCCGCCCGATGCCACCAGGAGTAGCAAGCCAGTCAGGAAGAGGCTCATCAAACGAATATAATCGTTACGCTGTTGCTTCATGGACGTTTAAAATGGTTCGCCGGAACGAGGGGAACAAATTTCGTGATAGTTCGGCAAGAAAGCAAATCGGTTTTTTTCGGGTATTTTTTCAAGAAGTCCACTAACTTTCGCCGAAATAATTAAAAATGACATTACAGGAGTTTATCAAACTGGCCCTAGCCGAAGATATCGGCGATGGCGATCATACCTCGCTCTCGACCATTCCGGCCGATGCCCAGAAGCGCGCCCGGCTTTTGGTGAAGCAGGACGGCGTGCTGGCGGGTGTTGAAGTGGCCGAAGCGGTTTTTCGGGAAGTGGACCCGGACTTGCAGGTTCATGTCAACATCCAGGATGGCTCGGCCATTCATTACGGCGATATTGTGCTGACGGTCAGCGGTCGGGCACAGTCGATTCTGAAAGCGGAGCGGCTGGTGCTGAACTGCATGCAGCGCATGAGCGGCATTGCGACCCACACCCGAACGATGGTAAACATGCTGGAAGGCACCAAAACCCGGTTGCTGGATACGCGGAAAACAACGCCGAACTTCCGGATTTGCGAGAAAATGGCGGTCAAGATTGGCGGTGCCATCAACCACCGCTTCGGCCTGTTCGACATGATTCTGATCAAAGACAACCACCTCGACTACGCGGGCGGTATCGAAGCAGCCGTTACCAAAGCCGTTCAGTATCTGAAAGCCACCGGCCGCACCCTGCCGATTGAAGTGGAAGTCCGAAATCAGAAGGAGGTGGAAGAAGTGCTGCGGATCGGGCAAATCGACCGCATGTTGCTGGATAATTTCGAACCGGCAGAATTGAAACGGATGGTGGAACTGATCGACGGGCGGATGGTTACGGAAGCATCGGGCGGGATCAACGAAACCAACCTGCACGCCTACGCGGATTCTGGCGTCGATTACATTTCATCCGGTGCCCTGACGCACCAGGTCAAGAGCCTGGACATGAGCCTGAAAGCCTATTGAGACATGTTACACGATTATGTTGACATTTGCCGCGAGTTAGTTTTGTCAACTATTGACTCAAATCGCTATGCCGTTTTTCTGTTCGGAAGCCGGGCGCGGGGCAATCACTTTCCTCATTCGGATATTGACATTGGCTTGTGGGGAAACGAGGAAATGGATGCTCGGACCATGCTGGATCTTGAAGAAGCATTAGAGAACAGCATGATTCCTTATAAAGTTGATTTGGTTGATTTTAAGCGTACTGACGAATCGTTCCGGAAAGTAGCCCTGGAAAATATAGTAATATGGAACAGCCCTCCGGCCTTTCATTGGCCTTTAACGACTACGACCGTGCATTGACTAGTTTTGCCCGTGCGCTTCAGAAAGACCTAAGCTTGTATGATGAGGAGACACAGGATTTGTTGAAAAACGGGCAGATCCAAAAATTTGAGTATTGTTGTGAGTTGGCCTGGAAACTGGGCAAGCGCTACCTGGAAACCGAACTGGCCATTCTGCAAGTCTCACCCATCGGCGTATACAGGGAATTATTTTTAAATAACATTCTGAGTGAAACCTCTTTTCAGGCACTTAGGGATACCATTCTTGACCGAAATTTACTTAGCCACGTTTATAAAGAAACCCTGTTCGCAACTATTCATGAAAAGCTGCCTGCTCATCTCAATACGCTGCAACAGTACCAACAGGAAATTACCCAAAAGGGAGATGACTAATTTTCTCCCAAATTTGTTCACTTACTATGGCAACGATCCCACTCACTTTAGATGAAGAAATCCGGCAAATCGGTTACATCAGCCGTTCCACGCCGAAAGACAAAGACGTTTTAATGGACGAAATCCGGCGGATGAAGAAGGAGAAAAACGCCGTGATTCTGGCCCACTATTACGTTGACAGCGACATTCAGGACCTGGCCGACTACATCGGCGACAGCCTCGGGTTGTCGCAGCAGGCAGCCGCCACCGACGCCGAGATGATTGTGTTCTGCGGAGTGCATTTCATGGGCGAAACCGCCAAAATTCTGTCGCCCCACAAGAAAGTCGTCATTCCCGATATGAACGCCGGTTGTTCGCTGGCCGACTCGGCCCCGGCCGATCAGTTTGCGGCTTTCAAGGCCCAACACCCGGATCATATTGTGATCAGTTACATCAACTGCTCGGCGGAAATCAAGGCCTTGTCGGACATCATCTGCACCTCGTCGAACGCGGTGAAGATTGTGGAAAGTCTGCCGAAAGACCAGAAAATTATCTTCGCGCCGGATGCCAACCTGGGGCGGTTTGTGTCCAAAAAAACCGGTCGGAATATGGTGTTGTGGGATGGTGCCTGCATTGTCCACATCGATATTTCGCTGGAAAAACTGACGGCTTTGCGTCAGAAATACCCCGAAGCCAAGTTCATTGCCCACCCCGAATGCCAGGAACACATCCTGAGTCAGGCCGATTTTGTGGGTTCGACCACGGCCCTGCTGAAATACGTGAAGGATCAGCCCGACGAGGTGTTCATTGTCGGCACGGAAGCCGGTATTCTGCACAAGATGAAGCAATCGGTGCCGAACAAGAAAATCATTCCGGCTCCGGCCAGTGAAAACAATACCTGCGCCTGTTCGGAATGTCCGTACATGAAAATGAACACGCTCGAAAAGTTGTACAATACGTTGTATTACGAAAAACCGGAGATTTTTGTGCCGGAAGACATTCGCGTGAAAGCCGAGGCATCGGTTTTGCGGATGCTGGAAATGAGTAAGGGATTGTAAATTAACCAGCTATGAAAGACTTACTGGGAAAATATACACAGTTAAGCGACGAACATCAAAAAGAGGTGATTGATTTCGTTAACTTTTTACTGCAAAAGCAGGAAAAACCAGTCCAGTTCAATATGGACGCTTACCGAAAGGAAATACAATCCGTGTCGGTTTGGTCAGATCAGGATCTTACTCCAATTTTGGAGGCTAAGGATCAAATTGACAATTGGAAACCAAGCGAATGGTAATTGACACCAGCCTACTGATTGAGCATCTGCGCGCGACGGATAAAACTCAGACAACGTTAGCTACCCTACCATCAGGAGTAGCTTTCTTTGTTTCTTCGATTACTATTTATGAATTATACTGTGGCGTCAAGCAGCCATCTCATGCAATCGATATTGAGCGATTGATCAAACGAATAACCGAATTACCTTTTGATAAGTTGGTTGCTATACAAGCCGGATTGATATATTCTCAGTTAAAGAGAAAAAATAAAATGATCGGCACAGGAGATATTCTGATTGCTGCAACTGCCCTCGTATATAACCAGCCTGTCAAAACATTAAATGTAAAAGATTTTTCAAGAATTGACGGATTGCATTTGCTTTAATTCCTATGCCCCAACACTTCGATTTCCTTGTCATCGGCTCCGGAATTGCCGGACTGAGTTACGCTACCAAACTGGCGATTCATTTTGAAGAAACCGGCCAGCCCGTCCGGATTGCCGTCATTACCAAAGTCCGGGCCGACGAGACCAACACCAAGTATGCCCAGGGTGGCATTGCCGCCGTGTGGGCCGAGGAGGATTCGTTCGAGAAACACATCGAGGATACGATGATTGCGGGCGACTTTCTGAGCAAACGTGAGGTGGTCGAAATCGTGGTGCGCGAAGCCCCCGAGCGGATTCGTGAGCTGATCGACTACGGCACCCGGTTTGACAAGGAAGATGACGGCGACTACGACCTCGCCCGCGAAGGCGGCCACTCCGACCACCGGATTCTGCACTTCAAAGACATCACCGGAGCCGAAATCGAGCGGGCGTTGCTGGAAAAAACCCAGTCGCTGCCGTCCATTGAGATTTTCACGCATTACTACGCTGTCGATCTCATCACGCGTCACCACCTCGGCGAAACCGTCCACCGGTATGACAACGACAACCGCTGTTTCGGGGCTTACGTGCTGAATACGCACACCGGTCAGGTCGAAATGTTTCTGGCGAAAACCACGCTGCTGGCCACGGGCGGAATTGGCAACGTTTACCAAAGCACCACCAACCCGACCATTGCCACGGGCGACGGCATTGCGATGGCCTACCGCGCCAAATCGATCTGCAAGGACATGGAATTCATCCAGTTCCACCCGACGGCTTTGTATGAACCGGGCAAAAAACCGAGTTTCCTGATTTCCGAAGCCGTACGCGGTTTTGGCGGTATTCTGAAAACGATCAAGGGCGAGACGTTCATGGAACACTACGATGAGCGTCTGTCGCTGGCTCCGCGCGACATTGTGGCCCGCGCCATCGACTCCGAAATGAAGAAATCCGGTGATCCGCATGTTTATCTGGACGTGACGCACTGCGATTTCGAGAAATTTGTCGAGCATTTTCCCAACATTACAGCCTATTGCCAGGATAATCTGGGCATCGACATCCGTAAAGATTACATTCCCGTCGTTCCGGCGCAGCATTACCTCTGCGGAGGCATCAAGGTGAACGAATACGGCCAGACGAATATCAATTTCCTATATGCCGCCGGAGAATGTTCCTGCACCGGTTTGCACGGAGCCAACCGATTGGCTTCCAACTCCTTACTCGAAGCGGTGGTTTTCGGCCATCGGGCGTATCAGAAAACCGTCGAAAACTTCAACGAAGCCGCCATTCCGGATAATCTGCCGGAGTGGAACGATGCCGGAACGACGCACCCGGAAGAACTCGTGCTGGTGACGGAAATGCAGCGCGAACTGGAGTCGATTATGTCGAACTACGTCGGGATTGTTCGCACCAACCGGCGGATGAAACGGGCGATGGACCGGCTGGAACTAATTTATCTCGAACACGAAGAACTTTACCGGCAGTCGAAAGTCTCGAACCGGATCTGCGAACTGCGGAACATGATTGAAGTGGCGTATCTGATCATCAAAGCCGCGATGGCCCGGCACGACAACCGGGGACTGCATTTTAATCAGGATATCGAGAAAGAAAACGCTTAGACGTCGACCTCGCCGGTTTCGGCTTCCGGTTCGGCGTTGGAGGGGTGACCGTGCAGCACTTCGAGCAGTTCCTTGACCTGATAAATCGACTTGTTGTAGCGGTTACCCAGCAGAATGATCACAAAATCGTCTTTCGGGCTGAACCAGAACAGGCTGTTGTACCCTTTCCACCAGCCGGTGTGGTAAATATATTCCGCCTGGTTCTGGTTGTTGACATACATCCGAAAACCGTATCCGTAATTCTTCGTGCCTTTGCGCTCGAAACTGCGGGGCAAAAAAGCTTCGGCCAACAGGGATTTTCGCATCAGACAGTCGCCGTTGAGGGCGCGATACCACTTGAACAGATCGCCAACGGTCGAGTATATTCCCTTGTCGCCCACCACATTGTCGTAATAATCCTTCGGAATCCGGCGGTTCCACTGGTAGCCTGCCGTGCGAAACTGGTTGATGGAGTCGTTGCGGGTGGTGGCTACCCAGGTATTCTTCATGCCCAGCGGCTCGAAGATGTTTTTCTTGGCAAACTGATCGAACGACATCCCCGTAATTTTCTCAATAATAGCCGCCAGTACGCAGTAGTTGGTATTGCTGTAGCTGAACGTGCGGCCCGGAATGTTGTAACGCTGGGGCGTAGGATGCACATTGGCGAACCAGTACATGATCTCGGAATTGGTCGGATACGGTTTTTCGAACTTGTAAAAATTCGTCCGCATGCTGTCTTCAAAAGCGTAGGCATAGTTGGGCAAACCGCTCCGGTGCGACAGCAGGTTTTCGACTGAAATACCGTGGTAGGGAAAATCCGGAAAGAATTTTTGAATCGTGTCGTTCAACTTCAGCTTACCGGCTTCGATCAGTTTGAGCGTGGCCACCGCCGTGAAAGTTTTGGAAAGCGACGCCAGTTGAAATTTGGAGTTTTCGTTGAGCGAGTCGCGGGAAGAGCTTTCGAAATGGGCCAGTCCAAACGTATTTTTGTAAAGAATAACGCCTTTTTGCGCAATCAAGACGTTGCCGTTGAAACCCGCCCGCACCTTGCCGCGGATGATGGCTTCGATCTTTTCAATTTTTGCATCGGCCCCGATTTGCTGCCGGATGGCACGCTCCTCCGCCGAACTCAGGGTCTGTTCCTCGGCGCAATTATGCATGGCATTCGCCGAACGCTTCAACTTTTTCTCTTCACTCGAATCGCACCCGACGATCATACAAATGGCAATAATTCCCGCCCAAATTCCCGAAACTCTCATTCCATTACGTTGATATGCACTGACGCGCCCCTGAACTGTTTTTTGCACTGAATAAAGCAAAAATACATTTTTTATGCCGAGATCGGAGGGCTTTTTTATCGTACCGTCCGCGAAAGTGTTGGGATGGGAACACGGATTCAACGGATGGATCGGATCAAAACGGATTTTAATCGGTGTTAATCCGTTCAATCCGCCTAATCCGCGTTCCCATCAGTATTTGTAATCCGTCAGCTCTTCTTTTTCCATTTTACCGAAGGCTTTCTGCATTTTGGTCCGGTCAAATTCTTTCTCATTATTGGCAATAAAGATCGTGGCAACCGTATTGCCGATGATGTTGGTAATGGAACGGGCTTCCGACATAAACCGGTCGACGCCCAGCAGCAACGCCAGCCCTTCGACCGGGATCACCCGAACCGCTGCCAGGGTAGAAGCCAGCACGATAAAACCGCTGCCCGTCACGCCCGCAGCGCCTTTCGACGTAATCATCAGAATACCGATGATGGTCAGTTCCTGCCCAAGCGTCAGATCCACACTGAACACCTGCGCCAGAAAAATGGTCGCCATCGACAGGTAGATGGTCGTGCCGTCCAGATTGAACGAGTAGCCCGCCGGAATCACCAGCCCCACCACCGACCGCGAACAGCCCATGTTTTCGAGTTTATCCATCACCTGCGGCAAGGCCGACTCCGACGACGACGTCCCGAAAACGATCAGCAACTCTTCCTTGATGTATTTCAAAACGCTCCACAAACTGACACGGTAATAGCGAAGAATCAGGTTCAGAATCACAAAAATGAACAGGAACATCGTCAGATAAACCGTCCCCATCAGTTTAGCCAGCGGCAGCAGCGTGGCCAGTCCGAATTTACCGATGGTATACGCCATACCGCCCAGCGCGCCCAGCGGAGCCAGCGTCATGACCACGTTCAGGATATTGAAAAACACCCGCGACAGCTTTTCGAACGTTACAATCAGCGAATGACCCCGCTCGCCCATGCGCGTCAGCCCGATGCCGAAAAACACGGAAAAAACCAGTACTTGCAAAATTTCACCCTCGGCAAAGGCTTTGATGGCGTTGTCGGGAACGATGTGCATGAAAAACTTGACCCAGTCCAGGTCTTTTCCCTGCGACGCATACGCCGAAATATCACCGCCCTGCACCGAAGACGCATCCACCCCGGCCCCCGGTTTCACCCAGTTCGCAATGACGATCCCGATCACGAGCGCAACGGTTGTCACGATTTCAAAATACAGAAGCGCCTTCCCCCCTACCCGACCCACCTTCTTTAAATCACCCATATTGCTGATTCCCAACACGATGGTCAGAAAGATAATGGGTGCAATCACCATCTTGATCAGATTGATGAACAGGTCACCCAGCGGTTTGAGTTTAGCCGCCGTAGTGGGAAAAAAGTGACCGATCAGAATCCCGAGCGTAATGGCGACCAGAACGCGAAAGGTCAGGTTGTTTAGAAGTTTGCGCACGGCAGGGTAGGTTTATAAAATGGTTGGGGGAGGGAACCTGTTAGGTTTTAAAAACCTAACAGGTTTGTAGATTCATTCTCTCACAAGGATTGTTTCTGAAGCACCGGTTCCAGCACTTTCCAGACGTTTTCGGCCACGATTTTATGACCTTCTGCCGTAGGATGAATACCGTCAGATTGATTCAATTTCCGGATTCCACCCACATTTTCGAGCAGAAACGGAATCAGCGCAGCCTTGTTTTTAGCGGAAATTTCCGTAAAAATCCGGTAAAATTGCTCGCCGTAATCGGGTCCGAGATTCGGCGGAATACGCATCCCGGCAATCACGATTTGGGCCTGCGGGCTTTTCAGCCGAACGGTATCGATGATGGCCTGTAAATTTTTGCGCGAATCCGCCAGCGGAATACCGCGCAGCCCGTCGTTGGCTCCCAGTTCCAACACAAATACATCGACCGGTTTTCGCAACACCCAACTGATGCGGCTTTTACCACCCGCCGTTGTCTCACCACTCACACCAGCGTTAATAACCTGATAGTCATAGCCTGCCGCTTTGGCTTTTTCGCCAACCAGGGCCGGAAAGGCTTCCGCCGGGTCCAGACCGTAGCCTGCCGTCAGGCTGTTCCCGAAGAACAAAATCGTTTTCTTCTGACTTTCTGCCGGTTTGGTGCTGTCAGCCGCAGCCGGTTTTTCTTCCTGCGTCTGGCTGGTTTCGGTTTTGGAATTACAGCCCACCAACGACGCCAGCAACGACAAACCGGCTATCCAGACCTTGTAATTCGGTATGGTTTTCAATAAATTCATTGTTTACGCAATTTTCAGGATGAAGTTTCAGCCGATTACCAACAAAAATAAGGGTAATTTATCCATTTAGACCCATTTCTTGCCCTTTATCAAATATTCCGTCCCTTGCGGTGAATAAAACGGCAACGAATTGGTTATCTAAGCATTCCGTTAAGCTACTGACTTATGAGTATTCTGCGTGCCGAGAATCTGACAAAAACCTACCAGAGCGGAGGTCGAACGTTAACCGTTCTGAATTCCGTGAGTTTCGAAATCCAGCCCGGTGATACCTTTTCCATTGTTGGCCCATCGGGCAGCGGTAAAACCACCCTCCTCGGCTTGTGTGCCGGTCTGGACCGGGCCTCTTCGGGTAGCATCTATCTGAATAACATCAAATTAGACACCCTCAGCGAAGACGAACGCGCTGCTGTTCGCAACCAATACGTCGGTTTTATTTTCCAGAATTTTCAGTTGCTGCCCACGCTGACGGCCCTCGAAAACGTCATGGTTCCGCTGGAATTGCGGGGGGAGAAACGGGTGGGTAAAACCGCTCAGGATCTCCTGGAACGGGTGGGTTTGGGCCAGCGCGGTCATCACTACCCAACCCAACTGTCGGGGGGTGAACAGCAGCGGGTTTCGCTGGCGCGGGCCTTTGCCAACCGCCCCAAAATCTTGTTTGCCGATGAGCCAACCGGCAATCTGGACACCGACACCAGCGCCACGGTGGTCGACCTAATTTTCGAACTCAACCGCGAAGCCGGAACGACTTTGGTCCTGGTGACACACGACCTCGAACTGGCCTCCCGCACCCAGCGCATCATCCGCATCAAAGGCGGCAATCTGGTGTCAGATACATTAACCGGAAACCGCATCGCTACCAACTGATGGATCGTGAAATTCCCAACATAAAACCGCAGGCTGCCTCGATTTTCGATCCGTGGCTGTGGAAAATGGCCTGGCGCGACAGTCGCCGGAGCCGGCAACGGCTGTTTTTATTCATGTCGGCCATTGTGCTCGGCATTGCGGCCCTGGTCGCCATCAATTCGTTTGGCGACAACCTCTCGCGCAGCGTCGATGAGCAGGCCCGCGAACTGATCGGCGCCGATCTGGTGCTATCGTCCAACAAAGAAATCAATAAAAGCACAGAACAGTTTCTGACCACCATCAGCCCGGAACGCAGCCGGGAGGTAGCTTTTCCGTCGATGGTTTTGTTTCCGCGCTCCCAGGGCGTCCGGCTGGCGCAGGTGAAAGCCATTCAGGGCAAATTTCCGTATTACGGGGCCTGGGACACCCAGCCCGCCGATGCCGTTGCGCTGTTTCGGAAAGCCAATCAAAACCGGCAGCGGGTTGCGCTGGTCGATGATGCGCTGCTCGTGCAACTGAATGCCAAACCCGGCGATTCGGTGAAAGTCGGCAAGCTGATGTTTTACGTGGCCGGTCGGGTGATGAAAATTCCGGGGCAGTCGGCGGTTACGACTACGGTGGCCCCAACGGTTTTTATTCCGTACGGTTTTCTGCCGGAAACCGGCCTGCTGCAACGCGGCAGCCGGGCGACCTACCGGTCGTATTACCAGTTTGCACCCGGCACCGACGTTGACAAATACGTCGAAACAATTTCGCCCCGGCTCGACAAACTGGGCATCAATTCCGACACGGTGACGGAACGCAAAGAGCAAACCGGGCGGGCTTTCGCGGACTTGACCAAGTTCCTGAATCTGGTCGCGTTTGTGGCTTTGTTACTCGGCTGCGTGGGCGTCGCCAGTGCCGTGCATCTCTACGTGAAAGAGAAAGTGGCCTCAGTGGCCGTGCTGCGTTGTCTGGGTGCCACGGGTCGGCAGGCGTTTTTGATTTACCTCATTCAAACCTCGTTGATGGGCCTGCTGGGTGCTCTCATCGGGGCACTTCTGGGCTCGGTGGTGCAACTGATGCTACCGACGGTTTTCGGTAGTTTTCTGCCGGTCGACGTGGTTACCGAAATATCGTGGAAAGCCGTGGCGCAGGGTGTCGGTGCGGGCTTGATCATTGCCATTTTGTTTGCGCTGCTGCCGCTGCTGGTCATCCGGAAGGTGTCGCCCCTGCGTACGCTCCGCAGTTCGTACGACGACGATGTGACCGGCCGTGATCCGCTCCAGTGGGCGGTTTATTTCCTGATTGTGCTGTCGATTACCGGTTTTGCTTACTGGCAGATCCGCGACTGGAAGATGGCCGTCGGTTTTACGGCTGGTTTGGCTTTTGCCTTTGGCGTCCTGACGGGCATCGGCCAACTTCTGATGTTTCTGGTACGCCGGTTTTTCCCGGTTTCGTGGAGTTACATCTGGCGGCAAAGTCTGGCGAATTTGTATCGTCCCCAGAATCAGACGCTTATTCTGGTCATTTCGATTGGATTAGGCGCGTTTCTGATTGCGACGCTGTACCTGACGCAGACGCTGCTGTTGAGCCGGGTGCAACTCTCGTCTAGCGGCAATCAGGCCAATATGGTGCTGTTCGATATTCAGAATGAGCAGAAAACCGGGGTACAGCAACTGGTCAAGAACCACCGTTTGCCGGTTCTCCAGAACGTTCCGGTGGTCACCATGCGGCTGACCGAAATCAACGGGCGGACGGTGGAAGCCATTCAGAAAGACACGAGTGCCAAAATTCCCGACTGGGCGCTGACCCGCGAATACCGCGTGACCTACCGTGATTCGCTGATCAGTTCCGAAAAACTAACGGCGGGAAAAGCCCCTTACCAGACCAATGACCAGGTCTACATTTCGGTGGAAAAAGGCTATCTGGAACGAATGAAACTGAAGTTGGGCGATAAACTGACGTTCAACGTGCAGGGTTTGATCGTGCCGACCATCGTGGGTGGAACCCGTGAGGTCGACTGGAACCGCATTCAGACCAATTTCCTGATTGTTTTCCCCAAAGGCGTGCTCGATCAGGCACCGCAGTTTCACGTGTTGATGACCCGCGTTGGCGACACCCAGCAATCGGCCTCATTTCAGCGGGATCTGGTCACTAATTTCCCGAACGTGTCGGCCATCGACCTGGGATTGATCCTGCAAACGATCGATGAGGTGCTGGAAAAAGTCTCGTTCGTGATCCGGTTTATGGCGCTGTTCAGCATCATTACCGGTTTGCTGGTGTTGAGTAGTTCGGTGATCATCAGCAAATACCAGCGGATTCAGGAAAGCGTTCTGTTACGAACGCTGGGTGCCAACCGCCGTCAGATTCTGCTCATTACGCTCATTGAATACCTGTTTCTGGGACTGCTGGCGGCTTTTTCGGGCATCGTCTTATCGCTGTTTGGCACCTGGGCGCTGGCTTACTTCGTCTTCGAAGTGCCTTTCAGCCCCAATTTCGCGCCCTTGCTGGCGGTTGTGGGCATTGTCACCAGCCTGACCATCGTCATCGGTTTGCTCAACAGCCGCGGGGTGCTGGTGCGTCCGCCGTTGGAGGTGTTGCGGGCCGAATCCTGATTCTAAAACATCGCTACGGCCTGACGAACATGCATCCGTCAGGCCGCAAGACTGATCAAACCGGTCAATTTAATTTCACAACTTTAACGGTTTTGCTCCGGGTTGGTGTACTGATCCGGAGCAAAAGCAGACCCGCCGGGTGATGATTCAAGCCCAGGGTGTGCTGCTCCACTTCCTGCGCCTGTTCCAGTTGTCGCTCGCTGATGAGCCGCCCGTTCAGGTCGTTCAGTTGCAGACGCAGCGGCTGACCGGCGGCTCCCCGAACTTCCACCACCAGTTCATCGCCGGTGACGGGATTTCCCCGAACAACCACCTCCAGCCCGGACGTTTCGGAGGATGCCAATAACCGGGCGGAAGAGGCACATTGTAACGACATCGGAGAACCTTTGAGCGTGTAGGTGCTGTTCTTCACCTTTGCACTAATCTGGTGATTGACGTTATCCCGCATCGCTGAAGGCGTTTGAAATACGTACCCGTGTTCGCCATTGCCCTTGCCGGCATCTTTCAAATCCTGCCGGTAATTTTTGGCTTCGACGGTTCCAATCGTGTTGCCATCCGCAAAAAACTCGACGGTCAGGGGCGTGTTCGGTTTGTTCCGATCCCAGACCCAGCCCCGCATCTCCTGACAGTTCACCACCGACAAATACCCTTCAAAATTGCCGGTCACGACCGGCGGAGTAGCAACCGTTCCATTGACGGTCAGGGTCAGCGTCGTCGAAACCGGCGTGTGTTTACCGTCCGTGGCCGCATACGCCAGGTTGAAAGTCCCCTGCTGCGTGGGCGTTCCGCTGATCACCCGCGTAACGGCATTGAAACTCAAGCCCGACGGCAGGCTCGTCAGTGAATACGATAATGGATCACTTTCGGCATCCGAAAAAGCAGGCAAGGCGGCAGAAGCGTAGGCCACGTTGACCGGAGCCGTCAGGGATGAAACCGCCGGAGCCACCGGAGCCGCGTTGGTCGGCGGAAGGCCCGTCCCCGCGCAGTTGATGGTTTTGGGAGCCCACTTCAAAATATACGTCGAGCCTTGCACCCGCCCCCAAATCGTGTGCGTCTGGTTGTCCTTCAGGCTTTCCGGTACAACAAAACTATACCCGTGTTCGCCATTGCCTTTGTTGGCATTTTTCAGATCCTGCCGGTAGACATTCGCCAGCGTCGACCCGATCAAAACCGCCGTGGCACTCGTGGCACCGTCCAGAAACTCGACGGGAAGGGGCGTATTGGGTTTGTCCCGATTCCAGACCCAACCGGAAATCGTGCTGCAATTGACTACATCCAGAAACCCTTCAAAATTACCGGTGACGACCGTACTGCTCGCAGCCACTGTCAGAGAAATCGATAAGTCGGTTTTCAGGAAACCGTCGGTTGCGGAATAAACCAGCGAAAAAGTGCCTGACTGGGTGGGTGTCCCGCTGATCTGGCGGCTACCGGCGTTGAAGGTCAGCCCCGCAGGCAGGCTCGTCAGCGCATACGTTAAGGGGTCAGCATCCGGATCGGTAAAAACCGGTAGGGTGGTCGTGAAAGCCTGGCCGACCGTTGCAGCCAGCGCAGGCGGGGATGGCGCTACGGGCGGACGATTCATTGCCACCGGTGATTCGGAGGTTGTGATCCGGTACAGCGTCCCTTCGTTGAACGTCAGAACGTAAAGTTCGCCATCTGCCCCTTCGCCAAAACCGATGGGATTCACCAATGTTGGCGTTTGCACAATAGTCTGATATGTATTATTGGCCTCCCGGCGCAGCAGCCACAATTTCCCCTGCGCATAGTCCCCGTATACGTACCAACCCCGCAGGGAAGGATAGGCATTGCCCCGGTAGACATAGCCCCCCACCACCGAAGCCGACTGGTTGCCATTGTTGGAAAAACCGGCGTATTCGTGCAGGGGCATCACCAAACTTTGCGCTGGATTGCAATCGGCCGTTGCGTACGGATGCGCCCCTTCGTAGCAACGCCACCCGAAATTTTGGGCCGCAGGCACGATTTTACCAGTCGTGGCCGCTACAAAATCGACTTCTTCATACCCGTCCTGCCCATTATCACCCAGCCAGAGGTCACCCGTTTCCCGGTCGAAACTACACCGCCAGGGATTGCGCAAACCGCGGGCCCAGATTTCGTCCGGAATCCCATCGCCGGGAGTCAGGTACGGGTTGGTTGGCGGAATACCGTACGGTGACCCGCTGTTAACATCGATGCGGAGGATCTTTCCGTAGCGTTTCTGAAGATTCTGCGCGTTGCCCAGCACATCGCCCATTTGCCCCCGGCCTACATTTCCATCATCGCCGACAAAAATGTACAGATATCCGTCGGGTCCAAACAGGATTTTGCCCCCCCGATGACCTTTATCCGGAAACGGAAAGGTCATGAGAACCAGTTCGCTCGCCAAATCCGCGCCATTCGGATTGCTGCCATTCCGGGTAAACCGGGAAAGAATGCCTTGTCCGTCTTTCTGATTATAGAAGACGTAGAAATAGCCATTGCTGGCAAAATTGGGGTGAAAAGCGATGCTGTAAATACCGTTATACTCAACATCGAGTAATCGATCGGCCGGAATTTGGAGAAAAGGCGTTGAAAGAACCGTACCGGTCGACTCGATAATTTTGATTTTACCGCCCATTTCGGCAACAAACAGCCGATTTGTACCAGCGCTGACGACATCGACCGGTTTGGTCAGGCCCGTCGCAACGGTCTGCAAGCGAAGTTGTGGCGTTTGCGACCAACCGACCACGCTGATGACATACAGACCAATACTCCAAAATAAGGTAGCGTATCTCTTCATGAGAGCAGGAGTTGGGTTTCTAAATTTTCCCAAAGTTCCGGCTCCCGTTCCAGATGGCCTGTTAATCCTGTACCAAATGCTGTTGATCTTGTGCCAAATTCGCCCAATCAGCCATTTTTATCGAAAAAAAACCAGAAAACCGCTATTGAACCTCGCTGTTCGCTATTCAATATTCATTATTCGATATTCCTTTATTATTCATTCTGAACGAAGTGATTTCACCGGATTCATCAGCGCGGCTTTCACGCTTTGGTAACTGACCGTCAGCAGCGCAATGCCCAAGGCCAGAACGGCAGCTAAGGCGAAGATCCACCACTGCATTTCGATTCGGTAGACGAAGCTTTCCAGCCAGTAATTCATGGCGTACCAGGCCAGCGGACTGGCAATGAGCAGGGCAATCAGCACCAGTTTCAGGAAGTCTTTCGAAAGCAGCGCCACGATGCTGGCAACGGAGGCCCCCAGCACCTTGCGAACGCCGATTTCCTTGGTGCGCTGCTCGGCCGTAAACGCCGTGAGACCAAACAAACCGAGACACGACACCAGAATGGTCAGAATGGCAAAGCAGAGAATAATGCGACCAATGCGCTGTTCGGAGCGGTATTGCGCATCCAGATCCTGATCCACAAAACCGTAGCTGATGGGATGATCGGGGTCGATCTTTTTATACACCTGCGTGATGTCGGTCAGCGTACGCGCTACCAGACCGGGTTTGGTTTTGACCAGCAGCGTAAAATAGAACTCTTTGGGCCGGAACCGAAAAATGAAGGGTTCAATACCGACGTGCAAAGGCCGGAAATGGAAATCTTTCACCACGCCAACGATCGTCCCGTCCGTCCCCCAGAATTTGACCCGTTTTCCCACGGCACTTACGGGTGTCCACCCCATGCGTTTGGCGGCTGTTTCGTTGATGAGGTAGGCCCCCAGTGTAGACAAGGTATCGCTGGTGATTCGGGCCGAGAAATTCCGGCCTGCAGCCAGCGACATGCCGACGGTTTTCACAAAATCGGCATCCACGTTCATGTTGGTAATCAGAAACTCATCTTTCGGAACCTGCCCCTCCCATTCAATCTTCGAGCTGTTGTTCATATTGACCAGATTGCTCGTCGCAGTCGATACCTGTTCAACCCCCGGCAACTGCTCCACTTCCCTTTTGAGCGGCTGCGACTTCCCGCGCAAATCGCCTTTGAGCCGCACGTAGAGCAACTGCGATTGATCGAATCCCAATTTGGTATTCTGCATGTAGGACAACTGCCGATAGATTACGATGGTACTGATGGCCAGCGCAATGGACAACACAAATTGCCCGATCACCAGCGTTTGCCGAAAACCCCGCCCGGCTTTGACGTTCGAAAAATGGCCCGCAACGCCGACTTTTAGCACCCGGATGGGCCGGAAAGATGAAAGGAAAAAAGCCGGGTAAAGGCCCGTCAACAAACTGACAAACGCGGTGAATCCCGCCAATGTGAGCCAGAAAACCGGCAGCGGATACGGAATCTCCAGGTTTTTGTTCGCCAGATCGTTGAACAACGGCAACAGCAATTGGGCCAGTGCCAGCGATACCGCCACGGCCAATACGGTCATCAGCAGTGCTTCGCCCAGAAATTGCGTCACCAGACTCCCCCGCTGCGCCCCGACACTTTTCCGAACGCCCACTTCTCTGGCCCGTTGCGAAGCCCGCGCCGTGGCCAGGTTGATGAAATTGATCACCGCAATGAGCAACACAATCAGCCCCACTGTGACGAAAATGCGGATGTAGGCGATATCACTGCGTCGGCCGTGATCGGTTTCGAACGCAAATTTGGAGTATAAATAGATTTCCGACAGCGGTTGCAGCAGCAGTGGCGTTTCGTTGCCCACATCATACCGCTTGAGCTGGTGCCGGACTTTATCCGCGAACGCGGCCGGGTCGGCGGGTTCGCCCGACGGATCGGGTTTGAGCTGAACGTACGTATGGTAGCTGTTGCTGTTCCATTTCATACTCCATTCATCGTTCCGTTCGAGCCACTTGAAAGGCAGCAGAACGTCAAACTCAATGTGCGACTGAACCGGCGGGTTTTCCGCCACGCCCACCAGCATGAGCATTTTCTCATTGTTAAGCTTAAATGACTGCCCCAGCACGTTCTGCTGCCGCCAGTTGGCCCCGAAAAACCGTTCGGCCATGGCCTCGCTGAAAATTACTTCATCGGGTGCCCGGAAAACCGTCAGGGGATTTCCCACAAGAAGACGGTAACTGAACATTCTGAAAAAACCGGGGTCAACCACCAGCATCTGATTCGATTCTACCGACCGGCGGCCCTGGCTCAGCAAACCCGACCACCGCCCGACGCGGGTGACCTGTTGCACGTCCGGGAAATCTTTCGTGAGGGTGGCGGCCAACGGACCGGGGGTGGCGGCTACGTCATAAATTCCGCCCGGCTGCTGCTGCTTTTCAACCAGCCGGTAAATGTGCTCGTAGTGGGTGTTGAATCGGTCGTAGCTCAGTTCATCATATACATACAGAGAAATCAGCAGGCAGCAGGCCATGCCGAGGGCCAAACCGCCGATGTTGATGAACGAATACACCCGGTTTTTGATCAGATGTCTGAACGCAATTTTGAAGTAGCTCCGCAGCATAGCAGGGTGAAAGTTTGAGGGAGTTTGATGCGCTTCTTTCCGTTGCCGTCGGCGCACAAACGGCGGCAAAACTGACACGACATTGAGCACATAGCGCATCGTAGCCTCGGTTTTGCCCGCCCGCCGATGCCAGTAGGTATACAATTCGTCCAGATCACCCTCGACTTCCTCCAGCGTTTCCGACGGATGAAGCCAGGCCAAAAGCCGCTGCGCCCAGCGGGGCGGGCGGTTTGAAAATTGAGGAGCCTTCATGAGCCGCCGAGTTTCAGGGTGTTGGGAGGAAGCAGTTGCCAGAGTTCATTCCTGAGTTGCTGAATATCCTGCAACGCCCGGCTGCCCAGGGCCGTGACCTTGAACAGCCGCTTCCGCCGACCACCGCGTTCGGCGGTGGACCCGCCGAGCAGGGACGTCACAAAGCCTTTTTCTTCCAGGCGGATGAGCGTGTTGTGAACGGTTCCGAACGTCACCTGGCGGCCCGTATGCTGCTCGATCTCCTGGCTGACGGTTACGCCATAGGCATCCCCGTCGAGAATGGCCACCATCAACAAAACGATCTCTTCAAACTCTCCTAAATAAGTACGACGCATCGGGTTTCGGCATTAGTCTCTATTTTATCGTACAAATCCTTTGCCAAACCAGCCAATACGCTCTTGTGGCTATATTTCAGCGCATTCCCACCGGTCGGGTGTCCAAATACGGACAGTTTACGTCCCGAAACGGACACGTTGTAACCCTGACAGCGTCGGACCGTCGCTACGGTCGAAGACCCTGTCAGCGGTTGCAAAGACGGGATGACCGGAAACCGTCGAAGACCCCGAATGCAATTGCCCAAACAAAAAAGCCGGAAACGAGGCAGTTTCCGGCTTTTTACTTTCAGGGGCATTTTTAACTACTTTGCAATGATCACTTTCACGGCTTTCTGAACATTTTCGCCTTTCAGGGAACAGAAATACAGCCCGGCGGCCACATCCTGCAAGGTCACTTTCAGGTGGTATTTTCCAATCGCGTGGTGTTTGCGGGCCACCAGCGTCTGAATGATCCGGCCCTGCCCATCCACCAGATCAATACCGGCATTGCCAGCCGACAGCAGTTGGTACAACACCGTTAGTTCGACCGTGGCCGGGTTCGGCGTCACCATCAGTTGTTCATTGCCCAATAGATCATCCGTTCCGGCCACGCCCACGGTTTGCACGCCCGCCGTTGGTTTGACGGTGGTGGCCGCACTGGGATCGATCAGGACCGGTTTTGTAAACTCGATTTTTTTCTGAACGTCGTTCTTGCAATACCGCTCTTCGGCCCGGACAAAGGCTTTGACCGGCGCTTGAATGGCCATCTCATTGCTGATGTTGCTTCCGAATCTGCTCAGAATATCTTTTTGAATTTTTTCTCCGGTTTCCGCAATCCGCACCACACCTTCCTGTTCGGTTGAAACAAAGGAAAAGAGTGGTACCGGAACACCTGCTGTCACCGCCCCGACATCCGTGGCCTGCGGAGCCATGCCCACCTGATGAACCGCCACATTCTCCATTGACGCCAGGGGGGAATAGGCCTTTGACGTAAACAGCTCATTATCAAACACAAAATCCTGCCAAGTGCCGTTTATATTCGTGATTTCGAATTGTGAATCCCGCCCCGACCCGGCTTCCGGGGCCGTAAAGCCGTTGGGGGTGATGATGCTAAACTGGGCGGTTACGAGCCGGTGTGTACTCGATATGGAGGGCACGTACCAGGCCGTGATGCGCTGGGTGGCTTTATCGTATGTCAACCGAAAGTCAACAGTCTGATCCTTTGCATTTTTCTGGGTGCATTGCGCCACCGTCACACGGGCTCCCAACAGTCCCAATCCCAGAATCAAAGAAGCGTTTCGCAAAACCTTCATCAGGTGCGTAGTCGTTTTCATAGGCGGTCTTTCGGTGTGTTCATTTTTTTATTGTACAAACATACTACTTTAGAAGTTTTTTGTCCCCGAAAGTCACTATTTTGAAGAGCAAAAATGATTGAAAGGCGTTCGCTACGAGCGGGGAACGACCCAGTTGCCGTGGTAATGGGCCTGAGCCAGCAGGTTAGCTTTCTCATTGCCAACAATCTGTTTTTTTTCAGCATCCCAAACCAGCTTCTCACCGGTTCGGTAGGCAATGTTGCCCAGATGCGCGTGCAGAGCCACATCCCGGCCCACTTCTACCGGACAGTTGGGCTTCTGCCGGGTCCGGACGCAGGTCACAAAGTTCTGTGTATGGTTGTCCAGATCCTTTCCATTCCCGAATTTCGGCGGCATGGCCGGAACGAGGTAATTTCCCGCGTCGGTTTCCGGAAAAAGCTCCCATTTGGAACGATCGATCACGACGGTTCCCAGGTTTCCGACGAAAGCCACGCCGTGTTCACGGTCGAACGGGCCGCGCCCCGTGCCGAGCGACTGCTCCCAGAGCAGCGTGAAATTGCCGTAATCATAAATCACCTGCATCGTATCAGGTGTTTCGCTGGCATGGTCCGGAAAACCGTATTTGCCGCCCAGGGCCACGACGGTTTTGGGCGAACTGACATTCATGCCCGCCAGCCCGATGTCGATCATGTGAGCACCCCAGTCGGTCATCAGCCCCCCTGCATAATCCCAGAAATAACGAAAACTCCGATGAAACCGGTTCGGGTTGAACGGGCGTTTCGGAGCCGGTCCCAGCCAGAAGTCGTAATCGACACCCGCCGGAACGGGGCCGTCTGGCATAACCGGAAAACTTTTCCCGTACGGCATATACGCCCAGGTTTTGACCGAGCGAATCCGGCCGATTTTTCCCGAACGCACAAAATCCAGAGCCGCATTCCAATGCAGACCGCTGCGTTGCCATTGCCCCACCTGCACAATGCGGTTGTGTTTTCGGGCGGCATCCACCATCAGATTGCATTCTTCGATGGAATTGGCGAGCGGTTTTTCCACGTACACATCCTTGCCCGCCTGGCAGGCATAGACGGTTTGCAGACAATGCCAATGGTCGGGCGTGCCGATGATTACGGCGTCGATGTCCTTGTTTTCCAGCAGTTTCCGAAAATCACTGTACAGAACCGGTTTCTTTCCCGACGATTTTTCCAGTTCAGCCGCGCGTTTGTTCAGCACGTTGCTGTCGACATCGCACAAGGCGGCACACCGCACACCCGGCTGTTTGAGCATCGAATTGAGGTCGGACCAGCCCATGCTGTTGCAGCCGATCAGGGCCACCACCACTTCATCGGTCGGGGCGGTTTTTAAGGGCGCGGCAACGAGGTCGGTCAAGGCGGTTGTCAGGCCAACACTGGTGGCGATTTGGGACGATTTCTGAAGAAATTTTCTGCGGGAAGTGGTCATCAGGATTGTAGGAATAGTAGACCAGCAAATTAGTACAATACAGACTAATTTTATCATTCTTCCGGCCGGTTTTCCGGAACAGGCCCACATCCATAGAAATTAACACTTTCCGGGCTGAGACAGCCCCGAATCAACGTTGCAAATTTCATTGTAATTTTAGCGATTGTTGTGACCCATACGACCCTTAACCCATGCAGATTACCATCAAAAACAAGCTGAACCAGCGTGAACTGTTCCGGATCAAACGGATGAAGGAGGTAATTAAAACCACCAACCCGCATGGTCACAAAGATTACCTCGAAATCATTTACCTGGACGCCGGTGCCGGTACGCATCAGATTGATTTCAACCGGTTTACCGTAAAACCGCATAGCCTGTATCTGGTGATGCCGGGCCAGATTCACAGTTGGGAACTGACCGAGATTCCGAAAGGGTACGTGGTGATGGTGCAGAAGGACTTTTTGCTGGATCATCCTTTTTACGAAGCGCTGTTTCAAACGTTTCCGCTGGCCTTTCCGAGCGGTTTTGACCTGAGCCACATCCATCCGACCATCGTTGAGCTGTTCCGGAGCATCGAGGTCGAATATGAACAGCAGAACAGTAACTACCAGGCCATTATCCAGACCTATCTCCAATTGCTGCTCAACCTGCTGAAACGGGAAATCAAATCGAATGAAAGTCAGGCACTTCCAACCCTCTTAAAAGAGTTCTTCGCGCTGGTCGATGCGCAATTCAGAACCAACCGCGAGGTGGGCGACTACGCGCGACAATTGAATGTTACGTCTAAAACGCTCAACAACACCTGCCGGAAAATCGTAAACCGAACGGCGGGCGAAATCATCGACGAACGGCTGACGACCGAATCGAAAAAACTCCTTTTGTATTCCTTCCAGACCCTGAAAGAAGTGGCGTATGAACTGGGCTTTACGGACCCCTCCCATTTTAATAAGTTCTTTAAACGCCAAACCGGCGTTTTGCCGAGCGTCTACCGGAAAGGAATTTCCTGAATGTACCAGTTTACGGCTGTAATCTACAAAACCGCCTGACATAGCGGGATATACCTTTGCCTCTGACTAACTCACAAGGCGAAGGTATACTTCCGATGAAATTTTTTGTAACCCTGCTGGCCACATTTCTGGCGATCCCGTTCGTTCAGGCCCAAAATTCCGGATCGATTACCGGTAAAATAGTCGATCATGAAACCAACCGCCCCTTGCCATTTGGTTCGGTAGCGCTCTACAAGAGCCAGGATTCGACGCTGGTCAATGGCACCCTGACGGACGACGCGGGAAATTTCAAATTCGATAACGTTCCCGCTGCGCCGTATTACATAGAAGCCCAGTACATCGGGTATCGCAAAAAACGGTTCAGCCTCCCGGTTTCTGCTCAACCAACCGTTCCCCAAATCATCGCATTACAGGCTGATACGCAGACACTTCAGCAGGTGAACGTCCAGGGCGAACGGCAAACCGTCGACAACAAAATTGACCGGCAGGTCTACCGCGCGGATAAATTCATCGGCAGCCAGGGCGGAACGGCCATCGACGTCCTGAAAAACACGCCTTCCGTTACGGTCGACAGCGAAGGCGGCATTACGCTCCGGGGGTCGTCGGGCTTTCTGGTGCTGGTCAACGGAAAACCGGTTCAGACCGATCCGACCCTGATCTTAAACCAGATTCCCGCCAATTCGATTGAAAACGTCGAAGTGATCACTTCCCCCTCGGCCCGGTTCGACCCGGACGGCAAGGGCGGTATCATCAACATTACGACGAAAACCGCACAGGCCGGTCAACGGTCTTTTTCGGCCAATATTCAGGGCGGTTTGCCTTCGCTGTATACCTACGACAACCTGAACAAGCCCGTCCGGTTTGGGGCCGATGCCACGTTCAGTATGAAGTCGGCCAAGTGGGATGTAACCGTCAGTGGGAATTATTTCCGCAACGACATCGCCGGTCGGCGGGTGGGCGACGTCAACACCACCATTGGCAACCGCTACACGGCCTTCCCCTCGGTGGGCGAACGGAGTTTTATCCGGTATAACTACACGGGCCGGGCTTCGGCGACCTATACGCCCAACGAAAACAACGCGTTTTCGGCGGGGTTCTACACCGGTTTTCGTTCGCAGTCGCGCCGGGCCGACATCGTTTACGACAATACCAAAACCGACCTGGTTACGGGGGATGTCATCGGCCGGATTTCGTATTTCAATTCGAACATCGCCCGCAAGTCCAGCGCCATTACGCTCGGCAATCTGGACTATAGTCACACTTTTTCCAATAAATCCCTTCTTACGGTTTCCGGTCTCTTCGAAAAAGCCGATCTGGACGGGTTAACGACCAATGCGAACCTGCGGATGCCCGACCGGCAAACGGTTTTGCAAAACACCCGCAACCCCAGCCAGAACCCGCTGAATGCCTACCGGTTGAAGGCCGATTACGCCGTCACGGTGGGCAAGGGCAAACTCGAAACCGGTTACCAATACCGCAACCAGGTTCAGAAAGGCAATTTTCAGTACCTCGACCAGAATCTGGAAACCGGTGCGTTTGTGGTCGTTCCGCAGTTCAGCAGCACGACGAAGGTTCTGAACGAGATTCATTCGGTGTATGGGCAGTATTCGGCCAAAACCGGGAAACTGGAATACATCGGCGGACTGCGGTATGAATACGCCACGAGAGCTTTTACGGCAGGGAATCAGGAAACCCGGAACCTGAATTTATCCAACCTTTTCCCTTCGCTAAATGTCCAGTACGCCATCAGCAAAACGCTGCGGGCCAAAGCCGGATACAGCAAACGGGTGCAACGCTCGACCAACAACGAGCTGAACCCGTTTCCGGAGCGCGAGCACTCCGAAACCCTCGAATCCGGCGACCCCAACATTTTGCCCGAATTCATCGACCTGTCGGAAATCGGACTGATCAAAGATTTTGATAAGGGCAATCTCTTCGTAACGCTTTACAACCAGCGCATTAAAAATGTGGTAAACCGCGTCAACAGCGTCTACAACGATACGATTCTCAACCGGATTTACACGAATGCCGGGCTGGCCACATCCTGGGGACTGGAAGCCGGAACGACCCTGAATCTGACGAAAGCCTGGCAGGTGTATGCAGGCGGAAACGTGTACCGTTACCAGATCAAGGGGGCGCTGTTCAACAACGCGGTGATCGTGAACACGTCGAGTGTGGTTTATTCCATCAATGCCAATACGACGGTCCGGTTTTCGCCCACGTTTCAGGTCCAGGCCACCCTGAATTACCTCTCGAAACGAATCACGGCCCAGGGTGAAGATTCCCGGTTTATCATTCCGGGTGCGTCGGCCAAAAAGACTTTTTTGAAGGGCCGGATGACGGCCACCCTGCAATGGCAAAACATCGACCTGGGTTTACTGGGCACCAACCAGCAACGCATCACGACCTTTGGCCGGAATTTTTATACCACCACCAACTACATCCAGGAAACCGACATTTTCCTGCTGAACCTCAGTTACACCTTTAACCAGACCTCCAAAAAGGCCCGGCTGCCGGCCAGCGAATTTGGGGAGAAGGAGTTTTGAGGAGGTGACGTCGGGTTAAACTCAGAATGGCATACGATCAATTTGACCCAGGCAGCGCGGCCCTATCGCCCCAGCAATTTCCGGAACGGTTTCAAAATCAGCCCGCCGATCCGGCGCACCGCCGTCGGAATCGTGATGCGCATCGCGTAGCCTTCGTTGTCCTGTTTGATGTACTCGTCGATGTATTTGTTGGCGACCTTTTCGCCGGTGATGATGTTGGTAATCTGGCGCAGATACAATTTATCCAACGGCATGTCCGACTGTAACGGCGTGTAATACACGCAATCCTGAAAAAAGTAATGCGTTACCTGACTGTACCGGGTCGAACCGGGGGTCAGAATCTTCTCGCCACCGTGCAGCAAATTGGCGGCCCAAATAATGGCATGGCCCTTTTTCATGTTCAGAACGGCTTTCTTCAAATCCTGGGCCTCAATCATATCGCTCAGAAAATCAGCGTATTTTGGATAGGTCTTCCCGTAGGCTTCGTCCAGGCTTTTGGCCGAAGTAGCCCGAATTCCGATGTCTGACAAATCATAAAATGGCAGCTTGTGACTACCGGGGTAGTAGTGCAGCGGACCGTTGTCGTCGCGGACATCCTCCAGCGCCACCCAGACCCCGCACATGAACCGCTGCGGAATCGAATGAAAGTGCATCGAATCGCTGTGTGTCCGTTGCTGCGTACCGAGTTTGAAGTTCAGCGTCTGAAACGGAATTGGCTCCCGGCGATAGAGCGTTCGCAGCACGTCCAGCACCTTCGGAGCAATGGCAATCTGCCGCACGGCGTCGACATCCCGCCAGGCATCCTGAATCCGGTCATCCTTGACTGCCAGGTGTTTAGGTTCCAGTTTTTCCAGAGCCGTGTTCAGAATCGACTCGTCAATATCCGGATCGAAAACCACAAAACCGCCTTCGGCATACTGCGTTACAATGCGTTCCATTTCGGGACTTAAATTCGCTTTTTTTAATTCGGAGCGAAAAAAAGGAGACTCCGTCCACGGAAGATTCATGCTGTAATTTTCGGTAGATTGTGAGGTTGCCACGGCCATCGGAATGAAGAGAATTAAGGGTGTGAATCAAATTTATAATGCGATTGATTAGTACGTCACTAATATGCCATAAAAGTAACTAATTATTTTTATTGGTTGGTTTATTCAGGATATTTGCCCCGGCAAACGTCCGGCGTTATCTTGCGCGATGTTCGACGAAAATACCATCCATACACTTCTCTGGCTTCTCATCGTTCTGCCCTTTCTGAGCGGCACCCTGAGCCTGTTGGCGGGTCGGCGAATTAATCTCTGGGCCGGGGGGGCAGCCGCAGTCCTGACGCTGGCCGGGCTGGGTTTGTCGGTCTTCGTGGCCACCCAAACCGGCACCGATGTTCTAACCCTCCGCACAGACTGGCTCCTGATTCCGGGTCGGGCGGTTCCCATCACTTTCCGGCTCGATTCGCTCACCTTACTGATGCTGGTCATCGTGCATTTCATCGCCCTGCTGGTCCAGCTTTATTCCATCTCCTATCTGCACGACGAGCGCGACCGCTACCGGTATTTTGGGTTTCTGAGTCTTTTCATCGGTTCCATGCTCGGCATCGTGCTGGCGGGCAATCTAATCGTTCTATATGCCTTCTGGGAGCTGGTTGGCCTGTCGTCGTATCTGCTCATCGGTTTTTGGTTTCAAAAACCGGCTGCGGCTGCCGCGGCCAAAAAGGCGTTTATCATGAACCGCATTGGCGATGCGGGTTTTCTCCTCGGCATTTTTCTATTGCTTTTTCAAGCGGGAACCACCGACCTGGCCGAACTCCCGGACCTGTTTGTTTCCAACGGGCCGCTGGCGACGCTGACCGGTTTTTGTCTCTTTTGCGGCTGTATTGGCAAGTCGGCCCAGTTCCCGCTCACGACCTGGCTCCCCGACGCGATGGAAGGCCCAACGCCGGTTTCGGCCCTGATTCATGCCGCCACAATGGTGGCCGCCGGTATTTTCCTGCTCGCCCGCATCCACTTCTTACTGACGCCCGACGCCCTGCTGCTCATCACCATCGTCGGCACGATCACCATGCTGATGGCGGCTTATTCGGCGCTCTATCAAACCGATATTAAAAAAGTGCTGGCCTATTCCACCGTCTCGCAACTCGGCCTGATGGTGATCGGGATGGGAACCAGCAACGTAAGCGGAGCGCTTTTTCACCTGACGACCCACGCCTTTTTCAAAGCCGGGTTGTTTCTGGCCGCCGGGTCGGTCATTCACGGCGTTCATACACAGGACATGCGGCAGATGGGCGGTTTGCGCAAAGCCATGCCCCTCACCTTCACCGGTTGGGCGGTTTGTGCGGCTGCGCTGGCCGGCATTCCCTTTTTCTCTGGTTTTCTGTCGAAAGAAACCATTCTGACCGGCGCGTTTGGCTGGGCTGGGGCGCAGGGCGGTTTGGCCTATATCATTCCCATCCTGGCGGTTTTATCGTCCGGCTTAACGGCCTGTTACATGGCCCGGCAAGGTCGGCTGGTGTTCTTTGGTGACGCCCGAAACCCGAAAAATCGGGCGCACGAGTCGGATCTGCTACTGACGGTTCCGGTCCTGTTGCTGGCGGTTTTATCCATCGGTTTTGTGTTTGCCGGAAACCCGTTTTCGGCGGAACACGGCTGGTTTTTCCGGTTATTTCCCGCCGTCGGCGATCACGGGGGCCATCTGTGGATTGCGTTGCTTTCCATTTCGGTCGTTGCGCTGGGCTTGTGGCTGGGCTGGCGAATGCCGGTTTTGACAAAATCCAGCTCCCTGAGCCGGTTGTCGGAACACAACTGGTACCTCGACGGCTTCTACAAACGGCTGATCGTCCGCCCGTTTGTTCGGCTGGCGTATCTCTCATACGGTTTCGATCGCCGGGTGATCGACAAGCTGGTTGATTTCGTCGGTATTGGCACCGTTGTGCTGTCTCACATGATTGGCTGGGCCGATCGCATGATTGTCGATGGGCTGGTCAACGGGGCGTCGTGGCTGGCGCAGCGGCTGGGCAACCTGACCCGATCGGTGCAAAACGGCCGGGTGCAATCCTACATTGCCAGTGCGGTGGTGGGTTTATTAGTAATTCTCTGGTTTTTGATCTAGTCGGTTGCCGCGTTGGCGGTTCCTGACAAACTATTATGCTGTCATCACTCCTATTCATTCCTTTGCTCGGTTCGCTGCTCGTGGTTCTTTTACCCGACAGCCGAAAAAACGTTTATAAGTGGATTACCCTGGTAGCCTGTAGCCTCGAACTGCTGGTCTGCGGAGCCATTTATGCCGCTTTCGACCCCACGCAGACCGACTACCAACTCCTCGAACGCTTCGACTGGATCAGCCTGCCGCTGGGTTCGCTCGGCGTCGTGTCCATTGATTATCTGGTGGGTATCGACGGCATTAGCCTGCCGCTGGTTTTGCTGACGGGCGCAGTCATGCTCGTCGGCGCCCTCTCTTCCTGGACCATCGATAAGCGCTTAAAAGCCTACCACGCCCTGTATCTGCTGCTGACGGCCACCATCATCGGCTGCTTTATTGCCCTCGACTTTTTCCTGTTTTTCCTCTTCTTCGAATTCATGCTGCTGCCGATGTATTTTCTCATCGGTTTGTGGGGTGGGCCGCGCCGGGAATATGCATCCATCAAGTTTTTCCTGTACACGCTGGCGGGTTCGGTTCTGATTCTGCTGGTGATGATCAGCTTGTATTTGTCGGTCATGGACCCGGTCGAAACTGCCATCAACATCGGCCTGATCGGCGACCGTTCGGAAATCACCGACGACATCATCCGTCAGGTTCAGTTTCTGCTGGCCGACTACAAAATCCAGCCGCAGCAACTGGTGCATACCTTCGACCTGCGCTACATGGCCCACGGCGGCAATTACCTGCCCAACTCGTTTCTGGGGCCAACCGGCGAAATCGTCGTGTTCGGCATTCCGTCGCGGATGCTGGCTTTCCTCTGCGTTTTTCTGGGATTTGCCATCAAACTGCCCGTCGTGCCTTTTCACACCTGGCTTCCCGACGCCCATGTGGAAGCGCCAACGCCGGTTTCGGTGGTGCTGGCGGGGGTCTTGCTCAAAATCGGGGGCTACGGTTTTCTACGAATTGGCTGGGGACTGTTTCCCGACGGAGCGGCTGAATATGCATTGTGGCTGGCCGGTTTAGGTGTCATTTCGATTGTCTACGGCGGTTTTAACGCGCTGGCACAGAGTGATCTCAAGAAAATGATTGCCTACTCGTCCGTTTCCCATATGGGCTTTGTGCTTCTCGGCATAGCCTCCCTGACCTCAGAAGGCGTCAACGGAGCCGTCTACCAAATGGCGAGCCACGGCGTGTTGTCGGCCATGCTGTTTTTGCTCACCGGCGTTCTCTACGACCGCACCCACGACCGGCGCATCGATAGTTACCGGGGTCTGGCCGGTGCCATGCCCACTTACACCGCCCTGACCGCCATCGCGTTTTTTGCCTCCCTGGGGTTACCCGGTTTTTCCGGTTTCGTGGGCGAACTCTTTACGCTGATGGGCAGTTTCCAATCGCTCTGGCTACCCGGCTGGATGACGGCCGTTGCCACGCTGGGCATCATCCTGGCGGCTGCGTATTTTCTCTGGACGCTCCAGCGCATGTTCTTCGGAACGCTCTGGTCGCGCACCGAATTCATCGGTCAGCTTACGGATCTCACGGCCCGCGAACGGCTCATGCTGATTCCGCTGGCGGCCCTGGCCCTGCTGCTCGGTTTATTTCCCAATCTCCTGTTCAATCTCTCCAACGCCACCATTGCGGGGTGGATTCAGCGGTTTAGTGTGGAATAGTAATGGGAACGCGGATTAAACGGATGCAACGGATTTTCACGGATAAATCATTTTTTAATCCGCTCGATCCGTTCAATCCGCGTTCCTATCAAAATCTGTGGATAAAAGTTTGTATTATTACTAGCCGTTAGCCCCCTTTCTTCCAGGGCTTTACAAGCTGCTGTTCCAAACTCACCACGGGCCAAGGCCCATTGCTACCGAAAACTATGTTCCTTCTGATCCTTGGCGCACTCGCCTTAATCATCGGTTTCGCCACCAATACGCCGTCGCTTGAATTCTCCCGCTTCTCCCGGCCACTGAAAGTAGTCGGTATTATTCTGATCCTGATCGGATTAGCTACTTCGTCCATTCGTCAAATTGATGCCGGGACAGTGGGTGTCCAGAGTTTGTTTGGCAGTGTACAGGATCGTGTTCTGGAAAGTGGCCTGAATTGGGTCAATCCCCTGGTCGAAGTCACGGAATTTGATGTTAAAACGCAGAATTACACCATGTCGGGCGTTCAGGATGAGAGCGGCCAGCAGGGCGACGATGCCATCCGGGTGCTCACCGCCGACGGTCTGGAAGTCATCATTGACCTGACGGTTTTATACCGTGTCAACCCAACCGAAACTCCGCGAATTTACCGCAGCATTGGTTCAGATTATTCCAACAAAGTCGTTCGGCCGATCACCCGCACCCGCATTCGTGACAACGCCGTTTATTACGATGCCGTCGCGCTCTATTCCACCAAACGGGATGAATTTCAAAACCGGATTTACAAAACCATCGAATCTGACCTGACGAAACGCGGGCTGATGCTGGAACAGTTGCTGATCCGGAATATCAACCTGCCCGCGTCCGTAAAAACCACCATCGAGTCGAAAATCAATGCCGAGCAGGATGCCCAGAAAATGCAGTTCGTTCTGCAAAAAGAGCGGCAGGAAGCCGAGCGGAAGCGCGTCGAAGCCCAGGGTATCGCCGATTACCAGAAAATTCTGGCCACAGGCCTGTCCGACAAACAGTTGGTCTACGAACAGATAAAGGCCCAGCGCGAACTGGCCGCTTCGCCCAATGCCAAAATTATCGTTCTGGGCGGACGCGGGAATGTGCCGCTGATTCTGAATGATAAATAATAGTACCCCTAAATCCCCTAAAGGAGGCTTTACGCATCCGTTTCATTCTGCGTCCAAGTCCCCTTTAGGGGATTTAGGGGTAAAAACCGATAGCCCGTTCTAAACCCGAAGCAGTAGTATAGACGGTCTATTCTACAAACTGGTATGCAATCAACTTCTACGGCTTCTTCAGAGCCTGCTCTTGCCCAACCGGCGCCCGTCCGGCGTCTGATGTCCCTGGATGCCCTGCGGGGTTTCGACATGTTCTGGATTGCCGGAGGAGAAGAAATTTTTCACGTTTTAGCCAAAACCACCGGCTGGGCCTGGGCCTTCTTCATGGCCGAACAGTTCACCCACGTCGAATGGGACGGTTTTCGGCCCTACGACTGCATCTTTCCGCTCTTTCTGTTTATGGCGGGCGTTTCCACGCCGTTTGCCGTCGGAAGCCGGCTGGAACGGGGCGTTGCGAAAAGCGAACTGGCCCGGAAAATCATCACACGCGGTCTAATTCTGGTGGTGCTGGGCATCGTTTACAACAACGGTTTGTTCACCAAACCCATCAGCGACATGCGGTTTCCGAGCGTTCTGGCCCGGATCGGTCTGGCCGGTATGTTTGGCCAGTTGATCTACCTGTATTTTCCGAATCCGAAAGTTCAGTATGCCTGGTTTGCCGGGTTGCTGCTGGGCTACTGGGCTGCCATGAAACTCATTCCGGTACCGGGCTGCGGGGCAGGCGTCTTAACGATGGATTGCAGTCTGGCGGGTTACGTCGACCGGTCGGTGCTGCCGGGCCGTCTGTATCTCAAAGTACATGATCCGGAGGGTCTGTTTTCCACCATTCCTGCCATCGCCACGGCCTTGCTCGGTATTTTTTCCGGAAAATTGCTCCGCAGCGACGGTCCATCCGCCCACCGCGACCAGAAAACGCTGTGGCTGGTGCTGGGCGGCATCTCCTGTCTGGTGCTGGGTTATAGCTGGGGACTGGTGTTTCCGATCAATAAAAACCTGTGGACCAGTTCCTTTACACTGGTAGCCGGGGGCTGGAGCATCCTGATGCTGGCGTTGTTTTACTGGATCATCGACGTCAAAAAAGTAAGCGGCTGGGCGTTTTTCTTCACGGTGATTGGTATGAACTCCATCCTGATCTACATCGCCGGGGAGTTCATCGACTTCGAATACGCGGCCAAATTCTTCTTTAGCGGCATCCTCAGTTTCTTCTCCGAACCCATCCGGGCGGTGGGTGCCGTGCTGGCGTTCCTGGCCGTGAAATGGGCGTTTCTGTATTTTCTGTATAAGAAGAAGGTGTTCTTGAGGGTATAAAAAGGTTGTTTCGCGGACGGGGCCGCCCGCGAAACAATCATTTCTTCTCCAGCAACCCCATCGACTTCAGCCAGCCTTCGCAGGCCGCGGGCCAGTTTTCAATCGAGCCTTTGCCCTGTACCCGGAGTGCGTAGCCGTGGCCGCCTTTCGGATAAATGTGCATTTCGGCGGGGACGTTGGCTTTGGTCAGTGCCAGATAATAGTCGATGCTGTTTTCCACCGGCACGCCCTTGTCGTCCTGCGCATGGACCAGAAACGTCGGCGGGGTTTTGCCATCCACCTGCAATTCATTCGAATAATACGCTATCTGCTCCGCGCTGGGTGTTTTGCCGATCAGTTTCTCGCGCGAACCGCCGTGCGCTTTGGCCCCGAACGTTACGACGGGATACATCAGAATCGCAAAATTCGGCTTGGCCTCTTCGCTGGCGGTGGTGCCCCGGTGGTAATGGGTCGATAAGGTAGAAGCCAGGTGACCGCCCGCCGAAAAACCGATGACGCCCAGCCGGTCGGTGTTGACGTTCCATTTGGCCGCATGTTGGCGAATTAGCTTCATGGCTTGCATGGCGTCGGCCAGTGGCACTTCGTGTTTGTTCGTCTGTGTCCGGTCGTCGGGCAGGCGGTGTTTCAGCACAAAAGCCGCAATACCGCGTTCGTTGAACCATTTCGCCATTTCTTCGCCTTCGTGTCCGTAGGCCAGAATGCCGTAACCTCCGCCCGGAATCACCAGAATGGCCGCTCCGGTGGCCTTGTCTTTTGGCGGCAGAAAAGCCGTTATCGTCGGAACTTTAACATCACTGATTCGTAAAATACCGTCTTTGCCCAGCTCCGATTTTTCCTGAACGGCCTCGTTCGGTATCGCATTCGGAATTTGGTTTTTGGGCCAGAGATCAACGGTTTCCGGTTTTTGAGCCATCGCAGAAGTGGTCAGTAAGAGCGTCGCTGAAAGCAGCGTTAGGGTGAAATTCATAATGGGTTCAGGAAGTAGTGTCACCGCATCCGGCGACCGGTTTTTATTATTTTGGTTCGAAAGTAGCGACTTTCCCTTTCAAATACCCAACCACCACCTCCAGCCCCTTCTGATAGTGCAGGTTGTTGGGGATGACGATATCCGCCATCGCTTTGTGGGGTTTGATAAATTCCTGGTAGGTCGGGCGGACGTGATAATCCCACTGGTGTTTGATCATTTCGGGGGTCAGGGCGCGTTCGGCCTGATCGCGCACCATCCGCCGTTCGTATTTAATCTTGTTTTTCGCGTCGATAAACACCTTTAAGTCAAGCTGTTCGGCTACTTCGTCAAAGTGAAACGCAAAAATCCCTTCCACCACAATGATGGGCGTTGGTTTGAAAATCAGCTTCTGGGGAACCACATTCGGGTTATTGAACGTGTACTCCATCGTTTCGACCACCTTGCCTTCGTGAAGTTGCCGGATGTGCCAGGCAAACCGCAGGTGATCAATGGTTTGCGGCAAATCGAAATTGTGCACCCCAATGTCATCACGCGGAATCTGATCCAGTGGTTTGTAATAATTATCCTGCGAAATCAGGCAAATTTCGTCTTCCGAAAACGCGGAGATGAGTCCTTTCAAAAACGATGTCTTTCCCGATGCGCTCCCGCCCGTGATCCCGACAATGAATGGTTTGGTGGTCATTCTACAAAAATAAAACGTTGAAACCACAATTACCGCACGACGGCCAATTTACCCGCCAATCCTTCTTTGCCATCCGGCGAAACCGCAAACACAAAATAGACCCCGGTTTCGGCGGATCGGCCCCGGTAGTCGCGCAGGTTCCAGGTGGCGGTTCCGCCCTGCGACCGGGTTTCGTATACCAGTTGCCCACCTGCATCCATGATTTTGACCACGGTATTTTCGACCAGCCCCCGCACGCTGACCAGACCGCCGAAATCGGGCCGAACCGGGTTCGGAAAAACCGTGATGCCCGCAAAAACCGGAGCCGGTTCGCTGGCTGTTCCACCGTATGAAACCAGGCCGTTGGGCGTAGCGATAAACACCTCACCACGCGTGGGTTCAACGGCAATATCGGTGATTTGGGAGGAAGGCAATGGACTGTTATCAGCGGTAAAATTTTCAACTAAAACCGTCCCGTCCTCGTTGAAAAGATAGATTCCGTTGGTGGTTCCGATCCATTTCCGGTTACCGCCGTCAACCGCCAGCGCCGTCACCGACTCGCCACTGAGCAACCGCCGACGGTCGAAAACCGGCCGATATGCGTTGACGGTTCCGGTAAAAACCGCTGCCGGATTATCAAAAACCGCCACGCCGTTGTCGGTTCCAATCCAGATCAGGCCATCGCGGTCTTTCACCAGCGACCGAACGTTCCGATCCGGCAAATCGCCCTCGCCCGACTGGTTGTACAAAAGCCGGGTCCGGTTCGTTTTCGGGTCGAAAACCTGCATGCCCCCGCCGTTGTAGCTGCTCAGCCGCATCCACAAAAAACCGCTGTCGTCCAGAATCAATTGATGAATATCGCCCCGTCCCGGAATAAACGACTCGAACTGCCCGGTTTTCCGCCGGACATGAATCGTTGCTTTTCCGAAATCCAGCGTCGGCGTTGCCAGCCAGACGTCACCGTTTGGATCGACCGTCAGGCTGCTGATGTTGGCAAACACCCGGTTTACGACTTCCGCCAAATTGGGGTTGTCGGACGACCACAATCCGCCCCCGAAACTGCCCAGATACGTCCGCTGATCGGTCGGATTATAGCCTGCCGTGACGAAATCGGTGGGAAGAGACGACGTCAGAAAGTTCTGCCAGCGCCCATCGCTGAACCGATCGAAGCCCCGACGGCGACGCAGCGGTTTCAGATCGTCGGAAAAACCGCCCGGCAACGCCAGCACCTGACCCGACGGGTCGGCAGTCAATCGTTGAAAAACATCCGAAGCGGGACCGTCGGGGCTAACGGACTGAACGGCGGTGCCGGTTAGGCGCAATAATCCTGACAGCGAATCGGCCACCCAGAAACTGTCGGCGGCTTCGGTTATTTCCTTCGGCTCACCCAGCAACGCGTTTTGCATCAGCACGCCCGATGCGCGCTGGAGTTCGTCGGGCGCGGTGGCAATCCACTCGGTCGCCGTTGCCAGCAAACCGGTGATCGTCGGCAACGGTTTGACCACCGTCCAGCGCCCGCCCTGCCGCTCGGCAACGCCCTGCCCCGGCCAGGCCACATACAAGCGATTGTTGACGCCCACCACCGATTGAACGGAAGCGCCAGGCGGCAGGGAGACGGTTTTCCAGTTGCCAAAAAATGCCAGATTGACCGTTGGCGTGAAACGAGCCGCCAGCAGTCCACGCGAGGTGGATGCGTAAATCGAATCATTGGTCAGTGCTGTGGCATACACCACCACCGGCGTTCCGTTGGGGCCAATATTTCGGTAGGTATCCCGGATTTCGGATTTGACGACATCCAGCACCACAATCCCGAAATCACAGGCCAGGTAGGCGTCGTTACCGGTTCGGGACACGTGGTTGATGCGTTTGCTGCCGGGGATCTGCGTGGCGTCACGTATAAGGGTAATCGTCGTCAGGGGACCGGGTTCGCCGGAATCACTGACGGAAAGCAGGTCGATGGTGCCGCTGCGGTATCCAATCAGCAACCGTTTCTGCTCACTTACATAAAATAACTGGCTGATGCCGTTTTCGCTAAAACCGTCGTCGCGACTCAGCCGCGTGGTTTCATTCGCCGTTGGATCGAAGTAGAAAAAACCGTTCTCCGACGCGCAGTAAATTTTGTTCTGAACAGCCGCCAGGGTTTGGGCAGAAAGAAAACTGGGGTGGGAATGCCAGGTACCGGGCTGCGCCTTCGCGCAGGGAAGAAGTGTAATAAATGATAAATGTAAAATGATAAATGATGAATGTAAAAGTGAAATAGACCGCCCTCGCTTCCGGCATACAATTCCTTTTACATTCATCATTTTACATTTAATATGTATCATTCAATGCGCATCATTTCACATTATCTTCATACACCCATTCCTTGCTAACCACCTGATTACCCAGATTATAACACCGGCGGCAGCGGGCTTCGTAGCTGTCGGTTTCGCCCAGCAATACCTTTTCTTTGGAATGATTCAGGCGGTAGGAATAGCTGGCGATGTCGCCACAAACGACGCAAATGGCGTGGACTTTCGTGACGTATTCGGCAATGGCCATCAACTGCGGCATGCAACCGAAGGGATTGCCTTCAAAGTCCATGTCCAGCCCGGCCAGAATGACGCGCTTTCCGTTGTCGGCCAGGTGGTTGCACACCTCGATCAGCTCTTTATCGTCGAAAAACTGGGCTTCATCGATGCCCACGACTTCGCTGTCACCGGCCAGGGCCAGAATTTCGTGGGCCGTCTGGACGGGTTGCGAACGAACGGCATTGGCATTGTGCGAAACGATGTTTTCTTCGTGGTACCGGGTGTCGATCAACGGTTTGAAAATCACCACCTTCATCCGGGCAATCACGGCCCGGTTGATGCGCCGGATCAGTTCTTCGGTTTTTCCGGAAAACATGGAGCCGCAAATCACTTCAATCCAGCCCGTACGAAGGTGGGGCGGTTCACGCCGGCGGTTCGGTTCAATAAACATACGTTCGTAGCGTTGAATAGATTACTAATCTGGCACTCTTCTTGTTGTGGCCAAACTGGCTTTAACGAGAATTTCACCAATGTCTGATCGGAATATTCTAAGCGAAAACCATATCTTTACAAAGCAAAGATATTTTGATATGTCGAACAAGTTCAATGCCTCCTCCCTTACTGAATATTGCAAATCATACGCCCGAAAAGTGGCGGGTGATTTTTTTGCCCATCATACCGTCATCAGCGGGCAGGAACTCTTAAAGTTAAGCCCCGTCAGTCAGGTCAATCTGTTCGTTATCAGCAGCCTGTCCGACAAATGGCGGAGCGATGCGGAGCGTTTTCGCAGTCCTTTTTTCGATTTTGAACACCCGGATGTCCGGCAGGCGATGCAGGTATTTATGAATACGGTGTCGCAACACATTTCGGTGCGCCGGGAACATCTGGAGCCGTTGCTGACCGAAGCCACCCGCCGGACGCTGATTCTGCTGTTCGACCCGCGCCACTATTTCGACGAAGCCCTGCGCAACCAGCCCGATTTTTCCCTGACAGCCGAGGCCGCCCACCAACTGACCCGCTATACCCAGATTAACAAGTTTGTTCCGGCGGCTATTGAAGACCGCATGAAAGGGAAAAGCGTCGTTTATGTCAATCAGGCGCTGAACTGGCTCGATGAAATTTTGATGCAGCGGAGCCGCGAGCTGGAAAAACCGGAGAAATACATTCCGCTGTTTTCGGAAAAACTGCTGCTCGATCCGGTGGTTTTGCTCCGTAAATCCTCCTACGAATTTTCCCCCCCGCAACCGACGCCAACGGCGAACAAGTCCTTTTTTGATACTGAAGTGGAGAATACCGCCGTTCCGGCAACGCCCGCCGTTCCACCACCCGTCAACGGTTCGGGCCTGACGGTCAATGGCACTCCCGTGGATGAAGATGCGCCGGTAAAACCGCTTTTTCTGTCGGATTCAGGTTCCTCGGTCGAACCGCCCGCACCGTCGATGCAGCCCAGCCAGGCAACCACCCATCTGAACGAAACGTCGACGCTGGAGGAAAGCCTGAAAGTGGATGCAGAAACGACTGGACCGGCGACGATTGGCGAAACGTTCTACCGCGCGCCCATCGAAAGCATCAGCAAGAGCATTTCGCTGAATCAGAAGTTCATGTTTATCAATCAGTTGTTCAACGGCAACGCGGCTTCCTACAACGAAGCGATTGAAGAACTGAACCGCGCGACGAGCTACGATCAGGCCCGCGATCTGGTTTCGTACCGCTATGCTGCCCAGTATCTGTGGGACATGAGCAGCGACGAAGTGGCGATGCTGGTCGATATTCTGAAACGCAGGTTTGCGGTGTAATTACTGCGGTTCTACCTGATAGCCTTCCTTTTTCAACAACTCGACCAGCCCCTGCGGACCGGGGAGGTGCAGCGCGCCCACGGCGACGAAAGTGGGCCGTGAAGCCATCAGGCCCGGTAAACGCTTCATCCAGTTGTGGTTGCGCTCATCGAGCAGGTAGGTCATGTTGCCGAAGGTATTCCCGGATTTTTCGTTCATTTTCCACATGCCCTGCAAATCCTGTTTCAGATAGAGTTCCGTCACGGATTTACTCATGTCGTGCATATCGTCCTTTTCCTTCACCATTTCCACCAGGTTCTGCGCCTGCTTTTCCACCGGATCGTGGTCGAACAAAAAAGCCATCTGCTCCTCCATCGTTTCGAGCGCACTGACGGTTTTCTGACGTTTGCGGCCGTCGCTGGCAAAATACAGATCGAGCGGCAAGCCCGTGAAGCTGTTGAGCGTATCGGACTCTTTCTGAACGTAAGCCAGACTGAGCATGGTGGCCGTCACGATGGGTTTCATCTGGTTGAAAAGCGCCAGATCGTAGCCCGTTCCCTTCTTGAATTCGTCGGCCACCAGTTGGTAATCCGTTTGCGACAGCAGTTTGTCCAGGCTTTTGTCGAGCATCAGCCCCCGCATGGCCATCGACAGCATGGCCGACGAGTCGACTTCGGTTTCGACCACCACGCCCTCCGCCCCTTCGTAGGCCGATTTGATTTTGGGATTCTGGTTCAGGTAGCTATCCTTCATAATGTGGTAGATACCAAAGAGATAGGACGGTTTTTTCAGCCCGTTTCCCGATACCTTCCACAGCAGGGATTGCGAAAAGGTGGTTGTAGAGACGAGAACCAGTAAAAAAGAAAGCGTTTTCATGGTATTAGGACTTATGTCTGATAATTCTGTTTCGCTTCTGCCCCTAAATCCCCTGAAGGGGACTTGGACGCAGCTTAATCCGGATGCTAAAAGTCCGGCTCCGGCCGCCCGGCCTTCAGGGGATTTAGGGGCAGAAGCGAAAGTAGTAAGTGTAAAAAGTAACATATCAATAAATGGCCTGCTGTTTCATGGATCGAACGCCGAGGTAGAGCAGCAAACCGACCGGGCCCAGCAGAAAACAGAACAGCAGGCACGGAATCATCCAGCCGTGCGGCACTTTCCGGCGTTTGCTGTTGCGCAACATCCAGCTTCCCACCGTCAGATCGAACGCCAGGTAATGAATCCAGCCAGCCAGCAAGGCGGCATCCTGGCTGAATAACGTTTTTATTCCCGCCAGCGTGCTAAACGATTGCCAATCCAGGCCACTATCTTCCAAAAAAAGATAATAAATGTAAAAAACCGCCAGCAGGACCGGAATTGGAAGCATTTTGGTGAGAAAATCGGTCGGTTTCCAACGGGGCGCAACCAGCATCAGCAGCCATTGCGGCAACACGAGCGCATTGAGGATTTGAAAAGCAGTTTCGGTAGACATCGGTTTGGTGTTGGACAGGACAAATTATAGAAAGTAATTGATAGCGGTACAAAAACCGCCCCAATCTGCTGCACCGTTCAGAAAAATGATCGTACGTCACGAACCGATTCAAAAGCACCTTCCATTCGTCACAGACGTCTTTTTTCTTTCCTGAAAAATCCATTACTTACTCAATGGACGATCAGTCCTCGTCTTATTTACAGGTTTTTTATCAACATTCTATGAAATCAAAACTATTTCATGTGAAAAGTGGCTTTCGTGGGCTACTCTTTGTCCTTTTTCTGCTGGTCGGCTGGGAAATTAACGCCCAAACGACAACGTATACGTTTCAAGGGAAAGTAACGACAAAAAACGACAGCAAGCCGATGCCCGGCGCTGCGGTAGGTATTATTGGCACCACCGCCGGCGGGATTTCCGACCAAACCGGTGCGTATCGTTTTACGGCTAGTTTAGCACCCGGCACCTACACGCTCCAGTTCAGTTCCATCGGTTACCAGACCCAGCGGCAGACTGTTACCTTATCGCAGAATACTACCGTTTCGACCGACGGCAGCCTGGCCGATGATGCACTGGGTCTCGACGAGGTGGTCGTTACGGGAACGTCCGGCGCCACCAGCCGGAAGCAACTCGGCAATACCATCGCAACAGTGCAGGCCAAAGACCTGCAACTCTCAGCCGCTACGTCGATCGATCAGGCGCTGGCGGGTAAGGTTTCCGGCGCACAGATTACCCAGAACTCCGGGAACCCCGCCGGTGGCATCAGCGTCCGGCTGCGGGGTCCCAGCACCATCGTCGGCTCGTCCGATCCGCTGTACATTGTCGACGGTGTGATTGTCAACAACGATTCGCGGGAACTGATCGACTTGGGAGGTTACTCGCAAAACCGCCTGGTCGACATCAACCCGAACGACATCGAGCGCATCGAAATCATCAAAGGCGCGGCCGCAGCGGCCATTTACGGGTCGCGGGCCAACAACGGGGTCGTGCAGATTTTCACCAAACGGGGCCAGGAAGGCCGCCCGACGATTACGTTTTCCACCCAGTTTCGGTTGAGTGACATTCGCAAAACGCTGCCTTACAACGAACACCCCGCGACGTTTGCCAACGCGACCGTAACGGACAAAACACAGACGCCGGTTACGCGCTACGATCTCCAGAAAGATATTTTCCGAACCGCCACCGGTCACGAGCAATACCTGTCGGTTTCGGGCGGAACACCCACGACCCAGTATTTTTTCTCCGGGTCGCTGTTTGCCAATCAGGGCATTGTTCAGGGGTCGGATTTCAGCCGGGCTTCCAGCCGGATGCGCATTCAGCAGACGCTGACCAAGTGGGCGACGCTGAGCATCGGTTCGGCGTATACCTACAGCAACAGCAAGGAAATTCCGAACGGCGGGATTAACGAAGCGTATGGCGCGCTCACCGGTTTTATTTTCAGCAACAACTTCATCAATCCGCAACCCGATCCGGCCACGGGCGTTTATCCCTCGACGGCCCCGGTTTCGGTGGTGCGTCGCACGAACCCGCTGGAAGCCATTGCGCGCTTCGATTTCCGCCAGCGGACGAGCCGCTACATTGGTGATGCCCAGCTTAACCTGACGCCCCTGCCCGGTTTAGGCATCGACTTCACGTTCGGTCTGGATACGTATTCTCAACTGGCCACGGGCTACATTCCGCCCAACAACACGACGCCCTCGTACAACGCCGGGTATTCGCGCAAAAGCGAAGCGTCGATTTTGCAGTTGAACAACGACCTGAACATCCGTTACCAGGCCAGCCCCACCGAATGGCTGAAATCGACGACCGGTATTGGAGCCACGCTTCAATACGACCGCAGCTTTACGACGGGCATCACCGCCCAGCAGTTGGGCGTTTTCGGCCAGACTATTAACAACGGGGCCAACATCCTCGCAGCCGAAAGCCGTACCGAACGGAGTTTCTTTGGTGTATTTGCGCAGCAAACCTTCGGTCTGTTCAACCGGTTTTTCGTGACGGCCGCCGGTCGGGTGGATGCGGCTTCGGTCTACGGGATCGACAACCGCTGGCAGTTTTACCCCAAAGTCAGTGGCTCGTACGTGGTATCGGAAGAACCGTTCTGGAAAAACTCGTCACTGGCCAATGCCTTGCCGGATTTCAAAATCCGGGCAGCCTGGGGACAGGCGGGTAACCTGACCGCCATCGGTCCCTACGACCGGTTTACCAATTATGCGCCGGTATCGGTGGGTGGACAGGTGGGCTATGCGGCTCCCGCGCAGTTGGGCAACTTCAGCGTGAAACCAGAACGGCAAACCGAACTCGAAATCGGAACGGATTTCAGTCTGGCCAAAAACCGCATCGGCGTGGAGTTTACGTATTACCACAAGGAAGTGAAAGACCTGATTCTGAACCGCACACTGTCGCCCAGCAGTGGGTATAACAACCGGTTTGTGAACATTGGTACGATGACCAACCGCGGTTTTGAAGTGCTGGTGCGGGCCATTCCCGTTGAGACGAAAAACGTTCGCTGGAACATCACGGCAACCTATACGCAGAACAAAAACGTCACCGATGGCGTCGAAGGCAACGGCGTGTTGCCCTTTGCGGGCGGTTTTGGGCAGGTGGCTGCCGTCAACGGCTATCCGCTGGGCGCTTTTTACGCCACGTTTTTTGCCCGTAATCCCGACGGAAGCCTGTTGCTGACGCCCGGCGGTTTACCCCAGCGCGAGCGGGGGATTCAGGGTGCCAACGGCACCTACACCGTTCAACGGGCCGCAGACGGCCAGCCGAGCGGCACGATTTTGAGTAAAGTGATCGGTAATCCCAACCCGACCGCTATTTACTCGCTGATCAACGAAGTGTCGCTGGGATCGCGCTGGTCGTTCCGGATGCAGTGGGATGCCATGCAGAATTTCGACGTGTTCAACTTCACCAAGCGCGTGGGCGACCGCGATCTGTACGGTGGTTTAAAAGGCTACGAACCCGAACTGCGCGGAGAAGTTCCGAAAGGCACGAGTGCCGCGCTGTTCAGTATTTTTGAAAACTGGATCGAAGATGGTTCGTTCATCAAACTCCGGGAGTTGTCGGCGGCTTATACCGTAACGCCCAAATTCTGGGGCTTCCGCAACGTGCGGTTTAGCGTAGCGGGTCGCAACCTGCTGTCGATCGACAACTACAGCGGTTATGATCCGGAAACCAATGCGGCTGGCCAATCCAATGCCGTCCGGGGCTTCGATTTTGTGGAGGTTCCCATTCCGCGCACGCTGACGGTAGGCATCAACGCAACGTTTTAACGATTTTATCTGGTAAACCGGGAGCGGTTTCGGCCCTCTCCTGTTCTTTCCAATCCATTTGATATGAAGCCAACACGATTTATAATTTTCTTCGCTTTTCTGCTGCTGGCGGGCTGTAAGCTCGACATCACCAACCCCAACGGCCCCACCGACGCCCAGGTACTGAGCACCCGCGACGGCATGATTACGCTCAGCATCGGGATGCGGCAATTTTACTCGACCTCCGCGCTCGAATCGCTGCTACTGGCTCCCGGCACCACCACGCGCGAGATCAAGGGCATCACGACCTTTACGAACATTCTGGAGCTGGAAGCGGGGGGTACGGGCCTGCCCACGTTCAACGGGAACGTGCTGGGCCTCTGGCTGCGGATGTTGCGGGTGATGGGCATGGCCGAAGATCTGATCGCCAATGCGCCGACGGTTTTAGCCAGCGAACCCGCCCTGCGTGCCGGAATTATTGCCAACGCTAATCTGTTCAAGGCGATGGCACTCGGCGGACTCGCCACAGCCTTTGAGCAAGTTCCGCTACAAACCAATAGAACCGGTTCCGTAACCTTCTCCGACCGCAAAGCCGCCCTGACCGAAGCCATCCGGCTGCTGGATGAAGCCGCTTCGCTCGTGGCAACCAACCCGCCAACGGCGACCTTCACCACGCAGGTGACAGGCCCCGATTTTGATCTGGTCAACACCATCCAGGCCTACCGGGCGCGGTATAATCTGGCGGCTGGCAATTATCCGGCTGCTCTAGCTGCGGCCAATGCGGTGAATCTGACGGCTCGCTCGCAGTTTGTGTACAACACGCAAAGCCCGAATCCGATTTACCAGCAGGTGCAGATTTCGGCGAACTACGCGCCCCGGGCCACGCTGGGCTTACCGGCCACGCTGCTCGAAGCGGGCGACGGTCGGCTGGCGTTTTACCTGTCGACACCCGATAAAACCGTCAATGGCGAAGCCTTGAAAACACTCAAAGGCTTTTTCGACGCCATCGACCGGCCCATCCCGGTGTACATGCCGGACGAGGTGCGGCTGATTCGGGCGGAAGCCCTGGTGCGCAGCAATGGCGACCTGACGGCGGCCGTGGCCGACATCAACGCCGTTCGGACGCAACGAACCGGTGATCCGTTCGGGGTGTATCCCGGACTGGCTGCTTACGCCGGAGCCGTTACAGCGGAAGCTCTGTTGACGGAGATTTACAAGCAACGCGGAACCGAACTGTTCCTGACCGGGCTGCGGCTCGAAGACAGCCGCCGGTTTGGACGCCCGGCCCCGCCGACCAGCCTGACGGAACGGAACCGGAATTTCTACCCCTATCCTGACCAGGAGCGGTTAACGAATCCCAACACCCCGGCTGATCCGGCGATTTGATGCGAAGATTTGTTTATTTCTACCGGTTTTCAGATTGAAAACCGGTAGAAATAAACCGATTGATCGTTACCAGCCCAAACCGATGACGGCATTGACGCGTAGGGAAAGGCTGGGCTGATTGCTATTTTTGTAAAGGTTAAAAAAAGGCTGACCGGTGTAAATTTGTCTTTCTTTTTCTCGCTTGGGAATGGTTATTTCCGGGCCAACATTCAAATCAATAAAACCCCGTCGCCCGATCCGACGCTGGATTCCCCACATGGCCGAAACCAGTGGGGCGTTGTATGATCCTCCAATGTCATAATTGTCGGTACGCACACTTTCTCCCGTTTTCGTGTCATACCAATGTTGAATGACCCACACGGAAAGCGCTCTGGTGTGTTGCAATCCGATGTAGTTACCCGAAAAATTGTTGGCCGACTTACCTTCCCGTATTCGCTTTGCCATTCCGTAGTAATATCGCAGTCCAACTTTCGCATAGACAAAACCCTGAAATATTTTATCTCTGTCGATGAATTGCCCACCTCCATTGTCGAATGGAACCCCAAACTGGTTGAACCGATTGTACCGAAGCATAAAATCAAACCCCGCCAACACAGAAAAAGAGGGCGTTATTTTCCGTTCCACCGATACGTCTGCATTTAAGCCGATCCGGAAAGACGGTCTTGAAGTATAATCCCGATCTCCGGCGTTGGGCCAGAATCCCAGTTTGAACAAGGTTTTCTCTTCCACATTCGCCCGCGTGATGTACCGGTAAAACCGTTTGAGTTCGCTGGTGGTGATGGTGCTGTCCTCCTGGGAATAGATGGTTTGCTGGGCATAAGTCGAAGACAAACCGCTCAATAAAAGGATATTGAAAAGAAGTATGGATATAGTTTTCATAGGTATCTGGAAGAAAACAGGCTGAGAATCAAGAAACAGATACTAGCCACCGATGATCATTATCGGTACAAGGTCTGGGTAATTTTGAACATATCTCGAGCATTCAGGAAGGCACGCTTTTTCTGTACAGCGGGATCAGTCTGGATTTGTTCATCCAATGATTTTAAAAGCAATTCTTTCGTCGTTCGGATAATTAGGGTTTGCAGTGATAAGGGGCTTTCGTTGCCTGTCTTAAAATAGCAGTGGTAATACGTATTCTGAATGGTTTGAGTGGGCGTATCGCTGGTTGTTAAAACAAGGGTATCGTTGGATAGTTTGTAGGTTCCTCGCTCCAGTCTGACGACTACCAGATTGTTCGACACAACCGAATCTCGGGATCGTTTAACATAAGTACTATCGAAATTAAATGTGTAGGTATTGGCTTCCAGATTTTTAAAATCAGCTAATTGTGCGTTTGTTGGTGCTAAACCTCCTGATTCAAAGGTAAGTCCCGACGTTGTCCAACTTCCCAATAGATCGACCGGATTGGGTTGCCGGTAATCTTCTTCTTTTCTGCAACCAACAAGCACTAGCACCAGACAGCCCACTAATTTGGCAATGGTCGTGATTTTAGCGTTCATAAATAACCGTTTCAAGATAGGTGTAAATAGGATTATGTAACCAGGACCCGTCAGGAGGTTTTGAAAATCACCACCCTAAGCCAATCAAGGCATTAAATTGAAAAGACACCCGATAGGTGGCTTTATAAAAAGGACTGTTATATCTCCCACTATAGCGCGTCAACCGGGGACCAGTATTGATATCAACATAGCCCAAACGTCCTAATCGACGCTGAAACCCCCATAGTAAATCCACGGCAGGTTGATCTAATTCAAACAGGCGCGAAACGTGTTTGGTATTAATAAATCTTGAGGTCTGGAAATCGAAACGACGACCTTTATGGTAAGTCGATATCGGACGACTAAACTGCAACCCAATATAATTTCCAGAAAAATTATTAGCTGATTTCCCTTCCCGAATGCGCCGGGCCATGCCATAATAATAACGCGTTCCAACTTTGGCTTTTATTTGCTGGCTGAAGTCCCAATCCGGAGTTCCATAGGCTTTCGTTCTTGTGTAAAGAACATTGTAATCCACTCCGACAAGGATGGAAAAAGAGGGGTGAACTTTATGTTCTGCCATAATCTCCAGATTAAGGCCTAATTGAGAATTACGGTTATCGTTGGAAAATGGAACGAATGAATTCGGTCGAACTCCAATTTTCAATAGCGTCTTCTCTTCCACATTAGCCCTCGTTACATAGCAAATGAAACGCTGTAATTCACTGGTAGTCAGTTGGCATTCTTCCTGCGAATACGTAACGTTTTGCTCATTAACAGATTGGGCGTAAAGTGAATAAAAGCCCAAGAAAGAGAAAAGTGTAAAGATGATCCGCTTCATACTGTATTGAGATTAATTTCAGGAATTGGTTTTGATTTACTTCGCCAGCGTCACCCCGCCCACGGATGGCTGAATGATCACCGGGCTGTATGAATTCGTTACAGAAATGGTGCCTTTACTACCGTTGGATGCGTATCGAAAACGTCGCCTACTGGCACTCAGGTGTCCGCTGTATAGCTCCGGTACCTGAATCGTCGAAAACGTCGTTTCGATCTCATACTGAAAATCGTCCAGCCGTTTGGGATACAGAAAAACCTCGGTGCGGGCGGCCTGGACGGTCAGGGCTGTTAGACCGGCGACGGGCTGGATGGAGAGTTTGCCATACCGGCTTTGAATGGTGCCGTTGCCGCTCAGATCGCGGAGGGTGATTTCGGCTTTTTCGGCTTTGATGGTGAAAAAACCGCCCAACTCCGTGGCATCGATGTCGCCGTAATCGGAAACCACCGTCGTTTTTCCGTTCAGGTTGGAAATAGAGAGTTTACCAAATTCCACCTTCAAACTCGTGTCGCCGGCCAGATCGCTGAGGCTCACATCGCCGAACGTGTTCTGGAGGCTTATGGCGCAGCGCGTCGGCACCCAGATTTCATAAACCGCCTTCAAATTTCCTTTGATCGCGCCCGCCCGCTGCGGAATCGTGAAGCGGTTGGAAAGGTCGATGACGTTGTTGCGGGTTTGAATGTCGTAGTTCAGGTACCCCAGTTCGCGTTCGGCCACCTCGCGCTCCGGGTGTTTGGCAATCAGTTTCAGCCGTACCAGAACCGTTGTTTTGCTCCAGCCTTTGATCGTAATGTCGGCTTTCTGGGCCGTCAGATTCACGCGCTGGCCGACGCTGTAGGCCAGTTCTTTTTCCACGGTTTTCGTCACCACCTGCAGCCGGGTTTGGGCCAGGGTGGAAATCGTCACGAAAGTCAGTAGAAAAAGCAGCGTTTTCATATCGTTAGAATCCGGACGAGTTCTTTGGTCACCTCGGCGCGTTCGTTTTCAATCTTGATCTGGGCCTGCACCAGCGCCGGATCGTTGCCAAATACCAGCAATTCCTGCTCAACGGCTTCTTTCCGGTTGCTCAGTTCGTTCAGGTGCTGTTTCAGTTCCTTCACTTCCGGTTTCTGACACACGACGGTTTGCTGCGCACACTGCTCGTTGATAAACATTTCAACTTTCTGGTCAGTCGCTGATTGCAGCGGCTCCGACGCCACCGTCAATTCCGTTTCAACGACTTCGGTTTGGTAGCTGATCGTCACTTTTTCGTCCGAAGCCGGTTGCAACACCAGCCAGATTCCCATCACCACTGCAGCGACGGCGGCTGCGGCTGTCCACCGGAACACAGGCTTCCAGAGCGGCCGAACCACCGGTTTTTCCAGTTGCCCGGCAATCTGTTCCCAGACGTCGGCTTTCGGGTCAAAAACCGGCAAGTCGTCCAGCGCCCGGTCGATTGTCGCATCCGCCCGCAAATCCGCGTCGATCCGATCCCACAGATCGGGCCGGGGTTCGTGTTCGGGCAGTTGTTGTAGCGCTTTCGTCCAGTTCATAATCACCTGAATTCGGATAGCTTTTTTCGCAATAATTTCCGGGCATAGCTGACCTGCGATTTGGAGGTCCCTTCCGAGATGTTCAGCATGGCCGCAATCTCGTGGTGTTTATACCCTTCGACTTCCGCCAGCACAAAAACCGCCCTGGCGCCGTCGGGTAACGACCGAATGGCCGCGTCCAAAACCGCCCCCGTTATCGTGTCCGGCACCTCAACGGGCTGATCGTGAAACTGTTCGTCGATGGTTTCAAACCGCCATTCGAGTTGCTGTTTTCGCAGTGCCTGCCGAACCACAATCGTCTTGATCCAGGCTCCCAGCGTCGACTGAAACCGGAACGAGGCCAGGTGCCGGAACACCTCCACAAACGCATCCTGCAAGGCATCGTTGGCGTGATCGGAATCGTTCAGTATTCGCAGGGCCACCGAAAACATCGCCCGTTTATACCGCTCGAACAACAGCCGCTGTGCCATCCGCTGCTCCACAGGCCGATCCCGTCGCAGACAGAAGTCAACGAGTTCACTTTCCGATATATCGGGCGTCAGCGTCAAAGGAGCCAGGCTTGAGTTGAATGTTCAACCTAAAGGGCAGAAAAGAAGGGGAAAGGTTGGAAAGGGAGGAGGAAATAATATTTAACATTTATCATTTTATATTCCTCTTTACATCTCTATCCGTATCACCTGCCCTTTTTCGCTTTCCGTCACCACCAGGCCCAGTCGCCCGGTGGGATCGAAGGCGCAGTTGGTGGGGTTTTCGCCGGGAAGTTCAATGGTGTGCGATAAAACGCCGGTTGGCTTGTAGACTTGCAGGCAACTACCGCCGTAAATAGCTGCGTAGAGCAGATTATCCGGCCCCAGCGTCAGTCCGTCGGGGCCAAAACCATCCGGACCAGTTTCAGCCCAAACCGTCGGATTGATCCAGTTCAGACCAACGGCATCCCAGCGGCCGGCCCAGATGCGCTTGCGGTGGGTTTCGGCCACGAGCAAGGTTCGGCCATTCGGCAAAAAGGCCAGGCCATTGGGGTAAAATAGTTTTTCGGAGATTTTTTTCACCTCGCCCACGGGCGAACACACGCAGACAGAACCGGGTTCGTCGTCGTCGGGCGAACCGGGACAGGTGAAAATCAGGTTGCCTTCCGGATCAAAAATCAGGTCGTTGGGCCAGTTGAGCGGTTCGTCGGCCATGTGATCGACGATGGTTTCGGGTTCCTGACCGGGGTAATTGATGCAACGGATGGCGTGCAGACCCGAATCGCAGAACCAGAGCCGGTCGCGGTCATCGATGTGCAGGCCGTTCGGGCGGCTCCCAATGCCTACGTGAACCCGACCGCTTGTTCCGTCTGGTTTGAGCCAGAACAAGCTGGCTCCCTCCTGCTCGACGCACCAGAGGGTTCCGTCGGAGGTAAAAGCCGGGCCTTCCGGAAATTGCAAGCCGGTGACAATAACATCTCTGTTTTTCATGGTAGGAGCCGTGTTGATGAAATGTATAACTGTTAAACACGAAAACCGCTCATCTGGTTAAAGGTCAATTAGCCGAAGACCAGATCCGTTACCGGAACATTTTACAATATAACCCCGACAGCAAAATTTTCAGTAACTGCAAAAAAGCGCTTCAGGATCTGACTATGCTATCATTAGACGGCTATATTACGGAGTAAGATCTGGCAAAATCAATCTAATAAAGTCGTCTGATCCTCTACACGATTTTTACCGATGCTATTACCATTCAATCCGTAAATCAATCCAGTATACAACTCAAAATTTGTATAAATAACCAAAGAATATTGGGCACTATAATTTTGTCTGAAAATAATTATGAATCAATCTAGATTATTTCTAAAAAAAACATGATTATTTTAACACAAATGCAATAATATATAAATTATACCAATAATATATTAAATTATAACAATATAAACAATGAATTAAATCAAAGAGATTTCAATATTTATGTCTAATTATTAGTGCATAGAGAAGGATTTATGCTTAGCTATATCTCATATCGACAAGCTTAAATCCTGACCAATATATACTTATTGAAGTGATATAATACTCCTAAACCCATCCCATAGTATGTCCGAATTAATTCCACCTTATTTCTGGAATCAAAAAGATATTAAAATCTTTGACGAATCCACCCAACAGCATGATGTAATCCTGATAGATGCAATCCATGCCTGCAATCGATTGGCACAAAAAGTACGGGATCGTCCGTATGATACCGGTCAAAAATCTGGCCCGGCAAGACCATACCCTTTTCAAACCCGCTGCAAACTTCAATGGATTATGGAAACAACCATTTGCGCCTATTTACTGTCTCCTGTGTGGGGTTATCAACAAATCAGTTTCACACGACCGGATCTGGGATCAGCGCTGGAAGTGCTTAATCAGTATGTCCGGGGAGGGGCTTTGCTGTTATCAGCCTCCCTATGCGACCCGGTAAGTTGTATTCACTTACCGGTCGAAGCGTTTGACGGATCGCCCATTCGCTGCCATCTATGGCGATTGGAACAGGAATGGCAGCAATTGATAAACGTATAATGTATATCGTTCAGTCGCCAGCACTTATTTATCTTTTTACTTCTTCTGATTCTCTGTCTAAAAACACCGTAAAAAGCCGAAAAGGCATTTGCGTTTCATCCCATTTGATCAAACCGTATTGAGTGAAAATGACGGCTCGGTTCAGGGCAAAAGCACGGATTTATCAAACTATTCAATGAATTATTTTTAGACTGTAGTTTCTATGTATATCAATAAAGAAGATCTTCAGCAACTCCGTCAAATCGTGCGCGTTGGCACCGAAAAACCCTTCGAAAAGCGATGCCAATGTGTTCTTTATCATTATTATGGGATGAATGTTTCGGAGCTTTCCAAGATTTTTAACGTAGATCAACGGAGTATTTATAACTGGTTAAACCGGTGGAAAAAAAGGGGAATGGCCGGATTGTATGACAAGACGGGGCGGGGATTAAAGCCCAAATTAAACCCGGCCAATCCCCGCCATGTAGAAGCCGTTCAGAAGGCTCTGTCCAAATACCCTCACGATTCGCGGCAGGCTTTGGCAGAACTCAACCGGCAACTTCCGCAACCCGTCAGTCAGAGTACCTTTCTGCGTTTTAAGAATAGAAAATGGGTCTCGACAGGGGCAAAAAACGAATGAAACTGCTTTGTAGGGATTGGTTCTACCAGGGAAATCGCTGTCGGCGACCTTCATTATAAACTCGTCACCGGTTTTTTTCGGAAATTTTTGATCCGGTGAAACGTCAGGAAGTTGGCATCGTGGTTGTTGTGTGCCCCGCCCAAACCGTCGTCGTAGGCCGTTCTGGATAACAAGATGATATTTTTTCCTTCGAACAGCCAGTCGACGTACTGAAAACCGTGTTTGGCAACGTCGGGGTGCTGCAGCACGACTTGCCGCAACTCCCAGGTTTTCAAGTCTTTGGAACTACACAACGCCTGCGTATTCCGCAAGCTGGCGGGATTTTTTCCGGCATTGGCCTGTTTGAATTCCTGCGGAATGTAATTCGTCAGCGTCCAGTAGAGCTTTGATTTGGGATCGTAGCGAATCGTGAATTTCTTGCTGCCGCCGGGGAAGGGAACAAAACCGGTATTGACATCGAACGTGGCGGTTTTGCCATCCGGGCTGATTTTTACAAAAGCGGCTTTTTCATCGAGCGAAGCTTTGTGATCGACGCGAAGAATGTCCAGCATTTCACCGTTCGGACTCAACACCGCATTGCCTTCTATCCAGCCGCCAAAACCGTTGTTCAGGTACGTCGAATCGTGCCGCAACACGTTGCTGCTGGTCCAGTTGGTGGCTTTCATCGGGTCGGCTTCCATCGGCATCGATAGCATGAAAGCGCCGTAGCGTTTGCCCCACTTTTTGATGGGTCCCATCGCGTCTTCCATCGCCCGCCAGAGCCGCCCGTCGTGTTCCAGAAACGGCACCGGGGCGCAGTGGTATTCGCCCGCCAGCAGCAAACCGGTTTCGCCGTCGGTCGGGCTGGTCCAGGTGACGCCGTTGTCGCCGGATTTGCGGATGATCGTGTTACCGTGGTGTTTGTCGGTGCCAAAGAAATACAAACCGTTGCGGTGGACGTAGAGCTTCGACCAGAACTGCCCGTTGATTTCCGCGATCTGCGTCCAGGTTTTGCCCTTGTCGGTCGAGCGGTAAATGCGCGAATTCGGTTTTACGAACTCATTGGATTGGGGGCCGAACAAGTCGTGCGACGCCAGGTAATCGCCATTGGGCAACACACAAAGGCTGGGCGAACCGATGTATAGCCCGGAAGATGCCGGACTGTGGGCAACGATCACTCCCGGCACCCGGGAGAAGTCGGGCGTTTGCCCAACTCCGTTCCCGGGGCTCGAAAAGAAAAGAATGCTATAGAAAAGAAGGGTTTTGATCCTGCTGGTAGTCATATGACAGGAAGAAAAAACCGCCTGTTATTTACTCAACAATTGGGTGGTTTTCGGAATGTCGCGCATCCCATCCCAAACCTGGTGGTTCAGATCGATGATCATGCCCCGTTTGACCAGCGCGTCCTGCAAGTTTTTGACGTTAATTTTCTGAACCGGAAGCCCCTGTTTGCCAGCCATTACGGCCGCCAGCCCCGCACTTTCGCCGAGTTGCATCCAGGTACATTCCAGCCGAATGGAACAAAAACCGACGTGTGAAGTCGACGCACAAACCGGCACCAGCAAATTCGTACATTGCTCTTCTTTGGGCGTAATGATCCGGTACGAAATCTGGTACGGTTTGGCAATCGGTTCCCAAATCCGGCCTTCGTTGACAAACTGGGTTTTCGAGACGGCAACCCGCTGAACGTGGTGACTATCAATCCAGTGTGATCCCAAACAAATCACGTCCGGTTTTGTGCGATCCACCAGAATATCCTTTTGGGTATGGACAAAAGCGCCCACCATCCGCCGGGCTTCCCGCACGTAGAGGTAATACGGAAAATTGCCGTTGTCGGTAAATTCGTCGGCCGCCAAACCATATTCATTCGTTTCGGCACGAAGTTTTTCCGGAACCGCCGGGTCGTTGGCCAGGTAATACATCAGGCCCATCGTCCAGTCTTTGTGATCCTGATAAATCGCTTTTCGCTGGGCATAATCGCCATCCGGATAGTCGACATTTCCGCCAAAGTGACCCAGCGAAATGACGGATTTCTGTTTGTTATTGGTCTCAAACGTTCCGCTCCAGCTCCGCCATTTATACAGGTCGATAATGTCTTCCAATTTGGTTTCAGGCTTGTTTTTGAGTAAGCGTGTCAGCAAAATATAGCGATCAGGACGATAATTTGCAGGTTTGGCGAAGGGCGTCCGATCCGGTTTTTTCGTAAAATTTAGCCGGAAATTATAGTTGATCACCCGTTTGTCAGCCTGACCTTCCGTCAGCGTGCTGCGTTCGACAAAACCGGGCAGCAACTTGCCATTGTCGTCATACGGCGACGCGTCGATCGGCTCATCGATAAACCGCACCCCGGCCAGCGACTCGCCATACTGATCCTTGCTTTCACGCCCATAGGTGTAGGACACCCCGGATTTTGCCATCAAGTCTCCTTCATACGAAGCATCGATAAACGCCTTTCCGGCCACGGTCCGGCCATCGTCCAGCTTGATCGACTCAATAGCCGTACCTTTTTTGGTTACGTTCTCCACAAACCGCTCGTATAAAACCGCCACTTTGGCTTCCTTCAGCATGTCCAGATAGGTTTTTTCAGCCTGCTTCGATTCGAAAAATGCCACCGGGCGGTTTTCGCCGTAAATCTTGCTCGTTGGCCGGAACGGCGACGGGTATTCTTCCGGTTTCGGCAGGGTTTTCAGGTAATACCGACCCAACCGCTGGTAGAATTCCAATGCCAGCCCCGAGAACGTTTCTTCAATCATGTGCTCGGTTTCGGCGGTTCCAATCCCGCTCGTGCTCAGTCCGCCCACGTGTTTGGTTTGCTCAATCAGCAACACCTTTGCTCCTTCCCGGGCTGCGGAAACGGCCGCGATGATGCCGCCGGGTGTACCGCCATAAACCACCACGTCATACGGCGCATCCGAAGCGTTCTGGCATTGGCTTAAAAAAGGGGTAACTAGTACAAAAAGAAGCGTTAAGTACCTCATATACAATTTTTTTATCATCTTATTAAGTAGTAAATCTGTTTGAAATACAGTGTTTAGAAATCTATAAGTTCAGACCCCTCTTCAGACACCTGTCAGGTTTTTAAAACCTGACAGGTGTCTGAAGAGGGGTCTGAACTTATTTCCGTTTGCCTTTCGGTTTGCTAATCGGAGTCGGTGCTGGTGTTTCCATTTTGGGTTTCGGGTTCAAAATCTGATCGACATAGTTCACGGCCGCGGCCCGGGTCAGGCTCTCCGGCGCAGGAGGCAGCGCGTTTGAAGCTGATGCCACCAGCTCGCCCGGTGGCAAAAACGTCGGGTTTCCGGATCGCAGCACCTGAATCAATTGCTGGAACTCCGTCGCCGAAATGGGCGCGTTGGGCCGGAACGCACCGAAGTTGCTGCGCTGACCAAATCCCATGTGTTTCTGCGCATTATACCCACCCGCCTGGGGCCAGCGCGGTTCGACGCCCAACACCTTGAGCGCCCCCCGATCGAACAATGTCTCCACATCCCGGAAAGCGGGGTGACTGAACGGTACATCGGTAAAATGGGAATTGCTCACACTTGGCCACAACTGGAGCGCGCGGGTTAGCAGGGAGGCCGCTTCGGCGCGGGTTAGCAGGGAATCGGGGCGAAAATCGCGGGTGTCGCTGCCCGAAATCCAGCCTTTCAGACTCGCTTTCTGGATGACATCAAAATGCGGATGATCGCTCTGCACATCCCAGTAGAACACCAGCTTGCATTTCTGTTTCAGCAATTCTTCCTGAATCTGCGGCACACTAACCTGCCGTACCGGAACGCCCGTCTGCGCGCTGATGCTGGCGGCAACCCCGGCGGCCTGGCCCAAAACCACCCAGGTCGGGTCCATGCGAATGGACGAAAAGGCAACGTGGGTAGCCGAAAGTGCCACCGGAACCAGCAAACCGTCGATGTTTTTAGGAACGATGGCGCCGTATGGAACCTGAAAAGCCGTCATGGCATTGGCCAGAAAGAAATCCCCTTCGCCCTTGTCCGGTTTCGAAACATCGGTTTTCGGATGCACCGGTTTGGAATCCATCGGGTAATGACCAATCGCGATGCTTGTGGGCTGAAACGGCGGAACAAAGGAATTGCCGAGAATAAACGGGTTGATGTCGGCTTCGGTCATCGTGACTTCGCCTTCGATGCGCCGGGCTTCGCGGATAAAAACCCGGTAGGGAACATTGCCGTTGTCCCTGAATTCATCAGGGGCCAGCCCGAGGTGTTTTTCGCCACGCACGGTTTGCAGGTAGTACAGAAATCCCAGCGCGTGGTTTTTATACACTTCGTAAAGGCGCTGGCGCTCTTGCCGGTTGGCGTCTGGCCAGGGCCAGTTGGCTTCCTGAAGCTCGTTGCCAATCGGGTTGACGTTCATTTCCGACTTTTGCTTCGGCACCGACGGGTTTTTGCCGCTGCCGTAATGCGAATGTTCATACTTGGCCGGATCGTAGCCCGGTGGAGGGGTGGTCAACAAATGGGCGGTTCCCTCCTCCGGTTTAAAGAATTTGACGCAAAGTCGCACCCCCGACGACACAATGCCCGCATCCTGACGGCCCGTGGTTCCCGGCAGTATTTCGCCTGAATCGTTGAAGTAATAAATCTCGCCCGCGTGCGGTTCCAGCGGAGATCGGGGTTCGCGGCCCACGCGGTAGGGAGCCCCCGCCCAGGCCGCAATATCGGCTTCGTGCGTCGCATCGATGATCGTTTTTCCGAGAAACGTAATGGGCTGCTTGTCGTCTGTATCGGTCGTCACGCCCGTCACCCTGTTTTGCTCTTTCAGAACGCCCGTGGCAAACCGGCGGTAGTAAATCTTTAAATTCGGATAGCTGGCGGCCATTTTTTTGAAGATTTCATCGGCCACATGCGGCTCCCAGCGCCCACCGGCTGCGGCTTCATTCGACTGCACCGCCCGCCCGTCGATGTGATTCGACTTTTTCCGGTATTTGAAAAGTGGCGTTTCCATTTCGGCTTTATCGGCCAGATAATGAGCTTTCACCGCGTACCGAAACTCGTCGAAAACCCCGCTGAGCGATTCGTAGGAGAAGCAATCGGCGTTAGAAATCCCGTTGCTGATCATACCGCCCAACGCGGGCGTATCTTCGATCAGCACGACCGAAACGCCGGATCGGGCGGCACCAATGGCAGCACCAATCCCGCCCGAACTACCGCCCACAATCACCACATCATAGGATTCAACCTGTGGGGCTACGGTAGACGGGATGGTGCTGCTGGTCAGTACGATGATGGCTCCGGTGAGGCTCAGAAACCAGCCCAGCCGGACTCTGATTTGCCGGTAAGAATATAGGGTTTTATTCATTTCAAGACGGAATAAAGGGTAAAATGCAATCAGGGTCATTCGCAAATACACAAACTTCTCAATACCCTGGATTTTGAACGAGGGCCGGATTGACGTCGATCTCGTTTTGTGGAATGGGATACAGCAAGTGCTTCTCTTCCGCCTGAATACCGGATTTCCGGATCACGTCCAGATATTTACCGGTGCGGAGCAAATCCCACCGACGGTGGCCTTCGAAGCAAAGTTCCCAGCTCCGTTCCTGCAAAACCGCATCCCGAAACTGTTCTTTGGTCAGACCGGCCAGATCCCGCGGGGCAGCGGTTGCAACGCCATTCCGGGCCCGCGCCCGAACCTGGTTGATGGCGGCAAAAGCGTCGGCGGTCGGGCCGTTGAGTTCGTTCAGGGCTTCGGCATACATCAGCAGCACATCCGCGTAGCGAATCACCATGAAGTTGTTGCGCGCCTGGTTGTTGCCACAGGGCGTCCAGTCCCAGTATTTATCGGCGAACGCGCCCGTCCGGGATTGCACCACGGTTCCGTTGGCCAGTTTCTTTTCGCGAATAATGGTCACCTGCTTGCGGTAATCGCCCGGCAGATACGAGGCTTCGTGGGCGTCGGTGGATTGATACGATCCGCCACCCAGATCAGTCGGATAAGTGAAATGGATCGAAAAGTTTTTGGCAAAGGCACTGCCGTAGGTTTGCTGAACACAACTGAACTGAACCGAGAAAATATGCTCGGGTCCATTTTTGTTTTCGGGCAGAAAGATGTTTTTGTAATCCGGAAACAGCGTGTAGGCTTTCGAATCGATCACTTCTTTGGCTTTGGCAGCGGAATTGGTCCAGTCTTTTCGGGTGAGATAGACTTTGGCCAGAACCGACTTCACGGCTCCGGACGTGGCCCGCCCAATTTCGCTCACGACGGTGTATTTAACCGGCACCACCTTTTCGGCATCCAGCAAATCCTGCGTAATCTGCTGGTAGATCTTATCCACTGGATCGCGCGGAATTTTGACATTGACCACATCGTTGGAAACCGTTGTCACCAGCGGCACATCGCCGAACGCCCGAACCAGATCGAAATACGCCAACGCCCGCAGAAATTTGGCTTCGCCCACAATCTGATCGCGCAGTTTGGCGTCCATCGTAATGCCCGGCACCTTGTCGATCACCCGGTTGGCCCGGTTGATCAACTGATAAACCGCCGTGTAAAAATTGTCAAAATTGGAGTTGGCGGAGGTATAGCGGCACAGGTCGATTTCGATGCCCTCGGCACTGCCACCATCGGCCCGAATGAAGCACTCTTCGCCACTGACATCGGACAACGTGATGACGTTCATGCCGTAATAATTCCCGTTGCGCAGGGCATGATAAACCCCGTTGATCGCGGCTGTCGCATCTTTATCGGTGTTGAACGAGTTGGATTCTTCAAAAAAGCTCAGCGGCTTTTCTTCCAGGTTATTTTCGCAGCCGACCAACAGGAGCAAACTGAACGAAAGAAGGGATAAAAGTCTTGTTTTCATAGCTTTACGAACAGATTAAGCCGTTTAGAAAGTGAGGTTTGCACCAACCGTGATGGTTCGCGCGGCCGGATACGCAAAGCGGTCGAAACCGTAGAGCGTATTGCTGTTGCCGTCGGAATTGACTTCCGGATCGTAGCCGAGGTATTTCGTGAATGTCAACAGATTCTGGCCGCTCACGTAGACTCTGGCCCGTTTGATAAAGGTGGGCAGCACGGGGAGTTGATACCCCAGCGAAACGTTTTTAAGCCGCAGGAACGAGCCGTCTTCAATGAAGTCCGAGGTGGTTCCTTTCGACCACTGGCGCATGGCCGGAATCCGGTTGGAGGGCCGGTCGGGACGCCACGAACCTTCAATCACGGTGCGAAGCTGATTCTGCGCCGGATCGGTCGATTCGATGGTTTGCCGGGTGGCGTTGTACAGTTTATTGCCGTAAACACCCTGGAAAAAGACCAGCAGATCAAAGCCTTTGAACGACAGGTTGTTGGTTAAACCGTAAATCAATTTGGGCAAACCGTTGCCAATGATGGCCCGGTCGGTACTCTCGTTGAAAACCCCATCGCCGTTCACGTCTTTGAAGCGGGGCGCACCGGGTAAATCACTGGTTCTGGCCCGAAGTCCGGCCTGTTTGATCTCCTCGGCATTCTGCCAGATTCCGTCGAATACCGTGGTGTAAAATGACCCAATGGACTCGCCGACTTTTACAATCGTGGCCCCGGAAAAAAACTGTTCGGCATCGGCCAGTTTCAACACTTTGTTGCGGTTAAACGCCACGTTGCCGCTGGTGGTCCACTGCAATTTCCCGTCGATATTGATGGTGTTGATCGCCAGTTCGAAGCCCCGGTTTTCGAGACTTCCCACGTTCCGGGTAACGGTTGTAAAACCGGTCGTTGCCGGCAATTCAACGCTCAGCAACAAGTCGGTGGTAGTTTTGATGTAATAATCGGCCGTCAACTGCAAGCGGTTATTGAGCAGACTGACATCGAATCCGGCGTCAAACTGGGCGGTTTTCTCCCAGCGCAAATCCGGGTTGGCAATGCGGTCGGCCCTGGTCATCAGCACTTCGGTATTGTTGAGAACCGTGCGTTCGGTCGCATATTGCGAGAGGGAATTGTACAAACCGATGCCGTCGTTGCCGGTAATGCCGTAGCTCAGCCGGAATTTCAGGTCAGAAAACGCCTTCACATCTTTCAGGAAAGGCTCGTCCGAAACCCGCCAGGCAAACGCTCCCGACGGAAAAACACCGTATTTGTGATTGGCCCCGAACCGTGAAGAACCATCGACCCGACCCGTAAACGTCAGCAGGTATCGGTCTTTAAACCGGTAGTTGGCGCGCGCCAGGTACGAGTTTAGCCCCCAGCGGCTGGCCGTTCCAACGGGTGGGCGCGGGTTGTTGGCTAACCCCAAATTGTTGGCACCCAGGGCATAATTCGGAAAATCCTGCGCTTCCTGATACGTACTAACGCTTTTGGCCGACTGGAAAGTCAGACCCGCCAGCAAATCGAAACTGTGCAGCGCATTGATCATGCGGGTATACGACAGCGTATTTTCGTTCAGCAGGTTGGTATTGGTGCTGGTGGCATTGCTTCCGTAGCCGTTGAGTGTGTTCGCCATCACGGTCTGGGGTGAATAAAAGACATCACGCCGGGAATTCAGGATGTCGGCCCCAACGCTGATGCGGGCGGTCAGGCCCGGTGCCAGGAGCAGTTCACCGAATAGATTTCCCAGCACGCGGTCGCTGGTCAGCAGGTTGGTCGAGGTTTTTGCCAGCGCCACCGGATTCGGATACGCACTAAACCCCGAGCTTGGTCCCACGTTCAGCAACTGGTAGTTGCCGGTCGCATCGAAAATGGGATTGGCCGGCGAAAACGCCAGGGCGGCCCCGACCGGCCCATTGGTTCCCTGTTCGTAGATGGCGTTGGTCATGCTCCGGCTGATGGTAAACGTGGAACCAATTTTCAGCCGGGAACTGATGCGGGCATCCAGGTTGATCCGGGACGAATACCGCTTGAAATCGGAGTTGATCACAATACCGTCCTGGCCAAAATAGTTGCCATTGACAAAGTAGCGCAGCTTGTCATTTCCACCCGAAAACGAAAGCTGGTAGTTCTGCACCGCAGCCGGGCGGTAGATTTCTTTCTGCCAGTCGGTGCCGACGCCGTATTCGGCCGGTTTTTTCGGGTACTGCGTCGTATAGCCGTAGCGTTCGGCAAAACCCAGGTTTCGCAACTGCTCGTTTTTCAGTTCGGTGTGTTCAGCCGCCGTTCCCATGTCCATCATTTTCGTGATTTGCTGAACGCCGTAATACGCTTCGAAGTCGATCTTCGACTGGCCTTCTTTGCCGCGTCGCGTCGTAATCAGCACCACGCCATTCGCGCCCCGCGAACCGTAAATGGCCGTTGCCGAAGCGTCTTTCAGGATTTCGATGGATTCAATATCGTTGGGGTTGATCGTCGCCAGCACGTTCTGGTTCGTTCCGGTATTACTTGGACCGCCGGGAAACGAAGTGGAACTCGAAACCGGAAAACCGTCGATAACGTACAGCGGTTCGTTGTTGGCCGAAATGGAGTTGCCCCCGCGCACCCGGATGGTGACGCCCCCACCCGGCGAGTTCGACGACTGGGTGACCTGAACTCCGGCGGCCCGGCCCTGCAACGCCTGATCGAGCGCCGAAATGGGCTGGGATTTGATTTCGGTCGTACTGATGGATGACACGGCCCCCGTCAAATCGCGTTTCTTCACGGCTCCGTAGCCCACAACCACCACTTCGTTGAGCGATTTTTCGTCCGCTTCCAGCCGAACTGTCCATGTCGTTTGTGAACCGACCGTAATCTCCTGGTTTCGGTAGCCGACAAAACTGAAGACCAGAACCGCCGAATTATCGGGCACCGCCAGCCGGAATTCGCCTTTGTTGTTGGTCGACGTACCGCGCTGGGTTCCTTTCAGCAACACGCTGACGCCGGGAAGTCCTTCGCCTTTTTCGTCCGTCACCGTACCCGTAATCGGTATCTCAGCCAGCAGCACGGGGGCTTCCAGCGTAGTTTCTTCCGGCAAAACCGCGCTGGTCGGTTCTTTTTTGAGCACAATGTAATTGCCCGAAACCTGGTAGGTGATGTTCAGCGGTTTCAGCAGGCGGTTCAGCACCACTTCCAGCCGGTCGTTTTCGGCCCGGAGTGTCACTTTATTACCGACAGAAATGAGTTGCGGAACATACGTAAATTTCACGTTCGCGGCTTTCTCCAACCGGTTCAGAATGGTCCGTAAGTCCTTGTTTTCCAATTGAACAGAGATCGATCGATTGAGCAGCTCCTGCGCCATTCCATTTCGGGCCAGAGTCAGCCCGGCAAAGACTACGGCCAGCACCAACTGTACGCAAGTAATCTTCATAATCTGGCAAAGAGTTGGGGAATAATCCCGCAGTTTTTTCATACTTTTAGCAGTGTTTTTGTTCAACATTTTCAGAATTGGAGGCAAAAACAATCCCCGTCCCCGTTTTTCAGGGTAGTCGCAATACCGGTAAAGCAAGGGAGGGCACTGATTCGCCGGGATGATGGAGCCGTACTGGTCGCAACAGTACGGTTCTGTTCCGGCTTTTTGTTAGTTGTTGGGTTGGTGTTTCTTCATGCAATCAGGGGTTATGGGTTATGGGTTATGGGTTATGAGTTATTTGTACTATTTTATTTTTTAGCATCCAAATAACGCAACCGTATCACTAATTCAGGATTCATTCTGTTGGTTGGCAGCCTTTACCGGTTACCACAATTTTTGCATCCCAGACGTCGTAGGTTGCGTCGATGGTTTGGCAGATGATGTCGAGTTTGCGGAACAGCGGTTCGTCGCCCAGCGGGGCGGTCAGGTTGCAGCTTTTCAGCGTCTTCGCATCATACACAATCGACACGCCATACGAGGTTTCCAGCGTTTTGAACACCTCGCCCACGGGCGTATTTTCAAAAATAAAGTTCTGGTTGTGTTCGGGCATTTTGATCAGAACCGGAGCTTCCACGAGTTTGCGGGTCAGCCGGTCGCTATCCGTATCAAAAAAGGCCTGCTGATTGGGGGTTAGCAAGAGTGCTCCCGCCGGTTGCCCGGTTTCGGGCTGGTTTCGATCCAGCGATTTGATCGGGAAAACCGCTACTTTCCCGGTTCGCACAATAACCGTTACGCTCCGGGCTTTCTCCAGCGCCCGAACCATAAAACTGGTTCCGATCACTTTGGTAACCAACCCATTGGCATACACCATGAAGGGTTTTTCCGGATTTTTAGAGACCTCAAAAAAACCTTCGCCCGATAAATACACTTCCCGTTTTTCGCCCGTAAACGTGGCCGTGTAACTCACCCGGCTACCGGGTTGCAAGACCACCGTGCTGCCTTCTTCAAACCGGATGGTCAGCGGCTGCGGGGTGTTGTTTATTTTTTCGATCAGATCGATTGTAGACCCGGCCACCAGTCCGGAATAGGTTCCCGGCTGTTCCGCCAGTTTGGACCGCAGCATGTACCACCAGCCAATTCCCACCAGCAACAGTACGGCAGCCGCCAACTGGAACCAGTTCGGGCGTCTGATTTTTGGCCACACCCAGCGGTTTTCATCGTCAGCGTCCGGTTGTTGCTCCAGCCCTGGCAGTCCGGTGGTACGGTGCTCGATGGCGGCCCACATCCTGTGTCCCTGCGCTTCTGTGGGCATGGTCTGCACCTGCGAAACGGCTTGCAACAACGAACGGGCCGTCAAAATAACCGTGTTTTTTTCCGGATGCTCAGCCAGAAATCCCTGCCAGAACGAATCGGTTTCGGCATCGGGTGCCAGCACCCAACGTCGGAAAAAATCATCTTCGGCAAAGTCTTCGGTGGTATAATCCGTATAGGCATTCATTGCATCCGGGCAATAAAATAGATAAATATTCCGCTCTCTTCTACCAAGAGCGGAGAAACGGCGAAGTGTCCCCTCCGCTTTTGATATTTTTATTTGACGCTGGATTGACGGGCTGGATTATGGCCGACGCGATTCATCAGCCCACGATTTGAATCGTGGGATCAGTGACCAAATTTGAACGAAATGATGAACCGTTTTAACGGTTTTGTGACAGAAACCGTTAAAACGGTTGGTGTGGCGTTCGGAATATTCCAACCTGTCCCACGGTTAAAACCGCGGGCTGAATAAATAAAACACGGACTAAGCAGGGATGACTGTGGGAATGCTATGATAAAAGAAGAAGCAACAGCCCCAGAAATGGCGCGAGGTATCGCGCATTTTCGCGGAGGTGAGTCATGGCTTTGTGCAGCGTGTTCCGGACGGACTTGTCGGTGATGCCCATAATAGCCGCAATCTCAGCGGTTTTGAAGTTTTCGTAGAACCGTAGCGTGACCACTTCCGACTGACGATCAGGCAGTTGCTTCAGGGCGTGGGCCAGTTGTTGGGTCAATTGCTGTTCCTGTTCTCCGGCGGTAAACTGGTGCTCCGGGGTCGTGTCAGTCAGAAACGGGAAAGCGGCCTGGTCGACAGACAAAAACCGGTTTTCTTTTTCGCTCAGGCGGTGAATTTTTCGGCGCAGGGAGCGAAACAAATAGAATTTGACCGATTCGGCTTCGGCCAAATTCTGCTGAATCCGCCAGAGATCCACAAACAAATCCTGAATGGCATCTTCCACCAGAGCCGCATCGGGCAGCAGTTTGTATCCGTAGTTGTAGAGGATGCGGTAATACCGCTCGTAGAGTTCGGCAAAAGCCCGCCGGTCGCCTTGTTTCAGGGCGTTCCAGAGAATTGGGTCGGGTTGCCGTTCGGTGGTCAAGGTCTTAATCCGGTTTGGGAAAATCTACCCGAATTAAGTAGAAATTTTTATAATTCTAATGGCATTAATGCTAAAAAGAAAGAGAAAAGACGAGAGAGTAGAGAGTAAAGAAAACCCATTTCTGTGATTGTCTTTATTCTCTGTTCTCTGTTCTTTCTTCTCAATTAAAAAAACGACACCCGAATCACCCACGGACTGCCGCCGTAAACGAACGACGAGAACGTCGGATCGGCATTGTAACTCAGGTTGTACAAGGCCGTTAAATTCACACCAAACCGCCGGCTAATGGGTTGGGAATACGTCAACCCGACCAACCCGGCACTCACCCAGCGTCGCTGCGTTTCGTAGGGGATGATGTTGTAGTTCGTGTAGCCAACATTCGTATTTTCGAATTCCCCGTGAACGTACAGGTTTTTCACGATGTTGGGAACGATCTCATACATCCCGAATACCCGCCCGCCGTACTGATTGGCCCGGTAGATTTCGGTGGCTCCACCCTGGTAATATAATTTGGCCCGGTAATAGACATAATTGATGCCGACGCCCAGAATGGCCCGCTCGGAAGCCTGATAGGCGATGACGGGAGCCACCCCAATGCTGAACGGATTCCCAATGGAGACATTGCTGATGCCGCCCCCAAACCGCAGCCGCTGCGAAAAGGGCAACGGGTCACCTTCCGGCGTTTTGGTTTTCAATGGGTCTTTTCCTTCTCCGCGTCGTTCTTCCGGATCTTCGGTAATTTGCCCGAAGGCTACACTGCTGCTTATCAGCATGATTGCTAATAAACCTTTCTGTATGAGGTTCATAGAGTTGATTAATGAACAAAAATGGATACTCGAATTATAAACGAAAAAATAGTGGTTTTTAGTAAGTAATGCCTCCACTCAAAACCCAAACTCTTTTACTTCCGGGTCGTTCAGCAAGTGCCTGATGCAGCGCTCGTGGGCTTTTTCGGACCCCGTAACCCGCCAGATGCCAATGATTTCGGTGCCAATGCGCTGCTGGCTTTGCAGCCGGGGGTGCAACCCACATTCCTCAAACAGCGTTTCGTACGCCAGCAACGTTTTGTGTTTAAAGGTAGTAACAATTCGGAATTGTCGGGCCTGATTGGCACGGGCAATCCGGGACGCCAACGCCGGCAACACCAGTAATGTGGCCCCAATGATGACAAAACCGCCCACGGCAAGGTCGTAAAAACCACCGCCAACAGCCATCCCGATGGCGGCTACGGCCCAGATGGTGGCCGCCGTGGTCAGTCCTTTGACGCTGGTTTCCTGCCGGAAAATAATCCCGGCACCCAGAAAACCGATGCCATTGACGATGTTGGCCGCAATCCGGTCGTCGTCGCTGAAACGGCGCGAAACGATGGTGAACAGCGCCGATCCGACACAGATCAGAATCGTGGTTCGGAGCCCCGCCGATTTGCTGCGGTATTCGCGTTCCGCCCCAATCAAACCGCCCAGCACCATTGCCAGCAGGAGTTTTAGAATGTCTTCCTGAACAATCGAATCCATGTCATTTAGCTATCTGTGCCCCCCAACCCCCTGAAGGGGGCTAAAAATTACTGAATGCTTAAAGCCCCCTTCAGGGGGTTGGGGGCAATCGTTATTAAAAAGGAAACCATCCTTTCAAAAAAACCGTTAGTCCAAAGATAGAGTTTTGCTAAATTTATAGGATGAATTTATCGGTTAGTCTGCCGCCTGACGGCTCCTTTCAGCAACCCAACGTTGAACATCTTGATCCCAAACACTATATTATCATTAAGGGTGCCCGGGTTCACAACCTGAAAAGCATCGACGTCGCCATTCCGCGCAACAAACTGGTGGTGATCACCGGCCTTTCGGGCTCGGGTAAATCGTCCCTGGCTTTCGACACGTTATTTGCTGAAGGTCAGCGTATGTACGTCGAAAGCCTGAGCAGCTACGCCCGGCAGTTTCTGGGCCGGATGGAAAAACCCGAAGTCGATTACATCAAAGGGGTGTCGCCGGCTATTGCCATCGAACAGAAGGTAACGACCCGCAATCCCCGCTCAACGGTTGGAACGACCACCGAAATTTACGACTATCTGAAATTGCTTTTTGCCCGCGTGGGCATCACCTACTCGCCCGTTTCGGGGCAGGAAGTGCGCAAAGATACGGTAACGGACGTCGTTAAATACCTGTATACTTACGAACAGGGGCAACGCGTGCTGGTTATGGCACCGCTGCACATCCGCCCCGACCGGACGCTGGCCGACGAACTGAAAGTGTTGCTCCAGAAAGGCTACACCCGGATTGTGGCCGACGGCGAAGTGCTGTTTATCGAGGAAGTATTGGAAGGAGGAAAGGAATTAAAGGAGGAAGGGAAGAAGGGAGCAAACTCCTCTCCTCCTTCGCTCCTCTCCTCTCTTTCTCCTTCTCTCGAAATCCTGATCGACCGGAGCACGGTGCAGTTCGACGCGGACGGACAGCCCGACGAAGACAGTCAATACCGGTTTTCGGACTCGATCCAGACGGCGTTCAACGAAGGCGAAGGCGTTTGCCGGGTCGATGTCGTGGGCAAAGAATCGCGCGTTTTCTCGGATAAATTCGAACTGGACGGGCTGGTTTTTGAAGAACCGAGCGTCAATCTGTTCACCTTCAACAACCCGTATGGTGCCTGCCGCCGGTGCGACGGTTTTGGTAAAGTGCTGGGCATCGACCCGGACCTGGTCATTCCCGACAAAAATCTGTCGGTCTTTGAAGGTGCCCTGGCGCCCTGGCGGAGCGAGAAAATGAACGAGGAATATTTAAAACCGCTGCTCAAAAACGGCATCCGGTTCGACTTCCCGATTCACCGCCCGTATAAAGACCTGGCACCGGAGCAGAAAGAGGTGCTCTGGACGGGCAACAAATATTTTCAGGGCCTGAACGCGTTCTTCGATTTCGTCGAAAGCCAGACGTTCAAGGTCCAATACCGCGTGATGCTCTCGCGCTACCGCGGAAAAACCACCTGCCCCGAATGCCGCGGTTCGCGGCTGCGGAAGGACGCCAGCTACGTAAAAATTGCCGGAGGAAAATCCATTACCGACATCGTGCTGATGCCGATTGGCGAAGCTGCCGGTTTTTTCCGGAATCTGGAACTCCCCCCGCACCAGCGGGAAGTGGGCAAACGGCTACTCACCGAAATCCGCAACCGTCTGGATTACATGGAGCGCGTCGGGCTGACCTATTTAACACTAAACCGCCTGACCAACACCCTGTCCGGTGGTGAATACCAGCGCATTAAACTGGCAACTTCGCTCGGTAGCGCGCTGGTTGGATCGATGTATATTCTGGATGAGCCCAGCATTGGCCTCCACCCGCGCGACACCAAGCAACTGGTGAGCGTGCTGGAAACCCTCCGCGATCTGGGCAATACCGTTATTGTGGTCGAACACGAAGAAGAAGTGATGCGGGCGGCCGATCAGCTCATCGACATCGGCCCGGATGCGGGTGTCAACGGTGGCCACCTGGTGTTTCAGGGAACGTGGGAGGAAATTAAGGAGGAAGGGAGAAAAGCAGGAAAGGAAAATGGAGAAAGCTCCGAATCCATCCTCCTTTCTTCCGCTCCTCCGCTTCTGCATTCCCACACCCTCGCTTTTCTGACGGGGAAAGAAACTGTGCCGGTGCCGAAATTCCGGCGGAAAGCCACGCACTGGCTGGAAGTGAACGGCGCACGGGAGAATAATTTGAAGGATCTGGATGTGCGGTTGCCGCTGAACACGCTGACCGTGGTGACGGGCGTGAGTGGTTCGGGCAAATCGACGCTGATTCGCAAGGTGTTATATCCGGCCTTGACGCGTTTGAAGGGCGATGGTTCTGAAGAAGCCGGCAAGCACGACAGCCTGGGCGGCAGTCTGGACCGCGTCACCTCCATCGAGATGATCGACCAGAATCCGATTGGTAAATCGTCGCGCTCGAACCCGGTGACGTACATCAAAGCCTACGATTATCTGCGGCAGGTGATGGCCGAACAGCCCGTGTCGAAGGCGCGGGGCTACAAACCGTCGCACTTTTCGTTCAACGTGGATGGCGGGCGCTGCGAGGTGTGTCAGGGCGAAGGTGAGGTCAAGATCGAGATGCAGTTTATGGCCGATATTTTCCTGAAATGCGAAGGCTGCAACGGCAAGCGGTTTAAGCAGGAAATTCTGGAAGTGACGCTGAACGACAAAAACGTGGCGGATATTCTGGAAATGACCGTCGATGAAGCCATTGACTACTTCCGGAAAGCCGAACCGAAGATGGTCGAAAAACTGATGCCGTTGCAGGATGTCGGTTTGGGGTATATTACGCTCGGGCAGTCGTCCAATACGTTGTCGGGTGGTGAAGCCCAGCGCGTTAAACTGGCGTCGTTTCTGGGAAAAGGCAATACCAACAAAGGCGGAACGCTGTTCATTTTTGACGAACCGACCACCGGTTTGCACTTCCACGACATCCGCAAGCTGCTGAAAGCCATCAACGCGCTGGTCGATCAGGGCGACAGTGTGATCATCATCGAACACAATACCGAGATCATCAAATCGGCCGACTACCTCATCGACCTCGGCCCCGAAGGCGGGGACACGGGCGGTTACGTCACCTTTGCCGGCACCCCGGAAGAGCTGGTGAAACTACCGGAGGGCGAGAATTATACGGCGGATTTTTTGCGGGGGAAGGTGTAAGGGTTGTCGGAGGTTGATTGATTTTATAACAATAGCCGGGCTTAGTTGTCCGGCTATTGCTGTTTCCGATCTGTGTACCACAGACCGGAAACAGGAGGAAACTAAAATTAAACCCATAAGATACGCTGCAATTCGACAAGACCACAAATTGATGCATTTAATACGACAGACTTTTGCTGGTTTAAAACAACATTTAAACAAAGACATTTATGAAAACTAAAGTACATGATTTAATCAAAAAAGCGTATTCAGCATTCAACGGAAGAGACATCGACAAAGCCCTTTCAACCATGCACACCGACATTGAATGGCCAAAAGCATTTGAGGGTGGCTATGTAAGTGGACACAATGAAATTAGAGATTATTGGACAAGACAATGGACCGAGATTAACCCCCATGTAGACCCTCTGGCAATTAACGAGAGACAGAACGGACTATTGGAAGTTGAAGTTCATCAAAAAGTAAAAGACCTACAGGACAACTCACTCTTTGATGGGATAGTAAAGCATATATACACCATACAAGACGGTTTGTTACGAAAAATGGATATTGAACAATAACACTTTTTACGAAATGATAAACCCATCAAAATTAACATTGAGCTGGAATCTATGAAAGAAAATACGCTATCGGAAATATGAATTAGTATTAGTTGACAGTTTTGTACTAAAAATTCGCCACGTCGCCAGACAGAAAAACGTTATGCGTCATTTTAAAGGAACAGAATGGTACTCGAAAAATATACTTCAAATTGGGTTAATAATTTTACGAATATAAAACGTGAGATAGAAATTCACCTTGACGGGATTGACTATTGTATTGAACATATAGGAAGCACTTCTGTGCCACATTTGGATTCAAAACCAATTATAGACATTGATATTATCTATCCCGACACCTCAGATTTTGAAAAAATAAAAGTGAGACTCGAAAAGTTGGGGTACTACCATAATGGCAATCAGGGAATCCAAGACCGAGATGTGTTTAAAAGAAATGGAAATTTGACTAATAAAGTATTGGACACAATAAAGCATCATCTCTATGTTTGCCCAGTTGGTAGTAAAGCCTTGGAGCGACACATTCTATCCAGAAATTTTTTAAGGAAAAATGAATGGGCAAGGTTAAAATACCAACAAATGAAATATGATTTAGCCGAGAAGGCTAATCAAGATAGAAAGACCTATGCTACATTGAAAGAACTTTATAGTAATGATTTTATCGACTCAATTATAGAAGCAGAAAAAATATACCATGTTTAGACACCAGGGGAAGACCCGAACGTTAAGCCATAATTTAAAAATTGCTTCGTTATTATCTCTTGTCGCCGGTATTGTAAACGTGGCCGGTTTTTTTGCCGTTCAGCGGTTGACAACGAACGTAACAGGCCATTTCGCTTTTTTTGTAGAAGAAGTTTTTAAACTCAACTTTTGGCAAGGCTTTGTCTATTTCCTGTATATATTTTTCTTTTTCTTAGGCTCCTTTGTTTCCAGTTTGCTCATTGAAGTTATTTCACGGAAAGATGACCATTATGTTTACGTAGTTCCTGCTTCGATAGAATGTTTAATATTATTCTTTATCGGCTTTTTCGGACAAGATTTACTAATGAGAAACCCAAACACCATTGCCTGTAGTCTGCTCTTTGCGATGGGTTTACAAAACTCCCTGGTTACTACCATCTCAAATTCCAGCGTCAGGACAACCCATTTAACGGGGCTTTTCACCGACCTGGGCATTGAATTATCGCAATTGTTCTTTTACAAAGAGCAGGAACAGAAGCACAAACTTCTATCGTCAATAAAACTTCGGCTGACCATCATCAGTTTCTTTTTCATTGGCGGCATCATTGGTGGCATTTTATATTCGAAAGTGGGACTTCTCGCCTTAATTTTTGCTGCGGCTACCTTAGTTTCAGGCTTAATTTATGACAATATAAAATTCAGGCTCATTCAATTGAGACGAAAACTCAAAAGTAGCTGACGAAAAAAGGCATGGCCTCTTTTGCGAGCTTGTTAAGCGCGCCATGAGCGAAAACGGAGATTGGTATATGATCTGAAAGGCGTATCATTAAAAATGATAGCCAAGTGATAATCCTAAATTCGAATTCCAGCCAGCTTTGCCTAGAGAGTTCAAACCGGATTGAATTGAGATCGAAAGATTCGATAACATACGATACTCATACTGTAAACTAAAATAAGGCCCGATATTCATTTCATCAAAACCTCTCGTTGTAAACGAAGATACATAAACTGTTCCATTTGAATTCGTTTCATACTGTACCTGGTTCAAAAGGAGGTCCTTCCGATGCCAAATTGAAAATCAAAATCCGGGATAAATAGCGTGCCTGTAATTTTTTAAGACGTTATAGTTTATTACCAAATCCAGACTTTTCCTTTTCCTGGAATTTAAAAAAGTGGGATGAATAGTTTCATAGTATTCTGTTTTGAGCACGCCTGCTTTAGCTTCAAATTTAAACCTTGAAAAACCCAACAGCCGTGTATAGTGTATTTCATACCTTGTTCCAAGCGCATCCGGGGCATCTAATCCTACTCTGCTTACGCCAATGCGAATGGTATTTTTCTGCGGAATAGTTTGCGATTTAACAACGAAACTATAACAACTTAATAAAAAGAAAAGAGTTATCGATTTCATACGATCATTACTCTTTAAACCAGATTCAGGAGATCTTTATAATACTTCTGAATCTGGTCGTTTGCAATCATTGTAATTAGCAAAACTTATGTAGCAATACGCAATAAACATTCGCTCCTTCAATCATTTGACCGTTATCGATATCAAAAGAGAACGGGGAATGACTCGTAAAGTCAACACAACAAAAAAACACGTAACCCGTTGTTTTCCAAAAGCCTTCTCCCGAAACCGCCTTCGTATACGCCCTGTTGATCAGTGTCACACTTCTGAATCACGCCTATTCGGCCGGGGGGCCAACGCCTTTCGCCGGGCCAGTACCACTACGACGCATCCGGTAATCGAATCCAGCTTTTAAACCCGGCGGTTTTGCGATCAGCCGAGCCGATAGAGATTTCCTACAACTTCACCACATACAGCAGATCCTGGTAGTCGATTGTGCCGGTTCGGCCAACCCAACTCCCGTAATTGATCGTGCGAATCGTTAAGCCCGCTTTCTGAAAAGCCTCTTTGGTATACACTTCGTCGAAGGCAATCATGCTTTCGGGCAGTTCCTGAATATGAACCATGGTTCGTTCCGTAAACGGCGTCAACTGACGGCCATACAGGCTTTTCCCTTCCGCGTTGGCTTTGCGCGACTCGCTGTTGAGCAAAAACATGGTTATGTAGGCTCTACCCCCTTTTTTCATGACCCGCGAAATTTCGGCCAGATACTGCTCAAAGTCGTTCTCGAGCATGTGGGTAAACACTGAATTCAGAATCACCAGACTGAACGTTGACGACTCAAACGGAAACCGCAGCTCATGGCCCTGCATGGTTCCGAGCGGGTTATACATTTTGTTGTAGACATTCAGGTGGTGAAAGCGGAAATGCGGAAACCGCTTCGTTACTTCTTTCGTACACCAATCCACACCGTTTTTAACGATCTCGATCCCGTCGTAACTGCCCGGGGCGGAGATGTAGTCCGTTAAGGGAATCGCAACCCGGCCAATTCCACTGCCAACATCCAGAATGTTATCCGTTGAATGTAGTCCAACCAGTTCCTTGATATGATCAACCGATTTCACCCCAACGGCCTTGAAATCACCGTCGCCGATGAAGATCATGCGGGAGGGTGGCGTCAACGCGTCGCGTTCACCGGTCAGCAACTCCAGCCGGTCGATCATTTCGATTGGAATGACTTTTTTTAAGGAGGTTTTGAGTGAATTGGGTAGCAAACTTTTTAATCCCATCGTTGTGCTTTCTACTGGTAAGCTTGCAATTTAGGAAAAATGTCGGTATTGCCTTCATACCCGTTTTGAACTATCCTTATTGGTAGACTTAAAATCCGGGCAAAACTTGTAACTTTTTCAATAAATAGAGTTTCACGTTACCCGTCAATCTTTAACCTCTGGTGCGGAATACTGAAATTCTCCTTTCCGGCTCTTGCACTATTCATTTAATCTGCATCCCAACGGGCGTGATTTAATCGGGCGGAACTTCGTTTGCAGACCACCTTCACTGGCAAATCCGGCGTTTGTTTGTTAAGTTAGTATCTGGCATCACAGAAAGGCCGCCCGTTATGACCTTCACCTACCTCAATCAACCGGAGCTTTTTGTTGGCGTCAGCGACGAAAATTCGCGCTGCGATCTGTGCCACCAGCAAAAACCGTGTTTCGACGCGGCTGGATTTTTTGGCGAAGACGAACTTACTTTTGTTTGCCCGGATTGTTTATCGAACGGCCGGCTTTACGAATGGGATAGTTATACCTGTCAGGGCGATGTGGCGGAACTGAAACGGCAATTGAAGTCCCTTCACCCGGCACTCAGCAAAGCCGAGCTGGACGATTTGGCCGACCAGAAAACGCTCGAACTGGAAAAAACCACCCCGCACCTCGTGACCTGGCAGGATTGGGAATGGCCCTGCGCCGACGGTGACTATGCCCGGTTTATCGGTTACGGTTCAAAACCGCTCTATAAGCAATTGGCCGGCGGTTCTGAGGCTCAATCTTTGTTCGAAAAATCCATCTATTACACGCTGGCCGAAGAAACCGATGCGGAGGAATTATGGGAAGATGTGCCGCGAAAACGCATTCAAGATTACGCTGACAGCAGCAATTACAGTACGCTTTTTTACGTGTTTAAAAGTCTTCATTCCGACCAAATCATCACCCTTTGGGACTCTGATTAATCCATGAAACACCTGCTTTACTTCCTCTTCATCAGCACGTTCTCCTACGGCCAGTCGTTCGATCTGGTCATCAAAAACGGTCGCGTGGTCGACGGCACCGGCAATCCGTGGTATTATGCCGACGTGGCCATTCAGAACGGCAAAGTCGCCCGAATCGGAAAAATCCCGGCCACCGATGGCAAAACCGTGATCGACGCCAAAAACCAGCTCATAGCCCCCGGTTTTATCGACGTTCACACGCACGTAGAAGGCAGTTTGCAGGACCGTCCCGGTGCCGAGAATTTCCTCTACGACGGCGTCACGACGCTCGTCACCGGCAACTGCGGGGGTTCGGCCACCAACCTGCGCACCTTCTTCGATTCGCTGCGCATCGGCGGTTTTTCGCCCAACCTGGCGTCGATGATCGGTCACAATACTGTGCGGCTGAAAGTGATGAAAATGGCCTTCCGCGAACCGACCGCCAAAGAACAGACCGAAATGGAAGCCCTCGTTGAACAGGCCATGAAAGACGGTGCCGTCGGAATTTCGACCGGTTTGATTTACACGCCCGGCACCTACGCCCGCACGCCCGAAATCGTCAATCTGGCCAAAATGGCGTCACGCTACGGGGGCGTCTACGCGTCGCACATGCGCAACGAAGGGCAGGACGTCAAAAAAGCCATCGAAGAAGCCATTCAGATTGGCCGGGAAGCCGGAATTCCGGTGGAGATTTCGCACTTTAAAGTGGCCAGCAAACCGATCTGGGGTTCCAGCGTCGAAACCGTGGCGATGGTGGAAGCCGCCCGGCGCGAGGGGCTTGATGTAACCGTCGATCAATATCCGTATACCGCTTCGAGCACCTCACTTTCCAGCATCGTTCCCGCCTGGGCGCTGGCCGACGGTGACTCCGCCACGCTCGTCCGTTTCCGTGACCCGGCCACCCGCACCAAAATCCGGAAGGAAATGCTCGACGGTTTAAAGAAAAACGACCGCAAAAATTTCGACTACGCCGTCGTGGCGTATTACCCCGCCGACACCACCTTCAACGGGATGAGCATCAGCAAGATCAACCAGAAACTGGGTCGAAAAAACAACGCCGAAACCGAAGCGGATCTCGTGATGGAACTGATGGAAAAGTGCAACATGAAACGCATTCAGATGGTGTACCACACGATGTCGGAAGACGACGTGGCCACGATCATGCGCTACCCCAACACGATGATTGCCTCGGATGCTGGCGTCACGCGCTACCAGTCCGGCATGCCGCACCCACGGGGCTACGGCACCAACGCCCGGGTGCTGGGCCGCTATGTGCGCGAGAAAAAAGTGATTCCGGTGGAGGAAGCCGTCCGGCGGATGTCGTCGCTCCCCGCCCAGCGGTTCAAGCTCGACGACCGGGGTATTCTAAAACCCGGTTATGCCGCCGACCTTGTCATTTTTGACGAAAAAACCGTGTCCGATCAGTCTACCTACGATGTTCCCCACGCTTATTCAACCGGTTTTTCCTACGTGCTGGTCAACGGGATTCCGGTGATCGAGAGCGGCAAACACACCGGAAAACGGCCGGGTCAGGTATTGATGGGGAAAGGATATGCGGGGAAATCGGAGTGATCGTTCGCCGTCCCCTTACTCTTTTGTCAGCCCGTTCCGCCAGGCCACTAGTTTGGGCTTCATTTCATCCACCAACCTGGGGTGCTGAGCGGCTACATCCGTCTGTTCAGAAGGGTCAGTGGCCAGATCATAGAGTTCGGTGCCGGAACCGTCGGCATTGACCAGCAGTTTCCAGTGGCCCTGTCGCATGGCCAGATTCGGGCTTTTGTCACGACCAGCCGGATAACGGAACGATTCGGTATTGCGACCGTATTCCCAGAAAAGAGGACTCTTGCGAGCGGTCGGTTTGCCCAGGAGAACCCCGGCCCGGTTTTCGCCGTCAGCGCCGGTGTTCCGCCCTTTTTTGCCCGCCAGACTCACAAACGTGGGCAGCAGGTCGACCGCACTCAATACTGACTGATTATCAACCCGTCCTTTGGGCGTTCGGGCCGGATAGCGAACGATAAACGGCATCCGAATGCCCCCTTCATACAGCGAGAGCTTGCTGCCCCGGAACAGCCCCGACCGACTCCCCTGAAAGGTTGGCAAGGCTCCGTTGTCGCTGGTAAACACAACGAGCGTATTTTCATCCATGCCCAGAGCTTTCAAACCGGCCATCAGCCGACCAATCTGCAGGTCGAGTTCAGCCAGAACGGTTTTGAATTCGCGCGGTTTTTCGGTTCCCTTCGGAAACTCGTTGAGGGTCGTTTCGTCGGGCACCCAGGGCGTATGCACGTCATCGGGCCAGAGGTTGATGTAGCAGGGTTTGTCGGGGTTTCGCTTCAAAAAATCGAGCGTTTTGTCAACGAAGTACGCCGTTCGGTTCCAGCGTTTCACACTGTCGGATTTAGCCCAGATCCAGTCCGTCGACGTCAGCAGCGGGTCGGGGTCGGGGCTTTCCCAGGTGCTGGCATATTCATCAAAACCGTATTGCCGGATTCCGGGCGCATTGTCGACATCGCGCCCCCCGCCCATGTGCCATTTCCCAAAGTGCGCCGTGGCATAGCCCGCGGCTTTGAGTTCACGGGCGACCGATGGCGCCGAAGCGTCCAGGAAATCGGCCTGTTCGCAGGTGCGGTTGTGTTTCCGATCCGCGAGAAACGACGTAATCCGCCACTTTCCGGGGACGTTTCCTGTCAACAAACCCACGCGGGAAGGCGAGCAAATGGGGGCCGCGCTGTAGTAGTTCATAAACTGAATGCCCTCGGCTGCCAGCCGGTCGATGTGGGGCGTAGGCGGTAAGGAACTGGCTGAAGAGCTGGGCCGGTAGCAGCCCACATCGGCCGCCCCCATGTCATCGATCAGAATCAGAATGATGTTGGGAGGCCGGCTGATTGGCTTCTGCTTAGAAGCTGGTAGGAAAGTCCCAAAGCTGCTACACAGCACGAGTATCAATGCCGGAAGGGCCTGTTTGCTCTTCATACTCAGTTGATTTACGGGTCGAATTTAGGAAAAACGGGTTTCTTCGGCCCTAAAAGTACGCATTTTAGCCACCTGTTCGGCTTGGTTGGATAATCGCGGGGTCTGGTCAACGGGTTTTGGCGGTTTTGCCCGCCTGCGCCCGCCAGTTGATCCCCAGAAAAGGAAAGGCCGGATGCTGTCCACCCACCGTCTGGCGGACGATCTCGTCGGCGAAATCCAGGCCGTCCGACCCGTTGGCGAAATAGACCACCGCGTCTTTGCGCGTGCGGTTCGCCAGGACGAAACATTTGAAGGCCCCATTATCGCCCCAGTGCCAGAAATAGGTTTCCGCCGGTGTTTGTTCCAGGCCAATCCCTAACCCCCAGTAAGAACCGGACACCAGCGTATCGGAGCCGGAAAAACGGGTGGGCAACTGGCTTTGCGGGCTGAGCATCTGATCGACCGTGGCGGGTTTCAGCCCCGTTGCGTTGAAAAGAGCCAGCACAAACCGGGCATAATCCGGAGCCGTGGTATGCAGGGAATAAGCCATATTGGCCTGCGCCGGTTGGTATTTTTGCTCAACGTTTCCCGACTCGTCGTGCGGCAGGGCGTAATTGGCGGTAAAGGCCGGTTGCCAGACAAAGCTACTGTGCGCCATCCCCAACGGTTTCAATACCCGGTTTTCCATAAACGCATTGATCGGTTCGCCCGTGATTTTTTCAACGACTTTTTGCAGATAGACGAATCCTTCCCCGGAGTACCCAAACCGTTCGCCGGGGGAACGAACCATCGCCAGTTGGGCAGAGCGCCGGTTTTTACGCCAGTTCGGCAAGCCCGAGCGGTGGCTCAACACCAGCCGGGCCGTGATTTTCGTATACCGTTCATCGTCGGCCACGTCCGGATAAGGCAGGTATTCAAACAGCGGTTTGTCCAGATCCAGACGCCCTTCTTCCACCAGTTGCAAAACCGCATACGCAAAGAGCGGCTTGGTCAGTGAAGCGGCTTCGAAGACGGTGTTGGAATCCACGCGTTGGGTCGAGTCGGCTTTGGTGAAACCGTAGGCTTTTTGATAGGAAAGCCGCCCCTTCTGAATCAATGCCAGCGACAAACCGGGTACGTTCGCGCTATCCATGAGTTGCCTGACGACCCGGTCAAGTTGGGTAAAGGCCGTGTCAGCCGGTTGGTTCTGGGCCTGGCTGGAAGCCGCCAGCAGGCTGAATAAGGTCAAGAACGCCATTCGTGCGCTGGAAAGTAGAGAGGTCGCGGTCATGTTGTTGCCAGGTTCATGGACAAAGATGACAAATTGGGGGGAATGGTTGCAGAGGGAAGCGGGATTGGGTTGAATTTTGGGGAGGAAGGGGGTTGGGATTATATTACATTAGGTTAGAATTGCCCTTTTCAGTAAACGGTTGTTGGTTTGCGCATGGTTGCAGTTTTCGCATGTCCCGACCAAAGGTATTCCGGTGAGTAAGGTATACACATCTTTGGGGCAGATTTTCTGTCGCGTAGCGACTTAATGTTTGTAGCTAATTAAAATTCATACCTTCTTTTTGGTCGCGTAGCGATCGAATAAAAGCCATACGGTTTGATCGCTACGCGACCAAAAAGAAGGTATGGAATCATCTCCCTTTTCTACAAACATTCGGTCGCTAAGCGACCAAAAAGGCGTGTATAATTTAGGTGTTTCTACAGATCTATTTCTATATTTTTGGTTACGTTCTGTGAAGACATAAACTTCAGAGCGATTTTAGGCGGTTTTTGGTCGAAGGTTCTCAATTAATGTCAATTCAGCAGGATTAAAATAATCAATTAAAGGCATATCAGCCGCTTCCCGTAGTTCAGCTAAATAAAAATCGCTTTTTGCTTTATTATAACCCGGAGCCTGAGTATTAAGAATGGCAATTTTGGTAAAGTATTCATCAGCAACTGCGTTCCGGTTTACTACATTAAAATTTACAACTGCTTGAGAGATATCTTTGTTAAAGACAGAGTTGTTAGAACCGCTTATATACATTAAAAGGAACGGCCTAACTTTTATTCGAAAAATACAATCAAATTTAACTCTGTATTGTTCATTCACTTTGATATATTCATTGGTCTCAACATCTCTAAATAAGCTTTTAATATATCCATTAACCTGATCATGAAATGCCTTTTTGCTATCATTGACATCCTCTTCTTTTGAATAGCTTAGAATTCGGCTATTAACAGACGCAACAATGAACTGACTAAGTTCTAATACTAAGGATGACACTAATTCTTTCTTATTGGTAGTTTTATAAAAATAATTTATATTTTGTTTTGACTGAGTTTGTTTGATTTTGTAATATTCAATTATCTGTGTATTGATTCTAGTAACGATAGGTAATTCATCAATTAAGCCTTGGTCATTATATTTATCACGATGCAGCCAACCGCCATCGGAAACAATAATTTTATCTTCTTTAACGCTTAGAAAAACCGAAACTACACAATTATTGAGAGTAGTAAATTGAGTAATTATTTCTATAGTTTCTCCTCTAGCCCTGTATTCTACAAGGTTACAGATATCGGACTTAATTGTCTCGAAAATACTTACCAATCTATCGTCTACTTTATTCAAAATCTATACCTTTATGTAAATCTAGGTGTTCTGCATCAATAAATAAACTTGCCTGAAAACTAAGAGCGGGCCTTCCACCACTATCCATTAGGATTTTAGCTTCTCTACAAAAGCAGGCAAATCCAAAATCTAAGTCAGATTGAATTCTTGCTACATTCTCGTCTATCTCAAGGGTGCGAAATGCAAACTCTACTCCCTCTTCATCATACTGGTGGAAGTGTGGGGTAAATACGCGTCTTTGAAGAATAGGGAGAGTTTCATTTCTATTTTCATGCACAACTCCATCTGCGTCAAACCTGAAGATAGGACGCTGAAAACTTTCTGAAAAGATCTGAAACCCATAATCGCTATATTCGCTAATTTTCTGCTTACCAGTAAATTTCCCATTTGATCCGTTCTGATATCGTAACTCCGAATTGAAAGATGTATACTCCCAATGAGAACCAATTCCCCTTGTAAAAAGAATTGGGCGATTAGCAACAAACTTTATTTGACTCAACAAGGACGAATACAGATTATTATTCTCCCTTATGTCCCGACACCTTTTAAGCATACAAATATGTATTTCTCCCCCAACCTACGCAATCCCCTGAGATTTCGCAAGAGTGAAAAGGGATTGATTTTTGAGATATTCCTAATCCGAGGTCTATGTCTTTACTGGCCATAAAAGGTCTGTTGGGATACAGGCATCGGAATAGAGCTTAACAAGTGTAACAAAAAAGGTCTGCAAAACACAGACCTTAAAGTAAAACAATTTTCACGCCAAAATCCCCTTCACCAACTTCCCCTCCACATCCGTCAGCCGAAACCGCCGACCCTGAAATTCGTAGGTCAGTTTTTCGTGATCAACGCCCAGCAAGTGCAAGAGCGTCGCCTGAAAATCGTGGACGTGGACCGGGTTTTTGATGATGTTATAGCCAAACTCGTCGGTTTCGCCGTAGGTGATGCCGCGTTTGACACCGCCCCCCGCCATCCACATCGTGAAGCAGCGCGGGTGGTGATCGCGGCCGTAATTGTCTTTCGTCAGTTTGCCCTGTGAGTAGTTTGTGCGGCCAAATTCTCCGCCCCACACCACGAGCGTGTCGTCCAGCAAACCGCGTTGTTTCAGGTCCTGCACCAGTGCTGCCGACGCCTGATCGGTCGCTTTGCACTGTTTGGTGATGCTCTTGGGCAAGTTTCCGTGCTGATCCCAGCCCTGGTGATACAACTGCACAAATTTTACATCACGCTCCAGTAACCGACGGGCCATCAGACAGTTGGCCGCATACGTCCCCGGATTCCGGGCCGATTCGCCGTATAGATCGAACACCCAATCCGGCTCGTCGGACAAATCGTTGACTTCCGGCACCGACGTTTGCATCCGAAACGCCATTTCATACTGCGCAATGTGGTTCGACACTTCCGGGTCGCCGTAAATTTCCTCCTGCACCTGGTTCAGATCCTTCAGCGCGTCGAGCATCGACCGCCGATCCGACGAACTGTAGCCGTTGGGATTGCTCAGATACAAAACCGGGTCGTTGCCGGAGCGAAACTGCACGCCCTGGTGTTTCGATGGCAAAAAACCGTTGCCCCACAACCGGGCATACAACGGCTGATCCTGCGGGGCGTCTTTCGACACCATCACGATGAAAGCGGGTAGATTTTCGTTAGCCGACCCCAGCCCGTAGCTCACCCAGGAGCCAATACTGGGCCGCCCGGCCAGTTGATTTCCGGTCTGAAAAAACGTCAGCGCCGGGTCGTGGTTGATTTGCTCGGTGTACATCGATTTGATGAAACACAGGTCGTCGACCACTTTGCCGGTATACGGCATCAGCTCGCTCGCCCACGCGCCACTTTTGCCGTACTGGGCAAATTTGTAGGGCGAACTCACCAGCGGCAGTGCCGATTGCTGGGCGCTCATGCTCGTCAGCCGCTGGCCTTTCCGCACCGACGCGGGCAGGTCTTTGCCGTGCATCTTTTCCAGATACGGTTTGTAGTCGAACGTCTCCAGTTGCGACGGTCCACCGCTTTGAAACAGATACACGACCCGCTTGGCTTTCGGAGCACGGTTTGGCACGGTTTCAATCCGTTCGGCCGGGTTGGAGAAAAGCTGCGAAGGCAACAACGACCCCAGCGCCAGCGAGCCCAGGCCCCAGGAAGCTTTGTTCAGAAAAGACCGCCGGTTGAAGGTGTCGGCCAGACTCTGCGCGAGTTTCTCTTTCATAACTTCTAATGTTTCGTAATAAACGCTTCCGAATTCATCACCGCACTGGCGACGACGGCACCAGCCGCGAGGGCGGGTTTCTCGGTTGGTTCGGTCAATTTGTATTCGCCAGCGTCAATCCAGCCCTGCATTTTGGCGGGACTTTTCCGGAATTTCTGGTATTCCTGCTGGTATAGTTTCGTCAGGATCGTCAACTCTTTTTCGACCGGTTTTCGGCTGGTCAGCAACCGGAAAAGCTGGGTCAACTGGTCGGGCAGCGGTTTGCCGGGTGCAATCGACCGGGCGGCCACCACTTTGGCGGCTTCGACAAACTGCGGATCGTTGAGCAACACCAGCGCCTGCAAGGGCGTGCTGGTTTTCTGCCGTTGCACCACGCAATAACTCCGCGAGGGCGCATCGAAGGTGTTCATCGACGGGGGCGGATTGGTTCGACGCCAGAACGTGTACAGACTCCGGCGGTACAGTTTTTCGCCGGTATCCTGTTCGTACGTTGTGTTGTTCACCGCCCACAAGCCTTCCGGCTGATACGGTTTTACGCTTTCACCGCCCAACCGACCCGACAACAAACCGCTCGATGCCAGTGCATTATCCCGAATCATCTCGGCGGTTAACCGAAACATCGGGCCACGGGCGAGCCACGTATTTTCGGGGTCTTTCTGCTGCAAATCCGGTCGCCCGCGCGACGATTGCCGGTAGGTTGCTGTCATCACCAGCAGTTTCTGCATGGCTTTCACGTTCCAGCCCGACTCTCTAAACTGAACCGCCAGCCAGTCGAGCAATTCGGGGTGCGTGGGCAAATTGCCCTGATTGCCGAAGTTGTTGGCCGATTTCACCAGACCGGTTCCGAAGTACGTTTGCCAGTAGCGGTTCACGGTCACCCGGGCCGTCAGCGGATTGTCGGGATGCAGCAGCCACTTCGCCAGACCGAGCCGGTTTCTCGGGTATTCCTTCGGGAACGGCAACACGCTGGCGGGCACGTCGGGCTGAACCGGGTCGCCGGGGGCATCGTAAACACCCCGTTTGAGAATGTGCGTTGGCCGGGGCGTTTTCATGTCTTCCATCACCATGATTTCCGGAATGTCCTCCGCAATCCGGTTTCGCTCCGCCCGCAGTTTCTGCAATTCGTCGCGTTGTTGCTGATAGGTTGTCGAAACCGTGCTGAGATAATAGTCCTTCAGCGGTTCGCCTTTGACGGTGGGCAGGGTTTGGGTCGATTGAACCAGCGCCTGCACTTCCGGGGCCGTCAATGCGCGGTTGTAGACCACCAGTTCATCGATGGCACCTTTCTTGAAACCGGGGCCACGCATGTCCGCGCCGACCATCAACCCGGTTTGCTTGCCTTTAAAGAGAATGTCTTTGTACAGATTATCCTTTTCGGTCACCAGTGCGGTTTCTTTTCCATCCACGAACAGTCGCAGACCGTTCGCTTTGCTCGAACCGTCGTAGGTCATCGTCAACTGAATCCATTTTTCTTTCGGCAAAACCTGCTTCCCGATCCGAATAATGCTGTTGTAAGGCCAGGTATGCGCCATCAGCAGCTCCGGTTTGCCGTCGCGCAGGTTCAGGAAATACCCCCGAAAATTGTACAGAATATCGCCGTTGCCCTTGTGAACGAGAGCCGCCTTGGAAACATCTTTGGGAATGTTGACCCAGACGCCGATGGAGAACGGTTGCGATCGGTTAAAAATACCGACATCGCCCAGCGTCAGAATATCGTCGCCGTTGGACTGAAACGCATTACCACGTTTGCCCGGCACCAAAACCGGGTCAAGCACTTTGCCGCTGTCTTTCTTGCTAACGGCGTTCAGAAACTTGCCATTCGCCAGTTTGTCGAACGTAAAATGGGCCTGCAAGCCTTTCCGAACATCGAACGGAATGACCGATGCGGTTTTGGCCTGCCATTGTTCAAATGCCGGTTGTTCCTGCTGAACCGTCTGCCGGATCGCGCTTTCCGTCGCCTTGATTTTGGTATCCAGAAACGTCAGCAGGCTGTCGTGTTTCGGCTGGCTCAGCAACATCGTCGGCACCGGCATGGCATCGTCCCAGGAGATTTGCCCGGCTTCGTCCACGTTGTTGAAAAAGGCGAAGAGGCTGTAATAATCTTTCTGTGAAAACGGGTCGAACTTGTGGTCGTGGCAACGCGCGCATTCCACCGTCAGGCCCATCAAGGCGGTTCCGACGGTGTTGGCGCGGTCGGCGACGTATTCCACCCGAAACTCTTCGTTGATAATCCCGCCTTCCATATTCTGCGAGTGGTTGCGGTTGAAGGCCGTCGCCAACCGTTGTTCCCGCGTCGCATTGGGCAGCAAATCGCCCGCCAGTTGCCAGGTCACAAACTGATCGAACCGCTGATTCTGGTTAAACGACTTGATCACCCAGTCGCGCCAGGGCCACATCGGCCGGTAGCGGTCGACGGTGTAGCCGTGGGTGTCGGCATAGCGGGACAAATCGAGCCAATCGACGGCCATTTTCTCGCCGTAATGGGGCGATTTCAGCAACCGATCCACCACTTTTTCGTAGGCATTCGGCGAACGGTCGGCCAGAAAAGCCTGTTGCTCTTCCACGGTGGGCGGCAAACCGGTCAAATCCAGCGTAACCCGGCGGAGCAGGTTTTCCCGGTCGGCTTCGGGAGACGGTTTCAATCCCTTCTCCTCCATTTTTTGCAGCGTAAAATAGTCGATCGGATTTTTGGGCCAACTGGCGTCTTTCACGGTCGGCAGTTTCGCCTTTTCCGGTTTGAGCAGCGCCCAGTGCGGTTTGTACTCGGCCCCATCCTCGATCCATTTGAGGAGCACGGCTTTTTCGTACGGGGTCAGAACGCGATTTGAGGATTTCGGAGGCATCATCTCGTCTTCGTCCGTCGTCACCAGCCGGTAATACACTTCGCTTTCCGACAGATCGCCGGGGACAATGGCGTGTTTTTTGTTCTTCGCTTTTTTCAAAGCCGCCATCGCCCCTTCGCGGGTTGCCAGTTCCAAACCACCTTTCTGACTGGCCTTATCGGGACCGTGGCAGAAAAAACATTTGTCGGACAGGATCGGCTTCACGTGCAGGTTGTAATCCACCTTCTCGGGAAGCTGATCCGCCAACGCTTCAATTTCAGCCGGTTTTTCCACCCCACCACAGCTTTGAATCAGCACACTTCCGGAGAAGCACGCCAATCCCGCCATCCACATCCCAATACGGCTCGTCATTTTTAGCTTCATTCTAATCATTGACTCCGAACAGAACAAGTGAGACCATTTTCACTGCAATTTCGGCTTTTTTATTTTGTGCTATTCCAGTATTATACAAGAATTTACCCACTTTTAGTTCGGATACCCCGGATTCTGCGGTTTCAGGTTCGGGTTGTTGAGCATCTCCTGCTTGCCCAGCGGCAACAGCAAATGCTTCTCCTGCAACGGCTGGTTCGAACTCGGGTTCACGTGACCCACGAAGTTGTCGAATCCGTTCGTCTTGTCGTTGTAGACTTTCCGCAACCGAACCATGTCGAACCACGTGATCTGCTCGTAAGCCAGTTCGTGCCACCGCTCCCGCCAAACCGCTTCCCGGAACGTCGCTTGTGTGTAGGTCCCCAGAGCAGGGGTCGTCAGCTTGGCCCGGTCCCGAA
>NZ_QOWE01000021.1 GCF_003334855.1 Larkinella punicea
CCGAAGCTAAAACCGACTGACTCTGAATAATTGGTTTATCCATCGCTTTTGAAAATCCAGTAGATCAAAGAACAACAAACTTTTAACTTTTTATCCCGTAAGGCCAAATCCTTCGTACAGTACTGATGGCGAATGATGAATGTAAAAGGAGTAGCCAGCCCGGCACTTTTACATTCATCATTCGCCATTTTACATTTATTATTCCCTTTTCGCGGTAGCGCATCAGACCTAAAAACCAGACAGTCGGTCAAGCAAAAAAACAAACCCGGCCCTAACAGGCCGGGTTGTTCCACGTTTCAAAGAGTTACCCTACCTCCATAGGATAACGCTGCAAGCTAGGCGGTTTCTACTGCGTGGACTATAGTAAATTTTCTATTTTACAGACAAATCAACATTCGTTCGTTTGGGCAGACCAACCCCTCCCCTGCCCACATTTGGCTAGTTTTCTACACGGCTGCCCCTGGCCATCCGGCTATATTTACAACACAGAGCCCGGGCAATGTCCCAACCGGTTCCACGTACCTATAGCACTTTCATCGTGATTTTTTGGGGTAGAATAACTTACAAAACAGCTCACAGGCAGACCGGCCTGGTATTGATGATGGCTTTCGGAGTATTGACCTCTTCCGTAGCGCAAAAAGTGGCTGATTTAACTGAAGAGCAGGTTCAGCAATTTATTCAGCAAGCCAAATCGAGTGGACTTTCTGAGGTACAAATCGAACAACTGGCCTTGTCAAGGGGCTTTACCCAGGCCGATATCACGAAAATGCGTCAGCGGGTTTCCGACCTCAACACCGTACCCAAATCAGAACCGGTTCGCGAGCCAACCGGCGGCCGCACCCAGTCGGAAGACTCGCCGGTTCCGGTTCCTCCACCGGTTGCTGTTCTAACACCACCCACCAGCGAAACCACCCTGCTCACCCCGACGGTCTTTGGTGCTTCTCTGTTTACCAACGCGAACCTGACCTTCGAACCCAATCTCCGGATTCCAACGCCCAAAAACTACCAGCTTGGCCCGGATGATGAGTTGATCGTCGATATTTTCGGGAACGCCCAGCAAACCTACCGCACCAGGATCAATCCGGAGGGCACGATCCGTCTGGAAAACCTCAGCCCCATATCCGTCAATGGGTTGACGATGGAACAGGCCGAACAGCGCATCGTTACCCGGCTCCGGCAATTGTATGCGGGCCTTAACACCCCTGGCAGTGGCATTCAGGCGCAGGTGTCGCTGGGGAATATCCGCAGCATTAAAGTCACCCTGATTGGCCAGGTCGTCAAGCCCGGCACCTATACCCTGTCGTCACTGGGGACGGTTTTTAACGCCCTCTATGCCGCTGGCGGGCCGGACCCCGGCCGCGGTTCGTTCCGCGACATCCGGGTATACCGCGCCAACCGCCAGATTCGTACACTCGACATCTACGACTTTCTGCTTGGAGCCGACCAGAAAGACAACATTCGGTTACAGGATCAGGACATCATTTTCGTCAACCATTATGACACCCGCGTGGCGTTGACTGGCGAGGTGAAACAGCCCGGTCTATACGAAGTCAAAAAGGGGGAAATGTTGAAAACCGTGCTGGCTTTTGCCGGTGGTTTCACCGATCGGGCGTATACAGCCTCGCTGACCCTGCGCCGGAATACGCCCAAAGAACTTGAAATCGGTACCATTCCGGCAACGGCCATCGATGCCTTTGTACCCCAGCGCGGAGATCAGTATGTGGTCGGCAGCATTACCGATCGCTTCAGCAACCGGGTGGTGGTCAGCGGGGCCGTATTTCGTCCCGGCACATACGCCCTGCAAAACAATGCTACCCTTAAACAGCTCATTACGTCGGCGGAAGGCTTGCGGGAAGACGCGTTTCTGAACCGGGCTACCATCCGCCGGCTTCGTAAAAACCTCGATCCGGAATTGATTTCTGTTGATCTGGGGAAACTCATGCGGGGAGAAACGACCGATATTCCGCTGCAACGCGAGGACAATGTTACCGTTCTGGCGTATAGCGACCTCCGGGAGAAGCGAACCATTGCCCTACAGGGAGCGGTCAATAAACCGGGAACATTCGACTATGCCGACAGCATGAGCGTGGCCAACCTGATTGTTTTGGCGGGTGGATTTACCGAAGGCGCCACAGCCTCACGCATCGAAATTGCCCGCCGGATCCGAAATGATTCTACGGGTTTACCAAACAATCAGAACGTGCGGCTCTTTCAGTTTAATCTGGATGAGAACCTCCGGCTCAACGAAGCCGATGCCCATTTCAGTCTCCAACCCTTCGATGAAGTGTTTGTGCGCACGTCGCCCCGGTACGAACAGCAAAAAATGGTGACCATTACGGGGGAAGTCACTTATCCGGGACGGTATGCCATCCGCGACAAATCGGAACGGATTTCGGATTTGATCGATCGGGCGGGCGGGTTACAGACCAGTGCCTTTTTGAAAGCCACCCGGTTTATCCGAAAAGAAGAATTAATCTCCATCGATATTCATCAAATTCTGCAAAGACCAACCGACAGTGGCAATCTGCTCCTGCTGGCTGGCGATTCCATTGTTATTCCCCGGAAGGTCGAATTAGTCCGCATCCGCGGAGAAGTCCTGAACCCATCGACGGTAGATTTTAATCAGGCCAAATCGTTTCGTTCCTACATCAACGAATCCGGCGGTTTTACCTCAAAAGCCCAACGCCGAAAATCATACGCAATCTATGCCAACGGGCAAATCCGACGAACGAAACAGCTCCTGTTTTTCCGCTCGTTTCCCAAACCCGATCCGGGGATGGAACTGGTCGTTCCATCCAAACCAAAACGGGAGGAAAGCAAGTTATCGCCCGCAGAGCGGGTGGCCGTCATGACCGGAATCACGTCTCTGGCGGCTGTTGTCCTGACCATTATCCGATTATTTTAACGAGCGACCCTGATGACGACGGCGAACCATGTGACCTCCACCCAGTCTCTTCAAGCCGGCTATTGGATGGATTTATCGCCCGGACGAATCGGAAAGGTGCTCTGGCGCAGCCGGATCCGGGTGCTGTCCATCACGGCTCTTTTTGCGGTGACCGGCGTTGTCGTTTCTTTGCTAACCCAGCCTGAATACGTCTCTGAAGCGCGAATTATGCCGGAAATCAGCCAGGGAACGGGGGACGTACTCCAGAAACTGGCCTCCGTGGCCGGTTTTGCCGGGTTGGAATTTGGCGAAACCGGTGGCGTCGAAGCCATTCGTCCCGACCTGTATCCCAACGTTTTGCAGAGTACGCCCTTTATTTTGTCGCTGCTGGAACAGCCGGTTCCGACCAGCGACGGCGGCAAAACAAGCGTGTCTGCCATGCTGACGACACCAGATTCATGGTCATGGCTCACATCCAAAAAGAAGCCGGCTCCGCTCCGGCCCAATGCCAATCCGAACACCCTCCAACTCACGCAGGAGCAGCAGGATTTACTGGAAGACATTCAGCAGCGGGTTTCGGCGAAAATGGATACCCGCTCCGGCATCATTACGGTATCGGCCCGCATGCCCGATCCCACGGCCGTGGCGGCTGTTACGCAGATCGCCCTGGATTATTTGACCCGTTACGTATCGAATTATCGCACGGAGAAAGTTCGCCGTGACCTTGAATTCTATACCAACCGATTGAAAGAAGCGAAACGTCGTTTCGAACTTGCTCAATACAGCATGTTCCACTACAACGACCAGCACAAATACATGGTGGTGCAGGCCGCTACCATGGAAAAACAGCGTATTGAAGCAGAATTGACTATTTCTCAGGTCGTTTATACGGAATTGGCCAAGCAATTTGAGCAGGCAAAAATTAAGGTGCAGGAACAAACACCCGTTTTTAAGGTATTGGAACCCGCCAAAATTCCCCTGAAACGATCGTCGCCCCGACGCACGATGCTGGTGATCCTGTATACGCTGGTGGGGTTTGTGGTAGGCAGTGTGACGGCGCTGGCGGTGGGGTTCGATGTGATCGGCCGGCTGCGCCAAAGCCTGGCCGAGTAATCGCGCAGAGCCGGCGTGGCAAGCCGGGAATCGTAACGAGTCATTTTAATCCCGGAAACAATGTTTCGCCGTGTTTTACATTCCATAGCGGCCAGCGTATTGGGTCAGGCCGGCCAAATCCTGATCCAGTTGATCAGTGTGCCGCTGCTGATTCAGTATTGGGGATTGACGTATTACGGCGAGTGGTTGCTGTTGTTTACAATACCGTCGTACCTGAGTCTGAGTGATGCCGGGCTCGCTTCGGCCCTCTCCAATGAACTGCTGATTGTGGTCAGCAAAAAAGACGAGTCGAAAGCGGCCCGACTCCTGGGGAATGGCATCACCGCGATTCTTGGTTTTGGGGGTTTGGGCGCGGTTCTTCTGGCGCTCGGATTGAAACTCACTGGTTTTACGACCTGGCTAAAGATCAACTACATCAGCGAATCGGACGCCTGGCAGACTTTGCTCTTTCTGATGATGTATGTGGTGCTGGCTCTTCAGCAGGAACTCCTCAGTACCGTTCCCCGGGCAGAAGGAGACAACGCCAGCGGTCGGATTTGGATTACCGTTACGCGTCTGCTTGAATTTGCCGTAGTGATCGTGCTGGTTCGCACCGGTAGCCAGGCCGCTGCGGTGGCAATGGCCTATTCGGTGGTGCGCGGCAGTAGCTGGGCGGGGATGTTCCTGTGGTATCGCCACCGCTACCCTTGGGTTCGTCAGGTCAAAACCAGCTTTTTTCCCCTGGCCGAAATCCGCCCCCTGTTTAGTCCTTCGCTGGCTTTTTTTGGATTTGCACTGGCCAATTCCATCGTCCTGCAAGGCAGCACACTGCTCATTGGCGCTTTCATGACCCCGGTTCAGGTGGTGGTCTACACGACACTGCGTACCCTCAGCAATTTTATCCGGCAAATCATCAACGTCCTGACCTCGGCCATCTGGCCGGAATTGACTCGCGCGCTGGTGGCCTACGATTATGCCACGGCCATTCTACTCCACCGGCGGGTTTGCCAGATTGCGCTATGGTCGTCGCTGCTGTTTCTGATTGCCCTGGAAATCACAGGCGGATCGATACTTTCCGTTTGGACCAAAGGTGCCGTAAAACCCGAGCAACCCGTTTTCACCCTGCTGTTGCTCACATCCCTCCCCTACAGTTTATGGAATACCAGTGCCACCACGGCCATCTCGGTGAACCGGCACCAATCGATCGCTTTGGCATTCGTGGTCAGCAGCTTAGGCTCTTTACTGGCTGCCACCTGGCTGATTCCGTCATATGGACTGGCCGGCATGGCCATCGGGCTTTTGCTGGGTGACGGTTTCATGCTGTTCCGGGTTTTTCAGAACAGCCTCAGCATTCTTTCAGAGGAACGCATCGGGAAACTGGTACCGGCCCTTGTCACGGATTTCGCGTGGCTAAACCCCTTACGCAAATGAGCAGACTCCGCCAATCCGTAACCGCCCATGCCGGTGCCCGCGACCACTACCAACTGAGTCTGGCGCTGCACGAAGCCAACTGGCTGAATCAGTTAATTACCGAGTCCTATGCCCCGGACTGGCTGTACCAAAGCCTACCCTCTTACGCCAAAAAGCGGTATTGTCCCGGTTTACCGGCGGCTAAAATCAGCCTATCCTTGCCCGCTTCCTGGAAAACCGCTAAAGCACACGCCCTGCAACGCGATTACAGCTTCGCCATCGATAAAGCAATCAGTCTTACCGCTTTACGGACTGCGGAAGCCGCCGGGAGCAACCTATTTCTCTACAGCTACTACGCTTTTCAGGCTTTTCAACAGGCCGAACAGGCTGGAATTTCGCACCGGATTTTATTTCAATTGCATCCGCATCCGCTTTCAGTACGGACGATTCTATCGGAGGAGATCAATCGTTTGCCGTTTGCCAGCCAGTCGATTCGGGCGGAAATGGAGTTTTCGCTGGCGGATCAGCGGCTGGAAGGCTTGATCGCCGAACCGCAATTGGCTACTTCCTGCGTTGTCGCGAGCCAGTTTACCCGAAAAACGCTGATCGAGAATGGCCTGGTCGCCGGGCAGATTCGGGTCGTACCGTATGGCGTCGACACGGCGGCTTTTCCGCAACGCCGGAAGGTTCCTACGGCCCATCCATTCCGAATCATTTTTGTGGGCCGCATGAACCAGCGCAAAGGGCTGGCGGATCTCTTGCAGGCCGTCCGTTTGCTGAAAAGCCACACCATCGAGGTGGTGCTTTGTGGGCGCGGCTACATCGACCACAACATTTTAAAAGAATATAAAGACCTGAAAATCAAAGTACACGAAGCCATTGGATTGAGCCGGCTGGTGCAGGAGCTTCAGCAGAGTCACGTGTTTGTCCTGCCTTCGCTGGCGGAAGGTTTCGCGCATGTCATTCTGGAAGCTATGGCGACCGGTTTGCCCGTCATCACGACGGAGAACACCTGCGGGCCGGATGTCATCGTGGAAGGAAAGCACGGGTATTTGGTACCCATCCGCAATCCGGAGCGGCTGGCGGTTCTGCTCGATGCCGCCATTACCGAACAGAACGCTTGGTTTGAAATGGGCCGTTTGGCCGCCGTTCAAGCCCGCTCGTTCACCTGGGCGCGGTTTCGGGAAGGAATTCGGGCGGTATATCAGGACCTCGTTGGCACGAACTAAAACCGGCTATGACAAAAATTCGACTGAGTTTTTATACCAATATTCCAACCCCCTATCAACAGGACTTCTTTGAAGCGCTGTCGGTTTATTTTGATTTAACGGTGGTTTACTATGCTAAAACGGAAATAGACAGACAATGGTCGATCAAAACCGAAAACCGGCCCTATCAAATTCATTATTTAACGGATACAATTGTTGCCCGATGGATTCAAAAACGACTGAAAGACTACCATTATAGCTGGTCCATTATCCGATTGTTGGCCCGTGACAAGGCCGATTATGTCATTTTCAGTGGTGCTTACTGGATCCCGAATACAATGACCGGTATAATCATTTCAAAAATCAGAAAAAAGACCATTGCCTTCTTTGGAGAGCGCCTAACTGATCCAGGTTCTCCCTTTAAAAAATACTTAAAAAAAATGAGTCTTATCCCGGCAAAGTGGGCCTGTCAACACTTATTTGTCGGAGGAAAAGAAGCCGCTCAATCTTATCAATCTTACGGTTTCACATCGTCTATTTCAATTATTCCTTACAATATTGACATCACCCGCTTTAATAAAAGCAATTTAAATCAGGAGAAATTCAATAAAATCCAAACCCGTTATAAACTAACCAGTCAACTTGTGCTTCTTTCATCAGGTTCGCTGATTAAAAGGAAGAATATGGCAACGCTAATTAAGGCTGTAAAAGACAGTAATACAGCGATTTCCTTCGTAATTATTGGAGAAGGGGATGAACGAAGATATTTGGAAGAATTGATTGGGAATGATGAGCGCATTCATTTGGCAGGATTTGTTCAGGCCAGTGAATTGCCCTATTACTATAACCTGGCCGACGTTTTTGTTTTTGCCTCCCGGTATGACGGCTGGGGCGTTGTAATCAATGAAGCGATTGCCGCCGGATTACCCATCATCAGCAGCGAAAACGTGGGAGCAGCCCGGGAATGGCTAATCAACGGCATCAATGGATTCGTGTGTCCGCCAAATGACACCAAAGCGTTCCGGCAATCTATCGAAAAGCTAGTCAACACGCCCGATTTGCTGGAGAGTCAGGCGGCTTACAACCGAAGTTTTCGGGATAAAACCAGCTCCACGCATTACGCCGGGTTGATGTATGAAGCAATTAAACAAGACTTACGAGGATGATTTGGCTTTACATATTCCTTAATGCGGTCGTTCTCATCAACGGATTTCTGTACGTTCACCGAATGGGAACCCGACGGGTGATGCCCTTTGCCATCTGCCTGATTTTATTGTCCATTTACTGCCTTTTTACACCGACATATTTCTATCTTATTGATCGCCAGACCTCAATGGGAGACGATGGTTTATTTCTTTTTACCGGAAAAAACATTACAGGGTATTATGAAAAAGGAATGTTTTTTTACATGATAGCCAATACACTTTTTATTGCTGGTTTCATATGGAAACGGTATCCGATACATTTGTTCAGGTATACGATTAAATCAGAAGCCATTTCACGTCTTCAAAACTGGTCTCTTTTCCTTTATTGCCTTTTTTTCAGTATTGTATTCATTGATATTGCCATTAGCGGCATCAATCCGTTGGATATCTTACTGGGGAGTGCGAACGAAAGTTTGTTCGGACAGGAGAGCATAACCAATTCGTATTATTTCCGAAACTGTGCCGATTGTATCATCACCACCATTGTGCTTTTTGCGTATTTAAAAGGGAACAAATACAAAGTAACGGCCATGATCCTGATGGCTTTTATTTTATTTGCCATTATGGGATTTCGCTACCGGATCATATTGACGATTCTGGGCCTTATTCTAGTTTACGGCCTGGATACCAAATCGATTATTCCATTCAGCCGGATTCTTTTAACCAGCATTATTCTCATCTATTTCATTTTTTTTATTACGTATAATCGCTGGAATTTTATACAGGGACGGTTTTCGGATTTATCCTACAATCCGGTTGAATTTGAATATGGCGTTTTTTTCGAGCAAACCCGGGCTTCTCTGGCCGATTTTAATTTGATCCGGTATTACGAAGCGAATCCGGAAATCCACCATGATTATGGCCTGACCATGTTTGGCTACGTATTGATTAAAGCATTACCAAAATTCGTTTTTCCCAATGGTGTAAAGCCCTACCCCCCTCCCGCGCTTACCATTCTGGATAATTCCCTGGAATTACCGAAACAATGGGCGAGAACCGGAGAAGCAACGCTGCATTATGGCGCTTTTTATGGGGCATTCGGCGGGTTAGGGTTTGTCATCATGCCCTTTTTGATGGGCTTTTGGCTCCGCTTCGTCGTCAGTCGAAACCCGGCTTTCACCCCCCTCGGCTTTCTAAAACAGGTGGTTTTTTCACTAGCTATATTCCAGTTTGTAACCCGGGGGTATTTCCCGCAGTTTGTGGATCATTTTGTTTACATCTCTCTTCCGGTTTGGCTGCTAAGCGGGTTGCTCAAACGGTCGACGGTTCTCAGCACACCATGAAACTACTCATTAACGCCTTTAACCTGGCTTCGGCCGGTGGGCTTAACGTAGCCCTGAATTTCCTGAAAAACATCCCGTATTTAAAAAGCGATGCCGACCACATTCATGTAATTGTCCCACAAGCATGTGGTTATGAAGCACTTGAATCGGATAGCTTTAAAATTCATTACCTACCCAAAGCGTTGAACCACTGGATGACCCGTCCATTGATGGACCATGTCTGGTATCCGAAGGTTTTGAATGAAATCAAGCCGGAAATTATTTTTACCATGGGCAACTTTCCGTCCCCGGTCCCCTACAAACAGGTCGTTTTGCTGCATTTGCCACACCTGGCGTACCCGGAAGACAAAGCCCTCTGGAAACAGGTGGGGCCTGAAATTATCTTCAAGATCAAACTGCGCGACTGGGTTTTTAGAAGGCGGTTAACGCATGTCGACATTTTGCTGGTGCAGACCCATACCATGCTGAAACGACTGTTGCAGGTGTATCCCCAACTTCCTTCAATACAGCTTTTTCCGAATGCTTATACGTTATTAAACAGCCAGTCGACCTATGAATTGCCCGTCAAAAAGCAGCCCAACCTGACGTATTTGATGTGCTTGTCACGCTATTATCCACACAAAAATCTGGAGATCCTCGTTGAGGTGGCCCGGCTAATGAAAGCCCGGCAGATGCCCTACCGGATTTTTATTACCATCGAAGCTTGGCAACATCCGAAGGCGAAACGCCTTTTGGAAACGATAGCGCAGGCATCGCTGGCGGATTTCCTGATTCCCATCGGAAATGTCCCCGCCGACTGTGTAGCCTCTCTTTATCACCAGGTTGACGGGCTGATTTTGCCGACCCTGCTGGAATCGTTCACGGCCACCTACGTCGATGCCATGCACTTTGGTGTTTCCATTTTCACGTCTCAACGTGATTTTGCCGAAGAAATCTGTGGTGAAAGTGCGCATTATTTCGATCCGCTTTCAGCCCAAAGCATTGTCGATACGATTCACGCCGGCTATTCGAACGAGACAAACCGGCAACACAAAATTTCGGCAGGACGCCTGCGCTCAACGACTTTACCCGATTGGCCGGAGGTCAGCCGAACGTGTTGGGAATTACTGGTATCTCTGGCCGAAAACAAAGAAATTAACGTAAAACAATGAACTGAATCCAAACTGTCCTCCTCTTGAAAACCATGATTCTAATCACAATCCTTCGGCGCCTTCGCCCGCTCATTCTGCCCTTCGTCGGAATAACCGCCTTTCTTTTTCTGGATGCCTGCCAGCCGTCCACCACCGATCCCATTGCATCCGGTTACGACTACCAGCCCCTGGAAAAAGGCAATTACTGGATTTATGAAGTGACAGAACAGCAATTTGCCCTCAACGGCAGCGCAACGACCCAAACGTATCAGTTGCGGGAAACCATCACCCACGCCTACGCGGATGCGGTACCCATCGACCCGACCAGCAGTGCCACCTTTCGCGTGGAACGTCACCGCCGGGCCAACGACAGCCAGATCTGGCAACCCGACTCCGCAAACAGCATCCGAATCACTGATAACCAATTGATTAAAACCGAAAATAACCTTTCTTATATCAAGCTGGTTTTTCCGCTCATCGACCAGTTTCAGTGGAATGGCAATGCTTTCAATACGGCCGGAGAAGACCTGTACCAACTCAAAAATACAGACAAACCGTTCGTCGTTTTAAGCAAATCGTTTCCTGAAACCGCCACCATTGTTCAGCAAAATGACTCGACACTGGTGTCGCAGGACAAACGACTGGAAATCTACGCGCGCGGGGTTGGCTTGATCTATAAAGAAAAAGTACAATTGCAATTTTGCTCTTCAACGCCTTCGTGTGTTGGAAAAGCCCAAATCGACTACGGAATCCGGCAGTATTTCCGCCTGCGAACTTACGGAAAATGAAACCGTCGCGTCCCGGTTTCGTTTCTCGCCCATAGAATGGATGTTTTTCTACAGGAACGCCCCTCTGCTTCTGACGATATTTGGTTTAGGTACCGGATCAAGAAGCGTCAAGATGAATGCGAAACAACAAGTTCACGATTTCTGGAATGAGGCCTCCTGCGGTGAAGACTTATACCTGAAGGGGGAAACGCTTCGTCAGAAATACCATCAACAGGCCAAAGAACGATACAGTTTAGAGCCGTATATTGCCGACTTCGCTGACTTTCAATCATTTGCCGAGCGACAGGTTTTAGAAATCGGGGTAGGCTTGGGGGCGGATCACCAGAAATTTGCGGAGGCCCACGCTAACCTGCACGGTTGCGACCTGACCGAACGTGCCATTGCGCACACCCGCGAACGATTGGCCTTGTTCAGTTTGCGCTCGGAACTACGGGTCGCTGACGCCGAAAACCTTCCGTATGAATCCAATACGTTTGACCTGGTGTATTCGTGGGGTGTTATCCACCACAGCCCGGATACCCAGCGGGTTACGGATGAAATACTCCGGATTTTGAAACCCGGAGGGCTGGCGAAAGTCATGATCTACCACAAACACAGTTGGGTGGGCTACCTGCTCTGGCTGCGGTATGCACTCGCCCGGGGGAAGCCCACAACCGATCTCGCAGCCATCTATGCCAATCACCTGGAAAGCCCCGGAACCAAAGCCTACAGCAAGACCGAAGCCCTGCGGTTATTCGCCCAGTTTCGGCAGGTTTCCATCAAAACCGTCCTGACCCACGCCGATTTGCTGACTTCACAAGCCGGTCAGCGGCACCGGAGCTGGCTGCTCACCATCAGCCGCCGGCTGTATCCCCGCTGGCTGATCAAAACGTTTTTTCCGGGACACGGGCTGTATATGATGATTTCCGCCATTAAATAAGCATTCAGGTAAAGTCCGTTGATCGTCCGGGTTTATCGCTACAATTTAAAACATTGGTATAAAGAATTATCAAACTCAACTATAAGCCATGAACTTTAAACCGGTCTACTCCTAGCATGTGCGGCATTGCGGGCATCGTCAGTACTTCCATTCCGCCGTCCGTCGACCTCCAATCGACCATCCGCCACCGTGGGCCGGACGGGGAAGGTATTTTCAATGCACCGGGAATCCAACTGGCCCATACCCGTCTGGCAATCCTGGACCTATCGCTCAATGGCAGACAGCCCATGCAAACCGCCGACGGTCGCTATGTGATTATCTTTAACGGCGAGATCTACAACCACCTCACCCTGCGTGCCGCCCTGACCGACCGCTATCTCTTTCGCTCGACGTCGGACACCGAAACGCTGCTGTACGGTTTTGCGGCCTACGGAACAGCGGTTTTCAGAAAACTGAACGGGATTTTTGCCTGCGCCATTTTCGATACCGTCACGCGCCAACTGGTGCTGGCCCGGGATCAGTTTGGCGTAAAACCGCTGTATTATTACCACAAAAACGGGTTGTTCCTCTTCAGTTCGGAGCTAAAAACCATTGCCGCCTATCCGGGAGTCGATAAAAGCATCGACTATCCGGCGCTCGTCAACTACCTCCATTTTCTGTATTCGCCCGGTATGCAGACGCCTTTTCAGCACGTCAGCAAGCTGTTGCCGGGTCATCTGATTCAGTTGCCGATTGACGAACCCGCATCGATCTGCCTCAAACGGTATTACGACCTGCCTTTCCGGGGCACCTATTCCGAACAATCCGAATCCCAGTTGCTGGAAGAACTTGACGAGCGGCTTTTCTGTGCCGTAAAACGCCAGTTGCAATCCGATGTTCCCCTGGCTTTTTTTCTGTCCGGTGGCCTGGATTCCAGTCTGGTCATGGCGATGGCCAAACGGGCGCATCCCAACGAGCGGCTGACCGGTTACACCATTCGCACGGCGTTCCGGAATGGAACATTCGAGGGCTTTGAAAACGATTTGCCATATGCCCGGCAGGTGGCTGCCCATTTAAACGTCGATCTGGTGGAAGTGGATGCCAATGTAGACATCGTCCGCGATTTCGACCACATGATTTACCACCTTGACGAACCGCAGGCCGACACCGCCCCTTTTAACGTCCTGAATATCTGCCGGGAAGCCCGCAAAAACGGGCATACGGTTTTGCTGGGCGGAACAGCCGGAGACGATGTTTTTTCGGGTTACCGGCGTCATCAGGCCCTCAGTATGGAACCGTTTCTGAACCGGATTCCGCCCGCCGTGGGCCGCTTGCTGAACCGCACCATTAACCTCGGCACCAACGATGCGCCCTTGCTTCGGCGGCTTCGGAAATTGACCGCTGGTATGGGCCAGCCCCAACATGAACGAATGGCCGATTATTTTGCCCGTCTGCCCCTTGCCACCAACCATAACTTATTCGAAAGCACCATCGGAAAAACGCTGCACGGCCACCAGCCCAGCCACCAGTTGCTGACGGCCCTTGAGCGGATTCCTGACGAAAAAAACCTGCTCAACCAATTATTGTTCTGGGAGTTATCGTATTTTCTGCCGGATCACAACCTGAACTATACCGACAAAATGAGCATGGCGGTTGGTATCGAAACCCGCGTACCTTTTCTGGATACCGAGTTGGTAGAATTCAGTACCAAACTGCCGCCATCCCTGAAAATGCACGGGCGAACCACCAAATACCTGCTCCGAAAAGTGGCCGAGCGGTATTTACCCCAATCTGTCATCTACCGACCCAAAACCGGCTTCGGAACGCCCCTGCGCGACTGGCTCCGCACCGGCCAGTTGAACGAAATGCTCCAGCGGTATCTCTCCGAAGAAAGTCTGCGGAAACGGGGCATTTTCGATCCGGTAGCCGTACACCAGTTAATTCGGGATAATCAAAACGGAAAGCTCGATGCGTCCTATTCCATCTGGGGATTGATGGCCATTGAGTCGTGGTTCCGCCAGTTTGTCGATTCCGACCATCCGTGACTTATGAAACAACTTATTCTTCACCTGAAAACAGGAAACACCATACTGGAAGACATACCCGCTCCGCAGGTCCGGCGCGGGCAGGTTCTCATTCAAACGCGCCGGACGCTGGTTTCGCTCGGCACCGAGCGCATGTTAGTGGAATTTAGCCGGGGCAGCCTGATTTCGAAAGCCCGCCAGCAACCCGACCGGGTGAAGCAGGTGCTGGAAAAAATCCGGACGGATGGCCTGATTCCAACGCTGGAAACGGTTTTTAATAAACTGGATCAACCGCTGCCGCTCGGCTATTGCAACGTTGGCGAGGTGGTGGCAGTGGGGGATGGCGTCACCGATTTAGCCGTTGGCGACCGCGTTGCTTCCAACGGCCACCATGCCGAAGTGGTTTGCGTTCCGCGGAATCTGGTGGCGCGCGTACCCGACCGTGTCAGCGACGACGAAGCGGTTTTTACCGTCATTGGCTCCATCGGTTTGCAGGGCGTCCGGCTGTTGAATCCGACGCTGGGCGAAACTGTGGTGGTTGTTGGCCTGGGGCTTATCGGGCTGCTCACGGCCGAACTGCTCCGGCTGAACGGATGCCGGGTGATCGGACTGGATGTAGACGAGAAAAAGCTGGAACTGGCCCGCAGCCGGGGGGTGATTGCCCTGAATCCGGCGGGGGGTAGCGATGCCGTAAAAGCCGTTCTGGTGCTCACCCAGGGCGTTGGCGCAGATGGTGTCGTGATCACAGCCTCGGCCAAAAGTGACGAACTGATTTCGCAGGCCGCCCGCATGAGCCGCAAACGCGGACGCATTGTACTCGTGGGTGTTATCGGCCTCAACCTGAGCCGTGCCGAGTTTTACGAGAAAGAATTGACATTTCAGGTTTCCTGCTCCTACGGCCCCGGCCGCTACGACGACCTATACGAACAACAGGGGGCCGATTATCCGCTTCCGTTCGTTCGCTGGACGCAAAACCGCAATTTTCAAACCATCCTGCAACTGCTGGAAACGGGTCAACTGGACGTCAAACCGTTGATAACGGAAGTGGTGCCGTTCGAAAATTTCGACCGGATTTACCGCGAAATCTCCCATTCAGCGTCGATTGCATCGCTGCTGAGTTACCCGGAAAAACGGGATTTAAAACCGGTAGTCCGCTTGCGCGAAAGCCGGTACGAAAGCGTTGGAACGGCGGTCGCGGGCCTGATTGGTGCCGGCAATTTCACGAGTGCCGTCCTGTTACCCGCTCTAAAACAAACCGGTATCGCCTTAAAAACCATTGCCAGCGCCAACGGATTGAACGGAACCTTGCTGGCCCAAAAATACGATATTGCGCTCAGTACCACCGACTACCGGGAAGTGCTGAACGATCCGGAAATCAATCTGGTGGTCATCACCACCCGCCACCAGCAGCACGCCCGGATGACCCGCGAGGCTCTGCTGGCGGGCAAACACGTTTTTGTCGAAAAACCGCTCGCCATCTACGAAGACGAACTGCAGCAACTGGTGGAGGTGCATCAGCAAACCGACAAAACGGTTCTGGTGGGTTTCAACCGCCGGTTTTCGCCCCACGTTCAGAAAATGAAAGCACTCCTGGGTGGTTCGGCGTCCGGCGATGTTCCAATGAACGTCATCGCTACGATGAACGCGGGTTTTATTCCGGCCACTTCCTGGGTACACGACCGGGCCGTGGGCGGAGGACGAATCCCGGGCGAAGCCTGCCATTACGTCGATCTGATCACGTTTCTGACCGGCAGCCGGGTGGTGGCGGTTTGCATGAATGCGATGGGGCGGCAAACCTCCGAAACGAGCGATTCGGCATCCCTCCTGCTGCGGTACGAAAATGGTTCGACGGGCGTCGTCAACTACTTCGCCAATGGCAGCAAAGCGTACGCCAAAGAGCGATTTGAGGTGTATTCGCAGGAACGAACCCTGGTCCTGGACAACTTCCGAACGCTGAAAGGCTACGGTTTCAAAGGCTTTTCCGACCTGTCGACGCAACAGGACAAAGGCCATAAAGCGCAGTTTCAGCGGCTGGTGGCGCAGGTGCGCACCGGCGGAGAACCGCTGATTCCTTTCAATGAACTGGTCAATACCACCCGCACGATGCTGGCCGCCCTCCAAAGTTTAAAAACCAGACGGTGGGTGGAAGTCGCCACCGGCATTAGCGTGACTCAATCGACAGAACCGTCTCCTATTCTATGAAAAACTGGCGGCTTTATTGGAACACCATCCGGTATTTGCGGACGCGGCAACTGCTGTATCAGTTGGTAAACCGCTTGCGTTCAAAACCGTCATTGACCCTAAAAACCGTTCCGCCCGTCACTAATTTTCTGGCATTTACAGCCCCCGATAAACCGCAGCGTGTGACTGGACAAACGTTCACATTTCTGAATCAGTCCGTCTCGTTTCCAACGGAGGTCGACTGGAATTATGCAAAAAACGGAAAGCTCTGGCTGTATAACCTCAATTACTTCGATTTTCTGAATCAACCCGGTCTGGACCTTGAGCAGGGTATCGGTTTGATCCGGCAGTTTATGCGCCAGTCGGCAGAGTTGAACGGCGGTCTGGACCCCTACCCGGTTTCGTTGCGCATCATCAACTGGATTCGTTTCCTGTCGCATCACCAACTCCGGTTAGCCGACATCGACATTCATCTTCAGGCCCAGGTTCGGCTGCTGCAAGGCCGACTGGAATACCATCTTTCGGGAAATCATTTGCTGGAAAATGGGTTCGCTTTGCTGCTGGGATCGATGTATTTTCAAGATCGGCACTTGTACCGGAAAGCCATTCACCTCGTCCGGTCGCAACTGACTGAACAGTTGCTGCGGGATGGCGGACATTACGAACGCAGCCCGATGTACCACCAGATTATCCTGGACCGGCTGCTCGACACCTGCCAGACCCTGAAAAAAGACGATTGGCATGATGATCGCGACGCCGACGGTTTTCTGCTGGAACAGGCCCGGCGGATGCTGAACTGGCTGGTGACGATCACCTTTTCGAAGGGAACAATCCCGCTGATGAACGATGCCGCCGACGAAATGGCACCCACCACCGCCCAGCTTCGCGCCAAAGCCGAACGAATCGGGATCAAACCACAACGCACTAGTTTATCAGACAGCGGTTTTCGCCATTTCCTGACGCCGAAGTATGAAGCCCTGGCCAACGTTGGCACCATCGGACCGGCTCATCAGCCGGGTCACGCACATGCCGATGCCTTTCATTTTGAACTTCACGTCCACGGTCAGCCGGTTCTGGTGGATAGCGGCACTTCCACCTACGAGATCAACGCCCGGCGGCAATGGGAACGCAGCACGGCAGCCCACAATACCGTGCAGGTTTTCGATGCCAATTCGTCGGACGTATGGGGCGGTTTTCGCGTGGGACGCCGGGCAACGGTCACGCTGCTGGAAGAAACGCCCACCCTCATCCGGGCGCAACACGATGGTTTTCAGCATCTCGGCCTCCGTCACGAACGCCAGTGGGTCGTGGCTCCCGACCGATTGACGATCATGGACCGGATCGACGACGGGCCAACCGCCGTAGCCCGCTTTTATCTGGCGCCTGGAGTTCGCCCGCTGGTGGTGAATCCGAATTGTCTGCGCTTCTCCTGGGGCAACATGGAATGGCAAAATGCGCTCGAAGTCAGCCAGAAAGCCGTTCAGGTTGCCCGGCAGTTCAACCAGCTTCTGCCGACGCTGGTGATCGAGGTTCAGTTCAAAAAAACAGTACGGACGATAATTACCTGTGTGGAATGAAAATTGTCTATTTTTATCAGTACTTCTCAACGCCAAAGGGTTCCTGGGGAACCCGCGTGTACGATTTTGCCAAACAATGGACTGAAAAAGGCCATTCGGTCACCGTTGTCACCAGCATTTACGCGAAGTCGGATCTGAAGGCCAGCCGCTGGACCGAGGAACAAATTATCGACGGCATCCGGGTGAAAATCCTGAACCTCCGCATCGACAACAAACAATCACCGCTTCGGCGAATCTGGACCTTTTTCGCCTTCTCGATCTGGTCGAGCTGGTATGCTCTCACGTTGCCCGCTGATGTCGTCGTGGCTTCTTCCGGTCCCATTACGGTGGGCATTCCCGGTTTGGTCGCCCGGTATTTGCGGGGCCGGAAGCTGGTTTTCGAAGCCCGGGATCTGTGGCCCGACACGGCCATTCTGATGGGCGCGTTGCCCAATCCGGTTCTCCAGAAACTGGCGTACCGGTTTGAGCGGCTCTGCTACCGGGCCGCACACCTGATCGTTGCCCTGTCGCCCGGTATTCAGCAGAACATTGCCCGGCGCTGCGGTTTCAACCACAGCATTTCCATCCCCAACGCAACCAACCTGGATCTTTTCGGCACACCCGTCGCCAACGTTCCGCTGCCCGCTTCGTTGTCCGGTAAAAAAGTCGTTATTTACACGGGAAACATCGGCGCCGTCAATAATTCCACCCTGCTGTTCGAAACGGCCAAAGCCCTGCGCCAGCGAAACGACATCGCGATATTGCTCATTGGCGACGGACAATTGAAGCAGGAACTCCTGACAAAACAGCAACAGGACGCTTTACCCAATTTCTTTATTTATGATTTAATGCCTAAAAATGAATTGGTTGCCTACGTCCAGCAAGCCTGGTTAGCCATTGTTCCCCTCAAACGCGCGCCCCTGCTCGACACCTCATCGCCGAACAAACTGATGGAAGCCCTGGCCGCCGGAACACCGGTCATTCAGACCACCGATGGCTGGATAAGAACCTTTCTGGAAGAACATCAGTGCGGTTTTACGTTCAGTTCGGATGATCCGGCAGCCCTCGCGACATTGCTCATTTCATTGGCCGACGACCCCACCTGGCGTCCCGCCATGAGCCTGCGGGCATCGGCCGTAGCCCGGCGTCTGTTTGACAAGAACCAGTTAGCGACCGACTATTTAACCGCTTTATCCAATGTCTGCCAATCCAAGCCCCAAGCCACCGACCGCCTTACTGACCGGACACACTGGATTTCTGGGTAAATATCTGGCCCGAAGTTTGACCGAAACCGGATACCGGGTTTTAACCTTGGGGCGAACCGAAGGCGATATTCGCACCGATCTGGCAACCCAACAACCGGACTTGTCTGGAAATGTCATCAATCTGGTGGTTCACGCGGCCGGAAAAGCCCACAGTCTACCACGCAGTACGGAAGAATCCCAGGTTTTTTTTCAGGTCAACCGGGATGGCACCCGTCGGTTGCTGCAAGCACTTGAACTGCTAAAAAAACGGCCCGACGCCCTCGTTCTCATCAGTACCGTGGCTGTTTATGGGTGCGAAACGGGGGAAAAGATAAGCGAAGAAGTCACTTTGAGCGGAAAAACACCGTATGCCGAAAGTAAAATACAGGCCGAAGCATTGGTGCAAACCTGGTGCGCGCAGCAGGGCGTCCGGTGCTGTATTCTGCGATTACCCTTGATTGTCGGTGCCGATGCGCCTGGTAATTTAGGAAAAATGGAGCAGGCCATTCGGCGTGGGCGCTATGTCCACATCGGTGCCGGTTCGGCCCGACGGAGTATGGTGCGCGCCGACGATGTGGCCCGAATGATTCCGAAAGCCGCCCAGACCGGCGGAATTTATAACCTGACCGACGGCATTCATCCCTCCGTCAGGGAATTGGGGGACGCCCTGGCCCGGCAAATCGGCCGACGGATGATACCGACGGTTCCAATCGGTTTTGCCCGGATTCTGGCCCGGCTGGGCGATGGCATCAATGGGGTGATCGGGCGAAAGTTTCCCTTCGATTCGATTACCTTAGAGAAAATGACGGGCTCCCTCACTTTTTCGGATCAGTTGGCCCGGGAAAAAATAGGCTGGCAACCGCGTTCGGTCCTCTCTTTTTTCGCTCCGGATTCGGACATTGACCGTAATTTTATTCAGCCCTCTGATAAACGGGGACAGACCTATTAACCATTTCGTATGAATCAAAAGCGACCACGGGTTTTACACATCAGCACGGCTCATCCTCCATACGATCCGCGCATCCTGTATAAATATTTGCCCGTTTTAGCCGACCATTACGATGTTTTTTGCGCCATTCCCAACGCCGATCCGGCCGTTGCCCCGGCGGTGCATTTTATCAGGTTGCCTTATTTCAAACGCGTCATCATGCGGTTTTTGGTTACCTGTCCACTGATCCTCTGGAAAACAATTTGGCTTCGTCCGGCCCTGATTCACGTCTATTCGCCTGAATTTCTGCCATTTGCCTATCTGTACCGCATCCTCGGCACCCGCGTCATTTACGAGGTTCAGGAGAATTTGCACAAAAAAATCCATTTGAAACGCCACAACCGGGGCTGGTTTCTGAAAGGAGCTTTTGCACTTTTTGACCGGCTGGCGTGTCGGCATTTTTCCCTGATTTTTACGGAGCATGGCTACCTGACGACCTACACCAATCTCGCGAAACCGCACGCCGTGATCTACAATTATCCGCTGTTGTCTTTCCTGGACACCTACCGACGGCCGTATCGACGGCCATCCGACCCGGTCGAGTTCTTTTACATCGGCTGGCTGAGTTTCGAACGGTCGATTGTTACCCTGCTGGACGGCCTGGCTATGGTAAAGGCCACGCATCCTCATTTTAAAGTACACTTGTTTGGCCATCGTTCTTTCACCGATCAGGATCTGGAAGCCCTACCTGCCTATTCCATCGTGAAAGACAACCTGATTTTTTACGGCTACACTGATCAGGCCAAAGCGTTTGCCCAGATTTCCAGGGCCGTGGCCGGGCTGGCGCTGTTGAAGCCGATCGGAGATTATACGGAATCGTATACCACCAAAATGTTTGAATACATGGCCCTTGGCCTACCGGTTATTACCGCTAATTTTCCGCTGTATCGCCCCGTGGTCGAAGGGAATCAGTGCGGTTTTTGCATGGACCCGTCCGATCCGGAGGCTTTGGCCCTGCACCTGCGGTACCTGATCGATCATCCAAAGGAAGCCGAAGAAATGGGAAAACGCGGACGGCAAGCTGCGGAGAAATTCTACAATTGGGCCACTGAACAACCTAAATTACTGAATCTGTACCAGTTAGTTCTTTCACCTTCTGCATCATGAATGGAATTGTTTACGCTGGCGTAGCCCTTTTATTGTTTGGAGCCGAAGTACTGTACCTTCGTCTGGCCACCCATTACCACATTGTCGATACGCCCAACCACCGCAGCTCGCACACCCAACTGACGGTGCGGGGTGGCGGCATCATCTTCTGGCTGGCGGCTTTTTTGGCTTTTGTGGTCACGGATTTCGCATCGCCGGTCTTTTTTGTGGGCCTGACCCTGGTGGCGCTGGTCAGTTTTCTGGACGACATCTCTTCCATTTCAACCCGCATCCGGCTGCTGATTCAACTGATCAGCCTGGGGCTGTTGCTGCAACAAACCGGCCTCTGGTCCGAACTGAGCTGGTGGATGGTGCCGGGCCTCATCCTGGCCTGTGGCGTGTTGAATGCCTACAATTTCATGGATGGCATCAACGGCATTACGGTTTTTTACAGTGCCATCACCATAGCGACCCTGCTGATTATCAATCAGTTTTATATACCGTTCACTGGGTCTTTGCTGCTTGTATTTTCACTCATCGGGCTCGTCATTTTTGCGTTTTTCAACGCCCGCCGACAGGCTCTGTGTTTTGCGGGAGATGTTGGCAGCGTGTCGATGGCGTTCATTGTGATTTTTCTGCTCGTCAGCTTGATGCGCGAAAGCGGGCAATTAACGTACGCATTGCTGCTGACGGTTTACGGCATCGATAGTGTCATGACTATTTTGTACCGTTTATGGCGGGGTGAAAACATTTTTCAGCCCCACAAACTGCACCTTTTTCAGTTACTGGTGCATCAGCTACAATGGCCGCACTTACGGGTTGCCGGTCTGTATGCCCTGACGCAGGCATTCATCAATGGGTATGTGATCTGGCTCACCCGCCGGGATGCTCAAATGCAGTTTTGGGGCGGTTTTTCCCTGCTGATGGGGTTGACGCTGGCTTACATTGTCATCAAAAACCGGTTAAACCGGTTGGTAGCAACACGCCATAAACCCGGTCAGGGGCGGGAAACGTCCCAGGTTTTTCGGAGACTAAGCTGAAACCCGGTGCTGTTGGGATACAAGGCCCCGTGGTCGAGGGCAACTGACATTCTGGCCTGCATCCCATGCGCGAAAGCTGGGAAACCCAGCAGCAACAGGGACGAAAACTGCCCGATGGTGGTAGGAAACGGATGCCCGTAGGTGCCCAGATTCTGACTTATCGAGCATTTCAACTGAAATAGATACCGCTGCGACCAGTTACCGGACACGCCCAAATGAAAAACTTTCACCCGGTTGTTGTTGCTAAAAAAGTAATTTTCAACTCTTTGCGCGCGCGGCAAACCGGAGCGGGTACGGTCGGTAGGCGGAATAAACGGCGTGCCGATGGTATGCCCCCTATACGACCAGCCATCGATGTATTGTGAATGATTGAAGTAATTATCCGCACCGCGTTCCCTATCAAGATCTCCGAATTTGGCGCCCCCCTGGCTTTGGGTATGGAGCAACTCCACCAGAACGGTCTGAATCTGAAACCGGTAGCTCGCCGGGCGATTGTTCTTGAACCGGATGCCGTGCAAACCGTCCGTAATGTTGGTCAGGTAAAACAACGAGCCGTCGTCGTAAATACTCTGGCGGTACAATAGCAGGGAAAACCGTTTGGCGTTGATTTCTACCCCGATGTCGAGCGTCCCGAGGTGATTGCCCAGGCGGTTTCCGCGATCGGCTTTGCTGAAGAGTGTGGTATCGATGTTGTCGCCCCGCGCAGCCAGCGAGGTACCTGTTATTGCATTAAGATAGTTACTAAAACCCGCTGGAAACCGCCCGTTTTTGATCTGGTTTTCATTCGTAATCACCTCGCTCCTGCCTGCCCACTGCACCTGATGGTTGAAACCAGCGTAGAACCGAACCGGCCAACCCGGCTTTCCCAGCCGACCATACAGGGCTTTCTGGTGTAAATAGGAATGCGTGACGGCACCCTGGTTGCCAAACCAGCCGTGGGCATACAGGCCGCGAAAGGAAACCACTCCTTTGGTAATACCGATTGGGGTGTATTCTGCCAGGGAAAGCTGAATTTTAGGGATCGGCATCGCGTTGCCGGACCAGATGTAAGGCCCCGTTCCCAACGTAGAATCGGCCAGCCCAATGACTTCTTTCCGGCGCCCCACCAGTAATTCCAACCCCCAGAGCCGCCCTTTCACGTAGGCTTCCGGAATCAGAACGGCCGACTTCCGGCTCGCATTTCCCACCACCTCCAGCCCATAGCCCCAGCCAACCAGCTTTCGTTTGTTTTCGATTAAGTTAACCGGCTTGGTAATATCGCGCAGATAGTTGGCCGAAATTCCGCCCCGCAGGGTTCCGAATGGCGAAGTCGTTGGCACGGTTCCGTACTGGTTGGTGCGCAGCCAGAACGGTGTTTGCTGCGCGGTGCTGGCCGAAAAGGCGGTTTCGGCAAACAAGCAAAGCTCTTTCTTTTCTAAATCCTGACGAAAAATCTCGGCAATAGCTCCACGCGCCGTTGAGTCTACCATTTGCGCCCGCGCATCGAATGGGAACAGACCGGGCAGCATCAGCAGGAAAGGGATTCGGCAGGCTCTGATGAAGTCGATCATGGGTTGTTGAGTTAAACATTACCGGTTGATAATCACCCGCCCGGTCAGGTGCCGCCCATCGTCCCGAATAAACCGGAAAACATACAAACCATTGGGCAATGCCACGCCCCCCTGATCTGTACCATCCCAGTAAAATCCATTTTCACCGATGCGAAGCGGTTGCCGGAGCGTTCGAACCACTTGCCCGTTCAGGTTCCGAATGACCAACTGCCCGTTGCCCGGCAGCTCCTTCCCGGTAACGGTAAACTGAAACCGGGTATGCGCCCAAAATGGATTGGGTACGGGCCGGATGACCGACAGACTATCCTCCGTTTTTACCCGAAAATTGATTTCATACGGACTCAACCCGGCTTTGTTACCACTGACATCGGTGGCCTGAACTCGCAATGTGTAGACGCCTTCGGTCAGATTCTGAGGTCGGTAGTGAAGTAAAAACCGGTTATTGGCGCTGGCAGGGGTCCAATTCACGTCGGAATTGCCAAGAACCACCCGTTCAAAAACGCACGTTTCGCACGGTTTACGCAGCAGCAGATCAATGCCGAGCGTGTCCCGGCGAATGCGGTATGGATCTTCATCCTGCACCATAACCTGAATGACCGGATTGGGCGAAACCAGCGCACCATCGGCAATTCGGGCTCCGTCGATGGTTACATCCAGCAACGGATTGAAGCGATCGGGCGGAAAACGCTGGCTCGAATCGGGCAAAACGACCGCGTACTGATCACCGGATTTCGAAACCGTAAACACCAGCACATTATTGGTTTCGTCTAACTCCTCCACCCGGTTTTCAGCATCCAGCACCAGTTCGTGCCGCGTTGGGCCATCGGCATCCAGGTCGGGTCGAAAGCTGTAATAAACCGTATCCCGAAAAGCTACTGCGGCTTTCAAAACGGTTTTATACGACCGAACCGAACCGTCGGACAGCCGCTTCTGAACCGTCAGACTCAGGCGTTCCTGCGGATGATAGCGTCCGGCATTGACCACAACCACCCGCAAACGGACGGAATCCACGGCATTGTCGGTCCGGGAAACCCCCGAAGACTGCACCTGAAAATCGGCTTGGGGCAACGGAAACAGCCGGAGAGCCGGGTCACCCTGCAACACCATCTGGTTGGCATTGCCAATTTGCAGGGCATCTTTGGTCGTAGCCAACACCCGCCGGGTGGTTTCCTGGTGAATAACGCCAATCGGTTTTGAGAAGTAGGTGCTGTCCGTAAACAGCGTCTTGTAAAATTGCAGCGTGAACGTGTTGAGGGGCGTGGTAAATCCTTCGAAACAGTGCGCCAGAATGGCAATGGCTCCTTTGTCCGGCGTCAGCAGCCAGTTGGTACTGAGCACATTACCACCATAAAAAATATTTCCAAGTCCGCACCCATTGAAAAACATGAGTGGATATCGACCTTTGTTGTTATAGCCATATACCGGATCGGAAGCATACCCGATGTCGAGGTCGGCGACGGTTGGCGATGAATGGCCAAAAAAAGTGATCATCGCAACCCCTTTGTTGACCTTGTCACTGATGTCGATGCGCTCGACGGGAGCATCGGTCGTTTTGGAGCGCGTGGTGACTTCCGAGCCCAAATACTGATTTTGCACGAGTGCCTTCGCATCGTTGAGAATGGCCTTGAAACCAGCCAGTTCCGACTGCGAACGACCGCCACTCAGGTGCAGAATTTCCTTGCGCCATGGCACATTGGCCGCGTTGTTTTCAAACTCTTTCACCTTGTTTCCGTAGTTCAGCACCTCCTGCGCCGAAAGTGTATTGAGCCGTCCCGTGGCCATAGCGGGCACGTTTTCCGGAAAACCAGCCAAACCGGCGGTCAACAGCACATCCGAACCGGGGACGTTGCCGATAGTCGGAACCAGATCCAGATAATACTGATTGGCATTCTTGCGGAACGGGAAATAGACCGACGAGCGGCCTATCAAAAACAGGAACTTGCCGGGGCCGCCCGTTAGCATGTAATCGGCAAACCGCCGAATGGCCAGCGGAGTGCGTTCGCCAAAGCTGAACTGGTTGAACAGTTCCTTCATGGTCACCACGAGCGTATCGTACTGACCACCTTTCACGGATGCCCGGTACGCTGCGTAGGCCCGAACCGGGTCCGCCACCTGCCCCACCGGTTTCATCAGAAGTTCGTGCGAAACCATCAGGAAATTGGGTTGGGCCGGATCAAATTTGCGAAAAACCACCCGCTCCAACTGCACGGGCGTTATCACCCGGGTTGTCACCAGAAGTTGACGCGGAGACGTCGTGTTGGGAACGACCACCTGCCGGGTCGAGCCTTCCTGCGTGCCGGTTAGCCGTCGGGCCGCGCCCGGTTCGGTGATGTCATAGATGACGGTACTGGCCGGTGCATCCGGCAGTTCGAGATAAGAACGTCCGCCGGCTTTTGGTAGTAGCCGCAGCACTTGCTGCGGCCCATTTTTCAAGCTGATCGTTTGTGGATACCGAATCCGCACGGTACTCACGGAATAACGATCAAATTCACCCGACCCGCGCGATACGGTAGTTAGCGTCAGGTCCGCCGAAGCATCACTTTTTACGGCAAAATCCGTGGATTGAAGCGGTGCTGAAAACCGTCTCGGCTGAAACGCACTGAATTTCAGGCTCCCCAACGTCCGGCCCGACGCACCGGCCGAGAAATCGACCAGATGTTGGTAGGTATCCCGGCCGTTCAGCAGCATTTCCAGCTCCGGTTTTTCGGCGGCCGAATTGACCCAGCCAGGAAGGTTGAAAAGCTGCGTATGTGGTTTGTTTTTCTGTTGCATCGGCCCCGTCCAGCCCTCTCCTGCTTCAAAATACACCTCATACTGGGTAATAAAAGGCACCGGACCCGTACTCGGGTTGGTAGACATCTCATCCTTCAGCACCTGCAGTTGCTCGGCGATATGATACGGTTCCGGCAGCAAACCGGCGGGTCGGGTTTCCTGCGTGGTGACAACCCGTTTGCCCGGTTTTCCGTCGGAGCGCCAGGTTAAAAAATAAGCCGCCGTGTCGGAATACATGCTGTAGTACGGATGCGGCTGGGCGCTCATCGGTCGGTACAGCAAGGTATCCTGCAAACCGTCATTGCCTTCGCCTACAAATTCGAGGTAATCCGCAGCGTCGAGTTTCTGATCCGATTCGCCGGAAACCAGGATCGCCTGCTCGATTCCGCGCCGGAACAGTTGCAGGGTAGTGGGGTTAACGGACGTAACCGGGATGCCGGCCTTTGCCAAGTCTGAAGTTGTCAGTCGGTAAACAGCCCTTTCCGTGACCGGGATTCGGAAATAGGACTGGCTGTGATTAATCCATTCGTTTCCAAAGCGGCCCGTTTGGGCATTCACCCCACCACTACAAACCCATACGAACAAACCAACGATCAGTTTCCGCATAACATTGTCTGAAAATAAAGCATTGACTTCGCAGCATCGGCGGATGCAGAGCGGGCTTACTGCCACACCTGTTCTCTGACTGGCAGCAAAACCGGCCGATAAGGTTCCGGAATATAATCCCGCTTGGAAAACAGATCGCTCGCTAATGCCAGCACCGTGCAATCCGGCGAAAAATCGTACAATATCCGCCAGTCGGAAGGGAGTAGATGCAGGGCCTGGTTCGGGCTATTCAACTGATAAACTGCATCATGCTCTTCCGATTGAATAAATATTGATACCGATCCAGTCAGGCAGAACAAAATGCTGTGATTCTGCTGGTGGCGGTGTTGCCCCCGGCACTGACCCACTGGCACCTTATAAATAAGGTACGACCGCAGAAAGGATAACCCGGTCAACTCCTCCAGTTCAGCGATCTGGTTCTTAGACGTTTTTAAGGTGTATAACAGGGCCATGACAACGGCTTTTGTGTCGGATAATCACCCGGTTTCAAACCCTGAAAGGTTACGAAAACCGGAATAACCATTCCACCCGGAACAGATACAAATCAATCGAAGGAGACGGTCTTATTCTGTAGAAAATCATCCATTTCAAGAAGCCGGCGAAACCGCTCTTTGGGAAAAGACGTCAGGGCGACGAAAATCAGGAGAAAGGCGTCGTTCAAAATACGTTTTTTTCTACAAAAGCCGACCCACAACCTGCTTATGTTTGGGAGGATTATCCCGGCTTTGCGCAATCTATGTTTACCCCAAAATGGAGCGAAACGGTCTGTAAACAGATTACTCCACGATCCGGTACGATGACTTTTATACCGTTTTTCCTTTGGACCGATAGCGCGCCGGCGTTCGCTGAACCGGCTATTGGCCAACCGTTTTGGCGACCCATCGGTTTTTTTTTAAGTTGGAATAATCTAATTTTGCCACCCGTTCTGGCGAGCTTGCTTGTGGCCATTCTGGTCTGGTTTTTCCTGCGAATGCGCTACCGAAACCGGCATCAGCAACACCTGAGACTAAATCATGAAACCCAGGATCGCATCTTGCAGCAGCAGAAATTAATCTCGGAGTTGCGGCTACACAATGACCAGTTAAAAATTTCGAAGGAAAATCTACACCTGTCTATCTCCGAAAAAGACCGTTTTATCGCGATTTTGATCCACGATTTGCGATCTCCCTTGCGGTATTTATACAAAAACACAGCTTATTTATTCCGAAACTGGAAGCGGGATTCTCACGCCGAACTGGACGATCTGATTACGGAAATCAACAATTCGACCAAGCAGATTCATTTTCTGACGGAAGAAATAATGCAATGGATTTCGACCCAGGATCAGGCGTATGGTGTCCGGATCAGGGAGTATTTATTGCCGGAACTCATCCATGAACTGGAAGAGTTGTACAAGGAAAATATGCTTCACCACGGCAATATGCTTCAACTCGACATTCCACCCCGGATGAAGGTGAATACGGACAAATTGCTGCTGAAAACCATCCTGCGAAATCTGATCGATAATGCGAACAAAAACACGGACGACGGCACCATCCGGATTGAAGCCCGGCAGGCCTATCAGAAAGTGGTCATTATGGTATCGGACAGTGGCGTTGGCGTTTCGCCCACCCTTCTGCGGGATATAAACCGCTATTTTAGTACATCAGAACCTATGCCGGGTTTAAATACGCAGTTTGGCCACGAAATTATCCGGGATTTTGCCCGCTTACTCAATGCGACCGTTTTTTACGAAACCCCCGAAAGTGGCGGCTTACGGGTTTCGTTAACACTTCCCTATTGATTCAGAAACCGGCCATTCGCAACCCATCGTTTACCTCTTCGACTGCCCTTCCGGCTTCCTCATCCAACCGTACTACGACCGATCTTTCCCGGTCGGCAGTTCTTCAGATCAATTGTTTTTATAGTATGTTCGTCATTTGGAACACTTTCAGTATCATGTGCAAACATTCACGGTCGCTTGTCACGTGGCAGTGCAATTTTACGGCATCCTATAGAAATTCACCTTCATGAAAAGTGGGCATCCCTTAATCGGTCGTCTGAGTTGGGTTCTGTTGATTTGCTGGTTTTCCAGTTGTGATTTTTACGCAATCCGCAATACCGATCACCAGGCTCACGTAGACAGCCTGATCGACCGGGCCACGGTTCTGAAGTTTTCAAAGGGAATCGAACGTTCCCGGATGTATCTGGATTCCGCTTACGCCCGGTTTCCCGAAGCGGGTGTTATGGATTACTATCGCAAATATGATTTTCTGAGAGATAATTACTTTGATGACAGTTTCAAACCCGACTATGAGAAGGTTCAGAGCTATATTGACAGTATGTTTTGGGTTCTTGAACCCGGAATTCTTCGGGAAAAATACAAAAAGAATTATGCCCGTATCTATCTTTTGCGCGGTAGTCTGTTGTATCATCAGAGACGGTACGAAGAGGCCTATAGCCAGTTTTTCCAGGGGAAGGTCCTCATGGAATCGACCTTCGACAGTTGCCAAAGCAGTCAGTATACCAGCCGGATCGCCGGGATGAATTACCAGGAAAAAAATTACATCAAAGCCGCTACGTATTATAAACAGGCCTTCCGTGAAGTAATGACATGTTCCAACGGAGGAAACTTTGATGATTTGTTTGCGAGCCGTCAGGGTTATTTAAGCAATATCGGCTTATGCTACTCAAAATTGGAATTACCGGATAGTGCGTTGCATTACTATGACCAGGCGCTACGGTTTATCGGGCAGAATGAACACAAATTCCCGAATCAGAAAGATTTCATGGCAATGGCCCGGGCGGTCATTTATGGCAATCAGGCCACCATTTATCTCCAGCAGGGAGACCTTCCTCAAGCCGAAACCCTGCTGAAAGAAAGTATCCGCATCAATCGGCAAACCGGGTATTACAACCGGGATGCGCAGTTGTCGCAGGCCAAACTTTGTGAAGTCTACCTGACCAATAATCGGCTGGAAATGGCGCGCAAAGAACTACTTTCCCTGAAAACATCGCTGGATACCCTGCAACACCCGGACGCCCTCTTGCGGTGGCATCATCTCCAATCGCAATATTTCGAGAAGGTTCACCAAATCAGCCAGGCCCACTACCATCTTAAAAATTATCACGCGCTGAGAGATTATTCCGACCAGGAAAAGGCGGTTTTTAAGGGCATGGACCAGGCATTGCTGAACCTGGATAGTCAGCACAAAATTGAATTGTTAAATAAAAAAGAGGAGTTGAACCGACTCTATCTGATGGGTGCGGCTGCCATTCTGCTGATGGCCTTTGTGATTGCCTATTTGATCTGGCACAGTTGGCAGCGAACCCAGAAAAACCTCTTAAAACTTGCCGCCTTAAACCGGCAAATTATTGGCCGAAATACCCAGCTACAAACCACATTGACGGAACTGGAGCGAAGCCAGCAGGAAAATGCCCGTTTGTTGCAGGTTGTTGCGCATGATTTACGCACGCCAATTGGCGCCATCAGCATGGCGGTCGATCTCTTGCTGGAAGATCAGTTGAGGGTTCATAAACCGCAGTACTTCCTGGAAATGATCAAATCGTCTTCAGCTAACTCCCTCGTTCTCATCGACAACCTGCTGCATTCCAACGCCACCATCAACAAGATGGAACCGGTCGAGTTGCAGGAGTTTCTGGCGTCGTGTGTCGATATGCTGGAATTAAAAGCACTCGAAAAGAAGCAATCCATTCATCTCGAAACCAATATGGCCCGGATTTTGGTAGACCGTCAGAAAATGTGGCGGGTGATTAGTAACCTCATTACCAACGCCATCAAATTTAGCCCACCTGAATCTACCATCACTGTGGGGCTGGAAAAACGGGACGATACGGTTCAAATATCCGTCAAAGATCAGGGAATCGGTATTCCGGCTCCATTAAAAGCCTCTATTTTCGATTTATTTACGGCGGCCCGCCGACCCGGTACAGCCGGCGAAAAATCGTTCGGGATGGGACTCGCCATTTCCCGGCAAATCGTTGAAGCCCATCGCGGGAAGCTTTGGTTTGAAAGTGAGGAGCATCAGGGAACCACCTTTTACGTCGAATTGCCGGCAAAGTGAAACCCGAGCCGGTTTTGGCGCCCTCTTTTTCCGATACCGTACGGCCAATCCGCAAAAAAAGCCTACGAAGAATCTTCATAGGCTTTCGAACTATTGCGAGATGTAAAGGTTAAATTCTAGCGTGATAAAGTCAGGGAGCGGGTGAATTTCCGCCCGTCACTGAGCCGAATGCTGTAGAAGTAGGTTCCGGTAGGCAGGTCTTTGCTGCGATCCCGTCCGTCCCAATCGTTTTGGTAGTCTTTTGATTCGTATATAACGGTTCCGTTGCGATCAAAAATGGTTACTTCCGCAACCAGTTTTCCCAGGTTGGCAATTGTGAATTTGTCATTGGTACCATCCCCATTGGGTGAGAACCCTTCCGGAATTCGTAGCTCCCCTTCCGCATCCGGATTTGAACCGGAACACAAGCTGGAAAGCGATTTGATGGTCAGATTTTCAAAGACCCCACTCGCTTTGGCAACGTAGGTATCGTAGTCAAACTCAGGAGTGGTTTTTTTGAGCACAACTTCACTTAAGCCGGTAACAGGAAAGGCTTTGTCATCATTCCAAACCAGCGTAGTTCCAGCTTTTTCATCCGGATTGACGAGATCGAATTGCAGCGTCGCGATGGGAAGCCAGTTCGTGGAAACCGGCGTCGCGTTCTGTTCCGAACCACTGTAAATGATGTTCAATGAAACGATACCGTTGGCATTTCGTTCGACCGAACCGTTCAACGACAGGGGATTGTAGTTCAGGCTGGCATTTTCGCCCTGACTGGTAAAATTCTGCTGATCGGCAATAACCGGTGCTTTGATCAGGTGAGCATCGTATGAAAAACGAAAGTTTGCATTGCCCATCAAAAACGAGCTGTTTTCATCGTGCGCCTTCACTTCTACCGTTACCAGCAGCTTCATTTGAGCACAATCGGCTTTTTTGAGTTGTAAACGCACATCGAATTTACCGTTTTGGGCCTCAGCCAGTAGCGAAGAGCAGACCGCGAAAAGAAAGAAAAACCGTTTCATATCCATTGGTTTTACGGAAAATAGAATTCAAACTTCAGAGTTGGATCAAGGAAGGTCCAGTGGCCGAAACCGCTGGGCCTTCTGTCGATATCAATGCGGCACTTTGGAATAGCGTCCATTATTTTTCTTCCACAACACGCTGTCGACAAAGTTCACATCGGCGTCCATGTTGAAGTCGCCATAGCGATACTGATCAAAAATACCGCTCTCGTCCTTCCAGAGTTTGGAAAAATGGTATCGGTATGCCAGACGATGGCAAAGCAGTTGTTTTGAATCAGTTGCGTATTGACGATATCGAACTGAATGGTCGAAACGGTGATCCAGTTGATGCCAACGGAAGCGGCTCCGGTTCCCGAACCACCGTAGGTGGTGTTGAGCGAAACGGTTCCTATGGTGGGCCCGAACGAACTGCCGTTCAGATTCTGGATTCCATACCGGACGTCGCTCGCCGGAGCCTGACTGGAAAAATTTTCCTGCGTCAGAATGACCGGATTGTTGATGATTCGGGGGTCATAATCGAATCGGTAGTTTGCATCGCCCATCAGAAACATACCCTGCGTATTGCTGGCTTTCACCTGCACGTTGATAACGGCTTTGCCGGTGGTACAGTCGATGGTTTTGACCAAAAATCGGACGTCGAATTTTCCATTCTGAGCGAATGAGGCACTCACCGCTAACAGAAAAAGACCCGCAAGGAGGTAGATTTTTTTTTTCATATTCATCAACGACTAACTACGACAAGTGCTATGACTTCAACTGGTTTTTTACAATGCATTTCATCAAAAACCGGCTCCGGCCACGTTTCCGGCCCTTTCGGGAATAACATTCGTTAATGTAGACTTCCTACTGCGAAAAAAGTCACACTAATATTTTTGTGTGTACAAAATATTATTCGACCAAAAACCGTCATATCTGTTAAGCTTAAAATTAGACATACGATGGCTTTCCGGATTACGGCGTTTTCAAAATCCGCTCCAGCATCTGCTTTCCGCCCTGGTTATCGGCATTCAGCTCAATTGATTTTCGGTACATCGCAATGGCTTCTTCTTTCCGGCCATTTCTGAACAGCGCTTCGCCGTAGCTGTCATACACATTCCAGCTTGCCGGAAACAAGGTCACATTGAGTTTGAAAATGCTGAGGGCTTCGGTTAGTTGTCTCCGGCTCATCATCCGATATGCCCAGTCGTTCAGATCGGCTTCGGATGGCTGGAAAGCCGCGTTCTTTGCTTTTTCTTCCTGAAATACCGCATGGGCCTGCTCAAAACCGCGCTTCCGCAACTGCATGTGGAGTGTCATGATGGGATCGGATTTCGGGATTTCCGGGTTGTAAAAACCCGCCAGTTCGTCAATGAATTCTTCCGGAAAAGAACCAGCCAGATTGGTTAAAACGATGATGGTCAGGTCGTCTTCGGGATAAACAAACAAAGCGGAGCGGCCACCGCCGGTGGTAATCATGGCCCGGTGGCGGGGTCGTGGTTTGGTTACCCAGCCCATCGCCCACTGCGTCGGCGTTCCGTCATTGTAGTTTCCCGGTGTCCAGAGGGTTGCGAGGGCGGTTTTGGTTCGAAAAAGTTTGCCCTGTTGCAGCGCCATGACCCAATGGGCCAGATCTTCCGCCGTGCTGTTCATGCCCGAAGCCGTCCGGCGAAAGGCCGGAAAAATTTCGTACGAATTGGTGACTTTGCCCTCCGGAAAGGCTTGCCCATCCATTCGGGTCACATACCCGTAGGATTGGGTTTTGTTGGGAATCACATCGCGGGAGTCGCCAAAACCGGTGTTGGGCATCCCTGCCACCTGAAACTGTCGCTCCCGGAAAACCTCCGCGAATGGTTTCTCCCGGAATTGATCGATGATCTTCCCCAGTAAGGCGTAGTTCGTCTGGTTATACAGAAATTGTGTTCCGGTCGGAAAATCCATGGGCATGGCTTTCGTTTTCGCCCAGGCCGTTTCCTCATCCATTACCCGGCCCATCGGCGCAGAGTCGATCACCCGGAGAATGTCCGGCAAACCGGAAACGTGCGTCAGCAGTTGCCGGATCGTGACGGGTTGCCAGCTTGCCGGCAGGTCGGCGAGGTAGCGGGATACCGGTGCCGCCAGGTCCACTTTCCCTTCTTCCACCAACTGCATGATGGCAACACCGGTGAAGGCTTTCGTGCAGGAATTGATCGAAAAAATGCTCTGGCTGGTCACCGGTGTCCCATACTGGAGATTACCGATCCCGTACGATTTGAGCAGAACGAGTTTACCCCGCTGAACCACCGCCACCTGAAGGCCGGGAATCCGGCGTTCCTGCATTTCGCGCCGGATCAGGGTTTCCACCTGGCCGGTTTGGGCCAGCGAGGGCGTGTTGATGAGCAGGCCGATAAGTAGTAAGGTCATGACTGCCATCCGTAGCAACCAGGGATCAAGTTTGTAGTTCATTGTTTTTGTTGTCTTTTCTTGGGGAGTATCGTTCAACGGTGTAAAGACCAGGGATCCGTCACCACGTTGCGCGGGAAACTCCCGGAACAACCAAAGGTTACACGCAGACGTCAATTTTAATGTCAACCGAACGGTTTTAAGGCAAGGACGAAAGAAGTATATATAATTAAATTATATATTGCAGAAAAATACCGCCCCAGCTATGCTTGTCCCGACTTTTTCTATAGGCATTCGTGCCCATCTCCTCTTACTCCTATCCGGTTGGTACACGACGACCCAGGCACAATCCAATCCGTCCGAAAAAATCCGGCAAATAGAAAATCATCTTTTACCAGCCATCGTCGTGGAGGGCGAAGAGGTCGAACCGCTCAACATTTCTGATCGGATGAAGCAACTCAGAATCCCCGGACTTAGCATTGCCGTGATCAAAGACGGAAAAATAGAATGGGTAAAGGGCTACGGGTTTGCCAGTCAGGAAGAGCAACGGCCGGTCAATGAAAACACGATGTTTCAGGCGGCTTCGATCAGCAAACCGCTAACGGCCCTCGCGACGCTGCACTGGGTTGAAAAAGGAACGTTCTCCCTGGACACGCACATCAATGCCTACCTGAAAAACTGGCAAGTTCCTGACACCAAGCATACCACGACTGAAAAAGCAACGCTCCGGCAAATTATGAGCCACACCGCCGGGTTGACCGTACACGGTTTCCGGGGGTACGCAGCCAACGAAGAAATACCGTCCATCATTCAGATTCTGAAGGGTGAAAAACCGGCTAATTCACCGGCTGTTCTACCGGACACGGTTCCCGGTCGCATCTTCCGGTATTCGGGGGGAGGTTATACGGTACTGCAAAAAGCATTGGTCGATCAGCTCAAAAAACCGTTTCCAACGCTAATGCACGAGACGGTTTTATCGAAACTCGGGATGCACCATAGCAGCTACGAGCAGCCGCTGGCGGAGCGGTTTCGTGCTTTGGCCGCCACCGGTTATCAGATCAACGGCAAGGCTCTCAAAGGCCGCTACAATACGTACCCTGAAATGGCGGCTGCCGGTTTGTGGACCAGCCCTTCGGATCTGGCCCGGTACATCATCGACGTTCAGCAATCGCTGAAAGGAAAATCAAATCGGTTGATTTCCAAAGCAATGACAGAGTTGATGCTAACCAAAAATCTGGATTTGTATGGCTTGGGGCCGATGATGCAAAACGAGGGTGATTCGCTGCTTTTCATTCACGGCGGTTCCAACAACGGTTTTCGCAGTTTGTATGTGGCACAGGCTTACCACGGCAATGGCGTTGTTATCATGACCAATTCGGACAATGGTTTTACGATCATCTACGACCTGATGCGAAGCATCTCGAAAGTGTATGGCTGGAATTTCTACCGCCCCATGCCAGTCAAAAAATTCACCCTGAGTCCCGAGCAGATCGGCGGAATCGTTGGAACATACAGCATACCGGATTATTCGTTTGAGGTGGTTCAGACCAGCGGCAAACTATATCTCAAACCGCATTGGGACAAACCGTCGATGGAAATGATTCCTGAAAGTCGGGAGGTTTTCATCGACCGGGACGGACAGCATCGGCTGGAGTTGCTATACGACGAAGCCCATACCGTTACGAGTGCCCGCGTATTCGGAGATGCCTTCAAAAAAGTGAAATAAAGGAGCCAACGCAGGTGTCAGGCAAACGAGTTTTTCCTAACTTCCCGGCTCGTGCTTTTCAAGACCCGATTCACATGGAAGACCAACTCTTAGGCCTGCACCACATCACCGCCATCGCCGGAAATGCCCAGCGGAATTTCAATTTTTATACGAAAATACTCGGACTCCGGTTTATCAAAAAAACCGTCAATTTCGACGATCCGAACACCTATCATTTCTACTTTGGCGACGAAGGTGGTTCGCCGGGAACCATCCTGACGTTCTTTCCGTGGGGAACCGTTCAGCCGGGCCGCAGAGGCACCGGAATGGCGACCGAAATCGGCTATTCCGTTCCAGAAGGAAGCCTGGAATTCTGGCAAAAACGCTTCGTGGATCACAACGTGATTTACAACAAACCGACGCAGCGATTCGGCGAAACCTATCTCCCCTTTCTCGACCCAGACGGCCTGAAACTCGAACTGATCGTTTCCAAAACCGCCGATGACCGGACGCCCTGGAAGACGAACGACGTCACCGCAGCCGTCGCCACCAAAGGATTTCACAACGTGACGCTGACGCTGGAAAACATCAAAGGCACCGCAGATATCTTAACCGATATATTGGGTTATCAACTCATCGACCAGCACGTTAATCGCTACCGGTTTGCCACCAGCGCGGTCGACAATGCCAATCTGGTGGATCTGGTGGAGGTTCCGGGCGAAGCGCGCGGGCATGTGGCCGGTGGCACCATTCACCACGTCGCTTTCCGGGTTAAAGATGAAGCTGTTGAGAAACACTTTCAGGAAAAAATTGCCGCCAAAGGTTTGCAGGTTACCGATCAGATCGACCGGAATTATTTCCATTCCGTCTATTTCCGCGAACCGGGCGGTGTGCTGTTTGAAATCGCAACCGACAACCCCGGTTTTACGGTAGACGAACCGCTGAACGAATTGGGGACGCACCTCCAACTACCCGCCCAGTATGAACCCCGCCGGGCGCAAATCGAGGGGCAGTTACCAGTTTTGCTATAAATACACCCTCACCATTTGCTGCCAGTATTCGGCCCGGTGTGCCCGGCCTTCCCAGACGTACAGATCGTGCGGAATTTGCTTTTCGCCCAATGAAAAACTCAAGGCCCGGTTGTTGTCGAAGAAGGGATCTTGCTGACCGATGGCGATCAGAAAATGCATCCGGCGCAGCAACGCCAGCGTGCCTTCGTCGTGGAGGTTGGGCAGAAAATGCGTGGGGGTGTTGAAGTAAATGGTTTCGTCGTAATAGGAATCGAACAATCCGCGAAAGCTCTCCACCGGTGCCGACAAGTCATACCGCCCGCTCAGGGCGACCACTTTCCCGAACCAGGCAGGATGCCGAAGTGCAATGTTCACCGCGTGAAAAGCGCCAAAGCTACAGCCCAGGGCGATCATGAACGGCTGGGGATTTTTCATCCGGGTGAAGGGCAACACTTCTTCCAGAATGTAATTTTCGTAGTGCAGATGGCGTTGTACACGCTCGTGCGGAGGAATCCATTTGCTGTATAAACTCTCGGCATCGATGCTATCGACGCAAAACAGTTGCAGATTCCCACTTTCGAGTTTGTCGGCCAGCGCGTCGACCAGACCAATGTTTTCAAACTCGTAAAACCGCCCCCGCCGGGTCGGAAACACCAGTACCCGCGCACCGGCATGACCAAACACTAAAAGCTCCATGTCGCGGTTCAGCCGGGGACTAAACCATTTTTGGTATTCGCGATGCATACAACTCCTTTATTCGGCTGGCAAGATGCATCCTTTTTTAGTTACCGAACAGTTTTTTAGTTAAACAATTTGTTAAAAAATCTCAGGATGCTGCAACAACGTCTGTTGCCACAATGCATAGCCTGTCCGGTTCAGGTGCAGGCCATCGCTATCGAACAGTTCCCAGCGCGGGCGTCCTCCCCCATCGAGCATCGGTGTGAAGACGTCCACAAAGTGATAACCGGGCAGGGTTTCGATTTTCTGCTGAATCAGGTGATTGGCAAACCGGATGCGGTCGATGATGTGCCAGCGGGCGGGGCTGGGCTTGATGGCCACAAAGGTAAACGGCGTTTCCGGCATGTATTGCTGCATTTTACTGGTCAGCGCGCAGAAGAACAGATACACTTCCTCTGGATGACGCCCGTCGCCCAGGTCGTTATCGCCGGCATAAAACACGATGGAACGCGGTTGGACCGGTAGTACCAGCCGTTCGAAAAACCAGCCACAGGCCGCCAGCGTCGAGCCACCAAAACCGATATTCAACACCTGTTCTTCGGAAAAATCGTGGTCCAGCGTTTTCCACAGGCGGATGGAAGAACTGCCGTAAAAAACCGTGCGGTTGGTAACTTCTGCGGTGGATCGAACCTTTTTTTCAAGTTGATGGACTTCGTCTTCGTACCAGAACATAGGGGTTTGGGGAATAGATAGGCAAAAATACAGCTTTGAACTGAACGTACCTACGGACTTCAGGCAATAGCCAGCCGAAAGTAAAAAGCCGCCCCCGGTTCAATCCCGTCCTTCAACCCGATTTCTCCGCCCATCGTCTGAATAAATTCCCGGGAAATGGCCAGGCCCAGGCCCGTGCCGCTCACCGAACCGTTCTGGCCGGGAGCGCGAAAATACCGGTCGAAAACCCGCGCCCGGTGTTCGGGACGCAAACCGGGGCCGTAATCCCGAACCACAAATTCCACCTGATTGCCAAGCTGCTGGGCCGAAATATGAACCACATTTTCTTCGGGACTGTGCCGGATGGCATTCGACAACAGGTTGACCAACACCCAGGTGGCTTTGTCGGGATCGGCTTTGATCGCGGGCAAATCCGAAAAACCCGACACCTCAAACCGCACCTGCCGCTGCTGGGCCGCCACTTCCAGCGCGCGGGTCGCATACTGAACCAGATCCGACGGATCGACGGCCTTGATGGTCAGTTGAATCTGACCCGATTCCACCTGCGCCAGATTCAACAGCTCACCGGTGATGTTCAGCAGCCGGTCGGCGTCGTTGCGGACGTGATCGACCAGTTGCTTTTGTTCTTCGTTCAACGCACCCACCCGCTGATCATCCAGCAGTTTCAAACTCATCTTGATGGCCGAAATCGGCGTTTTCAACTCGTGGGAAACCGTTGCGATGAAATTCGTTTTGGCCAGATCGCGCTCCTGGTAAGCGGTTATGTTTTCCAGCACAATCACCCAACCGGCGGCAATGGGCTGGTCTTCGCCGGTGCGTGTCAGGGTGACAACGTGCGTTTGTCGGTTAAAATAGCTTTCTTTTCCTTCGTCGACAATTTTGAGTAAACCACCCGCCACCTGGGGTTCTTTCGCCGGTTCCACCAGATTCTGGAGCAGGTTCCGCAGCAAATCGTTGGTCAGGGCCGCATCCGGCGCGTATTTCCCGACCAGGTCCGCTTCCTGAACGCCCAGCAACCGGCAGGCAACAGGGTTCACAAACCGGATTGTCTTTTTCTCGTCCAGTCCGATAATCCCGTTGTCCATCAATTGAATGAGGGTATCGATGCGCTTCTTTTCAAACAGTACGTCGGCCAGTTTGGTGTGTTCGTATTCGTCGAGCTTGTGTGCCATCGAGTTGAACGCCCGCGCCAGATCACCAAATTCGTCGTTGGATTTAAAATGCAGTCGTTCCTCAAAATTTCGGCTGGCCACTTCCTGAATACTGCGCGTCAGTTCGCGCAGCGGATTGGCGATATAGCCGGGGAAATTGATGATGAACGAAAACAGAATCAGGAAACTGAAGGTCCCCATCACCACCAGCCAGATCAGGGCATCTTTGGCGGTTTGTTCGGCCACGTTGTTTTTGCGAAACATCGCCTGCTGGTTGATCGCGCCCAGTTGCAGCAGGTTTTGCTGAATGCGGGTCGCCGTCAGGGAATCATTCCGACTTCCCGATTTCAACTGGTCGAAATCCACCCGCACGGCTTCCACCAGTTCCTTCTCCCCTTCTTCCGTCAAATTCGCTTCCTGCCGACGCAGTGACGTGTCGAAAGTTTTGATTGAATTGGGGTCTGAATTCCGCGTGAGCAAAGCCTTCTGCATACTTCCCACAAACTGCAGGGAGGTATAATTATCCTTCAGAATAGCCCGGGCATCATCCGCAAGCTGGTTTAAGTAATAGATTCCCAGCCCGCCCAGCAACATCGTGACGGCAAACAGGAAGGCCAGCGCCAGCGATAGTTTTAGTTTAATCGTCATGACAGGATGACTAAATCAATGTCCGATTCGGATAACATAGTGAGCAACTGATTGAATGCATGGGTCCGCAGAATTACCTGAAACAGGTTGAAATGCGGTTTGCCGATGCAGACCGTTGTAATCTTACGCTTTTCGCACTCCTCGACCAGCGCATTAAAGATACTCGTGTTTTTTACCCGGATCACCTCGGCTCCCAATTCCGTCGCCAGTTTTAAATTATTGATCAAATGCCGTTGCACATCCAGCTTGATGCGGTTGGGATCTTCGGCGGGCGTCTGCACATAGAGCACACACCACCGGGCCTGGTAATAAGCCGCCAGCCGGGCGGTTTTGCGGATCACCCGCCGGGCCACCAGGTGGTTGGTACTGATGGACGCCATCAGCCGTTCGTGCCGAAACTGGGTGTTGACGGGCAGCGTGGTTTCCACTTTCCGTTCCACCGCCGTCACCACTTCCTTGAGTGCCAGTTCGCGGAGTTGCAGGATTTTTTCGGCCTGAAAGAAGTTGCGCAGGGCGGTTTCTACCTTCGCCGGATCGTAGATTTTCCCTTCTTTCAGACGCGCAATCAGTTCATCTACCGTTAGATCGATGTTCACTACTTCGTCGGCTGCCTGCAAAACCCGGTCGGGAACGCGCTCGGCGACCTCGATTCCGGTGATGTCGTGGACCTCGTCATACAGACTTTCGATGTGCTGAATGTTCACGGCACTCACCACGTTGATGCCCGCGTCGAGAATGTCGAGTACATCCTGCCACCGCTTTTCGTTTTTCGAACCGGGAATGTTGGTATGCGCCAGTTCGTCCACGATGACCAGTTCGGGATGCCCGTTCAGAATCGTTTGCAGATCCATTTCTTCCAGTTCGCGGCCTTTGTAAAACACTTTCCGTCTTGGAATCATCGGCAAACCCGCGATCAGTGCCTGGGTTTCGGCCCGGTTGTGGGTTTCCACGTACCCGATCTTTACGTCGATTCCTCCCCGCAGCAACGCGTGTGCTTCCTGCAACATGCGGTAGGTTTTGCCCACGCCCGCACTCATCCCGATGTAAATCTTGAATTTCCCCCGGCGCGACGCCTGAATGAGCCGGAGAAAGTGGTCGGCGGATTGATCGCGGTCGTTTTCCATTGTTTTTCTGAGAGGATAGAGGATAGACAAGAGAGTAAAGACGCAATTTCCTCACGAAGAACTTTTGTCTTTACGCTCTTGTCTAACCTCTCCCTTCTAATTAAAAACTGATCGCCAGTGAGGTTGTCAGCGCGTTGTTGGTTCGTTTGGCGGGGCCGGTCTCGGCAAAAATCGCATCCTTGCTGTTGAAACCCCGGTATTCAATTCGCCAGACGGCATTTGGCAGAATCGTGTAGTCATAATTGACGGAATAGCCCCAGGTTTTAAAACCGTTGGGCCGTTCCGCCGATAGCGTATTGATAATCACTCCATTCGGATCATTGTAATACTCAACCCGCCCGGCAACGTAGCTTTTTGAACTGGTGGCATACCGGAAAAGGATCACCGGCGAATACCAGACGTATCGCTTCAGAATTCCTTCATCAACGAGCGGTTTTCGCTCGGCTCCGATGTCGAAGCCCAGCGTAAGTCCGAACTTGCCGGTTGGGTTGATGATGGCATAAAAGTTATTGAAAAACCGGGGCTGGTCCAATGAATCTGCATGATCGGCTCCCAGAAAACTACTCCAGTTCAGGGTCACTTTTGAACTGGGTTTAAACTGTACCTGCGTACTGAAAGCCGGTTTGGTATACCCAGGCAAGCGGTTGATGCGCTGCCAGCCGTTGAGCACCGATCCCAGCAAGGTCCATTTTCCGTTCGGCGTGTTATACGTCAGCTTGGCGCCGGCCAGGTAATACGGCGAATTTTCGGCTAACATACTGCGTGTCAGCGTCCAGCAGTCTTTGGAAACCGCACTTTCAAAACCGATGTGCGACGAAAAAACACCGGCATCGAGCCACAAATCGCGGTTTTTGCTGAGCTTTACCCCGGCGTTGGCTTCGTAAATGTTGCGGAGCAGCGGCTGCTCGGCGGCATAATTATACTGGGCATACGTCCCGACCTGGAGGGCCAGATTAGCGCGAACCCGCTCGTTTGCATAAGCCGCCTTGAGGAACGCCAGGTTCACATTGACTTCCCGGTTTCGCTTGTGATTGTACAGAAAACCGGGTCGTTCCTGTGCCTTGGGCTGGTTCAGATCCTGAACGTAATACAGTTCAGCGTACCCGGACAGGGTGAGGCTGGGCGTCGGCGTTGAACTGGTTTGTGCAAATGCGTAGGGACCGACCAGTACCTGTATTAAAATGGCGAAACTAATCAAAGTTTTCTTCAGGTAGGACTTTCGCTTTTCGCCCCTAAATCCCCTGCAGGGGACTTTTAGCATCTGGAGGGGGCGCGTCCAAGTCCCCTGCAGGGGATTTAGGGGCAAAAGCGAAAGTATAACAGAATTATTAGACGTAAGTCGTATCATGGTTATTCGCGGTTTTTATACGTACCGCAGTTTTGTTGTACTCAGTCGTATCCACAACTTTAGTCTGTGGATACATTTATTTCAATTCGTCCAAACTGACATTCAGACGCAATACATTCACTCTGGCGGGGCCGAATAATCCTAACAACGGGCCTTCGGTGTGACTATCAACCAGTTGATTCAACTTTTCAACGGAAATCCCACGCACGTTGGCAATGCGCGCCACCTGAATTCTGGCCGCTACAGGCGACAGATCCGGATCAAGACCGGAGCCGGAAGCCGTCACCAGTTCGGCCGGAATGTCGGCTTTCTGAACACCCGGATTATGCACCAGAAACGTATCGATCCGCGCCTGAACGGTTGTCAGATAATCCGGATTACTCGGGCCTTTGTTGGAACCCGCCGAACCGGCGGCATTATACTCCACCGCCGACGGACGGCTGTTGAAATACCGGTCTTCGGTAAACGCCTGACCGATCCGGGAGTACCCAACCACTTTCCCGTTGACAACAACGGTTTCACCCTGGCCACCGCCCGGTGCCAACCGGGAAATACCGGCCACGAGCAAGGGATAAATGATCGCTAACAAAACCAGCATGACGAGGGTCAGTCGTAGGGCCGGGGAGAGATGAGTTTTCATGATTGTGTTTGATTAGACGAATAAACCGACTACTAAATCCAAAGCTTTGATGCCGATAAACGGAGCGATGAGCCCGCCAAAACCGTAGATGAACAGATTCCGGCGGAGCAACGCACTGGCACCGATCGGTTTGTATTCAACACCCCGCAACGCGAGCGGAATCAGCATCGGAATGATGATGGCGTTGAAAATAACCGCCGACAGAATGGCCGACTCCGCGCTGTGCAGCCGCATGATATTCAGGCTCTGCAAGGCCGGTATCGAAACCGTAAAAAGCGCCGGAACGATGGCAAAATACTTGGCGACGTCGTTGGCAATCGAAAACGTCGTCAACGTTCCGCGGGTGATGAGCAACTGTTTGCCAATCTCCACGACCTCGATCAGCTTCGTCGGGTCGTTGTCCAGATCGACCATATTGCCGGCTTCTTTGGCGGCTTGGGTGCCGCTGTTCATGGCCACACCCACGTCGGCCTGGGCCAGGGCGGGGGCATCGTTGGTGCCGTCGCCCATCATCGCCACCAGCTTACCGCCGGTTTGCTCGTTGCGGATATAGTTCATTTTATCTTCCGGTTTAGCTTCGGCGATGTAGTCATCGACACCCGCCTTTTCGGCGATAAACTTGGCTGTCAGCGGATTATCACCCGTCACCATCACGGTTTTGACGCCCATTTTCCGCAGCCGGTCGAAGCGTTCGGCAATACCCGGTTTGATAATGTCCTGTAGTTCGATCACCCCCATGACGGTTTCGTTTTGTGACACGACCAAAGGCGTTCCACCGTTTGCGGCAATCTTCTTGGCCTGCTCTTCGGTTTCGGCCGGAAAGGCATGACCGGCCCGCGTGACCATGTTCCGAATGGAATCAGTCGCGCCTTTGCGAATCCGAACCAGACCGTTGCTGCGATCCGGCAGGTCGATCCCCGACGAACGGGTTTCGGCCGTGAACTTGATCAGCGTCGCGCCGGTCGTGCTCAGGTTTCGTGTGACCTCCGTTCCCGCCAGTTCCACAATCGACTTGCCTTCCGGCGTTTCGTCGGCCAGGGAACTCAGTGCGCTGGATCGGATCATGTCGGTTTTGGAGACGCCCGGCGCGGGATAAAAATGGGTGGCTTTCCGGTTTCCAATCGTAATTGTTCCGGTTTTGTCGAGCAGCAGTGTATCGATGTCGCCCGCCGTTTCGACAGCCCGGCCCGACTTGGCAATCACGTTGGCCCGCAGCGCCCGGTCCATCCCGGCAATTCCGATGGCCGACAGCAAACCGCCAATGGTGGTTGGAATCAGACAGACAAACAGCGAAATCAAGGCCGCAATCGTGATCGGCGTATTGGCGTAATCGGCAAACGGTTTCAGGGCGACGCAGACGATGATGAAAATCAGCGTAAAACCGGCCAGCAGAATCGTCAGCGCAATTTCGTTCGGTGTTTTCTGGCGACTGGCTCCTTCCACGAGTGCAATCATTTTGTCCAGAAACGATTCGCCGGGCTGGGTGGTCACCTGCACTTTAATCCGGTCAGACAATACTTTCGTACCACCGGTTACGGATGATTTATCCCCACCGGCTTCGCGAATCACCGGGGCCGATTCGCCCGTAATGGCCGACTCGTCAATGGTTGCCAGCCCCTCGATGATCTCACCGTCGGACGGAATGATGTCGCCGGTTTCGCAGACGAACACATCGCCCTTCACCAGTTGTGACGACGGAATGGTCTGAACTTCATTGACCTGCCTATTCCCCACGGCGCGAATCACTTTGGCGGGGGTTTCCTGCCGGGTTTTCCGCAGCGATTCGGCCTGCGCTTTCCCCCGCGCTTCGGCAATGGCTTCGGCGAAGTTGGCAAAGAGGACGGTGATCAGCAGAATCAGGGTGATGACCAGGTTGTAGCCCAGTGTTCCCTGCGACGTATCGCCCGACAGAGCGATGTAAGCCGTGACCAGCACCATAATCAGCGTGCCGATTTCGACCGTGAACATGACCGGGTTCTTCACCAGAACCGCCGGATTTAATTTAATAAACGACTCCCGAATGGCTTTTCCAACGAGTTCGCGTTGAAAGAGGGAGGATTGTTTTGGCTGTGCCATAATGTTATCTTTGAAAAAAATGTCTTGTGTTATGACTGTTCAACAAGCCACCTTAGAAAATACATTTCAGGAAATGGGTTATACCTCAATGGCTGATTATGCGATTCAGAAGGCTCGTGAAGAATTGCTTCAGGAGTTAAAAAAAAGTTTGGATGAGGTAGCTCAGTTCGAGACTAAATACAGTATGACTTACCTGGAGTTTGACAAACGTTTTCATGACCTCACTCAATTTGGTTTGTTTGAACGCGAAGATGATATAATGGACTGGCGTGCCGAACTTGAAGTGATTCGTGTCGTTGAAAAACGACTTGCCCGGCTTACGGCATGACCATCGATCTCTCTCCTTTTGACAAACTGATTGCCTCCGTCGACGAAAACAGAATTTTCCAACGACAGACGACAATTACCCCGATCTGGCAACTTCTCCCCATCACCAACATGTTGGTTCTGAAGAAAACATTCAACCTTCGGAACCGATGACGTTGGAGAAAGTGCTTCAGCACATCGCCGATCAATTGTCATCGCAGTGAAAAATACTCCGCCAGCGGCCCCAGCGCCAAGGCCGGGAAGAACGACAGCGCGGTGATGATGAAAATGACGGCGAAAATCATCAGTCCGAACGTGGGCGTATCGACCGGCAGGGTTCCCGACGATTCGGGGACGTATTTCTTCTTCGCCAGCAAACCGGCAATTGCAACCGGGCCAATGATCGGCAAAAACCGCCCCAGCAACAGCACAATACCCGTTGAATAATTCCAGAAGAAATTGTTGTCACCCAGCCCTTCGAAACCCGACCCGTTGTTGGCGTTGGCCGATGTGAATTCGTAGAGAATCTCCGAAAAACCGTGAAAACCGGGGTTGTTGAGCCAGGCCGAGGGCTGAACGGCCCATTCAGCCGCGCCGTACTTCATAAAAATCCAGGCGCCCAACGCCGTTCCGCCTTTGACCAGCAGTGCGCTCATCAGGGCCACGATGGAGGCAATCTTGATCTCCCGCGCTTCGACCTTCCGGCCAAACAGTTCGGGCGTCCGGCCCACCATCAGCCCCGACACAAAAACCGTAATGATCAGGAAGTAGTAAAAGTTGAGCAAACCCGCGCCGACCCCGCCGTAGAATGCGTTGACCATCATGCCCAGCAGTTGCATCGCGCCCGAAAGCGCCATCGAACTGTCGTGCATCGAATTGACCGAACCGGTGGAAATGATCGTGGTTACAATGCTCCAGTAGCCTGACGCCAGGGCACCAAACCGAACTTCCTTGCCTTCCATCGCGCCCGTCAGTTGCGATATGCCCATCCGGGCAATGGCCGGGTTGCCGCCCAGTTCCGAACTAATCGTGGGAATAAGCAGACAAAGCATCCCGATCGTCATGACGCTATAGACAACCCAGGCGAATTTCCGGCGGTTGATGTAGAACCCCATCGCAAAAATCATCGCGATCGGAATCAGCACCTGCGCGATCATTTCGACCATGTTGGTCAGGTAGTTGGGGTTTTCCAGCGGGTGCGCCGAGTTCGCGCCGAAATAACCGCCCCCGTTGGTTCCCAAGTGTTTAATGGCGATCACAGCAGCCGCCGGACCCCGCGAAACACCCACGGTATCGCCCTGCAAGGTAACAATTGTGTCTTTGCCATCGAACGAAGCCGGGGTGCCGTTGAACGCCAGAATCAGGGCGACAATCAGCGATCCCGGTAACAATACCCGGGTGATGGCCTTGGTAAAAAGCACGTAAAAGTTGCCGACGGTTTCAACGCTTTGGGGCATGAAGGAGCGAAACAGCAAAACCGCTGCGGCAATTCCGGTGGCCGCCGAAACGAACATCAGGAACAGGATGACACCGATCTGAGTCAGGTAGGTCAGGCCCGTCTCCCCCGAATAATGTTGCAAGTCACAATTCACCAAAAAACTAATGGCGGTATTGAACGCCAGATCCGGGGTTTGCGACGGGTTGCCGTCGGGATTGAGCGGAAGGCTCCCCTGGTTCAGCAACATCACGAATGCGTACACCAGCCAGACGGCGTTGATCGTCAGCAGGGCCACCAGGTTTTCTTTCCAGTGCATATCCCGATTGGGGTCAATGCCGCCCAACCGGTAAATCAATCGCTCCAGCGGAGCCATAAAATCAAGCGCATTAGGCGCTCCTTTAAAAACCTTAGCAAGATACTTGCCGAGCGGGATGGCCAGCAGGACCGTCAGTCCGTACATGACCACTACACCGATCCATTCCGTTAACATGGTTGTATGGGTTAAAATTTTTCCGGTTTAATCAGCACGTACAGCATGTACGCGAAAACCAGCAGTGCGGCAATAAAAACAAGCGTGATCATGGGGTACGATTAGATTTTCTCAAACCATTCGATGGTTTTGTAAAATAGGACGAAGCTCAGGAGTGCGGTAACGACGAGCAGAAGAAGCGTGGCCATGCGTTGATTAGTTAGTGTTGCTAATCCGTTGGCAAAAAGGAGTCCGGGGGTTTAACAAGCAAACTATCACAAATCAAACACCTGATATACAAATACTTAACCCCTATAAATAGTTTTGTAGGGTAGAACACAGAAAAACAAACCCTACCAAAATGGTGTGATTATTTTTCAGAACGGGAAGGATTAATAGGCTGCGGGATCAGGGAAGTTGTATGATCCAATGAACCTAAAATTGGTGAGAGGAATTGACAGTGGGTAGGAATCAATACTTGCTTTTATTCAGGTAAATCTTTCAACGAGAGAAAGATTTACCTGAATAAAAGCAAGTGTCAACTGATGTGCTTATTTCTCAAACTGGAAAATCTGATCCATTAAAATCCACTTCTGGCCTTCTTTGGCCCAGGGCAGCGGCTCCTGAAATTTCCACATCAGTTCCTCCCACCGCTGAACGTGCGGGTTGACCGCATCCAGCGCGGCTTTCTTTTCGAAGGTAAAATCATCGTCTGTTTCCAGAATCATGACCATGCGGTTTCCGGTGCGGTAAATTTGCAGATCCAGAATGCCGGATGCCAGGTCATTCGCCCGGACTTCCGCCCAGCCGCTGCCTTTGGCGTGCCACTGTTCGTATTCGGCGATCAATTCGGGGTCATCTTTCAGGTCGAGGGCGAGGCAAAATCGTTGCATGGTTCTATGGTTTTCAGTTTACGGTTTTTGGTTTACGGTAGCTGACGCATGCCGACTACCGTAAACCAAAAACCGTAAACCGTATACTAAGTAAAATACTGTTTAAAAGCCGTCATCGTTTGCTTTGCGGCCTCATCGGGATCGGGCCAGGGAAACGCTTCGGCGGAGATATATCCCTGGTAATCAATTTCTTTTAAAGCCGCAGCTACCTCTCTCATGCTGGTATGCCCCCCGCCGATCGGTCGGCGGTTGCTGTCGGCAAAATGGACGTGGCCGATGTATGAACCAGCCGACCGGATGCTGTCCGCCAGCGACACTTCTTCGATGTTCATGTGGAATAAATCGGCCAGCAGCACCACACGCTGGGTTTCCAGCGATTTCAGGAAGGTAACGCCGGTTTCAAGCTGGTTGATCAGGTTGGTTTCGTAGCGGTTTAGCGGTTCGTAAATCAAGTTGACATCTTGCTCCTCCGCTCGTTTCCCCAGCACGTTCAACCCTTCGGCCAGCCAGGCCAGTGCCTGTTCTTTTTCAACACCCGGAACCGCGTTGCCCTGCATCGACCCGATAATGGCCGGAGCGTTAAAGCGGGCACCAAAGGCCATCATGTCCGAAATGAACGCGACGGCTTTTGATCGAACCGCCGGATCGGGGTCGGTCAGCGTCAGGCCGTGCAGCACTTTCCCGGCCCCGGTGCCGACGGCGGCAATGTCCAGTCCGAACTCAGCGGCCAAAGCCGCCAGCCGGTCCGGATGGATCGCATCTGCCGAAGGCGTGAACAGTTCGACGGCATCGAATCCCAGATCCGCGGCTTTGGCCATGCTCGTTGGCAGATCGTGCCAGTAAATCCAGGGGCCGGTTTTGATCGTTGGAACCAGGGCAATGGTGACGCAGGATTTCATCAATTCACACTGTTATCAAAATCAACCATAATTTTCGTAATCGGCCCCGGATTTTCCGACCAGTCGGCCAGGGCAGCACCGGCTTCGTCCAGCGACACCACCCGGCTAACGACGGCATCGACCGGAAATTTACCCGCTTCCAGGTACGCAATCACATCCGGAAAATCGCCGAGGCAGTTGCGGGAACCCAGAATCTCAATTTCTTTCCGGACAAACGTACCGGTATTGTAATCGACCGGTTTTTTGGCGTAGCCGATGTACACGACTCGTCCGGTATAGGCCACCTCTTCCACGGCCGCGCGATACGTCATCGCATTGCCCACCGCTTCGATGATCACATCCGGGCCATCGCCGTCGGTGATTTCCATCAGAGCTTCGTGCAAATCGACTTTCGTGGTGTTGATGGTATGGGCCGCACCGGCCAGTTTGGCAATCCGCATTTTGGAATCGTCGATGTCGATGGCAATCACCTCGGCTCCCCGGTGAACCGAAGCCGCAATAGCGCCCATCCCGACGATTCCGCAACCGATCACGGCCACTTTCTCACCCGCCGAAACCCGCCCCCGCGCAGCCGCGTGAAAACCGACCGTCAGCGGTTCCACCAACGCCAACTCCCTGACCGACAAGGCCGAAGACGAATGTAATTTCTGATATGGCACGCTGATAAACCGGGTCATGGCCCCCGGACGACGGACGCCCATCGTCTTGTTATCCTGACAGGCATTCGGTCGGCCTTTCCGGCACGAAACGCAATGGCCGCAGTTCAAATAGGGATTGAGCGTCACTTTCATGCCTGGTTTGAATGCGTCGGGAACCTGGTGGCCGGTTTCCAGAATGGTGGCTCCCACTTCATGGCCCAGCACATTCGGGTATTCCTGCAACTCGAACAACCCGCGAAAACCGTTCAGGTCGCCCCCGCAGAAGCCGACCATATTGACCTGTAACAGAACGTCTTCCGGCCCAAAATCCGGTATTTCAATGGCCCGAACTTCCGTTTTTCCGGGCTCGACCAGCACCAAGGCGCGTTGATTAGTCATGTTGAAAAGTGGGCTTTGGAAGGTTGTTTTCCGGTTTTCCCTCAAACCATAGCTGATTTTTAACCGGTGCTACCAGCGTTTCGATCTTGTGCAGGAGTTCATCGGGAATCGTCAACCCGAGTGCCCGGATGTTCTGTTCCAGTTGCCGCTGCTCCGACATGCCCACGATGGTCGTGGCAATCACCGGATGGCTGACCGCGTATTTCAAGGCTACATCGCTCAGTGCCAAACCGTATTCCCGGCAAAGGGCCAGGAGTTTCGGCTGCAAATCTTTCACGGCTTGCGGGGAGCTTTGCCAGGCCGGAATCGGCGCATCCGACAGAATCCGCTGCATGAGCGGGGCCGCATTCAGCAAACCAAATCCTTTTTCCTGCGAAAGCGGCACCAGTTCGTCGTTGATTTCGTCGGCAAGCAGCGTGTAATGGCCCCACGACAAGACCGTATCAACCTCGACCTCGCGGGCGACTTTTGCCAGATATCGAACCGGCAGACCCGAAAATCCGATGTGCCGGGCTTTCCCGCTCTCCTTTATTTTCTGCACCGCCGGAAACGCTTCCCGGATCACCTGATCGTGGTCGCCAAACTCAATGTCGTGAACCGTCAGCAAATCGACGTAATCCGTTTGCAGCCGTTCCAGCGATTCATCGATGCTGCGCAGGATGCGGTCGTACGAAAAATCGAACACGCCATTGCCGTAGCGACCGCATTTTGTGGCCAGAAAAACCGAATTCCGTTTCATTTTCAGGGCTTTTCCCAGGCGGGTTTCGGCCAGGGTGTCGCCGTAAAACGGGGCAACGTCGAAAAAATTAATCCCGTGGTCGATGGCCGCGTGAACGGCCCGAAATCCCTCTTCCTCGTTTGTTTCATCAAAAACATTGCCCAATGGCGACGCCCCGAAACTCAGAAGCGAGACGGTTAAATCAGTTTTACCCAGTTTACGATATTCCATAGTTACTTTTACGAACCACTCTTCCCAAAATGGGTACTTGTTCTTAAAACCGTTCAAAACGATTCGAATCCAGCTTCTTTAAGTCCTGAAGGCCCTATTTCTACTTTTATATTCCCCGAAATAGCCCCTGGTCAGGCGGTTTTCATTTGAGCACCCTTTTTTTAATCAATTGATTAAACTTTTTGATTAACGTATTTGTTTGTTAGTTTTACAGAGTCTACATTTGAACCACTAATCAACAGGACAATGAAGTGCATCTCAGAATCAACCGAAGAACGCATCAAGGAAGCGGCCAAAACCGTGTTTCTTGAAAAGGGCTTTGATGGTACGACGACGCGGGATATTGCCAAGGTGGCTGGCATCAACAGTGCGCTGATGAACTATTATTTCCGCAGCAAAGAGAAGCTGTTTCAGTCGATTTTCAATGACATGTGTACGCTGATGTTCGAGGGTATGCTCGATCTGGTCAATCGGCCCATCAGTCTGCGCGATAAAATATCGAAACTGATGGATCACCAGTTTCAGATGATGATGCAGAATCCGAATCTGACCATCTTCATCATGAATGAACTGCACCGGAATCCGGAACGGCTGTATGCCACCGTTGGCATGGCTAAAAAGATACCGGAATCGATTTTCCACCAGCAGATTGAAGACGCCATTGCGCAGGGGATCATCACCCCGATCGATTCGCACCACATCATGACGATGATCATTGCCAACATCCAGTTTCTGTTTGTGTCCAAACCGATGACGATGCTGGCCCAGGGGCTGGACGAAGCGGGTTTCAATGCCTTTGCCACCCGCCACATGGAATACGTCAAGGACATGATCTGCGATTATCTTTTCAAACCCGAACTGAGTTCGTAATTTTTTTGTTCGCGCCTTAATCAGATGATTAAACCGGTCGATTTAATCACTCATGAAATTTTCTTCAATCAATGGCTTAATTACCCAATGACATGACACAGGCCAATACTCATCTACAGGCGTTCAGGCACGACACCGTTTTTAAGGAAGAAATCAGTAAAGTATCCGATTTTAAGTTTGGACAAACCGTTGCGAATGTTTTCGACGACATGGTCAACCGGTCGGTTCCGTTCTACGAAGAAATTCAGCGGATGATCGGTGAACTGGCGGTCGATTATACCCAGCCCGGCACCGATGTCTACGACCTGGGCTGTTCGACCGGCACGACGCTCATCAACATGAACCGCCGGATTCCCAACGACATTCGCTTCATCGGCATCGATGATTCGGCGGAAATGCTGAAAAAATGTGAGGTAAAACTCCAGGAACTCGGCATTTCCCGTCCTTATGAGCTTCTGGCGGGTGATATTCAGCAGGATGTTGCCATCGGCAATGCGTCGGTGGTGGTGCTGTGTCTGACGCTCCAGTTCATCCGCCCGATTCACCGGCAGAAGGTTCTGAAGAAAATATTCGACGGTCTCGTGCCGGGGGGTGCGCTGATCCTGGTGGAAAAAATCCTCACGGAAGACCACCAGTTTAACCGCGACTACATCACCTATTACTACGACTACAAACGCCGACAACACTACAGCGACCTGGAAATTGCCCAGAAACGGGAAGCCCTGGAAAACGTTCTGATTCCTTACAAACTGTCGGAAAACCGCCTTCTGTTGCAGGAAACGGGCTTTTCACACGTCGAAACTTTTTTTCAATGGTATAATTTCGCCGGCATCATCGCGGTAAAAAACCAGGCAGCATCATGATTGGAATCGGAAACTTCTTCTTCAAATACCGGAATCTGATTTTTATTTTTCTGTATTTAGCCCTGTTTATTCCGTCGCCCCCGATTTTTTCGCCGGCGGTTTTCGGCCCCTCGTTTTATGTCTGGCCCATCGGTTTGGGTCTGTTGATTACGGTCAGTGGTCAGCTCATCCGGGGGGCCACCATCGGGCTGGCGTACATCGTCCGGGGTGGAAAGGACAAAAAGGTCTACGCCGAAACGCTGGTGACGCAGGGGATCTTCAACCACTGCCGGAATCCGCTCTATGTGGGCAATGTCCTGATGTTGCTGGGCGTTGGCATTCTGGCCAATTCGCTGCTGTTCACGGGTGTTTTCATGCCGCTTTTTCTGTTCATCTACCAGGCCATCGTCATTGCCGAAGAGACTTTTCTGCGCAACAAATTTGGCACCGCATTCGATCAATATTCGCACCAGGTCAACCGCTGGATTCCGGATCTGCGCGGCATCGGACAAACCTTTTCCAGTATGCAATTCAACTGGGTGCGGTGGGTGCTGAAAGAATACAATACCCAGTATGTCTGGCTCACCGGTATCACCCTCATTCTGTTTCTGAGGTACCCCGTTTTATTCCAGTCCGATCACCGGTATACCCTGTTGGGTTTTCTTTTGGCCCTATGGCTGGTGCTGTATCTGTTTGTGCGGTATTTGAAAAAATCCGGCCGGATGCAGGCCTAGCCCGCTATGGGTACGATTCAAACCTGTTAAAAAACCGCTTAAGGAGATCAAAAACCGCTAATCAATCGTTTTGATCAATTGATTAAATTTTTTGATTAAAATGTTTGCTTATTCGATTTCGGGATTTTACCTTTGACCCGTCATTCTACCAACACCATGAAATGCCTCACTGACACAACCGAAGAACGCATCAAGGAAGCGGCCAAAACCGTGTTTCTTGAAAAGGGCTTTGATGGTACGACGACGCGGGATATTGCCAGTGCAGCCGGCATCAACAGTGCGCTGATGAACTATTATTTCCGCAGCAAAGAGAAGCTGTTTCAGTCGATTTTCAATGACGTTTGCACGCTGATGTTCGAGGGCATGCTCGAACTGATCAACCAGCCCATCAGTCTGCGCGATAAAATATCGAAACTGATGGATCACCAGTTTCAGATGATGATGCAGAATCCGAATCTGACCATTTTCATCATGAACGAGCTACGCCTGAATCCGGAAAGGCTGTACGGAACGCTCGGGATGGCCAAACAGGTTCCGGAATCGATTTTTCACCAGCAGATCGAAGATGCCATTGCGCAGGGGATCATTACCCCGATCGATTCGGATCATATCCTGACGATGATCATTGCCAACATCCAGTTTCTGTTTGTGTCCAAACCGATGACGATGCTGGCCCAGGGACTGGACGAAGCGGGTTTTAACGCCTTTGCCACCCGCCACATGGAATACGTCAAAGACATGATCTGCGAGTATCTTTTTAAGCCTGAATCGGTTACCTGATTTTTTTTGCACCAAATTTAATCAACTGATTAAATCAAACAATTTAATCGTCCGAAAATCCTGTTTTTAGTCCACAATCCGCTTTACTTACAATTTTTGACATGAAACGTACACCATGGTATCTCGGCCTGATACTCGCTTTCACCAGCACGCTCACTCAGGCTCAAGACCTTACGCTCCAACAACTGATCGACAAGGCCCTCACCAGCAACCTCAGCGTGCAGTCGGCCCAGTTTGACGAAACCAAAACGGAAGCCCGCATTGCCGAAGTAAAAGCCGGGGCAAGACCCTCCGTCAACCTGACCGGTGATTACAAACGGTATCTGAAAATTCCGGGACAGGTTGTTCCCACTTCGGCATTCGGTGGCCCTGAAGGCACCTATTCCGTGTTGGCTTTCGGACTTCCCTACAATCTTTCCACTTCGGTGCAGGCTTCCCAGGCGTTGTATAATCCGTCGGTCATGATCGGGTTGAAGGCCGCCAAAACCAGCCGCGAAGTGTCGGCACTGCAAACCCGGCAGGTGAAAGAAGATGTCGCCTACAACGTAGCCGCCACCTATTACAACCTGCAAACGACGGCCCAGCAAATGGCTTTTCTGCGCCGGAACATCGTTTCGTCCGACAAGATGATCCAGATTACGGATCTGCAGCGGCAGAACCAACTGGCGAAAGGCGTGGATGTCGACCGGCTGCGGTTGAGCAAAACCGCATCGGAAACGCAGATCGAATCATTGCAGGCAACCTACAACCAACTGCTGAACCTGCTGAAATACCTGACCGGTACCCCGCAAAGCGAGCCGCTGGCGGTGTTGACCCAGATCGATGAAACAACGCCGACAGTGACTTTCGAAGCCCCCGCCATCAACCGCACGGATCTGCTGCTGCTCGACCGCCAGAAAGCCCTCAACGCCCTGGATCTCCAAAACATCAAAGCCGGTTTTTTACCCACGGTTTCGGCTTATGGCGTTGCGAACAGTACGGTGTATGCCATCGGCGGGGATAATTCCTACCTCAAGAATGTGCCGGGGTATTGGGTGGGTCTGCAACTGAACTGGAACGTGTTCGACGGGCTGGCCCGCAAATCCAGAGTGACACAGAAAAAACTTGATAACCAGAAGCTCGAAACCCAGCTCCAGCAAACCCGCGAGTCGATTACGATGGACGTGACCAACGCCCAAAACAAACTGCTGGTGGAACAACGGAACCTCACCACCAACCGCGCGCAGGTGACACTCGCCGAAAAAATCTACACCCAAACACAACTTCAATTTAAGGAGGGTACGGTCGGCATCAGCGAAGTGATTCAGACGGAAGACGAGCTGCGCAACGCCCAGAACACCTACCTCAGCACGTTGGTCGCCTTTCGGTCGGCCGAACTCGACTGGAAAAAAGCAACCGGAAACCTCATTGTCAATCCATAACATACACAACCTATTAACACCATGAAACGCATCATCATTGTACTCGTTCTCGTTGGCACCCTCGGCCTGACTGCCTGGACGCTCCTCGACAACAAAGAAAAAGTAGAAGCCAAAGTCTATAAACCCGACGCCGACCTGAAAGTGGGCGTGCGGACGGCATCCGCCGAACTCCGCAACCTGTCGGAAGAAACCCTGTTCCTGGGTTCGTTTTTGCCCAACCGCGAAGTCGAAATCCGGCCCCAGGCCGGTGGCCAAATCACGCAGTTGCCGATTGAAGAAGGCCAACTGGTTGGCGCAAACCGCCTGATTGCCAAGCTGGACGACGAACAGCTTCACTACCAGATCGAAGCCCTGCAAGTGACCCTGGAAGGCTACCAGAACGACGTTCGGCGGTATGAAGCGCTGGTGAAAGGCGATGCTACGCCGGCCATTAACCTCGAACGGGCCCAACTGAACATCCGGGCCACCGAAGCACAGATCAAACAACTCAAAAAGCAGATCGCCAACACCACCGTCACCGCTCCTTTCTCGGGCATCGTAACCCAGAAAATGGTGGAAAAAGGCTCCGTCGTTTCCGTCGGTTCGCCGATTGCCAAAATCACCGACATTTCGTCGCTGAAACTGGTGGTCGATGTACCGGAAAAAGCCATCAACCAGTTCCGCGTTGGCCAGTCGCTGCCGATTGAAACCGAGGTATACCCCAACGTCCGGTTTACGGGACGCGTGACGATGATCGGTTCCGAAGGCGATGCCGCCCACAACTACCCGGTTCAGATTACGGTGAGCAACTCCGGGGCCAATCCGCTGAAAGCCGGTATGTACGGTTCCATTGCCAACATGAACAAACTGAAGACCCAAACGCTGTCGGTGCCGCGTCAGGCCATCATGGGATCCGCCAAAGCCCCTCAGGTGTACGTCATTGAAAACGGCAAAGCGGTTCTCAAAACGGTAGAAATTGGTGCGACCACCAACCAGTACTACGAAATCACAAAAGGCCTGAAAGCGGGCGATCAGGTCGTCACCAGCGGTCAGATCAACCTCCAGAACGGCACTTTGGTCAATGCACAATGAGATTCAATGAGTGAATGATAGAATGAGCGAATGAGTGAATAATAGACTCGGTTTTGCGACAGTTCCTCCATTCACTCATTCTATCATCGCTCCGGCGACCCGGTCAAAATTCAAAATTCCTTTTCAATGAACTTCTTCGAAACCATCATCAAGCGCCCCTCGATGATTATCGTGCTCTTCGCGATATTGACCATCGGCGGCATATTTTCCTACCAGATGTTGAGTTATGAGTTGTTGCCGGAATTTTCGGTACCAACCATCACCATCACCACGGTTTATCCCGGAGCGGCTCCATCGGAAGTCGAAACGGAAGTCAGCAAAAAGCTGGAAGACGCCATTTCCGGACTCGATAACCTCGACGACATAAAGGCCAATTCGTTCGAGAATGCCTCCGTCATTATCGTCGGTTTTAAACCGGGTACCGATGTCGATAAGGCGCTGGAAGACGCCCAGCGGGCCATCAACAAAATGGTGAGCGACTTGCCCGACGATGTAGAAACCCCATCGCTGTCGAAAATCTCGCCCAGCGATCAGCCCATCATGCAATTACTGGCGACCTCTTCCCTGCCGAACGAAGTATTCTACCAGCAGATGGAAGACAAGTACCTGCCAGTGATGCAGCAAATCAAAGGGGTGGCTGAAATTACGATGGTGGGGGGCGAAAAACGGGAAATCCGCGTCAACGTCGACGATGACAAGCTGAACTACTACGGTTTATCGCTCCTGCAAGTCACGCAGGCCATCAACCAGGCCAACCTCGATTTCCCGACCGGAAAAGTAAAAAACACGGCGGAAAACATGACGCTGCGGTTGGCGGGCAAATTCAATTCGCTGGACGACATCCGGAAACTGGTAATTGTAACGCCGAAAGACGGCAGCCCGATTCGGGTGGGTGATGTCGCCAATGTGACCGACGGTTTGACCGAAACCTCCAGCATCAGCCGCTACAACGGACAGAACGGGATTGGTTTGTTCATCAAGAAACAATCCGACGCCAACGCGGTCGAAATCAGCCGGTTGATGCAGGAAAAACTGACGCAGATCGAAAAAGACAACGCCAAAGACAAGGTTCACTTTGCGATTGCCTACGACAGCAGCGTGTTCACGCTCGAATCCGTGGAAGCCGTAACGCACGACTTGATTCTGGCCGTGGGGCTGGTGGCCGTCGTGATGCTGCTCTTTTTGCACAGCTTCCGGAATGCCTTCATTGTGATGGTATCGGTTCCGGCCTCGCTGGTTTCGGCTTTCCTCTTCATGTTCGTGATGGGTTATTCGCTCAATTTGATGACGTTGCTGGCTCTGTCGCTGGTGATCGGGATTCTGGTCGATGACTCGATTGTGGTTCTGGAAAACATCCAGCGACACCTTGAAATGGGCAAAGACCGCTGGCAGGCAACGCTCGACGGCATGAAGGAAATCGGTTTTGCCGCCGTTGCCATCACGCTGGTGATTGTGGTGGTGTTCGTGCCGATTACGTTCGTGGATTCGGTCATCGCCGACCTGCTGCGTCAATTCTCGCTGACCGTTGCTTTTGCCACCATGACCAGTCTGGTCGCCAGTTTCACGCTGACGCCCTGGATGACATCCCGGCTGGCGAAACTGGAGCATCTGAACCCGAAAAACCCGTTCCAGGCGTTTCTGCTTTGGTTTGAAAAAGGGTTGACGGGTTTGACCAACTGGTACCACGGCAGCCTGAAATGGGTGCTGACCCACAAGCTGGCCTTCACCGGTATTCTGATTGCGCTCTTCGTGTTCACTGGCTGGGTGATGAGTCTGGGAATCATCGGATCACAGTTTGTGGCAGAGGGCGATCAGGGAAAATTCCTGCTGACGATGAAAGTCGACAAAAGCGCGTCGCTGCAACACAACAACCTGACCACCCGCCAGATTGAGGATTACCTGCGTAAAAAACCGGAAGTCCGCAGCATTTTCACAAACGTAGCCGGGGCCAGTACCGGTTTGAACAGCACCGGACAGGGTGAAACCAACCGGAGTGAATTGACGATTGAACTGGCCGAAGCCAGCGAACGGCCTGGTCACCAGCCCACGGAAGCGTATATGATTTCGCTGCGGAAAGAACTGGAGCAGCGTTTTCCCGCTATCGAGTTCAAATCTTCGGTGGTCGGTATAGTCAATTCCGGTACGGCTCCCATCGAGATTTTCCTCAGTGGCGATAACATAGACCAACTACTGGCTTCGGCCAATGACCTGGGAAACCGCATTCGGAAAACACCGGGAGCCAACGACGTCAACGTGTCCATCGAATTGGGTAATCCCGAAGTGCGCGTGGAAATCGACCGCGAGAAAATGGCCAAATTAGGGCTTGATATTCAAACCGTTGGAGCCACCTTACAGAACGCCTTCGCCGGAAACGACGACTCCAAATTCCGCGACGGTGGTGAGGATTACGACATCCGCATCATGCTTGATGCGTTTGACCGGAAAAACCCGGACGATGTCAAGAACATCAACTTTGTGAGTCCACTGGCCGGTCGTACGGTTCGGCTGGCGGAGTTTGCCAACGTGAGCCTGAGCAACGGGCCTTCGCTGCTGGAACGCAAAAACCGCCGGTCGTCCGTGACCGTAACGGCCAACGTGTTAGGCACCGGTTCGGGAACGCTGACGGCAATCATTCAGGCCGATCTGGCGAAAAATCCGCTGCCGGCTGGCGTAACCGTTAGCTGGGGTGGCGACGCCAAGAACCAGAGCGAAGGCTTCGGTTCGCTCGGAATCGCGATGCTGGCCGGTTTGATGCTGGTATATTTTATCATGGTGCTGCTCTACGACAGCTTTATCTACCCGCTGGTGGTGTTGACGTCGGTTCCCGTTGCGGTGGTGGGTGCCTTGCTGGCCCTGGCGCTGAGTTCGTCGGACATCGGGATTTTTGCCCTGTTGGGGATGCTGATGCTGATTGGTCTGGTGGTGAAGAACGCCATTCTGATCGTCGACTTTGCCAATCAGCAGAAGGCTCAAGGCGTTCCGTACCGGGAAGCGATTCTGCACGCGGGAGAAGAACGGCTGCGTCCGATTCTGATGACGACCATCGCCATGGTGATCGGGATGATTCCGATTGCGATCGCCAGCGGTGCCGGTTCGGAATGGAAAAACTCCCTGGCCTGGGTGTTGATCGGTGGGCTGACCAGTTCGATGATCCTGACGGTTTTTCTGGTTCCGATGGTCTATTACCTCGTCGACCGGACGCAGGAGTGGTTTTCAAACCGCTTCAGCAAAACCAAATCGACTGAAAAAGTGGCCGAAACCGCTGTTTACTAACCATAAACTGATTAGGGCTTTCGCTTTCTGCCCCTAATCCCCTAAAGGGCAGGGCTGTTAGTTCTTAAATTAGAATCGACTCAAGCCGACTATTTTGCCCCCCAGCCCCCTAAAGGGGGAGCGTGGAGCGCGAGAAAACTCCCCCTTTAGGGGGCTGGGGGGCAAAAGCGGGGCAGAACTTAACAGCCCTGCCCTAAAGGGGACTTTTGAATCCGAATTAAGCTGTGTCCAAGTCCCCTTTAGGGGATTAGGGGCAGAAAGCAAAAGCCATACTAACAACTACTTTTATTATGATCGCTGAACAAATTGACAACCGCCTGCACGACCTGCTCGTCGGCATGGGCATTAACCAAACCGCACTGACGGATCACACCAACTTTAGCAAAGATCTGGGGCTGGATTCGCTGGACATTACCGACCTGTTGCTACAGGTCGAAATCAATTTCGGCATTCGCATTCCGGATCAGGAATGGTGGAAGCTCGAAACGTTTGGTCAATTGAAAGAATACCTGGCTCAGGAAACGCAGTTTGACTAGACCCTGCTTGACCACACCATTTTGATTTACGTATAGACCTTACCGTCGTCTACCATTGTCGATGAAAACCTATGAACATTCTCTTAACCGGTGGAGCGGGTTTTATTGGAACCCATCTCACTAAAAAACTGCTCGATGAAGGGCACATTGTCCTGGCGGTCGACAACTTTGGTTCCAACTACGACCCGGCTTTGAAACGCCGGAACGTGGCCCCTTTCGAAGGCCGACCGGGCTATTACCTGTTTGAAGGCGATATCCGGGAGTCCAGTTTTCTGCATTTGCTATTCGGCACCTACGCCATCGACGTGGTGGTGCATCTGGCCGGACTGGCCGGGGTGCGCCCGTCGCTGCAACAACCGGCTTCTTATTTCGATACCAACGTAACCGGGACGGTAACGCTGCTGCAAACGATGCGGGATTTCAAGGTCAGCAAAATCGTGTTTGCCTCCTCGTCGTCGGTCTACGGCGAGCGCAACGAGATCCCGTTTCGGGAAACGGATCGGATTGAAGAACTGGCCTCCCCCTACGCCATTTCCAAGCGGACCGGCGAGATGCTCCTTCAGAATTACCACCAGCTTTTCGGCCTGAATGCCTATTGTCTGCGTTTTTTTACGGTTTATGGCCCCAACCAGCGGCCCGATATGGCGATTTCCCGCTTCATCCAGCGGTTGTTCGATGGCGAACGGATTCAGCTTTTTGGCAACGGACAAAGCCTGCGCGATTATACTTACGTGAACGACATCGTAGCCGGTATTGTCCGGGCCATCGAACGGGTCAACGGGTTTGAAATCATCAACCTGGGCGGTGCCCGCCCCGTTGCCCTGATCGATCTGGTTCGGAAACTCGAACAGTATACCGGCCGCAAAGCCCGGCTCGATTACCGGCCCGAGCAGCCCGGCGACGTTAGCCAAACCGCTGCCGATCTGACCAAAGCCGCCCATCTGCTGGGCTACCAGCCGCGCGTTTCGCTGGAGGAGGGCTTGCAGCGCATGGTGAACTGGTTCCAGGCGGAACATACGTCGTTGCTGGAAGAAAAGTAAAGTACCACACCGTCAAGTCGATAGCCATGTCAACGGCGCCTGTTTTCAATTCCAATCCCTTTCACGCGCTCTACAGCCGCTCGCTGGGCATCACCCGGTTCTGGAGTCTGATGGGGATCATTACGCTGGTGAAAGGCGTTTATGTCTATTACGGTCCCGATCTGTTCACGGAAGAAGCCCAATACTGGCTCTGGTCGCGGCACCTGGACTGGGCCTATTACTCCAAACCGCCCCTGATTGCCTACGTTAATTCCCTCAGTTCGGGGCTGTTCGGGATCTCGGCCCCGGTGGTCCGGCTGAATGCGGTTTTGTGCGGACTGGGAATTTCTTATTTCGTTTTCCGGCTGGGTGTCGAGCATTTTCGCAGCCACCGGGTCGCGGTGCTGGGCGTGGTGCTGCTGAACGTCAGCCCGTTTTTTGTAACCGCAACGTTGTTTTTCACGACGGATTCGTTGCTGATGCTGGCCTGGGCCGGTGCCTTGCGGTATTTTCTGCGCTACGTCGATACGGGTCAGCCCGGCGACGGCTGGCGAACGGCCGCTTTCGTGGTTTTCGGGATGCTCGCCAAACCGACGATGGTGCTTTTCGGCTTCGTGGTGCTGGCGGGTAGTGGCCGGAATTTCGCCTTGATTTCCCGTCGGTTACTCGCTTTCGGAATACCGGTTTTGGTAGGCCTGTTGCCTTCCCTGATCTGGAACTACCAGCACGATTGGGTGACGTTCCGGCATATTTTCACGCTGGCCGGCGGTTCCGGGTCTTCGCTCCTTCATCGCAACGCCCTCGGTCAACTGCTGGAATTTGTGGGTGGTCAACTGGCCTACGGTTCAATTTTTATCGTCGTCGGTCTGCTGCTGGCCCGCCCCTGGAAACTTCCGACGGTCGACCACGCCCGGCTTTTGCCGTTGTGGCTGGCTCCGGCGCTGATTCTGGCGGGGTTTGCGGTTTTGTCGGTTCACAAGCGCGTGGAAGTCAACTGGCCGTCGGCCACGCTGGTGGCCTGGCCGCTGGTGGTTTCGTACCTGTTGCACCTGCGCTACCGCCGGTGGTCGGAAACGCCCCGGGTAGCCTGGCCCGTGGGGCTGTCGGTGGCCACTCTCCTGCTGATTCTGCAACCCGGCTGGCTCGATGCCGTTGCCGGACGCCCGGTTTTACCGGTCAAAGCCGATCCGCTGTACCGGCTGGCCGGTTGGCGACAGATCGGCCAAACCGTCGATGACTTCGTTAAAGACCTGCCACCGGGTCATTTTGCGATTGTGAGCGACAGTTACCACACGGCGTCCGAACTGGCGTTTTACGTCGGAGGGCATCCGGATACGTACTGCCTGCCCAATGCCAACCGGCGCATGAACCAGTTTGATTTCTGGCCAGCGCCCCCCGCTTCGCAGCGACAGAACATCGTGTATGTCAGCGAAGATCCCTTGTCGCCGGAAGCCCGGGCGCAGTTGGGGCCGGTGTTGCGGCAGGAGGTCTGGCCGGTGTATTACCGAAACGTGCGTGTCCGAACCATGTATCTGTACCACGCGCGGGGGTATCGTCCCAAAGCCGTCAAAAAACCGGTAATGTATTGAGAATTAATACCGCTACAACGCAACTCACCGACCGGCTTCGTTGTTCAATAAACAAAAACATCCACCTTGCTTTTGCCCTTGGTGTCCATCCGAACTCAAGCGTTAAGCGTGCTATTTGCTGAAAATTATACAAAATCATGGAAACGACCCTTTCTGTTTCCCCATCTGTCTCTTTTCCGTTCGAAGTTAAGTTGTCGTTTCAGCCCTTCGTGAGCTTTTTGAAAGCACAACAGGAGAAAAATAAATCCAATGCGGCTCTGTTTGGCCTCTATGCGCATATTCTTGAGCAATTTGAAAACTTACCCACGGCAGATAAAAGGCCGCTCGAAGATATCCTCGGACCGGACCGGCTAGCCAGCCTTTTTCAACTGGCGTCGCTGGCGGTTATGCCCATGAGCACGACGGGTCAAGGTGTTGCTTATGCCTTTGGACTACCCGTTCCGATGAAAATGTTCTATCAGTCTGCCGAATTTAAACGGATGATGGAGCAATTTCAGAACCTGTTATCGACACTGCCCGAAGAAATCTGTGTAGAGGATAAACTGCGTTTTCTGTACCAGATGGTTCTCGATAAATGTTACCAAATCCGCCCCGGCAAAAATGCCGATCCGAGCTTCCGGTTTCAGAGACAGGTGAACGGACTAACCCGGTATTTTCGGCTCATCGTAAACGATACGTTCATTGAGCCCCGCCTGAACCATCCGACACCCGCTTTGCAACCCGCCTGGATTGATTTTGCCAATGGCACCGGGCCATTGCCGGAGCCTGAAAACCAACTGCCGATGGGAGAATTTACGTCCGAAGGCTTTGCTTTTTTTGTGGTTGAAGACATTACGGAGGCCGAAACCGTTCAGCAGTTGCAGGCGGTTTTCACCCATCTGCATTCAGACGCCGAACCGGTTATTTACCGCCGTTTCGAAACCGCCCTGCGCAACCTGGTTGGCCAGACCGACCTCCAGATCAGCATCGTTCCGTTTTCGCAGGTGAACGGTTTTTACGTCCATCAACCAGAGGTGAGCGCGCGCAGTGTTTTCTTCCGGCATTCGAGCACGGTCATCGACGGCTACGATCCGGCCACGCAGGCCATCATTCACAAATTGATCCGGAATCCCGCTCCTATGCTGTTTCCGAACCTGATTGGATTGCCCGGCAACGAGCAACAGCTTTTGAGCAAAAAAGGAATTCGCAGTTTCGCTTTTTATCCGGTCGTGAACGGAAGTGAAATGCTTGGCGTGCTGGAAATGGCCAGTCCGCATTCAACGGCGTTCGGAGACGACGTTCTGGAGACGATTCAGCGGGTGATTCCGCTCGTACAGGAATTGCTGCGGTATCAACTGCATCAGTTCAAACAAAATCTGGAGCGGCTGATCAAAACCAAGTTTACGCCCCTGCAACCCGCCGTTGAATGGAAGTTCAATGAGGTGGCCTGGGAATACCTGCGGCTCGACAACAGGGAGTCGTTCAACAGCGAAGCTACGCAGGTGCGGTTTCCGCAGGTCTATCCGTTGTATGGCGCGATCGACATTCGCAATTCGTCGAACGAACGTTACAAGGCCGTGCGCCAGGATTTCGCCGACCAGTTGACGGCCATCCAGACCCTGTTGGGTCAGGCCGATTTGCCGGACGAACTGGCGCTGCCGAATCAGCTTATGACCACAGCCTATTCCTGGCAAAACAAACTCATCGCCGGGCTGAATCCGGAAGATGAACTGGGGATTTCGGACTTCCTGGCGCTGGAAGTCAATCCGTATTTCCAACACTTGCGGTTACATTATCCGCAACTGGAAACGCCGGTTCAGCGGTATTTCAAGCGAACGAATGCCACCAACGGACAATTCAATCAGGCGTTGCAGGTCTACGAACGAAGCGTCGAATGGCTCAATACGGCCGTCAATACGTTCATCGAAAAAGAGGAAAAACAGCTTCAGACCATCTATCCGCATTATTTCGAACGCTACCGGACCGACGGAATGGAGTATACGATCTACGTCGGCCAGTCCATTGCGCCCCAAACACCCTTTGAACCGGATTTCCTGCGGCATCTGTACGCGTGGCAACTGAAGTCGATGGTGGAACTGGCTTCCCTGACGAACCTGCTGCTGCCCCGTCTGCCCCTGGCGTTGCAAACCACCCAACTGATTCTGGCCCATTCGCAGCCGGTGGACATCAGTTTCCGGCAGGACGAACACCGTTTCGACGTGGAAGGCTCCTACAGCATCCGGTATGAAGTATTGAAAAAGCGGATCGACAAGGCGTATATCGCCGGAACCAATGAACGGCTGACGCAGCCGAATACCATTGCGCTGGTGTATTCCAACCGCCGGGAAGTGGCGGATTATCTGCCTTTTATCACGGCTTTGCAGGAGCAGAAGAAGCTGACACCCGAAATCGAATACCTCGATCTCGAACCGTTGCAGGGTGTTGCCCGGCTGAAAGCCATCCGCCTGCACCTCAACTACCCGGAACCGGCCCGTTAACGTTACGAACGTGAAAGATAACCAACCGGTGCGGGGCATTGAAACCATGTTCCGCACCACCTCGACCAACCACGTCTACCTGAGCGACATTGCCGACAACAAAGCCAACATCCTCATTTCGGTGAACTCGATCATGGTTTCCGTTATCGTTTCAGTGCTGGCCCTCCAGATCGACGAAAACCCGACGCTGCTGGTGCCGATGGTGCTGATTCTAACCACCTCGCTGCTGACCATCGTTTTCGCCATTCTGGCCACCCGCCCCAACGTGACCAAAGGCACGTTCAAGCGGGACGATGTGAAGAAGAAGAAGGGCAACCTGCTCTTTTTCGGTAATTTTCACCGCATGAGTCTGGAAGACTTTGAGTGGGGAATGAGCGAACTGATGAAGGACAGTCCCTACCTGTACGGCACCATGACCCGCGACATTTATTACCTCGGACGCGTGCTCGCTAAAAAATACCGCCGGTTGTGGATTGCCTACAACATCTTTATGTTTGGCTTCGGAATCTCAATTCTGGCGTTTCTGATCGTTTTTCTTCGCACCATGCTCATTGCCGCCCTGAGTTATTAATCCATGCGGTAAATTCGGTCTGAAAATAACATTTGTCCTGTTCGGTTTTGCCCCCAACCCCCTGAAGGGGGCTTTGTACTGCCATTTTTAAGCCCCCTTCAGGGGGTTGGGGGCAGAACCGAACAAGGCATAAGATGACTTTTAAATTTCATCGACAATACCGCACCAAACATCTGATTGCTACTTTTGCATCATGAAACGAACGCTTTACGCTTTCCTGTTGACCTTCCTCAGCCTTCAGGCGTTTGCTCACCTCGGCGGCATTTCCGGTACCGTCCTCGACCAGACAACCCAGCTTCCCCTGCGTGGGGTGGTCGTGCAACTCACGGGTTTGGGCAAAGGCACAGTGACCAATGAGTTGGGGCAATACCGATTCACCGGCCTGGTGGCGGCTCCCTATAAAGTCGAGCTTTCGCACATTGGATTTAAGTCGCTGATTATCAACGTAACGATAAACGATGACGAAACAATCACGCTGAATACGGTTTTGAGCCGGTCGCCCATTGAGTTGCGGGAGATTGTCGTTTCGTCCCAGCAGGCGCACGACCAGCAACTCATCAGCAGCCTCGACATCCGGATGCGGCCCATCACCAACTCGCAGGAAATTCTCCGGATGGTGCCGGGTTTATTCATCGGCCAGCACGCAGGGGGCGGAAAAGCCGAGCAGATTTTTTTGCGGGGATTCGATATCGACCACGGCACCGACATTCGCCTGACGGTGGACGGGATGCCGGTTAACATGGTTTCGCACGCCCACGGACAGGGTTACGCGGATTTGCACTTTGTCATTCCGGAACTAATCGAAGGCGTCGATTTTAGGAAAGGCCCTTACAACGCAGAAAAAGGCAATTTTACGACGGCGGGCTGGGCCGATTTTCGTACACGGACAACTCTCGACAAAAGTTTTGCCAAGTTGGAAGTCGGGCAGTTTAACACCTACCGGGCCGTGGCCGGACTGGATCTGCTGGGCGAAAAGGGGCGTGCCAAAAATCAGTCGGCTTATCTGGCCTCCGAATATTCGTATTCCGATTCGTACTTCGACCATCCGCAAAATTTCAAGCGGCTGAATGGGATGGGCAAATACCACGGCCACCTGTCGGAGCAGACCAACCTGACGCTGACAGGGTCGACGTTCTGGAGTAAGTGGAACCATTCCGGCCAGATTCCCGACCGGGCCGTGGCATCGGGCTTAGTCGGTTTTTTCGGCTCCGTCGACCCAACCGAAGGGGGCGAAACGAGCCGCACCAACGTCAATGCCGAACTGGTGACGGTGACGCCCAGCAATTATACCATTAAAAACCAGGTTTTCTACAGCAACTACAACTTCGAGCTGTATTCCAACTTCACTTTTTTCCGGGACGATTCGCTCAACGGCGACCAGATTCGGCAGAAAGAACACCGGAATCTGTTTGGCTACAACGGCAGTGTATCACGAACGGATTTTGTCGGCAAAACCCGGTTTGTGTCGACGGCAGGCCTGCAATACCGTCAGGATCTGACGCACCAAACCGAACTGTCGCACACCCGAAACCGGACCGAAACACTCGAACGTCGGCAATTTGGCAACATCAACGAACGGAACGCCAGTGCCTACGTGGATGAACTCATTCAGTTTTCCGACCATTTTTCGCTCAATGCCGGGATTCGGCTCGATTATTTCCGGAGTCAGTATGACGATTTGCTTCAGCCGACGGACGGTTTGAAGCGGGCGGATGCGGCCCTTGTTTCGCCCAAACTCAATCTGTATTACACGGTGAATCCCCGGTTTCAGGTGTACCTCAACACCGGAAAAGGCTTTCACTCCAACGACACCCGCGTGGTGGTTCCCCGGAACGGAAGGGAAATTTTACCGCCGGCCTACGGTTCTGATTTAGGAGTAATTTTCAAACCGTTTCCCCGTTTGCTCATCAACGCGGCAGGCTGGTATTTGTGGATGCAACAGGAGTTCGTGTATGTCGGCGACGAAGGCGTGGTGGAACCAAGCGGAAAGTCACGCCGGTACGGGGTCGATCTGTCGGTCCGCTACCAGTTGACCCATCATCTGTACGCCGATCTGGATCTGAATACCGCCAAACCCCGCGCCATCGGGGCAGAAGCGGGGCAGAACTACCTGCCACTGGCTCCGACGTTTACCTCAACCGGGGGCCTGACGCTCCAAAATGCGGGGCGGTGGAGTGGTTCACTGCGGTATCGCTACCTGGGAACCCGGCCGGCCAACGAAGACAATTCCATTGTGGCCCAATCGTATTTTGTGACGGATTTGCAGGTCAATTACACGCGGCCCCGCTACCAGTTCGGGTTGTCGGTGCAGAATCTGCTGAACACCCGCTGGAAAGAAACGCAGTTTGCCACCGAAAGCCGCCTGCGTAGCGAAACCGCTCCGGTCGACGAAATTCACTTTACGCCCGGAACGCCCTTTTTCGCCCGGCTGAGCTGGACTTTTTTCTGGTAAAAAAAATCACTCCGCTAGCCCCCTTTATCTACGCCAACTGGCCTGATATTTGCTATTTTTTCGACATACCCGCAAGGGTAAGACAGAATTAACATACAGCCCGACCAATCGAGTCGGGTTTTGTTTTGACTTTTAGTATACTTGCACAAACATATCTATCGATTGTGTTTTTTTGTAAAAAGTGAGATGTACCTTTAAAAACAGTTGTGTGTATGACTAGCTTATTCAGTAAAACGAGAGAAACCGTCATCGCGGGTCAATTCAAAAGCCAGACCACCCTCTTCTCGATGACGCCATCGACCCGGTTCGAGCGGAGATGCCACATCCTGTACGAATCGTACAGCCGCTTTATCGACGACGGTGAAAAGCTCCTCGCGGCCGATATTCTGAGCATCATGAAGGACGTGCTCGATGACGAAATCAAGGCCCTGAATACCCCGGCTATTTCCAATAAATAATCCTTTCATTACACACTACGGAATTTCATTGACCGTCCGGATTGACTGAATCACCCGGCAATCCGGACGGTTTACTTCGTTTTTTCGGTCGGCCAGTCCGGCAAGCGGTTTCTTTGTTTCGTTCAACCAGACCTTCTGGCGTCTGGCTCTTCATCCAATCAAAACGAAACCATGAAAACCGTCTTTCTGCTGAGTGCATTTTTGATCGCCTTTCTGGCCTGTAACGACTCCGTTACGCCCAACACCCCACCCAAAACCTACGATTTTTCGGCTGTAGACAAATACCTTGAGGAGAACCTCGGCGTCTATCAGGATAGCGTACTGGTGCTGGTTTCCCAGAACGGGCAGGTGATTTACCAAAAAGAAGTGAACCTGACCACAGGTACAAACCGGCTGATTGCATCGGCTTCCAAATGGCTGTCGGGCGCGGTGATCATGAGTCTGGTCGATGAAAAGAAGCTGGCGTTGACCGACACCGTTGGTAAATTCCTGCCCATTTTTACCCGATACGGAAAAGGCAACATCACGATCCGGCAGTTGTTTTCGCACACCTCCGGTTTTCCGGGCGACTCCCCCGAGAAGTTTGAATACCGGCGTGACCTGACCCTGGCGCAAGCCGTCGATTCGCTGGCGGTGTATACCAAACTGACCAACCCGCCCGGCAAAGCCTTCAATTACGGCAGTGCGAGCATGCACGTTGCCGGACGGATTGCGGAACTGGTTTCCGGCAAATCCTGGCAGGTGCTGTTCAATGAGAAAATTGCGGTTCCCTGCGGGATGCAGGCGACGTATCTGCTGACCAGCCTGAAAAACCCCTTGATGGCCGGTGGTGCCCGTACCTCCGCCCGCGATTACCTGAATTTTCTGGAAATGATCAACCAGAAAGGTGTGTTTAAAGACAAGCGGGTTTTGAGTGAGCAGGCCATCGCGGAGATGCTCAGTGACCAAACCGCTGGTGCCACGATTCAGGGAACGCCCTACCCCACCAACCCGTACTCTCCCCATCCGACGGTCGGCGTTCGCTACGGCATCGGAAACTGGCGGGATGTGGTGGACGCTTCCGGAAAAGCCCTCGAAACCAGCAGCCCCGGCCTGTTTGGCGCGCACCCCTGGCAGGATTCCAAAAACAGCGTGACCGGTATTATCTTTACGCGCACCACAACCCGGCAAAGTGCCACCACGAGCTTGAAAATCAGGGAGATGATTCGGGCTACCATTGAGAAATAGCGGTTGGGTTTACCGGGACATCTTCGGAAGAAGCTATGTTTCTGTTTTAGTCAATGCTTACAGATAGCCAACTTCTTCGACATGAAAGTTCCGTTTTGGCTTAAATCAAGTTCCTAAACCCAGGTGAGATGTCTTGAAACTACGCTGCTTTATATTGACTATAAGTGACTTTACGTGGATATATCCGTCTAACAAGCTAAATGTCAATTATCCACCTAAAGAAAACTACTATGAAGACGGCATCTACCTGGCTTATCATCAGAGCCATAAAACTAGTTCTGGTCTTTTCAATTTGGACTGGCTTTTCCTACGGACAAGACATTGACGATGATCCTTTACCTGCAGGCAATGTGGCCTATTCTCCCGTTGGAATCGGCGTAAAAGAAATGCATAAAAAGACCAGTCAAAGCGTCGTTTGGTTCAAACGACATCCTGAACGGTATATGCAAGTTCCTGGTTCTGGTACTGGCTATTTTATTCAGACCGATCCCAAGCTGGATCATTACTGCTTTCTAACCGCCGGACATGTTCTATATGACGGGAATGATGTGCTGGAGAAAAATCGAACCATGTTATTGGACATGGCTTTTCAGACGGTTTATATTAACCCCAGATCAAATCCTGCCACCTACCAGGCCGTTGTAGGACGCCCATCCGGTGTGCCGGTTTCAACAACCGTGGTCGTTGCGAAAGTCAATGGCAAGGGAACATTAAGTTGGAAAGATTATGCCCTCGTCAAAGTCCCCAAATCAGAAGTATCTGGTATTCCTTTTCGATTGCATGGTTTCCAATTTCTTGCAAATAAATCCCTCCCTTTAACCCGGCTGAATGATGATGCGATGAAGTCAGCCTACGTTATTCATCATAAAGAAGGTCGACCACAACAAATCTCAACACTTCAAAAGCGCGCTTACGTCCAGCCAGGCACAAATCCCACGAAGCAATATTCGTCAGCCTGGGCAATGCCAAACTGGTCAGGTGCGTTAGGCCCTGGTGCTTCCGGCGCTCCGCTGGTTTTGCCGACTTTAGGTGGCACCTTCATTGACCCACCAGCCATTGGGATCTATGTTGGCCGACCGGCCAACATAGATCCCCCTTATTTTCCAATGATTTCACCGACTGATACGTCTGATTTTGTCTTTGTTCAATTAGCTACTCCGGAGTTAAAAAACTATATCCTGGCAAACTGTACGGGTAATCTCAAAGAAGACGAATATAAAACAAGTCAGAACAAGCCGGTTGCTCTGAATACAAAAGCGCTCGAAGATTTATTGGATGAAGCAGTTTCTTTCATTAATAAAGATATTGATTATTTGAAGGGAACTTCCCTGACTACACTAAATTTAGGAGGAAGTGGGTCAGCGGCTGAGGCAATTACCGCTTTAGACACGTACAAACAAAAAGCAAATGCACTGAAGCAGTTAATCAAAGCGAACGGCGCACCTGCACAAATTCAGTCACAGGTTCTGGAACTTGATTTACGAATGACCGCAATAGAATCAAGATTAGAACGGCTAACCTTGAAACCTTCTCTGACTCCTTTAAATCCTTCAACAGTACAGGCAAATGCGGTTAATGCCTTGACCTATCTGGGCAGGTATTTACTTGAGGTATTGGTATCGAATTCAGTAAGCAGACCGATCTTCGACAAACCGATAGATGCTCGTTATGTATATACAAATTTAGCCCTTACCATCCCAACGCTTAAAACACGACTTTCATCGGTTCAAGATCGAATGCTGTTTTTAGCAAACAATATCTTTTCACCCAAGCGAGCAAAGCGGGATATTACGGGTCAACCCCCGCAAGTACAAGCGCCGAACGAGGTCGTCAGTCTTCAACAGAAAGTATTGGAAACCATTCAGGCTGTTAACTCTTACCTTTTATCAACTTCTGATTTTCAAAACAACAATCTTAGTTTTCTGTTTGGTGCAGAATATTTTTATAACAACCGGGAGACCAACTCCAACCGGTTCTTACTGACCAATTTTTACGAAGAGGAGTATCTTATTACCGAGTATATTGCCGGTAAAATCGATGAAGAAATAGCGAAAGCCAAGACGAATAAAACCACATATTCAACGGCATTTGTCACCGACTGTACTCAGAAAGTAAATGAAATCCGAGATTATCTAAGTCGGCTGAAAGCTGCTAATTATCCGAAAAGCTTTATAACTGTGGTGGGAAGTAAGGTAGGTAATCTGGCTTATTCGACGTTCAACGATAAAGCCAACTTTACGATCAATAATTATACCCCCGACCTAAACTGGCAAAAACTGGATCTTAGTTATAGTCAGACCAACTCATTTGGTTATCAGTATATTTCACCCGGACTCTCCACAAATCTCAAAGCCATCGAAGGGAAATACGAATCATATTTTACTTTTCCATGCCTGTCGAAAACAAAAGTATCCTTAGGCAACTGGTATTCGAGCCGATTTAAAGTGACAGGAACCATCAACCTGGACAATATTGGACAAATTACGATTCATCCCTATCTCCAGGACTTCCTGAATCGCAATGCGATCACACTACAAAAGAAAGGGAGTGTTGCGTCCAGATCAGGAAGTGAAAACAAGATGATTACCTATGATTATGTTTTTGATCAAGCCAAATTACCAAATCCTGGTGAGGGATTTGTAACTGGATTCAATATTGATAACTATATTAAAACACAGACTGAAAAACCGGCTTTGACGTTCGGTCAAAGGAATAATATGGTTTCATTCGAAATGGCAAGTCCCGAAATTCTGCTGGTAGCCCGCGCTCTTAAACAAGTTTCTTGCGTAGTAGATGCTCCAGGATATGAACATTCGACAGAAGAGGAGACCAATCGACCTAATGATTATGTTGGTTATAATTTATACCTGATGAAACGTTATGTGGGCGATTATCTGACTTTTAAATACCGAATTGAATTAGATAACACGATTGGGTGGGACTTCGACCTTTCAATAGCCGAGTCGGAGTCTCCGATCGTTCCCGGAAAGTACTATCAAATTAAAAATAGGGGTACGGGTCGTTATATTGAACCAAGTGGTGATACGGGACTCCAGATGGCGCAAGGACCGGGGAATAGCGGATATGTTGATGATTGGCGTTTCAGTTTGAATGCCGACGGCAGTTATTCGATCTACGAACGCATGCTAAACCCCTATTATGTCGCTGAAATTCCGGGGAGTAGTACCACGAGCGGTATCCAGTTAACGTTAAATAGACCCAACGATGGGCTGAACCAAAAGTGGGAAATTATTCCCTCCCCCGCCAAGTTTGGTTATTATGTAATCAGGTCGCTGGTAAGCTCCAATTCTCCTTTGCAGATGACGGCGACGACCAATCCCAATTATTGGGAAAGTGGCACTAAAATCATGTCAGTACCACTGGATCGAACAGCGTATCAGGATTGGACATTTGAGTCAGGTTCAGGTGCACGGCAATCGGCCGTTTCAATTCCCACGGAGACGGTTATTGAGGAAGATCAAAATCGTCCGGTATTACATCCCAATCCGGTCACCGATCAATTGCAACTGAACCTTCCTGTTGGTTATGAACAGAGTGTTATTACGATTTCTACGGCATCGGGAGCAGGTATGAATCTTTTTGTTGAAAACCAGGGACTTCGACGAGTGGTTGATGTGCGGTCATTAAAACCTGGTCTATACTTTATTCAGGTGCAGTGTGCGGGCAAACCCCGACATGCCTTAAAATTCCTGAAACAGTAAAACCGCCAATGAAATAAAATCAACGACCTACCAAAAGAGCATCGGCCGGACAAGTGCCTTTTTGGTAGGTTTTTTTCGATCTTTTAAAAATAAAACCCAGAGCTTCTACGTCTCGATAGATTGCAAGATTTAGAAGCACTTTTAAGATGAAATTAGAATTATCTGACATAATTTATACGCCTGGTTAAAACGGCAGCGCAGGCAAACGGACGGAAACCGTGGTTCCCAGATGCGGGACGGACTGAATCTGGAGAACGCCCTGGTGCAGGCTGATGATCTTTTCCGCCAGCGTGAGCCCCAGACCAAATCCCTGAATGCCGCCCACGTTACCGGCCCGCATCATGGGCAGAAACACATCGGACAACTGCGCTTCGGGAATACCGATGCCCTGATCGACGACATCGATAACGACCCAGGAAGGCTGGTAGGTCACCTGAACCTGCACCGGCTGGTGGCTGGAATATTTACAGGCGTTGTCGATGATGTTGATCAGGGCCGTGCGCAGCAGGCTGTTGTTGCCAACCACCTTGATCACCGAACTGCTCTCCGTAAAAATATCGGTCAGTTGGAGTTCAATGGCCTGTTCGGGGTATTTTTCCTGAAAATAGGTTACCGTATCCAGAATGGTATCGACCAGATTGATGTCTTCCAGCAACCGCGACGGATTCAGCCCTTCCACTTCGGTTAAACGCAGCAGGGAGTTGGCCAAATCGATGGCACCATCCAATCGAAACAGGGCTTTCTCGATGCTCTGGTGCGTGGCTTCCAGCGTCTGATCGTAGGCCAAACTCGTTTCCAACATGCCTTTGACCACCGTCAGGGGCGTCCGGATTTCGTGGGAAGCATAGCCGATAAAATGCTCGTGGCTCAGTGCCAGTTGTTGCAACTGGCTCAACAGGTCGTTGAACGATCCGGCCAGATAGCTGGCTTCGTCGGGCTGGGGTTCGTGAATCAGCCGAAACGAGAAATCATTGACCGTGGCGGCATTAATCTGGCGAATGAGCTGGTCGAACGGGTACATGGCCCGGCTGGCAAATAAAAAACCGGCCAGAACAATGACCACCAGCGAAAGAAAATTGCCGCCGATCAGGATGGCCACCAGATTCCGGCTGGTCTGTCGCCCACTCAGGTCATAGGCCGTCACAATGGCAACGTAAACCTGATTTTGATGCCGGAACGAGAGCGCAACACCTTCCTTCGGGGCCTCCCACTCCGGACTCTGGTAGGTAAAATACACTTCTTCGCGACGGGCCTCCTCAAGCAATTCGGGCGGTGGCGGGTAATCGTCGGGGCCAGTCGAGGCATAGATTCGCTGGTTTTGGTCGTCAAAAAGCGTTTCGTGCTGCTCGGGTAAGGTCAGGTAGGTCGATTGCTGAAATTCGCTGCGGTTCAGAAAATAAGTTTGAGCCGCCAGGGCCCGGCGCTGCAACCGGGTCTTCATCAGCGAACTGCGGTAGGATTCGTAGGCCTGAAAAATAAACACGGAGAACAGAATGAGCAAAGCCGCTACCAGCAGACCAAACGCAATGGTTATCTTCTGCTTGATGCTCATGGTTCGGCACCGATCATATACCCGACTCCAAAGACCGTGTGCAACAGCTTCGGTTCTACGGTATCAATTTTCCGGCGCAGGTAGTTGATGTACACGTCTACAACGTTGGTGTTGGTATTAAAATGCACATCCCAGACATTTTCCTGAATGCTCACCCGGCTCACCACCCGCCCCTGATTGGCGAGCAGATACTCCAGCAGGGCATATTCCCGCGCCGTCAGGCTAATGCGCTGCCCGGCCCGCCAGACCTGGTGCGACTGCGTATCGAGTTCCAGATCCAAAAGTTGAAGCCGCTGGGGTAGCAACGGCCGGGGCGAATTCCGCCGGGCGAGGGCTTTCAGCCGAAAAAGCAACTCTTTAAAAGCGAACGGTTTGGTCAGGTAATCGTCGGCACCGGATTCGAAGCCCAGCACTTTGTTGTCCAGACTCCCCAGTGCCGTCAGCAGAATGACGGGAATGGCCGGCCAGTTCTGCTTGATATACCGGCACAGATCGTAGCCATTCATGCCGGGAATATTGACGTCCAGCACGACCACATCGAACCGGTGTTCGTTGACCAGACTCCGGCCAATAACGCCATCAAACGCCGTCGAAACCGAAATCCCCTCGGACTGCAGTCCCTTCTGGATGAACTGCGCCAGTTCAACATCATCTTCTACAAGTAAGACATTCATAGGCTGTCTACCGTCTTTTTTAGGCTAAATGTAGCAACAAAGTAACCAATTCGGGGGGTTGGCCCGGACTCTAACCAAATTCTAATAAGTCACTAATCAGCCTTTAATGGAAGGGGTGGTTATTTTGAAAAGGAATTGTTGCGACCCGTACAGCCTGATTCTTATTTTGAAACGCACTATGATTCAACGTCATCTGCTTGCCTTTGTATTTTTGCTGGGAAGTTCACCCCAGTTGTTTTCCCAGACGCTAACGCTGGAGGGAGCGGTTGAAGCTTCCTTTGCCCAATACCCCACACTGGCGGCTCAGCGGTCGGCGCTGGATGCCATCCGCGCCAACGTCCGGGTCGTCCGCGACAACCGCCTGCCCAATGTCAGGCTGCACGATCAGATCAACATCGGAACGGCCAACGGGTTGTCAGGTTCTTATTTTTCACTGGGCCTGATTGTACCGACTTCGGGTGGACGCCGGGCCGAAAACCGCCCGGATCTCGCATCGGGCAATGTGGCGCTGGCGACCGCCGACTGGGAAATCTACAACTTTGGCCGGTTTTCGGCGGAAGACAAGCTCGTTCGCAGCGATGTCGCCGTCAGCGAAGCGAACCTCCAGCGCGAGCAGTTCGGGTTGCGCCAGACGGTGATTAGCAGTTACCTCGATTTATACTGGACGGAGCAGAATCTGCTCATCGAAGAGCAGAACCTGGCCCGGGTCGATACCGTGCGCCGGATCATCGTCAACCTGGTTCGCAACGGCGTCAAGCCCGGCCTGGATTCTTCTCTCGCCAACGTCGCGCTTTCCCGCGCCCGGCTGGCCTACCTCCGGATGCAGGAAGAACGGCAGCGCGCGCGGGTTCAACTGGCCACGCTGACGGGTCGCCCGGCCGAAGAGGTAAAAATCGATACCGCCTTCCGGGTCGGGCCTTTGCTGGTTCCGCTTTCGACATCGCTCACCCCACCGACGCATCCGCTCCTGCGGGTTCAGGAACGACTGGTCACCCGGCAAACCGCCGAAATTGATCTGATTCGAAAATCGGCGCTTCCGAGAGTCTCGCTGCTGGCGGCCACCTGGGCACGGGGGTCCAGTCTGGATGTCGAAAACAACTTCGGCCCGGTGGCGAAAGGGCTGGCCTATAGCCGCACAAACTACCTGCTCGGCATTGCCGGAACGGTCAATCTGATGGATTTTCGACGGGCTTCTCACCGCATTAAGCTCCAGCAATTCCGGATTGAGGAAGCCCGCAATCAGTTGGCCGTGGCCAAGTTGCAACTCCAGAATGCGGTGGGGATTGCCGACGCCCAGCTTTCCGTCGTTCAGAGCGAACTAAGCGAACTGCCGAACACCCTCCGCTCGGCCCAGGATGCGTACAACCAGCGGTTTTCACTCTACAACAACGGACTGGAAACGATTTTGAGCCTGACCGACGCCCTGACGCTGCTCACGGCGGTGGAGAAAGAAGCCGTGCAGACCCGCGCTCAGGCCGTTCAACTCCGGTTGCAACGCGCTCAGGCAACCGACAATTTTGAGGAATTCTATTCGCTGTTCCGGCGCTAACCCACCCTAAATTTCCTGCTTATGTCTTTATTAGCAACGTCGTTGAAACGCCCCATTGCGGTTTTGGTACTCGTGACCGGAGTCGTTGCGTTTTCGATCATGTCGGCAATGCGGATTCCCATCGACATTTTCCCGCGCCTGAACTCCCCGACCATTTACGTGATCGAACCCTATGGCGGGATGTCGCCGGCGCAGATGGAAGGGTTCTTTGCCACCCGGATGCAGGACCAGTTTCTGTACATCGGCGGTATTCGGGAAATTCAGAGCCGCAGTGTGCAGGGGCTCACCATCGTAAAGCTGGCTTTTTATGAAGGTTCCGACATGGCTCAGGCTGCCGCCGAAGTGGCGATTCAGGTAAACCGGGCCATGAAATTTTTCCCGCCGGGCGCATTGCCCCCGCAGGTGGTGCGCTACGATGCGTCGTCGGTGCCGATCGGTGATCTGGTGTTTTCGAGCAAAACCCGTTCGCTGGCGGAAATTCACGAACTGGCGGTAACGCGCATTCGGCCCCTGTTTTCCACCGTGCCGGGCCTGACAGCTCCGCCCCCGATTGGAACCAACTCCCGCACGATTGTCATCAACCTGAACCCCGACAAAGTCCGGAGCCTAAACCTCTCGCCCGATGAAGTGGTGGAAGCGCTGGCCGCCAACAATGCCATGACGCCCTCCGGCAACATCCGGATCGACAACACCACCTACATCACCACGCTGAATTCGCTGGAAGACCAGGTGGCCGATTTTAGCCGGATTCCGGTCGTTACGCAGGGACACCGCACCGTGTTTCTGGGCGACGTGGCCACTGTCCTCGACGGTTCGGACGTAACGGCAGGCTATGCGCTCGTCAACGGAAGCCGTTCATCCTACATCCCGGTTGTTAAAACCGCCGATGCCTCGACCTGGGACGTGGTCACGCGGCTGAAGGCCAAACTGCCCGAAATGCGCGGTCTGCTTCCGGACGATATTGAGGTCAATTACGAATTCGATCAGTCCGTGTTTGTGATCAATGCCGTTGAAAGCCTGCTGTTTGAAGGCGGGCTGGGGGCTATTCTGACGGGCCTGATGGTGCTGCTCTTTCTGGGCGACTGGCGCTCGTCGGTCATCGTCATCATCACGATTCCGGTTTCCATCATTGCCGCCGTTTTGGGATTAAGTCTGGCCGGACAAACGATCAACATCATGACGTTGTCGGGACTGGCGCTAGCCATCGGGGTGCTGGTGGATCAGGCCACGGTGACGATTGAGAATATTCACCAGCACCTGGAAATGGGCCGGGGCACGTCAGCCAAACCCCGGAAGCAGGCGATTTTCGATGCCTGTAAGGAAGTCGCCCTGCCGCTGTTGCTGATCCTGCTGTGTATTCTGGCAGTGTTTGCGCCTTCGTTCATCATGACGGGTGTACCCCGGGCCATGTTTCTGCCCCTGTCGCTGTCGATCGGTTTTGCCATGACGGTTTCCTATTTTCTGGCCCAGAGTCTGGTGCCGGTACTGGCCAACTGGCTCATGAAAGACCACGTTCACAAAGCGGATCACGAAGCAAAAAAACCCGGTTTTTTTGAGCGGGTCCGCGTCGGGTTTGTGGGGCAGACGGGGCGACTTCTTCAACGCAACGGGCTCATTCTTACGCTGTATTTCGTGGGTATTCTGGCCCTGGCCGGCGTCGGTTTCGTATTGATCGGGAAAGACATGCTACCCGTGACCAACTCCGGCCAGATGGTGATCCGGATGAAAACCCCCGACGGCACCCGGCTCGAACGCACCGAAGAACGCGTAGGCGAACTCCTGGCACTGGTCGATGAGGTGTCGGGGGGGAACCTGGCGGTTTCGTCGGCTTACGTTGGGGTTGTACCGACCAACTACGCCACCTCCAACCTCTACGTCAATACCAGCGGAACCAACGATGCGGTTATTAAAGTAGGGCTGACCAAGGGTTTTCATACCAACATGCAGGACCTGAAAGAACGCATCCGGCTGGCGGTTCAGGACCAGCTTCCCGACCTCACACTCTCGTTCGAACCCGCCGACCTGACCGAAAAGCTCATGAGCGGGGGGGCCAGCACGCCCATCGAGGTGATGGTGGCCGGACGAAATATGAAACAGATTGCGGGCTATGCCAACCGCCTGGTCGACAGCCTGGCCGAGGTGCCGTATCTGCGGGACGTCCGCATTCTTCAGCCGCTGAAATTTCCGGTTATCAACATCACACTCGACCGGCAGAAACTGGCCATGATGGGACTGAACCTCCAGCAAGCCGCCCGGTCCATTACCGCGTCCACATCTTCGAGCCGGTATACCGAAAAAAACCAGTGGCTCGATAAACAGTCGGCGTACACGTACCAGGTGCAGGTGCAGATTCCGGAATATGACATGCGCAACATGACACAACTGGAGTCGATTCCGCTGGTGTCAGGTCAGACGCGGCCCGTACTGGGTGATGTCGCCACGTTTTCCATCGACACGCTGCCCGGTGAATATGACCGCATCGGCCCCCGCCGGTTCGTAACGGTTTCCGCCAATATCCACCACCGCGATCTGGGCACGGCCACCCAAGCTGTGGAAGCCACCATTGCCAAACTGGGCGAAACGCCAAACGGACTCATCACGGAAGTGAAAGGGATGTCGTCACTGCTGACTGAAACGCTCGACAGCCTGCAACTGGGGCTGGGCATTGCGGTGCTGGTCATCTTCCTGTTGCTGGCGGCCAACTACCAATCGTTCAAGCTGTCGTTTGTGGTCCTTAGCACCGTACCCGCCGTCATCGTGGGTTCCATTGGGCTGCTGCTGTTGACGGGCAGTACGCTCAACCTGCAATCGTACATGGGGATCATTATGTCGACCGGTATTTCGGTCGCCAATGCCATTCTGATTGTTACCAATGCGGAGCGGTTGCGGTGGGAATACCGCAATGTGCCGCGAGCCGCCATCGACAGTGTGGGGCTGCGACTCCGACCGGTTCTGATGACCTCGTTTGCGATGGTGGCCGGGATGATTCCTATGGCGATGGGAACGGGCGAAGCCGGGGAGCAGGTGGCTCCACTGGGCCGTGCCGTGATTGGCGGACTGATTGCCTCTACCCTGGCCGCACTGTACATCGTGCCGCAGGTTTACGTCTGGTTGCAGCGAAATACGAATTATGTTGACCCATCCCTGTTGCCCGACGACACGACTGCCGATCATCCGGACGTTGAAACTCCTGATTTTGAACCCCAAACCGTTCATCCTTAAGCGTATGAAAATCATCGAATATAGTCGTTTGCTGGCCTTGCTGGGCCTTTGTACACTGAGTAGCTGTAACTCGTCAGACTCGGGGCAGACGGTTCTAAAAAAGAAGTCGACCACCAAACCGGTGGCCGAAACCAAATACCGCATTGGCGCCGTGTCGCGGCAACCGGTGGGGCAAACCGTGCAATTGCCGGGCGAATTTCACCCCTACCAGGAAGTTACCATCTATCCCCGGGCTACAGGTTTTGTGGATCGGGTACTGGTCGACCGGGGTTCGGCGGTTCGCAAGGGTCAGGTGCTGATGACGATTGATGCGCCCGAAACCGAAGAGCGGCTGGCGGCTACCCGTTCCAATTCGCTCAAAGCCCAGGCCCTGCTGGTGGCGAGTCGTGAGCATTACCGGCGGTTGCTGGCCAGTAACAAGGTCCCCGGCTCCGTATCGGCCCTCGATCTGGAAACCGCCTTGGCGCGGGTGCAGGCCGACAGCGCATCGTTGCTGGGCGAGGAGGCCAATTACCGCGCCATGGCCAAGCTCAAATCCTACCTGACCGTTGTGGCTCCGTTCGATGGGTTCATCACCGAGCGGAACGTTCACCCGGGGGCCTTGGTCGGAACCGGTGCGCGGCAGGACCGGCCCATGCTGGTGTTGCAACAGCAAAACCGCCTGCGGCTAGTTTTCGATGTTCCCGAGACCTACAGCAGCCAGCTTCGGAAAAGCGAAGCGCTGGCGTTTACGGTCAGTGCCATGCCGGGGAAAGTCTTCAAAGGAAAAATTAGCCGCCGGTCGGGCACGATGAATCAACAGTTTCGCTCCGAAACGGTGGAAATCGACGTAGATAACCAAAACCGCCAGCTTCAGCCCGGCATGTTTGCCGACATCAGCCTGTCGGCCACCGGAACGCCCGGTGCGCTGGCGGTTCCCACGTCGGCGGTTATTGCCTCCACGGAGGGCCAATACGTCATCAAAGTCGAGGACGGCCGGGCCAAGCGTGTGGCGATTCGGCGGGGCCAGAAATCCGGCGACATGATTGAAATTTTCGGCGATTTACGCGACAACGACAAAGTCATTTTCAACGCCCGGGAAACCATCAAAGAAGGAACGGCGATTCAGTAGAATGAGTGGCCCGGCAAATTGCCGGACCGACCTACGCCCGAGAATACGGTATTGGTAAACCTCTTCAGGCCATGATCCTTTTTATCCTTCTAACCGCACTGGCCGTAGGCATTTTTTGCTTTATGGTGGGGCAGTATTGGGAACAAAAAAAAGAGGAACGCCTGAAAAACAAAATCCACCTAGAAAATACCGGGATGGATGCCAGTTACCGCCGAATCAAGAAAGAGCTGGATCAATTGCTACAGCTTTATAAACAGGGCGCCCTGTCGGAAGAAGCGTATTTTCTTCAGACGGATGCGTTGATCGATGAACTGGCCCGGTTACTGGACGCCGGTTCAACGTCCAGCCGTCCGTGAGACGGCGTTCAAAATCCAGTCGTTATGCGCAATCATTTTACTATGTTTAGCCGTTCTGCTTTCATATGTATTTGACTTGCTGAGCCGCCGATACCGGATTCCGTCGGTGCTGTTGCTGCTCGGCACCGGAATGCTGCTTCGCCAACTGGCAGACTACACTGGTTTTCAGATCCCGTTGCAAAACCGGCTCCTCCCGGTTCTGGGTGAGCATTCCGGAGTCGCTGCGTCTCAACGGGCTTCCTTCCGGAATGCTCATGTTAACCGTTATTCTGTCGGTGCTGATGATGACCGGGGGCATGTTGCGCTACCACTGGCAGACCGGGAAACCGCTCGAACCGAAACTTTAAAGAACCCCTCCGGTTATACGAAGTACGATGGAACAACCCAATAAACTTCCCACCAAAACGCCGGGGCCAGCCGATTATCTGGCCAACGAACGAACCTTTCTGGCCTGGATACGGACCAGCGTAGCCCTGATGGGCTTCGGGTTTGTCATTGTCAAATTTGCCCTTTTCATTCGCCAGCTCAGTGTCGCCCTCGGCGAAGGAACGGTTTTGCCCTCGAAAGGGTATTCGGCGGTCATCGGCGTGCTGATGGTGGCTTTGGGGGCGATTCTGGCACTGCTGGCCTTTTTTCGGTACCGATCGGTCGAAAAACAACTCAACGAGAACGTTTTCTTCCCCTCTCAACGGCTTTCACTCCTGCTGACCCTGAGCATCGTGATCGGCGCTATTCTCCTGATTCTGTATCTTTTACCCGGTATTTAATCCCCGCTGACATTCAAAACCGGGCGGTGTCCAGCGACGAGAACAACAGGTGGCGCAGAAAGGTCAACAAGGGATCTTTGCTTTCAATCCGGCCAGGCGACTCAACCCCGAAATCGGTCAGCGCTGGCAGGTGTTGCATAAAAAACGCCTGGTAATGCGCGGTTTCAATCAGGGAGCTGGCGCGCGACCGGGCGTAGGGATAGCCGGGACGGTATTCCAGAATGATGCCGGCAATGCGGCTGCATAAATCTTTGTACGGTTTGAAGAGTTGCTCCCGGTTGTCTTCCGTAACGTGGTGGGTCAGATACGCTTTGCTCGCTTCCTGAATCACGATGCTGTGCAAAGCCGGAATATCCATGTCGTCTACCGCTGTCGATACATGGAGTTGCGACAGGTCTTTCAGCAGCAGCAGCTTCAGAATCCGCTCCAGCTTTTCCCGCGAATCGGTCAGGTTGTTGGTCTGAAACAACACCTGGTATTCCAGCCACTGCCAGTACCAGGCCACCAGATATACCAGCAAGCGGTGTTTGTTTTCAAAATACCGGTAAATACTGGACTCTTTGGTGCCGATCCGGTCCGCCAGCTTACGGAATGTCATCTCTTCAAACCCAATTTCGGCCATCAACTGAATGCCCTGCCGAACAATCCGGCGACCCAGTTCCGAGCCCTCCGGATCACGCAGAAAAAGCTTCTCGTTCATCCGAACCACTACAGTATATTCCATTTAGCGCGTCTATTTACTGTGTAACAGAAAATAACTCCACAAAGAAACAAACTTTCAGGAATAAAAGTTATGTTTGCAAGAATGATAGTTTTACTATCAGTTAAGAAAGCAATTTTATGGCAACTATAAATTCATATCAACAACCCCCACCAACGCCCACCCAACGGCTTCTCCGGCTGCTCGGAACCGAAAAAAAAGACATTGGGTACATTTATCTCTACGCGCTGATTACGGGCTTAATCAGCCTTTCCCTGCCGCTCGGTATTCAGGCGGTTTTCAATCTGGTGTCCAGCGGGCTGGTGTTCAGTTCGGTCTATGTCCTGATCGGTCTGGTCGTGGTGGGTGTGCTGGCGGCCGGGCTGCTGGTGGTGGGTCAAATGACGCTGGTGGAAGTGCTGCAACAACGCATTTTTGCCAAAGCAGCTTTTGAGTTTGCCTACCGGCTCCCCCGGATTCAGCCCGAAGCACTCTCGGCGTATTACCCGCCCGAGTTGATGAACCGGTTTTTCGACGTACTGACGATTCAGAAGGGATTACCCAAATTATTGATCGACCTGACGGCGGCCGCAGTACAAATTCTGTTTGGGCTCATCCTGCTCTCGTTCTACCACCCGGTTTTTCTCGGATTTGGTTTTTTCACCCTGCTGGTCATTTTTGGCGTTAGCTGGCTCTACGGGCCGCGGGGCATTCGTACGAGCCTGGATGAATCCAAATACAAATACAAGGTGGTCAGTTGCCTGGAAGAATTCGCCCATGATCTCCCCCGCTACCGACACCAGAACGACCCGGAGCCGATCGACCGGATCGACGAATTGGTGGCCAATTATGTATCCAATCGAAATTCGCACTTTAGCGTCCTGAAACGGTTCTTTTACAGCGCCATCGCCTTCCGGACCCTGATCACCGGTGGTTTGCTCATCCTGGGTACATCGCTGGTCATCAGCCGGGAAATGACGCTGGGACAGTTTGTGGCGGCCGAACTGGTGATCGTCCTGATTTCCGGATCGGTGGAGAAACTGATTTCGGGCATCGACACGGTTTTCGATATGCTGACCGCCGTCGAAAAAATTGCCAACGTTACGGATTTACCACTCGAAACCGACTCAGCAACCCATGCTTAATATATCCAATCAACGGGTCGATGAGGCACTACTCACCCATTACCCGCTCAAAACCCTCCGAACCCTGCCCCAGCCCGAGAGCGGTCGGCGGTTGGGTCGCTGGATGCTGGTCATGCTGCTCATCGGCCTGATTGTCATGTTTCTGCCGTGGCAGCAGAACCTCAACGGCGAAGGAACCGTCACGGCCCTGACGCCCCAGGATCGCCCGCAAACCATCCAGAACGCCATCGCCGGCCGGATTGAACGCTGGAAAATTCAGGAAGGCCAGTACGTCAAAAAAGGAGATACGATGCTGGTGATCTCCGAAATCAAAGACGAATATTTCGACCCCAGACTTCCCCAGCGGCTCGACGAACAACTCGACGCCAAACAAGGCAGCCTGGAAGCCACCGATGCCAAAATCTCGGCCCTCGACGGACAGATTGCCGCCCTCAAAACCGGTTTGCAGGTCAAACTGGCGTCGGCCCGGAACAAGATTCGCCAGAGCGCATTCAAAGTGACCAGCGACAGCACAGACCTGCTCGCCGAACGGAAGAATTACCAGATTGCCCTCGACCGGCTGGAGCGTTACGAGAAAGGCTACAAAAACGGTCTGTTTTCACTCACCGACCTCGAATCCCGGCGGCTGAAAGTGCAGCAGGACTATGCCAAGGTGATTGCGTGGGAGAACAAGCTCAACGTCTCGCGGCAGGAACTGGTCAACGCCCGGCTCGACCTGAACACGATTCAGGCCGATTACCAGGAAAAAATTGCCAAAGCCCTCTCGGATCGCAGTTCGGCGGTTTCGTACCGGGCCGAAGCCGACGGCGAGATTTCCAAAATCCGGAATAAAATCAGCAGTGTGGACGTTCGGCGGGGGTTGTATGTCGTGCGCGCTCCGCAGGATGGCTACGTGGTTCGCTCGTTGAAATTCGGAATTGGCGAGACCATCAAGGAAGGCGAATCCATCGCCAGTCTGCAACCCGCCAACCCATCCATCGCCGTCGAACTCTACGTCCGGGCAATGGACGTGCCGCTGATTCAACGCGGGCGCGAAGTCCGGATTCAGTTCGATGGCTGGCCGGCCATTCAGTTTTCGGGCTGGCCGACGGTGGCCGTCGGCACGTTCGGGGGCGAAGTGGCCGTTATCGATGCCGTCAGCAGTGTCAACGGGAAATACCGCCTGCTGGTGCGGCCCAAAGCCCGGCCCAGCGACCAGCCCTGGCCCAAACAGTTGCGCGTCGGCTCCGGGGTGTATGGCTGGGTGATGCTCGACGACGTACCGATCTGGTATGAGATCTGGCGGCAGTTGAACGGTTTTCCGCCCAGTTTGAAAGAAGAACCTAAAGAGGAAAAGAAGGCATGAAACGTCTCATCCTACTCTACGGGCTCTTGCTGCGTGGCGCGGTGTTCAGCACAACGTTCGGGCAAACTCCGACGCCCTCCCCGGATACGACGGTTTTTTCGGCGGCTGATTTCTATCGGGTGGTGGCCCAGCATCACCCGATCGTCCGGCAGGCTGCTTTGCTGAATGAGGAAGCCCGGCAGGAAATCCGTCAGGCGCAGGGTGCGTTCGACCCGAAGCTGTTTTCGGCCTATGACCGCAAGGAATTCGGCAATAACCTGTATTACGACAAGTGGCAATCCGGGTTGGCGATTCCGGTTTTGCCCGGCGGCATCGACGTCAAGATGACCTATGACCGCAACCGGGGCGAGTACCTGAATCCGGAATACCGGGTGCCGTCTTCCGGTCTGGCGGCTGTGGGTCTGAGCGTCCCGATCGGGCAGGGTTTGTTGATCGACGCTCGGCGCAATGCCTTGCGTCAGGCGCAGTTGGCGGTCAATCTGGCGGATGCCGATCGGTTGAAACTGATCAACAAAACGCTGTTCGACGCGGCCAAAACGTATTGGGACTGGTATATGACCTATCAGCAGTATCAGTTGATCCGGCAGGGCTACCAACTGGCCGACACCCGGTTTCGGGCCATGCGGGAACGGGCCGCCCTGGGCGATGTGGCTCCCATCGATACCACCGAAGCCCTGATTACGGTGCAGGATCGGCTGGTGCAACTCCAACAGGCGGAAGTCGACTGGCAGAACGCCCGCTTGCGGCTGACGGCTTTTCTGTGGATCAGCGATGATGCGAATACACCGCCCAAACCGGTTGACCTGCCCCTCGCGGTGGTGCCGCAGACTGCTCCGCTTGATCGAACCACCGAAGCCCAACTGCAAAATCTGCTGAGTCGGGCGGCAGAACAGCACCCCGAATTGTTGAGTCTGGCGGCCAAAGGGCAACAACTGGCGGTGGAAGAGCGGTTTCGGCGGTCGCTGCTGCAACCCCAGATCACGCTGAATGCCAGCCTATTGAGTCGTACACCTTTGCCGGGATTGGGTTACGATGGCCCCAGCTACTACGCGTTTCGGCCCGAAAACCACAAAATCGGTCTGGATTTGACGTTTCCGCTCTTCCTGCGCAAAGAGCGCGGCAAACTCCGGCAGGTGCAGATCAAAAGCCAGCAGTTGAACCTCGAACGGCAGCAAACCGGCCGTGACATTGCCAACGACGTACAGGCCGCCTGGAACGAACTAAAAACGCTGGAGGGGCTGATTACCGTTCAACAACAGACGGTTGCCAACCAGCAAACGTTGGTACGGGCCGAGCAGCAGAAGTTCGACATCGGTGAAAGTTCGCTCTTTCTGATCAACAGCCGGGAAACCAAACTAATCGATTTACAAGTCAAACTGGAAGAATTGCGGGCCAAATATCAGAAAGCCGTTGCCGCGCTCTGGTATGCAGCCGGAACCAACTCGGGATCGTTGTAATGATAGGGTCATCCCGACGGGATTCATTGCTTGCGGGGTTGATCGTTTCGGCGGGGTTAAACCGCCCTACAAAATGAGTCATCCCTACGGGATTCATTGCTTGTGGGCTTGCGCTTTCGGCGGGTTAAAACCCACCGCTACAAGATGATTCATCCCTACGGGATTGGACAATCCAAAAATCCCGTAGGGATGAATCATCTTGTAGCCCCCGGTCGAAACCGGGGGTAAAGATCGAGGTCGTTTTAAAATCAATCCCGTAGGGATGACCCATCTTGTAGCCCCCGGTTTCGACCTGAAAGGTGAACCTACCGCACATACCGGTTGAACTGCAATCCCTGCCCATACACCGCCGTGACCAGCAATGGGTCCAGGCCTTTGCCGGAAACCACCAGCGACTTCCGGGCGTCGCCGGTAATGCGCAAGCCACTTTCGCGGGGCATGAGCGGTTTAAAATGGCCGTGGCCGTCGCCCAGCAACACCAGCCCGAACGAAGCATCCTGGCGCCCCATGTTGACTTCGTTCGGGTAAAAATTGCCGGTCAATACCGCATCCAGCTTGCCATCGTGGTTCACATCCTGCGGAATAATCTCAAAAACCGGTGACTGCTGCGCCAGGCGCGGCAGGGGCGTTACTTTAAATTCACCATTGCCCAGGTTCTCGATGTAGGCACTTTCCAGGTACGTGGCCTCAACCTCATAAGCTCCGTCGAGGTCGTCTTTCGTCAGTAGTTCGTCAAACGTCACCTTCGCATAGTCGGCATACCGCTGGTATTTGCGCCGGAACTGAATCACCTGCTGGTTCAACGCATCGCGGGGGATAGCCGGATATTGAACACCCTTGATGAAATACCCCATCAGCGGATCGAACGTGCCATCTTTGTTGAAGTCTTTCGCAATCATTATGATCGGCTCTTTTTCCGACGCCCGGTAAAGCGTGTTCAGCCCTTCGTTGCCGGCGATGTAGTCCAGATCGCCGTCATTGTCGAAATCGCCCTGCGCGAGGGAATTCCACCAACCTTTTGAATGAGCGAATGAGCGAATGAGCGAATGAGTGAATAAACGGGTAGAAGGTTGCTTGCCACTCATGTTTTGCAACAGAGTTAAGGGCATCCATTCGCCGGCGATTAGCAGGTCGGGCCACTGGTCGTTGTTGGTGTCAGTCCAGAGGGCGGTGCAGACCAGACCGGCTTTCAGGAGCGATGGGCAAAGCTGGGCGGTGACGTCCGTAAACTTGCCGGAACCGTTTTTGGTGTCGTTGCGGAGTAAATAACTCCGGGCCGGAAGCGGATACTGGCCGGGAATCTGCCGACCGCCGACGAACAGATCAAGGTCTCCATCACGGTCGTAATCAGCCGCCACCACGCAGGAACCGCTGCCCGACACATCCGGCAAGGCATTGGCCGGAGCCGGACTAAAATTGCCCTTTCCGTCGTTCACGTACAACCGATCCTGGTAAAAGAGTTTGTCGGACGCAGGCCGTTCGGCTCCCCCGCCAACCACGTACAAATCCAGGTCTTTATCGCCGTCGGCATCGAACAGCAAGGCGGCCGTATCGTCGTGGTTGGGGTGAATCGGGAACGGTTTTTTGGTAAAACCGCCGGTTTTGGTCCGGATCAGAAAACAGGCTTCACTGCCCCGGTAGGTTCCTCCCGCGAAGCAATCGTCCAGACCGTCGCCGTTGACATCACCGGAAGCCAGCGCAAAACCGGTGCGCGACAGCATTTTGTGCAAAGCCGCCGTCTGTTTGAAATCCACAAACCCCGAAGAACGGTGCTGAAAATCCATCGGAATCTCATCCGTTACATTTGCAAAAAACGGGTTGTCGGTTTTCGGAGTAGCTTTAATGACGCCTTTTTGGGCCTGACTAAACCGAAGCGTCAGGCGTTGGTCCGCCGGAATCCGGTACTGCTTTTCGGACAAGCCGCCCGGCCATTCCACCAGCAACGAATCGATCATCGCCGATTTTCCGAGTCCAAAATGCAACAGCGGCTCGACGGACGACTGAAAACCGCGCACCACCGAGAGTTCGGCGTATTGCGGTTGTCCGCCCGCCCAAAGCGTCACTTTGGTACCAATGCCCTGCCGGTTTCCTGCCTGGCCCTCCAGTTTGATGGACACATACGGCGCCGGATTTTGCTGCTGCTGCGCCTGGTTTTGGTACACCAGTGCTTCGGAATCAATCGTATTGACGACCAGATCCAGATCGCCGTCGCCGTCCAGATCGGCATAAGCCGCGCCGTTGGAATACGACAGATCGGCCAGGCCCCAGGCTTTCGAGACATCCATAAACGACAGATCACCAGCATTTTGGTAGGCATAATTCGGCACTTTCACCTCCGGCACTTTCTGGATCAATTCCTCGCGTTTGTCCTTCTGAAACTCCGCCGTACCGAAACCGGAAAACTCCTCGGTAAACTGAATAAAATCGCGGTCGGTCACATCCCGGCGGTAGCCGTTGGTAATGTAGAGATCCTTGCGACCGTCGTTGTCATAATCGGCCAGGAGCGCGGCCCAACTCCAGTCGGTTTTGGCAACGCCCGCCAACAGCCCGATTTCACTGAACAGAGGCACTGTATTTTTCCCCGCTTCGCCCCCATCAACCCCCAGATTCAGTTGCAGCGAATTGCGCATGTACTGCATCTGGTAGCGATACGGTTCCGAAATGCTCAATTCCTTACGGTCGTAATCCTGCCCGGCCAGCATCGTTTTCTGCCGTGCGTTTTCTTCCGGCAGCATGTCAAGCTGGAAAATATCGGGCAAACCGTCGTTGTTAAAATCGGCCACATCGACACCCATGCCGTACAGACTCGTGTGCGCCGTCGCTTGCCGGATTACGTTGGTGAACGCAGGATTCTGGGGGGCGGTTTTTCCAGTATTCAAATACAGAATATCGCTGCTGATGAAGTCGTTCGAACAATAAATGTCGGGATACCCGTCTTTGTTCAAATCGCTGATGGCCAGGCCCAAGCCCAGTCCTTCGTAGACAATACCGGCCTCTCGGGAAATATCCTTGAAGACCGGGTGGCCCTGCGGACCCACACCGTCGTTGCGGTACAATTTGCCGGTGCTGGGATATGAACCGTCGTTGATGGTGGGCCGCAAATAGTTTGGATTTTGCAGATCAGGGCCGGTATTGAGCAGATAGGCATCGAGATCGCCGTCGAGGTCGTAATCAAAAAAGGCGGTTTGGGTTGTAAAGTTAGCATCCGCCAGACCGTAGGCTGCGGCCATTTCCCTGAAAACCGGGTGGCCATTCTGAACACCCTGATTGATGAACAGCAGGTTCTCCGAATGAGGCATGGCCGGGTGTTTGGCCACGCTGACGTAGATATCCAGCCAGCCATCGTCGTTTACGTCGGCCATGGAAATACCGGTACACCAGCGGTTGGTGGTTAATCCGGCGGCTTCGGTAACATCTTCAAATTTCCAGTCGTGCGTCGTGGAATCGATGCGGTTCAGATACAACTTACAACTGACCTGATTTCCGCCGAAAAACACATCCGGTTTGCCGTCGTTATCGACATCGCCGACACCGACGCCCCCGCCGTTGTAGAAATTGGTGAATGAAAACGCGTTTAACGAATCGGTCGGTTTAAGGGTATTGGCAAAGGAAATCCCGGTCTGACCGGTCGGTATCTGTTCAAAAAGCGTCGGCTCCGACTGCCGACAGGCCGTACATCCGACCATCAACAGAAGAAAAATCCGGTATAAAAAAGAGGGAAAACGCATGGATTTCACGGGCAATAACGACTGGCTGAAAGCGAATAAAGCGAGGAGCAAGCGGTTATTTACCGTTGCCCCCCGCCTTCTATACTACTTCATCAGGTTAACTATCAAAAATCAATACCCCGGGTTTTGATCAGTTGGCTCAATTTTCGGGTTATTGTCCACTTCCTGCTGCGGAATGGGCAGCAATTCGTGCTTATTTTTCTGGAAATACGTAAACGGTTCGGTTTTCAGTTTACCCGCTTTCCGCCAGCGCAGAATGTCGCGGTTGCGGATTTGTTCGCCACTCAGTTCAACGCGTCGTTCGTGCATGATGGCCGCAAAAACCTGATCTTTCGTACCAACGGGATAGGCCGCCGTCGGATAAGCCGGCATCGCGACACTCTTGCGGGCGCGAACCATATTCAGGTATTTGACAGCTTCTGTGATGGAACCGATTTCGTTTTCTACCTCGGCCATCGCCAGCAGGGTTTCGGCATAGCGCATGATCCGCTGGTTGATGCCGCCGGTCAGAAACGTCTGATCGGTTTTATACATCAGCGAGAATTTCCGCCAGCTTACCTTCATCGTTTTGCCGTCGACCACCGACGAGTTACCGTTTTGGGCGGCATCCGTCAGCACGTTTTTGTCCAGGTTATACTTGTCACCGGTTACGTAAAACGATTTGGCAAACCGGGGGTCGCCTTTCTCAAACTCATTCAGCAAACCGTTCGACGGGATCACGTTCCGCCAGCCGATGGCCGAATACTCCTGCGTCCGCACGGTTTCGGTGCCGGCGGTTGCGCCGTTTCCGTCGGCATCCCAGTTGTAGTTGCCACCCGCCGGGAAGAAATTGATTTCGAAGATGGATTCCTTGTTGAACTCGGTTTCTTCGATAAAATTATCCGAAAACTCATCTACCAGACTATACGTACCTGAGGTGATTACTTTTTGCAGTTCCACCTTCGCATTCGTATAATCGGCCTGTTGCAAATATACCCGGGCCAGCAACATCTGAGCGGCCCCTTTGGTGGCCCGGCCCAGGTTGTCGGCATTGTAGGTGGCTGGCAGGGCTTCAGCGGCTGCTTTCAGATCGGCAATGATAAAATCATACACCTCTTTTTCGGTCGAGCGGGGCAAAGAGCCTTCCACCGATGTTACGTAGTTTTTGTACAGCGGAACACCGCCCCACATCGTCACCAGATCAAAATACGACCAGGCACGCAGAAAGCGGGCTTCGGCCAGCAGCCGGGCTTTGTCGGCCGCCGGGATGTCGGTCACTTTCTCCGACAAATCCAGCACGACATTGGCCCGGTGAATCAGGCGGTAAAACCCTTGCCAAACCCCACTCGCAACACCGTTGTCCGTCGTGTAGCTCCCGATCAGGATCTGATTGCGGGGCGTTTCGAGTTGCCCACCACCAGCCGCAACGTCGTCACTGCGTAAATCATGGAGAAAGAACCACTCCCGCGAGGTGAGCGTATTGGCCTTCGCCATGGCATACACGGCGTTGACCGCACTGCTCAGTTCCGCACCGTTTTTGTAGAAGGTGTCGACCGTGACACCGTTTGGGTTTAGTTTGTCCAAATCACTTTCCTGACAGCCTACCATCAGACCCAGAAAAAGCACCCCGGATAAAAGAAATTTATTTTTCATCAGAATCTTTCGTTTAAATCTATTCACTGAAACTTCGCCGGTTGGATCAGAAACCGATATTCAAACCGATCAGGAGCGTCCGGGGCTGCGGATACTGGCCGTAGTCGATCCCGTTCGTCAACAATTTGGTATTGTCACCCGCCGTTCCGTTGATCCCGATTTCCGGGTCGAGACCGGTGTATTTTGTAAAGGTCAGCAGGTTGGTCGACGAAACGTAGACCCGTGCTTTCGTCAAGGTATTCATGGTGAGTTTACCCAGGATCGTCGCCGGAATGGTATAACCGATGCTGATGTTTTTCACCCGCATGTATGAACCGCTTTCGATAAAACGATCGGACGTCCGGCTGTTATTGTTCGGATCGCCACTGATGGCCCGCGGAATATCGGTGCCGGTGTTGGTTGGGGTCCAGGCATCCAGAACGCCTTTCCCGGCATTGAACAACCGCAGCATCCCTTCTTCGATCACTTTCGTGCCGTTGTAGATTTTATTGCCGTAAACCCCCTGTAGATAAACCGTAAAGTCAAAATTCTTATAGTTGGCTCCCAAGTTAACGCCGTAGCTAAACTTTGGAATGTAGCTGCCGAGGTAGACCCGGTCATTGGCGTCGATCACCCCGTCACCATTGACGTCTTTAAACTTGATATCACCTGCCGAAGTGTTCTTGGTTGGATCATGATCCTCGCGATTTTCGGGGCGGGACTGGGGTCTGGGTGAGTTATAGACCTCATCGATCGATTGATAAATCCCTTCCACCTGATAGCCAAAGAATGACTGGATGGGCTGACCGGCTTCTGTTTTTGTAATATCAGAGCCACCAAAATCTGCATTCGATCCGGAGTAGAGCGTGGCACTCGGCGTGGCCAGACTGGTGATCTGGTTGCGGGTCACGTCCATATTGGCCGACACATTCCAGCGGAAATCGCCTTCGTTCTGGTTGTAGCCCACCTGGAACTCGTAGCCCCAGTTTTTCATGCTCCCGATGTTGGCCAGTGGCGGAGACGCATACCCGATGGAATTCGGAATCGGGACATTCAGCAACAGGCCGTCGGTTTTGCGGTTGTATACTTCCGCCGTGAAAGTCAGTTTGTTACTCAACAAACCCAGATCGACCCCGACGTTGGTCATGGTGGTGGTTTCCCACTTCAGGTCCGTGTTGCCCAGGGCACTGAAATAAGAACCCAGGACTTTGTTGGCACCGAAGACGTAGTTGGTGTTGTCGGCCTGAATCAGCGATTGCCAGGCGTAGCTACCGATGCCATTGAAACCGGTCTGCCCGATACTCCCCCGGATTTTCAGTTCCGAGATGGCGGGAACGGATTTCATGAATGCTTCTTCGCTCACCCGCCAGCCCAATGACGCCGAGGGGAAGGTTCCCCATTTGTTGCCCGGTGCAAACCGCGACGAACCATCCCGGCGAACCGAGGCACTGATCAGGTATTTACCGGCAAAATCGTAGTTGACCCGACCGATGTAGGAAATCAGGCTGCTTTCGTCGCGGGTGCTCGTCACGCCCGGATTCGAAATACCCTGCAACACGTCGATGTCGTTGTTCGGGCGGAAACCGTTTCCGTTCAAATTGGAACTCCGGAAGTTCTGTTTTTCAGCAACGGCGGTCACGTTGACGTAGTGCTTGCCAAACGTCTTGTCGAAGGTCAACTGGTTGGTCAGGATGGGTGAATAGTACGACGAGCGATTGTCCTGAACTTCATTTTGCACCCGACTTTTGTAGCCATCATTATAAATCGGAAAGATGTTGGAACCGATATTGGTAACGACATCGGCCCCAAAACTGAACCGGTATTTCAGGAAGCTGGTAAATTTGATTTCCGTAAAAATCGTACCCAGCAACTTGATGCGCTGTGTATAACTTTTATCCTGCAACGCGATCCGAACCGGGTTGTCGGGGTCCGTACCATCGGCTGCCGTTGGCGAGCTATAACCGCCCACTTTGGTCGGATCGGAAACCGGCCAGTAGGGCAAGTTCCGGATGGCCTGCATGATCGCCGTACGACCGCCCCCAAAGCCCTGCTCACCGCGCATCTTGTCATACGAGAACATCAACGTCTGACCGAACGTCAGGAATTTAGTCACCTGGTGATCCGAGTTCAGCCGAACGTTGGCCCGTTTGTAGTTGGTTCCGATCAGAATACCTTCCTGATCGAAATACCCGGCGGAGGTAAAAAACCGGGATACATTGTTACCACCCGAAACCGAAAGCTGGTGTTGCTGAATCGGTGCCGTGCGGAGCAAAACGTCCTGCCAGTCGGTAGCGGTTTGGGCGAAGGTCTGCGTTGCACCGTCATAAATCGGCGTGTTCAGGTTGCTCAGGCGGCTGGGCATCGCAATCCCGGCATTCCCCAGCAGCGCCGTGGCATATTGGGTGTATTCCTGCGTGTTGAGCAGATCCAGTTTCTTCCAGGCGCTCTGGGTTCCAAAATACGTATCCAGACTGACGTGCAGTTTGCCGTCTTTCGAGCCTTTTTTGGTCGAAATGATCACCACCCCGTTCGACGCCCGCGAACCGTAGATGGCAGCAGCACTGGCGTCTTTCAGGACTTCCAGCGATTCGATGTCTTTCGGGTCGAGGTTGTTCAGATCACCCGATGGCACACCGTCGATGACATAGAGTGGCCCGGATGCGTAGTTGATGGAACCGACCCCCCGGATGCGCACGATCGGCGACTGGCCGGGGCTACCGTTGTTGACAACCCGAACGCCCGGCACCCGGCCCTGCATGGCCGACTCGGCACTGATAACGGGCAAAGCCGTTAGCTCTTTGGGCGTTACGGACGAAACCGCCCCTGTTACCGAAGCCCGTTTCTGGGTTCCGTATCCCACGACGACGACCTCTTCCAGTGCCCGCTCATCCTGCACCAGCGATACATTCAGCATGGTCTGTCCGTTCACCTGCATTTCTTTGGACGCATACCCGACAAAGCTGAAAACCAGCGTGGCATTGGCGGGGGCATTGATGGAAAACTCACCCTGTCCGTTGGTGGTCGTTCCCCGCGTCGATCCTTTGATCACCACACTCACACCCGGCAATCCTTCGCCGGTGGCATCCGTCACTTTTCCGCGAATGTCTTCCAAAGCCCGCTCCGCCGAAAGAACCGAATACCCGATTCGCTCAAGTTTAGTGATGTTCAGGTCGGCCGACGTTACGGGTTCTGTGCCGGTTTGGGGTTCGAAGACTTTCTTTTCGATCTGATTAATTTTTCGAAAAAACCGGGTACCTTTTTCTTTCGTGGCTACAATGACGTAGAAGTTGGACTGAATTTTCTCGAAAGTCAACCCTTTGTCCGACAGCAAATTCGTCAACGCTTCCTCCACCGTCCGATCCCGCCGTCCGGTCATCACCACCTTCGTATCGACCAGATCCGTCCGGTAGATAAACGAAACCCGGTAGTGTTTTTCCAGTTCCGACAAAGCCGCCTTGAGTGTAACCACCGGCGCGGCAATGTCTTTCTCCTGTTGTCTTACCCGCTGCCCGTTCGATGCAATCAGTTGAGCGTAGGTCGGCAGGGTTCCGACCACTAACACTCCCCACAGAAACAAGACTATTTTTTTCATGCGTATATAGGTTATTCAATTAAAATATAGTTGGATTTTCGGGTAATTTTTAAGTCAAAGAGGCCGGAAAGCCCTTTCAGAATCGTGTCGGCATTTTGGCCCGGAATGGTGCCGGAAAACTTTTGTTGCAGCAAGTCCCGATCCCGGATTTCGACCTCCAAACCGTAGGTATCTTTCAGAAGCTGGGCAATTTCGGACAGGGTTGTTCCGTCAAAAATCAGTTTGTTCGTGCGCCAGGACGACTGGGCCACTGCATTGACGGGCTTTTTATAAAAGTTTTTCGTTTGCGTATCCGCGTAAAACATCTCACCGGGTTTCATTTCCAGGTGGTTGCCGGGCTTGTCGGAAACCCGCATCTCAATACGGCCTTCGTTGAGCACCACTTTCGTCTGGGTTTTGCGGGTGTAAACATTGAAGCGCGTTCCCAACACTTCGACGTTCATCTGGCTGGGCAGATGCACCTGAAACCGCTGGTGGTTTTTGGTGTGAACGACTTCGAAGAAAGCCTCCCCTTCCACCCACACTTCGCGGGGCTGGTCGGCCTGCCAGTGGTCGGCAAACCGGATGGAGGAGTTTCCGTTCATCGTTACAATGGATTGATCAGGCAGCACGACCCGGCGGGTCTGGCCGAAATCGGTATGCAGGGAAAGCAGTTCGGGCGTGGCGGTTTTGCGGTAGAAGAAGAGCGAGCCGGTGGCCAGCAGCAGCACGCCAATGGTAGCCGCAGCCATCCAGGTCCAGCGCGGTCTCATTCGGCGAAAGGGAGATTCGGTCCGGGTGCCGGCTGCGTTGCGCTTGGTCGACTGGATTCGGCTAAACAACCGCTGGGCGTCGAGTCGCTCGGCGGCATTGAGCGGAATCGCTGCCGGTTCGGTCAGGTCAGCATCGAGCAGTTGCTGCAACTGGCGTTGTCCGTTAACCGTTGCCAGATGCAACAACACGATCCGAGCCTCCTCCGGAGTACACTCATTCCGTACGTACTTCTGTAGAAGTTGTGTATCCATTAATAGAGATTAGGAAATGTTCTATTCATTCCTAATTAGATACACATAAGCAGACCGGAAGTATTACTGATCGGAGAAAAAATATTAATGGAATAGAATAAAAAGGAGAACCGGAAGAATACCTTCCAGGTCGGCGTGTTTGCTGAGGTAGTCTTTTAAAAACCGGGTAGCCTGCGTGAATTGCGACTTGACGGTATTGACCGAGATGGATAATTGTCTGGCAACCTGCTCATTGTCCAGGCCACTGAACACCCGCAACCGGAACACTTTTTCCCGTTGGGGCGGTAGTTTCTGCATCCCTTGCTCCAGAATAGTCCCATATTCCTGCAATTGAAACGCGTCGCTGGTGGTATCTTCCCCGTTGAGTTCTTCCATTTCGGCAGAAAGATATTCCCAGATCGACTGGTGGTTGTTGCGAATCACGTTCAGGACGTGGTTCTTCATGGAAACCGACAGGAAGTTTTTAATGGAATACGACTCATTCAGGGCGTCCCGGTGGTCCCAGAGTTTGAGAAAGATGTCCTGAACGGCATCTTCGGCCAAGTCGGGGTTTTTCAAAAACTTGATACCAATCGCAAGCAGGTGTTTGTAGTAGCGGTAGAAAATTTCCTCAAAAGCGTTTTCGTCACCCGCTTTCAACCGCAGGGTGATCTCCTTTTCAGCGTCTTGACCCAACCGGATGGGTAGTTTTCGAATCCGCATGAACTGACCTTTTGGCTATTTTCGATGAAAGAGACGGAATGCTTTGTAACAAATAGCTAAAGTAGGCATTAAAACCGTACTATTCCAATAAAAAATTCTCTTTAATCTAAGTTTACTGTCAATTTAACACTTATTTTTTTAAGAATAATTCAATTGGTAATTACTTAATCGAATAAGCAGCAATTCTTTTAAACACGCGTCTATAAATACATAGCGAATCTTACTTATTTTTATAGTTTAGCGATCTTCCCGAAAACGAACGGAGCAAGTCTTTCCACGCCCTGATGAAGGAATTCCCATGAAAAAATTATTGATTGTTGATGACCATCGTTTGTTCGCCGACAGCATCCGGTTTCTACTGGAGCACACAACGGATTACGAAGTTGTCGGCGTGTTGCACACGGGTGCTGAAGTCCTTCCGTTTCTGGCCCTTCACAGGGTCCATATTGTGCTGCTGGACATCGATTTGCCGGATGTCACGGGGTTTGAACTGGCCAGAACCATTCAGCAAACCGATCCTGAAATCAAAATACTGGCTCTGTCGATGCTCAACGATAATCAGTCGATCGACCGGATGATCGATGCCGGAGCTGCCGGCTACTGCGTCAAAAGTGTGAGCCGGGATGAATTGGTTGCCGCCATTCAGGCCGTGGGAGACGGTGGACACTCCCTGCCCGTCGAGTATTTCACCCAATCCCGAGAGTCCAAAAACAGCGCCGACCGCCCCGTTCTTACCGGGCGCGAAACCGAGATTATCCAGCTCATTGTCAATGGAATCAGTACCCGACAAATTGCCGAAAAGTTGTATCTTAGTGAACGAACGGTGGAAACCCACCGGAAAAATATTTACCGTAAACTAGGGGTTCACACCAACGTTGAACTGACCCTCTACGCCAGGAACAATCGCATGATCGGATGAATTACTGCATTAAACTTGGCACAATCTTCGTATGGGTGTTAGCAACGGCGGTGGCCTGGGGACAAAAAACCGGGCTTACTCCTCCTTCCGATGCCTTCACCGATGCGATTCTGCTGGAGCATTATGCGCAGGAAAAAGGGCTTTCGCAGGGAACAGGCTACGCGATTGCGCAGTACGATGACTTCCTGTGGTTTGCCACCCAGGACGGTTTGAACCGGTTCGATGGGTATGCCTTTACGGTGTTCAGGCCAGGCGGTCAATTCGGCTTGAACAACAGCATTGTGCAGGCCCTCCTGCCCGATTCTCACGGGCGGTTTTGGGTCGGAACGGGGGGCGGTTTAAACCTGTATGATAAAGAAAACGAGCGCTTCAATCGGTTCAGTACCTTATCCGGGTTTGAACACACGCTCGACAGCGTCTCGATTGAGAAGTTGCTGGAAGATAAATCGGGAAATATCTGGGTCATGACCGACGAAAAAGGGCTGTTTTGTGTCAACAGTTCGACCCATCAAATCGACCGGTATTTCCCGAACGACAACTCGCTCTACGGTTTTTGCCTGGATGCGGGCGGTGCGCTCTGGCTTTCCATCTACCATGCCATCTACCGGTTTGACCCGGCTGCAAACACGTTTCGGGAAGTGATCAACCAGCAGCAGTTGGGTACGCAGTCCCCACTCGGCAGCATTCTGTTCGACGGGCAGGGAAATGGGTGGATCGGCACCCGCGAAGACGGCGTCTTCGTTTTGAAACCGGATGCAGCCCTTCGAAACATCATCCATTACCAGCATGGCGCCACCAACCATTCGCTCAGCAGCAATGAAGCAACGGCCTTGTTGCGCGACCGCTCGGGGCGCATCTGGATTGGATCGCGTACGGGCGGCATTTCCATTTACAATCCGGAAAAACGCTCTTTTTCCCATCTCCGCCACTCCCCCGCCCAAACCTACAGTCTGGCCGAAAACAGCGTCTGGAGTTTGTTTGAAGACCGGAACGGCATCGTCTGGATTGGGTTCAGCAGCCACGGAATCGACAAGTATGACCCCAACCGGTTTTCGTTCCAGCTCATTCAGCGTGACAACGACCGTCCCCTTTCGTCCTTGCCCGACAACATGATTTTCAGGCTGTTCGGTCAGGACGAAACCGTCTTTATTGGAACCGGAACCGGGGGAATGGCGCAGTACTCGCTGACAACCAAACAGGTTACGCCGGTATTGAGCAAAACCAATCTTCCCGATCGCAACCCCGATCCGATTGTCAACAATGAGGTTCGGGTTATTGTTGCCGACCGTAACAAAAAACTCTGGCTCGCCAACTCGCGCGGCCTTGTCCATTTCGATCCGGTCCGGCGAACCTACAACACCTACAAAACGGATGGAAAACGGCAGCAACTGTACGTCTATGCCGCTCATCTGGTGACCGATTCGGCCGGACGAACCCGGGAAATCTGGACCGGCGGGGGTGCGGGCCTGGCGCGTTTCGAGGTCGCGACGAAACAGTGGAAAAACTGGGACGACCTGCCGGCCCTGAAGGCCATTGAAACGTACACCATCCGGCTGATGTACGTTGATCCCCAGCAAAATTTGTGGCTGGGAACGTTGGGACACGGGTTGATCCGGTATGAGGAAAAAACAAAAAAAACCGTATCGTTTGACGACAAAAACGGGCTAACCTGCGCCAACATCCGATCGATGCTTGCGGATGGAAACACGATTTGGGTAGGCACCGACTGCGGCCTTTTTGCCATCGACCGGCTGACCCTCCGCGTCAAACGGCACTTTTCCGACCAGACGAATCCGGTCTCGTTCCGCCTGCCCAACAATGTCATTTACGGGATTCTGAAAGACAATCAGGGATTTTTGTGGCTCAGCAGCAACCTGGGTCTGACCCGGTTTTCGCCCACACAGGGCGTCCTCAAAAACTATGACCTGAAAGACGGTTTGCAGAGCAACGAATTCAATACCAACGTGTGCTACCGCCACCCCGACGGCACGTTGTTTTTTGGGGGCATCAACGGCATCAATTTTTTCAAGCCCGATCAACTCCGGAAAAACACCGTGGTGCCATCTGTCCGGATCACAAACGTGATGGTGCTGGACAGCGTCTACCCGCCCAATCAAAAAAAACTGACGCTCCGGTATAACCAGAACTTCATCGACATTGAGTTTGCCGCGCTGAATTATTCCAATACCGAAAAAAACCGGTATCAGTACCAACTGGATGGGATCGACCCGGATTGGGTGCTGTCGCAGCATCGCCGGGTGGCTCACTACACCAATCTGCCACCGGGCAACTACGTGTTTCGGGTGAAGGGCAGCAACGACGACGGCGTCTGGAACGAAACGGGAGCCTCCCTCATCATCGTGATCGAACCGCCTTTCTGGGCCACGCTGTGGTTTCGGCTGGGGTTGATGGCTTTGCTGCTGGCGGGGCTATATGGGGTGTACCGCTACCGGATCACGGATCTGAAAAGCCGTCAGGCGCACGAACTGGCGGTGTCTATCCGAACCCAGGAACTGGAACGACAGCGGTTTGCCAAAGAACTGCACGATGGCGTGGGCGCCAACCTGGCGGTTTTGAAGCTGTATCTCTCCTCGCTGGGCTCGCCCACCATTTCCGTTGACGAATTGAAAATACGCTCGATGGCGGTTTTGAAATCGTCCATCGACGACATCCGCAGCATCATCCGCAACATGCATCCGCGCAGCCTGACCGAAGCGGGACTGGAACAAACGATTTATGAACTGGTCGTTCTGCTCAACGAAAGCAACCACCTGGCCGTCAGCTTCGAAGCCCGGAATGTGCCCCAAAAACTACCCTCGGCGGTTGAAATCAACCTGTTGCGGGTGGTGCAGGAGTTGCTGCAAAATGCCGTGAAACACGCCAACGCCCGCGAGGTGTGGCTCCAGCTTCTTTACAAAACCGGGACGCTGACCCTGACCTACCGCGACAACGGGCGGGGTTTTGATCCGGCGCTGGCCCACCAGCCGTCGGGCAACGGACTGGTCAATATCAAACAGCGGATTGAACTGCTCAAAGGTGAATTTTCAGTCCATTCGGCCGAAAATGAGGGAACGACCGTCGTGATTTCGGTTCCGGTTGCGTCCTGATGCTTTCTGATCCACCAGCTTCCGGGTAGTCTACGCTTATTTTAGCCGGTTATGCGATTTCACTTTGGCCATGAACGTCGCGACGTCTTTCAGGAATTGCTCCGGACGTTCATAATGAATGTTATGCCCCGTGTTGGGGTATACTTTGTGATCAATGAGACTAGGGTGTGCCTGCTGAAGGGCTGCGTTACGGGTTTCGAAAGGAAACAAATCATCGGGGCCGGTCGGGTCCAGAATTAGGACCGGAACCGACAAATTTCGAAAGATAATTTTCGGTTCCAGAATCGACATCGATTCGGCAAAAAGCGGTACGCGGGTGGGATATAGGATGTTATCCAGGAATTGCTCCGGCGTATGCATGTTAAACAACTCCAACACGCCCGGGCTAATGGCCCATCGGCCCTCTTTGGTGGGGGCTATCCAGGCCAGCAACTCAAATTGATTCCCTTTCTGCGTGGTATCGTAGTAGGCGCGATAGGCTTCAAACTCGCTCTTGTAGGTAGTATCGGGCAATCGGTCTTTAAAAATGGCCCCTATTCGCGTGGTGAGCTGAATGGGTTTCATCGAATGATAATGCGTATTGGTAGACACAGAGCCGCCATCTTCCAGAATCAACCCGGCAACCCGATCAGGATAGGCATCATAGAAAGCCGTACTGATCATTCCCCCTCGTGACCAGCCGCCAATAACGGCCTTTTTGATCTTCAGCTCATCCAGCATGACTTTGATGTCGTCGGCCACGTGATGAAGCGAAACTTCATGCGCCGGAATCGGGGTTTGGCCATGTCCATAATAATCAATGGCAATCACATAATAACCGGCTTTCACCAGCCCCGCAGCCAGCGGCAACAGTTCCAGTGCATTCGTTAAACTGCCGTGCGACCAGACGAGTGGAAGAGCAGCAGGGTTTCCCCAGGTCAGGTAATGCATACGACCATTCTTAGTCGTAACAAAATGGCCATGCGCTTTTTCAAAGTTGACAAACTCTCGCTTGGCGTCAGCAAAGGCCTGTTCCAGTGGCGTTTGCCGACCGGTCAGAGGAGTTTGTTGCGCTCTGATATGAACACCGCCAATCAGCAGCAGAGCCATAATGGAGAAAGCCTTCAGCAGCATATCATCAGGATTTTCGATTCTATTCCGCACAAAGTAAGCCTGGAATCGCCAGAATCCGCCACAATCGGCCTTAAAAACCGCTACGATCCCCCGCCCTTCGTATTCTTCTGGTCATCATTCGTAATCTTCCGACCGCTGCCGGTTTTGAAAATGCTGCCGAATTCCCAGTTCAGCGAAAGGCGGACCGAGCGCATCAGATACCGGTTACGAACGGTGCTTTCAAAGTCGGTCGCGCGCATGAATTCCGTCTGGGCCCGATAGCTGCCGAACGGGCTGACGGTCGTGAGCGTGACGGTCAACTTGCGGGTCGGCAGCTCTTTTTTGGCGGAAAAGCTGTAATAAAACCAGTCGCCTTTATACCCCTGTAAGGTCACACTTCGGGCATCATAGTCGGTGTAAGCCTGGACGCTGAAGTGGTTCGGCAGTTTCCAACTGCTGTTGACGTTGATTCCCCACGCCAGTCCGTCGTTGCTGATCGCCAGGGCGCCACTGCGGAACCGGGCGTAGCGAACATTGGCATTGCTGTTGACTTTCCAGCCCGGCAGCAGCGAGAGCGATGTGGAGAGGTTGATCCCATATTGTTGGTTCGACGCCAGGTTCTGCCGGGTGATCGTAGCGATGCCCGCCGGGTCGATCTGCACCACGCTTTCGATGGAATTGTTGGTTTCCCGACCGAACAGGGACGCATTGAGAAAGAAATCCGCGTCGGTTTGCAGCGCATAAGTCAACTCCACCTGGTTGACTTCCTCCGGCCTGAGCGAAGGATTACCGATCACGATGTTTTTGGGGTCCTGCGCATTCCGGTTGGGATTCAGATCCCAGATCGAAGGCCGTGAAATGCGTTTGGTGTAACTCAGTGCCACGTTGTTGCTGGCATTCAGCTTTTTAAATAAAGTTGCGCTCGGAACAACGTTCCAGAAGTCGTTGCTGAACGTGGTGTTAAGATTCTGCTGGCGACCGTTGAGGAACGTTCCTTCCAGCCGCATTCCCGCGTGCAGTGCCCAGCCGTTCTGTCCTTTGAACTTAACCTGGCTGTAAGCCGCAGCCACATTTTGGGTATACTGGAAGCGATCGCTGCGCGAAGTGACCGGCACGAGCTGGGCCGGGTTTGCATCGCTCCTGGCCTGTACCTGATACGTACTGCGGTTGTCGCGCAGGATCAGTTTGGCCCCGCTTTCCAGCGCGTGTTTGCCGCTGGCCGAAAAAGGAAGAATATAATCCGTCTGAAACGTCCACTCCCGGTTTGCATTGCGGTTTTCGTTGACTTCCCGGTACATCAGCGTCCGGTCGGCATTCGTCTGACGCGCATCATAATCGTAGTCATCCGCCGAGTTGGTATGCTGGGCCATCAGGTATAACTCCTCGCCCGGTTTTTTGAATTTGTGGGTATAGCCCAGGTTCAGGTCAATACCACGATGGGGCGATTGCGTAGTCACGTTTTGGCGGAAATCTTCCAGGATGGTTTCGTCAGCCGCAAACCGCCGGTTGTGCTGCTCGCTGTTGTCGGGCCAGTTTCCCAGCCAGCCGTTGGCCGAAAAGTGAAACAGGTTGGCGGCATTGGGCGTAAACTCGATTTGCAGGTCTCCAGACCCGTGGGGCTTTCCGTTGTCCCGCACCACATCCTGCTGAATCCGACCGGTTTTTGCCCCGTTTTCAAACGTCAGCCGGTCGAGGGTCACTTCCTCCCGGTTTCGAAACCGGTGAATATGGAGGTACGAACTGATGGTCCATTGGTCGCGGTTGATCGAAATACGCGGGTTCACGGCCTGTTCCAGGTTACCGGCCACGGCTTCCACGGTGCCGCTCACCTTCTGCTGTCCTTTTTTGGTGATGATGTTGATCACACCCGCAGCACCCTCCGCATCATACCGCGCCGATGGACTGGTGATCACTTCCACGGATTTGATCGAATTGGCGGGCATCATGTTCAGCGCATCGGCCGCACTCCGCGCCATTTGTCCCGAATATTTCCCGTTGATGAGGATGCGCAGATTGGAGTTCCCCCGCATCGTCACATTACCCGCAGCATCCACGTTCAGGATCGGAGCTTTCCTGAGCACGTCGGCGGCTGTTCCGCCCTGGTTGCTGATGTCTTTTTCGGCATTGTAGATCAGCATACCCGGCTGTTGCTCCACCAGTTGACGCGTGCCCGTTACGGTGACGGCATTCAACTGCCGGGCTTCGGGTTTGAGGTAAAGCATACCCGTTTCAACGACGGGCGATTCCGGGCTAACCGAAAAAGGAATATTTTTCGACGCATACCCCAAAAAGGTCAGATTCAGGAAATAGGAGCCTGCCGAAAGGTCGGCGGATTTGAACACCCCATTTTCGTCGGAGTAGGTAAGCGCCACAATCTTTTTCTCCGAATTCAGGATCCCGATGGTCGCAAACTCGATCGGTTTCCGGCTGATCGAATCCATGAGCGTACCTTTGACCAGATAAGGCGCGGTACTTTGGGCGTTGGCAGACGTTAAATAGATGAAGAAGGCAAGTACAAAAAAGAGGGGGTTATACTTCATGACGAATGGCAATGGTACGCGGAACGGGTTTGTTTTTTTTCCGAAGGCCGAATCCCTGGCGGCCCCACCAGATGTAAAAACCGGTAATGGGCAAACTGGCACAGATCAGACTGGCAATAAAGTAGATTATCTTGGTGGGCAAATTCCCGATTGCGCCCACGTGCAGCGCATAGTTGGTGCGCCGGAGCCAGTCGGCAAAGCCAAGCTGGTCGATCTGCACGCCCGTCGAGGGTAATTCACGGAGCGTGTACTGGTCGAGGTAAATGTCGCGCCAGGCGCCTTTGTCCATGTCGGTACAGACGTAAATCGCATCGGCGGGTTTGCTCGGAAACGAAATGATGATCGCATCTTTGTTGTAGACGCCCAGTTCTTCCATCCCCATTTTGAACGCCCGATCCACGTTGACCAGGCGGTTTTGGGGTGCCATCTGCGTGGTATCCGACACGCCCCGCTGATAGGGAGCTGGCGAACCACCGCCCGATGTCAGCCAGTAGACGCCTTTGTTGAACCAGGCAAATCCCATCACCAGCCCGGTGATGGTCATGATCAGGGCCACGATCAGCGCGTAAAAGCCCAACACATTATGCAGGTCGTAATTAAGCCGCTTAAACCGCGCTTTCCACTTGATTTTAAAGCTCTTATCCCGGTTGCTGCGGTTCCATTTTCGGGGCCACCACAAAATCAGCCCGGTGATCAGCAACACGAAAAAAATCAGCGTCGCCCACGACACGATCTGATGCCCCACTTCCCCTTCGATCCAGAGACCGACGTGACCGTCCAGGATAAAGTGAAAGAAATCTTCATGATCGACAATACCCGCCACCTCCGCCGTATACGGATTGACATAAACCAGCGAATCGGCATCAATCGTCACTTTGGCCGTCCGTTCATGACCATAATACCAGATGCTGGACACCTTTTTATCAGGGAACACGGTTTTCATACTCCGGTAAATCGCCGATGGCGGCAGGTAGGCCGCCCCGGCGGGCCGTTTCGCGTTTTGCCAGGGTTGGATCAACGGCTTGAGTTCCTGCTCGAACACGAGAATGCAGCCGGTGAGGGCCACGATGACGACCACGATCCCCGATGCCAGCCCCAACCACAAATGGAGCCAGGCGTTGATTTTTTTCAAGATCAATATCATGGTAGTGTTGACTTGAACGATGGATTAAATTTTTCATTTTCTGCCCCCAACCCCCTAAAGGGGGCTTTCAGACCCGGATAATTTAGCCCCCTTTAGGGGGTTGGGGGCAGAAAATTGTTATTTCGTTTTTTCGAGTCGCAGAATGTAGTCGATACCCCCTACGAATTCGGCACCGGGCGTCAGCTTGTCGGCCGCGACGTCATACTCCCAGATGTAGTCTTTGTCAGCCGCATTGACGGCGATGTAGGCTTTGCCATTTTCCATGACAATGGCCTGCACCATGCGCTCGCCCTTGTCGGCAGGCAGCGCCAGTTTTTTGATAAAGGTTCCGGTTTTGACATCAATCAGCGAGAACGAATGATCGGCGTCGATGGACTGGCCCGCAACCCGGGTGCGAACGATGGCCTTGCCGTTGCCGACATACCACATGGCCGCCCCCATTTCCATGTTGACTTTGGACGAAAAGTTGAAGTAATACGACGGGTCCAGCGTGGTGGTGCCGCTTTTGATCCGGTAAATCGCCGAGGGTGATTTGTAATCGTAGTTAAAAACCGGGTCGGTCATGAAGTAAATGTCACCGGTTTCATCCTGAAACGACGCCGGGGCGTAGACGGTTGGGCCACCCGGATTGGTCGTTCGGGCATCCGTCATCGTGCTTTCGACGGTCATCGCCGGATAGTTGATCACCGACACATTGAGCTGCTGATAGACCGGCATATTCGGATACAGCGTAAAGTCAGACGAAGCGACGCTATAGCCCAGAAAAATCTTACCGGCGCGGTATTCCGCAAAGCCCATGGCGTATTGGTCGAAACCGGTCGGGAAGGCCGGCAAATCGAGTTTGCCAGTCGTGACAGTCATGTCGGTCACTTTGATGATGGCGTAGCGACCTTCGGTTTTGCCCGCGTTTTCGCCGGTGCCGAAAATCACCAGCGTCTGCGCGTCGGCCCAAACGTAAGAACTCCAGTTGAGGTACGTAAACGGCACCTCTTTATCAACCAGCAGGGCACCGTTTTCGACGTGGTATTTACCCAACCGGCCGCTGCCGAAATTGGCATGGTAGTAAAAACCGTCCTTCTGGATCACGTCCTGCGCATACACTTTGCCGGTCATTTCCGCACCGTTGCCTTGCAGACTGATGGTGCCGGAGGTCAGCGAAGGCACATCGGCGATGTAATAAGCGGTATTGGGCCACGAACCCACACACAGAATCGCGGAATATTGACCCGCTTCGACGACGGGTTCGGTCACGTCATCCTTGCTGCAACTGTTCAGAGTCAAGGCCAGCAAGGCAATCAGGATGGTTTTGACTGGGTAATTGAGTAATCGGCTCATTGAGGTAGTGATTGAAAAATTGGACGGTTTTATTTAAGAAAATAGCGGAGCTTCACCGAGAAGGCACGACCCGGTTTTTGCAGGCGGAAATTGTCGAAGGCCAGGGCGTCGGTCAGGTTGCGGCTCTCGGCGGAGAGGTTGTAGCGGCCGTTTTTGAACGAATAACTCAGCGTCGCGTTGTGGATCAGTTGATTCGGAATGGTCGATTTCCCGTTCACATTGCCGAACGCTTCCCAGGTCAGGTAAAACCAGTGTACGTACTGGGTGTACCAGTTGAATTGCAGGCGGGTATCGTTTCCAAACACGTTGTTTTTGCCAATACTCAGGTTCGCATTGCCAAAAAGCCAGGGCTGGTTCGGGATCTTGTTTTTATACGTAGCCTCGTAAGTAGTCGATGCGGTATTGCCGAATTTGGTCATGTTGACCGCACTCTGGTAGGTCGCATTGACATTGACCGAAAGCAGATCGGCATAGTCGTACCGCAACTCGGCTTCAAAACCGGTGACCTTCACACTCGACTTGTTTTCGTTTTTCAACGCCTTCGACCGCTGATCCGGCACGGGATAAATAAAATCCTGCGCATCGCGGTAAAACGCGGAAGCCTCCGCAAAAAAGCGGTTTTTGTTGATCCGAAAACCGTAGTAACCGCCCAGGTTGGCATTGTAGCTGCTTTCCGGTTTGAGGTCGGGGTTCGGCTGGATGTTCAGACCATCACCAAAAACCTCCTCCACTTCCTGCAAACGGAACGCCCGTTCGAGCGATAGTTTAACGCCCAGATCCGGCAGCACTTTGAAGCGGGAAGCAAGGCCATAACCGTATTTATTGAATTGGGTGTTCAGGGTCTGATAGCCCAGGTCGACCCATTTCTTTCGCTCCAGCCCCAACCCGTAGTATTTGGCAAAAAAGGTGTTGGTCCACCGTTTGTCCAGAAACTCCTGCTGATAGGCAAAGCCGAGAATCTGCTTGTTCATGGCGCCCGGCATATCATCCCCGGAAGTCTGCAAGGCATTGAAACTCTCGTTTTTGAGGTGGTCGAGGGTATAATTCAGGTTAAAGGAATGCTGGTCGTTCAGCACGTAGCTGAGGTTGGCGCGCACAAAACTCCGGGGGCGGACGATGTGCGAAACCGACCGGATCGACCCCATTTCGCTGGCTCCTTTCGCCGTCCAGGCACCATCCCAGTAGTATTGCCGGAACAGCGTATCGGCGGTAATGTAGGTATCCTTTGATCGCGAGGCAAACAGGCTCAGATCCAGCCCTTTCACGAACAGATTATTCTTTTTATACCGAAGCGTCGCATTGGAAGCTGTGCTTTTTCGGGTCACATTTCCGTAGACAATCGCCTGCTCGAAACCGGTTTGCAGATCCTGCCGCCCTTCCGAATAGCCAAAACCGGCGTAGAGGACATCCGCCCAGCGTTTGTTGGAAATACCGACTTCCACCTGCCCCATCGCCGACTGGTAGTTGTCGTGAAACCGGCGCACATCGGTCACGACGAAATTGGCACCCGTCAGGTCGGTGATTTCGTTCCCGTTGCGCTGTCCGCCCCGGAGAATTTCCACCCCTTTCATTTTGTAGTTGTTGTCCGAGTAATTGTAAAAACCGCTGGCTTTGACGGTGATGCCGGTCGGCTGGTGCACATATTGCCCCGTCAGCGCCGAGCGGTGCGTATTGAACGAGCCGTAGCTATGGCTGACGTCCAGGTAGTTGCGCTGGTTCTGGTTGGTGATTACGTTCACGGCCCCGCCCATCGCGTCGGAACCCAACTGGACGGGAACCACGCCTTTATAGACTTCGATGCGTTCGGCCAGGTTGACGGGAATGGTGTTGAGCGAAACCGCGCTGCCCAGCAACTCCAGCGGGACGCCGTCGATAAAATATTTGACCGCCTTGCCCGACAGCCCGTTGATCGAAAAATTAAAATTGGAGCCTAAACCGCCCTGCTCCCGGATGCGCACGCCGGTGCTGCGGTTGAGGACCTGATTGAGGTCGGCGGTGGTGTTGGCAAATTGTCTGGTTTCAATCGCGTTGACCGTAAAGGCCTGCTCCTTCACCTGCTGGGTTTCGGTTTTTCCGAACACATTCACTTCCTGCAACTCCTCCCGGTTTTCCGATAGTCGAACCGTCAGAACCAGCGGTTTGTCGGCTTTGATCACGATTTTTTCGGAAACCGGGTGGTAACCTACGGCGGAAATCGTGAGCGTGTAGCTGCCGGGTTTGGGGGCCGGAAAGGAATAGAAACCGTCGGCATCGCAGGTGGTGCCGTGCGGGGTGTTTTTAACGGCCACCGTTGCGCCGGGAATTGCGCCACCCGATTCGGATTTGACATAGCCCGAAATCACGGCGGTTTTTTGCGCAGCAACCGGGATTGAAAGAAACCAGAGAGCCGTAACGAATGTGTACAGGAGAAGTTTGCCAGCTTGCATTGACTGATCTAAAATGGGGTATCAATCAATCAGTAGCGTTACCGGCCTATTCCCGAAGGTTGGGTTGGAAAAAAAGTAAAAATTAGTCGGAGAGAGAATTCAGCCGTTCCAGCCGCAAAACATAATCGACCTGGGCGTCGAAGTGGAGTCCCTTGCGGAGTGAGCCGGTTTGGGGGTCGTAAATCCAGACGTAGCTCCCTTCGGTGTTGGGATTGACGGTAATGTAAACCAGACCGTTTTCGACCAGAATGCAGTTGCGGGCGGTTCCTTTATCGAGTGGCAGGTTCAGACGCGATGTGGTTTGCCGAGCCAGATCCAGCACGTAAAAATCAAAATGGGGAATCAGGTAATGGTCCTGCATTCCCTTAAAAAGCCCCTTCCGCTCGGTGCGGACAATGGCTTTGCCGTTGCCGATGGACCAGAAACCGTAGCCGTGGTTCTGAATCGGCGAAGCCGACAGGTTGAAAAAATAATCCCGATCGAGTGAGCCGTCGGCTTTGTTGATGCGGAAAATACCGGTCGGTTTGGATGGATGATCACCCAGCGCAATGCCCGGACACGAGATAAAATAGAAATCGCCTTTCTCGTCGGTAAAAGAATGCGACTGCCGGGTATTGATGCCGCCGGGATACGCCGAGCGGGTGTCTTTGAAGGTGCGGACGGTTTTCAGGCCGGGGTACGTCAACTCGGTAATGTACATCGTATCGCTGGTGGTGTAGGTGTTCAGGCCGATCTTGTGATACGTATAACCCAGGTACAGATTGCCCTTCAAAAACGTGGAAAAGCCGATGGTCATGTTATTAAAACCGCCCGTCGGTGCCGGGATGTCAAGAATTCCCTCAATCGCCTTCATCGGGTCGAGGGTGATTTTGGCGTAGCGTAGCTTCGTGTTTTTAGAATCGTGACCCAGAATCAGCAGGGTATCGCCGAGCCAGGTGTGATTATCAACGGCCCAATTGCCAGTGAGCGGCAGAGAACCGGTTTGTGTATACGCCTTGTTTTCAACGACATGTCGCAGAAACTTTCCGGTTTTCCAGTCGAGCCGGTAATAGTGATTCTGATGAACGATCAATTCGTAAAAAATCCGGGAAGGCACTACTTTGGCACCCTGAACCAGCGGGTCGATGTGGCCGGAGTCGATGCGATCGGTTTGAACGAGATACTCCGTCCCGTCTTTCATCATCACATACAGGCTGTATTTTTTTTGGACGCCCGGATCGTTACCGGTTTTTTTAGGGGCACAGCCGACCAGTTGAACCAGCCCCAACAGCAGCAACCACGCACCCAAACCGTTCCAGGAGTTTCCCTTCATACCGTGTTCTCAAATATCAAACTGCATCATCAGTTGCCGCTGCATCAAAGGCGGCAGGCCCGTGAGAGAGCCTTGTGGAAGAATGATCACCTCGTTCGGATTGGCGGCATTGCCGTAGTTCAGGGCAATGTAATTCTGGCCTTTTTTCAGGATCCTTTTCTCACTTTTCTCGTCAGGCCGGGCGCAAATCCCCTGGATCGTCAACTCGATGTCGCGGTTGGGGTTGATCATCATCGCACCGCAAAAATCGATTCGCCCGGTTTCGTGATTGATTTCCACATTGCTTTTCGGACCAATAGCGATCGAGTATGCGCTTTCGTGCAGGTTTTGGTTGGCGGTATCGGACACGTTATTGACCACAATCACCCCGCTGTCAGCCTCCCGGTTTTTGAGATAAAAAACCGCAACACCGGCCAGACAAATCAGAAGGACAGCAGCCGCCTGTCGCCAGAAGGGCCTGAAAAAAGCCAGAACCGCCGGTTTTTGCCGGGACGGAAGCACCGTCGCAATTTCGTTCCACATCTCCTCCCGGATCTCGAACTTGCTTTCGCCGGTGGGCAGTGGCAGGGTCGGTTCTGTGGTAGCCTCATCATCGAAAAGCCAGGCTTCGACCGCCTTTTTTTCGTCGGGCGTGCAGTGTCCGCTGTGGTATTTTTCGATAAGTTCCTTACTAATCTTCATGAATGCACTTTCGGCAAAAGAACTGCTTTTGGTAAAAGTAGCATAAATCAGGATATACCGTAAGCCGGGAAAAAAACTAGGTGAGGTATTCGGAAAGATTTGTTTTCAAGGTTGAGAGCGCGCGGGTGATGTGGTATTCGACGGCCCGTTCCGAAATCAGTAGCGAAGATGCAATTTCTTTGTTGGATAAACCCTGCTCACGGCTCATTTTAAACACATTCCGGCACTGGCAAGGCAGGGTGTCGACCAGACCGATGACCTTTTCTTTCAGGCTGTTGTAGAGCACGTCGTTTTCGGTGCAGTTGGCCGCGGCACAGTCGTAGTCAACAGCTTCCTGGGCGTGTTCCTGCCGGATCTTGCTGTTTCTGAGGTACTCAAAAACCTTGAATTTGGCCGAGCGGAGCAAATACCGTTCAATGGAAACCGTGATTTCCAGTTCGTCACGCCGTTCCCAGAGCGACTTGAAAATGTCTTGCACCATTCCTTTGGCGACCTCCCGATCGCGCAGGTTGTTGTAACAGACCCCGAAAACCTGCTCCCAATGCCGCAAATACACCTCCCGAAACGATTTTTCGTCGATTTTAAAAGGGGCGGTATGCGGCTGCGCTTCGGGCATTGAATGCGGAGAAAGCGCAAATATAAGCCCTCACTTTGTTTTTATATAGATTAATTCTAAATAGTTTACTTCTTTTTGATTTTCAGTGCATGATTGGTCATTCACCCACTCAAAGGTACTTTTTCAGGTAGGCAATGATACGCGGCCAATCCGTGGGCAGAACGGCATGGCCTCCCTCGTGCATAAAATACCCCAGGTGATTCATCAGCAAAGACGTATCCTCCGCCGGGGGCATGACGGTGGTTTCCGGAGCGGTTTTTCCGAAAAGCTTATAGACCGGGGCCGCGGCCACTGCCGACAGAAATTCCCCTTTTGGGTCCGACCAGTAATCCGTGCTGCCGGTTTGGAGGAGTAAAGGCCGGGGAGCCATCAGAGCAACCAGCACATGCCCATCAATCGGTAAGCTGTTCACCTTGTCAGAGTAGGTATGGTAGTTGGCAGCAAACTGGTACAGATACCGCGAGGGATCGGTAATATGCCCGATGGTTTCTCCGAAATTGCGTCGGCTCAAAGCCGCCCCTCCTTCGCCCGAAATGCTGGCGACCACCACCTTAAACCGGGTGTCATGAATGCCTGCCCAAAGAACCGCCTTCCCCAAACGGGAAGCGCCCTGAAGGGCAATGCGGGTCGCATCAATCTGTTTATCCGTTTCAAAGTAATCCATCGCCCGGCTAAGTCCCCAGGCCCAGGCCGAAATCGCTCCCCACTCATTGGCAGCCGGTCCGGTTTGATTCGGTTTTAAATACGTTTTTCTAATACCGTACTGAATCCCCTCCTTAAAATCCGGTTCAATATCTCCGTAATACACGGTGGCAAAGCCCATTCCGGCCTCCAGAAACTGCTCCACATTTAGTTTGCCAAAGGGAGTCGGTTTGTCGGCCCGAACCTTTTTGCCTTCTCTCGACCAGATCGTACCAACCCGCAAGCCCGGATCATCGATGATCTGATTGTAAGCCGAAAAAGAAATATTCATCAACAGAGGCACCGGTTTTTTGACCGCGCTCGGCAGGTAAATCACCAGATTCATCTTGTGGTCGGCTGTATCGCTGGTAAAATACACGACCACCTGCTTCCGAATCGCCTTGCCATTGAAAACCGACGTTCCCGGATCAACTGCGTGAAACCGCATTGCCTTCGGGCGCGGGGGCATTTTTCCAAACTGGATTTCCTCCACGAGCTTGAGGAGTTCCGGTCGCCGTTTTCGGGTCCAGACCTTTGCATTCGTAACCTTTTGACCATCAGCACCCGTCAATAAATCAGGAAGCTCGTACGAACCAACGGAGTCTTCCTGATAATTGACGGGAATCCCGGCCACCAGCGTTGGCCGGTTAGCGGCTGGCTGTTGCGCCAGAGCCGCCAGCGAGAACGCCATCAAAATGAGTACGGTTAACGGTCTTTTCATCGTTTCAGGAGATTACCTGGTAAAGACCATTCGTCCGGGAAACTACCGAAGTCGTTTTGGGCTCACCAGCGGGTTCCCCCTACTGTTTCACGGTTGCAGCAGCGGGTGTCGCTTCCAGCACCCGAACCGGCCCCAGAAGCCCCGACGGCAGCAGGGGCGAATCGGCCCGATAGAACGGCATGGTGGTGAACGTGATCTTGCTGGTCACAGCAGGCTGGGCGTCACCGATCAGGCGATTTACCCAGAGGTTCGTCACCTTGACTTGTACGGTATTGCGACCGGGTTTCAGCGCCTGCGTGATGTCGATGCGGAACGGTTTTTTCCAAACCGTCCCCACAATCTTGCCGTTGACAATCACCTCGGCGATGTTCTTCACCTCGCCCAGATCCAGGATATATGACGCATTTTTCGTTACCTTCGGCACATCGAATACATTGTCGTACGTGGCCGTTCCGGAGAAGTATTTAACGCCCGGATCGGTATTTTCCGTCAACGACGCCAGTGTGTTGAACGTGGCCTGCGCGGGAGCGCCCCTCCCCTCCTGAAAGGCAACTTTCCAGGCACCCGTCACACTGACAACGGGTGATTCCGTGACGGCGGGTTTGGTGAAGGACGTTACCGTCGCCTTATCGCGGAAAACGATAAAATACGCTTGCCACGACTCGAATTGGAGCGGTACAATGGTACGTCCGTCCTTGATCTGGTACGACACTTTCTCGGTTTTGCCCGTTTCTGGATTCCATAATTCCGGCACTTTTCCCGTCACCCGGAAACTGACCGTGGCCTCGTTCGGATTGTCGCTGCGGTTATCGAGCCAGTAGAGATCAGTGTCGGCGGTTTGGCGGTGGACATACAATACTTTCGAACTGGCTCCGGAAATGTCCACATCTTTCGGAACGTTCATCTCGCTTAAAACCGCATCCACCGGTTTGGTCGAGACGTTCGGATGGGTCCAGATTTGATTCACCAGGGCCGTAAACTCTGCCGAACGCGGCCCGGCCGGATTGTCGCTCAGGCTGGGAGAACGCTCGGGCTTGACACCCGCTATTTTCATCCCCGCTTTAACCAGTTCACCGAGTTTTTTCAACACGGGCAACGTCATGGTTCTTGCCGACGAGTCCAGCACCATCAGGCGGTATTGCTGACCGCCCGGCGTCACCATCTTTCCGCCTTCCACCCGCAGTGCGCTCTTCACCACCGTAGCATTGGCAAAATCGAAGGCATAACCGTCCGGAATGGCGGGCAGTTTCTGGGTAAATAACTGGGTGATGTTGTTGTTTTCCCCGTAATAATAAAGCACATCCACGACCGGTTTGCCCTGCTGGAGCAGGAAGCAACTCCGGCCCAGGTAGCTCATCCAGACGCTGGCCTGCTCGGCCCAGGTTTCCTGCCGGGTAAAATACTGCCCGAAAGGCCCGAGCGAAATACCCGGTTTTTTATCATCCAGCGGCTGATGCACCGACGTGTGTACGACAAAGCGGTTTAGCCCCGACGCCATTTCCAGATCGGCGGTGCGTTTCAGTTTCTCGGGATGCCAGCTAAACGCATTGCCAACGGAAGTCATCGACTCGGCAGCCACCAGATTCTGCCCATAAATGTGCGCCACCGAAGCCGCTTCCCGAATGTCGGCTTCGCTGCGAACTTCCTCGTCGGCACCACCGGCCAGACTACCCGGCGTCCACATGGCCGACATCGGCACATCGGCTTTCCGCTTTACATCCATGCCGTCTGCTAAAAAAATCCGCCCCCCTTCGTGCGATTCCGTATACCGTTTCATACCCCGCACTTTCAGCGCTTCGCCAATGACTTCGTAGTGGTTTTCAACGATCAGCTCACCGATGGTTTTCCGGAAATCCCACAAAAATTTCTCGCTGGCTTCGGCGCTATTCACCACGCGGCCCGTCAGCACCGGTAGCCAGGGTTTGATGTCGTAGCCGCGTCGTTTCAGAAACTCTTCGGGCATGGCTTTGGTCCAGGTCATGTGACCCGCTTCGTAGCTGTCCAGCACCATGTATTGCAGTCCCTGCGCGCCCATCTGGCCCCCGGTAGCCTCCTTGTACATGTCCAGATAGGTATCGATGTATTTCCGAACGGCAACGTTGTCGAGCTTATCGACTTCCAGACCGGTGGCTTCGGGCGAAGCGGGGTGGTTGTTGCGGCCCGTCAGCGAATAACCCAGTCGCATGACCACCCAGTCTCCACCGGTCGGCGGTGTCCAGTTCAGCGTTCCGTCGGCACTCATTTTGGCGGTCAGATCCACCACATCCTGGGTCGGAATGGCGTCGGCATCGGTTTTTATGAGCGAGTGCGTGCTTTCTTTCCACGGATTAAAACCGGCTTTTTCTTCAAACAGGTCCACCCGGTCGGTGTTATGCAGCACCAGTTCAGCCACCGGCACACCCTCCGGTTTGCCCGGAGCGGCACTTCCGCCCATCATTGCCGCAAACGGATTGCCCTGGGGTTCCAGGGTTTTAAACGTAACCCGGAAGTACTTGGCGGTGGTGGGCAAAATGCTCATCGTGTTCTGGGGAACCGTACTGCCCCGAATCACCACCACATCCCGGAAATTGACACCGTCGTCGCTCACTTTCAGCGCCCGGTTGTCGGGCGCTCCTCTAAATTCGGCCAGTGCGCCCCCGCTGGTGGCGCCCACAATGGTAAGCGCCTTGACCGTCTGCGGGCTGTCGAACGCGTACTGAATCCACATGTCCTGACCCACTTCCATTGGCGGCAGCATCGTAGTTTTTGCCAGATCACCGTCGGTCAGGTCGGCGAGGCTGAACGTTCCGCCACTCGACGTGATTTTCGGATTGAGCGAAGCCAACGATTTCTCAGCCGCCGGCAGTCGATAGGCGATTACCGCAGCATCGGCGTAGTAGTTTTGCGGTTTTCCCGCCGAACCGCCGAGCATGGCGGCACCGAGCGGTACGTTCTGGAAATTGCCGGTCGTGTTCGGTGGTTGGGGAAGTTTCCCCGAAAACGGCTGACCGCCCGGAACGCGGGTTTCCGTCCAGACGTACTTTTTCATGCCATCGCTGGCAGGCACCCACGGGCCACCCGTCACGCTCCAGCCCGGCGATCCGGCAATGGCCATTTCCAACTGGAGTTTCTGGGCCAGATCGGTGGTGTGTTTGAAGGCGTCTTTCCATTCGGGGGTCATAAACACCAGCTTTTGGGGCGTCACGGCGGGCGTAAACAGGCTGGCGTCAAAATTCTGAAAACCGCCGATGCCGATGCGGTTCATCCATTCCAGGTCTTTGGTGATGCCTTCTTTGGTGATGTTGCCATTCATCCAGTGCCACCACACGCGGGGCTTGGCAGCATTGGGCGGGGTCTGAAAGCCTTTTTGGAGCGCGGAAGGCTGCGCAAAGGCCAAAGCCGGGAGCAGCCAGGCCAGAACCGTCATTTTTTTCATAGAGATTGGTCGTTGGGGTATCAGGCGGTGAGCCATACGGACTCTTCCCGGTGCGAAAAGTCCGTATGGTACAATTATTACTTATCACCTTTGAAAGACATGCCCTGAACCTCAAGGGTTAACGACGTAACTTTTTTGTCGGCACCACGGCTGAATTTGAACACGGTGTTATTTCCGCCTTTAAATTCATCGGCTCCCGGCCCGGGCGTGAGCTCGCCTTCCTTATCACCCGCCTTCATGGACAGCCGTCCTGCTTTGGGGGTAATTTCGATGTACTCAAAAGGAAGCCCGGACATCTTGTATTTCCCCGCATACGCTTCCAGATCCTGGGATTGACCTGATGCCGCAGACGCTGGCGTCGAAGCCGGTTTTGCGCTGGTTTCCGCCGACTGACGCGTTTGGAACTCCAGATCGATCACCACGAACAGCGACTGCCCGGCGGGGGCTTTGTCGTTTTTAAAGACTAGATACACATCGTGAAGACCCGTAGCGCCCGACAGTTTAGCCACCACCGGCGGGGGCATGCTGGTGACACTCCCTCCCTCACTCGGAGAAATGAAGGCGGTTTCGCCGACGAGTTTGCCGGTTGGTTCATCCAGCCGCACCTCGATCGTGCCACCGGCTGCGTTCAACTGGGATTTCGGTGCCGAAGCGGTAAATTTGATCTGTTCGATACCGGTTAAATCCAGGTTGCTGAACCCAATGCTGGAGTTTTTAACCGAGGCAATGATCACGGTGCCGTATTTCATGACGCCCTCGATCTTGTCGGCTTTCCCGGCGGGGAGCTTCGCACTGCGCAAAACCAGCGTTTTTTCGGCCGTAATCGCGGGAACACCGGAGTTGCCTTTGTCCCGATACGCAGCCCGAACCAGATACCGGCCTTCGCCCTTGTCACCCGCGGGCAGATTCATGGTATAACTTCCCTTGACCGGCAACGATGGAGACGCCTGCTTCTTTTCGGCCAGACTCAGAATGTAGCGCACCATTTCCTGCACATCGGCCTGGGCCAGTTGGGGGTGGGCACTCATGGCGACATCGCCCCAAGCGCCACTACCACCGGAGATCACTTTTTTGGCCAGACGCTCGGCTGCACCGGCTTCGCCTTTGTATTTCAGAGCAACTTGCTCATAAGCAGGCCCCACCGATTTTTTATCGACACTGTGACACGCCTTGCAATCGCTGCTCTCCATCAATTTCAGCCCTTTGACGACCTGCGCGGACGCATCGGCGCTGCGGTGCCCCTGCGCAATTTCGGCCAGATCGTAGCCTTCGGCTAAATAGTCGATATTGACAGCAACTTCGGCGGGTTTGATTTTTCCGCTCGCCAGACTACCATCTTCCTTATCCTGGACTTTTACTTCGTAGGCAAACGGTTGTCCCGGAAAGAAAAAGGTCTGGTTGCTGTTTTTGGTTTCGAACGTCAACACCGGTTCTTCATTACCGGCCATAATTTCCACCGTCCGGCTGCTGCTGCCGCCTTTGGCATCGGTTACCGTTAAGGTCGCTTTGTAAATCCCGGCTTTGTCGAAGCTGACGGTCGGGTTTGCCACCGGGAAGGTTCGTTTGGAGTTTCCAGATTGAGAAGTGACCGTCCAGCTATACCTCAACGCATCGTTGTCAAAATCCCTGGTGCCTTCCGACGAAAGCCGGGCTTTGAACGGTATTGATCCGCCTTTTTTGGACGTGGCTACCTGAACGAGCGGTTTGCGGTTGCCGCCGTTGTACTCGATGCGCACCAGCCGGGCGTCGTCGTTTTGCGTAAACCAGCCGCTGCCGTATTCCAGCATGTACAAATCACCTTCCGGGCCAAACTCGATGTCAACCGGATTGGAGAACTTATAGCTGGGCATCACCCGCTCCATCGACGCATAGTTTCCGTTCGCGTCCAGCGTCACCGCCATCAGCCAGCCGCGCATCCATTCGTAGATGATCAGTTTACCATCATAATAATCCGGGAAAGGCCGCTTTGCCTGGGTGAACTGGTCCCGGTGAAAAACCGGCCCGGCCATTGCCGAACGACCACCGGCTCCCATCAGCGGAAACTCTTTGGATTCGGCGTAGGGGTACCAGATGAAGGCTTTCTGCGCCGGTGGCAACTGGTTTAAGCCGGTGTTATTGACCGAATGATTGACCGGTTTTTCCGGATCATATAGCGCTCCGGATTGGCCGGTGGCAAAGTCATACTGGAAATAGGGTTTATTATCGCCCACAAAATACGGCCAGCCGTAATTCCCAGCTTTCCGCGCCTGCCCGATTTCATCCTGTCCGGCGGGTCCGCGCTTTTCGCCCGGTTGTCCCGCATCCGGACCAATATCGCCCCAGTAGAGAAAACCGGTTTTGGGATCTACCGAGATGCGGAATGGATTCCGGTGGCCCATCGTGTAAATCTCCGGGCGGGTTTTAGGGGTTCCTTTTGGAAAAAGATTGCCTTCCGGAATGGTGTAGGAACCGTCCGCTGTGGGATGAATCCGCAGGATTTTGCCGCGCAGATCGTTTGTGTTGGCCGAGGTCATCTGCGCATCGAAGGGCGACCGGCCGGGTCGTTCATCCGCCGGGCTGTAGCCGTTGGATTGCTGCGGATTGATGTTGTCGCCGGTCGACAGGTATAAATTTCCGTGGGCGTCGAAAGTCAACGAACCGCCCGCGTGACCGCTGATTTCGCGTTGCGTCGCCACGTCGAGGATGACTTTTTTGGAACTCATCACCAGTTCGTCGCCTTTCAACTCGTAACGGACCAGGCTATTTTTGGCTTCTTTTCCTTCGGGCGAATAATACAGGTAAATCCAGTGGTTCTGCGCAAAATGGGGATCTTTCGTCAGACTCAGCAAACCGCCTTCGTCTTCACCGACTTTTCCCTCCTTATCGGTGACTTTGGTGTTCACCGGAATATGGGCAATGAGGGTAATCTTACCGGTCGAGGGGCTGTAGAGTTTAACATTGCCCCGGCGTTCAACAAACAGTACGCGGTTATCCGGCAGCACGGTCAACTCCATCGGCTCGTCGAGTTTCTCGCCCAACACCACTTTTGAAAACCGGTTTTCTTCGGGCAGTCGTTTCGTTTTTGCTTTGGTATAATCCAGCGGTTTTGGCGAATCGCCCCCCATCGCGTAGTGCAACCCGGCCCCCAGGTGCTTCAAAAACAGCGGTTCCGAAAAGCTGGCATCCGTGTGGCCACCTGCTGTGTAGAACGAACGTCCGCCGTCAAACTCCTGGTACCAGGCCATCGGGTGATTGTCGCCATTGGTGCCGCCCTGATAGGTTTTTTCGTCGATGGTCATCAGGACGTGCAAAGCCGGGCTGATGTTTTTGAAGGAATAAAACTCGTCCTCCCGCTCCCAGCGCTCCGGCAGAAACCGGGTGGACGGGTGGTTTTTGTCTACCACCACAAAGGTTCCCTTCTGGATGTTGTTGGGCATGGGGTGGTTGGCAAACCAGGCGCCGGCCAGTTGATTGTACCAGGGCCAGTCGTATTCGGTATCCGTTGCCGAGTGAATGCCCATGTAGCCTCCTCCCGACTGGATGTAGCGTTCAAAGGCGTTCTGCTGCTGGGCATTCAGCACGTCGCCGGTGGTGCTCAAAAAGACGACCGCCCGGTAGCGTTTCAGATTTTCTTCGTTGAAGCGGCCCGCATCTTCCGTGGTATCGACAGCGAATCCCTGTTCCTTACCCAGTTGAAATAGGGCTTTCTGACCCGCCCCGATAGACGCATGACGAAAGGCCAGCGTTTTGCTAAATACCAGAATGCGGGGTGGGTCTTTGACGAACCCATACGACCAAAGTCCGGTGGCCAAAAAGCCCACCAACACAACCCCAGCCAACCAGCGGAGGGAATAAGGAATACGTTTTTTCATCGTTTTTGAATAGACTTATTGCCGTATAAAATTAAACTAATCTCTAAAGCGTAAATTTTACAGAATAAAGGTAGGGCACTTTTTTGTATTCCGTAAATTTTACGGAATACTTTTTTTTATCTTTGGCTTATGAACTCGGAAGAAGAAGTAAACGACTTTGTTAAAAACGGCCATCAGCAGTATCTGCCCCACCTCAGTATCGACTCAGTCATCTTTGGCTACCATGATCAGCAGCTAAAAATTTTACTTCTCAAATGGATCGGACTGGATGGTTGGGGACTGCCGGGCGGTTTTATACGTCGGAGGGAACCGCTGAGCCAGGCCGCCCACCGCATTTTGCAGGAGCGAACGAGTCTGGAAGACTTATTTTTGCAACAGTTCCACGTTTTTGGGGATTCGCCCTACCGGCTCCAGGAACGAAGTGCCCGTGAGTTTACCGAAAAATACGGACTCGTTGTTGGAGACGATAACTGGCTGTTCGAACGGACGTTATCGATTGGTTATTTTGCTTTGGTGGACTACTCGAAGGTGAGCGTCCGGACGGATTTTTTCACGACAGATTACCGGTGGTGGGATGTCAGTGACATTCCTCCGCTTTTATTCGATCAGAACGAGGTGGTGGAAAAGGCACTGGCAACCCTCCGGCTCCAGATTTATCACCAGCCGATCGGGCTCAATCTGTTGCCCGAAAAATTCACGCTGGCGGAAATCCACTCGCTGTATGAGACGGTTTTGGGCAAAGAATTGGATCAGCGGAATTTTGCTAAAAAGCTCGTGAGTTTGGGGCTGATCAAAAAACTGGCGGAACAGCGGGCGATTGGCCCTCACCGATCTCCGTATCTGTATCAATTTGAGAAAGAAGCCTATGAGGATGCCCTGAAACAGGGGATCGTGCATACCTACTAAGGGCTGCATGGGTCTATTGTACAGCCCTTTGCAGGTATGCCGACCGTATTTTACTCGAGACTTTTCAGAGTATTTTTCAAGTCCTGTACTTCTCTGGACGTGCTGCTGGAGCTGTTGAACAAGGTGTTGGCGTTTTCAAACCTATCATAAAAGGCGGTATTGGCATCCCTATCCACCGATAAAGCCGCCCCGTTGAGGGTGATGCCCGCAAACAGACCTTTGCTGCGTGAATACGAATATACTTCGGCTTCCAGTTTAGAATCCGTGCTGGCGGTTGAACTTCTCCCCATCGGACCGGCCGCTACTGACAAATCACCGCCGAGCGTAAAACTCCCGCTGCTCATGTCAAGCAACGTCTTGCTGCTTTTAAAAACCAGTACTAAATCCACCGCCTGAACGCCGATCTGGAAACCAAAGCTTCCGCCCGTTAAGGTTACAAAAACCGGGTCACTCCAGTCGCCCTGCTTATTCTTTACCAGCGCAATTCCTTTCCCTCTTTTCCCACCCACTACAAAACCGGCATTGATCATTTTGGGAATAATGACAATTCCTTCCGAAAGGTCCAGGAGTTGCTGGGGTATGGTTTCCTTCATTTGGCTAAACTCCGTTAAAATGGTATTGGCGGCTTCGAGTTTGGCGGACTCTTTCTGACCCGAAGTTCCAGAATTCGCCTGGGCCATCGACGGGGTTGATGCGATACTGAACCCACTCATCAAAACGGCGAGAACGGATGCTTTTAAATTCATGATGCTTTCAAGTGTAAAGTTTACGGTTTGCCTTAATCCTGAAACGGGTTGTTCGGCAACCGATCGGTGGTTGTATAAAAAGAGGTCCTTTGCTTGTAGTCAACGAATCCCGGGCGAAAAATAGTGCCCGGCAAAGAAGGATCCCCACAAGAATAACGTCATCTATCCTGCATCTTAAGACGATCATCGCCCGTTTGCAGCGTCTCAGCTTGCGTATTTCACGTAGTTCTACCTAACAATATACCAAGATCTTGGTATTTACTGGCTCGGCATTTAAGCAGACCTTTGGCCCACTAACCCGGTAACCTTTCCTGCGATGAAGTCAGGACCTGATCATTCCGCCCGCATCTGGCTGATTCTGTCGCTTCTGGCCATTGCGGCTGCGGTGGTGGGGTTGCTGTTGATTTGAGGTGTGGGAGGTTGCCAATTATTTTTGCGTAATCTACAGCCAGGGCAACTACTCTTGTCATGGCCTGTAAAACCATCAATATTCGCTATTTCCTGTAGAGAGGGCCTGGCATAATTTTGCTACCGTTTATGATGCTCTCAAAACCAAATAGATTCCAGTTTCCCTTATCCATAAATAATACTTTCATGACCCACAAACCAATAAAACCAAACAAAAATATTGCCCCTCACATGCATGGCTTCGATCCTTTACCTCTAGCCGATGCCGAAGACTTACTGAGTGGTTTTATTACAGTTGGTGCTTCCAACAATATCGATACGACACAAAATTCTTTCTATTTTGATAGCGATACGCTAATCGATTTTCTACAGGGTGAAAGAAAAGAAAATACTTTTCATGGGTTCCACATTTATTTCGGTTTAACTACAAATAATCAAATTGTATTACTAATCCATCGCACTGAAATAGTTAAAGACTTTATCGGATTTGAAACGTATAAATATATACCCCAACTAGCTTCAGTTTATAACCGAACAACTGAAGAAGTCCAAATTATTGAATTTGCCATAATGCCGGTTAATGTTGACGGTTTGGCTCAGCTCCATCGGATTGATATCAATGGAGGACTCTATCATTCGCTTCGGAAACGTTTTCAGGATAGATTTGAAGATGACAATGATTTAAAGACGTATACAATTTCATCCCAAAGTTTCCTGAAACAACTGAATCTTGATCCTGGCCATCCAACAACCTTTCGGTATAAACCCTTGATTACCGGTTTTTTTATCGGCTGGGGTATTCTGAACCATATTAGAAAAGAAAAGACAAATAAGAATGAAGGAATCAAGTCAAAGAATGGCGTTAAATTATTCCTGGGTTATAAAAATTTAACTCTAAATCCAATGTCAGCAAAATGCCTGCATTTGGTTGCTATCGCTGCAGATGAACCAGGCGATAGTGTTCAAAACTACGCTCTGGATACCGTCTGGAGTACTCAGGAACGCTCAAAAACAAATATTTACGTAGAGTCGGGCGAGCAAGCTTCAACAGAATTTCCAAGGCATGAGCGTACGGGTATATTAGGTTCTTCCTGCAGCTATAATCTAACCGATACGGTATGAGGGGAATTCTAACCATAATCCATTTAATAACCCCCTATTTAGTAATCCCTATTCTTTTAGCCGGTTTTATCAAATGGAAGCACCTCCCTGCACCTTTCCGGATTTTTATAGTTGGAGCCTTCCTATCGGCTCTAATCAGTATAGTTAAGTCTCGGTTTAACGACAGCAATATTGGTTTTTATTTAAGTGCATTATTTGGCGTTACTTTATATGGAATTTTATTCCATATCCTATTAAGGAAGGCAATAAACGAAAATATAATTTGGATGTGTGTAGCATTCATCTGGGCCATTATTAGCTGGTATAGCTTTCAAAATGGGGTTAAAGGATTTCAATTGAGAATAATTATCCCATTTGATATTTTCATGATTACATTTTCAGGAATATATGTTATTCATTACTTGCGAAGTTCCGAAAATTTAAATACTTCTGTTTTCTTTCTGGTCTTATTCCTTTTGATGGAATTCTGCGTTAATTTATTCTTAGATATGATTAGTAACTTTCTAAAATCATATTTTTCTGACAACTTCATGACGTTACTGTGGAAAGAAATTCTTCCCGTTTATATTTTACTCAGAGTTGCCGCCCTTGTCTTACTTATCCTTTCCGTCAAACCCAAACTCCCCAGCCTTGACAAAATGCCGGGTTTTGGGAACTGAAATGCACTTTTTAACAGACCGCCGTATGCTCCTGGTGTCGGCGGTCTGTTTCCTTTTTTCGTTTGGGCTTCAAGCTCAGTCTATTCAATTCCGGTCTTTCAAAGCCACCAACGAATACACCGATTCCACCTATAATTTAAGTAAGCCCATCTCCCTCAATTACAAGGAAACCCACATCCTGATCAACTTCGTCGATCCGCCGGATTCAGTCAAAGCCCGGTATGCTTACCGGCTCACCGGTTTTGACAACCGCTGGCACGAAAACGGCTCGCTTACCGCCGTTAACTACATCAACCTTTTTGGGGGCGACTACGAATTCCAGGTGAAAAATCTGAATTTCCCCAACCAGATAGCCACGCTGAAATTTCACCTGGACGAAGCATTCTGGCAACGGCCCTGGTTCGTTCCGATGATCGTTGCCTACGGTTTGCTGGTGGTGGGCATGATCCTGTATTTCATCCGGATGTACCGGCTCCGCAACCAAATGCGCCTGCAACAAATCCGCAACGAAATTGCGGCCGACCTCCACGATGACGTCGGGACCGCCCTGAGCAGCATTACGTTTCTGGGCGAAATGGCCAAATCCCGGTTTGAGAAAAAACCGGAAGAAATCCGGCCCATTCTGGAACGAATCATGAACGAGTCCCGCGAAATGATGCAGACCATGCGGGGCATGGTGTGGGTCATCAATCCGCAGAACGACAAAGCCGCCGATTTTTTCGAGAAGGTGAAAGCATTTTCGGAAGCCGTATTAAGCAGTAAAAAAATCGCGGTGACGTTTTTAATCCAGGCCACAGAAACCCTGCCGCTGGGGCTGGAATTCCAGCGCAATCTATTTTTGATTTTCAAAGAAGCCGTGGTGAATGCCGCCAAGCATTCAGACGCTACCGAGGCATTGATTGGTATAAAAACTGAGAAAAATCACGTTTGGATCCAGATCAAAGACAACGGCAACGGGTTCGATCCCCGTTTGGTGATGGAAGGCAACGGACTTCGGAATCTGAAAAACCGGGCCGCTCAGCTTGGCGGAAACCTGGAAGTGCAATCGAAACCGGGCGAAGGCACTTGCCTGAACATGGTGATTCCAATCGCATGAATTCGCTATTGACTTCTCTCTGCAGTATCCGGAGATTTGATCCTTTTTAGGCACTTACTTTTTAACCGGTATACGGCATGATTCGGGTAGCGATTTTCGATGATAATAAGACGTTCACGGATAATCTTTCGCTGCTGTTTGAAGGCAGTGACGATTACCTGCTAACCGGGGTTTTCTCCAACGCCCTGAATGTAGTGGCCAAAGTAGTAAAGGCCAAACCGGACGTCATTATCATGGACATAAAAATGCCGGAAGTGTCGGGGATTGAGGCTGTAAAAACCATTAAAAAAGAGCATCCGGCCATCCAAATTCTGATGCAAACCGTGTTTGAGGATGAGGACAAGGTCTTTGCGGCCATCTGTGCGGGTGCTTCGGGCTACATTCTCAAAGGAACACCCCCCGACGATATGCTGGAAGCCATTGCCGAAGTCTACACGGGCGGTTCGCCCATGAGTCCGAGTATTGCCCGCAAAGTGCTGTCTTTTTTCCAGACCGTTCACCAGCCCGAACCGGAGTTTTATGATCTTTCCAAACGCGAAAAAGAAATCCTGAAATGTCTGGTAAACGGGCTCAGTTATAAACTGATTGCCGACACCTGTTTTATCAGTATCAATACTGTCAATTCACACATTCGTAAAATTTACGACAAGCTGCACGTCAACTCTTCGCAGGAAGCCATTTCGAAGGCATTGCGACAAAAATTAGTCGATTAACAAAGGCGGTATTTTGCGCTTTAATGCGGCAAAAATCATGAATTTATGCGATTTACAGGCGTGGTTTTAAAAGAGAACTTTGGCATAGAATAAACGCTAAACAAAGTTTTAAAATGAAAACTACAGGGTCTGTCATCAGCACGTGTGTGTGGGTATGTCTACTGTTAAGTAGCTGCAAAAAAGAAACGGATACGCCTGCTCCGGCGGACGTAAATCCCCCTCCTCCGGCAACAACCATCACGCCACTGGCGCTCCAGTCCGCCAGTATACGAAGCGAAATCAGTACGAATTCGGCGAAAATAACCAGCACCATAACGGCCAGCGGTTCTTCTGCCATTACGGAACATGGCCATTATTTTTCCAAAACCAGTAAAGATCCGGGTGCAAGCGATGAAAAGACAAAACTTGGCACCAATACCGGTCCTTTTCCGGCCCAATTTTCCTCACAACTTACGAATCTGGAGGAATCCATAACGTATTATGTCAAGCCTTATGCAACCAATCAACAGGCAACGGCAACGGGTGAGGTCCTGACATTCACCACCAACGGTTTTGGAGCCTGGAATAAAATTATCAGTTATTCTGAAACCGGAGAAGGTGTTCCGGCCGATTATGACGGCGACGGAAAAACAGACATAGCCGTCCTAATCGATGGCGTTGATGATGACTATTTACAGGTCGATTATGCCGGAAACGGGTTTGCTCAATGGGATAAAACCGTGCGATTATTGAACACCACAAAAGCGATTGTTCCGGCCGATTATGATGGAGATGGCAAAGACGATCTGGGAATTCACTGGGCTACAGGAGCATGGTCTATTTATTATGCGAAAGACGGCTTTGTTTCCAAAACGGAACTGTCCAGTGGATACGGAAAACCGGGTGGCGAAGCGGTGGCGGATTATGACGGAGATGGAAAAGCCGACATTGCACTCTTTAAAGATGGCCAATGGTTCATCGATTTCGCAAAAGACGGTTTTGGTAGCTGGAACCGCGCCGATTTAAAAGGCTATGGTACATTGGGGAATCCAGTGCCGGCCGACTATGATGGGGATGGCAAGGCGGATATTGCCCTGCACACCGACAACCGATGGTACATCGACTATGCGACCGATGGCTTCGGTAGCTGGAACCGTGCTGACCTCGTTAATTATGGTTCCCTGGGCGGAGAAGCGGTGGCGGATTATGATGGAGATGGCAAGGCGGACATCGGACTGCGGAAAGACGGCAACTGGTACATCGACTATGCAGCCAATGGGTTTGGTCAGTGGAACAAAGTTTACCCGGGTTACGGCACGCAGGGAAAACCCGTTCCGGCCGATTATGACGGCGACGGGAAAGCAGACCTGGGCCTACTCAATGCCAAACAGTGGTTCATCGACTACTGGAACAATCAATAACCGCTTCGAATCTCTCCTGATCATCATCTCCCCCATCAATCGACATGAAATCTATTTTTAGTATACTCTGCCTGGCCTGGTTGTGTGGTTTCAGCGCTTTTGGACAAAATGTCAAATTGGCAGCAATGCCCGCGTCTTCCTCGGAGGTCGTTCTGACCTGGTCGGTTGCCGCCGGAAAGAAATATTCCCAGTTTAGCGTAGAGTATTTATTGGATGGGAAGTGGGGTAAGGGTTTTATCGCTGTTCTGGATGGAAATGCACGTACATGTAAACATACTGGCTTAAAAGAGAATACTAAATATACCTACAGAATCTATTGCATTGGAAACCCCATTGAGCATTCGAATGAAGCCGAAGCCACCACGCTGAAGACCGATAAACCAGCCGCCCCGGTGATTACGTCCACGGAAGCAATTTGGGATGGAAACAGTGAAAAAGTATCCGGCATCAAAGTAAAATGGAAGAAGATGTCGGACAATGCCACCGGTTTTGTTGTTAGCTGGGCGCTGGATGGCGTCACACAGGGCTTTTCCGACTTTGGACAATTTTACCCCAATCTCACCGAACATACGATTAAAGGCTCCTGGCCGGGCTGCGGTTCTAAAATCGAAGTGAAAGTTCGGGCGGTCATTAATGAGGGCGGTTTTGCCCCTGTGCGTAGTTCAGCGGATGCCGTCAGCACCCTTTCGCCCACTGTCCGGATGCCCGACCCTCCGCAATCCGTTAAGGCAACGCCCAGGTCCGAAACCGTTCTGGCTGTTTCGTGGGAAGGTGCCAACAAGCCCGAAAGTGTGGAACGCACCTATATCGTCCTGTATAGCGCCACCAAGGATTTCTCGAATTACAAGACAGTAACCCAGGAAATGAATACGAATGGTGTGGACCTGACGGGCCTGCTGAGTGGCACGACTTACTACCTGCAGGTTTACGCCAGAAACTGCGGGGGACAAAGTCAAAGTGGACTGGTTACCGCCACCACAGCCGCCGGTTCTCCACCTACGGCCCCGGTGATGGCCTCCAGCCTGGCACAAAGCTGGACGGGCAACAGCGACCGAATCACCGAAGTACTGGCGGAATGGCTGGATAAATCAGGGAACGAAACGGGTTTTGAAGTCCAGTGGGGCGACAACGATCAATACAACGGCGGCTCAACAACGGTGGAAGCCAATAAAACCCAGCACAAAATTACGGGTTCGTGGCCGGGTTGCGGCACAAAAATCTACCTCAGGGTGCGGGCCAAAAATGCCGGCGGAAACTCGGACTGGTCGACCGGGAGCCTGACAACGGGCATTGCGATTCCTGAAATGCCCTATACGGTGGTGGCAACGCCCAAATCTTCGTCAGAAATTGAGCTCACCTGGAAAGGAGCCAACGAATCGTATAGCCGGGAGAGTGAGTTTAAGATCGTGTACGGAACCAATCCGAACGCCCTGAATGAGGCCAAAACCGCTTCGATGAATTCGGATAAACTGACGATCAGCGGGTTAAACGCCAAAACAACGTATTATTTCAGAATAAAAGCGAAAAACTGCGCCGGAGAATCATCGCTCGCCAATGCGGTTTCGGCGACTACGCAGGATGCTCCTCCGAGTATTCCTCCCAAAGCACCCACCATCCTGAAAAGCCTGTCGCGTAATTGGACCGGCAACAGCGACAAAATCACCGAAATCTCTTTTTCGTGGAACGACAACTCCAGCGACGAGACGGAGTTCGACGTGCAGTGGGGCACCGACAGTCAATACAGCAACGGCGGCATGAAATCCGTCGGCGCAGGTACAACCAGTTTCAAGGCGGAAGGGCGATGGGACGGTTGCAACACCCGCTTCTTCGTCCGGGTGAGGGCCAGAAAAGGCGATGCAGCCTCGGATTGGTCGGTCCACGACGAGGTTGCCGAAATCACAGCTCCCGAAAAACCGTCGTCTGTGCTGGCAACGGCCAAAAGTACGACCGAAATCGACGTACAATGGCGTGGTGCCAACGAGTCATTCAGCCGGGAAAGCGAATTTGTGATTAGCTACAACCCGGCCGGACAACCGGCGAAAGAGGTGAAAGCAGGCATGAATACCGACAGCTACACCCTCGGCGGTTTGCTGCCCAACACCCGGTATGTGATTGTCCTGAAAGCCCGAAATTGCAAAGGCGATTCGGAAGCCCCGCCCCCGGTGGAAGCGACCACCCAGGCCCCGCCCGTGGCCGCCCTCACGCCCCCCAGCCACCTGACCCTTTCGCTCTCCGGCACCACGGCTCTTTTGATCTGGCAGGATAATTCCAGCACCGAAGCCGGTTTTCAGCTTGAACGATCGGTCAACGGGGCGGTTTTTGAAAAACTGGCGGAACCCGGCCCCAATACCATCACCTACAAGGACGAAAATTTACGCGCCCAGAACACCTATGCATACCGAATTCGGGCCTATACCGGCAGCACCACATCAGACTATTCCAATACGATCAGCGTCAATCTGGTTATTACGGCCCTACCGGTTCCGCGCAATGAAGCCCGCCTGTTTCCGAACCCGGTCAGCCAGAGCCTGACGTTGACAACCGGCAACGGGCAACCGCCCCAAAAGATCCGCATCCGCGATGCCGCCGGTCGTTTGCAGCAGGAACTGATTCCCACCGGTCGGCCCGACGTCATAGAAATACCGGTCAGCCAACTGCCCAATGGCCAGTACTATCTCGAAATTACGGGTAACCAACGCCCTCAGCTTTATCGGTTTCTCAAACAATAATCACCACTTCTCATGAACACAACGTTCCGCCTATCGCCCCTGCTTCTGCTCCTTGGGCTGGCTTTTTTCACCCACTGTAAGTCCAAGGGTTCCAAAACCACGCCGACTCCGGGCATCGACCTCAATAAAGCCTGGAAAACCGTCGAAGCGAAAGAAGGTACGACAGTGGTCTACAAAGCGAATGCTACAGCCAGTATTTACCCCGGCTACAGCCGATTCAGACTGGTTTTTGAGCAAAGCCGGGTCAGTCTTACCGAAGTGACAGGCGAAACTTTTTCGGGAAACTGGACGCTGGAGCCGGAGCAAAAAAAGCTCACCTTGCAGGCCCTGAATCCGATCCCCTACGGAACCAATGCGACCATCAACTACACGGTGGTCAGTTGGAGTCCCGACCAACTTGTTCTTCTTCGCAATACGGAAAACCCCAAAACCGGGAACACGCGCAACGAATACACGCTGGTTCCGGAATAAAAATCCGGCAGGCAAAACCGCCCTGTTCTGAATAGCCAATGCTGTTTTAGTACGATTTCGCCTATTCTATCACTCCAATCTTTTCTCTTTGCTTCGATCATGACGATTTACACACCAATCATCGCGCTCCGGGCCATTTTGCTCGTCAGTATACTGTGGCTACCGGGATATAGCCAGATTTTTCCCAAACCGGCCAATTTTGAGGATGTTCCGGTTTACCGCCTGCAACTAGCCGTTGAAACCGCCAACGTTGGGGATGCCGGAACCGACGACCGGGTTTTTGTGGTTTTCAATACCCAAATGAAAGGCTATTATCTGGATGTAGCGAAAGATGATCGGGAGCGAAACCACCTAAATATATATGACATCATTGACCCGACGATCAAGACCATTCGTGACCTGGACTTGTTTACGCTAACCAAGCAGGGAACGGATGGCTGGGGCCTGAAAGACCTAAAAATACTCGTTAATGGCCAGGTCATTTTTCAGGATTTGCTGGGCGCAAAATGGATCGACGGAAACGATGGACATAGCCCTAGCCTGAGTTACAACGCGACCCAACTGAGGACCAACAGCTCCTGGGGCTATTATGACCGTCCGGTTCATGAGCCGGCACTCGTCATTCCGGTGAACGAGTTGCGCGTGATGATTGAATCGATCGTAGGCAATCAGATTCGGTACATTTCGGATCGAACCGTAAACTGGGGCAGTAGAAGCGGGATCAATACGCTTTGGGGAGAAGCGGTTGAGTTTTCATTCAAAAATCAGAACCGGCTCAGCGTTGATCTGGATTTACAAGTTGCCCATTGGGGACCAAATTCTGAATTGGATGTTGATTTTGACATCGTTGTCAATTGCGAAGCCAATAAAGTGACGCTAAGTCTGGAAAATTTCAAGGCCAGAGCTGATTTTCTGAATCTAATTCCTGTGAAACGGATAAAAGAAAATTTGTTAAAAAACCTGAACCGGACTTATAGTAACGTCCCTATTTGCAACGTCTACTTTGAGCAGAATGGTACCCTGAAATTACGCTGAATCATACCACTCTGATCTTGCCGTTCTGCCCCGCGGTTTTGGATTGGGTTGGAAAGACAATGATAACTTCCTCCAACTCGCGTAATTCAACAGCTAAAGAGGCTCTCACCAGATCGTCTTATGACAGCCCGCTTTCAAAATCATATCAAGCTTTGTAACAATCAGGCAATTTATCCAGCACAACCCATTCGCAAAGATCGGATAGACATTGTTGTTTATTATGCAATTCTTAGACGTTTTAGTACTAATTTTGGCCATAAACCGTCATTGCTCCTAAACCGTCATGAAATCCGTTTTCTTATTCCTAACCCTGATCATTCTCTCTTCTGCCAGCTTTTTTCAACGATCCCAAACAGGATCGTCCAGGCAACCGCCCGGCACGGGAAAACCGCTGCGCATTAAACAGGATGCCAAAACCGGTAAGATTTCGGTTTTTCGAAGCGACGGCCAAAAACCGATTGTGGTTCAGAATGCGAAGCCTGATTTCCGACCTTACCTCCACCCCATCAACGCGCCCGACGGCAAGGGCGTTCTGACCGAATACAGCCCCGGCCACCACAAGCACCAGACCGGTTTGTACTGGGGCTTTACCCGCGTTAATGGCCGGGATTATTTCCACCACCCACAGGGCGACTACTGGCGCCGGGTTTCGGCCACGGTGACCAAAGCCACCGGAACCGACGTCAAATGGCAAACCGTGTATGATTTGCTGGACGAAAAAGGCGAGGCCGTTCTGCGGGAAACCCAGAACTGGACGATGCGCGAGCAAAACGGAAAATTTCTGCTGGATCTAGAGTGGAAAGGCAAAGCCATCACCGACATTACCATTGGTAAATACGACTACGGCGGGCTGTTTCTGCGAATGCCCTGGCGTGAAGGCATCAAGGGCGAAGTGATCAACGCGGCCCGGCAACGCAACGAAAAAGCGGAGGGCCAACGCGCCATGTGGGTCGATGCCGGGATGCAGGTGGAAGGCCGGACCGATCTGGCGCACATCGCCATTTTTGATCATCCGGAAAACAAAGGGTATCCCCAAACCTGGCGGGTCGACAACCAGCTCGGCATCGGCCCTGCCCGCGCCCGAACCGGCGACTGGAAAATCGAAAAAGGTGATACGGAAACCATCCGCCATCAGGTCGTCGTTTACACCGGCGAACTGAATGATGTGGAACTGACCAAAACCTGGAGTGAGTTCAGCGGCAATACTTCCATGTATAATACCTCGACGTTGTGGGGCCTTGCTCAGAAAGAAGGACTGGAAGCCAAATTTCTGACTCCGCAGGCAGCGGTTGAAAGCATGACGATGCCGGAGGGGTACAAGGCCAACGTCTGGGCGTCGGAACCGATGATGACCCAACCCATGGCCTTTTGCTGGGATGATCGCGGACGACTCTGGGTGGCCGAAAACCGCGATTACGAATCACGTGGGCACGGTTTTTCCAAAGCCGGAAACAGCCGTATTCTGATTCTGGAAGACACCAACGGCGACGGCGTGGCGGATAAACAAAAAGTTTTTCTGGATAGCATCGCGTTTCCCTCAGCCATAGCCGTGGGTTTCGACGGCCTGTTTCTGGGTGCGCCCCCCAATCTGCTCTTCGTTCCCGATCGCAACGGCGACGATGTGGCGGATGTGAAAGACATCGAGGTTCGGCTAACGGGCTGGGGCATCCGCGACCGGCACGAAACACTGAACAGCCTGCACTGGGGACCCGACGGCTGGCTCTACGGTTTGCAAGGGTTTGCCACCCCGTCGAAGGTTCGAAAACCGAACGGCAAAGGGAAACTGTATAAACACAACGATCCTTTTCCCGAAGACATTTTGGAGGGCGAAGGCGTCGATATCAACGGGGGCGTCTGGCGCTATCATCCTACCAAAGACCGGTTTGAGGTAGTCGCCCACGGTTTCAGTAATCCGTGGGGCATCGACTACGACGCGAAAGGCCAGCTTATTATGACGGCCTGCGTCATTCCGCACCTCTGGCACGTCGTTCCGGGCGGTATTTACCACCGGCAAGGCGGGCAGCATTTCAACCCGTACATCTATAATGACATCAAAACCATTGCCGACCACAGCCACCGATCGGCGCACGGCGGGGCGCGGGTATACCAGTCCGATGCCTTTCCGGCGTCGCAGCAGGGCCGGATTTTCATGGCGAATATCCACGAACACGCCATTCTGGCGGATGTGCTGGAACCCAAGGGGTCGGGATTCGTCGGCCATCACGGTGCCGATTTTTTGCAGGCCAACAACGCGCAGTGGGTGGGTTTCAGCATGGAAGTCGGGCCGGATGGCGGGCTTTATGTGCTGGACTGGCACGATGCGGACATTTGCGGGAAGGAAGTACTGAACAGCGAAACCGGCCGGATTTTTCGGATCATGCCCAAAAACTCATTGGCTGAAAACTGGACGGGGCGGTATTCGGACCTCACCAAAATGACCGATCAGCAGTTGGTCGGTCTGCAAACCGTTAAAAGCGACTGGCACGCCCGGCGGGCGCGGATTATTCTGCAAAACCGGGCCGCAAAGGGGAAACTCGGCGGACAAACCCACGCGCAACTCCGCCAGCTATTCGAGACGAATGCCAACGCCGACTGGCGGCTCCGGGCCTTGTGGACGCTGCACATCACCGGCGGTTTCGACGAAAAAGCACTCACGAAAGTCCTGGACGACAAAGACGCCTACGTTCGGGCCTGGGCCGTTCAGATGTTGTGTGAAGACAAAGCGCCACCAACAGTTGTTCAGGAAAAAATGGTTCGGATGGCCCGCGAAGACCCCTCGGCGGTGGTTCGGCTTTATCTGGCGTCGGCCCTGCAACGGGTTGACACAGAATCGCAGTGGAAAATCGCCGGAGAACTGATGGCCCACGGCGAAGACAAAAACGATCACAACCTGCCCAAAATGATCTGGTTCGGTTTTGAACCACTCGTCAAAACCAATCCGACCCGGGCGTTAGACCTCGCGGCCCGTTGCGAAATTCCGATGGTGGCGCGGTTCATTGCCCGTCGAATTGTGGATGCCGACCAAACGCCAACGTTGATTACGGCCCTCGGGAAATCGCCCAAAACGCAGGTGAGCTTGCTGGAAGGCATGCGCGATGGTCTGGAAGGACGCACGGATCTGGCAACCCCGGCCAATTGGAAAACGGTTTATGCCAAACTAAAAGCCAATCCCAAAACCGCCCCGCTCGCTCAGCAGGTGGGCCAGCAGTTTGGTGATACGGAAACCGCCCGGAAGTCGCTGGCGACGCTGAAAGACCGGAAAGCGCCCCTCGACCAACGGCTCAAAGCCCTGAAATCCATCGCGGGTCAGCAACGGCCCGAACTCCTGGCGGAATTGCCCGCGTTACTGAACGAGCCAAATCTGCGCAGCGAAACCATCCGCGCCATTGCCGGGTATGACCGTGAATCGCTGGGCGAACTGTTGCTGGCGCGGTATGCGGATTTCAGTCCTGCCGACAAACTTCAGGTGGTGCAAACGATGTCGTCCCGCCCGAAATACGGCTGGCAACTGGCGCAGGCGTTGAAAAACAACAAGATTCCGAAACGGGATGTACCCACCTATGCCGCCCGGCAGTTGCTGCGGGTGGTGGGCAGCGGTTTTGTCGAGATCTGGGGGCCGATTGAGCAGCACGGTATCGACGAAAAGGCCTATACCCGCTACCAGAAACTGCTCACTGACCGGGCGTTGCTGAGTGCCAATACCGTCAAAGGGCGTCTGGTTTTTCAGCGAACCTGTGGTCCTTGCCACAAAATGTACGGCGAAGGCGGCAGCATTGGCCCGGATATTACGGGCTCAAACCGGGGCAATGTGGATTATCTGCTCAGCAACATTCTCAATCCGAGTGGCGAAATTCAGGACGACTACAAGATGGTGGTGGTGACGACCCGCGACGGGCGCACGTATTCCGGAAATGTGGCGGGTGAAAACGAACGGCAACTCACCCTGCGCGTGGTGGGTCAGGATGCGGTGGTTTTGAACAAATCCGATGTGCAGTCGCGCGAAGTGACGCCTAACTCCATGATGCCCACCGGTTTGCTCGACGCCCTGACGGAAGACGAAGTCATTGACCTCGTGGCTTTCCTGCGGACGACCACGCCGGTGAAACAGGCGAAAAAGTAACGTCATCTGGTTTATTCATCCCGTAGGGATCAAACAGCGCAGCGTCGGTAGCTAACCCGGTTGTTCCACGCTCCCGCGTGCCGTGAGGTACGCAACCTCCCGGTGCTGCAAATTGTCGCGTACCTCACAGCACGCGGGGAAGATTGTCGTTCCTTTCGGCTACCGACGCTGCGCTGTTTAGCCCCTGACGGGGCTAAATGTCTCGGTTACTCAAAGACGTTACCCGACGAAAGAAATGGGCTACGCTTCGACGGCTTGCAATTTCGTCAACTGATTGGCAGCCGCCAGCATATCGGCTTCGCGGAAGGGAGCCGCCATGAACTGAAAACCGATGGACAGCCCATTTTCGTCGGTGCCGTTTGGAATGGAAATGGCGGGGCAACCCACTACGTTGGCCTGCACCGTAAAGATGTCGGCCAGGTACATTTGCAGCGGATCGCTGGATTTTTCGCCAATCCGGAATGCCGTTGTCGGCGTTACGGGGGAAGCGATCAGATCGTAGTGGGCAAACAGCGCATCGGTTTCATCCTTGATCAACCGGCGAACCTGCTGGGCTTTGGTGTAATACGCGTCGTAGTAACTGGAACTGAGGGCAAAGGTGCCGAGGATAATCCGGCGACGAACTTCATCGCCAAAACCGTCGGTCCGGGATTTTTTGTAGAGCGACTCCAGATCCGTGGCGTCGGGGCTGCGGTAACCAAACCGGACGCCGTCGAAACGGGAAAGATTGGAACTGGCTTCAGCCGTAGTCAGAATGTAATACGTAGGCAAGATGTGCTTCAACAGCGGAAAATCCACCGGTTCGACCGTGTGGCCCAGCTCGCGCAAACGGCCCAGAGCCTCCTGCGTTTTCTGCCGAATGATGGGATCGACGCCTTCGCTTTCGACGCCTTCGCGCAGGTAGCCGATCCGCAACGGGCGGTTTACCATCAGTTGCTGGCTATACGCCGGGATGTCATTTCGGCTCACGGTACTGTCGAACTCATCGGCACCGGCCATGATTTCCAGCAGCAAAGCCGCATCCTCGACGGTATGGGTAATCGGACCGATGCAATCGAAGGACGACGCGTAGGCAATCAGACCCCAGCGCGACACCCGGGCATAGGTGGGTTTCAGGCCCACCGTGCCGCAAAAGGCCGAAGGCTGACGCACCGACCCGCCGGTATCCGACCCCAGCGACGCCAGACACAACCCCGCCTGAACCGCCACCGCCGAACCGCCCGACGATCCACCCGGCACCCGGTCGGGATCATCCGCATTCCGGACCGGACCAAACGCCGAATTTTCGTTGGAGGAACCCATCGCAAACTCGTCGCAGTTCTGACGGCCAATGATGATCACATCCTCGTCGATGACCCGCTGCACGGCGGTGGCCGTAAACTGCGACACAAAACCGTCCAGAATCCGGCTCCCTGCCTGAACACCGTGTTGGTTGTAACACAGCACATCCTTGATGCCCAATACCATACCGGCCAGCCGACCTGCCTTTCCCTCTTTCAATTTGGCATCCACTTCATCCGCCCGCTGCCGCGCTTCGTCGGTATACACCGCCACAAACGCATTCAGGTGCTGGTGGTCGTCAATTCGCTGGAGGTAATGCTCCACCAATTGGCGACAGGTAATTGATCCAGCGGCCAGATCGCGCTGGATGTCAGAAAGGGAATCGTACGGTTTTACGGGCATAACAAAGTACGGCTGGTAGAAAAAAAGAGACAACAGAACGACCGTTCAGGCCGAGCTGTTGTCTGAAAATCTTTTGAAATGATGAAAAGGAATGTAGAATATTAAATGATGAATGTAAAATGTAAAAGCAGATTGCGTCCGGAAACTTTTACATTCATCATTTAGCATTTTACATTTATAATTCCTTTACAAGGCATCATTCCTTATTTCACATTCGTATCGCGAAGTCCTTCTTCGATGTTTTCGCGAACGTCTTTGGTAGCGTCTTTAAATTCTTTAATGCCTTTGCCAAGGCCCTTCATCAGGTCAGGAATCCGTTTTGCACCGAAGAATAACAGGATCACCAGACCGATCAATAGAAGTTCCGTTCCGCCGAGTGAGCCTAAAAATGCATAAATTGTGAGTAATGCCATGATAGTATGAGTTATGAGTGTATGCAGAAACTCTTTACAAAAGTAACGATTATTACGAATTTATTGTGTACTAAAAAAACGATTTCACCCAATTTTAATCGACGATGCGTGGTTGCGTTCCCACTCCGTAAACTGGTTGATATCGTCGGATATGGAACTGACCAGCCACAGAATCAGGGCAATGTCGTCGGTCAGGCCCAGCACCGGCAACACGTCCGGAATAAAGTCGAGTGGCGACACAAAATACACCAGCACCGCGACCATGCGCAGCAGCGTTTTGCCGGAAATGGCCCGGTATTCGCCTTTGGCATACGCCCGCACCATCCGGACCAGAATGTTGATCTGGTCTTTGGCGGCCGAATAACTGGCCCCTACGCCCAGAACGCGGGTTTTGTCGGCCACGCGGTGCAGCAAATCAAGCATACTCTTCCCACTTCGGGTATACCGCGACGCCTTTTCAGTGGAGCGCCGGAAGAAAATTGAACTCAGGATGGCCGTTAATAAGCGACGGTTTGCCATAGTTGGATGTTATCTAAAGTCCCTGGATAGCTGGACACCCTAATAACACATTTTCTACCCCAATTGTCTAATTCTGTAAAAAAAAGCTTCTATTTACAGTACCAGTGTCCCCCGGCTCCCCTATTTTTGTATCGTTCAAAACAGTTGTCAGTTAATAAACCATTAACTCTATGAAAATTACCGTAGTAGGTGCCGGGGCCGTCGGAGCGACCTGTGCCGATAACATCGCCCGACGTGAATTAGCCGAGGAGGTTGTGCTCCTGGACATCAAAGAGGGGCTTAGCGAAGGCAAAGGTTTAGACATGCTTCAGGCGTCTACGTTGTTGGACTGTGACGTCAAAATCACCGGTTCCTCCAATAATTACGAATTAACCGCCAATTCGGATGTTGTCGTGATTACATCGGGGATTCCGCGCAAGCCGGGAATGACCCGTGAAGACCTGATTGGTACCAACGCCAACATTGTAAAAGGCGTTACCGAAAATATCTTAAAACACTCTCCAGACGCTATTTTCGTCATCATTTCCAATCCTATGGACACGATGACGTACCTGGCGCTGAAGTCGTCCGGACTCCCCAAAAACCGTATAATCGGATTAGGAGGAATTTTGGATTCGGCCCGTTTCAAAACCTATTTGTCGCTGGCCCTGAAGTGTTCCCCCAACGATTTGCAGGGCGTGGTAATCGGCGGTCACGGCGATACGACCATGATTCCGCTGACGCGTCTGGCGACGTATTCGGGGGTTCCGGTCAGCCAGTTCCTGGATGCCGAAACGCTGCAAAAAGTAGCCGCAGACACGATGGTGGGTGGAGCAACGCTGACTAAACTGATCGGCACTTCGGCCTGGTATGCGCCCGGAGCCGCCGGTGCGGCCCTGGTCGAAAGTATCGTTCGCGATCAGAAACGCGTCATTCCGTGCTGCGTTCTGCTGGAAGGCGAATACGGCCAGTCGGATATTTGCCTCGGTGTGCCGGTGGTCATCGGCCGCAGTGGCTGGGAAAGCATCGTGGATTTCGACCTCAACGAAGACGAGCAGGCGGCTTTCAACAAGTCGGCCGACGCCGTTCGGAACATGAACGACATTCTGAAAACGCTGGACTTGTAAAAAAATCCCGTTTCCCGATACGAAAAAAGGACACCCATGATGGTGTCCTTTTTTCGTATCGGGATTTTCGTTTGCCGCCCCAAAATCCCCTAAAGGGGACTTGGACGCAGCTAAATCCGGATGCTAAAAGTCCCCTTTAGGGGATTTTGGGGCTATCAGACGGCTTGACTATTCTGTATTGAGGTCCTCAGGATTTGATCGTGATCTCCAGGGTACGACCGACGGCGTTTCGCGGACTTTTCCCCCAGGCTCCCAAATCATAGGCAACATACACTTTATTATCAGTCTTCATCTCCTCGATGGCCATGTAATGGGTGGTCATGACACCGGATGTCATCCGGACCACGTTAGGCCAGGTTTTTCCGTGATCCTGGCTGAACGCCAGGTAGTTGCCATTCCAGGAATGCTCCGGGTACTTCCAGCACGCTTTCTGGGGGACACGAATGCCGAATGCCGCCACCAGCAGGCCGCTCCGAAGCACAATCAGGTCAGGGTCCACCACCGCCCCCCGGAGTTCGTCGGGGTTACCCTCATCGAGCGGTTTTCCTTTGGAGTCGGTTTTGTTTCGGAGCCAGTCGACCCAGAGTTCTGTCCGGTAAATATCCAGCCCGGCAAAAATCCGGGGCTGGTGCGGGCTCCAGGTCGCTCCGTTGTCATCCGAAAACGACTCCCGCAGTTCACGACCGGTCCGCATGAAACAGAGCAGTCGTCCGGCATTGGGTCCCTTGCTGATCCGGGCAATGACGGGTTCATCGAGTCCTTCCGTGCCGATGTCGGGTCCAACGGCGACGGTGGCGACCTGTTTCCAGTGTTTCCCTTTATCGGTTGAGCGCACCAGCAAAACCCGGGTCTTCATCATACTGGCCATGTACGTCGAAGGCGTCCGATCTTCTTTGGTCCACCCGTAAAAAGTGGTCAGCAGATCCCCGTTGGGCATTTCCAGAATTCGGCGGTGCAGCCGTTGGGCTTCGTGCGGATGGCCGCCATCGTCTTTGGATGCGTAAAAATCAGCCCCCGGCAGATCGAACGGAACGTCCACCGGCCCTTCCAGCGTCTGCCAGTCATCCCGGGAAGTATACAATTGCCCCATCCCCTGCCCGTCTTTTTTTCCCGGTACAATGTACGTATCCAGTGCGACCAGCGTACCGTCCTTCAACTGAATACCGCCCCCTTCCAGATTCACACCGTTTTCACCGGGTTTCAGCGGGATGTTCGTCCAGGTTTCGGCGTCATCGCGGGAAATGTACGTTCCCATCGCCCGTTCATAATGCATCCGGGGCGAGGGAAACGGTTTTTCCGGCAGTTGCGCCTGAACGATAATCGCGCCGGTTTTGGTCACCAGCATGAACGGCTGTAATCCCTTCGGAACAATCACCTTTTCTTCGCCAAAACTCAGGCGTAACCGGCCGTCCGCTTCCACCATTTCCGGGACATTTTCGCCAGTCCCGGCCCAATTGGCCGGTTCCGTTTCAGCGGCAGAACGTCCCCACTGCTTCGGCGTCAAGGCCGCCAGCAGAGCGGTTTTTTGCAGAAAATTTCTTCGTGATGAATTCCCGGTAGCGTTTGTTTCCATCGTGTCGGTGTTTCTAAAATGCCTTCATAGACAAAGTTAGACGCCACGCTTTCAGCGTTCTACTACTTTTATTTCCATTTGTGATATTATTCTTCCTTTTTAAATCAGGCCTATACTGGATCGTTGTTGGGAAGCCGCTCACAAACAACTTTAACATTTCGTTAACCTTCTTTTACAGGCTCTTGACAGACCCCAGAATAACAACCTTTAGCTTTGTTGAAACCCTTGAAAACAAAAAGAGTAATGACTAAACTCGTATACGTTTGTGCTTTATTGCTATCTGTTCTTTGCGCTTCCTGTGGAGGAAAAAAAATAGACCTCCCAAAAGATACGATCAATTACAATATCAAAGACACTGTTACTTCCTACGGGCCTAACACAATGGTTCGGAATGTAAAGCAGGATAGAAACGGAGACATTTTGATTGCGGCATCATGGGGTGGCGTTTTTCGATATGATGGAAAATCGTTTACCAATATCGCAAGTAAAATAGGTTCGCGCAGATACTGGGATGTTCTGGAAGATCGACGCGGAAATCTTTGGTTCGCTTCCACTGATTCTGGGGTTTATCATTACGATGGAAAATCCTTTCAGCATTTTACAACCAGGGAGGGGCTTGCCAATAATGCGGTTATGTCTATTTATGAAGATAAAGCAGGCATTATTTGGTTCGGAACAGGAGGAGGAATAAGCCGTTACGACGGGGAATCCTTTCGAAATTTTACAACGAAAGACGGACTGCCCAATAACGCTGTTACTACTATTCTGGAAGACAAAACCGGGAAATTATGGATTGGCACAAGGGGCGAGGCCTGTTTCTATGATGGAAAAACATTTACCGTTTTCAGAAATCAAGACGGTAAAGCCTTCAACAACGTTTGGGGTATGACCGAAGATAAAAAGGGTGCTATCTGGTTCGGGGCAACGATAATCGAAGACAAAAAAGGCGATACGCTGATCGTTACATCTGGTCTTTGGCGCTATGATGGCAGTGCCTTTACCAAAATTAATCAGAGGAGTACTTCTGCTATAATCGAAGATAAAAAGGGGAACATTTGGACTACTGGTGCAGTAAAACCCAATGGAGTTGGAGCATGGAAACTTTTCCGTTATGATCAAAATTCTTTGTACAATAAAAAGCCTATAGTAACCGAAATAATGTCAATTGAAAAAATGCTTTGTGGGATTTTGGAAGCTAAGGATGGAAGTATCTGGTTTGGATCTTTGAACGGCGTGTATCGTTACGACGGAAAGACCATCACGGACTTTAAAAGTAAAGAGGATCAAAAATAATGTGTATTACTACCTTTAAAATCATTTGTCAATTATTATCATTTCTACAGGATGAACAACAAGCTATCAATCACGAACTTAATCTTATTTATTGCTTCTTTATTCTTTGGTTGTGATGGATCTGTAAAAGAGGAAAATAAAAATAATGCAGCGGCAAGCGCCGTATCCCTGAGACATGTTACGCGTGAAAAATATAGTATTGATACGACTGAAAGTGTTATAACATGGAAAGGTTCAATGCTATTTGATATTGACGAAGAACACGTAGGGTATATCCATCTATCAAAAGGAGAGTTGATGATTGAAAACGGCCAACTTATGGGTGGTACAGCTGAAATAGACATGAATTCAATAGAATATAAAGACAAAGCAAGTAAAAACACGCCTGTTAAACACTTAAAATCGCCTGATTATTTTGATGTCGAAAAATTCCCCGTTTCTACAATCGCCATTACCAACATTGAATCATTGAGAGGTCACACTATCGTTAAAGGTGATCTGACCATTAAAGGTGTCACACAACCGGTTACTTTTCCGGCCAGAATGGAAGTTCAGGACGGAATTGTAAAAGCGAATGGCAGGTTGATCATTGATCGGACACAATGGGGTATCCGTTACAGATCAGGAAAGTTTTACGATAATTTAGCTGATCAAGCTGTTTCAGATAACATTGAACTCTATATGAAGATCGTAGCAAGAAAATAAACACCTGAAACCTTTTTTGCCGACGCATCAAAAGAGCGGCCTTTCGAGCCGCTCTCATTTTCATCATGGATTTCTTAAATAAATACCTGGTATTGTAACACAAGCTGACCACGCCGTCCCTGCGCGTCGAGTTGGCCGGTGGCCGGAAGCGCGATGTAGTACGGGCGGTTTTGATAGTCGAGCGTAATTTTGGAATTGTGGCCCTTGATTAGCCAGTTCAGACCGACGTTGTAAACACCCATGCTTCGGTTCACCCGGTCGTAGTTGCCAAGCTGGGCCTGCGCGTAAGGCATCAGCGTTCCGTTGCTGCCCAGCAAATCCTGGCGGAACAGATACCCGACCTGCGAATAAATCACACTACCCGTCCCGAACATCGGGAACGCATTGCCCTGCGTTCCGCCCAGCCCGCCGACCGACTGCGTGGTGCCGCTGGCGGGGTTCATGATGCCGTTGTAACGCAGGTAATTTTTGCCGTAATCGAGGTTGAAATACCCGAGGTAAGCACTAACGGCGGAACCCTTCGCGCGATTGACCGGCATGTCCAGAAAAGCCGCTACGGACCACAGATTCAGGTTCTGGTAAACCGTGTCGGTCGCCGTGGCACCGGTGTGCCAGACGGCGTTTCTCTGCGAAATAAATCCGGCTTCGAGGTTGACAATTTTCTTTTTCCCCAAATATGTACCTGTCATATAGCCCGGCGTCTGGTTCGACTCTTTGTCGAAAAACTGGTACAATAACAGGCCCTGAAACTGCTTGGTGTGGCCTTTCAGCGCAAAATTGGCGTTGGGTCCCAGCGCCGGAGGAGCCGCCCCGTTGGTCTGAATCGGGAATGGATCGCTGATGGCCACCCGGTAGTCGAACCGACCGACCTGACCCCGGGCGTATAGACTCAGTTTCCGGGCAAACTCGTCGGTTTGATCGACGGTGGCCTGGGCAAAAACCGGCACATCCATCGACAGGATCGAACTGACGCCGGGCTGGCTAAAGCGCGACAAGCCGTTCACAATGGTTAAACCGCCCCCGATTTTCAGGTAATCCCGGTCCTTGAAAACCAGGTATTCCGCCAGGGCATCGTGAAAAAACGCCTGTACCTTCCGGTTTGAAACCGTACCGGTGGTGTTGAAAGCGGGAGATGCATTCAGGAAATTGAAGTTGTTCATCCCAAACTGGAAGTACACCAGAACCCGGTCGTTGAGCTGACCGAATAGCTGAATCCGGGTCCGGCGCAGACCAATGTCAAACGTCTGGTCTTTGGCATCCCCAACAACCGTTGTGCCGGGGTTGCTCTGGTTGAGCCGCAACCAGGTCTGGTTCAGAAACGTGACTTTGAAAAAGTGGGAACCTGACTCGTTCAGGTTGTATTTCAACTCATTTTTCTCCGGTACCGGTTTTGGTCGGGCGGTTTTGGCCGAAGCCAGCGAATCGGCGGATGGTTGGGCGAAAATCGAATGACTTCCTACGAAACAAAGGATAGCTAGTATTTTTCTCATCAGGAGGTGGTGTAAGGGACGTGAGAGCTGAGACAAGAGAAAAAAGACCGGGTAAAGTATTGGGTCTTTTCTCTCTTGTCTCAGCTCTCTTTTCCGAAAAAAACAAAGACCGAACCCCCAAAAGTAGGCGGTTCGGTCTTTAATTCTGCTAAAATGTGATTGAATACGGTTTAAACCGCATTAAAATGAGTTAGCGCACCCACTCACAGGCGGGTTCGCCCAGCAACGACTCCAGCCATTCCTGGCCAGGATCAATGGGCGCTCCATCCGGCGCAGCCAGAACGGAAGGGGCAGGCACCTCCGCCGGATTCATCTCATACTGACGAATCAGGTGCGAAATCAGTCCGTAAGAAGTGTCACCTGCCACCGCAGGACCGACCAGCGTTTTGATGCGCAGGACCGACCAGTGGGCTAAAGCCCGCACCGCTCCGTCGGCCTCTTTGTTCTGGGCTAACGCGATGAGTTGTTCCGCTACCTTCAAACTGGTCATGTAGTTAATTTCTCCAACATAGCCTTTATCAAAGGGCCGTTTATAAATCGCTTTAAGTAGCTGAACAAGAACATCGTCCAGGCCGAGTTGGGCCGGATCGAAAGCCTTCTGGTGAACCAGCCGGGCGCAACGCTCCGGGTTGAGCATCATCCGCAACGTCATCGAAACGGCCGCTTCGGGTGGGGCCAGCGGATCGAACGTCATGCCCGTCCGGCGTTTGAACACCTCCCGCGAATTGGGGCTGTACCGGAACGGCCTCGGTGGAATGGATTTCAACAGCACCGACGGTACCGTCAACACCTGTGGGCGGAGCGTAGACAACAGAGCATCCAGTGCCCGGCGTTGCTCACTCGCCGGAACCACCGACAGAACCGGTTGGCCATCGCCCCGCAACGCATTGGTATACGTTTGTCCGCCCAGCACCTTGGCGGCCGCTTCGACCTGGTACCGGTGAAACAGGTACATCGGCACAAAAACCTCTTCCAGCGTTGCCATCGGCGTTCCCGCCGGAATTTTCTTTTCGTTGAAATGATCCAGAGCCACCCGCCGAACCTCCATCGTGCGCTTCAATTCATCGACCGCATTGCCGCCATTGTCCCACAAGTGCGTGGCCGGGTGGGCGCTGCTCTCGGGCCGGGCGTCCTGATCGGTCAGAAACGTCAGACCTTTGGCGTGCATCTGCTGAACGATTTTGTTCAACTCCTGCTTCTCGTTGGTTCCCGCCGGAAAATCCTGGTAGCCCCAGATGATGCTCCATTTGTCGTAGTCGCCAATGCTCAGCGTGTAGGCATCCGACAGGTCGATGGCCGCGCCTTTCACTTTGGCCACCATTGTCGGATAATCCATCACCGACGCCCTATTTTGCGTGCTGGCGATGTAGTTGTGTGGCAGTCCCAGCGTATGGCCCACTTCGTGTGCAGCCAGTTGCCGCAGCCGGTTGAGCGACATCTGCATCATTTCGGATACGTGCGAGGTATCGGTGTCGAAGTTGCCGACCAGTCCCTGCGCAATCAGGTAATCCTGCCGAACCCGCAGCGAGCCCAGCGTCACTTTTCCCTTGATGATTTCACCCGTTCGCGGATCGATGATGCTCGCTCCGTAGGACCAGCCGCGCGTGGAACGATGCACCCACTGAATCAGGTTGTAGCGAATATCCATCGGATCGGCATCGGCCGGCAGCAATTTCACCTGAAACGCATCTTTGTACCCGGCCGCTTCAAACGCCTGATTCCACCAGGCCGTGCCTTCCATCAAGGCCGTGCGGATCGGTTCGGGCGTACCCGGATCGAGGTAATAGACAATGGGCTTAACGGCTTCGCTGACAGCCGCTTTCGGATCTTTCTTTTCCAGCCGGTGCCGCGAAATATACCGCTTGATGATCGGCTGGCTGACGGGCGTTGCGTAATCGAAATACTCGATGCCGCCGTAGCCGATGCGCGGATCGAACTCCCGTGCTTTATAACCTGCTTCGGGCAATTGAACAAAGGAATGGTGCTGCCGCATCGTTACGGCGGTTGGTGTCGGCACCACCGAGCGCAGGTACGCGCCGGGCGTGTCGCCGGTCAGCGTGATGGTGACTTCAAATTCGGTATTTTGCGGAAACGATTTGGAATGCGGCAGATACATGGCGCAACGGCTGGCATCAAGCCGGAAATTTCCCTGGCGGGTCTGGCTGATGGCCTGCACCGCCCCCACCGCATCGAGCATCAGAAACGGCGTCAGATCGACCAGCACCCGCCGACCCGTCGGACCGCTTTCCTCTTCGGCCACAATGTCAAACCCCCAATGGACCGACTGCGCAAACGACTCTTCGACCGCCCGGCGTTCGAGGGCGTCGCTGGTGATGGCGCGGTACTGGTAATTGGGTTCGACCATCAGCACCTTCGGGCCGGTGCGCTGAAATTTGACGATGTGTTCCTGCCCCAGCCGCCCCCGATCAAGACCAATGTCGTTGGAACCGATGCCCGAGGCCAGGGTCGGATAATAGAGGAGTTCAGTATCGAACTTGTCGATCTCCAGCCAGATCTTCCCTTTTTTGGCATCCCAGTAAAACGTCATAAAACCGGGTTGCTTTTCCATGCCTGCCGTATACGACGCGATGGTAGGGGGAGTGCCGGTCGAAGCGGTCTGGGCAACCGCCGAAGTAGTGAGCAAAATGGTTAATGCGAGGAGTAGTTTGTTCATAAAGTGCAGGTTCGTATTCTTGCACTAAATATAGAAAAGGGATGGCTCTGAACCCAGAACCACCCCTTTTTTTAACCACTTTATTCAAATACCGGCGGCATTTCGCCTTTTTTACTTCAATTCAAACGTCACTTTCACCTGCGCCGGAATCCGGATCGTCTGCGGAATATCGAGTAAACTGCCGCCATACCCGACGCGTACGACTTCGTCCATCGCACTAAGTCCAAAGCCCCGCTGTAAAACCGGGTCGGTTTCTTCCGTGTCGCGCACACTCAGCACGGTTCCCAGCGTTCGCCCGGCGGCTTTGGCGAGAATGGCCGCTTTTTCGCGAGCCACCTCAACGGCCTTTTCCAGCACCAGATTTTTGCTGGTCTCCTGTTTGGTCGAACGATAGCCGGCCTGAAAGCGGTTGAAACCGCCATTGATCAGCGCCAGTTGCAGATCCAGATACCGTTCCGGTTTATTCAACTCAAAAATGACTTGCTGATTGGTGATGACCTCCGGCTTCTGCTGGCCATTCTGGTAGATCGACCCATCATTTTTCTGAACCTGCAGTAAGGTGTACCGTATTTCTTTCTCGTCAATCTGGTAATCTTTCAGTAACTTCACTAGCCGTTTTTCGGCAGCCTGGTGCGCAACATACGCTTTCCGGGCGTCGGCCGGATCCGAAAATTGCAAAGTGACCGTGATGCGAACCTGATCGGCCGGTAATTCAAGCTCCGCATCACCCAACACCACAATCCGGTTGACGGGCAGGTCCGGCGTCTGGGCAACCGCCGGAGAAAAAAGACTCAATATGCTCAATACAAAAAAACTAAGTTTCCGCATGGTTATAAAAGATTACTGGTTGTTTACCGTTTTTGAATAAGTGATCATTTCGTTATTTTTGGTTGCCTAAAACTGTTCACACCTCACACTCGTTTTAAGATTCTCTGGATCAACCTGGTAATGCGTTATTTTATTCTTTTGATATTCCTGGGCCTGATTGGTCTTCACGGGTGCAAGATTCCTTCCGGAAAACCGGATGACCCTACCGCGCCGGTTACCACCGTGTACACAATCAAAGCCGGTGGCAATTACGCCGATCACAACGACTTTTCGTATACTGCCAAAACAACCTTGTCGTTCAGCGTCATTTTCGACAGTTCCGCCGTTTATACCAACAAAATTCCCGAAAACCAGCACGACATCAACAAACTATACGGTTTTTCGGACTGTAATGTTCAACACAACACGTCCAGCGCCCGCTTTGGCTGGAACTGGCGGGACAAAGCCCTCCGGATTTATGCCTATTGCTACCGCAACGGCGAGCGCGTTTCGGAAGAACTCGGCACCGCTGAACTTAACAAGCCTGCTGATTACCAAATCAGCATCGTTGGCGGCAACTATGTCTTCACCTTCAAAGGTAAGGAGACCACCATTGCGCGGGGCTGCAACATTGTGCAAAGTACTCAACGCTACCGGCTCTATCCGTATTTTGGTGGTGACGAACCGGCTCCCCACGACATCATCATTTCGATTACCGAAAAATAATTGCCCCTAATCCGCATTTGCCCCCCAGCCCCCTAAAGGGGGAGTTTTCTCGCGCTCCAAGCTCCCCCTTTAGGGGGCTGGGGGGCAAATGAGGGTCAGAACGATCGGCCTAATCAATTCCAATTCAAAACCTAACAGCCCTACCCTTCAGGGGGTTGGGATAACCCCGGTATTTGCAGCAAGCGGTTCGGATCCGGGCAAACTGCCAGATACCGTTCCCGATCCGCCAGCGAGCAAACACCCGGAAAGTCTCCCGTATGACCCAACAAATCAGTCATCAGTTGGAAGTGCAGGTGCGGAGGCCAGTCGCCGTTCTCCGGATACGGGCCAATTTCAGCGATTTTCTCCCCGGCTTTGAAAGACTTTCCTACTGTTAAACCCCGCAACGACGAACGGCTGAGATGCCCGTAAAGTGCAAAAAGCGGTTTTTCATCCAGCCGGTGTTCAAGAATAATCGTGGGGCCGTAATCGCCGAAATGATTGTTATCCTGAAAACTGTGTACCACGCCATCGAGCGGGGCAAAAACCGGCGTTCCGGCTTCGGCCCAGAGGTCGATGCCTAAATGGATGCAACGGGATGCTTCGGCCTGATTGAAATGCGGACTGCGCCGGTAGATGACCCGGTGTTCGTTGTAACCACCCACGCCCACCACGGCACCCTGCCGGCGAAGTTTCCCAAAGACGTAATCGGTAAAAACAGCCGTATTGGTAAGGTCAAGGCTGTCCAGTTCTGAATTTTGGGCGGTAAAATCCAGTATCAGATACGGATCGGTGCGAAAATCGAAGGGCAGAATCATAGCGCAAAGTTGGTCAGTTTTGCCAATACCCGTACAACTTTTGGGAGATTCCGGCGTATCCTCTATATTTAATGTCCTGAATCCTGAAAAAACACCGAATTTTCGTTCTTAACTACACTCATCAACCTAAACTGCCGAATGCAAGCCACTGCATCCCCTACTACCACGTCTGCCAAACACCCTACAGGCCTCTATGTCCTGTTTTTCACCGAAATGTGGGAGCGGTTTAGCTACTACGGCATGCGGGCCATCCTGCTGCTCTTTTTGATCGACAACGTCCGGGGCGGCATGGGCCTCAGCGAAATGGAAGGAGCCGCCATCTATGGCTTGTATACGGCTTCGGGTTACCTCCTTTCGCTGCCCGGCGGCTGGATTGCCGACAACATTCTGGGACAGCGAAAATCCATCTGGTACGGCGGTTTTGTCATCATGTTCGGGCATGTTCTGCTGGCCATTCCGGCCGGGAGCGCCTTGTTTTATATCGGTTTAGCCACCGTTGCCATCGGTACGGGTTTGTTAAAGCCCAACATCAGTTCCATCGTTGGTGAACTCTATCCCGAAGGTGGTGCCCGGCGCGATGCGGCTTTTTCGATTTTCTACATGGGTATCAATATGGGCTCGTTTCTGGGAATCACCATCGTGGGATATTTGGGACAGAAAGTGGGCTGGCATTACGGGTTTGGCGCGGCTGCCGTCGGCATGTTGTTCGGCCTGGTGGTCTTCCGGATTTTCGGTCAGAAATACCTCAGCGACTACGGAAATGTCCCGGCCAAAGCCGAAGCATCTACCGACACGACCAACCAGAACCGCAGTCTGTTTTTTGTGGTGGGCCTCGCGGCCATCCTCGCCGTTTTGCAGTTTACGGGTATTCTGGATCTGACCACCGCGCAGGGATTAGCCAAAGGCGCCGGGGTTATCATTACACTGACGGCAGTCGGCTATTTTCTGTTCATTCTGCTGGCGGGCGGCTTAACGCTCGTTGAAAAGAAGCGGGTGGGTGTTCTGTTCGTATTCTTCCTGGGTTCTGCCGTGTTCTGGGCGGGCTTTGAACAGCAGGGTTCGTCGCTCCAGATTTTCTCCGACCGGTATACGGATTTGAATCTTTTTGGCTGGCAAATGCCCTCGAGCTGGTTCCAGAATTTCAATCCGGCGTTCATCCTCATCTTCTCCCCGATTCTGGCCGCACTCTGGATTTATCTGGGAAACCGCAACCAGAATCCGGCACCCCACCTCAAGTTTGCCGTCGCGCTGTTTCTTTTAGGACTCGGGTATTTGGTGATGGTAATGGCTTCCAAAATTGCTTTGACCGGCCAGCTCACTTCCCCGATCTTCCTGACGTTCACCTATTTGTTTCACACGCTGGGCGAGCTTTGCCTGAGTCCGGTGGGGCTGAGTTCGTTCACCAAACTAGCTCCCAAACGCTACCTCAGCCAGTTGATGGGCATCTGGTTTGTCGGCACCTCACTGGGCAACCTGATTGCCGGTTTGTTTGCGGGCGGTTTCGACGAAGGGAATGTTCAGCAGATGCCGGAAATGTTCATGAGCGTCGTCTATTTCAGCTTCGGCTTCGCCCTCTTGATCCTGATTTTCCACAAACCGCTAAAAAGCTGGCTGGGAGGAGTGAAATAGAGAATGATGGATGATGAATTTACGCGTCAGCCCAATCATCGTTCATCATTCATCATCCATCATTCCTTTTACCCCCCCGCTTTCTTCCCCTTATACCCCTTTGCCGTGAGCCAGGCCAGGACTTTGTCGCGGTGATCGCCCTGAATCAGGATCTCGCCGTCTTTGGCCGAGCCGCCGGAGCCGCATACGGTTTTTAGCTGTTTGGCCACTTCGGTCAGGTCGGCGTCGGTGCCGATGAAGTCCCGGACGGCCGTCACGACCTTCCCGCCCCCCTTGCGATCGAGCCAGATTTTTAGGTTCTGCTGTTCCGGTTTCAGCGTTTTCGCGTTGGAAGCGCCGGATTGGTACGCATAATTCGGGTCCGTCGAATACACGATTCCGAAGCGGGATTTATCGTTGTTATTTTTCTTACTCATCGTTTTTAGCCATTTTAGTTCGATCGCTACGCGACCGATAGAGGGAATATTGCTACTTTTTTCTACAAACATTCGGTCGCTATGCGACCAAAAAGCCAAGACGAACCACTCTACCGAATCACCAGCAAACTCGACGGCACCACCTGAACCGTTGCCGTGTCGGTGTCCAGTAGCAACGGCTCCCCATCGACGTGGATCAATAGCGGCCCCGCTCCTTTCACCACCACCGACCGGGCGGGTCGCACCGTCAGGTAGTTCGACTGGTCGAGGGTTTTGTTAAAAAGCCGCCACGCCAGCAGGCCCACCGCGCTGCGGGGAAACGGTTTTAGCAGACAGACATCCAGCAACCCGTCGGCGACATTGGCATGGGGAGCAATCCAGGCATTGTTGCCAAACTGCCCGGCGTTGGCCACGGTCAGGGAGAAGAGCGACTGCGGTTTCCCGTCAATTTCGTAGGTCGCAGGCTGGTAGTTCCAGAACGCCCGGTAGGTGGTTCGGATGTAGGTGGGCAACCCCCGGATGGGCTGCCGGGCAAATTCCTGGGCAACGTACGCATCGAAGCCTATTCCGGTCGTGCAAAAAAAAGCGTGTTCATTGATCCGACCACTGTCGATCACCACCGGGCGTCCATGGATGGCCCGCTCAATGGCTTTTTTCGGATTCAGCGGTAACTTCAAATGCCGTGCCAGCCCGTTTCCCGAACCCACCGGGACAATTCCCAGGGCGGTTTGCGTGTTCAACAGCGCCCGGGCGGTTTCATTCATCGTGCCATCGCCCCCGATGATCACCACCCGGCGGATGCCCTGCCGAACGGCGTCGGTGGCCAGTTCGGTGGCGTGTCCGGGATGCGTCGTAAAGCGTGCTTCAGGCGTAAACCCAGCATCAACCGCTATTTTCAACAAAAATTCAATCCATTGCTGCTTTTTTTGTACCGAAGCCGTCCCCGACAGGGGATTGACAATCGCCAGCAAAGTTGTTTGCGCCACGGTCAGGAAAAGAAAATAAACAGGATCAGGATGAACACAATGATAAAAATGTAATACCAGCCATCCGAAAAGATGTAAGGCTTATATTCTTCGTAAAATTTGCGAATTTTATTCATTAGTATTGGGGAAATTATAAGCCATCAAAGTACGGGATAAAATGAAAAAACTAGTCGGCTTCTTTCTTTTTTTGTTCGTCATCACCGGTTCTCAGGCCCAGACACCCGCCGACCGCAAAGCGATTCTGTCCATTCTGGATCGCCAAACCGCCGACTGGAATGCCGGCAATACCACGGCTTTCATGAACGGCTACTGGAAGTCGGACTCACTGACGTTTATCGGCAAAGTGGGCATTACGTACGGCTACGAGGCTACGCTGAGTAATTACAAACGCCGGTATCCGGACCGGGCGGCCATGGGAACGTTGAAGTTTACCATTCTGAAACTGGAGTTCCAGGCCAAAAATGTAGCGTATGTGATCGGAAAATTTCACCTGACCCGCCCGAAAGTCGGCGATGCGGAAGGACATTTTACGTTACTTTGGCGAAAAATTAACGGACAATGGGTGATCGTCAGCGACCATTCCAGCTAATCACGTTTTCGTTTTTATGACCCCTTTTGAATTAAACGCCGTTCACCGGCATACCTTTCGTTTCTCGCAAGCCGACGTCGAAGCGTTTGCGCGCGTTACCGGCGACGACAATCCGTTGCACCTCGACGCGGAGTTTGCCAGCCAGACGCCCTTCAAACGGCCCATTATTCACGGCATGTTGGGTGCCAGCGTGTTCACCAAAATCCTGGGAACGCAATTCCCCGGACACGGTTCGGTGTATTTGAAGCAAACGCTGGACTTTCTGCGGCCCATGTTTGTCGATACAGACTATGAAGCGGTTTTTACGGTGGTTTCCACCAATCCGGACAAACACATCGCGGAAGTGTCGACTGAAATTAAAGATACCCAAACCGGCAAGTTAACGACGCGTGGCGTGGCGACCTTGATGTATAAGAAATCCTGAACGCCGGATTCATTGCCCTCCAAAAACCAAACAAGCCCGACGAATCGCCGGGCTTGTTTGGTTTTGGAGTAAGTTGTTGTTTACTCTTTTGCATTTTTCTGACCTTGCACTTCAGAGCGAATCTCCTGAGCCAATGTCTTCAGATCCTGCATGCCTTTCCGTACGCGGGTACCGGCAGCCTGATTGCCTTTTTCGTAGAATTTCTCGAAATCACCTTCCAAAGACATGACCAGATTTTTTATTTCATCGAAACGTGCCATAACAGTTCGTATGGGGGTTAAAAAGTTGTGAAAAATGCCCTAAAACGCTCAAAAACCGCGTTTTTGACGAAATATACGCATTCTATGATTCAGCGCAAGAAAACCGTCAAAAAAAACGTTGGAAAAATCCAAATAAAGCACGTTTCCTTACTAAACGGTCATTCCGCCACCGTTTTGGCGACTTCTGAGGGCACCAGGGCGGCATCAATCAGGACCTGGTGGGCATTTTCACGATAAAATCCCTGGTTTAGTTTTTCGGACACTGCAGTGAAGGCTTTCAGGGTGTAGTCAACATCTTCGAGCGAGTGAGCCGCCGTTGGAATGATCCGCAACATGATGACACCCTTCGGAACCACCGGATAGACAACAATGGAGCAGAAGACGCCCATGTTTTCGCGCAGGTCGCGAACCAGCACCCCCGCTTCCTGAACACCGCCTTCGCTGTGCAGGAAAACCGGCGTCACCGGCGAGGTCGTATCCCCGATGTTGAGCCCACGCGCCCGCAAACCGTCCTGCATCGCCCGTACGTTCTGCCACAGTTTTTCGCGGAGTTCCGGTTGGGTTTTGATCAGTTCGAGCCGCTTCATGGCCCCAACGACGTAAGGCATCGGCAAGGCTTTGGCATACGTTTGGGAACGCATGTTATATTTCAGGTACATGATAATGTCGTGGTCACCGGCAATGAACGCACCAATGGCCGCCATCGACTTGGCGAAGGTCGAGAAATACAGGTCGATGCCATCCTGACACCCCTGCAATTCGCCCACACCGGCACCCGTCGGCCCCATGGTTCCGAAACCGTGGGCGTCGTCGACCAGCAATTTAAAATCATATTTTTCCTTCAAAGCCACAATCTCTTTCAGAATGCCGACTTTGCCCGACATGCCGAATACGCCTTCGGTAATGACCAGAATACCGCCCCCTTTTTCAGCGGCTTTTTTGGTGGCCCGTTGCAGGTTTTTCTCCAGGCTATCGATATCGTTGTGATTGAATTTGTAGTATTCGCCCATCTTGGCTTTGTGTAACCGAATACCGTCGATCAGACACGCATGACATTCGGCGTCATAGACGATCACATCCCGGTAATCGACCACGGCTTCGATGGCCGACATCACGCCCTGGTAGCCATAATTGAGCAGAAACGAGTCTTCCTTGCCGACAAACTCCGCCAATTGTTTCTCCAGTTCTTCGTGCAGATCCGAATTACCCGACATCATCCGGGCGCCCATCGGGTACGCAAGACCCCAATCCTTAGCCGCTTCGGCATCGATTTTCCGGACTTCGGGATGGTTGGCCAGCCCCAGATAATTATTCAAACTCCAATTGAGCATCTTCCTCCCCCGAAACACCATGTGCGGCCCTAACTCGCCTTCCAGCTTGGGAAATGCAAAATAATGGTGCGCGTTATACTCCCGCGATGACGAACCGATGGGTCCGAGGTTGGTGCGTAATTTCTCAAATAAATCCACTTTATTGCGCTATTTACCGGTTTATAATGAGTTTGTTAACCACATTAGTACAAAAGTAAATTAAAATCTGTCAACCGCAAAGCGGGGGTTGGTTTTAGAAATTACCACCGGAAATTAGGAGCAGGCAGCGAGAAGTATATTTTTGCAGGTACATTCCGGTTCGGTTATCTGCTGCAACAAGGCCCTTCAGCCACCGAAATCCGAATGACCAACGATTCACATTCAATGGCTAACATTCAGAAATTACTCGTCGCCAACCGCGGTGAAATTGCCCTGCGAATCATGCGAACCGCCCGCGAAATGGGCATTCGAACCGTAGCCATCTACAGCGAAGCCGACCGCCAGTCGCTCCACGTCCGGTATGCCGACGAAGCCGTGTGCGTGGGGCCGCCCCCCTCTTCCGAATCCTATTTGCGGGCCGATGCCATCATTGAAGCCTGTCGGCAAACCGGTGCGGATGCCATTCACCCGGGCTACGGTTTTTTGTCGGAAAACGCCGGTTTTGCCCGCGCCGTCCGCAACGCCGGGCTGATCTTTGTCGGGCCGTCACCGGAATCCATCGAAGTGATGGGCAGTAAGCTGGCGGCCAAAGCGGCCGTTGCGTCCTATAATATCCCGATGGTTCCCGGCACGCCCGAAGCCATCACGGATCGCGACGACGCCCGGAAAACGGCGGCCCAGATCGGTTACCCGATTCTGATTAAAGCCAGTGCGGGCGGAGGAGGCAAAGGAATGCGGATTGTGGAAAGCGACGCGGAGTTTGACGAAGGCATGAACCGGGCCGTCAGCGAGGCCACATCGGCCTTTGGCGACGGATCGGTTTTTATCGAAAAATACGTTACGTCGCCCCGCCACGTGGAAATTCAGGTGCTGGGCGATCAACACGGCAACATCATTCACCTCTTCGAACGCGAATGTTCGGTTCAGCGCCGTCACCAGAAAGTGGTGGAAGAAGCACCATCGTCGGTGTTAACGCCGGCAATTCGGGCCGAGATGGGGCGTTGCGCAGTCGAAGTGGCGCGGGCCTGTGGCTATTACGGGGCCGGAACGGTGGAGTTTATCGTCGACGACCAATTGAATTTCTATTTTCTGGAAATGAACACCCGGCTTCAGGTCGAACACCCGGTGACGGAACAGATTACGGGCATCGATCTGGTGAAACAGATGATTTACATTGCCGAAGGGAAACCGCTGGAAATCAAACAGGGGGATTTGAAAATAAACGGTCATGCCATCGAAATCCGGGTGTATGCCGAAGATCCGGCCAACAACTTTCTGCCCGACGTCGGAACGCTGGAAACCTACGTGCGCCCCCAGGGCAACGGCGTTCGGGTCGACGATGGTTTTGAACAGGGCATGGCCATTCCAATTTATTACGATCCCATGATTGCCAAACTGGTGACAACGGGAGCCACCCGCGCCGAAGCCATCGAGAAAATGATCCGCGCCATCGATGAATACCGCATTACGGGTGTGCAAACGACGCTGCCGTTCTGCCGGTTTGTGATGCAGCACGATGCCTTCCGCTCGGGACAGTTCGACACCCATTTCGTCAACCATTATTTTACACCTGATAAACTGACACCCGAAACGAGTCTGGAAGAAACCCAACTGGCGGGGGTTTTGGCGGCCTGGCTGTTTCAAAACCGCCAGGTGAAAACCGCCCCGGAGGTCGTTGTCACCGACGCGAAGAAAAGTAAGTGGAAGGAAAGACGATTGAGGTAGACCACCGATTTCGGAAATTTCAAATGTAAAATCAGTAGTGTACGAAGGTTGCTTTTTTTTACACCCTCTTTGGCTGTTGGCGCAGAACGATCTTTAGAATGGTTTTTTCTGATACTGTAACGCGAATGAGGGATGGTTGGCCGCCTAGCGGACAGATGTTTGTAACGAAAAGGCTACCCGGTTCCTCCCGCGTGCCTTTGGGTACGCAACAGGCAGATGCAGGTGATTGCGTACCCATGAACTGTCAAATTTTACAAGTTTGAAACCAAATTTTCTTCGGTTGGCAGGTTTAGTCGAGAATCAAACGGCTTCCCCGATTGTAAGACGGCTAAGGCCACCCGGAT